>CAVWOI010000026.1:0-185000 GCA_963756245.1 uncultured Alphaproteobacteria bacterium
GATCGATCTTGCCGAATTCGAACACCGCGCTGATGAACATCGCGGCCAGCATCGCCGCGCCGACGCGCCGCACCAGCGGCGTCCAGATCAACGCGAAGGCCAGTGCGAACTCGACCGCGCCGGCCGCCCGCATGAAGAAATCCGGCGTGAAGCCCATCGACATTTCCGGCTTGGCGATGAACAGCGGGTACGACCACTCCGGATAGGCCCATTTTTCGATCGACGCCCACATCAAGGTGATGCCGGCGGCCCAGCGCAGCACGTCGATCGGACGGGCGCCGAACAAATTTTTCTGCAGGCCGGTCAAAGCCATATAAGCGGCGACGCCGAGGAACACCGGATAATCGGCGAGATGGAACACGCCGTAATTCCAGACGGCGACCGCGTACAGCGTGAAAATGCCCAGCGCCGATAACGGCATGGTACGGCGCGACACCATGCCGGCAGCGATGCCGAGCTGAATGACGCCGATCAAGGTCGAGTCGGTCTTGAGCTCCGGCGTCAGCAGCACGCCGCCGAGGCCCCAGATGGCGATGAAGAAGAACGCAACGCTGCAACGAAAAATAATCTCGAGATTGTTGCGGATGAGGGCGGTCGCGCGGTCGAGCGCATGCAGGACGGCGGTGCCGACCGGCGTGCCCTCCAGCAGCGAGCCGGCCATTAGGGCGAGGATCGACAGACCGGTGAGAAATTCGAAGTCGAGACAGAGGACGTTCTCGAGACCGTCCGGTTGGCCGGCCACATTATAGGCGCAGAACCACTTTACGTGCGCGCTCGCTGTCCCACACAATCCAACATAGAAGACAAACGAAACCGGGATCGCGGTCGCGATTGGCAACCGTTTTGCCAGCCAACGCATTTAGAACCCTCACCCGCCACGAATTTCAATTCACGTGCCAGTTCCACTGCCGCCCGCAGTTCCCTGGCATGACTAAGCTTTTAACACATTCTTAAGACGTTTTAAAGCCCCATCTCGGGCATTTAAATTGTTGTTAACCTTAAGGTTGCCGCTTCCCTGGATACCGGCGTTTTCAATCGTACTGGCTAGGCGGCTGGTAAGCATTGGCCGTTAAGCGTGGCTGGTCCGGACCGCAGTGGTCCGCGGGAGAATGTCGTGGTCGGTATTTTGGGCCTGTTGAGCGTGATGACAGGCGCCGTTGTCGCCTATTCCGCCAAGCGTTTCCCCGCCCATATCGAAGCGCTGGAAACCGGCGCCGGCGCGCTATTGCTCGGCGGGCTGGCGCTGGCAAGCTGCGGACTACCGATTATTATCTAGCTAAATCAGTCTCTTATTGGGCTTCAGCGCGGCAGCGCCGGGAGCGACACCGGCTCGGGCGTGCCGTTGAGGGTCGTCAGGAAGGCGATGAGGTCGGCCTTCTCGGCCTGGGTCAGTCCGAGCCTTTTGATTTCCTCGGCCCGGCTCGGCCGCTCGATGCCGCCGCGGTCATAGAGGTCGAGCACCGCCTCCAAGGTCGGCACCGAGCCGTCATGCATGTAGGGGCCGCGGCGGGCGACGTCGCGCAAAGTCGGGGTCTTGAAGGCGTAGCGCAGCGCCACCGAGGTCGGGAATAGCCGGCCGCGGCCCCAATCGTCGCCGCGGGCGGTGCCGATGTCGTGGAACGAGGCATCGGTGAAGGCCCAGCCGCTGTGACAGGCGGCGCAATTGGCTTTGCCGTTGAACAGGTCGAAGCCGCGCTTGGCCTGCTCGCTGATTGCGCTCTCGGCGCCGTCGATCCAGCGGTCGAAGGCTGAGTCCTTCGACACGATCGTGCGCTCGAAGGTCGCGAGCGCAAATTCGATTTTTTTCGCCGTGACCTCGCCTTCGCCGAAGGCGGCGTCGAACGCGTCGACATAGCCCGGGATCGCCGCAAGGCGCTCCACCATAGCCTTTTCCGACAGATTCATGTTTCCGGTCGCGGTGATCGGACCCATGGCGACCTCTTCGAGGTCGCGGAAGTGGCCGTCCCAGCCAAGCTTTGGAATCCAGGCGATATTGAGCAACGTCGGCGAGCGCAGCGTCAGCGGTATTTGTTTTTCGCCGATCGCGCGCGCCTGGCCGTCGCCCCATGACAGGCCGGGATTATGACAGGTGGCGCAGGAGCGGACCTCCGAACCGGACAGGATCGGGTCGAAGAACAGCGCTCGGCCGAGCTTGAACTTGGCATCCGAGTAGGGATTGCTCGGCGGGAACGGAATTTCCGCGGGGCGGCGGTATTGCTGCTGCAAGGCGTGCCGGGTTTCCGCAGGCGTGCCGGATAGCGAGGCGCTGGCGCACAGCGCCACCGCGAGCGCCGCCGTGAGGCCCGCAGTTTTGGAAAATGCCATAAATGGACGCGTCGCTCCCATAACAGCAGAGTCGCCGCCAGCCGTTGAGGATGAGTTAATAATGGCCGCAACTTTCGCTTGTCTTGGTGCCGCACTTGGCGCCGCAGCTTGGCGCCGCAGGAGGGGGCTGCGCGGCGGCGGCGCGGGATGCTAGATTGCTCGTCTCACGCGGAGCCCAGGCCATGAACACCCACGTCAAGATCGCGCCCGTCACCCAAGCCGACATCGCGCCGGCGGAATGGGAAGCCCGTGTCGACCTCGCCGCCGCCTATCGGCTGATCGCGCACTACGGCTGGGGCGACGTGATCTACAATCATTCCTCGATGCGGGTGCCGGGCGAGGAGCGCAAATTCCTCATCAAGCAGCACGAGCTGCTCTACACCGAGGTGACGGCGTCGAATCTGGTCAAGGTCTCGATGGACGACGACCTCGACGAATCCTCGGGCGTCAACCGGCCGGGTTTTACCCTGCACGGCGGCGTGCTGTCGGCGCGGCCCGACGTCAATTGCGCCGTGCACGTGCACACCGAAACCGGCATGGCGCTTGCCGGGCTGCAGCATGGCCTGCGCATGGTGTCGCAGCCGGCGGTGCGCTTCTTTAATCGCATCGGCTATCACGACTATGAAGGCATCACCGAAGATTTCGGCGAGCGCGCCCGCATCAACAAGGCGCTCGGCAAGAACCGCGCGCTGATCCTGCACAATCACGGCCTGCTCACGGTCGGCAAGACCGCGCGCGAAGCCTTCGTGCTGATGAAGTCGCTGCTCGAAGCGGCCGACATCCAACTCAAGATGGAAGCGACCGGCGGCGCGCTGATCGAAATCCCGGCAGCGATTTGCGAGAAAACCGCGCACCAATACGAGCACCACGATTCCGGCCGCGGCTCGGCCGACTGGCCGGCTTATTTGCGCATCCTCGACGGCATCGACCGCAGCTATCGGGACTGAGAATTCATTGCTAATGGCCCGATTTGGCACGGCGATTGCTTCGCCGATGCCATGACCGATGACAGGTATCTCACGCTGCTGCTGTGGACGATCTGCGTGCTGACGTTCGCCTGCAGCGTCGTGGCGATTACCGAGCACCCGGAGTGGTTCGGGGCCTGATGCCGTAGGGCGGGTTAGCCGCAAGGCGTAACCCGCCGCGGCCTCGCGACCGCATGGCGGATTACGCTTGCGCTGATCCGTCCTACTTCGCCGGCGCGTATTTGCCGCCGGTCTGCTTGGTGTGCACGCCTTCGGCGCCGCTCTGCTTGTGTTGCAGACGGGTGATGCGCGCCCACTTGCGCTTGAGATCGTCGCGCACCGTGATGTGCAGCGTGCCGCAGCCCTCGCAGGTCAGCTCGATCTTGTCGCCATGCATGAACGGGTTGAGGCCGCGATGGTTGGTGCCGGTGGCCAGGATGTCGCCGGGCTCTAGCGTGTGGATCGACGTCACCCATTCGATGCAGCGCGGAATCTTGTGCGCCATGTCGTCGGTGTTGAAGCTCTGATACACGGTGCCGTTGTTGGTCAGCTTGACCTGCAGCTTTTGCGGATCCTTGATCTCGTCGGCGGTGACGATATAGGGGCCGATCGGCGCAAAGGTGTCGCGCGACTTCATCTGATAGAACACGTTGGTCGGCGGCACCACGCCGCGCGCCGAGCCGTCGATAAAATTGGTATAGCCGAACACGTATTTCATGGCGTCGGCGGCCTTGACGTGGGAGGCCTTCTTGCCGATGACGACGGCGATCTCGGCCTCGCCCTCGAACACGCTCGCCGCCATGTCGGGCAGCACCATGGTGTCGCCGTCGCCGATCACCGCGCTCGGCGATTTCATGAAGGCGTTGATCGGGGCGGGCTCCGGCAAGGTGCCGTCTTCCATATAGTTCACCGCCATGCAGATGATGTTTTCCGGCTTCGGCAGCGGCGGGCGCAGCTTGACCTTGGCGAGCGGCTTGCCCTTGCCCTTCTTGGCGGCGGCGGCGAGCTTGCCCTTGTAGCTGCTCCACTTCTCGATCACGCCGCGGATCACGTCCTGCGGGCCGAGCGCCTTGATGCCCTTGGTCACGGCCGAGACGTCGACGATCTTGTCGCCGACGATCACGCCGAGCTTATAATTGTCGAAAAACGCGAGTTTCATGTCTGCTCCTTGGAGTTTCTTGATGCGAAAGACGTTATCGTAACTGCAGCAGCCGGCCGACAATAGCGGTCGAAGACGGCGTGAACCAGCAACTCACGCTCATGTCCTGTCCGAGTGGTCTCGTTGTCAGGCGACCCCTTTCTGATTGATTTTGACCGATCCTTTGACCGACACCAGACGTCTATAGGCTGAGACGTGGCGATCCCGTCGCGGAACAGCGACGGGGCGATCGTCGACGGCCTGGTGACGATGGAGAAAACGATGAAACGGACCTTGATTAGGTATAAGACAAAGCCCGAGGCGGCGGACGGAAATGCCGGGCTGATCGCAAAGGTATTCGAGGAATTGAAGGCCGCAAGCCCAATCCTTCGCTATCTGTAGCTCAGGCTTAACGACGATACGCTTTAACCATTTCGTATGGGAAGCCAAACACGGCGCTATTCTCCGGAGAAATCTGGAAGCCGTTCAGGAATTGTCAGACCGTATATTCACAGAACGCTGCGTTGAACCTCCGCATACCCGTGTGTACCACTGTCGGACGGATGCTGGGTGACCAGTAAGGCGAGATTGCATGTCGGCAGATTGAAATCGTTCCGACGACGCCGGCGACGCAGGGCGCGACGAATTTTCGCCGCGATCGCTGGTCGAGGCTCCATCGCTATTGCGCGCGTACGGTCGCCTCCGTGATCGACGGCGAGGACGTGGTGCAGGATACGTTGATCAAGGCGGTGGAGTTGTTCGCCGCCGGGCCGATCGGCAATCCCGAGGGCTGGTTGTTTTGATCCTCACAATACCGCGCGGATTTTCACGGCGCAATTGGCAGGAAGCGCTGCGATCGGGCGAGGACATAGAGATGATTGCCGATCCGACCGACACCGTCGATAGCCTCCAGATCGAACCGCAAGCTTTGAACTTCAAGCGGCTCCCGGTCGCGCAGCGCAGCAGCTTTATCTTGTATGGCCATACCAGTGGCTTCGCTGTTCATGGAAATCTGCGGCATGCTGGATTCGGCCTTCCGTCAAAAACACTGTTCTTTGTCCGCGCTGCGGTTCGCGAACGCTGAAGAACCGGACGGCTTGCCGCGTATCTTTTTCAAAAAGCCCATGCCAACACTGGCGATATGTCCCATTCCATCACGCGACTCGCCCCAACTGCGGTCTTGATCTCGAAAGGCACTTGGGCGGTAACAAGACCAGGATGAAAGGCGGAATTGTGTGGGTGCTTCTTAAACTACGCGGCGGTCGACTGCGGGCCTTCTCTTCCATGCCGGTCGCGCGGTCCAATCTGTCGATTGGGGCGCCGGTGCCTTTATTGAAGTATTTCATCTATTTCTGTGGTCGGCCGACAAGGTCGCATGGATCCGCGATTTTCGCAACGCTTCTTACGTCACGGACGGCGCGGAGTATCTGGTCTAGTCGGCTGAGCAGCCGCCCGAATAGTATTTCCACGCGTAACCGGAGAAAGCGAGATGACAGCAAGTACAATCCCGCATCCGCCGATTGTTTCGCGCGACCAGTGGCTCGGCGAGCGTAGGAAATTGCTCGCGCATGAGAAGGAATGCACCCGGCAATATGACCGGATCAACGCCGAACGGCGCCGTCTACCGATGGTGAAGGTTGAAAAGGACTACATCTTCGATGGCCCGAACGGGACAACGCTCTCAAAGACCTGTTTGCGGGCCACCGGCAACTTGTCGTCTGTCATTTCATGGTTGATCGGCGTGGCAGAACGGCTGCCCAGGCTGCAGGCGCTATGTGATCGCCATCGGCGATCTGTCGATGCTCAACGACCGCGACAGGACGTTTGTGCTGGTGTCGTGCGCTCCGCTGGTCAAGCTCGATGCCTCCAGGGCGAAAGGGATGGATTTTTCGGTGGTTTTCCTTATTCGGCAGCGATTTCAACTACGACTTTCAGGCCTCCAGCGATGAGGAGGTTCTCCGGTCGAATACAATTATCGAAACAAGGCCGAGCTGGAGGCAAAGAACGGCCCCAATGCCATCGAGGGAGAGGAGCACGGGTTCAGTGTTTTCGTTTCGCCTTGGCGACGAGGTCTTCCACACCTATTCGGTCTACGCGCGCGGCACCGAGCGTCTGATCGACGCCCGCGCTCTGCTCGATATGACGCCTTACGGGCGGCTTCAGGATTTTGAGAACTTGCCGGCCTTATGGCCGCAGCAGCTGACTTATGGCAAGAGCCGGACAGGTCGATGAGCCATCGACCTAGCTACGCTACACGATTCCACATCACCGGGCCGTCTGCGATCGCAGCCCTGCCACGTCCTTGTCGGTGATGCTGGATGCCGCGCTGCCGAACCGCGCCGTCACATAATTGCTCACCGCGGCGATTTCGGTGTCGGAGTGCGTGCTGCCAAAGGCCGGCATCGACACCACGCCTGCAGGCGCGTGCCGCATCGTTCCGGAAATCACGATCTGGGCCACATTGGTGGCGCTGCGGTCGTTGACCGCGCGGGCGCCGGCCACTGTTGCGTAAGGGGTGATCGCGCTCACGCCGGTCCAGTTGTGGCAGCTGACGCAGGATCCTTCGAAGATCTTTTTGCCGAGCGCATCCGACGTTGCGCCGCCGTCCTTCGGCGAAGCCGGCGCCGGCGGGGCCAGCGTTGCCGGCAGATCGGACGAGGCGATGGGCGGAACGCTGCGCATATAGCTGACCAGCGCGTGAATGTCGGACGGCGCCATCTGGCTAAAACTTTGGTCGACGGCTTCGCCCATGGGGCCGGCCGCGGTACCGTGACCTTGCGCGTGTCCGGTTGCCAGATAGGCGAACAGCTCGTCGTCGCTCCAGCCGCCGATGCCGGAGCCCTTGTCCGAGGTGATGTTGAAGGCGTGCCAGCCCGCGGTCATCGCGCCGGCGAACTTTTTGCCGTTGTCGAGGGCGAAGGCGAGGTTCCGCGGCGTGTGGCATTCGCCGCAATGGGCGAGCGCTTCGGCGATGTAGGCGCCTCTATTCCATTCCGGGGTGCGATCGGTATTGGGCGCGAAGCGGGCATCGGGGTTGAACAGGGCCGACCAGAACGCCATTGCCCAACGCTGGTTGAACGGAAATGTGAGCGAGTTGTCCGGCGCGGCCGCGTGCACCGCAGGCAGGCTGAAAAGGTAGGCCTTGATCGCCAGCCCGTCGGCGTCGGTGATGTAGGTATAGGACGTATACGGCATTGCCGGATAAAGACGCGCGCCATCGCGCCGTTTGCCGCGGCGCAGGGCGTCGAGGAAATCCTGATCGCTGTAACTGCCGATGCCGGTGTCTTTGTCGGGGGTGATGTTGGTCGAGTACAGCGTCCCGAACGGCAGCGGGAACGCCAAGCCGCCGGCATAGTCGGCGCCGCCCGGCGCGGTGTGGCAGACCAGGCAATCGGCGGCGCGGGCGAGATATTCGCCGCGCTTGACCGGATCGGCATTGGCGAGATTTTGCGGAACGCCGGTCGGATCGGCCGCGTGGTAATCGGCGAGCGCCACCGTGTGGCCGCCGGCGAATGCCAGCGGTCCTTTGGTAAAAATCTCCACGACGAACACGCCCGCGGCAACCAGGACGACGGCGGCAACAATCACGGTGCGGGCGCGCATGACGCCTACGCCTTGACCGCAAGCGCGCGGCGGTCGATCGGCAGACGGCGCAGCGCCACACCGGTCGCCGCGTAGATCGCATTGCGCAACGCCGGCGGCCCGGCCGTCGCGCCGGTCTCGCCGATGCCGCCCGGATTCTCTTCGCTCTTGATGACGTGCACCTCGATGTTCGGCACCTGATCGATGCGCAGCATGCGGTAGTCGTTGAAGTTGGATTGTTGGACCCGTCCCTTGTCGATGGTGACTTCGCCATAAAGCGCAGCCGTGAGTCCGAAGATCAGCCCGCCTTGCAGCTGCGCCATGATCGTATCGGGATTGACCGCGATGCCGGTGTCGACCGCCGAGGTCACGCGGCGCAAGTAAACCTCGCCCTTCTCATCAACCTCCGCTTCCACGACGGTGGCGATGAAACTGGCGAACGACGGCTGGACACTGACGCCGCGGCCGGTGCGCGCCGGCAACGGCTGGCCCCAACCGGATTTCTCGGCGACCAGATCGAGAGCGGCTTTCAGGCGCGGATTGTTGTCGAGCATGCCGCGGCGGAAATCGACCGGGTCCTTGCCCGCTTTGCGGGCGAGCTCGTCCATGAAGCATTCGGTGGCAAACACGTTGTTGTTCGGTCCGACGCCGCGCCAGAAGCCGGTGGGCACGGCCGGCGGCTCGGCACGCACGTATTGCACCTGCAGGTTCGGAATATCGTAGGGGATATCAACGGCGCTATCGACGGCGTCAACATCGATGCCGTTCTGGAACCCCGGCGGAAACCAACGCGCCATCACTGACGAACCGGTGACGCGATATTTCCAGGCGACGATCCTGCCGTTCGAGAGCGCAGCCGAAATCGTGTCGCGATAGACCGGACGATAGACGTCGTGCTGCATATCCTCTTCGCGGCTCCAGATGACTTTCACCGGACCGTCGACCTTTTTGCCGATGCGCACCGCAGCCACGACCATGTCGGCTTCGAGCCGGCGGCCGAAACCGCCGCCGAGCAGGTGATTGTGCATGGTCACCTTGTCGGGCGGCAGACCCGCCGCTTGTGCCGCGTAGGACTGGCAGCGCGTCATGGCTTGGGTGCCGGTCCAAATTTCGCAGGCATCTGCCGTGACATGCACCGTGCAGTTCACCGGCTCCATGGGCGCGTGCGCCAGGAACGGCAGCTCGTATTCGCCGTCGACCCGGTCGCCTTGCGTCAACCCCTTGGCGACGTCGCCGACCGATTTGGCGACGGCGCCGTCCTTTTTGCTCGCGGCGCGCAGGCCATCCCAGACATCGGCCGAACTGATCTTGGCATTCGGCCCTTCGTCCCATGTCACGTCCAGCGCTTCGAGGCCCTTCTTGGCCGCCCAGGTGTGGTCGCCGACCACCGCGACCAGATCGTCGAGCACGACGATCTGTCGAACGCCGGGGACGGACTTCGCGGCGCTGTCGTCGACGTGGGCGACCTTGCCGCCGAACACCGGACACTGCATCAGCATCGCGAACTTCATCCCGGGCAACAGCGCGTCGATGCCATAGACGACCTTGCCGTCGGTCTTGTTCGGCGTATCGAGCCGCTTGAGCGGCTTGCCGATCAACGCGAAGTCCTTTGGATCTTTGAGCGGCGGATTCTGCGGCACCGGAACGTTGCTCGCCGCATCGACCAGATCGCCGTAGGCCGCAACACGCCCGCTCGCGCCGTGTGTGACTTTGCCGTTCGACGCCGAGCAGCTCGCCGGATCGACCTGCCATTGGCCGGCTGCGGCCGCCACCAGCATCGCCCGCGCCGTGGCGCCAGCCACGCGCAATGGCTTCCAGAACGAGCGGATGGAATTGGAATTGCCGGTGGCCTGAATGCCGAACATGGGATTGGCATAGAGCTTGTCGCTGGACGGGGCATGCTCCAGCGTCACCGCGGCGAAATCGGCATCAAGCTCGTCGGCGAGGATCATGGGGATGGCGGTATAGACGCCCTGGCCCATCTCCACTTGCGGCATTACGAGCGTGGTCTTGCCGGCATGATCGATACGGATGAAGGCATTGGGTGCGAACTGGCCGGCCGGATTGTCGGGCGGCTGCTTGGGCTCGTTCGCGGCCTTCACCGGCAGGCGGAATGCGAGCACGAAGCCACCGGCCAAGGCGCCCGTCACAAGCGCCCGGCGCGAAGGCAGCGGATGGAAATTGCGATGCGCACTGTGCGATTTCATGGCGGCCTCCTATACTTGGCCGTCCGCGGCGCGCTTGATCGCCTCGCGGATGCGCACATAGGTGCCGCAGCGGCAGATATTGCCCGCCATGGCGGCATCGATGTCGGCATCGTCGGGGCGCGGCGTGGCCTCCAGCAGCGCCGCCGCCGACATGATCTGACCGGACTGGCAATAGCCGCACTGGATCACTTCCAGATCGAGCCACGCCTTCTGCACCTTGGCGCCGCTCGGCGTTGAGCCGATACCTTCGATCGTGGTGATGGCGCGGTTGC
This sequence comes from uncultured Alphaproteobacteria bacterium, assembly GCA_963756245.1. Taxonomy (GTDB): domain Bacteria; phylum Pseudomonadota; class Alphaproteobacteria; order Rhizobiales; family Xanthobacteraceae; genus BOG-931. The sequence continues at coordinate 10,490 of CAVWOI010000026.1, forward strand.
CGATCGCGCCGACCGACAGCAGGCAGGAGCGCACGGCTTTGCCGTCGAGGTGCACCGTGCAGGCGCCGCATTGCGCGATGCCGCAGCCGAATTTCGTGCCGGTCAGTCCTAAGAGATCGCGGAGCACCCAAAGCAGCGGCATGTCGGGCGGTGCATCGACCGTCTTGCTCTCGCCATTGATTGTCAGCGCAACCATAGGGCCTCCTACTTTCCTGGCTCCCATCGGAGCTTGTAGTGCGGCTCATATATTGTGGCATGGTCCGGCAGGGTCCCGTTTTCACGGTTTCGCGATCTTCTCGGATCGGCCGGCAATCCCGCCCCGTAAGAATGCCAATGTCCGAATATCATGTCCGATCTTGATGCCATCGTCATCGGCGCCGGCCACAACGGGCTGACCTGCGCGGCCTATCTCGGCATGGCGGGCCTGCGCGTGCGCGTCGTGGAGCGGCGCGGCGTCGTCGGCGGCGCCGCCGTGACCGAGGAATTTTGGCCCGGCTTCCGCAACTCGACCGCGGCCTATGCGGTGAGCCTGCTGCAGCCGAAAATCATCGGCGATCTCAAGCTGCATGAGCACGGCCTGCGCATCGTCGAGCGCCGCGCGCAGAACTTTTTGCCGCTGCCCGACGGCCGCTATCTGCTTACCGGCGAGGGCCGCAGCGAAAACCAGATCGCCAAATTCAGCGCCAAGGACGCCGCCCGCTATGGCGCCTATCAGGCCGAGATCGGTCGCGTCGCCAATGTGCTGCGCGGCCTCGTGCTCGAGGCGCCGCCCAATCTGGCATTGCGGAATTTTAGCGATAGCGCGCGCGAGCTCGGCAAGCTCGCGGCCATCGGCAAGCGGCTATGGCAGGACGACGCCGCCACGGCGGCCCTGCGTCTCATTCGCAAATCCGCCGCCGATGTGCTCGACGGGTGGTTCGAGTCCGATCCGATCAAGGCAGTGCTCGGCTTCGATGCGGTGGTCGGCAATCTGGCAAGCCCTTACACGCCGGGCTCGGCCTATGTGCTGCTGCATCACGTCTTCGGCGAAGTGAACGGCAAGCAGGGCGTCTGGGGCCACGCCATCGGCGGCATGGGTGCCATCACCCAGGCGATGGCGAGCGCCGCCGGCGCCCACGGCGTGCGCATCAATGTGGGCGCGGCGGTACGCGAAGTCATCGTCGAGCGCGGCCGCGCCGCAGGCGTCGTATTGCAGGATGGCACGGCGATCCGCGCCCGCGCGGTCGTCGCCAATGTCAATCCGCAATACCTCTTTCAAACCTTGGTGCCGTCCGAGGCGGTGCCCCGCGCCATGGCGGCGCGCATGAAAAAATGGAAGACCGGCTCCGGCACCTTCCGCATGAACGTGGCGCTGTCGAAGCTGCCGGATTTTTCCGCGCTTCCCGGCGCCGGCGACCATCACACCGCGGGCATCATCATGGCGCCTAGCCTGCCCTACATGGATCAGGCCTATCGCGATTGCGTCCGTTACGGCTGGAGCCGGGCGCCGATCATCGAGATGCTGATCCCGTCGAGCCTCGACGACACGCTCGCGCCGCCCGGCACCCACGTGGCGAGCCTGTTCTGTCAGCACGTCGCGCCGCACTTCGCCGATGGCGCGTCATGGGACGAGCGCCGCGAAACCGTCGCCGACCTGATGATCGACACGGTGGAGAGCTATGCGCCCGGCTTCAAGTCGAGCGTGATCGGGCGGCAAAGCCTTTCGCCGCTCGACCTGGAGCGCATCTTCGGCCTGCCGAACGGCGACATTTTCCATGGCGCGCTGACGCTCGACCAGCTATTTTCGCTGCGCCCGATGCGTGGCTATGCGGATTACCGCATGCCGCTGCCAGGACTTTACCTGTGCGGCTCCGGCGCCCACCCCGGCGGCGGCGTGACCGGCGCGCCGGGACACAACGCGGCACAGGCGGTGATCGCGGACTTGTCGCGGCGGTGAATGCGCATCCGCCGTCGTGGTTTTTGTGAATATCCGGCAAACGCCAATGACATTCTGAAATTTTGCGGCTAAAGCGCAGAAGATGTCCCCACGTTCCTTTCGCGTCGGCCGCTCCAGAACGGGCCTCGGGCTGTTCGCGACCAAGCCGATCAAGCGCCGGGCCACTATCGCGACCTATCGCGGCCGGCGCATGAACCCCGAGGAAGCCGACCGCCTCGAAGCGCGCGGCTCGCGCTACATGTTCCAGGTCAACAAGCGCGTGACCATCGACGGTTCGTCGCGATCGAACGTGGCGCGCTACTTCAATCACTCCTGCCGGCCGAACGCCGAACCGGTGGGACGCAATGGCGGCATCGTCATCGTAGCGTTGCGCAATATCGAGCCGGGCGAGGAAATCACCTACGACTACGGCAAGGAATATCTGGAATTTTTTTTGGAGGAAGGCGGCTGCCGCTGCGACCACTGCCGCCGCAAGAGGGCGGCCAAGCGCCGCAAGCAGCGGCGAGCGGCGCGCAAACGACATTAGCGAAACGGCTGCCGCGATATCGCTACGGCGAAACCTTCGGGCGAATGACTGCTCACCCGCCATTGACAAATGCTACGCTCTGTAGCATTTAAATCCCGGCGACCCGCGATCGGGCCGCCATCGCCAAGACCATTCAGGCAAACAAGACCATGCAGGCAAAATTGCCAAGCCACTGGAGCAAAAAATGATGAAGACGATCATTTTCACGCTGGGTGTCGCGGCCTTGATCTGCGCCGTGCCGGTTTCGCCGGTCCAGGCCAACTGGGGCTGCGGCGCCACCGACGGCACAGTGAAGGCCCGGTCATGGGGCTTTCGGAACCAGTCCGCCGCCTCCCATCGCGCGCTGGCGGAATGCGAGCAGAAGGCCGAACGCGGGCATTGCCGCGTCGTCAGCTGCAATTCCAATGTCAATTCATGGTACGACGCGCACGTGGTCTGGTTCAACGAGACGCGTCCGTTCTGATCGCCGGCGGGCGCGAGCTTCTTGCACTCTTCGTGCGTTGAATCGTGTAAGCTCTCCCGCATGAAACGCGAACAGCGGCAGTTGCGGCAGCCGTGGCACAAAGTGACTCAATTTTTGCGCCCTGCGGCACTGGCGCTCGTGACATCGCTGTCGCCCGCGGCCGCACAGGACATTCGCGGCATGGAAGTCTGCACGGCCGAAAAGCAGATGGAGCGACGCACCGCATGCCTGCAGGCGAATGTCGAGTTTCTTCAGCAAGCGTTGAACAAACTGGCCCACGACACTCAGGAGAAGAGTGCCGCCGCCGATCGCGATCTGTCCGCGGCCCGCGCTGAGATCGCCGCGCTCAAATCGGCGATGGAGAAGTTGAATGGTGATTTGAAGCAAATGAAAGTAAAAGCCGAACCCGAAACCAAGAAGTAGACGGCAAAGCACAAAGGAGGAGCCATGTCCGAACGCCCATCTTTGTTCTCCCTCCAAATCGCCGTCGCCTTGTCCGGGATTGTTTGTTGCGGACCAGGCGCCGAGGCACAAACGATCATGCCTTGTTACCGTCCGACGATGGCAACGGTGGAGGCCGGCCAGACGTTCAATGGAAAGCTATGCAGCGGAAAATGGGGATGCGCTTGCACGGTTATGTTTTGTCCGGTTTGTAATTCCGCGGGATCGTGGCCCGCGTCCTGTTCTTTGACCACGTGCAAGGTCCTCCCGCCGCCCAAGGGGTAGCATTTCCGACTGTCACGGAAGGGCTGATGATGGCCGCCTACACCCCGTTCCCCGCGCTCCACGCAACAGCGGACATTTCGCTGCCCCGCGGCTAGTGACATAATCGGCCATACTCCGCATCTCGTCGGCGCCCCGGCGAGTTGTGGAATACGTCACAGACCCTGATGTTGAGGCGTGATATTTTTCTTGGCTGGGAGCGGGCCTAACCCGTTGGGTAGCGGTCAAATGGCGATCAATATCGGAAGGCGGAAATTCATCGTCGGTCTCGGCGGCACAGCCGTGTGGCCGCTCGCCGCCCGCGCTGCGGGCGGACGTCCCCGTATCGGATTTCTCGATATTAACTCTGCGGCATCCAACACACTCCATCTTGCCGCCTTCAACAATGGTCTGCAGCGTCTCGGCTATGTCGAGGGCCGAACCGTGGACATCGATTACCGTTATGCCGATGGTGACGCTGAAAAGCTGACGGTTTTGGCACAAGAGTTGGTCCAGTTGAAGCCGGATGTCGTCCTGGCTTCCGCGGTGAGCCCAACCAGAGCGATGAAGCGCATTGCGCCGACGCTGCCAATCGTCTGTCCCGCTTTCAGCGATAGCTTTGTGCCGAGCCTCGCCGCGAGCTTGGCGCATCCCGGAGGCAGCGTCACGGGAATTGCGTCGGACGTCGAGGGAATGTTCGGCAAGCTGACGGAGGTGACGCTCGATGCGATCCCCGGCACAGCCAAGATCGGGTTCCTTGCCAACCCTGCCGGCGGGTCCATGAAGCGCTTCGAACAACAGGTTCAATCCGTAGCCAATGCGCGCGGCGTCGAGGTGCAAATCGAGGAGGTCAGGACGATCAATGATTTCGAAGGTGCGTTTGGGCGGCTGAGCCAGGGGGGTGTTCGCGCCGTCATCGTACCGCCGAACGGACTTTTGACCTCAGGGCAGAAGCGGATCTTCGAACTGTCGCTGCCGTTGCGCTTGCCCCTGATCTTCGCAGACCGTCCCGGTGTTGAGGCCGGGGGTCTTGCGAGCTACGGGGTCAATGAATCGGAGAATTTTTCGCGTGCCGCCACCTACATCGACAAAATTCTCAAAGGGGCTGCGCCGGGTGATCTGCCGATCGAGTTTCCAACTCGGCTTGAGCTGGTCATCAACCTCAAGACCGCCAAAGCACTCGGCCTCACCATCCCGCCAGCTCTCGTCAGTCGTGCGGACGACGCGATCGAATAAGGGCCGAATGTCGGCTTTGGGTTATGAGCGACCGATTGACGAAAGCGGACACAATGTCGGCGCGTCCATGAATACGCATCCTGGACAAACGGTGAGCGCCTACACCCTATTCCCCGCGCTCCACATCCAAAAGTCGCGGCCTTCCTCGCGCATGAATTTCGCCAGCACCATCTTGTGCACCTCGTCGGCGCCGTCAACCAGGCGGGCGGCGCGGGCGGCGCGATAGACCCATTCGGCGATGGTGTCCTTGGAATAGCCGCGGGCGCCGTTGAGCTGGATGGCGACGTCGGCGGACTGGTGCAGCGTGTTGGCGCAATGCAGCTTCGCCATCGAGACTTCCTTGCGGGCGAAATCGCCCTGGTCGAGCTTCCACGCCGCATGCATGGTCAAGAGCCGGCCGATATGGATGTTGTGGCCGACTTCGCCGAGCTTCATCTGCACGCTCTCGCGGTCGGCGAGTTTGACGCCAAAACCCTCGCGGCGGTTGACGTACTCCTGCGCGATCTCGACGCAGCGCTTCGACCAGCCGAGCCAGCGCATGCAGTGGGTCAGCCGCGCCGGCCCGAGCCGCACCTGCACCACCCGTAGCCCGTTGCCGATGCCGCCGAACACGTCGTCGTCGTGCACTTCGAGGCCGTCGAATTCGAGCTCGCAATGGCCGCCGTGCTCCTCCGGGCCCATGATCGCGATGCGGCGGACGATGCGCCAGCCGGGCTGGTCCTTGTGAAACAAAAACGTGGTGATGCCCTTGCGCTTGTCGTCGGAAGTGCGCGCCGCGAGGATGAAATGCGCGGCGCCGTCGGCGCCGGTGATGAACCACTTGCGGCCGTAGATTTTCCAGGTACTGCCGTGCTTTTCGGCGTAGGTCTTCATCATGCTCGGGTCGGAGCCGCCGCCGGGCGCCGGCTCGGTCATGGCGAAGGACGAGCGCACCTTGCCCTCGACGATCGGCTTGAGCCACTTTTCCTTCTGCGCCGGCGTGCCGAGCTTTTTCAGCACGTTCATGTTGCCGTCGTCGGGCGCCATGCAGTTGAGCGCCAGCGGCCCGAACAGCGAGCGCGCCGCCTCCTCGTACATCACCGCCCAGGCCACCATCGGCAGGTCCATGCCGCCGTATTCCTTCGGCGACTGCGGCGCCCACAGCCCGGCCTTTTTCGCTTTGTCGCGGATCGGCTCTAACCGCTCGTGCGGGATATTTTCGTGATCGGAGAAATTGCTGTGATCGGCCTCGAGCGGCAGCACATGCTCGTCGACGAAAGCGCGGGTGCGCACGCGCAAATCCTCGATCTCGGGCGAAAGGGTGAAATCCATTCAGGTCATCCGAATTCAAAAGAGCTGTCGTTTGAGCCCAGTCACGTCGAACGTTCGATACGCAGGGTGGCCTCCAGGAAATCGACCAACAGCGTCATTCCCGACAACAATGCCGTTCCGACATACGCTACCGGATCGGCGGATTCGGTTTCTCTTGCGGAGGACGAAACAAGAGCCTCAACCCGGGTATAAACGTCTTCCTCCCCGAACCAGTGAATGTCCGCCGCTGCGAGAGCGGCGAGTATCGTGCCGCCAGCCACTTCCACCGACTCGAAGAGCGGGCTCACTTCTCCCGGAAAGTCGGAAAAATCGTCCGTTCTGCATTCCCACAGCAGATAGCCGTTGAAACCGGTGTCAACCCAAGCGCAAGCGATCTTACCTTGAGAGACTTGCAGATTGATCAAGGGGCGACGGCGACTATCGACCCATCCAGTGATTTTGTCAGTTCGCCCGGTACTCAATTCGCTTCACCCAGCCCATCGAGTGCCCAAATTTCTCTTTGTAGGATGACATCAGTTCCAGCCGCGTTTCCGCAGTGACAAACTCACCCGTCGCGATATGGATCGCAACGAAAAGTCCGGGCTTAAACCCCCGCTCCTTGAATATCGGCAACAGCCTTTCGTAAATAGCGTTACCCTCGGATTGGGCCCGCTCCGCGTCTGCGGTTGCAGCATGAACATTCATGACGCTCTCTTGGCGATCTCTCGGGGCAACAATACCATAAGCGCCCGGCAACGGAAACGATCACATTGCCGTCAACATTGCGACAGGCTAATCCATAGACTACCGCACGCCGGCGACAGATATGTCGCCCGTCCTTGAACACCTACGACGGGGCACATGATGGCCAATTTCACTCCGGTCTCGGCGGCCATCGGCGGCGCGCTGATCGGGCTTGCCGCGGTGCTGTTGATGCTGTTCACCGGCCGCATTGCCGGCATCAGCGGCATTGCCGGCGGCCTGTTCAATCCGCGCACCGACGACCGGCTCTGGCGCTTGGCCTTCATCGCCGGCCTGATCGCGGCGCCGCTGGCCGCGGCGCTGCTCGGCCACGCGGTGCCGATGCCGCAAATGCCGGGCAGCATGATCACCGTCGCGGTCGCCGGCCTCCTGGTCGGCTTCGGCACCCGGCTCGGCAACGGCTGCACTTCCGGCCACGGCATCTGCGGCATCGCGCGGCTGTCGCCGCGCTCGATCGCGGCGACGGTCGTGTTCATGGTCGCGGCGATCATTGTCGTCGCGCTGACCCATCACGTGATCGGAGGCTGACCATGCCGGCACTCGCAAGCCTCATCTGCGGCTTCATCTTCGGCTCGGGCCTGGTGATCTCGCACATGGTGCAGACGACGAAAGTCTTGGGCTTCCTCGACGTGTTCGGCATCCCGAGCGGCACCTGGGATCCGAGCCTGATCGTTGTGATGGCGGCGGGCCTCGTCGTCGCCGGCATCGGTTTTGCGCTGATCCGGCCGCGCACGCCGATCTTTGCTCCGAAAAGCCTGTGGCCGATCGCGACCGACATCGACCGGCCGCTCATCACCGGCGCGGCGCTGTTTGGCGTCGGCTGGGGCCTTGTCGGTTTGTGTCCTGGGCCGGCGATCGCAGATTTGGCGACGCTGTCGCCCGGCGTGTTCGTTTTTGTCATCGCCATGGCGATCGGCATGGCCGCGCACGATCTGTGGCAGGCGCGCGGCACGCGGCCAATCGAGCAGAAACTCGCGACCGCCATCGACGGCTGAATTTATGCTTGATCCTTCACCACGCGCGTCACCGCAATTCTCGCTCGACGAGGATCAGATCGCCGTGCGCGACATGGCGAAGAGCTTTGCCGACGACGTGTTCGCACCGAATGCGGTGGCCTGGGACGAAGCGCGGCATTTTCCCGTCGCCGAGATGCGCAAGGCCGCGGCGCTCGGCATGGGCGGCGTCTACATCGCCGAAGATGTCGGCGGCTCCGGACTGTCTCGCCTCACAGCGACCTTGATCTTCGAGGCGCTGGCGAGCGGGTGCCCGACGGTCGCCGCCTACATATCGATCCATAATCTCGTCGCCTGGATGATCGATGCCCATGGCTCTGACGCGCAGCGCCAACAATGGCTGCCGCGGCTTTGCACCATGGAGCTTTTGGGCAGCTATTGCCTGACCGAGCCCGGCGTCGGCTCGGACGCTGCGGCGCTGGCGACGCGCGCGGTGCGCGACGGCGACCATTACGTCATCAACGGCCAGAAACAATTCATCTCCGGCGCCGGTTCAGGCGACCTCTATGCGGTGATGGCGCGCACCGGCGGCGACGGCGCTGCCGGCATTTCGACCTTGATCGTTGCCGGCGACACGCCGGGCATTTCATTCGGGGCCAGCGAGCGCAAGATGGGCTGGAACGCACAGCCGACGCGCGCGGTGACGTTCGAAGACGTGCGCGTGCCGGTCGCCAACCGGCTCGGCGAGGAAGGCGTCGGCTTCAAGATCGCCATGGCCGGGCTCGACGGCGGCCGGCTCAATATTGCCGCGTGCTCGCTCGGCGGCGCGCAGAAGGCTTTTGAATTGGCGCTGGCCTACATGAAAGAGCGCAAGGCCTTCGGCAAACGGCTCGACGAATTCCAGGCGCTGCAATTCCGCCTCGCCGACATGGCGACCGCGCTCGAAGCCTCGCGCGCCCTGCTGTGGCAGGCCGCCGCCGCGTTCGATCGCAGCGACGCCAATGCCACAGCCCTCATCGCCATGGCCAAGCGCTTTGTCACCGACAGCTGTTTCGACGTCGCCAACCAGGCGCTGCAGCTGCACGGCGGCTACGGCTATTTGGCCGAATTCGGCGTCGAGAAGATCGTGCGCGATCTGCGCGTGCACCAGATCCTCGAAGGCACCAACGAGATCATGCGCCTGATCGTGGCGCGCAGCCTCGTCGGCCGATGAGCGAGGAAGTTCTGCAGGACGGCGACGTCGTCGTCCGCGCCCGCGGCGCGCTGCGCCGCATCACGCTCAACCGGCCGCAGGCGCTCAACGCCATCACGCTCGACATGGTCGACACCATGACGGCGTTGCTGCGCGCCTGGGCCGACGATCCTGCCGTCGGTACGATCCTGCTCGACGGCGCCGGCGGGCGGGCTTTTGCTGCCGGCGGCGATATCCGCGCGCTGTACGACGCGGCGAAGTCGGGCGACAAAAAACTGCCGGAAAAATTCTGGGCGACCGAATATCACCTCAACGTCCTGATCGCGCGTTACCCAAAACCGGTGATCGCGCTGATGGACGGCGTCGTCATGGGCGGCGGCGTCGGCCTTTCGGCGCACGCGTCGCACCGCATCGTCACGGAGCGCTCGTCGGTCGCCATGCCGGAAGTCGCGATCGGCTATTTTCCCGACGTCGGCGCCTGCTTTCTGCTGGCGCGCGCGCCGGGATTTACCGGAACCTATCTGGCGCTGACCGGCGCGCGCGCGGCTGCGGCCGACGCCATCTACTGCGGCCTCGCCGACCTGCACATTCCGGCGGCGCGGCTGGATGAGCTTCCGGCAGCGCTGGCCGATTCTCGCGGCATGCACGACGTCAAGGCGCGGCTCGACAAATTCTCGATGCCGCCCGCTGCCGGCCGCCTCGCCGCGGCCCGGCCCTGGATCGACCGCTGCTATGGCGCCGACACCGTCGAGGAAATTTTCGATCGTTTGGCGCATTCCGACGAAGCCGAGGCGCGCGCGGCGCTGGACACCATGGGCAAAATGTCGCCGACCTCGCTCAAGATCACATTGCGAAACATCAGGTCGGCGCTATCATTCGGGCGAGTCGAGCAGAGTTTTCAGCAGGACTATCGCGTGTCCCTCGCCTGCGTCACCGGCCATGATTTCATCGAAGGCATCCGCGCGGCAATCGTCGACAAGGACCGCAATCCGGTGTGGCGGCCGGATACGCTCGAAGCCGTGACGCCGGACATCGTCGAGCGTCACTTCCGCCCGGTCGGCGCACTGGAACTCAAATTCGAAAAATAGGACGCGGACTCATTAACGCGCAACTCAGCGCCGACGCCGGCGGATTTTCCCAGATGAGTTGCCGGTTTCTTTCTTCGAAGTCGGCGGGATGCTCGCGACCACAAAGTCGAGGAACGCGCGTACCTTCGCTGGCGGCAGATGGCGAGAGGGGTGATACGCATAGAGCGGGAATCGCTCCTCCGCCCAATCTGCAAGAATTTGGACCAGTTCGCCACTCGCCAACAATGAGTCGAGACCAAACTCGATGGTCTGCGCTATGCCATGGCCTGCGATGCAGGCGGAGAGTTTGGTCGCAAGATCATTCATGACAAGCCTGCCGGTTACTTCGACCTCTACGACCTTCCCGGCGCGATGGAACTCCCAGAGAAAAGGACGGCCGGTAACGGGGTCACGGAACAGAATGCATTCATGCCGCAACAAATCGCGCGGGTGCCGTGGCCGACCGCGGCGCGCGAGGTAGGCGGGCGCCGCACAGGCCAGGATGCGCGTTTCCAAAAGCTTGCGCGCGATCAAGCCGGATGGCTCGGGCTCGCCAAATCGCACGGCGACATCAATTCCTTCAGACACAAGATCGCCCAGCGTGTCGCGGACCAGGAGTTCGATCGACAGCTGGGGATGCGCCGCCAAGAAGCCAGACAGCCGCGGTGCAAGCACCAATCGCGCAAACCACGGATCGACATTCACCCTGAGCCTGCCGCGCACCGCGTGCGCCGCGCCGGCCGCTTCAGATGCCGCCTCCTCCAGTCCCGCCAGCAGGGGTGCCACCTGAGCATGGAAACGGCGGCCTTCGTCCGTGAGCGACACCGCACGCGGCGTCCGGTCCAGGAGCCGCACGCCAACGCGTGCCTCAAGCCTCGCCACGGCACGGCTGATGCCGGATTGAGTGAGCCCCAGCGCCTCCGCAGCTCTGACGAAATTACCTGTCTCCACCACCGCGGCCAGGACACCGACGCCGCCAAGCAGCCTGCCGTCGAATGCCATGATGATCTCCTGTCATCTAAGTATGGACAAAGATGCGTTGGCAGCAAGTGGCGAAAGCGCCCTAATGTCACGGCATGGCAGCAAGGAGGAATGAGTCATGGCTTTTAATGGAGAACGCATTGTGGTGCTGGGCGGCAGCTCAGGCATTGGCTTGGCCACCGCACAAGCGGCGGCGCGCGAGGGGGCGGCTGTGGTGATCGCCTCCAGCCGGAAGGCGCGAATAGACGAGGCACTCGCCACGCTGCCGACCGGCACAGAGGGTCACGTATTGGACCTTGCAGATGGGGATGCAACGCAGGCGCTGTTCGCGCGGCTCGGCAGTTTCGATCATTTGGTCTTCACCGCCGGCGAGACGCTGCAGCTCGGCAGCTTGGCAACTACGGACGTGGACGCGGCGCGCCGCTTCTTCGCGCTGCGTTACTGGGGCGCCTACTACGCCGCAAAATATGGCAGCGGCAATATTCGCAAGGGCGGCTCGATCGTTTTCACTTCCGGCATCGCGGGGCAGCGGCCGCACGCGGGCTGGTCGCTCGGTGCAAGCATCTGCGCGGCGATGGAGGGACTGACACGCGCGCTCGCGGTCGAGCTCGCTCCCATTCGCGTCAACATCGTCTCGCCCGGCGTGGTGCAAACGCCACTGTGGGCGAACATGGCGGAAGCGGACCGCGCGGCGCTGTATCAGCAAATAGCGGACAAGCTGCCAGTCGGCCACGTGGGGGACGCGGCGGAGATCGCTCAAGCGTATCTCTACCTCATGCGGCAAACTTACAGCACGGGCCAAGTCCTTGTCGTGGACGGCGGTGCGGTCCTGGTCTGAGGTTCTGCCTACGGCTGTTGGTCGCTTTCGGGGCAATGCGAACTCTCGTAAGCTGTCCGCCCAGCGCATTTATGAGTTCACGCCCTAAGAAGGAAAACGCAGATGGCGACCATCGGATTTATCGGCTTGGGCAATATGGGCGCGCCGATGGCGGCCAATCTGGTGAAGTCGGGCCATCATGTTTCCGGCTTCGACGTCGTGCCGGCATCGCGCGAAACCTCGGCAAAAGACGGCGTCCAGATCGTCGCCAACGCCAGAGCAACAGTTGAAGCCGCCGACGTCGTCGTCACCATGCTGCCGGCCGGTGAACATGTCCTATCCGTGTGGAACGACATCGCACCGCACGCTCGCCAAGGCACGCTGTTCATCGACTGCTCGACCATCGACGTCGCCAGCGCCCGCAAGGCGCATGGGATCGCCGCCGCGAATGGCGTCGCCACCCTCGACGCGCCGGTGTCCGGCGGCGTCGGCGGCGCCAAGGCGGCGACGCTGACCTTCATGGTCGGCGGCTCGGCGCATGCCTTCGCGCGCGGCAAGCCGGTGCTCGAGCACATGGGCAAGCGCATCGTTCATTGCGGCGAGGCCGGCAACGGCCAGGTGGCGAAAATCTGCAACAACATGATTTTGGGCGCCTCGATGATCGCGGTCAGCGAGGCCTTCGTGCTCGGCGAAAAACTGGGGCTTTCGCACCAGGCCATGTTCGACGTGGTCGCGGCCTCGTCGGGCCAATGCTGGTCGCTGACCAGCTATTGCCCGGTGCCGGGGCCGGTGCCGGCGAGCCCGGCCAATAACGGCTACAAGGCGGGCTTCACCGCGGCCTTGATGCTCAAGGACCTCAAGCTGGCCAAAGCGGCGGCCGATTCGGTGCACGCCGAAACCGCGCTTGGCGCCCACGCCGCGCGAATTTACGAGCAACTGGCGCAAGAAGGACACAGTGCCGAAGATTTTTCGACGATCATCAATCTCGTCCGCAAGCAATCGCACGGCTGAGATCTGCGGTTATTCGCTGCAAATCCAGCGCAAATGCCGGTGCCAGGAACCGCCAACCGTCTCATTTTGAAGCAGCGGTTTTCGGCCACCACCGTCACAAATCTCGACTCGACCGGCCGGCAGCGGTAAGTTGACATCGGCTCCGCGAAAGCGAGCGGACGATAATACCGGCAACGCGAAACAGCCGAATCCGGCAGGCGAAATCGTCGAGCGGGTAGCAACTTGAAAGACGGCACTTGGCGCGCATCGTGGAATAGAGTTGCGGGTGCGTTGGCGCCGGCGCTGCTGCTTGTTGTTTCGAGCCTCCCGGCCAAATCGCAAACCACGTCCGATCTTTTGAATCCGCTGTTCCAGGGCATCCTGGCGCAGCCTTCGAATTTCAACAACGCATTGCAATACGCCACGCTGGCGCCGGCGAGCGATATCGAATCCGCCATCAGCACCTACGAGCAGCTCTTATTCTACAATCCCAACCTCGCCAGCGTGCGCTTCGAGCTCGGCGTACTGTATTACCGGCTCGGCTCCTACGAAATGGCGCGCGGCTATTTCGCTTCGGCGCTGAAGATGAGGGACATCACGCCGGGCCTGCAGCAACGGGCCGAAGACCTCATCGCGGTCATCGACAAGAAGCTGCAGCCCGACCAGTTCAGCGGCTATGTCCAATCCGGCTTGCGCTATCAGACCAACGCCGCCCTGGGCCCGGCGGCGGGAACGGTGCTGGCCTCGGGCCGGGTGTTCAACAACAGCTTCGCCGCGCGGCCCGATGGAAACTGGTTCGGCGCGTTCGGCCTCAACTACGTCCACGATTTCGAGCAGCAGAACGGCAATACGTTCGAGGCCTCGGCGCTCGGCTACGACGCCCAGCAATTCAAGCTGCATCAATTCGACATCGGCGTGATGGAGCTGCGCGCCGGCCCGCGCTTCGGCATCGCATCCGACACCGCGACCGGCTTGTCGATCAAGCCGTATTTCATCGCCACTGGCGCCACGCTGGCGGACGCGGCGTATTACGGCGGCCTCGGCGGCGGCCTGACCGCGCGCATCAAGCTCGGCGACGTTTCGCTCGACCCTTACGCCGAGGTCGTGCAGCAGAGCTTTCGCAATCAGACGCTCTACCCGCTGGCAAGCGGCATGAGCGGCACGCTGTCGACGGTCGGGCTGCAGGCGTCCGGGCCGGTCTATGCGAGCCTGGGCTTTCAGTCGCGCGTCACCTACGCCCACGCCGACGCCAATTTCAACCCGTTCGGCTACAACGCTTACGCTGGCGACATCTGGCTGCCGTGGAATTTCTCGCCGCTCAACGACGGGCGGAGCTGGACCTTGACGCCGACGGCGGGGTTGAGCTGGTGGCAATATAACGCGCCCGATCCGACCATCGATCCGAACACCACGCCGAACATTCTCGAATGGCGTGTCGGTCTCGGTCTGGAAGTGCCGATCTGGAAACTGCTCAATCTCGGGCTATTGGCGCAATACCGCGCCGATGTGTCCAACGTCCCGGCATTCTCGATGCATGACTTCAGCATCACCGCCGGTCCGACCATGCGATTCTAAAGGTCAGCAATGCGATCATCGCGCCGTTTCATCGTTGCGCTCGTCGTCGGGTTCTCGAGCGCGCTGTTCGCCGCGGCATCGGCCTCGGCGCAGCAGGTCGGCACCGCGACGGCGGTCAATCCACTGTCGGAATCGACGCCGCCCGGCGGCACCACCGCGCCGCTCTTGGTCGGCGCCCATATCGTGCACAAGGAGCGGGTCCACACCACGCCGGCAGGCACCGTGCAGCTGTTGTTCACCGACAAGTCGTCGATGAGCATCGCGCCGAACACCGACATCGTCATCGACGAATACGTTTACGATCCGAACGCCAACAGCGGCCACATGCTGGTGTCGCTCACCAAGGGGGCGCTGCGCTTCGTCGGCGGCCAATTGAGCCACCAGGGCGAGGCGACGATCACCACGTCGGCGGCCGTTATCGGCATCCGCGGCGGCACCATGACCGTCATCCAGGGGCCGGGCGGCACAAAAGTCTTCAATCATTTCGGCATCATCAAGATCGTCAACGGCGCCGGCACGTTTCTGCTCACGCGCTCCGAATTCGGCGCCTTGATCGCGAACTGGAACACGCTGGCGCAGGATCTCGGGCGCATCCCCAATGACGAGATCGCCTTCTATCAGGCCTATGCGATGAGTAAGCAAAACGAGACCGGCGGCGTGACGGGCTTTACGGGGGCCCATATCGGCCACTGCGGCCTCGGCTCGGTGCAAGGCACGAACTGCCCGCAGGTGCCGTGGATGCCGTCCGACAGCGGCGAGCTCGACGCCACGCAGATTCTCGGCAACGCAACGAATTTCGGACCGAGCCAGAACAACCCGCCACCGCCTCCGCCGCCACCGCGGATGCGGGGTCGTTGACCGGCGGCGACGCCACCGCATCCGGTGGCGTCATTCACCACGTCGTCCAGATCAGGCCGAGACCCGAGGCCAAGAGCAGCACCATGACCACGCGCTGGTAGCCGCGGTCGGCGAGCCGCCGGTAGGCGAAGCCGCCCAACCACGCGCCGGCGATCGTTGCCGGCAGCACGATCGCCGCCTCGATGGCCACCTGCCGCGTCAACAGGCCCGAGGCGGCATGCGAGACCAAGGCGAAGGACAGGATCGCCAGATTGAAAAACTGCAGCACGCTGCGGCGCTGCTCCTTGCTCCAGCCGCGCACGTCGGTCCACACCACCGGCAGCACGCCTGACAACCCGGTCAGCCCGCCGAGCACGCCGCCGCCGAAGCCGACGGCGCCGTCGGCACCTGTCCCGCCCCACGGGCTGGCGATCGGGCGTCTGCGCGCCAGCACATAGGCCGGATAGGCGATCAGGACAAAGCCGAGCCCGAGCTTGAACAGGCGCGGATCGATGTGCGGCAACAGCAAGGTCCCGATCGGGACGCCGAGCACGCCTGGGATCACAAAAACCAGAACCCGCCGCCACTGGATGGCGCGCCAGATCAGGTGCAGCGTCTGCAATTGCGACACCACAGAACAGATGATCGCCAGCGACGCGGCCGCGGTCGGCGGTATCACATAGAGCCAGATGCCGAGCGCGGTGATGGCGGTGCCGAAGCCGGTGAGCCCGTTGACGATGCCGCCCGCCAACGCGCCGGCAAGAAGGATGGCGACCTGCTCCGACCCCATGCCGGCAAACTAGCAGGGGGATCGGTTGACACCAATGACAGGAACGGGTGGACCGCTAATTCCGGCGCGCTACGGCCCCGATCAAAACGCCGACGCCGATGGCGACCGCCAGTGTGACCAGCGGACGACGCTTGGCTTGATCGGCGAGCTGGCCGAGCGCATCGCTGCCCATCTGGGCGCCGCGCTTGACCGCTTCGTTGCCAAAGCTCGCCGCCTCGTCGACCGCCACGCGCTGGCCGCGGCGGAACGAATCGCCGATCTCATTGAGGATCGGCCAGATCGTCTCGAGGATCTGGTTGCCCGCGGCCGAGGCGCTCGACGACGCGCGCCGTCCGGCGCTTTTACCGAGTACGCCTAATTCCTTCTCGATGGCGCGCAGATGACCGGCAATGGCGGCGACGCGCGGATCGAACTGCGATGCACGATGTTGAAACATCAATTCTCTCCCGTGGTGGGGGTGCTTTTTTGCGGTGGATCGATGCCTGGCGGGATTTCCGGCAGGCTGCGCTGCGGCTCGGTTATCGGCGGCGGCGGCGGAATTTCGGGCTGTTGGCGCTTCGGTTCGTCCATGTCGCAGCCCTCGGTCGCCGGAATTGGCTGCCGGAACAACCCCGCGACGCCATAAACGTTCCGGTTTGCCGAACCTTTGGGCCAGTCGAGCGTTGTTCCGCGACACTTTCCCCGAGGGAGTACCCAATGGCCGAGACCCGTACCCAGAATTCCGATTTCAACCGTGCTTTCGGCGATGCCAAGAAGCAGGCCGCCAATGTTGCCGGCGAAGTGCAGGACGCCGCCGGGGACATTTACGGCCAGGCCCGCGACAGCGCCTCCAGCGTCGCCGACGCCACGAGAGCCGCGGCGCGCAAGACCGCCGGCTCGTTCGAGAAAGCGCTGCGCAACACCGTCGAGACGCAGCCCTACACGGCCGTGGTCATCGCACTCGGTTTGGGCTGGCTGTTCGGCCGCATGCACCGGCCGCTGTAATCAGGAATCTGATTACAGGTATCAGGCATCAAGAAGCATCAGCTCATTGATGCATTTACCCGGAATCAGGTTGCAGGGATCAGGGATCAAGAGGCATCAGCCCATCTTGATGCCTGATCCCTGTTTCCTGATCCCTGCTACCCCCCACTTAGCTCTGTCATAACGGCGTCACGCACGCTAAACCATGCTGGCCGGCGATGTTGAGGCGAGGGCCTGTCGGATGCGTGCGCCTGGGGCGGTTGCGGGTCGCCGACGTCCATCATGACGACGGTCGTGCCCGATGATCTCGGTAATGCCGCGCTTGTAAAACCGCGCGCGGCGGCCGTCGCGGCGACGGGAGTGGCGGCGCTCGGCATCGTGTTCGGCGATATCGGCACCAGCCCGCTCTACACGCTGAAAACCGCCTTCGACTATCTGCACGGCGACGCCACGCCGGAGCGCATCCTCGGCATCCTGTCGCTGGTGATCTGGACCCTGTTCCTGATCACCTCGATCAAATACGTCACCGTGGCCATGTCCATCGATAACGAAGGCGAGGGCGGAATCCTCGCCTTGATGTCGCTCCTGGGCATCAAGCAGCGGCAGCGCCCGCTGATCGTCGTGCTCGGCCTGCTCGGCGCCGCGCTGATCTACGGCGACGGCGCGATCACGCCGGCGATTTCCGTGCTGTCGGCGCTCGAAGGGCTCGATATCGCTGCGCCTGCGGTGCAGCACTACGTGGTGCCGGCCGCCGTTGTCATTCTGCTGATGCTGTTCGCGGTGCAGCCGCTCGGCACCTCGCGCATCGGCGCCGCGTTCGGGCCGATCATGCTGTTGTGGTTCGTGACCATCGGCGCGCTCGGCTTGTGGGGCATCGCCCAGGAGCCGTGGGTGCTGCAGGCGGTCAACCCGTATTACGGCGCTCGCCTCATTGCCACCAACGGTTTCAGCGGCTTTCTGGTGCTGGGCGGTATCTTCCTTTGCGTCACCGGCGCCGAAGCGCTCTACGCCGATATGGGCCATTTCGGCAAAGGCCCGATCCGCATCGCCTGGTCGTGGGTCGTGTTTCCTTGCCTGGTGCTCAACTATGCCGGCCAGTGCGCGATCGCGCTGCGCGGCGAGTTGATCGCGAACAATATTTTCTACCGCCTGTGCCCGGAGCCGCTGCTGCTGCCGCTGGTCTGCCTGGCGACGGTGGCCACGATCATCGCCAGCCAGTCGATCATCACCGGCGCTTTTTCCATGACCCGGCAGGCGATCCAGCTCGGCTGGCTGCCGCGGCTGCACATCACGCAGACCTCGGAACGCGGCTACGGCCAGATCTATGTCGGCGTCGTCAATTGGCTATTGATGGCCGTCACCATCATGCTCACCGTGCTGTTCCACAAATCCGACGATCTCGCCGCGGCCTACGGCATCGCCGTGTCGCTGACCATGCTCATGACGTCGTTCCTGCTGTTCATCGCCATGCGCGAGATGTGGCAATGGCGGCTTGCGACCAGCCTCGCCGTGGCCGGCCTGTTCGTCGTCGTCGATGCCGGATTTTTCGCGGCCAACTCGGTGAAGATCGCCGACGGCGGTTATGTGCCGCTCTTGCTTGCCTCGATCGTCTACGGACTGATGCTGATCTGGCATCGCGGCTCGGCCGCCGTCGCGCACCGGCTCGAGCAGGCGCCGGTAGCGGTGGCGGACTTCCTCGCCGACCTGAAGGCGCGCGACGTGCCGCGGGTGCCGGGCACCGCCGTCTTTCTCACCCGGACCGCAAGCGGTGTTCCGCCGGTGATGATCTGGCATCTGCGCCACAATCGCGCGTTGCACGAGCGCGTGGTGGTGTTGCGCGTGCTGACTGAGTCGCGGCCGCGGGTGGTTTGGCCGGAGAGCATGTCGGTGGTTCCGGAAGGCGAGAATTTCTGGCGGGTCACGACGCATTTCGGCTTCATCCAGCGGCCCGATATTCCGCTATTGCTGAAGGAAGCGCAGCAGCGCGGTTGCCAGGCCCCGCTCGACGACGTGGTCTATTACGTCGGCCACGAAAACATCCTGCATCGCCGCCACGGCGCGGCCTTGCCGCACTGGCAGGAAATGATCTTCGCCGCGATGGTCAGGAATTCCTCCCACGTCACCGACTATTTCCGCCTGCCGACCCAGCAGGTGGTGGAGATCGGCCGCCAGATTTCGATCTGAATTGCCGTTCGGCGACTGGGGCACATTAGCCCGCGCGTCACGACGGATTTGATCCAGAGCGCGAAACAATCGCGCCGGCTGGCGTCATAGAATTTCCGTGCACACCGTTCCGACGCTGGTGAGGCCGATCGCACGCGCGGCGCCCCTGGATAAATCTATGTCACGACCGCGCGTAAACGGGCCGCGATCGTTGATTTTTACGATTGTCGTGGCGCCGGTATGAGGATTCGTAATCTTCACCCGCGTTCCGAACGGCAGCTTTCTGTGTGCCGCAGTGAGGCCGTCGGGCCGGAACGGTTCGCCGCTGGCAGTGCCCGCACCGGAGCTATACTGGGTCGCGTTCATCGAAACGCCGCGACAAGCCTCCTGAGTCGATGCGGCAAGGACGGCGCCGCCAAAACAAGTTGAGACAAGCAACACGGGGATGGCGAGTGCGAGGCTGGTCGACATGATCTATCTCCTGTTGCGGCGCCTAAGCGGCATTCCGGGTCGAAATGGCGAAAGAGGCTGCCAACGGAAAACTGAAAATCCAAAACGACTTGCCTGACGTCGTCCTGGACGACGTTCCGGAGATCAGGAAAGACGGCGGAGCTGCGGATCGATATGATGTGCAATGAGGGCGGAACGTGCCGCCCTCATTGTTTGGCAAAGATGATGTCCGCTGCGACTTAAGCGTCTATCACCGCAACGATTCTCATGGTGCGGGGATCCACGATGAGGATCTCATCGCCGACCAGGATGTATTCATAGCCGCGATATTGCGGGGCATATTCCATGATCGAAACAGGCAGGACGTAAAGATGCACCGTTCCTGGAACAGCTTCGCCGACCTTGGTTGAGAAAGGCACGCTGGTCAGGCGCTCGGACTTTTCGACCCGCAACGTGTCGCGAATCTTTGCGTGCTGTTCGGTGGACAGCGCAGCCGGCGGGCCGGACTTGGTCTCGTCTCTCGCCGTGGTCGGCGCCGTGCGAGAGTTCGGTGGCTCCGAAGTTTGCGCGTTGCCGCCGTGTTCGGCTGCCTGGGGCTTGGCAACGGACGGTGCCTGAGCGGTCTCAGCCGGCTTCTCCTTCATCGGCGCCTGCGCGGTTGGCGCCGGAGCCTCTTTTGCGGGCGCCTGTGCGGTTGGCGCCGGATTCTCCTTCATGGGCGACTGCGCATTTGGCGCCGGCGCCTTCTGCGGCACACTGTTCGGCTGTTGGTCCATCTTGCCGCCCGGGGCTTTCGGCTCATGGGTGGCCGCGCCCGGCGCTTCGCGATTTTCGCCTGGGCCTTGCGCAGAGGCCAGACCGGCCCCGGCGATCAGCGCGGCGGTGGCAACCGTCACCAGTAAAGTATTTCTCATGGTATTCCTCATTGAAATCTCCAATAAATATGATTGTTTGTCTGTAATAACCTGCCGGATCGACTTTACGTTCCAAATTATCATAAAGATTTATACTGTATAAAATTGACCACAGTAGACGTTGGCGCCCGCTGCGCCTGCCGCCCAGCAGCGCCGCTCGCTGAGTGTCCGCTGCGCTTTAAGAGCGACCGAATTGCCGCGTCGCCGCGCAATGACGCGAAGGGCCAAAAGCAGACATGCGCCTTCAAGGCTAGGGCCGCTCGGGTTGCCGTGATGCGGCCCGAAGGCCATTTCTAGGCCTAGGGACGATGCCCAAGGCTTCGGCAGATGAACCCAAGGAGAATGCCATCATGACCAGCCTCGCCAACAAGACCGCCCTTATAACCGGCGCGTCCCGCGGCATGGGACGGGCCACTGCGCTGGCGCTCGCCGCCGCTGGCGCGCGCGTTGTCGTCCACTACGGCCGCAACGCCGACGAGGCCAAAGCAGTGGTCGATCAAATCCGCGCGGCTGGCGGACGCGCCGATGCCGTTTCCACCGATCTCGCCGCGCCTGATGGCGCCCACACGCTTGCCGCGCAGGTCCGCAACCTGATTGGAGATCGGCTCGACATCTTCGTCTCAAACGCGGGGATTTCGAACGCGAACAGCTTCGAGACCATGACGGTCAAGGACTTCGACAACCTGTTCGCTGTCAATGTCCGCGCCCCTTACTTCCTCGTGCAGCAATTGCTGCCGATTCTGGGTAACGGCAGCAACATCGTGTTCCTGTCTTCGCTCGGGGCGCGCGCGGCCGTCGGCACCTTATCAGCCTATGCGAGCACCAAGGGTGCCATCAGCACGCTGGTGAAGTATTTCGCCGCGGCGCTCGGCCCCCGCGGCATCCGCGTCAACGCCGTCGCACCCGGTGTCATCGATACCGACATGTCCAACTTCACCAAGTCCGAAGCAGGCCGCGAGACGGTGATGGGAATGCAGACGTTGAAGCGGATCGGCCAACCCGACGACGTGGCTTCGGTCATCGCGTTCCTCGTCTCGGAAGAGGCGCGCTGGATCACCGGCGACATCATCGCCGTCGATGGCGGCTCTAAGCTCTAAACGCAATTCACAAGCTGTTCGGCGCAAGAGCCACATATTCGAGGACTGCCGCGAAGTGACAGATGGCGGCAAGAAGCACGCAGGCATGCCAAATCGCGTTTTGAAAACGCAGGTTCGACAAGATATGAAAGACCACTCCCAATGAGTAGAGGGCGCCCCCGATCGCCAGAAGCCAGAAAACCAAGTCTGGCAGCAAAGCAAAGAAGGACCCGTAGACCGCCACGCCGCACCAACCGAGAAGTAGATACAGGACAATTGCGACGCGATCGAAACGGCCCGGCAACATAAGCTTTAACGCCACACCAACCCCTGCGGTGAGCCAAACGACCGCAAGCAGGCCGCCCGCGACAGATCTGTTGCTCAGCTGCGCAATAAAAGGTGTGTAGGTGCCGGCGATCAACAAATAGATGGCTGAATGGTCGAAGCGGCGAAGGATCCACTTTGTATCGGAGACTGGCCACATGTTATATGCAGCCGAGATTCCCAGCATTGCAAACAGAGCAACGGCATAAATCGAGACAGCCACGATCGCGGCAGGTTTGGTAGATTCACTCGCGACCAGGACGATGATGATGATCCCGCCAATCAAACTGAGGCAAAAGCCGATCGCGTGGATGACACCATCCGCAATAATTTCGACGCGGTCGTAGTTCCAGGAGAATTCTGGAGGCTGCCTAGAATCGATCGCCACACTTACATCCGTTCATGGCCGTTCTCGGGGGCCGGCTCATCCACCATACTGCGCTGCGCATCGGCCGCAAGGGGCCGAATGGCCGGCTGCGCGTTAATACGTCCGCGTCCTAACCGCGCAGCGCCACCATCTGGCCGCCGTCGGCGACGATGGTCGTGCCGGTGACGAAGCGGCCGGCGTCGGAGACGAGCAGCAGCAGCGGCCCGTCGAGATCACGTTCTTCGCCGAAGCGGCCGATCGGAATCTCGCGCTTGAGCGCGGCGCCTTTTTCGCTCATCAGATAATCGCGATTGAGCTCGGTCATGATCCATCCCGGAGCGATGGCGTTGACGCGGATGCCCTTGAAGGCGAGCTCGAGCGCCAGCGCTTTGGTCATCTGGATCACGCCGGCCTTGGCGGTGGCATACGCAATGACGCCCTTGGCGACGCCGAAGCCGAGCACGGAAGCGATATTGACGATGGCGCCGCCGCTGCCGGCCGCCAGCATCCGCCGCGCCGCTTCCTGGGCGCAATAGAACACCGCATCGAGATTGGTCGAGAGGATGCGCCTCCATTCCTCTTCCGGCATGTCGACGGCGCGGCCCGCATGCGCGACGCCGGCATTGTTGACCAGGATGGTGACGGTGCCGAAATTCTTCTCGGCGGCATCGAAGGCCGCCGCCATCGCGGCGCGGTCGCGCACGTCGGCCTCGACGGCCAGCGCGCGGCCGCCGGATTTTTCGATGCGCGCTTTCAGCTCCGCAAGCCGATCGGCGCGGCGCGCCACCAGCACCACCGCGGCGCCGTTCTCGGCCAGGCACTCGGCAAAGCGCAGGCCGAGACCGCTGGAGGCGCCGGTCACCAATGCGACCTTGCCGTGCAGATCGAAGATTTTGCTTGCGGTCATGGTCGCTCCCGGCGTCCGGCGCGTGGCTGGCCCATTGCCAGGTTTGAGAATTGCGGGAATTAATGCGGTTATCAAGCTTGGCGATGTGCCGCGGCGGCAGAGGCGAAAGTGAGTACGGAATGGGCTTTTTGGATATGCGGCAATGGATGGCGCAGCTCGAGCAGCATGGCGAGCTGCGCCGCATCAAGGCCGAAGTCGATTGGGACCGCGAGATCGGGGCGGTGACACGCAGGGTGCTGGAGAAAAAAGGTCCGGCGGTGCTGTTCGAGAACATCAAGGGTTATGCCAACGGCCGCTGCACAAAGCTGTTCGCCAGCGGGCTCGGCGCGCGATCGCGGCTGGCGCTGGCACTCGGATTCCCGCACGACGCCACCAACCGCGACCTGGTGCAATACGTGATGAAGAAAAACCGCGAGACCATCGCGCCGGTGATCGTCGACTCTGGGCCGGTGAAGGAGGTCATCGTCCGCGGCAAGGATATCGACCAGACCGAATTTCCGGTGCCGAAATGGCACTATCTCGAAGGCGGCCGCTACATCCACACCTTCTCCTCGATCGTGACCAAAGACCCCGACACCGGGGTGACGAATGTCGGCATGTATCGCGGCATGATCGGACACAAGGACACCGCGCCGTTCCTGCTGGTCAAAGGCGGCCAGCACTGGGGCGCGCATTTCGTCAAATGGGCGGCGCGCGGCAAGCCGATGCCGGTCGCCTGCGTGATCGGCTGGGACCCGATCATGTCGTTTCTCTCAGGCTCGCCGCTGCCGTCGGGCGTGTGCGAATACGACGTGATGGGCGGCTATCGCGGCGAGCCGGCGCAATTGGTGCGCTGTGAGACCGTCGACCTCGAAGTGCCGGCCAGCGCCGAGATCGTCATCGAGGGCACGATCAGCGATGATCCGTCGAGCTACGAGATGGAAGGGCCGTTCGGCGAATATACCGGCTACGTTTCCGACCTGCCGACGCCGCGGCCGACCATGAAGGTGACCTGCATCACCCACCGGCGCGACCCGATCTTCTGCGGCTCGCTGGAAGGGACGCTGCCCGGCTCCTACAGCGAGAACAGCGTGATGTCCTCGGTGCAGCGCGCCGCCATCGCCTGGAATATTTTGAACGGTGCCGGCATTCCCGGCATCCTCGACGTCTACGCGCCGCCGATCACCAACGGCGTCAATATCCGCATCCAGATCAAGAAGCACTACCAGGGCCAGCCCAAGCAGATCGCGGCGGCGCTGTGGGGCAATGCCGCCGCGCAATATCGCTATAAGCACGTCATCGTCGTCGAAGAGGATATCGATCCGGCCGCCGACGAGCAGGTCGAATGGGCCTATGCGCATCGCGTCAATGCCGGCGAGGGCGGCGTCGTTATTTTCCCGGGGATTTTCGGCTCGCCGATCGATCCGTCGACGCCGTTGGAAGATCGCAACGTTGAGCAGCTCGGCACCGGATTGTGGAACCGCATGCTGATCGACGCCACGCGGTCGTGGAAACACCCGCGCCAAGCGCGCTGGAACAACGAACGCTTCCCGCCGACGGTCAAGCCGCACGCCGACGACGCGGCGCGGGTCGCTGCGCGGTGGAAGGAATACGGGCTCGACGATTTGTAAGAATCACGAGCCATAGAGCTTGTGCGGCAACCAGGTCGCCAGCGCCGGCAGAAACCACAGCGTCACCAGCATCGCCAGCTGGATCAGCACATAGGGAATGATGCCGAGATAGATGTGCCGGGTGGTCACTTCCGGCGGCGCGACGCCACGAAGATAGAAGAGTGTCGGGCCGAGCGGCGGGTGCATGTAGGAGGTCTGCAGGTTGACCGCCATCATGATGCCGAGCCAGACCGGATCGATGCCCGGCATTTTGAGCAGCACGGGCGCCACGATCGGCACCACCACGAAGATGATCTCGAAGGCGTCCATGACGAAGCCGAGCAGGAACAGCGCCGCCATGACCGCGAGCGTCGCGCCGGCGACGCCGCCCGGCAGGTCGGTGAGCGCGCGTTCCACCATGACGTCGCCGCCGAGGCCGCGGAACACCAGGCTGAACAAGGTCGCGCCGATCAGGATGACAAAGATCATGCTGGTGATTTGAGTCGTGCGCACCATCACCGGCATCAGCAGCCCCGTGACGCCTGACCTCAGTGCGGCCAGCAGAA
Organism: uncultured Alphaproteobacteria bacterium; assembly: GCA_963756245.1. GTDB lineage: Bacteria > Pseudomonadota > Alphaproteobacteria > Rhizobiales > Xanthobacteraceae > BOG-931. Next base: position 35,926 of record CAVWOI010000026.1, read on the forward strand.
TGGCGCCCACGGCGCCGACCGACGCCGCTTCGGTCGGCGTCGCGATGCCGCCGAGGATGGAGCCGAGCACGGCCAGGATCAGCGCGATCGGCGCGATGAGAACCGCAATCAGCCGGCGCGCCAGCGCAAAACCGCGCGGCGCGTCGGGGTCAGGCGCAATCGGCGGCGATTTTTGTGGAAAGAAGATTGCGATGCCGATCAGATAGAGCAGATACAGCAGCACCAGCACGAGACCTGGAATGATGGCGCCGGCGAACAGGTCGGCGACGGACACCGCCTGCGGGGCGAAATTGCCCTGCGCCAATTGCGCGGCCTGGTAGGAATTGCTGAGCTGATCGCCGAGCAGCACCAGCACGGTCGCCGGTGGGAAAATCTGCGCCAAGGTCGCGGTCGCCGCCACCGTGCCGGCGGCGAGCGCCTTGTCGTAGCCGTGGCGCAGCATGGTCGGCAGCACGATCAGACCCATGGTCACCGTGGTGGCGCCGACGACGCCCTTGGCGGCGGCGAGCAGCACGCCGACGACGATCACCGAGAACCCCAAGCCGCCCGGCAGCGTGCCGAACAGCCGGCCCATGGTTTCCAATAAATCCTCGGCAATGCGCGAGCGCTCCAGCATCACGCCCATGAAGATGAACAGCGGGATGGCGAGCAGCACGTCGTTGCTCATGACGCCGAAAATGCGTGCCGGCAGCGCGCCGAGCAGTGCGAGGTTCATCACGTGCAACGCCGCGCCCAGAATGGCGAAGCCGAGCGACACGCCGGCCAGCGTCAGCGCCACGGGATAGCCCACCAGCAACAGCGCGCAGACCGCCACCACCATCGCGACGGCGAGAAATTCGCTCATACTCAAACCCTACCCTCCCCCGCTTGCGGGGGAGGGATGGGAGGGGGCTTGGCCAGCACCAGCGCGGCGCGGATCGCCTGGGCGACGCCTTGCAAGCCGATCAGAAGCGCAAACAGCGGAATGAGCGTCTTGAGCAGGTAGACCAACGGCAAGCCGCTGGTTTCGCGTGAGCCTTCAAGAATCACCCAGGACCGTTCGACGTAAGGCAGCGACAGCACCGCAACCGCGATGGCGAACGGAAACAGAAAGACGACGGCGCCGATGAGGTCGATGACGGCCCGCCGGCGCGGGCTCGCCTGGGCATAGAAGACGTCGACGCGCACGTGGCCGCCGACTTGCAGCGTCCAGGCGGCGGCGAGCATGAACAGCGCGGCGTGGGCGTAGAGCACCGATTCCTGCAGGGGGATCGAGCCCATGCCGAGCGCATAGCGCATCACCACCACGGCGAATTCGGCCAGAACGATATAAAGACAGCACCAGGTCGCGGCGCGGCCGATGGCCGCAATGACGCGATCGATGCTGCTGGCAATGCGTTCGGCCGTATTTCTCATGGCTCCCCCGCATACTATAATGGGCGCCGCGAAACGCAGGGAAGGAAAGCAGGCCATGGCGCAAGATCATGACCACGATCATGACGATCATCACGAGCACGGCTCGGAGCTCTCCGAGATGCAGCTGCGCGTGCGCGCGCTCGAGACCGTGCTGGCCGAGAAAGGCTATATCGACCCGGCCGCGCTCGACGTCATCATCGAGGCCTACGAGACCAAGGTCGGCCCGCACAACGGCGCGCGCGTCGTCGCCAAGGCCTGGGCCGATCCGGCGTTCAAGCGGGCGCTGCTCGAAGACGGCAGCAAGGCGGTAGCCTCGCTCGGCCTCTTGAACCGGGTCGGCGACCACCTCATCGCGGTCGAGAACACGCCGAAAGAGCACAACATGATCGTGTGCACCTTGTGCTCCTGCTATCCGTGGGAAGTGCTCGGCCTGCCGCCGGTCTGGTACAAATCGGCGCCCTATCGCTCGCGCGCGGTCAACGATCCGCGCGGCGTGCTCGCCGATTTCGGCGTGACGTTGCCGGCCGGCACTGACCTCCGGGTCTGGGACTCCACCGCCGAGACGCGTTTCATCGTGCTGCCGATGCGGCCCGCCGGCACCGAAGGCTGGAGCGAGGAAAAACTCGCAAACCTGGTGACGCGCGATTGCATGATCGGCACCGGCCTGCCGAAAAATCCGAAAGAGGTTTTATAATGGACGGCATCCACGACATGGGCGGCATGCACGGATTCGGCAAAGTGGAGCCCGAGCCGGACGAGCCGGTGTTTCACGCGCCGTGGGAAGGCCGCACGCTCGCGCTCAACCGCGCCATGGGCTACACCGGCATCTGGACCATCGATCAGACCCGCTTCGGCATCGAGAAGCTGCCGCCGGACGTTTATCTGACCAGCTCCTATTACCGGAAATGGGCGGTGCGGCTGGAAAACCTCGTCGTCGAGCTCGGCCTCGCCGATGCCGATGAGATCAAAGCCGGCCACGCGCTGCGCCCCGGCAAGACGCTCAAACGCAAGCTCACCGCCGCCGATGTGCCGAACACATTGTCGCGCGGCTCGTTCAGCCGCCCGGCCAAATCCCCTGCCCGCTTCAAACCCGGCGACCGCGTGCGCACCAGGAACATCCATCCGGAGACCCACACCCGGCTGCCGCGCTACGCGCGCGAAAAAGTCGGCGTCGTCGAGGCGATCCGCGGCTGTCACGTCTTTCCCGATACCGCCGCGCTGGGCAAAGGCGACGATCCGCAATGGCTCTACACCGTGCTGTTCGACGGCCGCGAATTGTGGGGCCAGACTTCCGACCCGTCGCTCAAGGTCTCGATCGAGGCGTTCGAGCCGTATCTGGAGCCGGCATGACCGCCGACGCCGCCACGCTGCGCGCGGCGCAATCCGTCGCCGGCATCCCCCGCAACGACGACGGGCCGGTGTTCCGCGAGCCATGGGAGGCGGAAGCGTTTGCGCTGGCGCTGTCGCTCAACGAGCGCGGCCTGTTCACCTGGAAGGAATGGGCGGCAACGCTCGGTGACGAGATCAAGAAGGCGCAAGCCGCCGGCGATCCCGACACCGGCGAGACCTATTATCATCACTGGCTCGCCACGCTGGAGCGCATCGTCGCCGAGAAGGGCGTCACCGACGCGCGGCAGCTTCAACGCACGCGCCACGCCTGGGAGCACGCCTGCGAACGCACCCCGCACGGCACGCCGATCGAGCTCAAGCCGAGCGACTTTCACGATTAGGGAGGACGTCATGTCAGGACAGACCGTAAAAATTCGATCGAGCGAAGGCGGCGAATTCGATTGCTATCTGGTCGCGCCGAAGGCCAATACACCCAAGTCTGACGGAACAATGCCGGCCATCGTGCTGGCGTCCGCCGTCCACGGCGTCGATGACGACATCCGCGCCATCGCCGACGAATTTGCCGCGGGCGGCGTCATCGCCGCGGCGCCGGATCTGTTCTGGCGCACGCTGCCCGGCCCGCTGTCCCATGACGACGGCCGCTCCCAGCAACGCTCGCAGCCGCGGCTCGAGAAGATCAAGACCGGCGAGCGCGATCTCCTCGACATGCTCGCCTACCTGCGCACGCTCAAGCAGTTCAACGGCCACGCCGCGGTGATGGGTTTCTGCTACGGCGGCCCCTACGCCATCCTCGGACCGAAGCGGCTCGGCTATGCCGCCGGCATTTCCTGCCACGGCACCCAGTTCCTCGATTACGTGGCGGAGCTCGACGGCGTGGGCGAGCCGGTCTGCATCATCTGGGGCGATCGCGACAGCCGGGCGCCGGCCGAGGTGCTGGACGCCTATCGCGATATTTCCGCGCGCATGAAGAATGTCGAGGTGCACATCTTTCCGGGCGTGCAGCACGGCTACATGATGCGCGCCGCCGGACCGGCGTTCGACGCCAAGACGCGCGAATTCTCGATGGCGCGCGCCAACGCCATCCTCGACGGGCTGCGCGGCGGCGCACCGTCGAAGCTGCGGCAGGCGTCGTAAGCGGCTTCGAAGAGTTACTTCTCGTCGTCGTCGCGGGTGGTGATATCCGCCGCGTGCGGATCGTCGGCGTGCGGTATGGCGTACTCGGCCTCAAAAGCTTCCGCCTTTTCGACCAGCTCGACGCTGATGATCACCAGTTCCTTGCTGGTCACCGGGTCGCTGCAATCGCGCGACATGCGGCTGCAGCGCGTCGCCAGGTGACGAAGATATTCAGCGAGGGCAAGAGGCATAAAACCTCGTCCAATTCCGATAAAGCCAATTTGGCGCTGTGAATTAAGCCGGAACAGGCATCGATGTTCCGGCGATAAGCAAGCGGCCTTACGGGCACGGCCGCCGGCGCGGAAGCAACTTGCTGTTAAACGGGCCGCAGCCTGATAAATAGATATTTATAATCAATCAGTTATAGTGAAATCGAGTTTGACGTGCCCGCCGCGCGCCGTCAAGACCGCCCGGAAAGACCCGCCGCCGCGAGGTCGCTCGACAGCCGGTCGACAATCGCCGGCGCGTAGAAAAACCGCGCCAGCGTGCCGCGAGTATCGTCGCGCCACGCCGGGGCGAGCGCGACCAGCCGGGAGAGCGCGCGCGTGGCGGCTTCACTGTCACCCCTGGCCGCGGCGGCGAGCGCGCGCGCGATCAGGCCGAGCTGGAAGGAATCGTTGGTGATCTGGTCGGCGTGGAAGATCGCGCTGGTGATGTCGCCGCGCAGATATTCGCCGAGGAAGAGAAAAAACTCCTCGAACGGCGGCCGCACCGTGCCGTCGTTCCCCGCTTGGCGCAACGTGGCCAAGCCCTTGTCGATATCGCCGCTCGAGATCAGGCGCGCGCCGTAGGAGCCCAAGAGACGCATGTCGTAGCGGTTGAGCGAAATCGCCTTGGTGGCGGCATCGAAGGCCGCGGCCAACTCGCGGCGGGCGAATTGGATGACGAACAGCATCTCGTAGGCGCGCGAGGATTCCGGATTCAATTCGACGCCGCGGCGCGCCGCGGTGAGCCCGCGTTCGAGCGGCGGCACGGCGTTCGGGCGTCGGTCGAAATCGTAGAGATAGTCCCGCAAATAGATCGCCGCGAGGTAGCTGAAGCCGAGCGCGAAACCCGGATCGCGCGCGGTGAGCTCTTCGAGGCAATCGCGCCCGCGCTGCTGCTGGGCCGGGTCGAACGAGCTGAACGAATCGATGACCTCGACCAGGCAGCGATAGCGTGGATCGGTCAGCGTGCCGTCCAGAACCTTGGCGCGCTGGCGGGCATAGATTACGCCGAACGGCTGCAGCAATATGCCGGCAAGCTCGCGCACGATCCGCTCTTCGGCGCCGGCCTTGTCGTCGCCGCCGAGCACGCGATCGAACACGCGCGACCAGACGATGCCGCCGTCGGCGACGTCGATCAGCCTGAACGACAGACGCGCCGCGCCGTCGTCGGCATATTCGACCGAACCGGAAAATCGATAGTCGGCGTTCGCATCGCGCGTTGGCGCGGCTTCGTTGCCGGCCGCCGCCTGATGGTCGGCGGATTCCAGCTGAACGTTGACCAGATCGAAATGGGTAAAAGCGTTGCTCAGCGTCTCCTGCAGCGAGCGGGCGGCAATGCTGCGCGGCCCTGGCGTGCCGCTGACTTCGAAGGGCGGCATCATCAGGACCGGCAGCCCGTTGCCGGGCGGCAGCGCGGCGACCGCAGATTGCGTCTCGCCCGGCGGCGCCGTCGCGACATTCGGCGCCGCCACGCGGCGTTGCGACAATGCGACGACGGCGGCGATCACGATCAGCGCCACCATCCCCACCAGCAGCAAACGGATCGACCAGAACCGATCGAGCGTGGATGAATGCGCCGTCACGCCGGGAAAAGTCGGGCGCCGGGTGAAGGTCGGGATATAACTGCCGCGCGGCAGGTCGATGCGGATGGCGTCGTCGGCGCCGAGGCCCGCGTAATAGCGATCGATGGTGCGGCGCAGCCGCGTCGCTTCGACGCGCACGATCGGATCGAGCTGCGGATCGAATTTTGCGTCGCGGCGCAGCACGTCGACGCCGATCGTATAGGCCTTGATGCGGTCGCTCTTGCCTTGCAGCACCAACTCGACGACGAAGCGCAAAAACGCGCCGAGCTGCGGCGAGCGAATGAAATCGTCGCTCGCCGTCATGCGTTCGAGCTGGGCCCGGACCTCATCCGGGGCCGGCAGATTGCTGGTCGCTTCGTCCATCGTTCTGGGAATCCCCAGATAAAACCCCGTTCGGGGTCATTGATTGGACAATCGTGCCGCGTTCGCTCTTTTGGCGAGCGTCGTGCCTGCCAAGTGCCGGCACGATACCACGTTCAATTGCCGTGGTATGGGGCGAAAATGGTGCCGCCGGCCGCGCCTTGCCGGCCCAGGGGAAAATTGCCACGCTTCGTCCGCGACGCTCGCCCAAGCGGGCGATCGCGCGGCAACGACAAAAGAGGGGGAACCATGCATTTGAGGACATTGAGCTTGATCGCCGTCCTGGCATCGGTCGCGACGGCGAGCCAGGCCAGCGATATTCATCGCGTCGTCACCACGCTCGACGCCAACAACAAGTCCACCACGCTGGCCGACAGCCAAGTGCCGCTCAAGGTCAGCCCGTCCGGCAATGCATCGGTCAATCTGTGGCTGACGACGTCGTCGCCGTCGGGTTTTTCGTTCAACGAAGATATCGCCAAGCCGACCGGGATCAATCCGCCCGACAACGGTACCATCATCCGCGTCGTCGAGATTCCGCCGCTCAAGCCCGGCGAGGAGGCCAAACTGCAACCCGAACTGATGATGAAGATCGTCGGCGACCACGCGCCGGGCCGCGGCGTGCCGGTGAGCCATCCGCTGATGCACCGCACCCGCACCGTCGACTACGCCATCATCATGTCGGGTGAGATCGACATGATGCTCGACGACAAGACCGTCCACGTCAAAGCCGGCGACGTCGTGGTTCAGCAGGCCACCAACCACGCCTGGCTCAATCACGGCACCGAGCCCTGCCGCATCATCTTCGTGCTGATGGATTCCAAAGAGCCGTAGCAGCGTAGGGCGGGTTAGCCGAAGGCGTAACCCGCCGTCTGCCCGACCAGCTCATGGCGGATTACGCTTCGCTAATCCGCCCTACAGCATCCCGAGCAAATGCGGCAGCCACAGTGAAATGGCGGGGATGTAGGTCACCATCACCAGGAAAATCAGCATGGTGAGGAGCCACGGCAGCACCGCCACCGTCAGCTCGGTGATGCCCATCTTGGTGATACCGGAAGCCACGTAGAGATTGAGGCCGACCGGCGGATGGCACAGGCCGACTTCCATATTGACCGCCATCAGGATGCCGAGGTGCACCGGATGCACGCCGAGCCGCGCCGCCATGGGAAACAGGATCGGCGCCATGATCAGCGTGATGGCGGCGGGATCCATGAAATTGCCGGCGGCCAATAGCACGACGTTGGTGACCAGGAGGAAGGCGACGATGCCGAATCCTTGCGCGGTCATCCATTCGGCCATGGATTGCGGGATTTGCTCCGAGGTGAGCAGCCAGGAGAACACCGCCGCATTGGTGATGATGTAGAGGATCATCGCGCTCATGGCCGCGGCCTTGAGCAGCACCGCGGGCACTTCGGAGAATTTCAGGCCTTTGTAGACGAACACCGCGATGACGAAGGAATAGACCGCGGCGCAGGCGGCAGCCTCGGTCGGCGTGAACAGCCCGGAATAGATGCCGCCGAGCACCAGCCCGATCAGCGCCAGGCCCCAGACGCTTTCGCGAAATGCGCGCCAGCATTCGCGCCAGCTCGAGCGCGGCAAACGCGGATAGTCGTAGCGCCAGGCGCGATACCAGGTGGTCGCGCCGAGCATGAAGGCGAGGATCAGCCCGGGGATCAGCGCGGCGATGAACAATTGCCCGATCGAGGCGGAATCGACCACCGCGCCGGTCGGCCCGCGCGGCTGCATGCCGCTGGTCGCCACCGCATAGATGACGAGATTGATCGACGGCGGAAACAGGATGCCGAGCGCGCCCGAGGTGGCGATGACGCCGGCGGAAAAGCGCGGCGGATAGCCCTGCTCCATCAAGGCCGGCAGGATGATCGAGCCGATGCCGACCACGGTCGCGACCGACGAGCCGGAAATCGCCGCGAACAAGGCGCAGGCGACGACGCCCGCAAGCCCCAAGCCGCCGTACCAGTGCCCGATCATCGAGGTGGCGAAATCGATCATGCGCCGCGCCACGCCGCCGGCGGTGAGGAAATTGCCGGCCAGGATGAAGAACGGGATCGCCATGATCTCGAAGCGGTCGATGCTGGTGAAGAGTTTCAGCCCGACCATCTTCGGATCGACGTCGGAGAGAATGAACAGATAGGTCAAAACCGAGAGCCCGAGCGCGATCGAGATCGGCATGCCGCACGCCATCAAGGCGAGCAGCAGCGCGAACAAAAGCTCGGCGCGCACCGTGTGCGACAATTCGATGATATGCAGCCGCGCCGCGAAGCAGATCAGCGCCAGCGCGATCGGGATGATGATGATCAGCGCCGCCGTGAAATTGTCGCCGAACGACGACCGCGGCGACCGCGGCGCGGCGGCCGGCTTGGCGATGGGCGGCGACAGCGTCGTCATCGTGCCGCCTCGCCGGCTGGGACGGTCTCGCCGAGCGGCGCCGTATCGTGCGGCTCCTCGTATTCGATGCCGTGGCCCTGATGCGGCACGTAACCGGTGCGCAGGAAACGCCACATCACCTGCAGGAAGCGGAAACACATCAGATAGGAGCCGAGCGGAATGCACAGATAGATCATCCAGCTCGGCCATTCGAGCTCCGGCGAGATCTGATCCGGATCGAGCTCATAGACATAGAGCGCGCCGAGCGTGCCGATGACGCCGGTGAACAACGCGCCGCACAACAGCGCGAACACGATCACCGGCTTGCGCGCGGCCGGCGACAGCCGTTTGACGAAAACATCGACGCCGACATGGATGCCGGTGCGCACGCCGAGCGCCGCGCCGAATTTCGCCATCCACACGAACATGTAGGTGGACAGCTCGTTGGCCCAGGACAGATGGATGGCGACGAGCCCGGTATAGACCCAGTTCGCGGTATATTTGAGAAACGGCAGATTATGCACGCCGGCCCAGCGGGCGAGACTCGCGGAATTGCTGGCGCCGTAGCGGTGGACGACGGCAACGAAGGTGATCGCCGTCGCCATGGCGATCAGCGAGACGATGATCACCTCTTCGAGCCGATTGAGGATACGGTCGAGCACGCCAAACACGAGATGTCCCCCAGTAGCGAAAATCCCTTCCCCGGCTAAGGGAAGGGATCAAGCAGCTTTAGGACTGGGGCGGGACGAAGCCCGACGCTTTATAGACCCGGTCGATGAAATCCTTGCCGAAGCGCTTTTCCATTTCCTTGTGCACCGGCATCAGCTTGGCGATCCAGGCGGCCTTTTCGGTGTCGGTCTGCTCATGGATCTGGATCTTGCCGGTGGCCTTGATCGTGTCCATGGCGGTGACGTTGTCCTTCGCCGCCGTGTCGTCGAAGAACTGCGTCGATTCCTTCACCGCGCGGTCGAGGCCTGCGCGCACGTCCGGCGGCAGCCCGTCCCAGAACTTCTTGTTGGTGATCAACGAATAGGTCAGCCGGCCGTGGTGCGACACGGTGAGATATTTCTGCACGTCGTAGAGCTTTTGCGTCGAAATATTGGACGGCACGTTGTCCTCGCCGTCGGCGACGCCGGTCTGCAGCGCCTGATAGAGCTCGCCGAAGGCGATGATTTGCGGAATGGCGCCAAGCTCGCGGGCCACGGCGTCGAGCACCTTCGAGCCCTGGATGCGCATTTTCAGACCCTTGAAATCGTCGGGCATGATCAGCGGCACGTTGGCGGTATAGACGTGGGCGCCGTTGTCCCAATAGGCCAGCGGCTCGACGCCCTTGTCCTCGAGCTTCTTGTTGAGCTCGCCCATCATCGGGCTCGCCATCATCTGCCGGGCGTGGGTGTCGTCGGTCATCAGGAACGGCAGATCGAAGACGTCGAATTCCTTGACGCCGAGCGGGCCGAATTTGGAGATCGAGGGCGCCAAGAGCTGCACCGAGCCGAGCTGCAGGGCTTCGAGCTCTTCCTTGTCCTTGTAGAGCGAGGAGTTCGGGTAGACTTCGACGGTCACTTTACCGTCGGTGTATTTCTCGGCGAGTTGCTTGAACAGCAACGCCGCCTTGCCCTTGGGCGCGTCCGGCGTCACCACGTGGCTGAATTTGATGATGATCGGATCGGCCAGCGCCGGGCCCGCCAGTGCCAGAACAAAGGTGGCGGCGAGCGCAAAAGCAAAGCGTTTCATCGAATTCCTCCCCAACGCGGCCGTTCCGGCCGCCAAAAATGTTGCCCATTCCTAGCGCGAATGGCGCGCGGGGCCAATGCCGCACGCCCTGTGTTGCGATGTTGGTTAGTGGCGGCAAAGTGTAGCAATTCGGCGGCCCTTCCTGGCCGCGCCGGCGGCGAAAGCTTGGGGCTGGTGGGCACCGGTTGTGATGTTATATTGTTACATTATGGCGCACCATCATCATGCCGGCACGTCCCATCCGTCGCCGGCCCTTTCGCCTTCATTACTGCGGCTTTCGGCATCGAGGCGGCTGGCGCTTGCCGGCGCGCTCACCGCGCTGATCTGGGCCGTGGTGCTGTGGGCCATCTGGTGAATTCGCCGTCATGACGTCCGACACCGCGCCAGCATTGCAGTTCCGCGACCTCACGCTCGGCTATGACCGGCATCCTGCCGTGCATCATCTCAGCGGCGTGGTGGAGACCGGCTCGCTGACCGCCATTGTCGGCCCGAACGGCGCCGGCAAGTCGACGCTGTTCAAGGGAGTGGTCGGGACGCTCAAGCCGCTGGCGGGCAGCATCGCGCGCAACGGCTCCGACCCGCGTGCGATCGCCTACCTGCCGCAAGCTGCCGAGATCGACCGCTCTTTTCCGATCAATGTCTACGACATGGTGGCGATGGGGTTTTGGCGGCGCAAAGGCCTGTTCGGCGGCATCGGCCGCGAAGATCACGCAGCGATCGAGGCCGGCCTCGCCGCAGTCGGCCTGACCGGTTTCGAGCAGCGCAGCATCGGCACGCTGTCGGGCGGGCAGATGCAGCGCATGCTGTTCGCCCGGCTTTTGGTCCAGGACGCGCGCGTCATCGTGCTCGACGAGCCGTTCAGCGCCATCGACAGCAAGACGGTGGCCGACCTGATGCATCTGGTGCGGCAATGGCACTGGGAGCGCCGCACCGTGCTGGCCGCCACCCACGATATCGAATTGGTGCGCGCGTACTTCCCGCAAGTTCTGCTGCTCGCCCGCGAGCCGGTGGCCTGGGGCGCAACGCGCGAAGTGCTGACGCCCGAAAATCTCGATCGAGCGCGCCGCATGTGCGAGGCGTTCGACGACAGCGCCGAGGCGTGCGTCGGCGAGGCCGCGTGATGCCAAATCATCCGCCCCCGCGAAGCGGGGGAGGGGGACCACGCGAAGCGTGGTGGAGGGGGCTGGCTTGCTCTGAGCGAGCCGCAGACCCCTACCCGGCACGCTTCGCGTGCCGAACCTCCCCCGCACGCGGGGGAGGAAAGAGGAAAGTACGATGTTTTACTCCACCCTGATCGCGCCATTTGCCGAACATGACTTCATGCGCCGGGCGCTGGCCGCAACGTTCGCGCTGTCGTTCAGCGCGGCGCCGATCGGCGTGTTTTTGATGCTGCGCCGCATGAGCCTGATCGGCGACGCGCTATCGCACGCGATTTTGCCCGGCGTGGCCATCGGCTTTCTGCTCGCCGGCATGAGCGTCTTGGCCATGGCGGGCGGCGGCCTGATCGCGGGATTTCTTATCACCATCGGCGCCGGCCTGATCGCGCGGGCGACGACGTTGAAGGAAGACGCCTCGCTTGCGGCGTTCTTTTTGATTTCGCTGGCGCTCGGCGTCGTTATCGTCTCACTCAAGGGCAGCAATGAGGATCTGGTGCATTTTCTGTTCGGCTCGGTGCTGGCGATTCAAAACCCTGCGCTCCTGCTCATCGCGGCCATCGCCTCGGTTTCGCTCTTGGCGCTGGCATTGATCTGGCGGCCGCTGGTGCTCGAATGCGTCGATCCCGGATTCTTGCGCTCGGTCAGCCGCTCCGGCGGCGCTGCCCACGTCGCCTTTCTGGCGCTCACGGTGCTCAACCTAGTCGGCGGCTTTCTGGTGCTCGGCACGCTCCTCGCCGTCGGCATCATGATGCTGCCGGCGTTCATTGCCCGCTTCTGGGCGCGTGACGTCACCGCGATGATCGCGGTTGCAGTCGCCAGCGCTGTACTCTCAGGCTATGCCGGGCTCATCCTGTCCTACCAGGCCGCCCTGCCCGCAGGCCCCGCCATCATCCTGGTTGCGGGCGCACTTTACGTGCTGTCCGTCGCGGTCGGACCGGTTGGCGGCTTGGTCTGGCTGGTGCTGCCGCGGCGCCATCTCGAGGCTTGAGTCGGACATTCATTGCGGCTTGAGCAATGCCACCAGCGGCGTTTTCTCGGCGACGTCGATTTCGAGATTGCGGGCAAAGCCCGCGGCGTCGGCGAAATAATCCGCCGGCTGGAACGTGTTCTTGACCACGCGCTGGGCGGCGTCGCTCTTAATGATGGCGATGCAGGCGGCTTCGAGCTTGTGCGTGATGTCCGTCGGCATCCCAGCCGGGCCGAACAGGCCGCCAAAGCTCAGCGGCGCGACGTCAAAACCCTGCTCCTTGAATGTCGGCACGTCGGGCAGCGACGGATTGCGCGTCGCCGCGAACAGCCCGGGCATCGTAAGCCCGCTGCCGGCGGCGGCGGTGAGCGGCACGGCGGAGAAATCGAGTTGCCCCGAGCGCGTATTCTGGATTTCCTCGGCCGGTCCCTTGAACGGCACGTCATTGAACTCGACCTGGGCCTGTTGCGCCAGTTGGATCATGGCGAGGTGCGGGATGGTGGCGATGCCGGGAATGCCGACATTGAGCGCGCCCGGCTTGTGCTTCGCCGCCTCGACGATGTCTTTCGCGGTCTTCAGCGGCGAATCCGGCGGCACCACGATGACCTGGTCGTTCTTGAACGTCTGGCAGATCGGCGTGAACGATTTCACCGTATAGTGGACGTCCTTGTCGGTGAGCGGCTGCACGGTGACCGAATAGGTGGCGCCGTGCATCAACGTATAGCCGTCGGGATTGGCGCGGGCGACGTCGGCTGAGCCGAGCACGCCGTTGGCACCCGGCTTGTTGACGACGATGACCCGCTTGCCGAATTGCGCCGACATGCCGTCGGCCAGTACGCGGCCCAAAATGTCGGCGCTCGATCCGGGCGTCGCCGGCACGATGATCTGGACCACCCGTTCCGGGTAGTTTTGTGCCGCAGCACCGGTAGCGCTCGCCAAGCCTAACGCCGTGCCGGCGAAAGCAATGGCGGCGATGATCGCGCCCTGCCGCATCGTGACCTCCCTGTCGTGTTGGCGAAAACGATAGCCCATGGCAGGCCCGGATCAAGGCGCCGGACCAGGGTCAATCGTCACGGGGCCAAGCGTTTCGCGCTGATGCAAGAGCCGGCGGATACCTATATAGAACAGGCCAACGGAGGGCCTGATGACCGACAAGATTCCCGTGACCGTGCTCACCGGCTATCTCGGCGCCGGCAAGACCACGCTCCTCAACCGCATCCTGTCCGAGCCGCACGGCAAGAAATACGCCGTGATCGTCAACGAATTCGGCGAGATCGGCATCGACAACGACCTCGTGGTCGGCGCCGACGAGGAAGTGTTCGAGATGAACAACGGCTGCATCTGCTGCACCGTGCGCGGCGACCTGGTGCGCATCCTCGACGGGCTGATGAAACGCAAGGGCAAGTTCGACGCCATCATCGTCGAGACTACCGGCCTCGCCGACCCGGCGCCGGTGGCGCAGACCTTTTTCATCGACGAGAATGTCGGGCGGCGCACCAAGCTCGACGCCGTGGTGACCGTCGCCGACGCCAAGTGGCTCAACGATCGCCTGAAGGACGCGCCTGAAGCCAAGAACCAGATCGCGTTTGCCGACGTCATCCTGATCAACAAGACCGATCTGGTGACGGCCGAGGAACTGGCCGAAGTCGAGGCGCGCATCCGCGGCATCAACCCTTACGCCCGGGTGCACAAGACCGAGCGCGCCAAGATCGCGCTGAGCGAAGTGCTGGAGCGCAACGCCTTCGATCTCGACCGCATCCTCGACATCGAGCCGGAATTCCTCGAAGGCGACGGCCACGATCACGACCATCATCATGATCACGACCATGGCCATGACCATCATCATGACCATGACCACAAGCACGCGCACTCCCACGGCGGGCTCAAGCACTATCACGACGAGGACATGCAATCGATTTCGCTGAGAAGCGACAAGCCCCTCAATCCGGACAAGTTCTTCCCCTGGGTTCAGGACCTGGTGCAGAAGGAAGGCCCGAACATTTTGCGCTGCAAAGGCATCCTCGCCTTCAAGGACGACGATGCCCGCTTCGTGTTCCAGGGCGTGCACATGATCCTCGACGGCGACCACCAGCGGCCGTGGAAAGACGGCGAGAAGCGCGACAGCCGCATCGTCTTCATCGGCCGCAATCTGCCCGGCAAGAAGATCGCCGAAGGGTTTGAGAGTTGCGTGGCCTAACCTGCTCTATTCTTCTCCCTCCCCCTTGTGGGGAGGGAGGGGTGGGGGTCGTGAGGTAAGGCGCATGCGTCGACGCTCTTACATTCCCTCCCGACCCCCACCCCTACCCCTCCCCACAAGGGGGAGGGGAAATCGCAACGCCAGCACCGTCCCATGACCGACACCCGCAACGACACCGCTTCCGTCGTCGAACGCGTCCATCCGGTTGCGGCGGGCGGCCCCGTCATCGCCGCGCATTTTCTCGGACGGATGGCGGTGTTCGTGCTCGGCGAGGAAGCCATGGTGCTGGCGCCGCCGCGCGGCGAGCCCAAGCGCGCCACGGTCCATGGCGGCGCCATACTGGCGACAGCTGTGACGGAGACAGTCGTCGTCTCGGGCGGCGACGACGGCAAAGTCGTGGAAACCGATGTCAGCGGCGCAAGCCGCACCATTGCGGCGGACCCGAAACACCGCTGGATCGATCATGTGGCGGTCGGCCCCGACGGCGCGGTGGCTTGGTCCGCGGGCAAGACCGCTTTCGTGCAGGGAAAAGAACTGCGCAGCTTTGAAGCGCCGTCCACCGTCGGCGGGCTCGCTTTCCTGCCAAAGGGCTTTCGCCTCGCCATGGCGCATTACAACGGTGCCACGCTGTGGTTCCCCAATGCGCCGAAGGCCGATCCGGAAAAGCTCGAATGGAAGGGCTCGCATCTCGGCGTGACGGTGCACCCGGACGGCCGCTTCCTGGTCACCACCATGCAGGAGCCGATGCTCCATGGCTGGCGCCTGGTCGACCGCCAGCACATGCGCATGACCGGCTACGCCGCGCGCGTCACCTCGGTCGGCTGGACGGTGGGCGGACGCTGGCTTGCCACGTCCGGCTCGACCCAAATCATCCTGTGGCCGTTCCAGACCAAGGACGGTCCCATGGGCAAGCAGCCAAAATTGCTAGCGCCGTCGGAGCATCGCATCGACGTCGTCGCCTGCCATCCCAAGCAGGACATCGTCGCCGCCGGCTATGCCGACGGCATGGTGCTGTTGGTGCGGGTCGAGGACGGCGCCGAGATTTTGGCAAAACGGCCCGGCGACGCGCCGGTCACGGCGCTGGCCTGGAGCGCCGATGGCACGCTGCTCGCCTTCGGCACCGAGAACGGCGAAGCCGGCATTCTCGACCTGGCCTGACCAGACTTGGCCGGACCAGACTTGGCCGGACTAGACTTGGCCTGAGCCGGGTTCCAGTCGGAGGAACCGCATCTTCCGCCAAACGTTATCTCTGCAGAACAAGCGATTTGCAGGGAGTGACACCATGAGCATGACGGCTAAAGGGTCATGGAGCGCGTTGCTCATAGCGCTTACCATGACATCGGCCGCAGTTGCGCAGGCGCAAGCCCCCGATCCAAAAGGCTGTACGCCGCAAGAGCGCTCCAGCGAGGCGTTGAATCAGAGTGCCGACAAGAACGCCGGCGTGATCTGCCCGCCGGACATCGACCCGGCGATGAAGGCGCCGACGCCGAAGACCGGCGATACCTCAGTCATTCCGCCGCCGACAGCTGGCGATCCGAGCGTGCAGCCGAAATAGCGCGGCAACCACGCAAACAAAAACCCCGGGCCGAGGCCCGGGGTTTGCTTTTTTGCGACGCCGCCGCCGTCAGATCACATATTGCCGCAGCGGGGGATAACCGTTGAAGCCGACCGACGAATAGGTCGTCGTGTAGGCGCCGGCGGCCTCGATCAAGACCTTGTCGCCGATGGCGAGCGACACCGGCAGCGGATACGGCGTCTTCTCGTACAGCACATCGACGGAATCGCAGGTCGGGCCGGCGATGATGCAGGGCGCCGTCTCGTCGCGATCCTTGGCGGTGCGGATCGGGTAGCGGATCAACTCGCCGATGGTCTCGGCCAGGCCGTGGAACTTGCCGATATCGAGATAGACCCAGCGCACCTCGTCCTCGGGGCTGCGCTTGGCGATCAGCACCACCTCGGCCTCGATGACGCCGGCATTGCCGACGAGACCGCGGCCCGGCTCGACGATGGTGTTCGGCAGGTTGTTGCCGAAATGCTTGCGCAGCGACTTGAAGATCGCCTTGCCGTAGCTCTCGAGTTTTGGCGTCTTGCGGATGTATTTGGCCGGAAAGCCGCCGCCGAGATTGACCATGGCCAGCGCGATGCCGCGCTCGGCGCAGGAGCGGAAGATCGCCGCGGTCGACGCCAGCGCCCGGTCCCAGGCCTCGACATTGTGCTGCTGCGAGCCGACGTGGAACGAGATGCCGTGCGGCACCAGCCCGCGCTTGTGCGCCAGCTCCAAAATATCGGCGGCATAGTCCGGCTCGCAGCCGAATTTTCGCGACAGCGGCCATTCCGAGCCGGAACCGTCGCAATGGATGCGGCAGATCACCCGGCTGCCCGGAGCGGCGCGCGCCACCTTCTCGACCTCGGCCTCGCAGTCGACGGCGAACAGCGTGACGCCGAGCCTGAAGGCGGCCTCGATCTCGGTCTCCTTCTTGATGGTGTTGCCATAGGAGATGCGGTCCGGCGAGGCGCCGGCCGCGAGCGCGTCGTGGGTCTCGCTGACCGAGGCAACGTCGAAGCAACAGCCGAGCCCGGCGAGGAGCTTGAGGATCTCCGGCGCCGGATTGGCCTTGATGGCGTAGAACACTTTGCTGTCCGGCAGCGCCTTGGCAAAGTTCAGATAATTCTCGCGCACGACGTCGAGGTCGAGAACGAGGCAGGGTCCGTTTTCAGTGCGATGCTTGAGAAATTCGCGGATGCGTGTGGTCATTTCGAACCACCTCCCTAATCCGGCCGACGGCGTAGCCGCCGAGGTGAACCTCCTGCGACGCGCAGCGTTCCGCCAGCTTGCGGATGCGTTGCGTCACTGTGATTGCTGCCTTGGTCCGGATGAGGGAGATCCCGTTCCGCACTGCTGGCAAAGATGGACAAGCCCTTTCGGTGTCCCCGGCATTGGCGCCGGTAGTCATCCAAAAAAGCCCTTCCGTCGTTGCTTTAAGCCGCGTCGCCAGTGGAGAGCTGGCATCGCCGGTTCGCCTCCGGCTGCCGGTCGCGGGAGCAAGGAAGTAGTAGCGTCTTCCTTAGGCGGCTGTCCGGCCTCTTGTCCGGATGCCCACCGACCGACACACGGCCACAGGCACGTGCGAAATTGGGCAAGAGCGGAAATAATCCATTCAGCCGGGTGGCGCAACCCTTTTTGTTTTAACGAGAGGTAAAAGTTGCGAGCGGCGGTGGAGAGCGCGAGGCCGCGAGCGCGTCACTCGGCGCTGAACGGCTCGACGTGGCTCGCGGCGCGGACGAACTGCACCATCACCGCGATGCCGCACAGCACGAAGATGCCGTCGAGGATGCGGGCGCCGAGCGAGCCGAGCGAGAACAGGCTGGCGATCGCCCAGCTGCCGGCAAAGGCGGCGCCGAACACCTCGGCGCTGATCAGGATCGCCGCGCTGACCACGGTCAGCACGTTGAGCCAGAGGATGCGCCGGGGGCGCTGGATGGCAGATTGGTCCATGGGCCGGCAGTTACTCCGAAAGCGATGGCGGGATCAAGGCGCCTGACGTTGTCCTCTCCCCTTGCGGGAGAGGGCTAAGTACTAAGCCGCGTCGCGCGCGGCGTTTTGTGACAACAGCCCGGCCTCGATCAGAGCGGCACGGATGCGGTCGATCTCGGCGCGGCCGAGTTTGACCAGCGGCGGCCGCACCACGGCACGCGGCAGGCGGCCGAGCAGCACCAGCGCCTCCTTCATACGGTTGTGCATGTCGACCCAGGGGTCGGCGTAGAAGACGCGGGCGAGCGGATAGATGCGGTCGTTCAGGCGGCGGGCCTCGACGAGGTCGTTATTCTGGATCGCCTTAAACAGCGCCGCTTGCAGGTCGGGGATGACGCTGCCCGAGCCCGACAGTAGCCCGTTGCAGCCGAGCACCAGCGAGCTGAGCAGCCAGGCGCTGTGGGTGGTGAGCACGTTGACCGGCCGCGGCAGGCTTTGCAGCTCGCGGATATGCATTTCGTGCTGCGGCACGTTGCCGGCCCAGTCCTTGATGGCGCGCAGCGTCGGCACCGCCTCGACCATTTTCAACAGCGTGTCGCGCGGATAGCCCTGGCCGGTCGCCAGCGGATACTGGAAGGCGATGATCGGCAGGCTCGAGGCGTCGGCGATGCGCTTGAAATGTTCGACCGCCATCGCCGGCGACTGCTGCAAGGTGAACGGCGCCGGCGGGAACACCAGGAGCGCCGAGGCACCGCCCTCCTCCGCCATGCGGGCGATGCGGGCGGCCTCGAGGCTGCCGTCGGCCCAGATGCCGTTGACGATCGGCAGCCGGTCGCCGATCTCGTCCTGGGTGATGGCCAGGACGCGGCGCTGCTCCTCAAAGCTGCAGGACGCCACCTCGGTCGAATGGGCATTGATGGTGATCGCCGAAATACCGTCGGTCGCCGCGACGTCGCGCAAATGCTTGCGAAAGCCCTTCTCGTCGATGGCGAGGTCGTCGGTGAATGGCAGCAGCACCGCCGGAATGACGCCATGGGGCAGGTAATGGGCGTGACGGGGCATTTTGGGGCGCTCCTTGACGGCTTTGGTCCAACGCGGGCGATGACATATATCATGCCCGCCTAGCCAATGAATAAGGGTACCCGATGACCAGCCTTGCCACCCCGGCAACCCCCGACGCGCCCGGTAATCCGCTGCTGGCGGATTGGACCACCCCCGACGCGGCGCCGCCGTTCGACCGCATCAAGCCCGGGCATTTCCGCGAGGCCTATGCCCGCGCGCTCGCCGACCACGAGGCCGAGATCGCGGCCATTACGGCCGATCCGGCGGCGCCGAGTTTTGACAACACTATCGCGGCGCTGGAGCTTGCCGGGCGGTCGCTGGCGCGGGTCGGCGATGTGTTCCATCTCCTGACCGGCGCCCATTCCAACGACGCGCTGCTCGAGATCGAGCGCGAAATGTCGCCGCAGATGGCGCGGCACTGGAACAAGATCAACACCAACGCAGCGCTGTTCGCCCGCGTCGACACGCTGATGCGCGGCATCGATAGGCTCGGCCTCGATGCCGAGCAAAAGCGCGTGCTGGAGCGCTATCACACCGGCTTCCGCCGCGCCGGCGCCGGCCTCGACGACACCGCGAAGAAACGCCTCTCGGAAATCACCGAGCGGCTTGCCACCTTGGGCACCACGTTCAGCCAGAACGTGCTCGCCGACGAGCAGGCGTACACCCTCTCTGTCGATGGCGAAGCCGAGCTCGCCGGCCTGCCCGACTTCATGCGCGAGGCGATGAAATCCGACGCGCTGGAGCGCAAGCTCGGCGGCCATGTGGTCACGCTGTCGCGCTCCAGCGTCGAGCCGTTCCTGCAATTCTCGATGCGCCGCGACCTGCGCGAAAAAATCTTCCGCGCCTTCGCCATGCGCGGCGACAATGGCGGGGCGACCGACAACAAAGCGATCATCGCCGAGATGGTACGGCTGCGCGCCGAGCGCGCCCAACTGCTCGGATTTTCCGACTTCGCCCATTACCGGCTCGACGACGCCATGGCCAAGACGCCGGCCGCGGTGCGCGAATTGCTCGACACGGTATGGGCGCGGGCGCGGCAAAAGGCGCTCCACGACCGCGACGCCATGCAGGCGCTCGTGGCCGAGGACGGTGGCAATTTCAAGCTCGCCGCCTGGGACTGGCGCTATTACGCCGAGAAGCTCCGCCAGCGATTGTGCGATTTCGACGAAATGACCATCAAGCCGTATCTCAATCTCGATCGCATGATCGAGGCGGTGTTCTATACGGCGCAGCGGCTGTTCGGCCTGACGTTCTCGCCACGCCCCGACGTGCCGGTGTGGCATCCCGACGTGCGGGTGTGGGCCGTGCGCGATCACAACGGTAAGGAAGTCGGCTTGTTCTTCGGCGACTATTTCGCGCGGCCGTCGAAGCGCAGCGGCGCCTGGATGACCTCGCTGCGCGATCAGGAGAAGCTTTTGGGCGACATCCGCCCGCAAATCATCAATGTCTGCAACTTCGTCAAAGCGCCGGACGGCGAGCCAACCTTGCTCAGCTTCGACGATGCGCGGACGCTGTTCCACGAATTCGGCCATGCGCTCCACGGCCTCCTCTCCGACGTCACCTATCCGCGGATTGCCGGCACCGGCGTCGCCACCGATTTCGTCGAGCTGCCGTCGCAGCTCTACGAGCACTGGCTGGAGCAGCCTGAAGTGTTGCGGCGCTTCGCGCTGCATTACCAGACCGGCGAGCCGATGCCGGAGGAATTGCTGCAGCGGCTGCTCGCGGCGCGCAATTTCAACATGGGCTTTGCCACGGTGGAATATGTCGCCTCAGCCCTGGTCGATCTCGATTTCCATTCGCTGCCGCCGGCCGAGACGATCGAGGCCAATGCGTTCGAGAAAAAATCGCTGTCACGCATCGGCATGCCCGACGAGATCGTGATGCGCCACCGCCCGCCGCATTTCGGTCACGTGTTCTCCGGCGGCGGCTATGCGTCGGCCTATTACAGCTACATGTGGTCGGAAGTGCTCGACGCCGACGCGTTCGCAGCCTTCGAGGAGACCGGCGACATTTTCGATGCCGCCACCGCCAAGCGGCTGCACGATGCGATCTACTCGGCAGGCGGCAGGCAGGATCCCGCGGAAGCCTACAAGGCGTTTCGCGGCCGGTTGCCGAGCGCCGACGCACTCTTGCGCAAGCGCGGCTTTACAGAACCCGCCACGGCCTGAGGGATGGCCGACCTGCACAGCGCCGGCCATCGCCGCGGCGTCGTCTGCGCGCCGCACGCGGCCGCCGTCGAAGCCGGCCGTGCGATCCTCGCCGAAGGCGGCAACGCGCTCGAAGCCATGGTGGCCATGGCGGCGACCATCGCGGCCGTCTATCCGCACATGAACCATCTGGGCGGCGACGGTTTTTGGCTGATCCGCGAGCCGTCCGGCCGCGTGCGCGCCATCATGGCGCCCGGCCCCGCCGGCCGTAACGCGCGGCCCGAGCTTTATCGCGACAACGAGACCATTCCGACGCGCGGCCCGCTCGCCGCGCTCACCGTGCCGGGCGCCGTCGGCGGCTGGATGCTGGCGCTGCAGGCGGCCAAAGCCAACCGCGGCAAGCTGCCGCTCGATGTCCTGATGAGCAACGCCACCGGGCACGCCCGCGACGGCTACCGGGTCACGCGCAGCCAAAACCAGCTCACGCAAAACCATCTGGCCGAGCTCAAGGACGCTCCGGGCTTTGCCGCAACCTTTCTGGTAGACGGCAAGGTGCCGGCGGTCGGCACCACGCTGAAACAGCAGGCGCTCGCCGCGACGCTCGAACAACTCGCCCATGCCGGACTTGCGGATTTTTATCGCGGCGACATCGGGCGCGAGATTGCGGCCGATCTCGACCGCATCGGCAGCCCGGTCACCCGCGAGGATTTGAACCGCTACGAGGCTAAGATCGCCGAGCCGCTGCGCGCCGATCTCTCCTCCGGCACGATCTACAACACCGGCGCGCCGACCCAGGGTATCGCCTCGCTGATGATCCTCGCGCTGTTCGACCGCATGGGCGTGACCGAGGGAGAAAGTTTTGATCACATCCACGGCCTGGTCGAGGCGACCAAGCGCGCCATCCGCGTCCGTGACCGCGCCGTCACCGATCCGAATTTCCTGGCGCAGCCGCTCGACCGCTATCTCGGTGCGCGTTTCATCGACAGCGAAGCGATGAAAATCGACCGCCGCAAGGCGGCGCCCTGGCCGTTGGCCTCAGGCGAAGGCGACACGATCTGGATGGGCGCAGCCGACTCTTCGGGCCTCGTCGTGTCCTACATCCAGTCGATCTATTGGGAGTTTGGCTCCGGCTGCGTGCTGCCGGCGACCGGCGTGCTGATGCAAAACCGCGGTGCGAGTTTTTCCCTGCAAAGCGGCGCGCTCAATCCGCTGATGCCCGGCCGGCTGCCGATCCACACCCTCAATCCGGCGCTCGCCGTGCTCAAAGACGGCCGCATCATGGCCTACGGCTGCATGGGCGGCGACGGCCAGCCGCAGACCCAAAGCGCGCTGTTCACCCGCTACGTGACATTTCGCGAACCGCTCGCCGACGCCATCGATCGCCCGCGCTGGGTGCTCGGCCGCACCTGGGGCGCGGCGCGCACCGCTCTGCGCCTCGAACCGCGGTTTGACGGTCATCTCATCGACGCGCTGGCCAATGCCGGCCACGAGGTCGAAGTTTTGGATGAGTCCTACTCCGACGTCATGGGCCACGCCGGCGCCGTGGTGCTGCTCAAGGATGGCAGTTTGGAAGGCGCCCACGATCCGCGCGCGGATGGTGGGGCGGCGGGGGTATGATCCTACGAGCCTCCGCGCGGACCGCGCCAATTTCCACCAAAAATACTTGTTCACGCGGCTCGAACAGTCTTAATGCGCTTGGCATCTGCTGGTTTGAGATTCCGCCGCGCCAACTTCAAATCGTAATGTGTCTGAAGATTCATCCAGAACTCCGGGCTATTGCCAAAGTACAAACTGAGCCGAAGTGCCGTGTCAGCCGTGATACGTCTCCGGTTGTTGACGATTTCAGCAATGCGGTTCGGCGAAATGCCAATGGCCTTGGCGAGCTGGTTCTGTGAGAGACCATACTCGGCGAGGAATTCTTCTTTCAGCATTTCACCCGGCGTGACCGGTGCAAATTCATTCTGTGCCATTACTATCTCTCCTCAGTGGTAGTCCACGACCCGAACTTCATGGGGCTCGCCGTTGATCCATTTGAAGATCACTCGCCATTGATTGTTGATCCGTATCGAGTGAAATTCCTTTAGGTCGCCCTTTAACCTTTCCAATCAATTCGATGGCGGTATCATCAAATCGTCCAGCCGGCTGGCCGCATTGACAGCTTCGAGCTTGCGCTTGGCTCTCCGGGCGATACCTTCAAATTGACGAACCCGCTCATCACGGAATAGCGCTTCCGTATGTCTGTCGCCAAATGATTGGATCATTGCTTAAATATACCGGATACCGGTATGCGGTCAAGACCCTCATGACAAGCAGCCGCTGGAGGGAGTGGAACGAAACGCGCCCTACGACTCCATCGGGCTTAATCCCAACCGCTCCATTAGCTCCCGATCGCGATCGCGCCCCGGATTCGGCGTGGTCAAAAGCTTCGGCCCGTAGAAAATCGAATTGGCCCCGGCGAGGAAACACAACGCCTGCGTCTCCTCGCTCATGTCCTCGCGGCCGGCGGAGAGGCGCACCATGGAGCGCGGCATGGTGATGCGGGCCACCGCGACGGTGCGGACGAATTCGAGCGGCTCGAGGGCGGGCTCGCCGGCGAGCGGCGTACCGGAAACGCGCACCAGCATGTTGATCGGCACCGATTCCGGATGCGCCGGCAGGCTCGCCAAGGTCGCGATCATGCCGACGCGATCTTCGCGGGTCTCGCCCATGCCGACGATACCGCCGCAGCAGACATGGATGCCGGCGTCGCGCACGCGGTCGAGCGTCTCCAGGCGATCCTGATAAGTGCGCGTGGTGATGATTTTTTCGTAAAACTCCGGCGAGGAGTCGAGGTTGTGGTTGTAGAAATCGAGGCCCGACGCTTTCAGCCGCCGCGCCTGGCCGGCGGTGAGCATGCCGAGCGTGGCGCAGGTTTCGAGCCCGAGCGCCTTGACGCCCTCGACCATGGCGCAGACCGCATCGAGATCGCGATCTTTCGGTTCGCGCCACGCCGCGCCCATGCAGAAGCGGCTGGCGCCGCCGGCTTTTGCCGCGCGCGCTTCGGCAAGCACCGCGTCGAGCGCCATCAGCTTTTCCGCGCGCACGCCGGTGTCGTAGCTGGCGCTCTGCGGACAATAGGCGCAGTCCTCCGGGCAGCCGCCGGTCTTGATGGACAGCAGTGTCGAAATCTGCACGGCGCCGGGCTCGAAATGGGCGCGGTGCACGCTTTGCGCGCGGAACATCAGGTCCGAGAACGGCAGGTCGAACAGCGCGCGCACCTCGGCGCGGGTCCAGTCGTGGCGGACGGGAGCGCCGTTCCCCGCGGCCGGAGCCCCCTCACCCCAACCCTCTCCCCTCTGGGGAGAGGGAGTTCGCCGCGAATGTTCGGCCTCTGTCACAACCACGCTTCTCCGTATTCGTCGTGCAACTGTAGCCTGGATCGACACAAATCAAAATGCGGCACCCGGCCGGGCTGGAACGCGGCGCTTATTCATATGAGAATGCGGAGCCGGACGTTGCGAGGGACACGATGATTTCGAGACGCGCGTTTGCTATTGCCGTCGCCTGCCTGTTCAGCCTTGGCTGCACTTTGGGCCCGGCCGCCGCGCAAGACTGGCCGACGCGGCCGGTGACCATGGTGGTGCCGTTTCCACCCGGTGGCGGCACCGATGTGCTCGGGCGGATCGTCGGTCGCCGCCTGTCCGAAATTCTCGGCCAGCAGGTGATCATCGACAATGTCGGCGGCGCCGGCGGCATGATCGGCTCGAATAAGGTCGCCAAGGCGACACCGGACGGTTATGAGTTCGTGCTTGGCAGCCGGGCCGACGCCATCAATCAGACGCTCTACAAGCACCCGCTCTACGACCTCAAGGAAGACCTGGTGCCGGTCATCCTGGTGGCCGACCAGCCGATGGCCATGATCGCGCGCCACGATCTGCCGGTCGACGGCTTGGCCGACTTCATCGCTTACGTCAAAAAGAACCAGGCGACCATGCGCACCGGCTCGGCCGGCATCGGCTCGACGGGCTACGTCGATTGCGCGCTGTTCAATCAGGCGATCGGCGTAAAGGTCCAGGACATCCCCTATCGCGGCGGCGGCCCGGCGTTGCAGGATCTGATCGGCGGCCAGTACGATTATTTCATGACCCTGAGCCCGACCGCGGTGCCGCCGATCCAGAGCAACCTGGTCAAGGGTCTTGCCGTGTTCCGCCGCGAGCGGCTGCCGTCGCTGCCGAGTCTGCCGACCGCCTACGAGCAGGGCATGAAGGATTTCGAGGCCTCGACCTGGTTCGCCTTCTTCTTTCCCAAAGGCACGCCGGACACGATCATCAGGAAGCTGCACGACACCACCGCCGCGGCGATGGATACGCCGGCGGTGCAGGAGGCGCTGGTCTCGACCGGCACCTTCATCGTGCCGCCCGAACATCGCTCGACCGCCTATCTGCAAAGCATCATCAGCCCTGAGATCGAGAAAAACGGCGCGCCGCTCCGCGCCGCCGGCATGTCGATAGAGTAAGTAGAGAGACCATGACCGACACCCTGCCCGACCGACTTTCGACTGACCCGCGCAGTCCCTATTACAATGCCGCGTTGCTGGAGCGCGATATCGGCGTGCGCTTCAAGGGCGTGGAGAAAACCAATGTCGCTGAATATTGCGTCAGCGAAGGCTGGATCCGCGTCGAAGCCGGCAAGGGCAAGGACCGTCACGGCAATCCGCTGACCCTCAAGCTCAGCGGCACGGTCGAGCCGTATTTCAGAGACAAATCGTAGGGTGGCGTGAAGACTGGAGCTGAAGCACGGTTCCGTCCCGACATCCGCCAAAGCGCATTGGACCCCCATGCAGCGCTTAATTCGTTGATCCGGTGCCGTGGGCGGAATTACCGTGCTATACATTTTGTCCCGTAAAGAACCGGATTGCAGCGAGACAAGCGCGATGACGATCACGCTCAGGCCTGCAACAATGACCGATGCGAAGCATGTGGCATTGCTGCTAACCGAGCTCGGTTACCCCTCGACGGAGACGGATGTCCAGGAACGGCTGGATCATGCGCTGCACAACAACGCCAGTTGCTGTCTCGTCGCGCAGTCAGCAGGCGATGTCATCGGCCTGATCAATGCCGAGCTGGTCCCCTATTTTCCAGATGGCTCGACTATTTGCAGAGTGACGGCTCTTGTCGTCTTGCCGCCTCATCGTGGCCGCGGTCTTGGCGAGAAGCTGCTCGCGGCAGTTACCGATTTCGCACGCCGGCATCATTGTGCGGGAATTGAGCTCACCAGCAGTGAGCGGCGTGCTGACGCGCACCGCTTCTACCAGAGGCTCGGATTTTCTCGAACCTCGTTCAGATTCTTCCAGGCGCTATGACCATGCCTGCCCACGCGGTTACTTACCCGCACGCCAGCGCGTAGATGTGCTGCACGCCCGCCGGCAGCGGCGTTTCGCGCCAGCTCTCGCCGCCGTCCGCTGTGCCGAACACCTCGCCATAGCGCGCGGCGATATAGACCTGCTTGGCGTCGGCGTGATGCAGGCTCACCGACATCAGGGTGCCGTGCGGCTGCACCTTGTCGAAGCGCTGCCAGGTGCGGCCGATGTCCTGGCTGCGGTAAAGCGCGCCGTCCTTGGATGATGCGGCGACGCTCAGGCACGCATAGAGCGTGCTCGGGTCCTGCGGCGACACTTTGATGTCGCGGCCATAGGTGAACGGCGAGAAGCGGTCGACCCGCAAATCCTCCCAGGTCTTGCCCTGGTCCTGGCTGCGGAACAGGCCCATGCGCACGGCGAGCACGACGGCGTCGGGATCGGCTGCGCTCATGCAGATGGCGTGGCCGTCGAGCATGCCTTCGGCCTCGGTGTCGCTGACGATCTTTGAGCGCAGCCGCGGCTCCTCGACCGACAGGCGGATCAGATGCTCGCTGCAATCGCTCCAGCTTTCGCCGCCGTCGGTCGAGCGCATCACGCCGCCGACCTCGAGCGCGGCGTAGATTTCGTCGGGCCGGCGTGGGTGTCGCGCAAAGCGCATCACCCGGACCGCGAACGGCGCCTTGCCGCGATCCGGCAGCTTTGGATCGGCTTGCCGCGTCCAGCTCTCGCCCGCGTCGGTGCTGCGATAGATCGACGCCGGCGAGCCTCCGGCCAGCATCCGCCGCGGATCGGCGGGATCCGGCAGGAACGACCAGACCTGCACGCCGCTGTCGGGAAAATTGGCGCGCTTGAACGTCGCGCCGCGATCGGTCGAGCGATAAATGCCGTCCTTGGTGCCGGCCAAAACGAGGTTCGGATCGCGCGGATGCACGAAAACCGTATAGGCCTCGGGCTCGGTCAGAACATGCTGCCAGTCCGTTCCTTCGGCATCGCGGCGGAACACGCCGGCGAGATTGCCTTGATTACCGCCGTAATAACCGCCGACGCCGGCGAACACATGCGATGAGGCCATGGCGATTTCCTCCCAAAAAATATTTTGCCGCATGATATTCGACGGCGCCCGGGCCGGCAATGCGGCTCAATGCAATGTCGGCCGTTCCGCGACCACACGCAGATCGATCATGCCGATCAACGTTTTGCGGTTCGCCTCGGCTGCGGCCAATTCATTCGCCGCTTCATTGGCGGTCGAGCCGTTCGAGCCCCACACCACGATGCCGACGAGGAAAGCGGCCATGGCGAGCATCATGAGCTGCAGATCGAACCGGATCGCGCCGAGCAACAGCGCGACAAACAAGACGCCACCGGCGGCCGCTGCAATCCGCCCCGCCAGGATGAATTTGCGGCAGCTCTCGATCTTGTCCGAGAGCGCCTCGATCTGCGCCTCTAGACGCTCGATCTCGTCGCGGGGGTCGATGTCAGACATCAGGGATCAGTAATCAGTTCTCAAGACCACGCTCTATCTTAGCTGATTACTGACTACTGATCCCTGATCACTCCGCCGCCACCCGCGTCGCCGGGTCGACCGCCTCGACCTTTGCCGCGCAGAACTTGAATTCGGGGATTTTGCCGAACGGATCGAGCTTTGGATTGGTCAGCAGATTCGCCGCCGCCTCCACATAGGCGAACGGAATGAACACCACGCCCTCGGGAATGCCGTCGTCCTGGCGCGAATTGAGCTCGACCGTGCCACGGCGGGTGGTGACGCGGATCATGTCGCCCGGCGCGATGCCGAGCTTGGCAAGCGTGCCGCGCGACACCGAAGCCACCGCCGACGGCTCGAGCGCATCGAGCGTGGTGGCGCGGCGCGTCATGGCGCCGGTGTGCCAATGTTCGAGCTGGCGCCCGGTGGTGAGGATGAACGGATAGTTTTCGTCCGGCACTTCGTCCGGCGGCTGCAGTTTTGTGGCGACGAGCTTGGCAAAGCCGCCCGGGCGCGGGAAACCCTGGTCGAACACCACGTCGCGGCCCGGTACGTCGGGCCCATCGACCGGATAAGTGACGGCATCTTCGCGCTCGACGCGATCCCAAGTGATGTTGGCGAGCGCCGGCATCATCGACGCCATCTCGGTGAAGACTTCGCTGACGTGCTTGTAGGTCCAGCCGCAGCCCATGCGGTTGGCGATCTCCTGGATGATCCACAGATCGTGGCGCGTGTCGCCCGGCAGCGGCAGCGCCTGGCGGCCCATCTGCACCTGGCGATTGGTGTTGGTGACGGTGCCGTCCTTCTCCGGCCAGCCGGAGGCCGGCAGCACCACGTCGGCATACATCGCGGTCTCGGTGAGAAAGAGATCCTGCACCACGAGATGCTCGAGATGCGCCAACGCTTGGCGCGCATGATTGAGGTCGGGATCCGACATCGCCGGATTCTCGCCCTCGATATACATGCCCTTGATCTCGTCGGCGTGCACCGCGTTCATGATCTCGACCACGGTCTTGCCCTTCTTCGGGTCGAGCTTGACGCCCCAGGCCTTCTCGTATTGGGCGCGAATGCCCGGATCCTCGACCGATTTGTAGTCGGGAAAGAACATCGGAATGAGGCCGGCGTCGGAGGCGCCTTGCACGTTGTTCTGGCCGCGCAGCGGATGCAGGCCGGTGCCGGGCCGGCCGATCTGGCCGGTGATCAGCGACAGCGCGATCAGGCAGCGCGCATTGTCGGTGCCATGGGTGTGCTGCGACACGCCCATGCCCCAGAAGATGATGGCGCTTTCGGCGCGCGCATAGGTACGCGCCACTTCGCGCAGCGTGTCGGCGGGAATGCCGCAGATCGGCGCCATTTCCTCCGGCGTGAAATCCTTGATGTTTTCCTTCCAGGCGTCGAAGCCCTCGACATAGGTCTGGATATATTGCTGGTCGTAGAGTTTTTCGGCGACGATGACGTTGAGCATTGCGTTGAGCGCGGCGACGTCGGAGCCGTTCTTGAACTGCATCATGCGCCAGGCGTGGCGCTTCAAGGCTTGCCCGCGCGGATCCATGACGATGAGTTTTGCGCCGCGCTTGGCGGCCTGCTTGAAGAAGGTCGCGGCGACTGGGTGGTTCTCCGTCGGGTTGGCGCCGATGACGATGATGACGTCGGAATTCTTGCACTCGTTGAAGGTCGCGGTCACCGCCGCCGAGCCGACGCCTTCGAGCAGCGCCGCCACCGAGGAGGCGTGGCACAGCCGGGTGCAGTGATCGACATTGTTGGTGCCGAAACCGGTGCGCACCAGTTTCTGGAACAGATACGCTTCTTCGTTGGAGCCTTTGGCCGAGCCGAAGCCGGCCAGCGCCTGCGGCCCGTCGCGGTCGCGGATTTTCTTCAGGCCTGAAGCCGCGCGATCGAGTGCCTCGTCCCAGGTCGCTTCGCGGAAATGCGTCCACGGATTGGACGGGTCGATTTCCTCATGCGGCACTTTCGCCACGCCGTCCTTGCGGATCATCGGCTTGAGCAGGCGCTGCGGATTGTGCACGTAGTCGAAGCCGAAGCGGCCTTTGACGCAGAGCCGGTTCTGGTTGGCCGGGCCGTCCTTGCCGGTGACGGCCACGATCTTGTCGTCCTTGATCTGGTAGGTGAGCTGGCAGCCGACGCCGCAATAGGGGCAGACGCTGTCGACGGTGCGGTCGGGCTTGCCTTTATAGACGTTGTTGTCGTCGACCATGGTCGCTGGCATCAGCGCGCCGGTCGGGCAGGCCTGCACGCATTCGCCGCAGGCCACGCAGGTCGAGTTGCCCATGGGATCGTCGAAGTCGAACACGATCTTCTCGCCAAAACCGCGGCCGGCCATGCCGATGACGTCGTTGACCTGCACTTCGCGACAGGCGCGGACGCACAGATTGCACTGGATGCAGGCATCCAGATTGACCGCCATGGCGATATGGCTGCGGTCCGGCGCGGGTGTGTCGCGGCGCGGGAAGCGGCCCTGCTTGAGCTCCATGCGGGTCGCGACTTTCCAGAACTCGGAATCCGGATCGTGGGCGACTTCGCGGGCCGGCTGGTCGGCCAAAAGCAGCTCCGCCACCATCTTACGCGCGGTCTTGGCGCGGTCGGTTGCGGTCTTGACCTTCATGCCGGGCGCGGGCGTGCGAATGCAGCTTGCCGCCAGCATCCGCTCGCCCTCGATCTCGACCATGCAGACCCGGCAATTGCCGTCGGGCCGGTAGCCGGGTTTCGGCGAATAGCACAGATGCGGCAGCGCGATGCCGAGCCGGCCTGCGGCGTTGAAGATGGTCTCGCCGGGGCGGATGTCGACTTCGCGGTCGTCGATGGAGAACGTCTTTGCTCTTTCACCTTCGCCCTTGCCGGCAACCTTATCGACCGGAGCGGTATGCGCTACGCCCGGCTTGCCTTGCCCATAATCCGTACCGCCCGCGGCGCCCTTGTTATCGTGGCCGTAGCCGGCTGGTTTTTGTCCGTTCGCGTCGCTCATCAAGAAAGCCTTTCAGTCACCAACGTCCCAGCGGCTTGGTCAGTTCTTCGGGAAAATATTTTAGCACAGAAAGCAAAGGATTCGGCGCGGCTTGGCCGAGCCCGCAGATCGAGGCGTCGCGCATCAGGGCGGCGAGCTCGTCCAGGAGGGCCGGGTCCCACGGCCCGTTGGCCATCAGGTGGGCGGCCTTCTCGGTGCCGACGCGGCACGGCGTGCATTGGCCGCAGCTCTCGTCTTCGAAGAATTTGATGAGGTTGAGCGCCACCGCTTTCATGTCGTCCTTGTCGGAAAGGATCACAACAGCGTGGGAGCCGACGAAGCAGCCGTATTTCTCAAGCGTGCCGAAATCGAGCGGGATGTCGGCCATGGACGCCGGCAGGATGCCGCCCGAGGCGCCGCCGGGCAGATAGCCCTTGAAGGTGTGACCGTCGGCCATGCCGCCGCAGAACTCCTCGATCAGTTCGCGAGCGGTGACGCCGGCCGGCGCAAGCTTTACGCCCGGATTCTTAACACGGCCCGACACCGAAAAACTGCGAAAGCCCTTGCGCTCGTGGCGGCCCTGCGAGGTGAACCAGTCAGCGCCCTTTTCGGCGATGTCGCGCACCCAGAACAGCGTCTCGACATTCTGTTCGAGCGTCGGGCGGCCGAACAGGCCGACTTGCGCAACATAGGGCGGCCGATGGCGCGGCAGGCCGCGCTTGCCCTCGATCGATTCGATCATCGCCGATTCTTCGCCGCAGATATAAGCGCCGGCGCCGCGGCGCAGGTGCATCTTGGTGTGGCTGGACAGACCTGCCTCCTCGACCTTGGCGATTTCGTCGAGAAGAAGCAGAATCACTTCGGGATATTCGTCGCGGACATAGAGGTAAGTGTCGGCGGCCTCGACGATCCAGGCCGCGATCAGCATGCCTTCGATGAAACGGTGCGGATCGCGTTCGAGATAATAACGGTCCTTGAACGTGCCGGGCTCGCCTTCGTCGCAGTTGACCGCGAACAGGCGCGGCGCCGGCTCGGCCCGCACCAACGACCATTTGCGCCCGGTCGGAAATCCGGCGCCGCCGAGGCCGCGCAAGCCTGCGTCGCTGACGATCTTGATAAGATCGTCGCGCGTGCGCTTGCCGCCGATGCAGGATTGCAAAAGCTCATAGCCGCCGCTCTTCACATAGACATCGAACGGCGCCGGCGTCGGATAGGCGTGAGCGTGCTCGGGCTTCGCCGCGGCGGCGGCGACTTTCGCCGCATCGGCATCGAGCACCTGGACATGGCCGACCGCACAGGCCGGCGCGCGATCGCACGCGCCCATGCACGGCGCGCGCACGACGCGCACATTGGCGCCGAGCTTGCGCGGCAATTCATCAAGCAGCCGTTCGGCGCCGACGAGCGCGCACGACAACGAATCGCACACCCGCACGGTGACCGGCGGCGGCGGCGTCTGGCCTTCCTTCACCACGTCGAAATGGGCGTAGAAGGTCGCGACCTCATAGACTTCGGTGAGCGCGAGCTTCATCTCCTGCGCCAGGGCAGCGAGATGCGCGGCGGACAGATGGCCGTAATGGTCCTGGATGAGATGCAAATGCTCGATCAACAGATCGCGCCGCCGCGGCCGGTCGGTCAATAGCGCCAGCACCTCTTCGAGCGCCCGCGGATCGACCTGACGACCCTTCGGCGTGCGTGGCGGTCGGCGCCGGCCGGCACCCCCGCGCTGGGCGGGCGATGAGGTCGGCGGCTGCTCGCTAACGGTCATATTTCCTCGCGAAACGCAAAAACCGCACCGGAATGCTGCACAACAAGCGCGATTTGCGGATTGCTCAATAGAAATTTTCTATTGATATATTGACTATCCTCGGAATTCTCTATCATCTGCATGCACGTCAAGATAGGCATCTAGGCCGGATATTTCCAAATTTCGCAAATCGCGCACGCCGCGTCACGGTGTCCTTGGGGAGCGATAGACTGTGATCGACAAGCTCGAATTCCTGCTGGCGCTGGCGCGCGAACAACATTTCGGCCGGGCGGCCGAGGCCTGCGGCGTTACCCAGCCGACACTGTCGGCCGGCGTCAAGCACCTCGAGGATAGTTTCGGCGTGCTGCTGGTCAACCGCGGCTCGCGGTTCCAGGATTTCACGCCGGAAGGCGAACGGGTGCTCGACTGGGCGCGCCGCATCGTCGGCGACAGCCGCGCCATGCGCGAGGAGGTTCACGCCCTCAAGCACGGGCTGACCGGACGGCTGCGCATCGCCGCGATCCCGATGTCCCATGCCGTGATCGAGCCGCTGACGGCGCTCTATCACGAGCGCCATCCCGAGGTGCAGTTCACGCTATTGTCCCATAACGCGCAGGAAATTCTGAGCCTCCTGGAAAATCTCGAGATCGATGCCGGCGTGACCTATCTCGATCACGACCCGAACGGCCGCATCGCCAGCCTGCCGCTGTACCACGAGCGCTATTGCCTGCTGACGTCGACCGACGCGCCGTTCGGCGACCGCGACAAGGTGACGTGGGCGCAGGTCGCGCAGGTGCCGCTGTGCCTGTTGACCTCCGACACCAAGATGCGCCGGATCATCGAGGGCCTGATGCGCGACGCCGGCGGCGACCCGAAGCCGACGCTCGAATCGAATGCGCTGCTCTTGCTCTACACCCATGTCCGCACCGGCCGCTGGGCGAGCGTGATGCCGGCGCGGCTTGCTGCGACACTCGGCCTCACCGATACGCTGCGCGCGATTCCCATCGTGGAGCCGGAGGCGAGCCACACTATCGGCCTGGTGGTGCTGGCCCGCAAACCCATGAAACCCTTGACCGCAGCGCTCGTTGCCGAGGCTAGACGGCTGGCGCCGTCGCTTGCCGATTGATGCAACCGGAGCGCCAGCCCGCCTTGAAAGGCCGGATTTAGTCCTTGGCTATGGCAATATTTGATTTTCCTATCGGGCGATAGGAAATCGCTTATTGATTTAAAAATTGCGGTTGTCACTGTCCAAACAACAAACTTGGGGGCGCAACCGCGCCATTGCGGCTGTAGAAACCCCAATTTGTAAAAAAACTTCGGAGGGGACTGACCCATGAGCTTTCTCGATCGCACACATACGATTGCCAAACCCGGCTTCAGCCGGTGGATGGTGCCGCCCGCGGCACTATGCATCCATCTTTGCATCGGCCAGGCTTACGCCTTCAGCGTGTTCAACCTGCCGATGACGAAGCTTCTCGGCATCACGCAGTCGACGCCCGATGACTGGAAACTGACCGAGCTGGGCTGGATTTTCTCGATCGCGATCTTCTTTCTCGGCGCCTCGGCGGCGACATTCGGCCGCTGGGTCGAGGAAGGCGGTCCGCGCAAGGCGATGTTTACGGCGGGCCTGTGCTGGGCCATCGGCTTCTTCATCTCGGCATTCGGCGTCTATATCCACAATCTGTGGATCGTCTATCTGGGCTACGGCGTGTTCGGCGGCCTCGGGCTGGGCATCGGCTACATCTCGCCGGTGTCGACGCTGATCAAATGGTTCCCCGACCGGCCGGGCATGGCGACCGGCATGGCCATCATGGGCTTCGGCGGCGCCGCCTTCATCGCCTCGCCGCTTTCGGTCTGGCTGATGGCGAAGTTCTCGACGCCGACCCATGTCGGCGTTGCCGAGACCTTCATCTGCCTCGGCGTCATCTACCTCATCTTCATGTGGGTCGGCGCCGCCATCGTGCGCATCCCGGCGCCGGGCTGGAAGCCCGAAGGCTACACGCCGCCCGTCGTCGCGCAGAAGCTCATCACCAAGAACGACGTCTACGTCTACGACGCGTTGAAGACGCCGCAGTTCTGGCTGATCTGGTGGGTGCTCTGTCTCAACGTCACTGCCGGCATCGGCGTGCTGGGCCAAGCCTCCGCCATGAGCCAGGAAATGTTCCCGGGCAAGGTCTCGGTCGTCGCCGCGGCCGGCTTCGTTGGACTGCTCAGCCTGTTCAACATGCTGGGCCGTTTCTTCTGGGCCTCCACGTCGGATTACATCGGGCGCAAGAACACCTATTTCTGCTTCTTCGCGCTGGGCACGGTGCTCTATTGCCTGGTGCCGTGGACCGGCTCGATCGGCAGCGTGGCGCTGTTCGTACTGTGCTTCGTCATCATCATGAGCATGTATGGCGGCGGCTTCGCCACCGTGCCGGCTTATCTCAGGGACATGTTCGGCACGCGCTATGTCGGCGCCATCCACGGCTGGCTGCTGACCGCCTGGTCGGCGGCCGGCATTTTGGGCCCGGTTCTCGTGAACTACATCCGCCAGTACCAGATCGACAATGGCGTGCCGAAAGCACAGGCCTACAACACCACCATGTACGTCATGGCGGCGCTTCTGGTGATCGGCTTCATCTGCAACTTCCTGATCAAGGCGGTGCACCAGCGCTTCCACATGCAGGCCGATCATGAAGCCGTCAGGGGTCAAGTGGCCGTTGATGCCGCCGCCCGGCCCGCCGGCGCATAAGGAGATCAATCATGGCAAACGAAAATCAGGGCTCGAACATGTTGCCGCTCATCCTCGCCTGGGGTTTTGTCGGCATCCCGCTGGCGTGGGGCGTGATCCAAACGCTGCAAAACGCGATGAAGCTGTTCCAGTAGCAGCTTCGACATCCCAAATGCGAACGGCGTGGCCACAAGGCCGCGCCGTTTTCTTTTTCGTCATTGCGAGCGAAGCGAAGCAATCCAGTCGACGGAGCCAAAGCCTGGATTGCTTCGTCGCTAAGCTCCTCGCAATGACGGAGCTACGCCACCTTTTCCTTCAGATGCGGGAACATGGCGTGCAGCGCTTCCTGGTCCATCTCGGTCTTGAACTTGTGGCGATCCTTGAGCGCGGTGGCTTTCTGCGCCGCCGGCCGGGCGCTGATCTCGTCGGTGAGGCGCTTTAAGTTCTTGAACTTGTCCCAGGCGCCCTCGCCGAGCACGTTCGGAATGAGGCGCGACCAGCCCCACACGTTCATGTCGACGATGGTGTAGGTGTCGCCGAGCATGTATTTGTGCTTGGCGAGCCGCGCGTCGAGGATGCCGAAATGCCGCTGGCCTTCGAAGGCGTAGCGGTTGATGGCATAGGGAAGCTTCTCCGGCGCGTAATTGCGGAAATGCACCGACTGGCCGGCATAGGGGCCGACGCCGGACGAGACGAAGAACATCCACGACAGCAACTCGCCGCGCGCCTTGTCGGTCTTGGCCGGCAGGAATTTGCCGGTCTTTTCGGCGAGGTAGAGCAGGATTGCGCTTGAGTCGAAAACAGTGGCGTCGCCGTCGACGATGGCCGGCAGCTTGGCGTTCGGATTGATCGCCAAAAATTCCGGCTTGTGCTGCTCGCCCTTGCGGGTATCGACCGGAATGGCGTCGTAAGGCAGGCCGGCCTCTTCGAGGAATAGCGCCACCTTGGTCGGGTTCGGCGCGCCGCTATAATAGAATTTCAGCATCGTTCACTCCTTGTTGATTGTCAGAACAGTCCGACGATTTTTCCGTCCGCCGCGACGTCGATCGAGTCCGCCGCCGGCACTCTGGGCAGGCCGGGCATGGTCATGATCTCGCCGCAGACCGCTACCACGAATTCGGCGCCCGCGGACAGCCGCACCTCGCGCACATTGATAATGTGATCGACCGGCGCGCCCTTGGCGTCGGGATTGGTCGAGAAGCTGTACTGGGTCTTGGCGACGCAGATCGGGAACTTGCCGTAGCCCATCGCTTCGAAATTCGCCAACTGATCGCGCACCGGCTTGTCGACGGAAATATCCTTGGCGCGGTAGATCTCCTTGGCGATGGTGCGGATTTTTTCCAGAAGCGGCATCTCGTCGGGATACAGGAACTTGAGCTTGCTCTTGCCGCTGTCGCAGATCTTGACCACGGCCTTGGCGACATTGGCCGCGCCCTCGCCGCCCATCGCCCAATGATCGGCCATCAGGGCCTCGACGCCGAGCGCCTTGCACTTCTCCTCGACCAACTTGATCTCGGCCTCGGTGTCGGCCGAGAACCGATTGATCGAGATCACCGGCTCGATGCCGAATTTGCGCACGTTCTCGACATGGCGCTGCAGGTTCGACATGCCGGCTTCGAGCGCTTTCAAATTCTCCTGCTTGAGGTCTTCCTTCTTGACGCCGCCGTGCATTTTCAGCGCGCGGATCGTCGCCACCAGCACCGCACAGTCGGGCGCGATGCCGGCCTTGCGGCACTTGATGTCGAGGAATTTCTCGCCGCCAAGATCGGCGCCGAAGCCGGCTTCGGTCACCACGTAATCGGCGAGCTTCAGCGCCGTCGTGGTCGCCAGCACCGAATTGCAGCCGTGCGCGATATTGGCGAACGGGCCGCCGTGGATGAAAGCCGGCGTGCCTTCGAGCGTCTGCACCAGGTTCGGCGCCAGCGCCTCCTTGAGCAGCACGGTCATGGCGCCGTTGGCCTTGAGGTCGCTGGCGCGCACCGGCTTGCGGTCGCGCGTATAGGCGACGACGATATTGCCGAGGCGCTTTTTCAGATCCTCGAGATCGCGGGCGAGACAGAAGATCGCCATGACTTCGGAAGCGACCGTGATGTCAAAGCCGTCTTCGCGCGGAAAACCGTTGGCGACGCCGCCGAGCGAGCCGACGATGGTGCGCAGCGCGCGGTCGTTCATGTCGAGCACGCGGCGCCAGGCGACGCGGCGCTCGTCGATGCCGAGCCCGTTGCCCCAATAGATGTGGTTGTCGAGCATGGCGGCGAGCAGGTTGTTCGCCGACGTGATGGCGTGGAAGTCGCCGGTGAAGTGCAGATTGATGTCCTCCATCGGCACGACCTGGGCATAGCCGCCGCCGGCAGCGCCGCCCTTCATGCCGAACGACGGGCCGAGCGACGGCTCGCGCAGGCACAGCATGGCTTTCTTGCCGATGTAGTTGAGCGCGTCGGTCAGGCCGACCGTCGTCGTGGTCTTGCCTTCGCCGGCCGGCGTCGGCGTGATGGCGGAGACCAGGATCAGCTTGCCGTTCGGCTTATTTTGCAGCGACTTGACGTAGTCCATCGACACCTTGGCCTTGTAGTGACCATAGGGCTCGAGATTTTCCGGACCGATGCCGAGTTTTTCCTTGGCGACGTCGAGGATCAGCCGCTTCTTGGCGGCTTGGGAGATTTCGATATCGGATTTCGGCGACTGATGCTGAGAGGCGGGCATGTTTTGATGATCCATCGATTGGGAGGAAACCCGGCGGGGCTGTGAAACTTCTTGTTTGTCATGCCCGCCAACGGGTCCGGCCCCGAAGTGGCCGGCCCGATGACAAGCTTTGGCGGGCACCCAGTAAACACCGATTGTTCCGCGAGTACTGGGTCCCCGCCTTCGCGGGGACGACAGGAGGGGCTCACGCGAACCTCGCTTTGACGGCGAGATTGACCGACGTCGCCCACTCGCCGGCTTCGATCTTCTTGCCGTCGGCGGGCTGCACGCGTGTGACCTTGAAGCGCCCATCGGCGCAGACCACGGCAAAACCGTCGGCTTCGACCACGGCGATTTCACCG
Source organism: uncultured Alphaproteobacteria bacterium (assembly GCA_963756245.1). Taxonomy (GTDB): domain Bacteria; phylum Pseudomonadota; class Alphaproteobacteria; order Rhizobiales; family Xanthobacteraceae; genus BOG-931. Next base: position 74,392 of record CAVWOI010000026.1, read on the forward strand.
ACCTTGCCGGCGATCCCTTTCGGGTCTTTGGCCGGCAGCGGCTTGGCGTCGAAGATTTTCAGTTGCTTGCCGTCGAGCGTGGTCCAGGCGCCGGGCGCCGGATTGCAGCCGCGGATGAGGCGGTCGATCTGCTCCCACGGCTTGCCCCAGTCGATCCTGGCATTGTCGGGGCCGCAGCGGCCTTCGTAGGTGGCCTTGGCCTCGTCCTGCTTGAGACGCGGCGCCTTGCCGGCCTTCACCAGGTCGACCGATTCCAGCATCGCCTCGACGCCCATTGGGAACAGGCGATCGAAGTACACGGTGCCAAGCGTGTCGTTGGGACCGATCGGCGTTTTCTTCTGCAGCAGCACGGCGCCGGTATCGAGGCCGTTGTCGGGCCAGAAGATCGACAGCCCGGTCTCGGTCTCGCCCTTGATGATCGGCCAGTTGATGGCGCTGGCGCCGCGATAGGCCGGCAACAGCGACGGATGATACTGGATCGAGCCGTGGGTCGGGATGTTGAGGAATTCTTCCGGCACGAACAACGTGACGAAGGCCATGACCTGCAGGTCCGGCTTGAGCGCTTTGAATTCCTCCCACACTTCCGGCTTCTTGTAGGAGTCCGGCTGATAGACCGGCAGCTTCGCCGCCACCGCCGCTTCCTTCAACGGATCGGCCTTGGCACCCGGCTTTTCCGGCGCGACATAGACGGCGACGACATCCTCGCCGCGCTTGATCAGCGCTTCGAGCACCGCCTTGCCGAACGCCTGTTGGCCGTGAACGACGATACGCATTCGTCTTCCTCTCTCTCAATTCCTTACTGTCATGCCCGCGAAGGCGGGCATCCAGTAAACACCTCATATGCGGTGATTACTGGGTCCCCGCTTTCGCGGGGACGACAGTTGTTGTTACGCCGCTTCCGCCTTCGCCGGCTTCTCGGGCGGCGTGATGGCGCCGGAGACCTTGATGTCGGCGATTTCCTTGTCGGAATATTTGAGCACCTTGCGCAGGATTTCGTCGGTGTGCTCGCCCAAGAGCGGCGAACGCCGCACATCCGCGGGCGAGTCCGACAATTTGATCGGGTTGCCCACGGTCAGATATTTACCGCGACCGGGATGATCCACCTCGACCACGGTGCCGGTTGAACGCAGCGATTGCTCCTCGGCGATCTCCTTCATCGACAGGATCGGACCGACCGGAATGTCGTGCTTGTTGCACAGTTCCATGACCTCGAACTTGGTCATGGTCATGGTCCACTGCTCGATGGTGTCGAAGATTTTGCGCAACCGCGGCAGCCGCGCCGGCGGCGTCGCGTAATCGGCTTCGGTCTTCCATTCCGGCTTGCCGATGAGATCGCAGATCGCGCCCCACACCGGCGCCTGGGTGATGAAATAGATGTAGGCGTCGGGATCGCTCTCCCAGCCTTTGCATTTCAAGATCCAGCCGGGCTGGCCGCCGCCGGAATCGTTGCCGGCGCGTGGCGTCGCCTTGCCGAACGGCACGCCCTCGCCGAACTGGCTGTATTCGTTGAGCGGACCGTGGGCGAGACGCTGCTGGTCGCGCAATTTCACGCGGGCCAGATTGAGCACGCCGTCCTGCATGGCGCAGAGCACTTTTTGGCCGCGGCCGGTGCGGATGCGCTGATAGAGCGCGCTGACGATGCCGAGCGCGAGATGCAGGCCGGTGCCGCTATCGCCGATCTGCGCGCCGGTGACCAGCGGCGGTCCGTCGCGGAAGCCGGTGGTCGAGGCTGAGCCGCCGGCGCATTGCGCCACGTTCTCGTAGACCTTGCAGTCTTCGTACGGGCCGGGACCAAAACCCTTCACCGAGGCCACGATCATGCGCGGGTTGAGCTTGTGGATGTGCTCCCAGGTCAGGCCCATGCGGTCGAGCGCGCCCGGGGCAAAATTCTCCACCAGCACGTCGCATTCCTTGACCAGGCGGTCGAGGATTTCCTTGCCCTTGGGGTGCTTGCTGTCGATCGTGATCGAGCGCTTGCTACCGTTGAGCATGGTGAAATAGAGGCTGTCCTGCCCCTTCACGTCGCGCAATTGTCCGCGCGTGATGTCGCCGACGCCGGGCCGTTCAACTTTGATGCAATCCGCGCCCATATAGGCGAGCAGTTGCGTGCAGGTCGGCCCCGACTGCACGTGGGTGAAGTCGAGGATTTTCACGCCTTCGAGCGCCCTGCCCGCCTGGCCCCACGGTTTTGCCGACGGCCGCGGCAGGTCGTTGCCTACGGCCGCATGAGCCGCCGGCTTCTTGGCCTTGAGCTTTACGACTTTCTTTGCGGCCTTCTTCACCACGGCCTTTTTCACCGCCGATTTCGCTTTGGCTTTCTTTTTGGTCGCCATTGTGTCTCTCCCTAGCTTTTCTTGCGCAGCACGCTTTGCGGATTGAGGTTGCCGATGCGGCCGCTCTCGCTGCCGGCGCCCGGATCGATCACCGCGTTGATCAGCGTCGGCTTGCCGGAATCCATGGCGGCGTTCACAGCGCGCTTGAGCTCGTCCGGCGAGGTCGCGTTGACGCCGGTGCCGCCGAACGCCTCGATCATCTTGTCGTAGCGCGAGCCCTTGACGAAGACGGTGGTGGCAGGGTCGGCGCCAGCGCTGTTGACGTCGGTGCCGCGATAGATGCCGTCATTGTTGAAGATGACGACGCAGACCGGCAGCTGGTAACGGCAGATGGTCTCGATCTCCATGCCGGAGAAGCCGAACGCCGAGTCGCCTTCGACCGCGAGCACCGGCTTGCCGGTCTCGATCGCGGCGCCGATGGCGTAGCCCATGCCGATGCCCATGACGCCCCAGGTGCCGACGTCGATGCGCTTGCGCGGCTGATACATGTCGATGATGCCGCGGGCGAGATCCAGCGTGTTGGCGCCTTCGTTGACCAGGATGGCGTCGGGCCGTTCCTTGACGATGGTACGCAGCACGCCGAGCGCGCCGTGATAATCCATCGGCGAATTGTTGTTCATCAGCCGCGGCGCCATCTTGGCGACGTTCTCGTCGCGTTTCGACGTGACGGTCTTGATCCAGTCCGCCGGCGGCGCCGGCCAGTTGCCGCCCATGGCGTTGAGCAGCGCGGAGAGGCAGGAGCCGATGTCGCCGACCACGGGCGCTGCGATCTCGACGTTGGAGTCCATCTCTTTCGGCTCGATATCGATCTGGATGAATTTCTTCGGCGCGTCGCCCCAGGCCTTGCCCTTGCCGTGGGACAAGAGCCAGTTCAGCCGCGCGCCGATCATCATCACGACATCGGAGTCTTTGAGCACCGTCGAACGCGCCGCACCGGCGCATTGCGGATGGGTGTCGGGCAAAAGCCCCTTCGCCATGCTCATCGGCAGGAACGGCACCCCGCTCTTCTCGACGAAGCTCCTGATGGCTTCGTCGGCCTGGGCATAGGCCGCGCCTTTGCCGAGGATAATGAGCGGACGCTTGGCGCTTTTGAGCACATCGAGCGCGCGCTTGACCGCGTCGGCCGCCGGAATCTGCGCCGGTGCCGGGTCGATGACCTTGACCAGCGACTTCTCGCCGGCGGCCGCGTCCATCACTTGGCCGAACAGTTTTGCCGGCAGATCGAGATAGACGCCGCCCGGACGGCCCGACACCGCAGCGCGGATGGCGCGCGCGAGCCCGATGCCGATGTCTTGGGCGTGCAGCACGCGGAAGGCCGCTTTGCACAGCGGCTTGGCGATGGCGAGCTGGTCCATCTCCTCGTAGTCGCCCTGCTGCAAGTCGACGACCTCACGCTCCGACGAGCCCGACATCAGGATCATCGGGAAGCAATTGGTGGTGGCATGCGCCAGCGCAGTGAGTCCGTTGAGGAAGCCTGGCGCCGACACGGTGAGGCACACGCCTGGCTTCTTGGTCAGGAAGCCCGCGATCGCGGCCGCATAGCCGGCATTCTGCTCGTGGCGGAATGACAGCACGCGAAGCCCTGAGGCCTGCGCCATGCGGCCGAAATCCGTGATCGGAATGCCGGGCACGCCATAGATCGTGGTGAGACCGTTGAGCTTGAGCGCGTCGATGAGAAGATGAAAACCGTCGGTCAACTCGCGTTCGGCTGCATCGGCTTCCGGTGCTTTCGTTTTGACTGCTGCCTCGGCCATGGCACTCCTCCCTACCTGTTACCCGTCATCCTGAGGTGGCCCGCCGAAGGCGGGCCTCGAAGGATGCACGGCCAATTGATTTCGGCCTTCGCCGAAATCAACATCGTTAGTAACTCCAGGTCGGCAAAGCCGACCTGGCTGCCGTCGCCCTTCGAGGCTCGCTTCGCTCGCACCTCAGGGTGACGGAAAAATTCATGCTCAGTCCAAATAATCGGCGTATTTCGCCACGTGCTCGGCGAGGCCGAGTGCGTGGTCGCGCACCAGCGTCTCGGCGCGCACCGTGTCGCGCGCTTCCAGCGCTTCGATGATGTGCATATGGTCGCGGATCGAGCGGTCGGCGCGGTCCTTCTCGCCGATGGTCTTGCGCCGGATCATGCGCATGTGGGTGAACAGGTTCTCCGCCAGATTGATCAGCATGCTGTTGCCGCTCATGCGGATGATGGTCTGGTGGAAGCCGATATTGATTTCCGAATATTCGTCGAGGTGCGCGCGCACCGCGCCGTTCTCGAAGGTGGCGAACATGCTCCGCAGCGAAGCGATGTCTTCGTCGCTCGCGCTCTCAGTGATCAGCCGCGCCGCCATGCTTTCCAGCGCCGCCCAGGCGGTGATCAGCTCGATCACCTCGCGCCTGGTCTTGCGCACCACATAGACGCCGCGCCGCGGCACCGAGCGCACGAAACCCTCGCGCTCGAGCTGCGCCATGGCCTCGCGCACCGGCGTGCGGCTGATGCCGAACTCGTGCGCCAGGCGGCGCTCGTCGAGCCGGATCTCGGCACGGCTGCGATAGACGTCCATGGAAGCGATGGCGTTCTTGAGCGCCGTGTAAGCCTGCCGCTTGAAACTGGCCGGGCTGGCGAGCGGATCGACCGCCAGCCGCGGCGCCGGCAGCTCCGCCGCCCTCGCACTCGCATCAGCACGCCGCAATATGGGGAAACTCGAACTCATCGGTGGCATACAATATTCCAGCTAGGCCTGCGTCGTCAAAGGTTCCCGGGTCAGATCTGGGCTGCAGCATCGAGACCTTATTAGTGCCGCCCCAATGGGTGGGATTAGTGCCGCCCCAATGGGTGGGCCGATTGGGCCCCACCCCTGGCAATCCAGCCGGGCGATTCCGCCCGGCTATTTAACGTCCCGCGCGACTTCAGCCTTTGGCCATCGCCCGTCGCCGCATCGGCTTGAGCACGAAGAGTGCCAGGCCGACGACGACAAAATTCATGATCGCGGTTACCGCGAACACCATGTGCCAAGAGCCGGTCCAGTCCTTGATCATATTGGCGACCGGCACCAGGAAGGCCGAGGTGCCCTTGGCCGTATAAAGCAGGCCCAAGTTCACGGTGGCGAATTTCGGCCCGAACGTATCGGTGCAGGTCGACGGGAACAGGCTGAAGATCTCGCCCCAGGTCAGGAAGATCAACGCGGCGAACAACACGAAGGCCCACGGCGCGGTGCCAAGCGTTCCCAAGAGCCAATAAGAAACACCGCCGAGCCCGAAGGCAATCGCCATGGTGGCTTCACGCCCGATATGGTCGGAAATCCACCCGAACAGCGGGCGCGCCGCGCCATTGGCGAGATTGTCGATGATCAGCGCCGCGGTCAGCGTGGTAGCGCCCCAGAACACGATCTGGTTGCCGACCTTGAAGTCCGCCGCGATCGGTGCGATCTGCGCGGTGGCCATCAGGCCCGACGCCGACACCATGACGAACATGATGTAGAGCAGCCAAAACACCGGCGACACCAGCACGTCCTTCGGCGAGGAACTCTTCGCCGACTGCGCCACTTTCGGCGCCGGCGCGCCGGCCATCTCACCCGGCTCCGGCCCGCGCAGAACCAAGGCGAGGACAAACACCACGGCGCCCTGCACGATGCCGAACCAGAGAAAAGCGGTGTTGTAATCGTAATTGTCGATCACATACCGGATCGGGATCACGGTGAGCGCCGCCCCGGCGCCGTAGCCGGCTGCGGTCAGACCCACCGCCAGTCCGCGCCGGTCGGGGAACCACTTGACCGCCATGCCGACGCAGGTCGCGTAAACGGCGCCGCCGCCGAGGCCGGAGACCACAGCGCCGAGATCGAGCACTAACAGTGAGCCGGCGTAGGCATTGATGACCCAGCCGACGGCGACCATGATGCCGCCAAAAGCGATCATGAGCTTCGGGCCGCGGTGCGGGCCGAGCACGTCGACGATCCAGCCCTGGATCGGCGTCGACCAAGTTTCAAATCCGATGAAAAGAGCGAAGGCAAATTGGATCGACGCGAGCGACCAGCCGTTCGCCTTGTTCATCGGATTGACGAACAGCGTCCAGCTATATTGCAGGTTGGCGATCATCACCATGCAGATGATGCAGATCGCCAGATAACCCCAGCGCGCGTTTACGGATGCGACCGCTGGCGCACTCGTCGTTGTGGTGGTAGCCACTTCGTCCTCCCCATGTATCCTGCCGCACCCGCGAGAGGACAGTTTTTGTGTTGCTCGAGCGGCCCTTCGTAGCCGCCGTGTTTGATCTATTCTAATCGCCGGGTGGGTCAACGCAACCTAAGCATGCGGACTGGGTTGCGACTTATCGACCTGGAGCAAACCGACCTGGAGCAAATTGCATTGGCGCTGTGCGCCGCAGCATTGACGGCGGCGCCGGTATCCTGCCGCGGTAAAACGCTGCATATTTGCGGCGGCACAAAGATTTCAGAGAAAGTTGATGCCTGAGGCGGCTTCGCGCACCGGCCGCACCGCGCCCGGAACCCCCGATCGGCAATGCGGGCCCTGCACCGCATGCTGCGATGGCTGGCTCAAGATCGAGGTGTACGGCCATAAGATCGACCGCGGGCAGCCCTGCCCGTTCAGCGCCGGGCATAGCTGCACGATCTATGAGCGAAGGCCCAAGGACCCCTGCCGCGAGTTCATCTGCGGTTGGCTCGCGCGCAAAAGCCCGCTGCCGGAATGGATGCGGCCCGACAAGGCCGGCATGATTCTCCTGCCGGCGAATTTCCGCTGGCAGGATCATCCGGTGGACGTCGCGGTCGCGGTCGGCGAGCGGCCGAAGACCAAGGCGCTGGAATGGCTGAAATCGTTCTGCGCGGCGCGCCAGCGGCTGCTGATCTATCAGGTCGGCGAAGACTGGTACGCGTTCGGGCCGCCTGCGTTCCAGCACGAGATGCATGACCGGATCGGACGCGGCGAACGGCCGTGGGCGTGATGCCCGTTACAGCGTGATCGGCGTGGCCGGCCGGCCGGCGCGCCAGATTTCGGCCATGCGCGCATAAAGCGCTTCGAGATCGCGGGTCCGCTTGGCCATATCGAACAGCGGCAGGTTTTCGCGGCCGGCGCCGAGCCGGGAACGAATGGCGGCGAGCCGCGCCGGATCGCGCGCCAGCTCAAGCGCGAGCGCCTCATAGTCGTGCGGCGAGTTCGCGACCAGCTCGACCAGTCCCGCGGCGCGCACGATGCTGCCGGCAACGCGGCCGGCAAATGTATCGCCTGCGCAAGTGAGAACCGGCAGGCCGGCCCATAGCGCGTCGCTCGCCGTAGTGTGCGCATTGCAAGGCAGCGTGTCGAGAAACAGATCGGCATGGCGGTGCCGCGCCAGATGTTGTCCGTGCGGCAGGATCGGCGCGAACACCAGGCGGCCCGGATCGACGCCCGCCGCCGCTGCCGCGGCACTGAGATTGCGGGGCACCAGCACATTGGATTCCAGAAGCCACAGCACACTGCCCGGAACCTGCTGCAGGAGCCGCATCCAGATGGCGAAGAACGCGGGCGTGATCTTGAAGCTGTTGTTGAAGGCGCAGAACACAAAACCTTGCGCCGGCAGCCCGCATTCAGCGCGGTTCGGCGCGGCGGCAATCTCGCGCCTTGTGTCGTTGGGCTGATAGCAGTCGGGCAGATAGGCGAGTTTCTCGGCGAAAAACATCTGCCGGTCGCGCGGCACGATGAAATCGTCGGCGACGATGTAATCGATGAACGGCGCGCCCATGGTGCCCGGAAAGCCGAGATAGTCGACCTGCACGGGCGCCGGGCGAAATGCCAGGATTTTCGGCCGCGCCCGATGGGTATGGCCTTTCAGATCGACCAGGACGTCGATGTCGTCGGCCCGGATACGCGCGGCGGCGTCGCGGTGCGCCAGCGCGTCGATGTCGGTGAAGCGGTCGAAGGCCGAAACCAGCCGCGCGCGCATGGTGCCGCCGGGATCGGCGCCATACGAGTAGCCGTGGATCTCGAAGCGGCCGCGGTCGTGGCGTTCGATCAATTCGGCCATCAGATAAGCGGTCGCGTGATCGTAAAAATCCGACGACAGATAACCGATGCGCAAGCGGCCGGCCCGGGGTGTGGCGTGATGGACAAAGACCTCGTGCTCGGGAACGGCGATATGCTCGACCCATTTGCGCGCGCAGAGCAATCGATCGGCGCCGGTTGCCGACGTCGCCATCAGCACGAACGGCGGGATGCGCGCCGCGCTCTGCCGCACCGCCGACAATAATGTCGCCTCCGCCGCTTCGGCATCGGTCCAATCGCAGGCGCGGGCGCGGTGATAGACCAACTGGGCGAGCGCTTCGGCATAAGTGGGGCGCAATGCGATGGCGCGCCCGTAGGCATCGATCGCCTCCGCCAGGCTGCCGAGCTCGCGCAACGCATTGCCCATGTTCAGATAGGCTTCGGGATAATCGGGCGTGCGCTTCAAGGCCCGCTGCAAGGCATCGAGCGCCTCCTGCGGGCGACCTTGGTCGAGCAGCAGAGCGCCGAGATTATTGTGACCTTCGGAGTAATCGGGCCATCGCCCGACGGCCTGGCGCAGCAAACCATCGGCGGCGGAAAGCTCGCCCGCCTCGCTCAGGATCAGCGCCAAATTGTTGCGCGCGGCTGCATGGCTCGGCTCGAGCGCGATGACGCGCCGATAAGCGGCGGCGGCTTCATCGGCATGGCCCTGCAAGCGCAGCACGGCGCCGAGATTGAAATGGGCGTCGACGTATTTCGGGTTGCGGGCGATGGCCTGCCGGAAGGCGGCGACGGCGTCGTCGAGCTTGCCCTGGTGCTGCAGCGCGACGCCGAGATTGGTGTGGGCCTGCGGCATGTCGGGACGCAGCGCCAACGCGCGCCGGTAGACTTCGATCGCGGCGTCGAGCTTGCCTCGTTCCTGAAGGATAAAGCCCAGATTGTAATGCGCCACGGCGGCGTCGGGCTCGAGCTCGACCACGCGCCGGAACATGGCTTCGGCCTCGTCGAAATTGCCGGCCGCTGTCGCGAGGACTGCCAGATTGGTGCAGGCGACGTTATTTGTCGGCGCGACTTCGAGGACCCGGCGATAGAGCGACGCCGCTTCGACGCGAGCACCGCGGCGGTGCGCGGCCAGCGCCTGTTGCAAAAGCTGATCGGCCGACGCCGGCATGGTTCGGACCAGCGTTACGGTTCGCGCCAGTTGAGATACTCGACCTCGTAGCTGGTCGCACCGTCCTTCAGGCGGACATACGCGGTCGGCCCGTTGAGGCGGATTTCGCCAGCCGTCTTCGGCCCCCTGAAAATGACCGGCGCGTCTTCGGAACCCGGCACGTAGATCTCCACCGTGCCGGTCGGCGGCACCACCGTCACGATAATGGTCGCGTACGTCGCGGTTGGCGGCAGATAGCGGCCGACATCGAGCGGCGTCACTTCGATCCGCTCGGGCTGGATGTCGCCCGGCAGCGGCGGTTGGATCTGATCCGGCGCGGGCGTCGGGGGCGGCGGAGGCGGCGCGGCCGCAGGCTGCGGCGGCTGGCTCGGCACCAGTTGCAACGGCTGGCTGGCGCCGGGCGTCTGTTTCTGTGCGATTTGAACGTAAGCGGGCGGTGGATGCATATCGATCATGCGCAGGCTCCGGCCACTGTCCTAAAACGCCCCGCGCATTCCACGCCGCAGCAAATGGCCTGTCAACTCGGCGCCAAACTGCGCGCTTGCGCCGCCAAAAAATCTTCCAGCGCGGCAATGCAGGCGCTGTCCCGATACAGCCGATGTTTGTTGCGGGCGATCTTGCTGCGCAGCGAAGATCGCCAGTCGGCATCACGCGCGATCCGCACCGCGGCCGCCACGTAGCCGTCGATGCTCGCGGTGATGGTGTCCGGCACGTCCATCATTGTCAGGATCGCGGTGGCGTGACGGCCGCGCATCAACGGCCCGCTCAAAGTAACGATGGGCAGATCGTGAACGAGGCTCTCGAGCACCGAGTTGCAGCCCGACCAGCCGATGCTGTCGAGAACGGCGTCGCAGGCGCCGATGGCGGCGACGAATTTTTGCGGCTCGAGCCGCGGCAGGAAAACGCAATGGTCGGCGGCGTTGAGGCCGAACGCCGCGAAGGCGCGCCCGAGCCGCCCGCGGAACTGGGCGGTGATTTGGGCGCCACCGGGAAACTGGATGAAGGTGAATTGGCAGTCGCCCACCTCGCGGGCGATGCGCGGAAAAACCTGATCGTGTTGCGGCAGATATTTGGGCAGCGACTGGGCGCACCAGAACACGGTGGCGCCGGCGCGCAAGCCAAGCGTCGCGCGATCGGCAGCGGCCGGCGCCGCATCAGGCGGTTCATAATAGATCGACAAGTTTGGCAGGCGGACGAGCCGCTCGGTGTAATGCTGCGCGCCGTCCGGCGGCTCCATCAGGTCGCTCGAGAAATAATAGTCGAGCGTCGAAAACCCGCTGGTGTCGGGATGACCCCAGGCGTTGCACTGCACAGGCGCAAGCCGTTGCGCCGCCAATTGCGCCGACACCCGGTCCATGCCGACTTCGGGATAAATGATCACATGCGGCGCGTCGGCAAGGATCGCCTGCCGCCAGACTTCGAGCGCAAGCGGACCGCGGACGAAATGCTCGCACAGCGCCGCCGCCGCTTCAGTCTCGGCATCGCCTTCCTCCGCTGTGTAATAGCCGAACAGCCTAAACCGGCGGCGGTCGAGTTGGCTGAGCCAGCCCTTGATCGGGATTTTCCAGTTCGAATGGTGCCGGAAGAAGCCGCTGACGATCGCGATGCGCACGGCCTCGCCGGGCTCAGGCGGCGCCGGCAATTTCGCCGGCCCATAGCGCGCCGCCATCACGCGGCAGACCATGGCGCCGTAGATCGCCTGAAGATCGCGGTCGTTCTCGCCCTGATAGGCCAGATAGAACGGCTGGTGCGCACCGACCGCATCGGCGAGGTCGCCCGGCGATGCGCTGCGCTCGACCTCGTCGCGCAACGCGCTCAGGCAGGCCGCGTAATCGGCGCGCCGCGCCGCGATTTCCGGCTCATTCTCATAGAGTATCGGCAAACGCGCGACGCAGGCGGCCAGCTTGGCTTGCAGGAAATCCGGCTTGATCGCCGCGGCCCGCTCGAAGCTTGCGGCCGCCTCGGTGAACCGGCTCTGGCCGCGCAGCGCAATGCCGCGATTGTAATGGGCCGGCGCGAAGTCGGGAGCGAGCGCAATGGCGCGATCGAAGTGCGCCAGGGCCTCTTCGGGTTGACCAACCTCCATCAGTGCGTTGGCGAGATTGTTGTGGGCGCCGGCGAAGTTCGGCATCAGCGCCGCGGTACGCCGATAGTGCGCGACCGCTTCGGCGCGGCGGCCCAATTCCCGCAGCGTCGTGGCGAGCGCGGCATGCGCCAAGGCCGATTGCGGATTGAGCGCGAGCGCGCGCTGGAAACATTTGGCCGCGTCGTCGAAGCGGCCGAGATTGCCGAGCGCCAGGCCGCGATTGTAATGGGCGTCGGCGAAATCCGGCTTGAGCACCGCGGCGCGCTCGAAACAGGCCGCGGCCTGCACGACTTTGCCCTGCGCGCCGAGCACGTTGCCGAGATCGTTGTGCGCCTCGGCAACATCCGGCTTGAGCGTCACCGCGCGCTGGAGCAGGTCAACGGCATCCGGCCGGCCGAGCTGATGAGCGACGACACCCAGGCGATGGAAACTGCCGGCATGGCTCGGATCGGCGGCGCAGACCTGGCGGTAGAGCCGTTCGGCCTCGGCGAGCCGCCCCGCCTTGTGATGATCAAGCGCTGCGGCGAATTGCCGGGCGATCTCCTGCCGTTGGTCCGCTGTCACGGGTGCATGCCGCCGACAGACATTGCCAGTATTTTGGCCGCTGTTCTGGCCGATATCGACAAAGTGAAATTCCCGCCACGTATCGAGGATTGCCGCAACCGGCTGCCGGACTAATATCACGCCGAACGCAACCGGTGGAGGCCGGCCATGAGGCCCGCTTCATTGCTGCTCGCGAGTTTGCTGACGCTGTCAGGCAGCGAGCTCAGCTATGCTTTCACCTGCGAGGGCGGCCAACAACCGGTGCCGCCCGCCGTCGCTGCGCAAATGGCGCTGCCGGCATGCGGCTTCGCCGCCACCGAACGCTGGGGCCCGAACGGTTGCCAGTTGCGCGATTCCCGGAACATGCACCCCAATCCCTTTACCGGCGAAGACGGTCAAGCCACTGCCAGACCCGCGCGCCGCAAGCCTTGGCGGGAGCCGCCATCCGGCGCGTGGCAGTAATGCGAAAGCGAAAAATCCCTGCCACCGCGGCCAAAGCCGCGCCGGCAGGGATTTCCGCTGTCGCCGTCCCCGACGATCAGAAGTCCAGCGTCAGGCCGGTCGAGACCGCCTTGATCGTCGCGCCGCCGATCGTGTCGTTGAACTGATCGCGGCTGCAGATCTGATAGCCGTGACCGCTGGCGCCGAGGCAGTAGTGTCCGCCCATGCCCTGGGTGAGGTAGGTGCCGACCAGATACACGCTCGCCCAGTTGGTGAACCAGTAGCGAATGCCGGCGGAATATTGATTGGCCGCATCGCTGAACTGGTTGGCCTGCAGCGTTGCCGCCGGAGCAAGCAACGGGTTGTTGACGCTCAGCATGGCCGGATTGCCGGGGGTGTTGCCGGAATGGGTGTACGCCGCGCTGATTTGCCAATGGTCGCCGATGCGTTGGCTGGCGCTGGCGTAGAAGTCATCCTTGGAGCGCTCGTTGAAGGGCTCGAACGCGGCCGGGACTTCACGCCGGATCCATTCGTAGATGGCGTAAAGCTGCAGCGGGCCGAGCCCGTCCTGGATCTGATAGCCGCCGCCCAACTTCGCCGCCCATTCGTTGGCAACGCCGGTGAAGACTTGACTGCCGTCCGCCAGGAAAACCGGAGCGAAGAAGGGGCCGGGCTCGAGCCCGTCATCGGCGTGGCGGTTGACGCCCTCGTGAAGCTCGGCCGCGGCGATCAAGCTCAGCGGGCCATTCTTGTAGGTGGCCGCCGCGCTGTAGGCGTTGCCGAAGGAGCCGTCAGTACAGCCGTTGCCGCCGATATTGCCGGGTAACGCGCCGCTGGAATTCGGGAAGTTGCTGCCGCTGCCGCGCGCACTGGCGCCGTTACAGTCGAACAGGTCGCCATAGGAGTAATCGCTGTTGTCAGGCGCGTAGTTCTGCCCGGGCGAGACCATGGCGCTGAACTGGAAACCCTTCCAGATCGGCGATTCGTACCAGACCGCATGGTCCATGCGCCAATCGAACTCGGCGCGGTTGTCGCCGCCGGTATTGCCCATCAGCGAATTGTAATCGGCCACCGTGTTGGCGAACGGGTCGAAAGCCGCCGTCGCCTTCTTGTAGGGCGTATCGGCCTTGCCGGCCTTGATCGTGCCATACGGCCCTTCGATGCCGACGAAGCTGTCGCGGGTTCCGAATGCGGCCTTCTCGGTCGGGGACGCCGCGACGTCGACTTGCGATTCGATTTGCGCCACGAACGCGTAACCGTCGTAGCCGTACGGGGCGAGATTGTGCCGGGCGCGGATGCCGAAATAGGAGCTGTTGCTGGCGATGCCGAATTTGGTGCCCTGGTCGAACACCGACGGATTGAAGAGATCGCCGGAGACGTCGAGGTGGCCGTAAAGGGTCACGGTGGTATTGTCGACCCACCAGCCGCCAGGCGCCTTGGTGATGATCGGCTGGCCGCCGACCGAGAGGAAGGGTGGTCTTGGTGCTGGCGTCGCCGCCACGGCACCGTGCAATACCGGGTTGCCCTTGAACTCCGCGGGCGTGGCAGCCGGGGCCGGGGCCGGGGCGACCGCTACCGGCGTAGCCGCAGGCGCTTTCCTGGTGCGTAGCTGATTGACTTCCTGCTTGAGCTGCGAGTTTTCCTTCTCGAGCTTGTCGAGCCGCTGCATGACGTCGTCGAGGGTCGCCGCCGAGGCGGCATGGGAACACAACGCCAAGGCGAGCGTGGCAGTAGCGGTCCCGGCCATCAATTTGGATTTCATGATTACCCCCCAAGCCCGACGGCGGCCATTTGCGGCCTATCCCGTTACCCGCTCGAAGGATGACTTACTTTTGAGCGATTTCAATCAATCGTTAACCAATGTGGCACGAATCCCACTGCGTGTGACAAAGCCGCCACAGAGAAGCCTTTTTCAGAAAGTCAGCCCTCCGGAGGAGGCGGTTTTGGCGGGTCAAATCAGCGCACGCTTCAGGCCTGGGCTGGAATTTTGTCGCTGCCTTCGCCAACGGCACCGCCGGACCCTGTGGATATCCAACCAAGCCGCTGACCGTGGCCGGCTTGACGTCCCTTGGTTGCAACATAGGGCGAAGGACCTAATTCGCTGGTCGTGCGTTGGCTTGCGGAGGAGCTACCCGCATGCGCACCACCCTCCAATTTTCGGCCGTCGCCCTGCTCGGACTGTTTTGCGGCATAGCGCCCGCGCTCGCGCAGTCCCCTGGTCCCGACGAGACGGTCCAGCCCGATGGAACCGTTAGGCAAAACCTGGCGCTCACCGCCGGGCAGCGAAGCGCGATCTACGACATCGTCATCCGGCAACGGGCAAAACCCCACGCCGACCAGATTATCGTCACGGTCGGGGCCCCGGTGCCGCCGACGACCGAGCTTGTCGACCTGCCGGATCAGGCGACGGCGGACAATCCGTCGGCCGCCCTCCTCAAATACGCCATGGTGCACGGCGATGTGATAGTGGTCGATCCCGTGGCGATGCGAGTCGTCGATGTCATCCGCAACGGCGTAAAACCGTAACCGCAGCACAACGGCACGCAAAACCCGATCTGTGCATCCCGGCGTTAGTGCTTTGCATCCAAAAGGGCGTTGCATCCAAGCCCCGGCCTGAAACCTCGTCATTGCATCGGCGTCGGCCGGATCGAGAAAATTTGAACGAGTTTTAGCGAGACGCGATGCCGCCCAAAACCGTCGCACACTTATATCCCGTCGAGGAACCGGCGGAGACGCCGTTCTACATCGCCGCCACCCAGCAGGGGGTGGCTCGGCCGTCGCGCGTTCTCAAATACGGCGACACCTTCATCGTGCTCGACAGCCGCGGCGACATCACGGCGACGGGCGGCGGCTCGGCCGGCCTGTTCCATCTCGACACCCGCTATCTGTCGCGGCTCGAATTGCTGGTCAACGCCACGCACCCGCTGCTGCTGGGCTCCAACCTGCGCGACGACAATTCCGCCTTTTCCGTCGACCTGACCAATCCCGATCTGTTGGCCGACCAGCACATCGTGCTGGAGAAGGATACCGTGCACATCTTACGCACGATGTTCCTGTGGCGCAGCATCGCCTATCAGCGGCTCGGCGTACGCAATTACGGCGACCGCGCCGTCGACTTGCAGGTCTCGATCCTGTTCGAGAACGACTTTGCCGACCTGTTCGAAGTGCGCGGTGCGCACCGCGAACACCGCGGCACGGCGGCGGCCAATCTGCGCGGCGCCGACCAGGCGCTGCTGAACTATCGCGGCCTCGACAACAAGGTGCGGCGCACCGTGCTGACCTTCGATCCGCCGCCGAGCCGGCTGACGACCAGCGCCGCGGTCTACGAGTTGCATCTCGAACCCAGCGAAACGCGGCCGTTGTTCCTGGCCATAAGCTGCGATGCCGCCGAGACGCGCCCGCGGCCGTACCTCCCCGCCTTCATTGCCGCGCGCCGTGAATTGCGCGAGGCGACCCGGCAGCAAACCTCGGTCGAGACATCCAACGAGCGTTTCAACGAGATGCTGTGCCGCTCGGCCGCCGATCTCGCCATGCTGATGACCGATACGCCGCAAGGCCGCTATCCTTATGCCGGCATTCCGTGGTTCTCGACCACGTTCGGCCGCGACGGCCTGATCACCGCGCTGCAGATGCTGTGGTGGAGTCCGGACGTGGCACGCGGCGTGTTGCGCCGGCTCGCGCACTATCAGGCCACGACCACCGATCCGCTGGCCGATTCCGAGCCCGGCAAAATTTTGCACGAGATGCGCGGCGGCGAAATGGCGGCGCTACGCGAGGTGCCGTTCGGCCTTTACTACGGCAGCGTCGACGCGACGCCGCTGTTCGTCCTGCTCGCCGGACTTTATGGCGAGCGCAGCGGCGATCTGCAAACCATCGCCGAGCTGTGGCCGGCGATCGAGGCGGCGCTCGGCTGGATCGACGGGCCCGGCGATCCGGACGGCGACGGTTTTGTCGAATATGCCCGCGCCAACGAGCAAGGCCTCGTCAATCAGGGCTGGAAGGATTCCCACGACGCGGTGTTCCATGCCGACGGCCGGCTGGCGGAAGGCCCGATCGCGCTCGCCGAAGTGCAGGGCTACGTCTATGCCGCCAAACGCATGGCGGCGCAGTGCGCGCGGCGGCTGGGAAACTACGCCACCGCGCGCCAGCTCGACGCCGAAGCGAGCCGTCTTGCCACGCGTTTCGAGAACGCGTTCTGGTGCCCGGAGATCGCCACCTATGCGCTCGCGCTCGACGGCGCAAAAAAGCCGTGCCGGGTGCGCACCTCCAATGCCGGGCAAGTCTTGTTCACCGGCATTGCCGCGCCCGAGCGCGCCGCCCACGTCGCCAAGGGTCTGTTGCAAACCGACTTCTTTTCCGGCTGGGGCATCCGCACCGTGGCGCGCGGCGAAGCCCGCTATAATCCGATGTCGTATCACAACGGCTCGATCTGGCCGCACGACAATGCGCTGATCGCGCTCGGGCTTTCGCGCTACGAACACAAGCACGCGGTGCAAACGCTGTTCGAAGGCCTGTTCGCCGCCGGCAACTACATGGACCACCGCCGGCTGCCGGAACTGTTCTGCGGGTTCCAGCGCCACCACGGCCAAGGGCCGACGCTCTATCCGGTCGCCTGCTCGCCGCAGGCCTGGGCCAGCGCCACGCCGTTCACGCTGTTGGAAGCTTCGCTTGGCCTGCAATTCGATCCGTTCAAGGGCGAGATCCGGCTCTGCAATCCGCGCCTGCCGGCGTTTTTGGACGAAGTGATTTTACGCGATTTGCGGCTCGGTTCCGCAAGCGTCGATCTGCGCGTACGGCGGCACAAAGACACGGTATCGCTCGATACGCCGCGCATCAGCGGCGATATCCGGGTTTCGATCGTGTTTTCATCCTCCTGATCCGCCGGGAACTTTTCCGCAAGGCTGCCCCCGCGCCGAACCGTGGAACCTGCCGCGCCGCGCAAGCTTAACGGGGTGAGTTCCCAGTCATTCCGGAGGGCAGCATGCGCGGCGAACATCCGACCGTCATGGCGGCGGCCGCATTGTTGGCACTGACCGCCGTGGTCAGCGTAGCATCGTCTGAAGACGCACCGGCCCCGTCGGCCCCGGCCAAGACCGAGCAGTCGGCCCCGGCCGCGGTCACCGTCCTTCCCAACCACGAGGTCGAGGGTATCCTCGGTCGCGAAGTCCGTAGCGCGTCCGACGAGAATATGGGGCGCATCGTCGACGTGCTGGTGGATCGCAGCGGCCAGGTGCGCGCCGCGATCATCGACTTCGGCGGCTTCCTCGGCGTCGGCAGCCGCAAGATCGCGGTGGATTGGGCGGCGTTGCATTTTCCCGCCCCGGCCAAGCCCGAGCCGCCGATCAAGCTGGAGCTCAACCGCGACCAGGTGAACGCCGCGCCCGCCTATGAGGACGGCAAGCCCGTCACGGTGCTGAGCGCGCTCGGCAAGCTCGAACCGCTGCCGTTCGAATAATCGATCAACATTTTCAGGAGACGTATGCTGCCGGCGAAGCCATCACGCGCCATTCGCGACGGAGAGGATCCGCAAGGCACGCTTGCCGGCGAAGCTTTGCCGCCGCCACCGGGGCCTGAAGGCGGCGAGCCGCCGTTGCATCCGTCGCCGCGCAGCCTGCGCGGGCTCGATTGGTTCGTGTTCTTCGTCGCCGACGTGCAAACCGGTTTCGGCCCGTTCGTGTCGGTCTATCTCACCGGGCAACGCTGGACGCAGTTCGACATCGGCCTCGTGCAATCCGCGGCGGGCATCGTGTCGCTCATCGGCCAGATGCCCGGCGGCGCCATCGTCGATGCCGCGCGCTCCGAGCGCTTCGTCGCCGGCATCGCCATCGTCACCATTTGCGTCGCCGCCTTGACCTATGCGGCGATGCCGATCTTCCCCGTCGTGCTGATGGGATCGATCTTGCACGCGGCGGCAAGCTGCGTGCTCGGCCCAGCCATGGCCGCGATCAGCCTCGGCTTGGTCGGCCATGCCGCGATCGGAGCCCGGTTCGGCCGCAACGCCCGCTTCGCTTCGATCGGCAACGGCCTGGCGGCGGCGGTGATGGGCGCCTGCGGTTACCTGTTGTCGGCGCGCGCGGTGTTCATCGTCACCGTGCTGTTGCTCGTCCCGGCGCTGCTGGCGCTGCGCACCATTGTGCCGAAGGAGATCGATCCGGAATATGCCCACGGCGCAGTGCCGCGCCGGCGCACCGACAAGCCGCGCACCAAGGTGACCGAATTGCTGCGCAATCGGCCGCTGCTGATCTTTGCCGGCTGCCTGCTGCTGTTTCATCTCGCCAACGGCGCCATGCTGCCATTGATGGGCAGCGTCGTGACCATGCGCTCGAGCCAATGGGCGACGGTGCTGATCGCGGCCTGTATCGTCGTGCCGCAGCTGGTGGTCGCGCTGTTGTCGCCGTCGGTCGGAGTTCGCGCCCAGCTATGGGGCCGGCGGCCGCTATTGCTGATCGGCTTCGCCGCTTTGCCGATCCGCGGCCTATTGTTCGCCTCGGTGAGCAATCCGTGGCTGCTGGTCGTCGTGCAACTGCTCGACGGCGTCACCGCGTCGGTGCTCGCCGTCATGGTGCCGCTGGTGATCGCCGATTTCACCCGCGGCACCGGCCATTTCAATCTCGGCCAAGGCGTCGTCGGCACCGCGACCGGCATCGGCGCCTCGCTCAGCGCCACCTTCGCCGGCTACATGACCGACCGCTTCGGCTTCGGCTCCGCCTTTGCGGGACTCGCGGCGATCGCGCTGGTCGGCCTGACGGTGCTATGGTCACTGATGCCGGAGACGCGGCCGGAGGAAGAGCCGGCCTGAGTGACGTTTCCCGGATGCAGTGCAGCACGAAGTGGTGCACTGCTGATCCGGGATCGCCGCAGGCTCGGAGTTCGTGACGATCCCGGGTCTGCAGCGCATCACTGCGTGCTGCGCTGCGCCCGGGAAACGTGGAACGGGAAGGCTACAACGCCGGTGCGTCGTCGGTAACCAGGCGCAGATGCGGCGCCAGGCGGTCGGCGAGACTGCGATAGACGCTGAGATAATCCTGTGCCATGCGCCGCGCCGTGAAGCGCTTCTCGAACTGGTCGCGGATTTTCGCGCGCGACAAATGATCCAGCCGATCGACGGCGCCGATGGCGCCGTTGAGGTCCTCGACGATGAAGCCGGTGAGACCGTCGTCGATCACTTCCGGCACCGAGCCGCGATTGAAGGCGATAACCGGCGTGCCGCAGGCCATGGCCTCGATCATCACCAGGCCGAACGGCTCCGGCCAGTCGATCGGCACCAGGAGCGCGATGGCGCCGCTCAAAAACTCCGATTTGTCCTTGTCGTTGATCTCGCCGATATATTCGACATTGGCTGCCTTGATCATCGGCTTGATCTGCTCGTCGTAATAATCCTGGTCGGCGCGGTCGACCTTGGCGGCGACCTTGAGCGGCACACCGCAATGCTGGGCGATGCGGATGGCGCGATCGATGCCCTTTTCCGGCGCGATGCGGCCGAGAAAGGCGAAATAGCTCGGCTTGACCGGCTTCGGCACCAGAAGCCGCTCGGGCAGGCCGTGATGCACCGTGCGCACCCAGTGTGCCTGCGGCAGCGGCCGCCGCTGCGAATTTGAAATCGACACCACCGGCACCGTGTTGAAGGTGTCGAATACCGGCTGATGCTCGGGTAAATCGAGCCGGCCGTGCAGCGTGGTCACGAACGGCGTCGCCTGGCGGGCGAACAGCGAGAACGGATAATAATCGAGATGGAAATGCAGGACGTCGAAATCGCTGGAACGCTGATAGACGCGCTCCAGCATCATCATGTGCAGCGCGTTCGGATCGCGCACCGCGCCGTCGAGCCGCAACGCCCGCGGCCACGCCGCTTCCAGCTTGGCCGAAGTCTGCAAATCGCCGGAGGCGAACAGCGTCACCTCGTGACCGAGCGCGATCAATTCCTCGGTGAGCCAGGACACGACCCGTTCGGTTCCACCATAAAGCTTCGGCGGGATCGCCTCGGTCAACGGGGCGATTTGCGCGATATGCATCGATTTTAACCTTTCATGGTCCCGGAATGGATGGTGCCGTCGCCCCGCGATGTCCCGACGCAGTGCAACAACGAACCAGGGCCGAAATATTTCAATTCCGGCGTGGAACTTATTTTTCGCCAATCATGGAACTTTTTGGCGTTTACAAGGTCGTTCCGGATGCACGAATCGGCGCCCGATCGTCACCGGCGCGACCACGTGCCGCCACGGAACTGACGCAAGCTCGACACGGTCCGTCCCCGCCGCGCGTCACAAAACTTTTTTGTGCGGCGGGACGTTACGTTTGCGCGTTCCCGGCGTTGTGACCCAGTGAGGGATTTGGGAGGGGGCAGCAGCGCGAGCGGAGTTTCGATACGCATGGCCGATCTTTGCGATTACGCCACCCATCCCCTCGCCTTCGTCTTTCGTTATGTCCGCCTGCGGCCGCTATCGCATGCGGTCATCCTGACCGCGGTGCTGGCCGCAGTGACGTGTTCGGTCGGCACCCAATACGGCGTGAAATTCCTGGTCGATATGCTGTCCAGTCACGAAGCCGCCGGCGTGTGGACGGCGTTCCTCGTGCTCGGCGCGCTGATTGCCGCAGATAATATGCTTTGGCGGGTGGCCAGCTGGATCGCCAATTTCGCCTTCACCGGCGTCACCGCCGACCTGCGCCGCGACCTGTTCCGCCATCTGATGGGCCATTCGCCGGCCTATTTCGCCGACCGGCTGCCCGGCACGCTCACCAGCCGCGTCACCGCGACCTCGAATGCGCTTTTCACCGCCGAGAACATGTGCATGTGGAACGTGCTGCCGCCGTGTGCGGCGACCGTCGCGGCGATCGCGCTGGTTTGCACCATCAGCCTGAAGATGGCGCTGGGGCTTGGGGTCGTCGCCGGCATCATGGTTTGCCTGATGTTCCGCCTCGCCGCCGCCGGCCGGCCGCTGCATCACGACTTTGCCAACAAGGCCGCCGCCGTCGACGGCGAGATGGTCGACGTCGTCGGCAACATGCCGCTGGTGCGCGCGTTCTCCGGCTTCGCCCGCGAACATCGGCGCTTCGACGCCACCGTCGACCGCGAATTGGATGCGCGGCGCAAAAGCCTGCTCTATCTGGAAAAGCTCCGCATTTTCCATGCCGTCGTCACCATCGTGCTGACGCTCTGCATGGTCGCCTGGGCGATCGCGCTGTGGCAGCAAGGCGCCGCGACGACCGGCGATGTCGTGCTGGCCTGCACATTGGCTTTGTCGGTGCTGAGCGCGACGCGCGACCTCGCGGTGGCTCTGGTCGACATCACCCAACACATCGCGCGGCTGTCCGAAGCGCTCGCCACGCTCCTGGTGCCGCATGAGTTGCGCGATCATCCGACCGCCGAGCCGCTGGTCAGTCGCGGCGCCAGCGTCAAATTCGAGCACGTCGATTTCCGCTATAGCGATAGCCGGCGGATTTTCGCCGACCTCAACCTGCATTTCCGGCCGGGCGAGCGCGTCGGCCTGGTCGGCCATTCCGGCGGCGGCAAATCGACGATGTTCGCGCTGCTGCAGCGCTTCTACGATCCGCAAGATGGACGCATCCTGCTCGACGGCCAGGATATCGCGCGGGTGACGCAGGACAGCCTGCGCGAGGCCATCGGCGTAGTGCCGCAGGACATCTCGCTGTTCCACCGCTCGGTCATGGACAATATCCGCTACGGCAAGCCGGAAGCCTCCGACGACGAGGTGCTGGAAGCAGCGATCACGGCACGTTGCGATTTCATCGAGGACCTGCCGTCCGGCATGCGCACCATCGTCGGCGACCGCGGCGTAAAACTGTCCGGCGGCCAGCGCCAGCGCATCGCTATTGCGCGCGCCTTCCTCAAGGACGCGCCGCTATTGCTGCTCGACGAGGCCACCTCGGCGCTCGACAGCGAATCCGAGGAAATCATCCGCGAGGCGCTGGCGCGCCTGATGCGCGGCCGCACCGTCGTCGCCATCGCGCACCGGCTCTCCACGGTGCGCAATTTCGACCGCATCGTCGTGCTGCAGGCCGGCGCGGTGGTCCAGGACGGCGCGCCCGACCTGTTGATGCGCCGGGACGGGCTTTATCGCCAGCTGGTCCAACGCGAGATGGATCGGCTGACCAGGCAGGCGGCGTAAATCAAAGGTTGTGTTTTTCGATTTTCTAACAATACTGGCCGTATCGGAACCAATGAACGATGCGGGGTGCCGGCATGGGCGTGTTGAGCGCGCGGACCTGTTCGATTTTCGGATTCTGCTGCGGTGTCCTGATCGCGCTCGCGCTGCCCGCCGGCGCTCGTGCCGGAACCGTCACCGCCTGCACCGCCATCGATCTGTGCTACTGCGTCAACACGGACGTGCGCGGCCAGATCGACGCCAATGTCGCGCGCGTCCGCCAACTGCTCCAGGATCAAAGAAAGCAAGACAAAGCGATCGGCTATCTGAGCATCCCGCTATCGACGGCCGGTGGCAGCTATTTCGGCGTCAATACGGATGTCGCCGCACAAACCAAAGACAATCTGGAAAAGCGTTTCGGGGCAAATTCCGCTTGGATCCTCAATCCCGGAGCGGAGGGTAACCTGCCGGCGGCCGCCACCGGCGCCGACTACATGTTCATGTGGACCTCGATACTCGAGGGCGCCAAGGGACTCGGCGAGGATTTCGATTTCTTCTATTTCACCGGGCCGTCGGCGTTTCGTAGATTTTTTGGGTTGGACGGCACCGACGACATGGAAAAAATCGATGCTTATTTCGAGCGGCGATTAACGACCGATCCGAATCTGAAAAAAGCGGTCGATGAGAAAAAGATCAGCAAGCGGACATTTCGTGACTATTATGCGCTGCGTGCCTCGGTGGCGTTCAGCTACGGCTCGCACGACGAGTGGAATATCGCGCGAATCCTCAACGAGCGGCGGCGCGGTGCCGACGATTTTGGCATCGCCAATCAGCTTTCGATCCTCTTTGACGGACGGGCCGCCGCGCCCGGCGCCGCCGAGGCGCCGATCGCAAGCGGCGACGTCGGACGGTGCGTCAATTGATACGCGACGTGAACGCCCGCACTCAGCCCTTGGCGATGCCGACCTCCACGCGGCCGATGCCGGAGAACTCGGCAATGGCGGCGTCGCCCGGGTGCAAGGGGAACTGGCGCACGAACGACCCGGTCATGACGATGTCGCCGGGGCGCAAGCTTCGCCCGTAGTCGCCGAGCTTGCCGGCGAGCCATTGGATCGAGTTCAGCGGATTGCCGAGCACCGCGGAACCCAAGCCGGTCGCCACGTCTTCGCCGTTGAGCTGAACGCGCGCGGTGACTTGGGCCAAGTCGACATCTGGCGCAAGCTCCACGGGCGCGCCGACCACGACAGAGCGTTGCTGCCCGTTGTCGGCCACAACCAGCGCCATCTGGTGCACAGGGTCGCCGCGCGTTTCGATGATCTCGAATGACGGGTGGATCATATCGACCGCGGCGCGGACCTGGTCCGCGGTGACTTTGCCTTCGAGGCCCCGGCCGAGGCGCACGCACAGCTCGGTTTCGAAGCCGGGATGAATCAACTCGGACGCGCCGAACACGTGACCGGTCGGCCGGGTCTCCAGGATGCAGGCGAACAACGGCTCGTGAAAACTGAACTGCTCCTGGATAGCCTTCGCGGTCAGGCCGACCTTCCAGCCGATGTGGCGCTCGCCGGCGGCGACCCGACGGTCGATCAGCGCTAGCTGGATGCGGTAGGCTTCGTCGATCGTAAGCCGGTCGAAATAGGCACGCGGGAAAAACTCGCCGCGCGTGCGGGCGGTCCAGAAGTCGTCGATCGCGGTGGCGAGATTGATGGTCACGCCGCGATCACCTGCGGCAGGATCGGCGAGTCGGCGTCGAAGCGCTTGCCGGCGCGCAGGCAGAATGCCGGGCGCAACAGCCGCTCGGCGACGACTTTGGTGTCCTCGTTGTCGCGCAGGATGAAGCGGCCGCGGTCGTCGTGGAGCACCGACACGTCGGCGGCATAGCCGGGCGTGAGCGCGCCGAGACGATCGCTCATGCCCAGCATCTGTGCCGGATGCGTCGTCACCATCGGCACCACGTCTTCGAGCGCAATGCCGAGTGCGATCATCGAGCTCATCGCCTGCGTCAGGCTGAATTTTGCCTGGCCGCGGAACGGATGGTTCTCGTCGTCGTAATGCTGGGCCGGCGTGCCCGCGGGCGGCGGCACTTCGGTGTTGTAGCCGTGCGTGTCGGCGCCGAGCGTATGCGGCACGATGCCGGCGTCGAGCGCCTTGCGCGCGAGCCGATAGGAGAAATGACTGCCGTGGCCGACGTCGACCTTCAGGCCGGCGTCGATGGCGGCGCGAATGACGCTGTGCACTTCGCCCTGCCGGTTGACGAAGCCGCCGGGATGGCGCGTGAACGGATGAGCCAAGATGTCGCCGGGCCGCAGTTTCGGGATCACCCGTTCCAAAATCGTATCGGCATCCTCGCCGTTGGCGCCGCTCTCCGGCAAGCCCCACAGCGTGCCGAAATGCACGTAAAGCGGCAGCTCCGCGCGGCGGCCGATCTCCGCCGACATTTCCAAAACTTTTATGCCCCAGCGCGCGAAGCCGCCGATCTCGGCATGGCCCTTGATGCCGCGCACGATGTCCTTGTTGGCGTTGGCCGCGGCGACCGTTGCGTCGATATCGACGCCGTCGGGGCTGTAGAGATTGGGGTAGTAGTGGCCCTCCAGGCCGCCGACCAGATAGGCCGATAGGAAGGCATAAACCTGCGTCGCGGCGGGCTCGACGATGAAATGGCGAAAACCCGGCAAGGTCATGCAGGACGGACCGCCTTGGTCGATCACCGTGGTAACGCCCGAGCGCACGCCGACCATGTCCGGGTTCAAGCCGAAGCGGCCGGTGACGTATTGGTAAACGTGGGCGTGGGTGTCGATCAGGCCCGGCAGCACCAGCTTGCCTGAAACGTCGATCACTTCGGTGGCACTCGACGGCAGAATGGTCTTTTCGACCGCCGCAATGCGCCCGCCGCGCACGGCGACGTCGTGGATACCGTCGATCCCCGAAGCCGGGCAAATAACACGGCCGCCGCGCAGCAGAAGATCATATTTCGGATTTTCGGCCATTTTGCGCTCTCGTTGTTCGGCGTAGCTCGTCTTTTATAGTCGAAAATTCTAATGCAAAAACGGGACGCCAGCAATCGACGCCACACCGTCATTCCGGGGCCGAGTTGAGGGGTCCGGCCCGGAATGACGAGCTAAAACATTCTTTTCTTCCGTGGGCGGCGTGAAGCGAATTCATTCGCTTAAGTCTTCTACGCTCAAACAAAACTCTCTTATTTTTGCTCGCTGCATTGACTATTCATCGTGCGGTGGCGAAATCAATCATCCGGTCTTGTTTGATCGGATCGCGGGTTTTGCAAATCTTAACAACAAGAAACTGGCAGCTTGCGCCGCGAAAAAACGCTAAAACGCCACGAATCGTCTTCGTGGGCTCCTCAACCATGGAGATGGACCGATGACGGTGAAGATACCGCGTCGCGAGTGAAGGCGGCCGACGCCGATCACGTCCATTGAAAACCTCTGCAAGGAACGCCGGCGAGAGCCGGCGATGAGGACCGACATGTCCAACGCCTATGTCACCGACTTCCGCGTCCCCAGCACGACCGAGTCCACGGCTGTCCTCAACGAGGATTGGCTCGCTGTCATCCTCGGGCTTTTCATTTTCGTCCTCAGCCTCACCGCGCTGGTCCATGTCGATCTGATCGGCTGGGTGGTGTCGACGTCGGTGTGGAGCAATCTCGGCCTGGCGCTCGGGCCGGCGTCGAAAGGCTACGCTGCGCTCGGCGGCATCGGCGCGCTGATTTCCACCTATGTCGCGCTCACTTTGGTGCTCACCGCAGGCGCCGCGGCGCTCAAAACCGACGTCAAGCGCTTTACGCTCGCTTTCACTGCGGTGTTCTGGATCGCCTATGCGAGCTGGATCGTCGGCAACTACGCCCATTTCGCCGCGGTGACGCCGGCCGAGCAGCAGAAATTCGGCATCTCCTGGTCGCTGAAGCTGACCAACGAGGGCGCCTATATCTTCGCGCTGATTTCCGGCCTGATCATCGCCAATTTCCTGCCGCGCTTTGCCGCCGCCATCAAGGACGCGGTGCGACCCGAGCTCTACATCAAAGTCGCCATCGTCATTCTCGGCGGCTTCTTCGCCGTAACGGCAGCCGGAAAACTCGGTCTCGCCTCTTCGCTGATCCTGCGCGGGGTCGCGGCCATCGTCGAAGCCTATCTGATCTACTGGGCGGTGGTGTATTTCATCGCCCGCAAGTGGTTCGGTTTTTCGCGCGAATGGGCGGCGCCCCTGGCCTCGGGCATTTCGATCTGCGGCGTGTCGGCGGCGATTGCCACCGGTGGCGCGATTAGATCAAGACCGGTCGTGCCGGTGCTGGTGTCGTCGCTGGTCGTGGTGTTCGCCGTCGTCGAGGTGCTGATCCTGCCGTTCGTGGCGCAGACCTGGCTCGCGCACGAGCCGCTGGTCGCCGGCGCCTGGATGGGGCTGGCGGTGAAGACCGACGGCGCCGCGGTCGCGGCCGGCGGCATCACCGAGTCCCTGATCCTCGCCAAGAATGCCGCCGAAGGCGTGCACTATCAGCCCGGCTGGATCCTCGGCACCGCGGCGACCATCAAGGTGTTCATCGACATTTTCATCGGCATCTGGGCGTTTGTGCTCGGCTATATCTGGACCAATCACATCAACGTCACGCCGGCATCCAACAAGGCCAAGGCGCGGGAAATCTGGCAACGCTTTCCCAAATTCATCATCGGCTTCGTGGTGACGTTCATCGTCGGGCTTTATTTGGCGCTCGGCACGCCGGCCGACGTCGCCAAGAACGTGCCGGCGGCGATCGGCGAAGCCAATACCTTCCGCGTCATCTTCTTCATCCTGACCTTCTTCTCGATCGGCGTGCTGTCGAACTTCCGCGCGCTGTGGCGCGAAGGATTCGGCAAGCTCGCCGCGGTCTATGTCGTCAGCCTGTTCGGCTTCGTGGTCTGGGTCGGCCTGGC
Organism: uncultured Alphaproteobacteria bacterium; assembly: GCA_963756245.1. Lineage (GTDB taxonomy): Bacteria > Pseudomonadota > Alphaproteobacteria > Rhizobiales > Xanthobacteraceae > BOG-931. The sequence goes on from CAVWOI010000026.1 coordinate 101,952, forward strand.
GATCTCGTGGATTTTCTTCCACGGCATCACGCCGCCGCTCGCGAGCTGAAACTAGACGCTTCAAAAAACGCACGACTGGAAAAATGTACGACTATCAGGAGCTCATCATGTCGCAATACACCCAATCCGACCTGCGCGAGGAACTGCGCACCGCCCCGATCGAGCCGCTCTTGCCGGTGGAGAAGAAGCTGATCGTCTGGAGCTTAAGCCTCGGGCTCACGCTTCTCGTCGTGCTGGCGGCGATCAATCACTTCTTTCCGGTGACGTTGTAGGCGCTGTACCGCCACTCTCGCGTCAGCGCAGCTGACAAATAATCCCGGCCTCGCTGCTCGCGCCATCCTTCACCGTCAGCAACGTGACTTGCGGCGGCGGGCCCGGGCTGTAACGGCCCTGGTAGGAGGCGTGCGGCGGCGCGACGTGAAACAGCACGTTGCCGGTGCCGGGATGGACCGACATGGTGCCGCGAAACCCTTTCATCGTGGTGTAAATGTTGCCGGAGTCGACGGTGAAATTCAGTTCGGCCATGGCTCCGCTCGCGCCGGTACACTGGTAACGGCCTGGCGCCGGAATGCTCTGCGCCACGGCGGCGCCGGCAACGAGGCATAGCGACGCGGCGAGAGCGGCGGTGGCGGCAATGCCGGCTTGCTGCAGTCGCAGCATGATTATCCTCAATCCCTTCGTTTGCGGAAAATACACCAGACCGCGGCGCTTGCGAGCTGCTAAATCGCACGCCGCCGCGAGGGCGCTAGCGCAAATCGCATAGCCTCGATTTGCAGTTGAATCTTTCCAAGCGGTCTATACTCTCTGCCTCGATCGGCCGAAGGCGGATGGCCGAGCCGTCGCGATATTCCTCGGGGGGCTTGGGAGCGCGACCGATGCGTGTGTACGAGGCGATCGTCAAGGCGTTGGAAAGCGTGGGCGTCGATGCCGCCTTTGGCGGCGCCGGCGAAAACGCCGCGGGCGCCATGATTGCGCTCAAGCATTCCACCAAGATCAGGCCGGTGATCGTGCGCCATGAGCAGGCCGCCTCGTTCATGGCCTGCGGCTACGCCATCTATTCCAACCGCCTGGGCGTGTGTTTCGCCACCGCCGGACCCGGCGGCTTCAACCTGTTCTCCGGGCTCGCGGTAGCGATGTCGGATTCCTATCCGGTCCTGGCGATCAGCGGTTATTCGCGGCTCGTTTGGAAGGGTAAAGGCGCATTGAACGAGACGTCGGGCGTGAACCGCACGCCGGACTCGCAAGCCATGTTCGCCGCCACCACCAAACGCTCTTTTTTCCTCGACGATATTTCCAAGACCTGCGACGTCGTCGAGGAAGCGGTCAATCTCGCCTTCGAAGGCCGCCCCGGGCCGGTCCACATCCACGTGCCCGAGGATTTGACGCTCGAAGGCCAAACCGTCGACAATTATCGCGACATCAAGCTGGTCGTGAAGCCGGTGCTGCCGGATCCCGGAGAGATCGCCACCGCCGCCGAAGCGATCGCGCAGAAGCTGAATCAGAAGAAATCGGTCATCGCGCTGATCGGCTTCGGCGCGGTGCGCAGTGGCGCCGGTCCCGAATTGCAGGCCTTAGTCGAGCGCTTCCAGATTCCCTTCGCCACCACGCTCGACGGCAAGGGCATCATCGATGAGGACCATCCGCTCGCGCTCGGCGTCTTTTGCGACAGCGGCCATGCCGCGGCCGGCAAGGGTTTTGTCGCAGCCGATCTCGTGATCGCCGTCGGCAATTGCTTCGCCCAGCATGCCACCTTCAACTTCCGCGACGACCTGCTGACCGGAAAGACGCTCGTCCATATCAACATCTCGGCCCAGGAGATCGGCAAAGTCTATCGCGCCGACCATGGCGTCGTCGCCGACGCCAAGCCCGCGGTCGCGGCGCTGACGGCTGCGCTGTCGCCGCTCGTCGCCTCGGTCGCGCCGGTGACCGTGACCAAGGACCGGCACATCACGGCGCCGCTCATCAATCTCGAGCCGAACCACGTTCACCCGGGCCAGCTCACGCAAGCGCTGTCGAAGATGCTGCCCGACAATGCCATCGTGCTGGCCGATGCCGGCGCCCACCTCGGCTGGCTCGGCTATTATCTGCAGCTCAAGCGTGGCCAGCATTACCGCAAGCCCGGCAGTTTTGGGCCGATGGCCTGGGCGGTGAACGGCGCGCTCGGCACCAAGATGGCGTTTCCCGACCGGCCGGTCATCGTCGGCTGCGGCGACGGCTGTTATCTGTTGTCCGGCTTCGAGCTGATGACCGCGGTCCGCTATAATCTTCCCGTCATCTGGATCATCTTCCATGACGGCGAGTACAAGCTCATAAAGCTTTATCAGCTCGAGGCGTTCCACGAGACCGGCCTGGTCGACTTCGACAATCCGGACTACGTCGCTTACGCCAAGGCCTGCGGCGCGCAGGGCTTCAGGGTCAACAGCCTGAGCGAGTTCGAAGCCGCGTTCCGCACGGCGCTGACGTCGGGCAAGCCGACGCTGATCGACGCGTCCATCACCCGGCTTGCCATTCCGCATTACAGCACCAACCCCGCCGGGCTCCTGGCGGCGATCGAAGAAGCCGTCGAAAAAAAGCTGGAAGGTGGTTGAAGCCTCGAACCGATGTCCGCCCGGGCCGCTTCGCGCCCGAGCGGCGACGATGAACGAGACCGGTGTCGTTGCGTGTCAGAGCAAAGGGAGTAGCCATGTCCGAAGATCACGCCGGCTTCGACGAAATGAGCAAATACCCGCTGTTCGAGGCGCTGCACAAACGCCGGTCGCGCCGCATCAGCATGGGCCTGCAGTCGGTGCCCGCGGGCAGCAATACTTACAAGTCGAACGCCACGCCGCAGCCGCTGAGCGAGCTGGAAGAAGCCCTGCTGATCTCGGCGACCGGATTGACCGGCCTCACTTTGCCCGACCGGCCGTTCGAATCGCCCACCGGCGAAAAAATCCTCGGCACGCCGAACCTGAATTTCCCCGGCCGCGCCGCCGGCAGCACCGACAACTGCCAGGCCACGTCGTTTTTCCTCTTCAACGACACCGGCACTTATTTCCTCAAGCGGCTCGACGGCGTCGATCCCACGGTGCCGGTCACGCCCGATCTGTTGGTGCAGCGCGCCAAGCAATCGAAAGTCCAGCTGTTCAACAAGCGCCTCGATTTCCCGCGCGAGTTTCCCTACTACCTCGATTCCAACCGCTTCCTGTCCAACGTGCCCGGCTCCACGGTGCTGTTTCCGGTCGTGGACATGACGCGGCAATACATCAACGCGCTGATGTATCTGCTCACCGAGCCGGACGGCCACCGGCCGCTCATCCGCGACGACCGCAATTTCTATCTGCCGGCCGGCGTCGGCAAATGGAAACGCAACGGCTTTTTGAACAAGGACATTCCGGTAACGCTTGGCCTGCTCGGCACCATGCGCACCCAGATCGAGGCCGAGCTCTTGCTGCAGAACCTTATCCTCATGCTGCAAGCCATGGGACTTGGCGGCTGGATTCACGCTTCCGTCACGCCCACTAAGCTGTTGCCCGCGCTCGGCTTCAAATATGTCACGCCGCGTTACCGCTGGCTCGATTTCTTCCGCTGGGGCACGTTTCACACCAAAGATGTGCGCGACAATCCGATCGGGCTGCCGCCCTATATCGAATGCATGTGCCCACCCTACTACCCGTCCATGGCGGACGCCGTGCAGGCGGTGGTCGACGACAAGTATCGCGCCGGCGGGCCTTACGGCGACGACGCCTATTTCCGCCGGATTTTCCAGGGCGACCGCGGCGGCAAATATCTCAAGGAAGTGCCGCATTACAGCGACGACGTCATCGCCTGCACCAAGGACATCTGCACCTATATCTACGAGCGGCACGGCCGCTTCCCCGCCCATTGCGACGCGATCTACGCGCCGGGCGTCTGGCTGCAGGCGCATCATCTCGATCTGAACTATTACGACACGCTGTTCAACAACGGCTACACCGAGACCCAACGCGACCATCAACGGCTGTGGCACGCTTCCTAAAGCGCCGGCCGCCTAAGGAAAGGACCGACCATGATACACACCGTGGAAACGCCGATCGAAAGGCGCGCGCGCTACATTTTCGTCGGCCTGTCGCTGGTCGCGCTACTGCTGTTGGTCTGCGGCGGCGCCGAATTGAAGGCCTGGCTCGACAGCCGAGGGCCTGCGGCTGCGCCGCACACCGCGGCCTACGATCGCGTGATCTTTTCGATCTGGGCAACGATCTTCTTGCTCACGCCGGCGCTGTGCTTCCACATCTTCTCGTTCAGCACCGCGGCCAATACCTATTGGCGCGCGCTCTGGACCGCCGCCTACGTGGCATTCCTTTTCCATATCTATTGGGCGACGTGGGGCGTCTGCGGCGGCGATCTGCACCGCGTCTTCCACAGCCAAGTGGCGTCGCCGGACTTTCCCGGATGTTTGATCGAGCATCCGCGGCCCGACTTCTTCCTGGCGGCGTGGTGGGGCCTTGACGTCGTGCTGGCGTGGCTCGTCACCGACAATTTCAAATGGCTGCGCGCCGAGCGCGGTGCCGTGCATATCCTGGCCTTCGTGATGTTCTTCGGCGCCTTCGTGCTGGCGGCGAAGGCCGGCATCGTCGCACATTTGCTCGGCATCCTGATGGCGATTTTGGTGCTCGGTTGCCTCGTGATCCGCCTGATCGTGCGGGAGAACGACCCTAAATCGCTGGTCGCAATGCTTTATGTCGGCTTCTTCCGGGTGCTCAATCTGGTCGTGCCCTGGCACAAGCTGCCGACGTGGCTTGCGGTCACCAATCTCGGCGCGTTGCGCGAGGTGTTGCGCGCCAAGAACCTGCACAATACCTCCGACATCGCCGTGACCAACCAGGCCGGGCTGCGCGCGACAGTACCGTACGACCCGCGTTACCTGTGCGAGCGCGAGGAGGACGGCCAATACAACGATCTCACCAAGCCGACCATGGGCAATGCCAGCGACAATCCAAACGATCCGCTCAACAACACCGACTTCACGCTGAGCAATCCGGGCGCCCGCTTCGGCCGCAACATTCCGCTGAGCGAAGTGGACCCGACTCGCGACGGCGATATTCTCGACCCGAGCCCGCGGCTGGTGAGCAGCCGGCTGTTGGCGCGGCAGACGAAGAGCGACGGCGGCGACGATTTCAAGCCGGCGGCCATCCTCAACCTCCTGGCGGCGGCCTGGATCCAATTCCAGACCCACGACTGGTTCAATCACGGCAATCCGCGCCCGATCGACGACGATCCGTTCGAGGTGCCGGTCCCGCCCGGCGATACCTGGCCGACCGGCAAGATGCTGGTGCGCCGCACGCGGCCCGATCCGACCCGCAAGCCCAACGACGATGCCGGGCCGACGACTTACGCCAATGCCGAGACCCATTGGTGGGACGCTTCGCAAATCTACGGCAACAATCCGACCGCCGGCGCCAAATATCGCACCTGGAAGGACGGCAAGCTCAACGTCGATCCGAACACCAGGATGATTCCGGTCGACGCGGCCGGCGTCGAAATCACCGGACTGACGCAGAACTGGTGGCTCGGCTTGAGCGTGCTGCACAACCTGTTCACGCTCGAGCACAACGCCATCTGCGACCACCTCATCCAGGCCTACCCGGAATGGCGCGACGATCCGCAAAAAACGCCGCAGGAGCGGGATGCGCAGATTTTCCGCGTCGCGCGCATGGTCAACAATTCGCTGATGGCCAAGATCCACACGGTGGACTGGACGCCGGCGATCCTGCCCAACCCTGCGCTGCAGATCGGCATGAACGCCAACTGGTGGGGGCTCGCCGGCGAGCCGGTCAAGAAATATCTCGGCCGCATCAGCACCTCCGAAGCGATCAGCGGCATCACCGGCTCGGCGACCAATCAGACCGGTGCCGACTATTGCCTGACCGAGGAGTTCACCGCGGTCTACCGGCTGCATCCACTGTTGCCGAACGACATCCCGGTACGCCATTTCAGCGGCGACCGGCCCGGCCGCACGCTGAAATTCGAGGCCGACGCGCTCGACGATCCCGACCTCATCGTCGGCCCGAACGCCATGAAAAACGCGCTGCGCTCGGCGTCGTTTCTCGACATCGTCTATACCTTCGGCGTGCAAAATCCCGGCGCCGTGACGTTGCAGAACTTCCCGAACTGGATGCGGCGGATGCGCCGGCGCAACGGCGCCAATCTCGAGGAGCTGATCGACCTGGCGGCCATCGACATCCTGCGCGATCGCGAGCGCGGCGTGCCGCGCTACAACCGCTTCCGCAAATTGTTCCACAAGCCGCCGGTGCGCTCGTTCTCGCAGATGACCAGCGATCCGGAACTGGCGAAGACGCTGCAGGAAGTGTACGGCCATCCCGACAAGGTCGACCTGATGGTCGGCATGTATGCCGAGGAGCCGCCCGAGCTGTTCGGCTTCAGCGATACCGCCTTCCGCGTCTTCATCCTGATGGCGTCGCGGCGGCTCAAGAGCGACCGCTTCTACACCGAGGACTATACGCCCGCGGTCTACACCCAGGCCGGCATCGACTGGATCGACAACAACAATATGACCACCGTGCTGCTGCGGCACTTTCCCGAGCTGACGCCGATCCTGCAGCGCACGCCCAATGCGTTCGCGCCGTGGAAAGTGTCGTGACGGCCGGCGGCGGAGATTTGGCAGCGGAGACTTTGGCGGCGGAGACTTTGGCGGCAAAGATTTTGGCAGCGGAGACTTTGCCATGAGCTTCTTCACCACGCTGCCGCGGCCACTTTACGCCACCGACGCGTTCGACGACTTCGTCGCCGGCAGCGACTTCCGGCTCGGCAACGCCAAAGCCATGATCTGGATGTCGCAGCTGGCCTACGAGGCGGAAGAGCCAAGCCGGCCCGACATGATCAAGAGCGTGCTGGCGTCGTGGGGACTTGCGCTTGTCGACGGCGGCATGATTGCCAATGACGATACGTTGATGCTGCCGGGGGTGAAGACCCGCGGCTTCGTCGCGGCGGGACGCGGCGCGACGATCGTGGCATTTGCCGGCACCGACCCGGTCGTGCTGGCCAATTGGATCACCGATTTCGACGCCCATATCGGCCAGGCGCAGACCGCCGACGGTTACCGGATCGCGGCCGCGGCGGTCGCGGGTCAGGTGAAGGCGGCGATTTCGGCGCCGGCGCTCGCCAACAACAAAATCTTTGTCACCGGGCACAGTCTCGGCGGCGCGCTGGCGGCGCTGTCGGCGCACCAGATCGTCGGCAACGGCGCCGCCGTCACTGCCGTCTACACCTTCGGCATGCCGCGCGCGGGCAGCCCGGACTTTGCCACGACGCAATACGATCCCAGCCTCGGATCGTGCACCTACCGGTTGGCGCAAGGCGAAGACCTGGTGCCGACCGTGGCGCCGACGGAGATCGGCTTTCACCATCTCGGCCGCTATCTGCATTGCGACCGCGGCGGAAAATTCGACGCCGACGCATTGGCCGCGGATACGCGCTCCGACGACCCGTCATTCGTCGCCGGCGTCGCGACGGAATTGAGCGAATTCCTGCACGGGCCGCTGGTGGCGGCGCTTGCTGCGGTCGACCACGTGAGAGTTGCGGCGCTGTTGGCGTTCGGACACGGGCCGCCCGGCGCGCGCACCGACCTCGGCGGCATCGCGATCGAAACGCTGCCGCCACGGCTGCGCGACCATATGACCGACCGCTACATCGGCGCGCTCTGACGCGTCGTCGGCCGCGGTCGCACCGCCGGCCAGGACCACAAGCCGCTCAAAATCCCACGGCCTGTCCGTCTCGTCTCGGATCGGACGCCGCGATATATCCGTGCTCCAATTTCAAAATCATGTGTGCCGCGCCAAAACACAATTCGCTGCCGAACGGCGTGCTCGCCGAGCTGAAGGTGGGTTCGATATTCTAATCGCTCATCATAATTCTGCTGCGCTTCCCCACAGCCACTGACGATGAACGTCGAGAATATCCCATGGCGCGGCAAGGCAATCGACATAGCCGAGTTTGGGCACGCCGGACCGCAGCGAATAGCCCTCGACCCGGTCCGCTCCTACGTCCACGGTCCGTGGATCGACCGTGAGCCCGCGACCGCGTGCCTTGAGCAGCGCCTCCTTGCGCGTCCAATAATAGAAGAACCTGTAGCGCCGGTCCTCGGCCGGCGTTTGCAGCCAGTCGCCGCGTTCACTGGGCGCCATGATTTTGCCGGCCAGTGACGACACGCACAGACGTCCATCGATCCGCTCGATGTCGAAACCAAGCTCGCCTTCGGATGCGATCGCGATCCCGAATAGGCACCCGCTATGGGACAAATTGAAGTGCAGTGTTTCAGTCATATTCTCAAGCGCCAAATAAGGTTTGCCATGTGGCCCGTAGGCAAATTGCAAATCACGCGGATCCCGATCCAGATATCGCGCCAACACATTACGGAGCGCCGCATGCGTCGTTAAGAACATGCAGCGTGCGGCGGCCGACACGATCGCTTGCGCTCGCTTTCGTTCGTCGTCCGACAACGGCAAGTCTTTTTCGTCCACATCGGGCTGTACGGTGCCGTGCCAGATATGGACGGAGCCGTGCTTCGGGATTGGTTGCGAAGACGCCGTTGACATCATGTTACTCGCATTCCACTCCCGAAGCGCGGCGACTGCCGGTCGGTGGCGTGCACGTTGCATCGTAGCTACGGCACTTAATTCGGCGCAGATCCCAAGACGCCTGTCGCCAAAGCGAGTGTGGCTGCGGCGGACAAGGCCGTACTGTAGGCATCGGTCGCCGCATTCTTGGCTGCGAGGAGCTGACGTTCGGCGGTCGTCGCGTCGGAGATCGAGCCGACGCCGTTGCGGTAGGCTGCAAGCGCTGCATTGAAGGTGGTCTGTGCGGCCGACGTCAGCGCGGTCGCGGCGCCATAGGCCGAAATGCTCGTCGTCAGCGTGTTTCTCGCCACGACAATTTGGCGGACAGCCTCGTTCCTGATCTGAATGAGGGTCGTGTCTGCCTTATCGACGGTGTCGCGAGCCTGCTCCAGGCGCGCCGCGCGCGCGCCACCGTCGTAAAGCGGAACGGTTGCGCCGATCAGAGCTGTGGCCGCCAACTGCGTTTGCGAAATCCCGAGCGTATTGCCCGGCAGATTGACGATCGGCGCTTGCTGGTCGATTCCCGGAATCGCCGTGATGTTCAAATCTCCCTGCAGCCGGGTGCCGTTGCCCGAAAAGAATACTTTTGGGAGAAATTCCGCCTGCGCAGCGCGAAGGCTGGCGAGACTTGCCTTCTGCGCCGCATAGCCGGTGAGGACATCGGTTCGTCGCGCCAGAGCTTCGGAAGCAATACGCTCGACCGGGCCGAGCATGGCGGCCGACAGCTTTCGCCTGGACACGTCGGAGATAACCAGTCGGGTCATCGGCGAAATACCCAAGGCCGAAATCAAGGCCAGATAGGTATTCTGTGCGGTTCCCTCGGCTTGCACGCGCTCAAGCCTTGCTTGGGCGCTGGCCTGCCGGGTTTGCGCGACTTCGACCACGGTACCGACGCCGTTCTTGTATCGGCTCTCCGCCGCGGTTTGGACCTCCTCGGCATCGTGCAGAGCTTCCGCCGTGGACGCAAGACGCGCGCGCGCGGCAGCATTGGCATAGAACGCCAAGCTCACATTGTAGATGACCTGCTGATGCGCGGCGGTAAACGCGATATTCGAAATGACCGACCCCTGCTTGGCGACGTCGGATAACGCCGCACGCTCGCCGAAATCGAACAACAGCCATTGCACCGAGAGCACGGAAATGTTGCCGTTGAGCCTGATGTCGTTCGTATTGGTGGCGCCGAGCGCGGAGCTCACGCTGTGGATGTTCTGGTAGCCTTCCACGATGCCGGCCGACACCAGCGGCAGAAAGGTGCTTTCGACAATGCCGGCGGCGAGCGCGGCATTGCGGGCATCGTTCCAGGCGTTGCGGGTGACCGGATTGCGCGACTCTGCGATGTCGATCAATTGGGGAAGCGTATAGGGGCGGTGGCGCTCAAGCTCCGACTCCGGCGGCGGAACATTGGCGAGATTGCCGTTCGAAGGCAGAACGTAGTTCCTGTTCGGGGGTTGCTCGGGCGGAGCGCGCTCGCCGGCGACGATATCCCCGCCGGGATTGGTCGCCGGCGTCCACGGTGCGTCAGGCCGATCGGGCGCAAATCTGAGCGCCGAGGTCGCGCAGCCGGCGAGCTGCAGCGAAAGCAGTACTGGCGCAATCAACGCAACAGACCGGCCCATACGCCGCCGTTCCTTTCAGTCTCTCAGATCGACGCTTCTTCCAGCCGCCGCAGACCTGCATCGATTATAGGGAAGAGCGGCGACGTACTCCACTCGGTTGGCCCTGCGACGGAAGGCGGGATTTCAACGACCGCGAAGCGTCCTGCCAGACCTTCAAGCCGCCTGGCGATTTGGGCGGAACCGGTCGAAGGTTCGTCGGCGCCCAGCAGCAGCGGGCTGGCAAGGGCACCGATCTCGTCGGCCGCCTTGCGGCGGGCTGCAAGCCACTGTTGGTTCGGGCGAACCGTGCCTGGCTCATAGGCTGCGAGATCGATGTCGGTTTCAATTTCCGCGAGTTCCGATTGGGCTTGCGAAGCCATTGCGGTTCGCGCGCTTTTATCCGCGGTCATCAGGGCGGCAAGCCGACGCAAGAGTGCGGCAATTGCGGGATCGATTCGCTTGCCGACGCTGATCGGCCAGAGATTGATAAACAGCAGGTAGGTGACGACGTTGCCGATCAAGATGCCGAGAACACGATCGCGCGCGGTGGAAAGGTCGAAAGCCGGTGAAGGCCCCTGAATGACACAGAGAAAGAAGGCAAAGGCCATCTGAAAGCCGGCATAGGATATGCGTTCGCTCCCGGCGGAGACATAGCCTGCGGCCAAGGCGCCGGCGAAAATAACCACCATCAGGGCGGTGATCGAGGTGAGGTCGGGGATCAGGAAGATCATCGTCCCATAGCCGGCCGCCGCCCCGACAAGGCAGCCGAGGATACGCAGTGTGAGCTTTTCGACAGTCTCGGCCGTCGTACCCAGCGCAACGATGTAACAGGTCAGGAAAGCGGTATGGATGCCCGGCCAGTCCAGCAGCGAATAGAGGAAATAGCAGAACATCGCCGCGGCTGTCGTTTTAAGCGCATACCGGATGTAGTCAGGATTGGTGAAGGCATCCGCTACGAAGAACCCGCCGCCTTCCTTCTTTGACTCCTTCACGCGGGACTCCGAAGAAGGCGCTTCGGCGAAGTAAATGATTGCCTCCTCCATGTTGCCGAGGACATCCGCCTCGAGCGGCGTCAGCGCGCGTTCGATTTGCGGCGGGTCCCAGCCGATCCGCACCGGATATCCGCCGGCTCGCAAAATGCGGGACATTTCGGCAAGCGTACGGACAAGATAGTCGGCTATCGGTAAGGCCAGTTGGGCTTCCGGCCTGCGATCCATCACATCGATCGCTGACATCAGGAGGGTCGTGGAACCGGCGGCTTGCTTAAGCGCCGCAGTGTCGTCCGGCTTCGAGGTTTTCTCGCGGTCCGCCAGGTCGATGAGCTTTTGCACCTCGGCCATGCCTTCCCGCAGATGCTCTCTGAACTCCAACCGGATGGTTTCGTTCGGCGCCTGCAACATGGCGGCGGAGAGTTCGAGGCCACGCGCGATGCCTCGTTCGGCGAGACGTCGCGGCGGCGGTGCAAGCACCAAATTCACGATCATCGAGACGCCGGCCGGGATGCCGACAAACAGCCACGCATAGAGCAGGCTGCGCGTGGCCAGCTCGCCATTCGCCAATGGCGTCGACCCGAGCAGGTCGAGCGCGTAGGCGACGATGAGAGTAATTGTGCCGCCGAGCGGACGCAATTTGCTGGCCGACGCGATGAAGAGAATCGCGATTGAGATCAAGGTCATGCTGATGACGCGCCACATCGGATCATTGACCACGATCATGGCGACAAGAATGGTGAACCCGACGATCACGGTGATCAGCGCCAGCAGCGCAAAATTCAGGATAAGGCTGACCGCGCGGTCGCCGCGATTGAGAAAGAACACGACATAGACCGTCAACGCCGCATCCGGCGTCTGATAGATCTCAACGACCAGGATGGTGAGGGTACAGATCACCGCCAGACGGATTGCTAATTCCAGCCGACCCGGTCGCGGCGCCATAAGACGCCCAATGTCAAAAAGACCCTCGCGCGCGCGCGCTAACGACATGCGGCACCGTGCTTGATTTCGACCACGGCGCTCGCTCCCAGCCGCATGAGGCTCGGCGGCGGCTCTTGCAGCCTGACGCGCACCGGGAAGCGCTGTGCGACACGCACCCAATTGAGCGAGCGTTCGACATAGGGAACGGAGCGCGGAAGGTTGACGCGGTCCTGATCGACGACGCCCCAGCCTATGCCCTGGACCGTGCCCTTGATCGGGACTTTGCGGTCGAGCATCGAAAAGACCGTGACGCAATCACCGACGGACATCGAACCCAGATCGGTCTCGCGAAAATTGGCGACCGCGAACCATTCGTCGGTATTGATCAAGGTGAATAGCGATTGCGCAGGTGCGACCATTTCGCCGGTCGATATGGTCAAACCGACAACGAGACCGTTGTGGGTCGCGCGCACGGTCGTGTCGTCAAACTGGCGCTGGGCAATGCCGAGAGCGGCTGTTCTGGCCTGTACGGCCGCTTCGGCCGCGGCTTTCAATTCCTGCGCTTGAATCAGTTTCGTCGCGGTGTTCCTCTCGGTGACCTGCGCCTGATCAAGCTGTTGCTGCGGCACGTAGCCATTGGCTGCCAGAGGACGAAGCCTTTCCAGCGTACGCGCCGCCAAATCATGGTCTTCTTGTGCGCTCTTTGTCTGGTCGACTGCGACTGCCGCATTCGACCGGGCGATAGCCAGATCAGCCGCAGCTTGCTCAAGGGCCAGGCGATAGGGCAGCGGGTCGATCTGGAAAAGCAGGCTGCCCTCGGCGACGCGCATATTCTCGACGACCGGGAGCTCAATAATGCGGCCGCCGACGGCGGCGGCGACGTGGACCACATCGGCGTCGATCGAACTGTCGCTCGATGTCGGATGAGTGTTGCTCCCGTGAAGTGCATAAAGCGCAAGCCCCACAGCGAGGACGACGATGGCGATTGAGATCAATCGGCCGCGAAGCTTGGTGTGCTTTTTGCCGGCGGTCTCCATCTTCAGTGCCCGAAGCCGATGAGCCAGACAAGGAGAGCCGTGATCACGCCGATCGCGGTGCAAACGGCGAGCTGATAGGGCAATGTATTGGCAAGGCCCGTGCTGACAAAGACGGCGCGCGCGATGGCTGCTCCGGCGATTCCGACGATGCTGCACAGCAGCCACGCCGGAAAGAATGCGCCGAACAGATCGAAAGAGGGCGCGCCGCCCGCGGAGCAGCCGGTCAAGATCATGGATGCGAAAGCCAGGAGGGCGAACATCGCGTTCGCTCTCGGCAAATCAATATGCCGTCTCGGCATTCGCTTAGCCCGCCACTTCACGGTCGATGCCATTACAACTTCCCCGCAGAAACATTTCAACTTCCCTTGAGAGAAACGAAGCGAGCCAGTGCAGTCGCGAGATCATCCTATTGGGGAAAGTCTCGATAAATAATCCATCTCCAGCTCGCCTTCATAAGTTTCGGCACCGACCTTCAAGGCTTCCATCACGCGCGCTTGCGTCACGTCGCTGGCGACACTCAAATCGGACTCACGAGCTTCCACCAAAAGCCCCTCTGCAATCGAACAAAATGCTCCGGTATCCACGGCCGCCTTGGCGTGAGCGATGGCATGCGCAGGAAACGAGGCGATGCGGCAGGCCAGTTTCTCGACAAAAGGCGTCAACTCGTCGGCTGGCAAAGCGCGATTGATATAGCCGTAACGTTCTGCCAGCTCCGCCGAGAGATCATTGCAACCGATCAGCACCTCCAAGGCGCGTGCCCGCCCGATGAGCCGTGGCAATCTTTGCGTAGAGCCGCCGCCCGGAACAAGCCCGACCGCCACCTCCGGCTGGCCAAAGATCGCTTTGCCGATGGCGGCAAAACACATGTCCGCCGCCAGCGCGATCTCACTCCCGCCGCCCCGTGCCCGTCCCTCGATTTTAGCAATGGTTATCTTAGGCATGTTCCTGAACCGCTCGCCGATCGTCTGGGTAAGACGAAAGCCGCGCGTATGGGACACCGTTTTGGAAGCAGCTCCAACGCGACCCAAGCCAGAGTGAGCTATAAAGAAATCAGGAAGCGCGCTTTGCAAAACCACGACCCGGACGCTGTCATCGGCCTCGAGTTCCCTGCCCAGTTTATCGAATTCCTCCGACAGAACTTCATCAAGAAGATTTATCGGCGGGTGATCGATGCTGACGAATGCGACTCCAGAATCAAACGCGAACCGGAAACATTTGTAATCAGAGTACCGCATGCGAGTGGCTCCATTTCGGTGCGGACATGTGCCTCAGCGCTCCGCGGACGGCGCGACAGCCTTGCGGACACCGGCGACGTCGCCGGCGCTCGCCGCGGACGCTGAGTTCCCCCAGCTGCTGCGGATGAAATTGACCAGATCGGCGACATCCTGATCGCTCAGCCGCCAGGCGAAAGCGGGCATTGCGAATTGCGCCGGCGTTTGTGCTGTGCGTGGCGTCTGCGAGCCGGCGAGCACGATCGAAATCAGCGAAACAGGGTTTGGTGCTTCGACGACAGGATTGCCGGCCAATGTTGGAAACACGCGGTCGTATCCCATGCCGTCGGGACGATGGCAGGCGGCGCAGTTATCAAGGTAGAGGAGAGCTCCGGGCTTGCCCGTATCGCCGTGCTTCAATGCCTGGTGTTCCGTTTCGTCGTAGGCGAAGGAATTTGGTGGCTGTCCCCCCGGCTCGCCGAGTGTCTTGAGATATCGCGCCGTCGCGACGGCGTCCTCGCGGCTCATATATTGCGTGCTGTGGACGATGACATCGGTCATCGAGCCGAAGACGATGCCGCGTGGATTTGCGCCCGTCGTCAGGAAATCGGCGATGTCGCTCTCGCTCCAGCCGCCAAGCGTATCCGGACCACCGTTGCGCAGGCTCGGCGCGAAGTAATTCTCGATCACGGCTCCGGAGAGGAAGGCCGATCCCTGGGACGGCGTTTGCGCCTTCACCTGCAATACGAGGTTGCGCGGCGTGTGGCACTCCCCGCAATGCCCGAGACCTTCCACGAAATAAGCGCCGCGCGCGATGACTGGATCGCCTTCTGCTTGAGCCTCGAAAGGCACCGGTTTCGGCGCAAACAGCAGACGCCAGAACGTGAGCGGCCAGCGCATCGACAGCGGAAACACGATATCGTTTCTGATATTCGGCGTCGCGGCGGCGGCCACGCCATATTTGAAATAGGCATAGAGCGCCGCAACGTCTTCAGGTTTTGTGTTGGCGTAGGAGGGAAACGGCATTGCCGGATAGAGCGAATGTCCATCGGCCACGCCAAAGCGCAGCGCCCGGTCGAAGTCGGCGAGACTGAACCGCCCGATGCCATTCACCGGATCCGGCGTTATGTTCGTCGTGTAGATGGCGCCGATCGGGATCGCCATCCGCAGGCCGCCGGCAAAAGCAGGCCTGCCGGGCACGCTGTGACAGGCGGCGCAATCGCCGAGCCTGGCGAGGTATTCTCCGCGCGCGATCAGCGCCGGGCTGGGCTCGGAAGCAACAAGATTTCTCTCTCCCGCGGCTCTATCCGCCAGGTAAGAGATTCCCATGACGCCAAGGAGGCCGCAGACCCCGGCAATCCCGACAAACGCAATGGCGGCTCGCCATCTCATGCCGGCACCAAAGGACCGGGCGACTTGAGATAGGTGTCGCGAATTTTCGCGGCTGAGAAATAGGCAAGGCCGGCGAGCAAGCCTGTCGGGTTGTAACCGATGTTCTGCGGAAAGGCCGACGCGCCCATGACGAACAGATTGGAAACATCCCAGCTTTGCGAATAGCGGTTGATAAAGCTGTTCGACGGATTCGTCCCGATAATCGCCCCGCCGGTGGTGTGCGTGCTCTGGTAGATGCGGACGTCGTACTGGTCGCCCGGCCGCATCAGCAAAGTCGCCTGTTGCGCGGGCTTCATGACCCGAACGATTTCCGCCACGCGCGCCGCGCTGAAGGCGGCCATCTTGTATTCGTTGTCATGCCAATCGAAGGTCAGCCTCAGCAGCGGCAGGCCGTGGCCGTCCTTGTAGGTCGGGTCCAAAGACAGATAACGGTCGCGATAAGACATGACCGAGCCTTGCGCCCCGACCGGCGCCGAATGGCGATAGTGTTTGCGTATCGCGGTCTTCCATTGCTTGCCCCATTTTGGCGCATCGGGCGGGGTCATCATCTGCTCGATCGGACGTCCGCCCGTGGCGCCGGCGTAAATCGATGAACCGCCGATGAAGCCGTGGGGCCCGTGGTCGAAATGGTCGGAATTGAATTCATCGATGATGCGCAGGCCAGCGGCGCCGGCGCCAATGAACGGGTTGATCTCGACGTCTTCGCCGAAATACGCCGCCGTCACACTGTTCATCTGGTAGGCGTAATTCTTGCCGACGATGCCGTCGCCGCTCACCGGATCATAGGGAACGCCAATTCCTGACAACAGAAGCAGCCTGACGTTATGGAGCTGAAAAGCGCAGAGCATGACGAGGTCGGCCGGTTGCTCGACTTCCCTGCCGTCTTCGTCGATATAGAGAACGCCTGTCGCCGTTTTTCCGGTGTTGTCGCGCAGGATCCGCGTCACATAGGCGTTGGTACGGACCTCCAGGTTCGGCCGGCCGGCGAGGATGGGCAGTATTGTCGTTTGCGGTGACGCCTTCGAATAAAGGAAACAGCCGAACCGCTCGCAGAAGCCGCACAGATTACAGGGGCCGAGCCGCACGCCATAAGGGTTGGTGAAGGCAATCGAACTGTTCGCCGACGGCTGCGGGAAGGATTTGTAGCCAAGCTCCGCCGTGGCCTTCTCGAAAAGCTCGCCAGCGTAGATCGGCGGCAATGGCGGCGTTGGAAATTCGTCGCTTCGTGCGCCCTCGAACGGATTGCCGCCCGGTCGGATTTCGCCGCGAAGATTTCCGGCGACTCCGGATGTGCCGCAGACTTTCTCGAAGTGATCGAAGTGAGGCTCGAGCTCCTCGAAAGTGACGGGATAATCCTGAATCGTCATATCTTCAGGAATGAAATTCTTGCCGTAGCGCTCTTCAACGTGGCTTCTCAACCGCAGATCTTCCGGCGATGCCCGCCAAAGCTGACCGTTCCAGTGAACGCCTGCACCGCCGACACCATTGCCGAGCACAAATGAGCCGTACTTACGATAGGGTTGGGCGACCTCATCGAGATTATGACGGATCGTGACTGTCTCTTTGGCCAGGGGCTGCCACAGGTCGCCGCGCACGCCATATTTCAGCTCATCGATGATGCGCGGATATTCGAAGTCGGGAGACGTGTCGCGCGCTGGACCGCGCTCGAGCGCGACGACAGACAAGCCGGCGTCGGTCAGCGTCTTCGCCATGATGGCGCCGGTCCAGCCGTAACCGATGATGACGGCGTCGGCGCGTTTTTTCTTCTCCGCCATCACCCCCTCGCGCCGCTGATGGCAACCGGCCCGTAGGGATATTTTTGCCCCGCCTGGTCGATCCAGTCGGTAAAGTCGGCGCGCGCGCCCGGGAAGCCGATCCATTTCCAGGCTGCCATGCCGCGATTGCCGCCGTAGAGCGGATCGGCAAAGTAGCCCTCGCGGGTGTTCTCCAACAATTGTGCGAAGAACGCCGTGGCCGGCGGACCGGAAAGTTGAACCTGATTTTTCTCCAACGACGAGAGAAATCGATCCTGCTCGTCGGGTGCGAGGTCTGCGAAGACTTTGCCCGCGGCAGTCCGGCAAGCCTCGTTCGCCGCAGCTATCCCAGATCGATACAGCTCTCGCGGCGTGTAGCGTAATTGATAACCCAAGGTGGCCGGCGCATCGGGCTGAAACGGTCCTTGCAGATAGAAATACGCACCGTGTCCGTACGGTAATTCCATCTGCCGATCTATGAATTCAGGCACGCCTGTTTCGAGGCCGCCAGGGCCGGGTCCGTCGCTTGGAATGAGACGGGCGACTGCGGCACTTATGAAGCTCCACTCGACGGGATTGAAGAAGGTAGGCGCGTAATTTGTCACCGGCGTTGACGCGTCGGCTACCGCGACTTCGGTCGCCGCAACTCCCAGAATCATCGTGGTCGCCGCCGGTGTCGCACCGAAAATGAGATCACGTCTGTTGATGGTTGAAGCTTCTTTCATTGCGAGATCCCAAAGGCGATCGGCAAGTGTGACCGGCATCGACGATGCGGCTTGGCCTCGCGGAATCTTATTTGAGAGCACTGCTCGGCCTATCCCCCAATCGGGGGATAGGCTGCTTCTGTTTGGGGGAGCCGCCTAACGCAGCGCAAAGAGTCGCTTCAGCCGGTTATTGGTCCGCGACATCCGGCATGATCTGTCCCATTTCCATCGCCTGGCTCGACGGCACCTCCTCGATGCCGAGAACGATCTCGTCATCAGGCGCGCCGGTCGCTTTCTGAAATAGGCCCCAGAGGCGCTTCAACATCTCACGCTTGTATTCGGGCGACCGGCCGGTTCGGATCAGGAGCGTGAGCGCCGCAGTTGCCGACGCTTGCCCGGCCGTGAAGCCGTTGCCCGGTTCATATTCCTGAAAGACGATGTGGACCCAGTTCTTCGGAACCCCGGCATATTGCGCATGAAACGCGGTCAGTTCACCCGCGAGTGCGGCCTTGGCCTCCGTACCCAGCACGCCGGCTTGTGTCACGACTGTGTAAAGGGGCATCGAACCAACTCGCTCTTGATGCTACACGGGCACATGTCCCACATCGTTCACACTTCCGAATGCTGAAACACTTGGACTCAGCGGGAGAGGTTTGTCTTTGCGAGATCGATGAGCTCTTTCGCCCGACCGTCGAGAACCGCCCTCATCGTGAACATTCCAAAATGATAGGCCTGATCCAGGGTCGTCTTGGGCGGCATGGCAAGCTCTTGTCGGGCGCTCACGACGTCGACCAGCCCTTGTGCGCGAGGGCGGCTTGGATCGCGCTTTTCAGCTCCTGCGGCTTCTCTATTCGGAATCCTCTGACGCCCATAGCCTCTGCCATCAGTGCGAAATTCGGATTTTTGAGATCACAACCCGTATCCAAGAAGCCGCTGGCCTTCATTTCCATTTCGACAAAGCCGAGCGTGCCATTGTTGAGGACGATGACCTTCACCGGCAAACCCATTTGGACAAGAGTGATGAAGTCACCCATCATCATGGTGAAGCCACCGTCGCCCGACATCGAGATGACTTGCCGATTCGGATGCGCCGTTTGCGCCCCGATCGCATGCAGCATCGCGTTCGCCATCGATCCGTGATTGAACGAACCGATGATCCGCCGCCTTCCGTTGACCTTCAGATACCGCGCCGTCCAGATGATGGGAGTGCCGACATCGCAGGTGAATACCGCGTCGTCGGCAGCCAATTCGCTGACCAGGCGCGTGACATACTGGGGATGAATGGTATCGCTGTTCGGGCCGCTTTCCGCCAAGGCGTCGAGGTTCTTTCGCGCCTGCTTGTAATCCGCCAGAGCCTCGCTGAGGTGACCCTCGTCCGTCTTCTCTTTGATGCTCGGCAGGAGCGCATCCAATGTATCCCTGACGGTGCCCAACAAACCGAGATGAA
Organism: uncultured Alphaproteobacteria bacterium; assembly: GCA_963756245.1. Lineage (GTDB taxonomy): Bacteria > Pseudomonadota > Alphaproteobacteria > Rhizobiales > Xanthobacteraceae > BOG-931. Next base: position 121,596 of record CAVWOI010000026.1, read on the forward strand.
GGGAACAGCGATTGCCAAGCGCTTCCGGCCGAACGTCTATTTGCGCGATCTTGGCGTGTTCCGGGTAGAATGCGCGATAAGGAAAATCGGTGCCGAGCATCAGCAATGCGTCGCAATTCTTCATTGCCGCATAGCCCGACGCAAAGCCGACGAGACCGGTCATTCCAACGTCATAGGGATTGTCGTATTCAAGAAATTCCTTGCCGCGGAAGGCGTGCACGATCGGCGCCTTCAGCTTGCGGGCAAGTTCGATCACCTGAGAGTGTGCGCCTGCGCATCCCGCGCCGCCGAATAGTGTCACTTTGGCTGCGCCGTTGAGCAAGTCAGCCAGTTGCTCGATTTCCCGTTGACTCGGCCGAAGGACGGGGACCGCGGGCACCAGCCACTGCGGAATTTCCGCTTCGATCTTCATGAGCGCGACGTCGCCGGGAATGACGACGACCGCAACACCGCGTTTGGCTATCGCTACCCGGATCGCGCGCTTGAGAATCTGCGGCAGCTGCGCGGGATTGGAAACGAGTTCGACGTAATGGCTGCAGTCCTTGAATACGGATTCCGGGTGCGTTGCCTGAAAGTAGTCGATCCCTATCTCGGTGCTTGGGATGTGTGCGGCAATAGCCAGAACCGGTACGCCGCTGCGTTGGCAGTCGAACAAGCCGTTGATCAGATGCAGGTTGCCCGGACCGCAGCTGCCGGCGCAGACCGCAAGGCTTCCGGTGAGATGGGCCTCCGCTCCCGCCGCGAAAGCGGCAGCCTCTTCGTGCCGCATGTGGATCCAGTCAATCGACTTTCTCCGTCGCAAGGCGTCGGTAAAGCCGTTGAGAGAGTCGCCGACAACACCATAAACCCGCTTCACGCCGGTCTTCTCGAGTGCTTCGACAAGGAACTCTGCCGCGGTCCTGCTCATTCTGAAAACCCCCGATATGTCATCGCGCTCTGGGAAGCTTTTCGGTCAGGAGCTAAGCGGCATAGTTCTTCAGGATGCGGAGATCCGTGACGGAGTACGCCATCCCGAGGCGATAGCCCCGGCCGACCCGCAACGGCGCGATCAAGTGCATGTCCTCGCCCTCCACTTCGGGTATTCGCAGCTCAGCCGACCCGGCCCACACATCCACGATTTTGAGATTATCCGTGAGCGAAAGCGTCAGCTCGTTCACCGGAGGCTTTTGCCGATGGCCGGCGGCGAGTTGCGGAAAGTACCGGCGCATCGTTGTCTGGCGATTGAAAACCGTCGAAGGATCGGCAACTCGCTCCTCGAGTTGGATTCGTGCGGTCGCCAATCTCTCCCCGTGCGCCGCGAGGCTGGCGCCGAAGCGACTTCCTTTGGCAAGCGGTGCCGCGGCCGGGCCAGGTGCAGAGAAGCTTCGCGTCTGAAAAATGCTGCCCAGCTTCTTCGGGTAACCCTGTGCCCACCCGCGCGCAATCCCCGCGTCGTTGTCGACGAAGATATATGGGCAGTAATTGACAGGGGTGCCTTCGAAGGTCGCTTCGACCAAGGCAAAGGCCTCGCGATATTGATAACGCGCAGGGTCGGTCAGTTCGTCGTTGGAGGCCGTGAACTGCCAGTCGAGGAACCAGAAAAAGGCGCGCCCACCGGATTTTTCATCGCGGACGAGACCGGGTGGGAGGAGCGCATCGATCGCGGCCGGATCGGCCCAATATTCGATGGCAATACAGTCGCTGGAGTAGTGCCACGGCGGCAACGTCGCCAGTGCAGATTTTCCGTCGGGGGTGAGAGGAACTGAAAATCCCTTGAGCATGGTTGCGTGTCCTCGATTTTGCGGTTACTCGCCCGATACGATCACGGGACGTTCTCCACCATCATCTCCCAGACGTCGCGGCCCTTGCCCTCCAGTATTGCTTTGGCGGTGTAGACGCCCATCCCGATCACGGCCTCCGGCGCCATGAAGGGCGACGGCGGCATCACCAGCTGCATCGGATTCACTTTCACATCCAGAAGCGCCGGGCCGGGCTGCGCGAGCCAGGTCTTGACCGAGTCCTCGAGGTCGCCTGACTTCGCCACGCTGCACCCCCAAAGCCCCGCCGCCTTCGCGACCTCGCCGAAGTCGGGGTTCTTCAGGTCCGTGTACATCGGTATCAAGCCGGCCGACTTCTGCTCGATATCGATAAATCCAAGCTTGCCGTTGTTGAAAACGACGATCTTGATCGGCATCTTTTCCTGCACGACGGTCAACAGCTCGCCGAGCAGCATGGCGAACCCGCCGTCGCCTGCCATGCAGACCACCTGCCGGCCGGGTTGGCACTTTTGCAGCCCGATTGCCGACGGCATCGCGCTCGCCATCGTGCCGTGCAGCAGGCTGCAGAAAGTCCGGCGTTTGCCGAAGGTTTCGATGTGGCGCAGCGTCCAAACCAATGCCGTGCCGTCGTCCGCGGCAAACAACGCATCCTTGGCCGCGTACTTGTTGACCATCTTGGTCAGGTAAGTGCCGGAAATTGTCGAGTCAGGACCCGCAGTTTCCGCCTTATCCAATTCCTGTATCTTCTGATGGCGCTTCACATGAGACGCCAGGAAGCTGTTGTCCTCGTGCTGCCGCAGACGCGGCAGCAATGCCGCCAAGGTTTCCTTGATGTTTCCGACGGCGCCGAGCGTGACGGGATGACGGTGTCCGATATGCGTCGGATCGTGGTCGATCTGAATGATCTTGGCCCGGTCGGGATAGAATTGGGCCCAGGCAAAATCGGCTCCGAGCTGGAGCAGCACATCGCAGTCAAGGACGGCATGGTAGCCGGAGGCCTGACCGATGAGGCCCGTCATTCCGACATTGTAGGGGTTGTCATGCGCCACAAAATCCTTGCCCCGAGAGGTGTGGGCCATTGGCGCCTTCAGCCGCTCGGCAACGGCGACCACCTCGTCGTGCGCGCCGGCACAGCCGGCGCCGGCATAGATCGTGATCGCGTCGCTCCTGTTGAGGATGGCCGCGATCTCGTCGAGATCGGCGTCACTCGGGCGAATGACCGGCTGCCGGGCGTGGACGGTATAAGGCCGCTCGTCTTCCGCGGCCGCGTTTGAGATGTCCGCCGGCACAACCAGCACCGCGACGCCACGCTTCGTCAGCGCCGCCTGGCAGGCCGCCACTGTCTTGCGCCGGGCCTGCCCCGGCGTCAGGATCATCTCGCAAAAAACGCTGCAGTCCTTGTATACGGCAGTGAGATCGACCTCCTGGACTGAACTGAAACCTACGTCCTGGCGCACAATCTGAGTTGCGATCAGGATGACCGGCGCACGATTGCGATTGGCTTCATAGAGGCCATTGATGAAGTGGAGACTGCCGGGGCCGCAGCTGCCCGCACAGGCCGTGAGCCCGCCAGTGCATAGGGCTTCGGCGCCCGCCGCGAAGCCGCCGGCCTCCTCGTGGCGCATATGGACCCACTCGATCTTGCTCTGATGGATGGCGTTGGTGATGCGGTTGAGCGTGTCGCCGACGATCCCGTAGCACCGCTTAACGCCGGCGGCCTGCAGCGCCTCGACCAATACGTCGGCTACCCGTTTGCTCATAGCGAACCTCCTGTGTTCATTGATTATGTCAGGGCGCTTTGCGTTCAGCGCTGCATTTGCAGATTCATCAACTCGGCCGGCGGCATCATGTTGTCGTTCAAATTGGTCATGATCCAAAGCGAGCCGGCGACGACCAAAATCACGATGAACACGCCGAATGCCAGTGCCAACACGTTGTTGGTGTTGTCCGGTCCGGTGGTGATGTGCAGGAAGAAGACGAGATGCACGCCCATCTGGGCGACGGCGAGCACGGCCAGGCCGAGGGGAATGCCGGGCGCCCAGAGCAAAGTCGTATTGGCCACCCAGAACGACGTAACCGTGAGGATGACGGCGAGAACCAGTCCGATCGTGTAGACGATCAGGCCGGACGAGGCATCCTCTTCCAGGGCGGTCCGTGTCGGCCTGTCTCCAGGCGCGCGATCGTATCGAATGTTGGTCATGGATGAGCTCCCATCAGATAAACGACCGTGAACAGCCAAACCCAGATGATGTCGAGCGCGTGCCAGAACAGGGCAAAGCAGAGCAGACGGCGCTGCACGCTTGCGCGGAAGTCGCGGACCGCGACCTGGACCATCATCACGACCAACCAGACCAGCCCGACCGCGACGTGCAGTCCGTGGCAGCCGACAAGGGTGAAGAAAGCCGACAGGAACGCGCTGCGTTGCGGGGTCGCGCCGCGTGCAATCATGACGCCGAACTCGTGCAGTTCGAGACCGAGGAAGCAGGCGCCGAGCACGAACGTTACCGCGGCCCATAGATAGACGCCGGCGCGGCGTCGCGCCCCGACCGCCAACGACATCAGCCCGCAGGCATAGCTCGACATAAGCAAACAGGCGGTCTCGATCGCGGCGCTGACCTGATTGAACAGCTGCGCGCCGGTCGGTCCTCCCGCGGTCGCACGCATGAGCACCGCGTAAGCCGCGAACAGGGCCGAGAACATCACGATGTCGCTTAAGAGGAAGATCCAGAAGCCGAACGCGACGACGATCCGTTTTGGCGCAGGACCGGCCTCGCTTGCATTCAGCATTTCCCCGTCAGCGACATCATCAATGGCAACCGCGATATTCATAGCGCGACCTCCGCCTGATGACGCCGTTCGAAGCTGACAATCTGTTCGACCGGAATCTCGATCTCCTCCTCGTCACGGAATGCGAATGCCAGGAGGGTCACGAAAGCGCCAACGATGCCCAGGGCGGCCATCCACCAGATGTGCCAGATCAACGCAAAGCCGGTGACAACGGCAAAGAACGCGTTGATGAACCCGATCGGGCTATTCTTCGGTGCTTCGATCGGCTCGTACTCGCGCGCTGGTGCGGGCTGATTTGGGTTCGCCTCTTTGCGCAGCTTGGCATACCAAAAGGCGTCGGCTTCGCCGACATGAGGCAGGACCGCGAAATTCCAGGCCGGCGGCGGCGAGGTCGTGGACCATTCGAGCGTACGGCCGTTCCACGGATCGCCCGGCGCAAGATGGAGCCGCCGGTCGCGGATCGACACCACGAGCTGGATCACCTGACACACGATGCCCGCCAGGATGATCGCGGCACCAACCGCCGCCACCACCAGCCACGGCTGCCAGCTGACATTGTCGTAATGCTGCATGCGCCGCGTCATGCCCATCAGGCCGAGCGCATAGAGCGGCATGAATGCGACGTAGAAACCCACCAGCCAGCACCAGAACGATGCCCTGCCCCAGCGTTCATCGAGCGTGAAGCCGAACGCCTTCGGGAACCAATAATTGTAGCCGGCCATCACACCGAACACGACGCCGCCGATGATGACGTTGTGGAAGTGCGCGATCAGGAACAGGCTGTTGTGGAGCTGGAAGTCGGCGGGCGGCACCGCCATCAGCACGCCGGTCATGCCACCGATGACGAACGTCACCATGAATCCGATCGACCACAGGATAGGCACGTTGAATCGAACGCGCCCGCCATACATCGTGAACAGCCAATTGAAGACTTTGACTCCCGTCGGCACCGCGATGATCATCGTCATCACGCCGAAGAAGCCATTGACGTCGGCGGTGGCGCCCATGGTGAAAAAGTGGTGCAGCCAGACGATGAAGGAGAGGACGCAGATCACCATGGTGGCGGCGACCATCGAGCGATAGCCGAACAGCGGCTTGCCGGAAAACGTCGCGATCACCTCCGAGAATACGCCGAACGCAGGCAAGATCAGGATGTAGACCTCCGGGTGACCCCAGACCCAGAACAGGTTCACATACATCATCGGATTGCCCGCGGCATCGACCGAGAAAAAGTGGAAGCCGAGGTAGCGGTCAAGCAGCAGCATCGCGAAGGTCGCGGTCAGCACCGGAAAGGCGGCGACCATGAGCAGGTTCGAGGCGAGTGCGGTCCAGCAGAAGACCGGCATGCGCATGTACCCCATGCCGGGTGCACGGGTTTTGAGAATCGTGGTGACGAAATTGATCCCGGTCATCAGCGTGCCGACGCCGGAGATCTGCAGCGCCCAGAGATAGTAGTCGACGCCGACCCCGGGCGAGAACTTCAGCTCGCTCAGCGGCGGATAAGCGACCCAGCCGGTCTTGGCAAACTCGCCGACCACCAGCGAGACATTGGTCAGGAGTATGCCCGATGCAGTCAGCCACAAGGCCACCGAATTCAAGGTCGGGAACGCCATGTCGCGCACGCCGAGCTGCAGCGGCACGACGAGATTCATCAGGCCGATCACGAACGGCATCGCCATGAAAAAGATCATGATGGTGCCGTGCGCCGAGAAGACCTGGTCGAAATGTTCGGGCGGCAGGTAGCCCTGCGCGCCGCCGGCGGCGATGGCCTGCTGCGAGCGCATCATGATCGCGTCGGAGAAGCCGCGCAGCATCATGACCAGCGCCAGGATGCAATACATGACGCCGATCCGCTTATGGTCGACGGACGTGATCCACTCGCGCCACAGATAAGGCCAATACCCCTTGAGCGTGATCCACGAAAGGATGAGACCGATGGCCAGGATCATCCCTCCCGATGCGCCCATGACGATCGGCTGATCAAACGGGACAGCGCTCCAGCTGAGCTTACCGAGGAGATTCATCGTTCTGCCCTCAATGATCGGGTGACGCACAAGGGATCGTCCGCCATGGCGGAGCTCATGATCGTATTGAAGAGACCCGGAGAGACCGCCCCATAGGTGAAAGGCGCGACCGCTTCGCTCGGTTTGGCCAGATCCGCATAGCTTTGCGCATCGAGCTTCGGACCGTTGCCGCGCGTCGAAGCCAGCCACTGCTCGAACTGCTGGGCCGGCACGGCATCGACCACAAAGTGCATGTCGGCAAAGCCGTCGCCGCTGAACTGCGCCGACAGGCCGCGATAGCTGCCGGGATGGTCGGCCTGCAGCTGCAGATGCGTTACCATTCCCGACATGGTGTAGATCTGGCTGCCGAGCTGCGGCACGAAGAAGCTGTTCATCACGCCCGAAGACGTGAGTTCGAAGCTGATCGGCGTACCCGCCGGCACGACCAGATGATTGACGCTCGCAACGCCCTGTTCGGGGTAGATGAACAGCCACTTCCAATCGAGGGAGACGACCTGAATGGTGACGGGCTTCGCCGCCGCGCTGATGGCTTTGCGCGGATCGAGGTCATGCGCTCCGACCCAGGCCACACCGCCGACCAGCAGCACCGTCATCGCCGGGATCGCCCAGACCAATACTTCGAGCCGGCCGGAATACCTGAATTCCGGCTGGTAACGGGCGCGTTCGTTTGATGAACGAAACCAATAAGCGACGCCACACGTGGCGAGGATCGTCGGAATGACGATCGCCAGCATGATGCCGAGTGAGTTGAACAGGATTTGGCGCTCGGCGCCAGCGATCGGTCCTTTTGGGTCAAGGACGCCTTCATTGCAGCCGCCGAGCGTTGCGGCGCCGATCAGAACAACAGCTAGAATAATGTACCGCATGTTAGACCCCGCCTGCCTTGACCCGGAACGAAACGCGCGTCGCTTGAAGATGGCTCGCCGGGACAGCAACAGCTTGCGTTGGTTGGACGGCCGTAGTGGCGCGTGCGGAGAACGTTATTATTGATCGATTGGTTCCACTGAGCAGCAAAGCCGCAAACAACAGGAACAGATACAAAATGGAGAATGCGAACAAGCGATGCGCCGCGTGCTGATTGACCCCACGGCTTCTGTGCACTCGAGCCGCAAGCGCAACAAAGATCGCGCCACAAGCGGCGGCGACCGCGCCGTAAGCTCCACCGGTAAAGCCGAGCGCCCAGGGCAGTATTGAAACCGGCAGCAGAAGCAGACTGTAGACCAGGATCTGCTTCGCGGTTGCGCTTCTTCCAGCAACGACCGGCAGCATGGGGACGCCCGCGCGGGCATATTCGTCGACGCGATTGAGCGCGAGCGCCCAGAAGTGAGGCGGCGTCCACAGAAAGACAATCAGGAACAAGATCAGCGGCTCGACGCCGACGTCTCCGGTCACCGCCGCCCAGCCGATGACCGGCGGCAAAGCGCCGGCGGCACCGCCTATGACGATATTCTGTGGCGTGCTGCGTTTAAGCCACGCGGTATAGACGACGACATAGAAGAAAATCGCGAAGGCGAGCAGTGCTGCTGCCTTCGGATTGAGGGCGAGACCAAGAACGGCGACGGCGCCACCGGCCAGGACAAGCCCGAACAAAAGCGCTTCCGTGCGCGACACCCTGCCGACCGGGATCGGCCTTCCGGCGGTGCGCGTCATCACGGCATCGATGTCGGCGTCGTACCACATGTTGAGCATGCCGGCGGCACCAGCTCCCATGGCAATGGCGAGAATTGCAATCAGCCCGAGAACCGGATCGACTTTGCCCGGTGCGATCATCAAGCCAACGAGCGCCGTGAAGACGGCGAGCAACATCACGCGTGGTTTCATCAGCGCGAAGAAGTCGGACAGGCGCGTCGTCAACCGCGACGATGAAGGAAACTGCAGTTGCTGGACGGGAATCGCTGTGGTCTTCATGATCAATCACTCTCGGTGCCGGAGATACCCGCGCGAGATCCGCACCCGTGTCGATGTCGTACAATCTCGTGCCTTGGACGATCCCCCGAATGGGGGAGCGCGCCATGCGTCAAAGGGGGATATAACGGCTGCTAATCGCCAAGCGGCCCGCGACTATGATCGCGTGTAGACGTACAGCGTCCTCAGACCATAGTAATCGCGGTGCCGCCATCGCGGCGTCTCGAGCGTTGCGAATCCGCCTGCTTGAGCTTGTGGCGCGGGGCGAAATCGAGCTTGAGAGGGTAATCAATACATCTTCAGTTCTTCATGGCACGCTTGGCTGAAAGCGCGCAGCGGATCGGGGAACCCCTGGCTGATCGACTGCCTGATTACCGAAAATGTCTTGTTCTCTTGGGCGTATGTATCGATAATCATCCACAGTGCTTTATCCGCCTCGGCGACGACTTTGGTCGATGACAACACACGCATCCGATTGATCGTCGTGTAAATATCGACCAGCTTCGGCAGTTCCGTCGTATTGTGCTCAAGCGCATCGACGTACAATTTCGACGCGTCCTCGATGAATTGCCTGTACAACGCCTGGAACTCGTCCTTTTCGTGCGCTCTGCGCTGTTCTTTGGTTTGACGCTGTTGACCCAGCCACGAGGTAGCGATCGACGTGATGCCACCGACAAACGTGCCGATCAGGGCAGCAATAGCGGACAGGTAAGCAGGAGAATCGGCCATCGCATTTGCCCCAAATCAGGCCTCCACCTGTTGCCGGCTCGGATCGCGAGCGAGATGCGCGTGGAGTTGTTCGAGCAGATAGAGAGCGGTCTCCCACGCCGCTTGGCCTCGCACGCCCTCCCCTCGATTCAAAGCCTTGAGTCTCGCCAAAGACTGCTCGACGATATCAGCCAGCTCATGGTCGGCGAGCGCGCCATTTTTCTTGAGTGCGTGAAGCGTGCTGACGCTCAGCAACAACGCCGCCACGCCACTGCCGGAACGATCAAGCTCATTCGACATGCAAGCCTCCCGGCCCGATCACTGACCGCGCGGTGGCTCGGGGATCAGTCGCGAGCTGCGCTGGCCTGTGAAATACGACCAAAGCCACTGGTGCTGCACGCGCAAACAATTCTGCAGCTGAGGCAGTGAAAGGATATGAACGAACGCCCACACCAACCACGTCAGAAAGCCGCTGGTGCGCAACCAGCCCCGCTCCAGCACGGCGTAATTCTTGCCGACGACCGCCATGTTGCCCTTGTCGAAATAGCGGAACGGACGTATGACCTTCCGGCCCTTCAGTTCTTTCGCGATCAACCGCCCGACGTAACGGCCCTCCTGAATCGCCGCCTGTGCCACGCCTGGCACTGGATGTTCGTTTTGCATGACCGACGCCGCGTCCCCGACGACGAACACTCCGGGCGCGTCCACGACCTTCAGGAACGGGTCAACGAGCGCCCGACCGGCACGGTCGGTTTTGGTACCGAGCATCTTCGGAATCGGCGACGCCGCTACCCCCGCGGTCCACAGCACCGTCGCGCTTGGGATCCGGGTTCCGCCGGCGATCACGCCCTGTTCGTCGACCTTCTCCACCTTGACGTCGGTCGTGACCTTCACGCCAAGCTTCTTAAGGCGCGTTGACACTTTCCGGGACAACGACTCGGCAAAAGTCGGCAGAACCCGCTTGCCCGCATCGAGCAGAATGATGCTGGCCTTTGCCGGATCGATGCGGTGGAAATTGCCCCGCAGCGTGACCTTCACCAGGTGCGCCAAGGACGCCGCGAGTTCTACGCCACTGGGACCTGCGCCGACCAGCACGAACGTCATCTGTCGCGCGCGTTCGTCCTCGTCCTCGGTCGTTGCGGCCAGTTCGAACGCGCTCAGGATTTTGGCTCGGATCGTCTCGGCGTCGGCGAGGCTCTTGAGACCCGGTGCATATCGTGCGAACTCGTCGTGCCCGAAATAGCTGGGGCGCATACCGGTCGCGACCACCAAATAATCGAACGTAATCTTGCGGACGCCCGCGCCCGGGGCGGCCGCCTCAATCGTGCGGGAAGCAACGTCGACGGCGGTGACCTCCGCCAGGAGTACGCTGACGTTTCGCTGCTTCGCCTCGAGCTGGCGGATCGGCGCAGCGATCTCGGCGGGAGACAAGACAGCCGTCGCCACCTGATAGAGCAGCGGCTGAAATATGTGGTGGTTGCGGCGGTCGATCAGTACGACCTCGGCATCGGCGTGCCGCAGCGCGTGCGCCGCGGCGATCCCGGCAAAGCCGCCACCGATGATCACCACACGCTTCTGCTTCCCTGGCGCTGGTTCTGGCGGCAACAACTGTTGTCGCGAGCGAGTTTCTTCAAGGGCTACAGTCATTTTGGTCACCTTGTTGTGAGGTCGCTCCGAACGCTCGGAAGCAAGAAGGCGCGCCTTCCTTTCAGCCGGCGCGGGCAACTGCACTTGGTGCCGCATGCGCTTTCTCGGCCTTGGCGCGCAACTCGAGCAGGCCGAGCAGGACTTCGTCGCGCTCGGCGGCCAAATCAGCAATCGTGCGTGAGCCCACTTCGGCGTGAACGCTGTCGATGAGCTTCTTTTGCACCTCCGGCGTCAGTACCGGCGAGCCGAGGGTCTTCCACCACGCCGTCATCGGACCGGTGAACTGGGCAAAGAAGTGCTCGATGCCGCCGGGACCGCCACCGAGATGATTGAGCATCATGTTGCCCATGATGCCCCAGCGCAGGCCCGGTCCCCAGCATAGCGCGGTGTCGACGTCGGCGGAGCTGACGACACCCTCGGCAACGAGGTGATAAACCTCGCGCCCCAACGCAGCCTGCAGGCGATTGGCGACGTGGCCCGGCATTTCCTTGTTGAGGCGCACCGTCCGTTGCCCGATCGACGTATAAAATTCCGTCGCGCGCTGGATTGTCGCTTCCGAGGTCTTTGCCCCGCCGACGATCTCGACCAGCGGCACCAAGTGCGGCGGATTGAATGGATGGGCGATGACGCAGCGCTCCGGATGGGACGCGGCGCCCGACTGGATCTCGCTCATGGTGAGCCCCGACGAGCTCGAAGCGATGATCACGTCGGGCGGCAACAGCTCGTCGAGCTGGCCGTAGAGCTTCTTCTTGAAGTCAATTCGCTCCGGCCCGTTCTCCTGAACAAGATCCGCACCCTTCACGGCTTCGGCGAGCGCGGCGGTGAATTTCAGATTGGACTGGGATGCACCGGGCGCGAGACCCAATCTTTTGAGCGCCGGCCATGCGGCTTCCACGAATTTCCTCAGTGCGGCCTCGGCATTCGGTGCGACATCCGTCGCCGTCACTTCCAGACCTTTGGCCAGAAACAGCGCGCTCCAGCTCGCACCGATAACGCCTGTACCGATGATGGCGATGCGACGAATGGGCTTGTTGGACATGATTGGTTCTCCTTTGCTGAGATTTCAGATTTCGGCGTAAGCGATGCCGGTGAGATTGCCCTGGGCGTAGAGGAAATTTCGCTCGTTCATGCCGTCGAGATCGGCGGAATAGACCGAGCCGGCGAAGTCGGTGACGAACATCCGGTTGCTGGGAACGTCCAGCGCGATGCCTATACCCTCCATCAGGTGCGTGATGAGGATCTCCGGCATCGCCTTTTTATCGATCGGCGCGCGATTGACGGTGTTGCCGCGCGGAGGATCGCCGCGGTCGGTCCAATAGAGGACGCGGTTCGCCAGATCGAGCTCGAGGTCGATCGGTTCCGGCAGCTGATCGAACAGCACCTCGATGTCGGAGCGTTTCGCCGGGCTCTCGCCTTTGGGAATATCGATGTTGGCGCGGCGGAGACTGCCCAGGCCGGCATTGTCGGGGCCTTTTTGCGTCCAGTATATTTTCCGAAATTTTGGATCGATGGTGATTCCGACGCACCACCGGGTGGCATCGCGCTGGTCCTTCTCGCCGCGACCGGTCTCGACCAGCGTTTCGACCTGCGAGCCGTCGAGGCTCGCGCGCATCACGCGCATACCCTCGCGGTCGCACCAATAGAGCTTGCCGTTTGCCTTATCGAGGTGGATCTGTTTCGGCGTGTGGGTGATCCCTTGCGGAACAATGACCCTGCGATTCCCGCCGTCGAGGTCGGCGCGCTCGATCGAACCGTCGTCGAGGTTGGGAACGCCCATGTTGGTCCAATAGATATGTCTCGCCTCCACATCCACGACGATGCCGTCGGGCAGATGGCAATTGGTGACGATGGTCTTTTTGTCGGAGCCGTCCGGGTTCATCGTGTGAATGCGGTCGGCATTTATTTCGAGAACGAACAGGCGGCCGGGCGCAGCCTTGACCCGGGAAGTGGGAGCTCGTTTTGTAGTCTGAAGGTCGGTCATATCTTTATTCCTTTCGTTTCAGAGCTGTGCCTCGATACCGTGAACATGCCAGCCGGCATTGCTTGCTCGATTTTCTTCCTTCACAGGGAAAATGCGGCCTAGCGCGCGGACGTGAGATGAGTCGTCGTTCCTGTTCCCGCGAAGGCTCAGCGCGTGCCCCAATTTTTCTTTTTTCGTCTGCAGGTAAGCGAGCGAGTATGGAGTCGGCGCAACTTCGCAGGGAATCCGCGCGACAATTTCAATTCCGGAATCAGTCAAGGCGTCGGCCTTGCGCGGATTATTCGTGAGCAGGCGAACACGCTTGATGCCGAGGTCGTGCAGTATCGCGGCCGGCAGGCTGAAATCCCGGCAGTCGCCCTTGAAACCCAGCACGTGATTGGCCTGAACGGTGTCGATGCCGGCATCCTGCAGCTCGTAAGCCTGTAGTTTTGCCATCAAGCCAATGCCGCGGCCCTCCTGATATTCATAGATCACGAGGCCACGACCTTCCGTGGCGATCGCCGTCATGGCCATCTCGAGCTGACCGTTGCAGTCGCAGCGCAGCGAGCCGAGCACCTCGCCGGTGAAGCACTGCGAATGGATGCGCAGCAATGGCGCGCCGCCGCTCAAGTCGCCAAGGACGATGGCCAGCGCTGTTTCAGCCCGTTGGCTGCCGTTCGAGACCTGACGCTCGAATCCAATGGCGCTGAACAGTCCCCACTTGGTGGGCATCAGCGTGGCGGCTACCCGCCAAAGAATGCCGGTCTGCGCGGTTCTCATTGTTTCTGTTCTCGTTCCAAACACGTTCGCGAAAGCCTATGCAGCCGTTGCCGCTTTCGTGGTTTTGTTGAAGTTGGGCGGGCGTTTTTCGAGGAACGCCGAGAACGCTTCCTTGGCTTCCGCGGAAGGCACTCGCTCGACGTACTCCTGGTTTTCGATTTTTACGGCCTCTCTGAGCTGATCAATCGAACTCCGCTTGATGAGCCGCTTGCAGGCTCGCAACGCGCCGCCCGGTTTTGCCGCGAGCTTCTGCGCCGTTGCGGTGGCGGTCGCGAGCAGATCCCGGTCGGGCACCACGCGAGTCACGAGACCCAGTTCCGCCGCCCTCGCGGCGGTGAAAGGCTCTCCCAGCATGATCAATTCCGCCGCCCGCAGATGCCCCACGCGCGCCGGCACCGAGAAACTCGTTCCGAACTCCGGCACCAGAGCCAGATTGATAAACGGCATCTGGAACTTCGCGCTCTCGCCCGCGTAGACGAAATCGCAATGCGTCAGCATCGTGGTGCCGCCGCCGATCGCCGCGCCTTGTACGGCGACGACGATCGGCTTTTCGAAAGCAATGAACGCATCCATCAGGCGGGCCTGCGGCAACTCGCCCGGCACCGGCGGATTGTGCAGGAAGTCCGCGATATCGTTACCCGCGCAGAAGGAATCCCCTGCGCCATGCCAGAGTACGACACGTACGCGTTCGTCCTTGGCGGCATCATTGAACACATCCGCAAGAGTCACGTACATGCTCGACGTCATCGCGTTCTTCTTTGTCGAACGATTCAATAGAACCCGGAGCACGCTTCCCGAGCGTTCGGTAATAATCTCGTCCATCGTGCACTCCCGTTCGGGTCTGATGAATTTTCGCGCTCGCCTCGGGCTGCTAAGCCGCGCGTTCCTTTGCTTTCGGAACGGCGCCGCTCTGGTGCAAGCCGTCGATGTCGCTCGCGCTGAAGCCCAGCTCCCTGAGAACCGCCTCGTTGTGCTCGCCGAGTGCCGGGGCACGCTTGGCCGGCACTTTCGCAACGCCATGCACATTGATGGGGCTGCTGATCGTCGAGGTGAGCTTGCCGCCCGCCCCTTCGAGCGGAACGACGATGTCGTTCGCGCGCAATTGGGGGTCGGTGATCACTTCTTCCGGTCCGCGCACGGCGCCGAACGTGACATGGGCGCCATCGAAGACCTCGCGCCAATGCGCCATCGGCTGTGAGCTGAAGACATCGTCAAGGATCTCCGCCAATGCGGACATGTTCTCGACGAGCTTGGCCGGATCGGAAAACCGCGGATCTGTCAGGAGATCCGGGCGGCCGATCGCTTTCGCCACGGACGCCAACTTGTCCGGCGTGACCAGGAGAACGAACCAGGTGCCGTCGGCGGACTTGTAGACATTCAAAGCCGCATTTGCGGGATTCTTGCGATCGTGCTGAGCGAAGAATTTTGCCTCACACAGTGCCGCCTGGATCGAGACGCTTGCCGACCAGACGCCCTCGGCGAGCAACGAGGTCGTGACATACGAACCCTTGCCGGTGCGTTCACGACGGTAGAGCGCGGTGACGATCGCGGAATACAGCCCGACGGCGGTGGCATTGTCGCCGCTGCCGGCCACCGGCCAGGTCGGCGGCGCGCCGGCGTCGCGCGTCATCGACAACAGACCGCTGCGCGCCCAGTATGACGTGATATCGAAGCCCGGCAGTTCGGAATCGGGGCCCTTCTCGCCGAAGCCTGTGAGATCCGCATAGATCAGGCGCGGATTCCATTGCGCCACGTCGTCATATTCGAGCTTCAATTTCTTGCGCGCGGGGTGCGGGGTGTTGACGATGAACACATCGGCCCATTTGACGAGCTTCTCGAGAACCTGCTGAGCGCTCGGGGACTTCAGATCGAGCGTGATGCCGCGCTTGTTGCGGTTGGCCAAGTGCCAGGGATAGGCATCCTTCGCCTGCGGTTGCGGGGGAATCTTGTGCCCTATCCGCCACATGTCGCCTGCCGGCGATTCGACTTTGATGACATCGGCGCCGAAGTCGGACAAGATCACGGCGGCGCTCGGGCCCGCGATGAAACTCGCGAAGTCCACCACTTTAAGTCCGGTGAAAATGTTGTCGCTATCCATCTGCTCTCTCCTGAATCGTCGTAATGGCGGCTTCTCTCACCGGCCGTGAAATTGCGGAGGGCGCTTTTCGAGGAAAGCCGAGGTGCCTTCCCTTTTGTCTTCCGTTGCCGCGCAAAGGCCGAAATAGGAAGCTTCCAGCAACAAGCCTTCGCTCTGGCTCGTTTCCATTCCCTTGTTCACAGCCTCAAGCGCGAACTTGACCGCGATCGGAGCGTTGGCGGCGATCCTGTTCAGGATCGCCTCAGCTCGCGCGATGAGGTCAGCCGCCGGAACGATTTCGTTGACCAGCCCGACGCGATAGGCCTCCTGCGCGCCGATCATCTCGCCCGACAGAATGAGCTGCAGCGCGCGGCCCTTGCCGACCAGCCGCGGCAGGCGCTGCGTTCCGCCGCCCCCCGGAACGAGTCCGAGCGTGACTTCGGGCTGGCCGAACCTGGCGGTTTCGACCGCAAGCCTGACGGTGCAGGCCATTGCGGTCTCGCAGCCGCCGCCGAGCGCAAATCCATTAACGGCCGCGACTACCGGCTTGCCGAGATTTTCAATGAGGTCGAGCACCTCCTGACCGAAACGGCTGGATTGTTCAGCCTCGAACCCGGTGGCTTGCGCGAGCTCGCCGATATCGGCGCCGGCGATGAAGGCCTTGTTGCCGGCTCCGGTCAGGATGACACCGCGAACGGTCGCGTCGTCGCGCGCATCCGCGAACGCGGTCTGCAGGTCCTTCCACGTCGGCGTATTGAGAGCATTGAGCACCTTGGGCCGGTTGACGGTCACATAGGCGATGCCGTTCTTCTTCTCGTACAAGACGTTTGCGAGATCGAGCGCAGCTGCGGTGGTTTTCTCGAGCAATGCGGTTCCTGGCGAAGCCATAACGGGTCTCCTGACATTTTCTTCCAGTTTGGAATTTTGGGCGTACGCCGTCGGGGAGGATGGGAACGGCGTGCGCCAGAGGCTTTCGCCTCACACGAAGGCGCCCAGCCCAGTGATGGCCTTGCCGATGATCAGATTCTGCATCTGATATGTGCCTTCGTAGGAGTAGAGCGCTTCGCAGTCGGTAAAGAACCGCGCGGCCTTGTAGTCGGCGACGATGCCGTTGCCGCCGAGCAGTTCGCGAGCCCAGGCGACGGTCTCGCGGCACTTGGCCGTGCAGAACGCCTTGGCAAGGGCCGCGTGGGCGTCCGTCAGCTTGCCTTCGGCGTGCAGCTGCGCCTGGCGCACGATCAGGCATTGCGAGGCCGTTATGTTGGAAATCATTTTGGCCAGCAGGTCCTGCACCAACTGGAACGAGGCGATGGGCTTGCCGAATTGCATGCGCTCCTGCGCGTATTTGAGCGCGGCCTCATAAGCGCCCATCGCGCATCCGGTGGCCATCCACGCCACGGCGTAGCGTGTCATCTTCAGCACCTTCGCGGTGTCGCGGAACGAATTACCGCCCTGGAGGCGGTTCGCTTCCGGAACCCGAACGTCCTTTAGCGTGATGTGACCGTTCTGAACGACCTTGAGCGCGATCTTGTTCTCGATCTTGTCGACACTGAAGCCCGGCGTCGTCTTGTTCTCGACGATGAAACCCTTGACCTGGTTGTCGGCGACATCGCGCGCCCAGATGATCGAGACGTCGCACCACGGAGCGTTGCCGATCCACCGCTTCTCGCCATTGAGGATCCAGGTGTCGCCCTCTCGCTTGGCGGTGGTCAACAGGCCGCCACTGGCACCCGATCCCACCAGCGGCTCGGTCAGGCCGAAGCAGCCGATCTTTTCGAAGCGCGCCATCGGCGGCAGCCACTTCTGCTTCTGCTCCTCCGATCCGTCGATATAAATGGAGCCCATCGCCAGGCCGACGTGCACGCCGATGAACGTCGAGAATGACGGATCGACGCGAGCAATCTCCATTTGGACAAAGCCCAGCAGGGCCAAGCTTCCGCCGGCGCAGCCGTAGCCGTGCATTGCAAGCCCGCCAATCCCGAGCTCCTTCACAGCCGGCAGCAGTTCGAAGGGAAAGGCGTCTTCCACCCAGTATTTCGTGATGACGGGGGCGACCTTGCTTTCCATGAACGCGCGCACCCGCTTCACCGTCGCGAGTTCCTCGGCGTTCAAGGTTTCATAGAGGTCGTAGAAGTCGCTGTTCGGCGCGGGGAGCTGCTTCGGAACTTTCTTGAAAGATGCCGCTGCCGCCGCGGCCGGTGCTGCCGCCACTGTTGCTGTCGCCATGGGTCACTGCTCCTTCGATTTTTGAAACGCGCAGGCGCCGTCGCCTCTTCGTGCGTAGAGGTCGTACAATCTCGGCCCTCACGCGATCCCCCGAACGGGGGAGCGCGCGGTATGTCGAAGGGGGATGCGACGGGGTGTGGCGGGGTAAGCGATAGAGCGGCTACACGCCATTAGCTGCTGCACTGCGCCGCGATGAGGTCGTTAAAGGCTTCGATCTCGGTGTCGAGTAGATCGAGTGTCCGGCGCCGGTCGTCGCCGTCCCTGCAGACGGAGACAGCCTGGCGCGTGGTCACCGCCTCAAAGAAATTTGAGCGATAAGAGCGGCAGCTTTCCTCGCTGTGACCCGGGTCGACACGGCCCTGGCGCACTGCGGCCCAGCGAAGGCGGGCCGCGGAGAGATCGGAGAGCTGACTGCAACTCGACGTTCCGGCTGCGGCGGTTATCGCCGGATCGATCAGGAGTGCGACGGCAAAGATGATGATGCGCAACATGGGCGTAGCTCCGGTAGCTTGTCACCGGACTGCGGAGGCGTGCTGAAAAGAAAATTGTACGATCTCGCCTCTCATGCGATCCCCTGAACGGGGGATCGCATGGGCGTCGGAGAGGGAGGCGAAGGGATCGCAGGTAAACGGTCGAGCGGCTGACACCCGACGAGCGAATTCAGGCTCAGATGGAGCGCCTGTGCGTAATCAAGAATATCGCGGCGGTGTGACCGCCTGAGTCGTGTTACCGGTCATCAAAGTCGTTGGCGGCCTGCTTCATAGCCGACGTCTTACGCCAAAAGAGCAGTCTTAGCCTGATGGGCTGCGGGAGCAGTCGTCCTACCATCCGTATGCGATCTGGACTCCCAGATAATCGCTGTCGTGTCCGCCCGCCCGACTGACCGCGTTGCCAACGTCAAAGCGAACGGCCTGGATTGCGAATGAAGTGTGGGAATTCATCGCCCAGCTGAGGTCGACCTGGCCGTACGTCCCGGTGTAACGTCCAGGTTGCCCGGCAGTACCGGGCACCGGCACACTGCCCTGGAGATACACCGCATCGGCGGTGGTTTCTCGCCACTGCGCTGCAACCGCGACCGTGAGTGTCAGCGAATTCGTCGGATGGACGGCTATCGATGGTTTTACGTGGATGAGGTTCGTATAACCGGTGTATCCCGCGAGTGTGAAGTAGTAGCCATTGGGAAACAGAGGATTGAAGGTTTGCAAGACAGCGCTGTGCGGATTGCTGTTGCCGGAGGCAGCGTCGAACTGAAACCCAAGCCGCGGGGTCCATGTGGCGTCGGAAAATGTGTAGCCGGAAAGTGAGCCGACCGCCCACGCCCTGATGGTGTCGCTTCCAATCGTTCCGCTCTGGGTCATGACTTCGAGGTCGCCGTCGAAGTTATTCGTCTTGGCGGCAAATCGCACGTCAATGCTATCGCGACGCTCGTTTCCACGGACGCTCAGATACTTCGCGTTGTCCAGCGCGTAGTAAGCGTAATAGCTGGACAGCGTCGCCCACCCGAACAGATCGCGTTGCGCCCTCACGACGTCGAAAGTGAAGGCTCCGCTGCTGTAACTGTCGAACGGCTGGGCGCCAAGGTTATAGATTTGAACGGGCTGGCTGTAGAACGCGATGAACTTCCAGGGGCCATCGGCATAGTCGCCCCAGGCCGCATCGAAGGATTGCCGGACGTTGGGCCCGTCGCGATCGGACACGAAACGTTGAAAATCGAAGTTCATCTGTTGTCGACCGACGCGCAGCCTCGCCGTTCCATCGCCAACAGGTTCAGTCACTGTCACAAACGCCTGTTCAAGGTCGAGAACATCCTGATCGGCCGGCGTGAGCATCGTCTTCCAGGGGGCAAAATCGCTCTCGAACTGTGTGAACACCTGGACCTGTTGAGCAATATGAAGATCGGCGAACCAATCCGCGCGGCTGATGAGATAGTCGTTGTTTCGATTGGGAGCGATGCCGAAGCCCGCCGTGTCATTGGCCTCGAAACGCTCTCTCAAGTCGGCGCCGAGCGACAAGTAGGTCTTGGGATCGCTCGGGGAGAGCGGTATGTATTTCAGGTAGTCGAACGGTTCTCTCGGAACGCGCGGATCGGCGAGAACGGACCAGTCCTCCTCCCACCTGTTGGGGAGGATCGTGGGCCGCGTCGGGATCGCGGTGTTGGCGGTCTGGTCGCTCTCTTGCGCATCCGCCAATTGGGCAAGCAGCAAAAGGATGATCCCCGCCATAAACTGCGCGCGGCACCGTAAGGCTCCGCAATGCCTTCGCGATCGATATTGAACGCGGAAAAAGGTTGGCGGCTTCCGGGAAGCCTCCCGGTTCGAATTTGCTCCCACCCCCCAGTGGCGCATGATACGCAACCCCGAAACGATCTAATTTCCGGCCGCGGCATGGATCTCGGCGATATAATTACCAGGAAACGCGACCATCGTCGACTGACGCCCGTCCGAGGCGTATGGCTCGACCAGGACCATGGCGCCCGCAGACTTTGCCTTGGCTAGAGTATCCGAGAGGTTGGCAACCTCGTAACCCGTTATTTCGCGTCCGTACGGATATGGAAGATGTCCGTCGGTCGCCAGCACAGTCACCTTGCCGAAGGTGGACTCGATGCGCACACGGCGATAGGTGTCGTCCGGCCTGCCGATTTCAACGCCCGGCGCATGTCTGTCATCTGAAACAATTTTGCCCCCGGAGAACGCGACGAAAGCACGCACGAAAGCATCGGCGCGTTCGATCGATACATAGACCCTGTTTTCGGGAATGGTTTGAAGCTTCGCGTAATTCGGTGCAGTTGTGTGCCAATAGAGTTGCATATGGACACCGCCCGGCCATGCGATAATGACGTCCCGGCCGATCGGGTCTTTGAACGGCGCGACGATGATGTCCGCATCGTGGGCCTTGGCGGAACGGACTGCCGCGTCAAAGTCCGTCACGAGATAGCCCGTTCGCTCACTGCCGAAGGGATAAGGGATCGGCGTTGTGAACCCGAAAACCGAAAACGTTCCGACTGGTGTGAAAACAAACTGGAACGTTGTTTCACTCGGCGTCGGTGTCACGCTAAAGGCCGCAGGCTGAGACCTGGTGCCGCCAAAGGTAGCCACCAGACTTGACGTAAACTTATCCAAGTCCGCCGGCGCGACGTACACATGCGTTGAATCGTACTGCGATCCGACCGCAACAGAGGCAGGCTGGGTGGCCGGCTTATCTTTGGCCCAGAGCGTGCCGGCGGCGTTGCTGAGAACGATGACGGCGACGGCAAGAACGTTGATCACACGCATGTTGCAGCTTCCCTATCGAGGCATACTATTGCGGGGGTAAAGACGCAAAAGCTCACGGCTCGCTCTCCGTTGCGCGCATGGAGACCAGCACAAGCCCTGCGATAAGCCCGAGGTGCTCAAAAAAAGCATTAAGCGCCACGAAGCGATCATGGCCGGCCATTGTCCAGAAGTCGTTGGCGACCAGCATGGCGACCGCCGTCAACACGCCAAGCGCGCCGGCGCCGAACCATACGAGAAATCCGGAAACGACGAGCAGCGAGCCACCAAGCTCGACGACGACAGCGACGCTCGCCCAGAGCCAACCGGGACGAAGGCCAAAGTGTTCCTGTTCGGCGATCGCGCCGCTGAAATCGGCAAGCTTGTCGATGCCGCCGATGAGGTACGCCGAAACCAGCGCCAGCCGCGCGAGGCGCCAGGTCCACCGCCAATCCAAGATATGGGCTGTCCAAGGTGGAGTATCGGCGCGGGCTTTCATCTCACACCGCCCAGCAAGCACAGCCAAGCGCACCCCAGAAGCTCGTGAGATCGTCAGCCGGCACGCGGCTCGTCCACGTTTTCGCGTGATCGTGGCCATGGACAGCGCATGCATTCGCGCAGCCGCAGGCGTGAATACGCATTCTGTGTTTGGTCTCGTCGTCTGCCCAGGCGCCATAACCGCCAAAGGTGCGAACGGGTGACCACTCCGGCATGGCCGGCGGGAGCGTCAAGGTGTCAAGCTTTTTGAAATCGCCAGCCGCAAAAACCACCTTGCCGCCAACCATCGTCAACTCCGATGTGATGTCGGCAATGTCAGCGCCAGGACAGCTGAAATAATCACGGTCCGGAACCGTCAGGTCGGCAAATTGACCGACCTGGATACGGCCTTTCTTGCCCTCTTCATTGGAGAACCATGTCACGTTCTCTGTCCACATGCGAAGTGCGGCCTCGCGGTCGAGGCAGTTGCGGTTTGGCGTGATCTGCAAGCCTGCCACGGTCTTGCCGGTTACAAGCCATGCCAGCGAGACCCAAGGGTTATAAGAGGCAACCCGTGTCGCATCCGTGCCGGCTGAGGTTTTGACTCCCTTCGCAAGAATTTTTGCGACCGGCGGGGTCGCCTCCGCAGCTTTGGCGCCATAGCGCTCAACAAAATATTCGCCCTGATAGGCCATGCGGTGCTGCACGGCGATGCCGCCGCCGAGCGCCGCGATACGGTCGATGGAGTGGTCGGAGATCGTCTCCGCGTGGTCGAAGAACCAATTGAGACCCGCGAGCGGAATGTCGCGATTGACGCGCTCGAACACATCGAGAGCACGCGAAATGGTGTCGTCATAGGTAGCGTGCAGGCGCCATGGCCAGCGATTTTGCGCGAGGATGCGTACAACCCCTTCAAGCTCGTTCTCCATTTCCGGCGGCATGTCCGGCCGCGGCTGGCGGAAATCCTCGAAGTCGGCCGCGGAAAAGACCAGCATTTCGCCGGCGCCATTGTGCCGAAAATAATCGGATCCTTGCTTGTACGTCGATGTCTTTATCCAATTGAGGAAATCGGCCTTCTCAGCCTTCGGCTTTTGCGTAAAGAGATTATAAGCAAGCCGAATCGTAAGCTGATTTTCATCGGCGAGTTTTTGGATGACGGCGTAATCTTCCGGGTAGTTTTGAAACCCGCCGCCGGCATCGATGGCGCCGGTGACGCCGAGCCGGTTGAGTTCGCGCATGAAGTGGCGGGTCGAATTGACCTGGTAATCGAACGGCAGCTTTGGACCTTTGGCCAGGGTCGCATATAGGATTGCGGCGTTCGGCTTGGCGAGCAACAGGCCGGTAGGATTACCCTTGGCGTCGCGCACGATTTCGCCGGCGGGCGGTTCGGGGGTATCCTTGGTGTAGCCCACCGCGCGCAACGCGGCCGCGTTAAGAAACGCGCGGTCGTAGAGATGCAATAAAAACACCGGCGTATCGGGTGCGACGGCATTGAGTTCTTCGATCGTCGGCAAGCGCTTCTCGGCGAACTGATGCGCGGTAAAGCCACCCACCACGCGAACCCATTGCGGGGGCGGCGTGAGCGCGACCTGACGCTTCAACATGGCCATGGCGTCGGCAAGCGTTCGAACGCCGTCCCAACGCAGCTCCATGTTGAAGTTCAAGCCGCCGCGGATGATGTGCAAATGATTGTCGATCAGGCCCGGCAGTGCCCCTCGGCCCTCGAGATCGATGACACGCGTCCCAGGAACGGCGAGCGCCATGACGTCTTCGTCGCGACCGACCGCGCTGAAGACGCCGTCTTTGATTGCCACTGCGCTGGCGACCGGGTTCGAGCGGTCAAGCGTCGTGAAGCGGCCGCGATGCAGAATAAGATCGGGTGAGCCGGCCGGTGCGGTCATGACAGCTTTTCCACTGCTTTCGTTGCCACGTATTCCTGTGGAGCCGAATGATGACCCGGCAGCATTCCGAAAATGTGCTGCGTACCCATACCTTGCTTCCAAGCGCTGCTGATGGACGCTCCCGCCAGGACCTGTTTGCCGATCGGAATGACTTGTTCGCCGATCAAAATGCCAGCGAGCCCGATCAGGGCGACCAGCGGCGGCGCGGGCGAGCGAACGTGGAGGAGGCTGTAGATCACGCCAACCAGCACGCCGGCGCCGAGTGATATGATGTAGACCTTCATCGCAGGCTCTCCGCCAAATGGGCCCAGCTCTGGCTTGGGAGGTTAGGCCGCCCTTGCGCCGCCGGCTTCCGACGCATGTTCACCGAGCGCCCATTTGGAAAAGCGGACCTGTTGGCCGTACGGCGAATGCGCCCGCAGCATTTCCATGACGCCTTCATACGTTTCGGTGCGCGCCCAATCCTGCTGAAGCTCGAACACATATTGCCAGGACGTTATCGGCACAGCGCCTGCCTGAACCAGGCGATCCATCGAGCGGTTATGGGCCTCGATCGAAAGGTCGCCGCAGGCATCTGCCGGAACGTAGATTTCGTAGCCTTCGCGCAGCATGTCGAGGGTTGGAAACGTCACGCATGCCTCGGTCCACAGGCCGCAGATCACGAACTTCTTGCGACCCGTTGCCGCGACTGCTTTGCGGAAGCCTTCGCTGAGCCAGGAATTCATCGACGTACGGTCGATGATGTCATGATTGGGAAACAGTGCCGCAACCTCCGGCATAAACTCGCCGGAAAACGTGTCCTTCGCGACGGTCGTCAGGACCGTAGGTATCTTGAAGAGCTTCGCCGCCTTGGCTAGAACCTGAACGTTATTGAAAATGGCCAATCGATCATGCGATTGGACGCCTTGGTACATCGCCGGCTGATAATCAATCAATGCGATCGCGCTGTTCTGCGGCGTAAGCATTTCGAGTTTCGACATAGCGGCGGTCTCCTTTGATTTGGCTTCAGGCATCGTGGGCTGAGGAAATCGAAGTCGCTGTTCGGTTCCAGGCCGCCACTGCAGTTGTTGTGGGCATGTCACTGCTCCTTCGGTTCGAAACGGGCGCGCCGTCGTTTTCGTCTCGTGCATCGAGTTCGCAGAAGCCGGCGCCTCACACTATCCCCCGAACGGGGGAATCGCACCGTATGTCGGGGGAGGCTGAGGGCGGCGGAATCAGACAGGGCCGTTGAAAGCTTTACAACAGCTCGAGCAACAGCGCTCGAAATACCGCCTCAGTACGCGTGCTGACCTCCAGCTTCAAAAAGATATGTTTGACATGCGATTTCACTGTCTCGGGCGAGATCTCAAGAGCTCGAGCGATGCGCTTATTGGAGAGACCTTGGCCGATCATTGTCAAGACTTCGCGCTGTCGCGCGGTTAGTCCGTCATGGCCGCCGAGTTGCGCGGAACTATCACCCGCCGAGCGGGCGTCCCATTCCGACAGCTGGCTTGCCATGCCTGGATCAGTAGCCATGATGTGTTCGCCCATATATCTTGCGCGATTTAATCGCAAACGATTAAACCGGCCAACTAAGCTTTAGTTTAGACGCTTGCGATTATATCGCCCGCGATATATGACCTTGAACGAGGTGACCCATGACCGATGCCCCGCCCCTCAATGTCGATGGATTCCTTTGTTTCGAGGTCTATTCGGCAAACCACGCGTTCAATCGCGTCTACCAGCCGCTGTTGGACAAACTGCACCTGACCTATCCCCAGTACCTGGTCATGGTCCTGCTTTGGGAGCGTGAGGGTCAGACCGTCGGTGAACTGGGAGAGAGACTCTCACTGGAGTCGAACACGCTCACCCCACTGCTCAAGCGCCTGGAAACCCTCGGCTACATCAAACGAGGCCGCGATCCAGCGGATGAGCGCCAGGTCCGCGCGCGACTGACCGAGAAGGGCCGAAAGTTGCGTGCAAAGGCGCTGCACATTCCCGGATGCATCCTGGCCGCGTCGGGTTTAGATGCCAAAAGCGCTAAGCAGCTGATGATGGGGATTGCCACACTTCGACAAACGCTGGAAAATTACAATCCGAAATGATCGAGATTTCGTTGGAGTGTCCGCCGGCGCGTCGCCTGGCTAATCGAATGTGAGGGCCATCGCGAACTGCTGCTGGAGCCATTGCGCTGTCCTGACCGTCCAAGCCGGAGGAGTTGCTCCGTATGAACGAGAGTATCCACGGAGAAAGGCCCGCTTCCGCGCTGCAAGATCGGGTGACCGAGCTCATCGAGCAACAGACGGCCATCTCGGAAGTGCTGCGCGCCATTGCGAGCTCGCCGCACGACTTGCAGCCCATCTTCGAGGCCATCCTCGACGGCGCCACACGTCTCTGTCGCGCAGACGTATGCAGCTTACGTCTCTGCGAAGAAAGCGGCCTTCGTCGCGTGGCGATACGAGGGGACCCCCTTTCGGTCAGTCAGGCGTCATCATTCCCGGTGCTCGCAGAAATGGGGAGCCATCTGAGTCGAATAGCCACAAGCAGGTTACCCGTCCACATCCCCGACTTCGCAGCAGTTGCAGACGATCTTCGGGACGATACCTGGAAGGCGGTGGTGAACACAGGTTTTCGAACGAGCCTGTTTGTGCCGTTGCTCAAAGACAATGAGATAGTCGGGATAATTACTCTGGGCCGCAAACAGGTGCAGCCGTTCACCGACAATCAGATTTCCCTATTCGGGGACTTCGCTGCGCAAGCCACCATTGCCTTGGAGAGCACCCGTCGCGAGCGGCAATACCGCGAGATGCAGAGCGAGCTGGCGCATGCCAACCGCGTCACCACCATGGGCCAACTTACCGCCTCGATTGCTCATGAAATCAAGCAGCCCATTGCGACGGCACGCAACAACGCCCGTGCGGCTTTGAATTTTTTGGACAAAAGCCCGCCCGATGTGTCGGAGGTGAAGGAGGCGCTCGCCTGCATTGTGAACGACGCCGACCGAGCCAGCGACGTCGTCGACCGGATCGGGTCTCTCGTCAAAAAAGCGCCAGCCCGCAAGGAGGTCGTCGACCTCAACGCGGCGATCCTGGAGGTCACCGCCCTAACCCGAAGCGAAGCAGTCAAGACCGGCGTCACGGTGGATACGCAACTGGCGGACGAGTTGCCGCGCATCCAAGGCGATCGGGTGCAACTGCAACAAGTGATGTTGAACTTGATCCTCAATGCCATCCAGTCGGTGAGTGGCGTTGAGGACGGCAACCGCGAAGTGCACATCGGCACCGCGAGTATCGAGCCGGAGGGCGTGTCCGTTACGGTGCGGGATACCGGCCATGGGCTGCGCCCGGACAGCCTGCCGCGTCTCTTTGAACCCTTCTACACGACGAAGCCAGACGGCATGGGCATGGGCCTCTCGATCTGCCGCTCGATTGTCGAAGCCCATGGCGGGCGGCTGTGGGCGACGAGGTGCGAGCCGCGGGGTGCTCTGTTTCAGTTTACGATCCCCGCTTGCTGAGCCGACATCTCATGCGATGCGGTTGGCATAGGCTCCCATTGGCAAAAGCCGAAGCGATCCAGCCTGAGATACGGCCTCCGCGCGCGTGCCGACGGCCAGCTTCAAAAAAATATGTTTGACGTGCGATTTCACCGTCTCGGGTGAGATCTCAAGGGCTCGAGCGATGCATTTATTGGAGAGACCCTGGCTGATCATTGCGAGCACGTCGCGTTCCCGCGCAGTGAGCGGATCGCTGACGCGACTGCTTGGCTGCGCGGCGCCGCCACCCGCATAGTGGGCATCCCACTGCGAAAGCAGGCTTCCCACAAAAGGTGGAAGCTCGCGGTTTTTTGACGTTGGCGTCCCTGGTCCTGAATTCAGGGTGGCACGTTTCCAATCGGGCGTCATTGAGCTGCTCCTCTCCGTGAAGCACGGATCGCAATCCCAGCCAGGTCCAATTTGGAGGTTTGGCATGCCGCGATCTATTGCGCGCAGGTCATCCGCGATACATTCATTGTTTCGCAGACCTAAACCTTGGCTTACAAGCCCGCGCGAAAACGCCTTATCACGGAGCGATTTTCGCGGCGGCCCGGTTGGCCCATGTCACGGCAGTAAGCGCTCGTCGAGCCAATCGACGTGGTCATCACAACCAACGGAGGATTACGCCGCTAAACTTTGGTTTACTGGGATGGCGAATCCGCCTCGGCGTCTCGCCTCCGCTCAGGAGCGTTGCTGCTCCTCGGGGACGAGCTTGAGCTTATCCGCCATCCGGCTGAGCGCCGGTAACGATCGGGCCTTCATCTTGTGCATCAGACGACTGCGGTGGACTTTCACGGTGGCCTCCGCGATGCCGATGTCACCGGCAATCTGCTTGCTGAGGCGACCGCGCGCGACCTCGATCATGATCTCGCGTTCCCTGGGGCTCAGCGAGCCGAAGCGTGCCTTGAGCTCGGTCAGTGCCTCCTCGCACTGCCGGCGGGCACGATCGCGAGCAAGGCCCACCTGAATGGCGTCAAGCAGATCCTGATCGCGAAAGGGCTTGGTCAGGAACTCGATGGCACCGCCCTTCATCGCTTGCACCGTCATCGGAATATCGCCGTGCCCGGTGATGAAGATGATCGGGAGCTCTCGGTGCGCCGCGGCAAGCTCGCGCTGAAGATCAAGACCGCTCTGGTCCGGCAACCTGACGTCGAGGACCAGACAGGTCGGCCCATCCGGCGGCCCGGATTTGAGAAAGTCGGAGATGGACGCAAACAGCCGCGTATCCATGTCGAGCGATCGCAACAGACGAGCGATCGAGGCGCGCAGATCCGGGTCGTCGTCGATAACCAAAACGATGGGTTTTGCGTCAGTCATGGCTGTCGCTCCCGATCAAAGGATGCCGCAGATGAGCATTCCCGGCATCGGCGCGGCGGCGCGTATGCCGGGCATTGTAGGCCGCGAAATTACCGCCCCGGCATAAACCATTGTTTACACGCCGGTGGCATTGCCGCCGCAGCACTCTCGGGTGCAGGGTACGCAACGGGCCGCTGCGGCGTTGTTGAAACCGCGCGTATGGTGCGGGCGAGCGAGCACCCGGAGGCCGCATGCCGCGAGCGTTATTGGTTTCCGTGGTCGAAGACGATCCGTTCTTTCGTGGGTCCATGGGAAGGCTCATGAGATCGTTGGGCTATCCTGTCGAGGTCTTTTCCTGCGCTGCCGATTTCCTGGCATCCCCTCGTTTCCTCGAGACGGCCTGCCTGATCAGCGACGTTCAGATGCCTGCGATGAGCGGGCTCGAGCTTCACAGAAGCCTCGTCGACGCAGGGCACGCGATTCCGACAATTCTCGTGACAGCATACCCCAATGACGCCGACCGGGCCCGCGCCCTGACCACTGGGGTGGTTTGTTATCTTGCCAAGCCAGTTGATGAAACGCTGCTGACACAGTGCCTTCGCGAGGCGCTCGAAATTGAAGAGGGTTCATGAGCTCTCTCCCGCGCTCGGCAACGTGAACAGGAATACGGCGCCGTGCGGTCTTTTCGTTTCAGCCCAGAGCCTCCCCCCCTGGGCGCTGATGATGGATCGGCAGATCGACAGTCCCATCCCGACGCCTTTGGACTTCGTCGTGTAGAAAGCCTCGAAAATACGCTCCAGATGGTCCGGCTCAATACCCGGCCCTGAATCGCGAATCGCCACAAGGACCTCATCCGCCCGGTTTTGTTCGGTTCTGATCAGCAACAGTCGTGTCGACGCGTCGACGGAAGCCATTGCTTCAACGGCGTTCAGGACCAGGTTCAGAACGACTTGCTGTAGCTGAACGCGGTCGCCATAAGCGGCAAGCAACCCTTCCGCGAAACGGGTTCGCACCGACACTTCATTCTCCGTTATTGTACTTCGCGCCAATGACAGCACTTCATTGATCGCTTCGTTAAGATCAAAGCGATCCTTTCGCGGCGGTGCTTTTTTGACCTGATCGCGGATCCGGTCGATGATGTTTCCGGCACGGTCGGCATCGCCAACGACGCAACCGAGCGCTTCCCTGACCTCGGCCAAGTCCGGCAGCGGTTTGTCCAGGAAATTCAGAGCCGCACGGGCATTGTTGCGGGCAGTGGCGATCGGTTGCGCCATTTCGTGAGTCAGCGAGGCGGCCAGTTCTCCCATCATGCTCACGCGGTTCATGTGGGCGAAATCCGATTGCATCTGGTCCAATCGCGCCAGCGCTTGTTTGCGATCCTCGATGTCCGTCCCCAGAATGTACCAGCGCACGATGCGCCCGGAATCATCGCGAATTGGGACGCCGCGGTTGTCAAACCACCGATATTCGCCGTCGAAGCGCCGCAGGCGCAGCTCGTAATGGAAGGGAGTGCCGGTGGCTAATGATCTCTTGAAAATATCAGCGATACGCGGAAGGTCTTCAGAATGCACCGCATCGCTTGTTCCCCAATTCTTCATCTCTTCAAGCGATCGACCAAAATAATCGCTGACTTGGCGATTCATGGCATCGAGCTCACCGTTCGGAGCCATGATCGCAATGAGACCGGCTATCCCGTCAATTGCTGAACGTGCATTTCGCTCGCTATCCCGCAATACCTGCTCGGCGCGCTTGCGCTCGGTCAAGTCGAGCACGAAAGCAACACCTTGACTCCCGCCTTCGTCGAAGGTTGCCCCGCCGGTCAGCACGGGAACGCGGCTGCCGTCTTTCCGGAAGTACTCCTTCTCATACGGCCACAAACTCCCGGTCGCCTTCAGCCCGGCCAACCGTCCTTCGTGAGTGACAAACCATTCGGGCGGCGTCAGCTCCGCCCAACGCAAGCGACCCGAGACGATATCCTCATGGTCGTAGCCGAGCAGACGGAGAAATGCGTCGTTGGCCTCGACGATCCGGCCGTCGAGATCCCAGATAAAGATGCCAATGATGTTGGCGTCGACCAAGCGCCGAATTTTCGCTTCGCTCCCCCGCAAAGCTTGCTCGGCCCGCTTGCGCTCGGTCACGTCGACGCCAGTGCCGAAAATCTCCAGAAGCTCTCCGCTTGCCGAGAACACAGGAAAGTTAGTTGCCTCGACATGTTTGACCGTTCCATCGGGCAGCATGATTCTGAACTCGTTCGCAACGCTTTTCTTTTCGCGCACTCCGCGCTCGATGTTTTCCTCCACCCTGTCCCAGTCGTCTGGATGCATCCGTTGCCGCACCGCTTCGCGGCTCGGAACGCCCTGCAGCGGATCAAACCCCCACATGCGATAAGTCTCTTCCGACCAATAGAGAACCGTTGTCCTGTTGAAGACCGAGGTACCGGTGTGGCTCAGCCTCTGTGCTTCCGCCAGATAGGCTTCGCTGCGGCGCATCCGGTCTTCGGCCTTTTTTCGCTCGGTCAAATCGAGCACATAGGCCATACCCTGGTTGCCACCCTCTTCGAATATTGCCCCACCCATCAGCACCGGGACCCTGGTGCCATCTTTCCGGGTGTATTCCTTCTCGAACGGCGGAAAGTGGCCGCTGCTTTTTTGCGCCTTGATCCTCAGATTGTTGCGGTCGCGCCAATCGGGCGGCGTCAGCTCCGTCCAATTTATGCGGCCCGACACCAGATCTTCGCGGTCGTAGTTCACCATGGCAAGAAATGCGTCGTTGGCCTCGAGAATGCGACCGTCGAAATCCCAGATGAAAATTCCGATGATGTTGGAGTCGACCAGTCGCCGAATTCTCGCTTCACGTTCAGCGAGATCGCGGTTGGCATGCGCAAGCGCCAGCGTGTATTGCTTCTCGGCTTCGAACAGGCGCACGTTTTCGATCGCGATCGCCGCCTGGCCTGCAAAGGTTTCGAGAAGCGCAATCTGTTTGTCGGAGAACGGTCGGACCTCCGTTCGCCGTACCAGGATTGTTCCGATGGGAGTTCCCTCGCGCAACAACGGCGTCGCCAGCGTGGTGTGCCAACCCTGGCCTTTCACGAGCCTGCTGCCCACCGGGTACTCGCTGTCCTCCGCGGAGATATCATCGACATGAATCGTCCGACGATCGCACGCAGCTCGCCCAGTCACCGTATCTCGGTCTACGGGAAGGCCCTCGCGGCCATCCATGGTCGCCGAACTTTCCCCATATGAAGCCGCCAGCCGAAGAAGGTTGTCCTCCAGGCGCCAGATCCTCGCATTGCTCGCGTCGCACAGGCGTGCGGCATGTTCGGCCACCGCGTCCAGCACCGACTGAATCGGCGAGTTCGAGATGAGGCGCAGCATCTCCGAGGTAGCAGTTTGCTGCAGCGTCGCCTCGGCAAGGCGCTCACGCGTCTGGGCGATCTGCCGTCGGCATGCCTTGAGCTGCTGTTCGAGATCGGCGCGGGTCTTGCGAGCCTGACCACCACGCGACTTCGCTTCGGGGGAATGAAGCTCGCGGCCTCGCGTTCGGCTCTTCGCTCTTTTGCGAGACAAGGTCATCTCCGTTGCCGAAGGCTCGAGCGCGGCTGGTGCTCTGCGGCAGACACAACGGCCGGTAGGCGCGCCTATCCAGTTTAGCGCTGTGAGGTTCGTACTGTCACCGAGCGCGATAGTGCGCGCCATGCGAGCGGAGATTGGGCAGTACGATAAACCAGCCGGATTCATCGAATGACTGGAGGAGCGTCGACTTTGGGTCTTCCCGTCTGCACCTCGCATGAGCCTCATCAGCATGCTCGCAAAGGGCGCTGAGGCTCGGCATTGCCTCGGCCCATGTATTTGTGATTCCGTCGCAATCCACCACGCGCCAGTCGACCCGCCGGCTTTCTTCGCACTTGCAAAAATCGTAGAGTTCAGTGCCCGCTCGCATCCCCCAAACGGGGGACTGAAGAACGGGCGTAAGGGGGGTGCCGTTGACCGAACCGCATTCGACGTCGTTGGGCGACGCAGCGGCCGGGAGAAGCGCGCTGCCCGGCGGCGAGCGTCTGCAGTTTCTCGCCACCAAATTGGTCCCACCGCGATCTCTTGGGATGATCGATCGCCCACGTTTGCTGGGCATTGCCGGTCAGCTTGCGGCCAAGCGGCTGACGGTGATCAAGGGGCCGAGCGGATTTGGCAAAACCTCGCTCGCCGCGAGCTGGTTGCAGTGGCTTCACAAGGGCGGAAACTCGGCCGCCTGGCTGGCCATTGATGCCGAGGACGACGACCCGCCGCGCTTCCTCTTCTACGTGATGCAGGCGATGCAGCGCGTAGCGGGCGGGGTCGGTGCAAATTCACTTGATCTGATCGAGGAGCGTTTCCTGATCAGTCCGCAGGCAATTCTATCGGCCTTGATCAACGACCTTTCCGACGTTGACGACGAGGTATACCTGTTCCTGGAGGACTATCACTGGATTACAGACCCCAGAATTCATGACGCCGTGATCTTCTTCCTCAGGCATGCGCCGTCTCAAATCCATGTTGTGCTGACGACACGCACCGAGCCGCCGCTTCCGCTCGCATCGCTGCGCGCCAACAACGAATTGCTGGAGATAGATGCCTCCGAATTGCGATTTGACCTGCAGGAGACACGCGCGTTTCTCGCGCAAGAGAAACCGGGCAGCTTGGATTTGGCGGATGTAACGCTGCTGCATTCCCGGACCGAGGGTTGGCCGGCCGCGCTGCGGATCGTTGTCTGCACTTTCTCTTCGACCCAAGATTTCGCGCAATATGTGCGCAACCTCTCCAGCATACAGCGCCCGATTGACGCTTATCTGGTAGAAATGCTCGACGGCCTGCCCGGCGAGCTGGTCTCGTTCATGCTGCGGACGGCCATTCTCGATCGGTTCTCCGCTCCGCTTTGCGAAGTCGTTGTCGGGGCAACTTCGAGCCGAGGCCTCCTGGCATCGATTGAGAAGCGACAACTGCTGCTGACGACGCTCGATCACGAACGGCAGTGGTATCGTTACCATCCACTCCTCGCTGAACACCTCAAACAAAGACTTGAGTCCGAGCTCGGCCATGAGATCTCCGAACTGCACCGTCGCGCCGCCGACTGGCATGCTTCCCAGGAACTGTGGACGGAAGCGGTCCAGCATGCGATCGCATCGGGCGACACCGATCAAGCGCTGAGCTGGATCAAAAATTGCGCAATGCCTTTGGTGAGGCGGGGCGATCTTTTCACCTTGCTCGGCTGGCAACGTGTTTTTCCGGCCGCGCTCCTGCAGGGCCAACCCGAGGTCAGGCTGGCGATCGCTTGGGGTCTCGCGCTCGCCGTCCGCTGTGACGAGTCGCTCAAGTTGCTGAGTGAAATCGAGCGGGATATGGCCGCCGGTCATTCGGCCGATGGGGAAGCCATTCGTTGCGAATGTGAGACCATACGGTCGGTTGCGATCGCATTGGATGACAACAGCGGAGCGGCGCTGTCGATCGCACAAGGCTGTCTCGGTCGGCCAGCGGATACGTGGACCATAAATGTTGCATCGAACGTCGTTCGTTTTGGCCACCTGAAGGCGGGCGATCTGAAGAATTTCTACGCCACACCATGGCTGCCCTATTCTCTCGATGAGGACATGAGGAATGTCTTTGCGTCGGTTTATTATCGCTGCATCCAAGGGATGGCGGAGGCCCAGCAATTACGCATCGCGTCCGCGGAGAGCTATTACCTTGACGCCCTGCGGCTCGCAGAGCAGCACGTCGGCCCGAACTCGGTCGCGGCGGCGTTATCCGCAAGCCTGATCGCCCGCATTCGATACGAGCAAGGACGGCACGACGAGGCCGAAGCCATGTTGATCGACCGGGTGTCGCTCATCAACGCCGGGACGATGCTGGATTGCGTCTTGAGCGCTTACTTCGTCATGGCGAGGATTGCGGCACACAAGAGGAACTTGGCGCGGGCCCACACCTTGCTGGAACGGGCCGAGAGCCAGGGCAACGCGCGCGCTTGGGGACGTCTGGGCGCCGCCGCGGTGTTGGAGCGGATGCGACTATATCTCAATGAGGGCCGAATCGAACAAGGCACCGATTGCCTTCATCGGCTGGAGCGACTTGCGGCGCAATATCCGGCCCCGAGCAATTGCGCCTGGTCGGATATCCACCGATACGCCACATTTGCGCGCGCTCATCTTGCATCGGCTGAGGAGCGTTTCGAAGACGCCATTTCACTCCTCGATGGGCTGCGGCGCGATTTGGAGAATGTACACAATATTCATTTCGCGCTCCGCGTAGAAACGCATCTCGCGCTCGCGAGGTTCAGGGCGAAACAAACCACGGAAGCGTTAAAATCTTTCGGCGGTGTTGTCAGCGCGTTCGCGCGGGTCGGTGTCTACCAGACCATCCTGGATGAAGGCGGCGCCGAAATTGGACCTCTCATTGCAACCTTCTTGGGCAATGCGGAGCGGACGGGGAGCTCTCAGGAGCTCATATCCTACGCTTCCAACCTGAGCGTGGCTTGGAAGTCACGTTATCAAACCGAACCCCTGCAGACGACGCCCACGGTAGCGATTTCGACAATTTCCGAACCACTGAGTATCCGCGAAGGCGACATACTCGAGTTGATTGCTGAGGGGCTCTCCAACAAGGAGATTGCTCGAAACCTCGCCATCACACCCGAGACGGTGAAATCCCACGTCAAGCACATTTTCATCAAGCTGAATGTCGAAAGGCGGGCACAGGCCGTGTCGCGCGCGCAAAGCCTGGGTCTGATTGGCACTCAGCACTGAATACGGTTGTCTTCGAGACCGGGTGAGCAGACCGCAGCCCCTCGTAGCAGCCGTTGCTCCTGCGGTGAGGTTCGCCAGACGTAGAGCCTGGGGCCGGCTGGACAAACGCGCCGCCGGTTCATTTCTATTTTCCCTAGTTGGGACGTTCCCGCGCCGTAAGCCAGAGCCCGTCGGCAATGGATGGGCTCATTGCTTGTTTCGACTAAACGCATCCCCATTCGGGCCTCACGCGGTCCCCCGTTCGGGGGATAATTTCAAACCAAAGACTGCACTATTTTGTCGACGTGCCGCAGGCGGTTTTGGTTCAGACCGGGCGACCCGCGCGTTTGTTGGCCAACGATCCCATGGCAGCGTGGGGCTTGCCGACATGTTCGATCGTTCGCACAGAATTGGGCAGAAAAATGCTGTACTCAGCATACTTCGCCGAACGCGCCGAACACTATCATAGTCTCGCAAAGAGGGCGCCAAATGGATGTCAAGCAGAATACCAATTGGGCTTGGCCAACCTGTTCCTGGAAATGTCCTGTGATACGCGGCTTCGAGAGTTGGCCGTCGAGCCAATAGTGCAGCGAGACCAAAACGGAATACGGCGCTTCTTCAGACGAACTGCCAAAGGAATATCTGATATCCGCGTGGAGCACCCGAGATGATTCATGCACATTCATTGGGCCGGGCCGCTCGCTATTATGGAGGGCGGACCGCGCTTGCCTCAGGCGCGGCGCGTCCGACTTTCCAAGAGCTTCACGATCGTGTTGCCGGCATTGCTGCAGCGCTGCGCGGGCACGGCTTCCAAACTGGCGACCGGTTGGCCCTGCTGCTCCCGAACGAATATGATTATCTTGAGTTGGTATATGCTTGTGCTTGGCTGGGAGTGACCGCTGTTCCGGTAAACGTCCGGCTTTCAGAACCCGAAATCAATCACGTCATCGCCGACGCAAGCCCGCGGGGCTTGATCCGACACTCATCGCTGCCGGCGCCAACAGTGAAACTTTCATGGCAGCGCGTGCTCGACCAAGAACCCTTGGAAGTCCAAAGCGATTGTCATCCCAAGGCAATTTACGACCCAGAAGCGATTTTGGCTCTGGTCTATACCAGCGGCACGACCGGCCATCCCAAAGGCGTGGTCGTGACTCACGCCAACATCTTGGCAAATGTCAACCACCTCAATTACTGGATGCCCTATCGAGAAGGCAGCGTGCATCTTCATGCCGCGCCGATTTTTCACATCATGGACTTTCCGTTCATGTTCGCCGCGCCCGCGTT
This sequence comes from uncultured Alphaproteobacteria bacterium, assembly GCA_963756245.1. Lineage (GTDB taxonomy): Bacteria > Pseudomonadota > Alphaproteobacteria > Rhizobiales > Xanthobacteraceae > BOG-931. Next base: position 157,932 of record CAVWOI010000026.1, read on the forward strand.
CGGCTCCTGCCAAGTGACGATCCCGAAGTTCAGCCCGCAAAATTTCTGCGAAACGGTAGAACGCGAACGCGTCAGCCAATCGGTGTTGGCGCCGACGATGATCAACATGCTGACCGAGTTCGACAAACTTGAAAATTACGACCTGACGAGCCTGGAAACATTGGCGTATGGCGGGTCGCCCATGGCCGCCGAACTCATCCGCCGGATGAGAGCGGTTTTGCCCAATCTCAAATTGCTCCAAGGCTACGGACTGAGCGAAACGGGCTTTCTCACCGGCTTGCAGGACCGCGAGCACACTGAGGACAGGCTCCTGTCATGTGGGCGAACCTGCCCTGGAATCGACCTGCGGGTCATGGACGAGACGGGAAAGGAACTTGAGGCCGGGAGTCATGGCGAACTTGTGGCTCGAGGCACAAACGTCATGCGTGGCTATTGGAATAATTCGGCAGAAACCAAGCAAGCGTTCCGAGACGGCTTCTTTCGCACCGGAGACTTCGGCTACCGGGATTCAAACGGGTATTTTTATATCCTGGATCGTCTCAAGGACATGATCGTTACGGGCGGTGAAAATGTCTATTCGGGCGAGGTTGAGGCCGTCATCTACCAACATCCGGCGGTCCGTGAAGCAGCGGTCTTCGGCATACCTGACCCGCAGTGGGGCGAACTCGTCGCCGCTTGCGTCATGCGAAAGCCGGGAGAGTCTTTGAGCGAGGATGAATTGATCGCGCATTGTCGCCGATCTCTCGCCAATTACAAGATTCCACGTCGCGTCGAACTGTCGGACAACGAGCTGCCGAAAAACGGCAGCGGCAAGATACTGAAAAGGATTCTGCGCGAGCGTTTCTGGGTAGATCAGAAACGAGCCGTGAGCTGAGGAAGGGAGCAAGCAGTTGGGGCGCACGCAAGGCATTGCCCGGCACAATCCAACTATAGGGCCGGAAATGCTCCGCCGAATTGAGAAGGATTTCAACCTCGACTTCTTGCCAACCAGATCACGTGTGGAACGAGCCGAGCTATTGCGCACTTTTGCGTTTGCGAGAACCGGCGGAGTTCGCACGCGCACCGAAAACCATGCTTTCGACAAGACCCCAATAGGAGTCGACGATAGCAGGGGCTTGCGGCTTCACCCGACTGGTAATGCGCATCTCGGGACCAAACCCTGCGAGCATGGCGGTCAGACTGATCATCATGTAGTGAAACACAATCGGCTCGATTGCTGGGAGATCGCCGTCCTTCTGCGCAGCCCTGATCTGAGGCAGCAGGCGATTAATCAGGGGAGCTAGTACCGTTTCGGCGGCCCATCTCAGTCGCGGGTTGTCGTACATGGCCTCCTGGCGCATAAAGCGGTGAAATTCCGGAAATGCGGCGGTGTAGTAAAACACCGCCCGGTATTCTGCTCGCAGATGATCGATCGGCGCGGCGTCCGAGAGTTCAGGCCCGGATTTGTCCCACTTCTCCCGTATTTGTTCGAAGGCGTATTCGGCTGTCGCGCGCCATAACGCATCCTTGGTGGGGTAGTGGTAGGTGATGAGGGGATGCTGAAGCCCCGTTCGTTCCGCGATCGAGCGGATGCTTGCGGCCTCGAAGCCTTTATCTGCGAACTCGGATAACGCGGCCTGCAAAATCGATAGTCGCGTCGCGCGCGATCGCTTCTGTTCGGCCCGCTTTCTAGTGCGGGAAGCGTACCCTACTCCGCGGCTTTTCCTCAATCCTCGCGCCATGCCTTTTGGCTATCACAACAATGAGTACTTCGCCCAGCGTTACTTGCCTTCGAACGTCATAGCTGGCGGCTCGATATCGGCATCGAAAGCTTTGGCGGTGTTGGCAAAGCCGCGCTGCGCGTCGGCGCCGTTGTATAGCTCCATCGACACGTCGAGCATCACGAGGTCGGCCGCGGCGACACCTCCGCTTGACCAAGCTTTAAGAAGAGTGCGCGTCGCCGCGTAAGAACGCGTGGGGCCGCTGCCGAGTTGGCTGGCAAGCGCTTCGGCGGTTTCCTCCAGTTTGTTTTCATCGACCACGTGGGTCGCTATCCCAAGTGCTCCTGCCTCGACGCCGGAAATCGGCTCTCCCAGCATCGCAAAGCGGGACGCACGGGCACGACCGACGCGTTCGGCCAGCCGCTGTAACGCTCCCGCAATCGGCAGCATCGCCGTCGTGACTTCGACGCAGCGGAACACCGTGGATTTTGCCGCAACCAGGAAATCGCATGCCAGCGCGAGCTCAAATCCGCCACCGAAGGCCACACCCTGCACGACGGCCATGGTCGGAACCCGTAAGGCTTCGATCGCACGATAGGACGTGTTCACCTCGGCGACGAAGGTGCGAAACCAATTGACGTCCTTGCCCGGCCATTCCCTGACCTCGCCGCCAAAGCTGAAATTCGGCCCCTCGGCGCGCACGACCAGGACTCGAATATTGCTCTCGCTCGCGCTGTGCACCGCTTCCTGCAGCGCCTTCGAGAAGCGAAGATCGAGCCGATTGAAGGGAGGATTGGCGAGGACGATGTTGCCAATCGTGCCCTTTTGTTCAAACCGGATGGTATCCATAGAAGTCCTCCTCTCACTCTTGCTTTCGTCCGCCGCAAACGCCCTCGCGCCGCAGTAGGCGCGCAGCTCAGCGTCAGCCAGGGATGATCGGCAACAGCAGATGAGATGGCCTTTCCGCGTCCCGATAGATTCGGTGGGTCACCGTCTGGCTGCTGCACACATGATAGGGAATGTATTCGACGTTGGTCATCGCGCCCGTACCGGTCGGCACATCCATTGACGTGATGTCGAGGCAGATCCGGTGGCCGGCTTTGAACCGGTTGGCGGTGCCCAGAATCTGAATTCTGTACTCGACGATTTCGCCGGGTACGACCGGAGCAATGGCCTCTCGCGTGAGCTTGTGGAACGGTTCCCACGGCTTGGAACGTTTCTCGTCGACCGCGCGATAGGATGCCTTGAGCCAGCCGCGTGTCAGTTCCCGCTCCGGCAGGTTTTGCGGCACGGCACGTTCGCCCTCTCGCGCCGTTCGCACCGAGACATCCGGCCCGACGTCCTTGAGCACGACAATCCAATTGGTGTCGTTCTGGTCGATCGCGGCGTACAGCGTCAGCGCAATCGGTCCGACCACATCGACATCCTGCGGCAGCGGGTCGGTCATGTATCGCAACCGCTCGACTTTCACTGTTCGTGTGAGCGGCATTTGGGTGAAAACGTCAGGCTCCCGCACCGACGCGCCGGCCTCTGATCCGGGCGGCGCCTGCGTTGTAAGTCCCTCCCATTGCGACAGATAGAATTTCGTCCATTCGGTCTCCGGCAGCGGCCAGTCACCCGCCGTGCGCCACGCGTTGGCCCCCATGAGCCAATAGCGGACCGGCGGCTCGTCCATGATGCCGGTGTCCTTGCCCTTCAGCCAGTAGTCGTACCAACGGATGATCTCGTCGTGATACTGATGAAAGGGACGCTCCAGATGAGCTGGCCCGGTGAAGGTCAACTTTTTCGGTTGTTCGATATTTTGAAAATAGTGTTGCGCCCCGAGCCAATGGAGTTTGTAGGTGTAGGCATATGCGCCCGAGCCCGTATAAAAAGGAATTTTGATTTTCTTGAATGTCTCTTCGGATCGCTCGACCACTCCGTCTTCTTCCCACGGACTTGTCAGCAAGTGGTACATCAGGAAGGTGCGTTGCCCCTTCTGAGTCAGGATATTGTAGAGGTTGATATACTGCTTGAAGTCCGGGTTGCGCATCGCCTCGCGCCAAAGGTTCTCCTGGTCGGGTGGAAGCTCCGAAGGCCGATCGCGCAACTCGTGAACGGTGCTGAAGACGTCCAGCAGGTAAGGAAACGTGTGCAGCACGCCGCCGGGGGCGAAATCGCGGAAGCCGAACATCCCGCCATAGGCACTGCAGGCGTCGTAGGGAAAGATTGCCTTCAGCGCTGGATGCCCCTGAGCGGCGGCGCGCCATTGCTCGCCGGCGTATCCTGAGATGCCGACCATTCCGACATTGCCGTCGCACCAGCACTGGCGCGTGATCCATTCGATCAAATCGTAGTGATCCGTGTCCTCGTGCCCGTACACACCCTCCGATTTCGCCGAACCGCGCGGCTGGGCGATGACATGCGCATATCCGTTGGCAATGAAGTGCCGGGTGTTGCCTGCCTCGATCGGGCCGAACCAAAGCGGCGCGTGGGCCGGCTGCGGCGGCAGCACATCGGCGATATCGGGGCCCTGAATGTCCTTGTTGTGCAGCGAACACGCATAGAGCACCGGATATTTGTCCGCCGCGTCCGGGCGATACACATCCAGCACGAGGCGCGTTCCGTCCCGCATCGCAACGGTAATGTCGCGCTCCTCGATCATCGTCTCGCATTCCCTCGCGGCGGACAATTCGAAACCGACGGCGCTTAGCCGTTTGCCTTGCCGATTTTACTTTACGACTGTAAAGTATAATATAAGCGCAAGTCTGGCGCAAGTTGCCGGCAATTATCCTGTGCCTTGGCCTGGATGCGCCGCATATCGGGCATCCTCCGACATCGGCGTTGCTTGCTTCATCCGCCGGGCTTGGCGGGTCCGCAATATCCGCGGAGTTCCGATCTCATGGGATCAGTGAAGCGCCGGCGATCGTCCCTCAACACGTGGAGATTTACCTGGTTGTCGCTGGCCGCACCCCGAACGTGAAATATATTTTCTCACGCCGGCGGCACGATTCCCTATTTGGCGTCAGTTTTTCAATCATCGACGAGATGGACGTGACCCCTGGTGCGCAGGAGCGCGGCACCGCGGCGGACACGCTTCGCAGGCTCTATTGGGACACGGCGTTGTCTTGGCGGCGTTGTCTTGGCGCCGCCTGTCCTGCGGATGCTTCGCTCAGTTGTCGGCATGGGCCAGGTGCTTTTCCGCACCGACTATCCGTATCTTCGCCGGGATCTCGCCGTAGCATGCCGCCACGACATTGAGACGAGCGGCTCAAAGCGCGAATGATGGTGCCTGAGCTCTATCGCAGCATGATTGCGCGCCTCGCCGAGGCGCTCAACGCCCCCGTGACCTTGCCGTCCTCGCAAGCTTCGCCCAGGCAGGGGAACGGAGGGGGAATCTCGCTGGTTCCGGTGGAGAACCAGCGAGATTGTCGGTGGTTGCGGGGGTAGGATTTGAACCTACGACCTTCAGGTTATGAGCCTGACGAGCTACCGGGCTGCTCCACCCCGCGTCAAAGGGTCGATTATTGTGACGGTCATGTAGCAAGCGCCCCCCGATAAGGGAAGTGCGTGGGGCCGTATATTTCGCCATACTGCGCCGCGATTGCCCCCTTAAACCGTCATGCACGCCCCCATAGACGCGGATATGGCCGACAAACCTGCCTTGCAGCCCCGTGCGGCGATTGGACCCGCGGTGCGCGCCATCGCCGGCCATATCCTGTTGGCCGCCCGCTCCGCGTTGCTCGATCCGGAGCGGTCGAGCCAGGACGCGGTGCACGATTTCCGCCGCGCCCTGAAGGAATGGCGCGCCTTGATGCGGCTCTTGGCGCCCTTCATCGCCGACGCGCCGCGCTGGCGCCACGATGCGCGGGAGCATGCCCGCTCGCTGGCGCACGCGCGCGACAGCGCGGCGGCGCTCAATGCCTTCGACGACGTCCTCGACAAGGGCATGGTGCTGTCGGAGCGCTCGGCGGCCACCATCCGCGGCCGCATCGAGGCGTTGCGCGGCAGCGAGGAGCAGGCGGTGCTCACGCCGGCGCTGCGCGACGCCATCGTCGCCTGGCTCGATGCCGCGGCGGCGGCGGTCGAGCAGTGGCCGCTCGATCCGTTCGACTTTTCCGCGATTGCGGCGCAACTGACCATCAGCTATCGCAGCGCGCGCAAGCGGATCCCGGACGACTGGTCGCTGGCGAGCGCCAACGATTTGCATGAGCTGCGCCAGCGCGTCGTCGATCTGAGCTATCAGATGGAGCTGGTCGAGCCGCTGTGGCCGCGTTTCGGCAAGATGTGGACCGACGAGGCCGAGCGGCTGCGCGACCGGCTCGGCCGCTGCCAGGACCTCGAAGTGCTCAAGCGGCTGACCGAGCCGCACCAGCCGCTAGCGCACTGGCGCTCGCGCCTAACGCCTGCCTGCATGGAGCGCTCGACCGAGCTCGCGCAACGCGCCGCCCGCATCGCCGTGCGGCTGTTCGCGGAAAAGCCCAAGGCGTTCCGCCACCGGCTGGAACAGCTGTGGGAGCACGCGCGCTGAAAGTTGCAGCTTAGAGCGCCAATCGTTTCAAATTGAATCGATTGGCGCTCTAAGCATTTTAATGGAGCATGATCTTTTCCGAAAACCGGTATCCACTTTTCGGGATCATGCTCTAAATCAAAAAAATCAATCGGAAGGCCGCCGCCGGACCGGAATGACGATGGGTGCGGGAACCGCGAACTCGCCGCGCTTGCCGAAGATCGTCACTTCGAGCCGCGAACCATCCTGTTTCGTCGCATAATTGTATCCGTTCAACAGGCGGCCCACGACATGGCCGAGCGATCCCGCATAGGTGCCACTGAGCATTTCATCGAGCCCGATCGAGGAACGGTATCGAATATTGAAGGCTTCGAGCGCGGACAAGACGTCCGCAAGCGTCGTTTGCGCCACCTCGACATGAAGCGCCGCGGCATCGCCGTCTATGTGCAGCGAGCCAGCGCCGCGTTGCGCCGTCAATTGCGACGGCGCAGCACCATTGGGGCCGTCCTGCGCGCATAGGCGCTGCATCCCGAACAACCCGAAAACGAGAACCGCAAGACAAGCGACGGTTGGTTTGAGAGCCGGGCTCATTCGATGCTCGCTTTCGCATTCGGAATGCTTGAACGGAAGATAGCTCCAACGGGTCGGCTGACAAAGCGAAACCCTGCGACAAAGATTATGTGCCATAACGAACGGCACTGCGGGCTTGCGCGACGCGAAGCTATCCGAATTTTGCAATCGAGATATGTGTTTCGATGATAAAAAATTTTAGTTCTGTCTTTGCGCGCGAACCATCGGTCTCATTCTCGGAACCGTGGCTCGAACGAAAATTTTCGAAACATCGACGCGCGTTGTGGTCTTAAGCCCGACGTAATCGAGCCACACGATCGGCAACGGAGTTCCGCGCGTCAGTCTTGCTAACTCATTTATCGACGCGCGGTCTTTCGAAGAGCCGAAACGAAATCCGTCGGACGCATTTGTTCCGAAACGGCAAATGGGGGGTGTCACAACGGCGCTGCGAATAATCGTCGAGCTGCGATCCGCGGGCTCGTCCGCGGCCTGTGTGCAGCCTGACGATTGATGCCACGCTCGAAACTCGAGTGCCGCGGGTGACGCTTTGCGTCATCCGGGTGCGGAGCTTTGGCGTGGAACGGGGGAGCGGCTTGGGCTCCGCCACAGGCCAAGCAACATGTTCAGCAAAATAGGGAGGTGTCGTCATGCCAGTTGCTCGTCAGAGAACCGCACGAAGCTTAAGCTGCGTCGCCTACTGCGCCGTCGCCGGCGCCCTGCTCGGCCTGCCGAGCCCGGCAGCTGCCGATGAAGCCTTCGTCTTGAAGCAGACGATCACGATCACGGGTGCGGTCCTGCACTCGTTCGACATCAGCTGGGTCGATCCGTATATCCATTCATATCTTCTCGGCGACCGGTCCAACAAGGCCGTCGACGTGATCGATACAAGGTCCAAAGCCCAGAGCAAGTTGGCCGCCGGCGCCTTCGTCGGCTTCACCGGCAACAACGACACGTCCGGTCCGAACGGGGTGCTGAGTTTTTACAATCACGGCACCACCGAGGTGTGGGCTGGCGACGGCAACAGCACCGTCAAGGTCATCGACTTCAAGACCGGAAACATCCTGCATACGATCCCGACCAACGGCTTGGAGCGGGCGGACGAGCTGTGCTACGACCCGGCCGATCATCTGATCCAGATCGCCAATGACGCCGAAGCGGACGTCGCCGGGCACGCTCCCTTCATCAGCTTCATCCCGACCGAAGGGCCGCATGCCTATACGGTGGTGAAGCAGATCCAATTTCCAGAAGCGACCAACGGTATCGAACAGTGCCAATGGAATCCACGCAACGGGCTGATTTATCTGAATCTCCCCGAGGTGCATGGCACCGGCGCCGATACCACGGACGGCCAAGTCGTCGTCATCGATCCGCGCCGAATGGACGTGATAGCGCGGTTCAACGTTCCGGTGACCCAATGCGCCGGACCGCAGGGCATGGCGATCGGCCCCGAGCCGCAGATCCTGCTCGGCTGCAACGCGGTGTCACAGCCGCCGGGCAGCGGACAAAATGCCGGCATCATCGATGAGCGCACCGGCAGGCTGATCAAGGTTCTGCCGAATGTGGGCGGCGCGGACGAAGTCTGGTTCAACCCGGGCGACGGCCACTACTTCCTCGCCGACGGCTCCGGCATCGTGCAAGAGCAGGTCGGCGTCGTCAATTCCTTGAGCGCCCAGGAAGACGCAGCCATCCTCATCGCCAAGCCGCCGGGCGCCGGCCGCGCCCACTCGGTCGCTGCCGATCCGGCCACCAACCAAGCCTATGTACCGATTCCCGACAACGCCGGCAGCACGATCTGTCCGACCGTGACCAGCGGCTGTATCGCCATATTCGGGCCGAGCGGACGCGACGATCCGCCAGTCTTTGCCGGTCGCTAGCTTCGTCGCTCCGAGGTAATGCCGGTCAAGGATGCCGCGGCCGAGAAAGGCCGCGGCATTTGCTATCCGGCCGCCGCGCGCGTGGAAATCCCCAGATAAATCTCCCGCACCTGCTCGTTCTTTTCCAGATCGGCCGCGGGGCCTTCGAGCGCGATGCGTCCGGTCTGCAGCACATAGGCATAGTCGGCGATGCCAAGCGCCAGCGGGATCGACTGCTCGGCCAGTAATAATGTAAGGCCCTCCCGGTGCAGCGCGGCCAAGGTGTCGTACAGCGCCTCGACCACGGTCGGCGCCAGGCCGAGGCTTGGCTCGTCGAGCATGAGCAGCCGCGGCTCGCTCATCAGCGCGCGGCCGAGTGCCAGCATCTGCCGCTCGCCGCCGGACAGCGTGCCGGCGAGTTGCTTGCGCCGCTCGGCGAGCCGCGGGAACAGCGCATAGACGCGCTCGAACAGCGCCGCGGTGCGCGAGCGATCGGCGAGCGCAGTGGCGCCGAGCCGTAAATTCTGTTCGACGGTCTGTGCCACGAATAGCCGCCAGCCTTCCGGCGACAGTGCAAGACCTTTGCTGACGATGGCGTAGGCCGGCTCTCCCGAAATCGTCTCGCCGCGCCATTCGACCTTGCCGCGCGCCGGCCGCACCACGCCGGCGATGGCATTGAGCGTCGTGGTCTTGCCGGCGCCGTTGGAGCCGAGCAGTGCCACCACTTTGCCGGCCGGCACGCGCAGCGAAATATCGGCGACGCCGACCAGATCGCCGTAGCGCACTTCGAGATGCTCGACGTTGAGGTCAGCAATTTCAGCCACTGGCTTGATCCTGCTGCCGCCGATGTGCGCGACCGAGATAGGCTTCGATCACCGCATCCTGCCTGACCACCAATTCCGGCGTGCCGCTGGCGATGACATGGCCCTGGTTGAAAACCAGCACGCGCTTGGTCAAAGTCATTATTACTTCCATGATGTGCTCGACGATGACGATGGTGATGCCCATGTCGTGGATGCGCCGCACCAGCGCGATCGCGGCCTGCAATTCAGTCGGCGTCAGGCCGGCGAGCGATTCATCGAGCAGCAACAAACGCGGCTCGGTGGCGAGCACACGGGCGATTTCCAGGCGCTTGCGTCCCGGCGTGCCGAGCGAGCGCGCCCGCTGCCCGGGCTGCAATCCGGTCAATTCGACGATGCGCCAGGCATGATCGCGGGCATCGTTGCGATGCGGGTGCCGCAAGAATGCGCCGACCATCACGTTCTCCAGCACCGTCATGTCCTCGAACGTGATCGGCACCTGAAACGTGCGGCCGATGCCGGCGCGGGCGTGAACGGCCGGCCCGGCACGGGTCACGTCCTCGCCGGCGAAGACGATGCGGCCGGTGGTCGGCAACGTCTCGCCGGCGAGGCAATTGAAGAAGGTCGATTTGCCGGCACCGTTTGGGCCGATCAGGCCGATGATTTCGTGCTCGTCCACGGCCAGATCGGCGCCCGACACCGCGAGGAAGCTGCCGAAGGCTTTCGACACGTTCTTGGCGTCAAGCAGCATAGGCGCGCCTCCAGCGCTCCGGCACCACGCGATACCACAGCTCGAACAGACCGCCCGGCTCGAAGCGCGCGATCAACACGATGATGCCGCCGTAGAGGATATAAGTCAGGCCGGAGCCGCCGCCGCCGAACCAGGTATTGGTGGCGACCTGCAGCGGGATCAGGATCAGCGCGCCGACGAGCGGACCGAACAGCACGCCGGCGCCGCCGAGCGCGGCGACGATCACCATCTGCACCGAGACCAGAATGCCGAAGCCGGAATCCGGATCGATGAAGCCGGTCTTGGCGGCATAGAGCGAGCCGGCAACCGAAGTGAAGGCGGCGCTGAGCGCCAGCGCTTGCATCTTGGTCCGCCGCACCGGGACGCCGAGCGAGCGCGCGGCGCGTTCGCTCGACTTGATGGCGCGCAAATAGAAACCGAAACGGCGGCGCTCGATGAAGGCCGTGGTGGCGAGCACGATGCCGAGCACGGCGAGGAAGATGTAGTAATATGGCAATTCGCTGCGGAACGTCAGGTCCCACCAGCCGCGCGCCCTCGCCGGGCCTTGGAGGCCGACCGCGGCGCCGACGAAATTCCAGGTGCTGAAGAAAATGCGGATCAGCTCGGCAACCGCAATGGTCGCCATGCTGAAATAGTGGCCGCTGAGGCGAAACGTCGGCATGCCGATAAGAACGGCAAGCCCGATACTGAGCACGATGCCGATCGGAATGCCGGCGATCGGCGACCAGCCGAACAACGAATAGAACAACAGCGGCGTATAGGCGCCGAGCCCGAAGAACATGCTGTGGCCGACCGACACCTGGCCGGCATAGCCGCCGACGATATTCCACGCCGACGCCGAGATCGCCGCGAGCAGAAAGGCAACGCCGATATCGCGCGCGAAGGCGCCGGAGAAAGCAATCGGAAACAGCAGCAACGCGGCGGCAAGAAAAACAACGCGCATGCGTGGGGAAAGAATAGTTTTCACGCTTTCCCCATGAGACCTTGCGGCCGCAGCCACAACAGCGCGACGAACAGGCCGTAGACGACGATGTCCTTATAGATGGCGCCGAGCCAGAACGCGGACGCGCCCTGGATCAAACCGATGATCAGGCCGGCATAGAGCGAGCCGAGCACGCTGCCAAAACCGCCGAGCGCCACCACCACGAAGGCGATCAGCCCGAAAGTTTCGCCGACCGAGGGCGACCACGGATAGGCGGTCGCCATCAAGGCGCCGGCGATGCCGGCGGCGCCCGCGGAGAGGCCCCAGGCCAGCGCCTGCATGCGGTCCGGCCTGATCCCCATCAGCATCGCCGCGGTGCGGTCTTCGGCGACGGCGAGCAGCTTGCTGCCGATCGTGCTGCGGGTGAGCAGAAGATGCAGCGCGACGGTCAGCGTGATGGCGACGATGCCGGCGACCAGTTGCGCAATCGGCAAATAGATGCCGGCGAGATTGATCGTGCCGGACAGCGCGTTCGGCGGCAGCGACACGAAATTCGCCGAAAAAATCCAGAACGCGGTGTAGCGCAATAGCAGCGCCAGGCCGAACGTGGAAAGGATCTGCGCCAGCATCGGGCCGCGGGTGACGTGGCGGATGAGCGAGAAGTAGATCGCGACGCCCAGCGCTGCGAGCGCCACTGCGGCCGCAATGGCGAAGATCGCCGGCCCGCCGCCGACCCAGACCACGACCATGAGCGCCGCATACATGCCGAGCATGACGAATTCGCCATGGGCGAAATTGATGAAATTCATCATGCCCCAGATCAGGGTCAGCCCTGAGGAGAACAACGCATAAATGGCCCCCAACAGGAGGCCACCCACGATCACTTGCACAGCCACCATGGCAGGTTTCGCTTGCAGGATTTGCCCGGCCTGCGGTAGCGCCTCTTATCTCACTGCGTGGAGCCGCTCATCGGCCATTGCAGCTTGGCGGTGGCGGCACTTTCCGGCCAGACCAGGTCGTACTGCTTGCCGTGCAGCTGGATCAGATAGGTCGCCGCCAGGATGTTCTGCCCGGTGTCGTCGAACTTGACCCCCTGATAGCCCATCATCAGCTGGTCGGCCTTGAGATCGGTCTTGATCAGGGCATCGCGGATCTTCTCCGGGTCCGTCGAACCGGCGCGGTTGATGGCGTCGGCGAGCGCGAAGAAGCTTTGCATGTCGCGGGCGCTGGTGTCGTCGAGATCGCGGCCGGTCTTGGCCTTGTACATCTCGTTGATCTTGTAGGTCACCGAGCCCTCGCGGCCGATGGCCCAGGCGCTGCGGTTCATGGCGCCCTGGGCGATGTCAAAGACCGCCGGGATGAAGGACGGGTCGGAAAAGCCCGAGTCGTCGCCGAGCACCATGGGCGGCTTGTAGTCGAGGCTCTTCATCGTCTTCATGTAGAGGATGGAGTCGGCGGTGTAGCTGATGAAAATCACTACGTCGGGCTGCGCCTGCTTGAGCTGCAGGACCTGCGCCGAGACGTCGGTCGAGCTGGCGCTGTAGGGAATGCGGATGGCGACCGGCAGGTTGGCCGTCTTGGCCTCAGCGACGATGGCGTCGCCGACCGACGTGCCGTAGTCGGTGTTTTCACTGACGATGGCGATCTTGTCGATGGTCTTGCCCTGCTTCTTCATGTCGGCGAAGAACCGCATATAGGTGCGGGCGTAATCGGTCGCGATCGGTGTGCCGCGGAAGGTCCATTTGAAGCCGCGGCTGGTGATGTTCAGCGCCGCCGATTCCCCGACCATGAAGGGTATGCCGTAGCGCTCGGCGACCGCGGTCGCGGTGAAGCTGCACGACGATTGATAGGCACCCATCAGCGCCACGACCTTGTCCTGGGTGATCAGGCGCGTCGCCAATTGCTGGGCGGTCGATGGATTGCCCTCGTGATCGACGAAGACGACCTCGATCGGGGCGCCGCCGAGGCCCGGCAGGCCCGAGGTCGCGGCGAGCGGCAGGCTGCCGAGCTCCGGATGCGGCTTGTTGACGATGTCGAGGGCGACATCGATCGCTGCTTTGGCGGCCTGCCCGGCGGCGGCGGCGTTACCGGTGAGCGGCCACAAAATCCCGATCTTCACCGGATCGGCGGCGAGCGCCGGATATACGGCGCCCAGCACGGCGCCGGCGGCCAAGACGAGCGTCAGCAGCGACGATCGTTTCATGTCTCCCTCCCGTTAAAGATTGTCTCGACGGTCCCAGTTTCTTAGTGTGACCCCAGCTTTTCGTCCCAGCGTCCGACCACGTTAGGTACGGCTACCGGAGCCGTCAATCGCGGGCGCGGCACTGCAAAGGGAGGCGCGTTTGCCCCAAACCTACGACGTCACCATCATCACGGTGCGGCCGGGAACCCATCCGGCGGCGTTGGCCGTTCTGGAAAAGAACGGCGATCGCGACCTCCTGGCGTGCTGGTATTCCGACATCGGCGCGGTCAATCAGATCCTGATCATCCGCAACGCTGCCGATGCCGCCGCAACGTTCGAGGCCCGCTTCGCCGTGCTCAACGCGGCCAATCCATTTGGTATCGGCGAATACATCGTCGCCATGGCGATGGACACTTACGTTTCGTTCGACTTCATTCCGCCGCTGCAGCCGTGTGAATTCGGCCCGTGCTACGAAGTGCGCAGCTATGTGCTCAAGCCCGACGGCTTGGCGCCGACCATTGAGGCGTGGCGCAAGGCGGTGCCCGGCCGCATGAAAATCTCGCCGGTACTCGCCGCCATGACGTCGGTGACCGGCGCGGTGACGCGCTTCCTGCACATCTGGCCCTACAAGAGCTTCGACGAGCGCGCCCGCCTGCGCGCCAAGGCGGCGGCCGACGGCGTGTGGCCGCCGCCCGGCGGTCCGGGCCATCTGGTGTCGCAGCAGGTAGACATTTACCTGCCGGCACCATTCTCGCCGATGAAATAAATCGTCTGCTCATAATTCGAGGTCGATAACTCGGATCGGGCGTGGTGATTTGACCGGTCGCGGCTTTATCATTGCCGCACCGACCAGCCCGGAGAGCGACCGGCAATGCGATTCACTTGGACCGGCCTGATCCTGGCGCCGTTGCTGGTGCCGGCGATATTCAGCGCGACGTTTGTGACTTTGTCCGAAGGCGGCTGGCCGCTGTTGGGATTCCTGATACTGCTGGTCCCGGGTTGCATCGTGTCCTACGGCACGACGATATTTCTCTTCCTGCCCTGCCTGTTTCTCCTTTCGTTGTGGCGGCCAATGACGAGCTTCAAGGTCTGCCTGCTCGGACTGGTGCTGGGCGCGGCGGTGTTCGTGCCGGTGACGTTGCTGGAGTGGAAGAGCAGCGGTACCGATTCCGGTCCACCGACCGAGAGCTTTTTCACGTTCTTCGTGCGCTGGGCCGCCGATCCGTTGACCGCGATCTATCCGCTGGCCGGGCTGATAACGGCAGGGCTGTACTGGTGGCTGGGGACGTGGCGGCTCAGCCGGCCAATACCCGCGCAGCACTAGCCGCCGCCGAGTATCCGCTTCATGGTCTGCGACATGGTGCGATCGAGCGCAATCTCGAACCTGCTCGATCCAGGGTTCTAGACATGGCGGCCGCGACCTGCTGCGATAGCAATCTTGCTTAGCCGGAGGAGCTTTCCCGATGACGATCATCGATTCCCAGGTCCACGCCTATGAGGCGAACACGCCGAAGCGGCCCTGGCACACTGTGCCGAACTGGCCGCCTCACGTGACCGGCGACGAGATGGTGGCGGCGATGGACAAGGTCGGCGTCGACGGCGCGATCTTCATCTCCGCGTTTTCCATGTACCGCTACGACGCCAGTTATGCGGTGGAGGTGCAACGCGCCCATCCCGGCCGGTTCGGCATCGTCAAGCCGGTTGATCCGGACGATCCTGCCGTGGCCGATGTGGTCGCCGAATGGAAGAAGACGCCGGGCGCGGTCGGCATCCGCATCATGCTGACCAAGGAGCCGGGCCGCAACCGCGACCCGAAAGACCCGGGCCTCGACCGCATCGCGCGCGCGGCCGTCAAGTACGACTTGCCGGTCAACATCTTGTGCTGGGGCAACCTGGACGACGGCACGGTGCTGATCGACCGCCATCCCGACACGCGCTTCATCATCGATCATCTGGGCATCCTGCAGCCGCGCACGCCGCCCGCCCCGCCGCAGCCCTGGGCCGACCTGCCGAAAGTGCTGGAGCTCGCCAAGCGCCCGAACGCGGTGATCAAAGTCAGCGGCGCCTGCACGCTGTCCAAGGAACCGTATCCCTTCCCGGATATCTGGGACCCGCTCGCCCGCGTGTTTGGGGCCTGGGGTTTCGAGCGCTGCCTGTGGGGCACGGACTGGACTCGCGCGTTCGCGGTCGTCAACTACGAGCAAGGCGTCTTGCCCTTCCTCAAGACCGACCGCCTGAGCGACAGCGAGCGGGCGATATTGATGGGCGGCGCGTGCGCCAAGGCCTATGGCTGGTCGCCGAAGAAAGTAGCATAATCGGAGCAAATCCGAGAGCCGCCAGGGAGGACACCATGTCGCCAGTCGCCGAACGGACGCGGGCGATTTCGGTCACAAAACTGCATCCGGACATCGGGGCGGAAATCCGCGGCGTCGATCTCAGCCGTCCACTGGACGAAGAGACGACGCGGCAGATCAAAGACGCCTGGCACCAGCATGCGGTGCTGTTGTTCCGCGAGCAAAACCTCAGCGAAGACGACCAGCGCCGGTTCGCCTCACACTTTGGTCCGGTGGCGAAGCGGGTGCCTCCGAAGCCGGGCGCACCGGGCGCGGCCGATGCGCTAGTGTGGGACGACATGATGACGATCAGCGATCATGTCGACGCCAACGGCAAGGCACTGGGCTCGCTCGGCCACGGCGAAATGTGGTTCCACACCGACAAGTGCTACCATCGGCAGCCGCATCGCGCGACGTTCCTCTATGGCATCGAGATTCCGTCCGAGGGCGGTCACACGCAGTTTTCCAGCATGTACGCGGCTTACGAAAACTTGCCGGCCGATCTGAAGCGGCAGCTCGCCGGCGCCATGGTCGTGCAGGGCCAGCAATACGGCGTCGGCCGCCGCATCGATATCACGCTGCCGCTCGAGAGCACGCATCACTGCGCGCAGCCGATCTTCGTCACCAATCCCGGCTCCGGCCGCAAGGCGCTCTACGTCGCCAGCCAGAACTCGATGTGGATCGAAGGCATGGACCGTGACGAAAGCGAAGCGCTGTTGCAACGGCTGTTCGCGATCGCCGAGGATCCGGCCATCATCTACGAGCACGTCTGGCGGCCCGGCGACCTCGTCATGTGGGACAATCTCGCCTGCCTGCACGCGCGCACCGATTGGCCGAGCGAACAGCGCCGCACATTGCGCCGCTGCACCGTCGAGGGCGCGCCGCTGTACTAGAATCCATCGTTCGCGCGAACGCGTTGCGGGACATGCCGTGAACTTCCCCGCCGGACTTTCTTGCAGATGGCAGCGGGTACCGCGGCGCTGCCGGTGTTGCCGCGCATGGCATGGCCGCTCGATTATCCGACACGGCCGGTGCGCGTGATCGTCGGCTTTCCGGCCGGCAGCGGGCCCGACGTCATCGCCCGTCTGGCCGGGCAACGGCTGGGGGACCGTCTTGGTCAGCAATTCTTCGTCGAGGACCGGACGGGCGCCGGCTCAAGCCTTGCCGCCCAGGATGTCGTGGCCGCACCCGCGGACGGCTACACGTTGCTGCTTGCCGCCAACGCCAATACGGTCAACGCCAGCCTTTATCCGAACCTGCCTTTCAATTTCGTGCACGACATCGCCGCCGTCGGCATGATCTGCAGCGCGCCTTTTCTGCTGACGGCCAATCCGGCAATGCCGGCGAAAACGTTTCCGGAGTTCATCGCTTATGCGAAAGCCAATCCGGGCCGGATCAATATGGCGTCGCCGGGCATCGGCACCACGCCGCACCTCATGTACGAGCTCTTGAAGATGATGACGGGCATCGAGCTCACTCACGTGCCGTATCGGACCGGCTACATACCCGATCTTATGAGCGGGCAGGTGCAAGTCGCCTTTTCAACCATCACCCAGGCGATGCAGTACGTCGGAGACGGCAGATTGCGCGCGCTGGCCGTGAGCAGCGCAGCGCGATCGAAAGTCTTGCCCGACGTGCCGGCGGTGGGCGAGTTCGTGCCGGGCTATGACGCCAGCGGCTGGTTCGGCATCTGCGCACCGGTGGCCACGCCGACCGCCATCGTCGACAAGCTCAACGACGCGATCAACGCCATCGTTGCCGAGCCGGACACGCGGGCGCGCCTAGTCGGCTTGGGCGTTCGGCCGCTGTCGATGACAGCCGCGCAATTCGGCCAGCTCATCGCCGACGATACCGAGAAATGGGCCAAGGTTATCCGGTCGGCCAATATCAAGACGGAATAATCGCGACGGTCTGTGATCCGGACAACAGGCGCCTCGACGGCGCCGCGGCCGCATGACCCGGAAAGCGACCATTCACGGCCAAATCGGCACTGTCCCTCGGCGACAAGGCCCTTGCCGGCACGGCTCAATTGCCTGGGCCGGGCCATTGTGATTCAATCCGTCCAAATTCTCGAAACCGGGAGGCAACGACCATGACCATCACCGTCTGTCCGGTCACGCAAAACTTTGCCGCCGAGATCGGCGACGTCGATCTGTCGGCGCCGCTGGCGCCGTCCGACCTGCAGGCGGTCAAGGACGCGTTCGCCAAATACGCGGTGCTGATCTTCCCCGACCAGCAGCTGTCGCAGGACCAGCATCTCGACTTCGCGCGTTATTTCGGGCCGCTCGAAACCACGATCGCGCTGCACCGCAAGGACGCCAAGCTGCGCGTGCGCAAGGAATTTGCCGACGTTTCCAATCTCGATCCGGAAAACCAGGTGTGGGGCAAGGATTCGCGGCAGCGCATGTTCCAGATGGGCAACCGGCTCTGGCACACCGACTCGTCGTTCAAGCGCCTGCCGGCGCTGGCGTCGCTGCTCTATGCGCGCTCGATCCCGACGATCGGCGGGCACACCGAATTCGCCGATGAGCGGGCGGCCTATGACGCGCTGCCCGAAGAGACCAAGCGCCGCCTCGACAGTCTCGTGGCCGAACATTCGATCTTCAATTCGCGCGCCCGCCTCGGCTTCACCAATTTCAGCGAAGAGGAACGCCAAGGCCTGCCGCCGGTGCCGCAAGTGCTGGTGCGCACGTCGCCGGACTCCGGCCGCAAGTCGCTCTATCTGGCGTCGCACGCCGGGCGCATCTTCGGCATGCCCGAAGCCGACGGCCGCGCGCTGATCGAAGAGCTCCTCGCCCACGCCACGCAACGGCAATTCGTCTACACCCACCGCTGGCGCTTGCACGACTTGGTGATCTGGGACAACCGCTGCACCATGCACCGCGGCACCGAGTTCGACGATCTGCGCTGGAAACGCGACATGCAGCGCGCCACGGTCTGCGACGTCGCCAATTCCTGCGAGCAGGCCGGTATCAAGGTCGAGGCGGCGTAAGACGTAGGGTGGGCAAAGCGAAGCGTGCCCACGCGGCTCAACACAGCGTGGGCTTCGCTCCGCTCGGCCCACCCTACGAAGACACGAAACGCTTGAGCTCGGCGCCGAGCCTGTCGATCACGCCATCCCAATCGCCGAGCGAAGTCTGCCTGAACAACCGCGCCGTCGGATACCAAGGGCTGGTGTCGCCATTAAGCGTCCAGCGCCAATCGGGCGCGAACGGCAGCAGCATCCACAGCGGCCGGCCCATGGCGCCGGCGAGGTGCGCAACCGCGGTGTCGACAGCGATCACGAGATCGCACAGCGCGATCACGGCCGCAGTGTCGGCAAAATTCTCGAGCGCGGCGCCCACATTGGTCACGCGGTTTTCGCCGGCCAGCGCAATCGCATCTTCGCCGCGGATGTCGCGCTGAATGCTGATGAACCGCGCCGGAATGGACAGCAACGGCGCGAGCTTGGCGAAGGCGATCGAGCGGTTGCGATCGTTGAGGTGGTTTGGATTGCCGGCCCAGGCGAGCGCGATCCGCGGCCGTTCCAGCGCGCCGATCCGACCAGACCATTTGGCCAGGTGTTCGTCGTCGGCCGACAAATAAGGAATATCCGCCGGCACCGTTGCCGGCTCGGTCTTGAACGCGAGCGGCAAGCTGCCCAACGGACAATGCACGTCGAACTGTTGCGGCGGCGCCGCGCCGCGCGCGATGACAGACGCGGCGCCTTCGAGTCGCGCCATCAGCGTCGTCAACTCGGGCTGCACTTCGAGAATGACCTTGGCGCCGTTGGCGGCGAGAAGCGGCACGTAGCGCGCGAACTGGATGGTGTCGCCAAAACCCTGCTCGGCATGCAGCAGCACGGTTTTCCGCGCCAGCGGATAATCGCCGAGCCAGAGCGGCCGGCCGCGGCTCTTCTGCTCGGGCATGCCGCTCCGGCGCCAGCGCCATTCATATTTCTCAAAGCCGCGGCGATAGTCGCCGAGCGTGAGCAGCGCCAGCAATTCCATGAAATGGACGTCGGCGTCGTCCTTGCGCAGCGCGTGCGCTCTGCCGTAGCTGGCAATGGCGTCGTCGAAGCGGTTGAGCGCGGCCAGCGCGCGGCCCCGATTGAGCAGCGCACCGGCATGATCGGGCGCCGCGGCGAGCGCGTTGTCGTGGGCCGCGACCGCGTCCGCATAGCGGCCGAGATCGTACAGCGCGACGCCGCGGTTGAAATGCGCGGCCGGATGGCCCGGCGCCAATGTCAGCGCATGATCGAATTCGGCGACCGCCTCGTCGAGCGCGCCTAGCGCGGCGTGGGCGATGCCGCTGTTGAGGCGGGCTTCCGGGTGCTGCGGCACCCGCGCCAAAATCTCGCGGAACGCGGCGAGCGCTTCTTCGTGGCGGCCGAGGCTCAACAGCGCGTTGGCGCGATTGGTGAGAATGCCGATATCGTCGGGCGCCAATGCCAGCGCCTTGTCGAAAGCGCCGAGCGCGTCCTGGTCCTGCTTGAGCGCATGCAGCACCTGGCCGAGATTGGCCCAGGCCTGCGGCGCGCGCGGATTGAGCTTGACCGCGGCGCTGAGCAGGCGATGCGCCTCGCCGATGCGGCCGAGCTGCGCCTTGACAGTGCCGAGCAGATTGAGCGCGTCGAAATGATCCGGCGCGGCTTTGAGCACGCGAGTGTAAATTTTCTCGGCGTCGCGCAGCCGGCCCTGCCGGTGCAGCGCCACGGCCTCGTTCATGGCCTGACCGAGGTCGAAGGGCGGTCTTTGGCTCACAGGCGATTGATCCGGGCGATGCGCCGGGTCACTTCCGGCGGCGTCTCGTTGTCGGCTTTGGTTTTCAACTCCAGCGCCGCCCGCGCCGCCGGCCGATCGAGGCAGCGCGTCAGCCACGCTTTCAGATGCGGCACATGCGACAAATCCATGTCGATGGCGCGGCTGATGACGGCGGCGACATTGAGGTCGGCCACCGTAAATTCGTCGCTGAGCAGATGCGGCGTCTTGGCCAAAGCCGCATCGAGCACTTTGAACGGCGCCGCGATGACTTTTAGCGCCTCCTCGCGCAGGGCGGCATTGCGCTCTTCGGCCGGCAGGCGCACCGCGTGCAGCGACCAGATATTGACGCCGCGGTCGACCTCGGCGATGGCCCAAAAGCTCCACTGCCACGCCCTCGCCTCGCCTTCGAGCGTGCCGGGATAAAGTTTCCCCGGCGAATGCCTCTTGGCGAGATAAAGCGTGATCGCCAGCGACTCGAACAGCACGAAACCATCGTCGACGATGACCGGCAGCCGGCCGTTGGGATTGATCGCCAGAAATTCCGGCGACCGCGCGCCGGCATCGCCGATCTCGATCGGCAGGTGCTCGTAATCGATCCCGAGCTCCATCGCCACCCACAACGCCCGGTAGGCGCGGGTGCGGGCGATACCGTAGATACGCAGGCCGGACATGCAGTCTTTCCCAACTTTGCCGCTGAGCATAGCTGATAATCGCGGCAGTGGGCCAAGCGTTGTCAAGCCGCGTCTGGGATCGTAAGTTGCCGCCCGAAACTTGAGGATTGGAAATGGAATTCGGAATTTTCTCCAACGGCTTTCGTCCCCATACCACCGCGTCCCAGACCTACGAAGAAGACCTCGCCGAGATCGTGCTGGCCGACCAGCTCGGTTATCGGGATGCCTATATCAGCGAGCACCATGGCGAGCCGGTCTATATCGGCAAGGTCGACACCTTACCGGTGCCGGAGCTCTTGATGTGCAAGGCGGCGGCGGTGACCAAGCGCATCCGCATGGGGGCCGCGGTCAAGCTCATCCATCTCGCCCATCCGGTCGATACCGCGATCCAGGCCGCGGTGACCGATCACGTGGTCGGCGGCAACCGTTTCATCTTCGGCTTCGGCTCGGGTTTTCCGAGTCCGCTGTTCGCCAATGAGCGCGGGCTCACCCACGAGGACCGCCACGAGCGTTTGCGCGAATCGCTCGATCTGATCCTCAAATGCTGGACGGCGCAGGAGCCGTTCGACTGGGACGGCAAGCATTGGCGCGGCAAAGGCATCGTGGCGCTGCCGCAGCCGCTGCATCCGCCGCATATGCCGATGGCGACCGCGACCGACACTGCGGCCATGATCGAGATTGCCGGTGCGCGCGGCTACACCATGCTGCGGGCGCAACTCGAGCCGCCGGGCTCGATCCGCAAAGTCGCCGATCATTATGCGCGCGCCGCCAAGGCCGCGGGCCGCAGCGCGCCGCTGAGCAATTTCACCGTGGCGCGCTACGTCTATCTCGCCGATTCGCGCCGCGAGGCCATGGACGACCTGCGCGCCGACATCAATTACGAGCTCGGCTATCAGATGAAGCGCGGGCTCATTCGGCTGATCAAGTCGAACTACGACATCGGGCTCACGGGCGACGAGGTCACCTTCGACCAGCTCGCCGAGGCCGGCGTCTATTATCTCGGCGACCCGGACAGCGTGGCGAAGCAGCTGCGCGACTTCTACGAGGCCGCCGGCGGCTTCGGCACGCTGTTGATCGTCACCGGCAAGAAATGGGCGACGCGCGAAAAAGTATTTCGCTCGTTGCGCCTGTTCATGGAGCATGTGGCGCCGAAGCTGCGCGATCTGGTGCCGGTACGCGATCCCGATAGCGTCGCGGCGTGAGGGCGCGCGCTCTCAGCGGGTGAATCGCACTCCGACCTCGCCGATCGGCTCGAGGATATGGCGGAATTCGACCTCGTCCGCCTCGATCAGCGGCGGCGGCACGGTCGAGCCGCAGATGACGAGATCGCCCGCACGCAGGCGTTCGCCGAAGGCGCCGAGCATATCGGCCAAATGAACGAGCAGATCGGCGATCTTGCCGGTCAGCGCCTCGGGCGTGGCGGTTTCGGCCGCGAGCGTGCCGCGGCGGAACACGCGGCTCACCAGTCCCGCAGTGTCGCCGCCATTGCGGCTTTGCGCCGACAGCAGCACGCGGCGTTGAAAGATGTTGCGCGCCAGGATCGGCTCGACGGCGTCCGGGCTGCCGGCGAGATCGAGATCGGCGATTTCGATGGCCGGCGTCAGCGATGCGATGGCGGCCCGCGCCGCCGCGGCGTCGGCGCCCGGAGGAAGATCGGCGCCCAGCCGCACGCCGATCTCCGGCTCGGCCACAGGCTGCGTCCAGCCTTTGACGTCGACCGTAGCGCCCGATGACAACAGCGCGCTCGCCAGCAGATAACCGGATAGCGGCCCCGACGTCTGCAACAGCTTCATCGCGCCGGGCGCGCCGAATCCCATCTTCCAGCCGAGCGGTTTTTCGCCGGCGGCGAGCCGTTGCCGGCGCTCGAGGAGTTGCGCCGTCATGCCTTTGACGACGCGGGGTTCTTCCCAGAGTTTCATTTGTGGCCGTCCGGATGCACTTCGTAGCCCGAGGCCTCGATCGAGCCGGCGTCCATCCAGCCCCAGACCAGCACCACGTCCTCGCCCGACGTGTTGTTGAAGCCGTGCCAGCAGCCGCGCGGCGAATAGATCACGTCGCCCTCGCCGGACGGCACTTCGCCGGCCTCGGTATAGATATGGCCGTGGCCCTTGAGCACGATGAAAAACTCGTCGCAATTGTGATGCCGGTGGTTCTCGTGGCGCGCGCCGGGCTTGAGCACAGTCCAGCCGACGACGTGGTCGGCGCCGGCGGACTTCTTGTCGATCAGGAACTGCACCTGCATGTCGACCCAGCCGTCGTCGCGTTTGAGTCCCTCGACCTTGGGCACGTCACGCAGATTGGTGCGGTACATTTTCGGCGCCGCGCCCGCCGGCGCCGACGCGCCGTCGCGCATCTTGGCCATGGTGCCTTTGGCGGCTTTCGCCAGCGCGGCGCCGAATTTCTCTGCCGATGACGTCATGTTTGTCCTCCGAGGCGGCGATAGACCTGATGGGCGACCACGAAATCGTTGCCGTCGATGCCGAGCCCGCGGCAGGCGTTCATCATCTCGTTGGCGGCCGCGGCGAGCGGCACCGGGCTGCCCAAGGTGCGGCCGAGATTGAGTGCCAGCAGCATGTCCTTCTGCTGCAAGGTAACGTCGGCAAGCGGCACCTTCGGCATGGCGCCGTCGACGATGAAGGGCCCGCGATAGCCGAGCACCGGCGAGGCGGCGACGCTCTTGAGCACCGCGTCGAGCGCCACCGCGCGGTCGACGCCGCCCTTCTCGGCGAGCGCCACCGCTTCGCCGAAGGCGATGACCTCGACCATCAGCAGAAGGTTGACGGCGATCTTCATCTGGCAGGCCAAGCCGTTGCCGCCGATGCGCGTCACCTTCGGCCCGATCGCGAGCAGCACCGGCTTGGCACGCTCGAAGGCGGACTCGTCGCCGCCGATCATGACCGACGCGTTGCCCTGTTTCACGGTGACGGGCGAGCCGGACAGCGGGCCGTCGAGCATGATGGCGCCGGCGTTGGCGAACTCGGCGGCGATGGCGCGGCTTTCGTCCGGCTCGATGGTGCTCATGTCGATGAAGATGCCGCCGCGGCGCAGTCCCTTCACGATGCCGTCCTCGCCGAGCGCCACGGCGCGCACGGCTTTGGCATCGGTGACGATGGAGAACACGATCTCGGCGTCGGCCGCGGCCGCGCGCGGCGTCGGCGCCCAGCGCATGCCGGCTTCGATCAGCGGGGCGGCTTTCTCTGCCGAGCGGTTCCAGCCGGTGACGGCGTGTCCGGCCGCGAGCAAGCGCGGCACGATGAGCTGCCCCATGGCGCCCAATCCGACAAAGCCCAAATTCATGGTGACGCTTCTCTTGCCTGCATGCGCGCCCCCTATTGGAGCGGATAGACCAGCTTGCCCGATTGGTATTGCGACGGATAGACGACGACCTGGCGCGACCAGTCCTTGAACTGATCGAGATCGTGGCCGTCAATACCCTGGAACTGGATGCAGATGATGCGCGGCGTCGTCCATTCGCCGTTCTCGCCGAACTTGATCGGCCCGATGATCGTATCGAAGGCATTGTCGCGCAGATAGGCGGCAAGCTTGTCGTCCTCGAGCGATTTTGTCGCGGTCACCGCTTTGGCGAGGATCTGGCCGGCCGCGTAGGCATAGGGCGGATAGGTGTAGCCGAGCGGGTCGATGCCGAGCTGGGCGGCGCGCTTCTGATACTCCTGCAGGAACCGCGCGGTGCCGTCGAACTGCAGGCTCGGCGCGGGGATATAAAATTCGTTGCTGATATAGCCGTTGATGTCGGGCCCGAGCTTCTGCTTGATCGGAGTGACGAGCAGGCCCAGCATGGCGCCGCCGATCATCTTCGGCTTGAACTGGATCTCCTTCGCCGCGGCGATAATGCCCGCGGTATCGACCGGCAGCGTGGCGCCGAACACGACGTCCGGATTGGCCGCCTGCATCGCGCGCACGATCGGCGTATATTCCGTGGTCGACAGCGGATAGCTGCGCTCGAACACGATTTCGAAACCCATCGCCTTGGCGTTCTCCCGCGCGCCGTCGAGCGCCTTGCGGGAATACTCGACGTCGGCGCCGATCAGCGCGACGCGCACCGGCTTCGGCTCTTGGGCGGCGGCGAGATCGAACACGCATTTGGAGTAGTTGGCCACCGACTGGCCTTGCGAGTTCATCGAAAAATATTTCGGATATTTGAACTGCTCGTTGGCGCCCAGGCCGAAAATGCCGATGGTGGTGCGGCCCGCCTGCATGATGCCCGGCAGCGCCGCCGCGATCACCTGCGTGCTGTAGGGCCCGATGAGCAGATCGACTTTGTCGACGCTCATGAGCTTGGCGTAAATGCCCGGCGCGTTCGCCGGGTTGCCCTGGTCGTCGTAATAGACGAGCTCCACCGGACGGCCGAGCAGACCGCCTTTTTGGTTGATGTCGTCCCGCCAGATTTCCAATCCGGCCAGCACCTGCTTGCCCGCCGGCGCGGTCGGCCCTGTCACGCTGATGCTCAGCCCGATGTGGATCGGATCCGCCACCGCCGGAGCGCCAGTCCAGACGGCGGCTGGGACAGTGGCGAGGCCCAACACGACCGCCGCACGAAATATGTGCCGAAGCATTGCGGCGAGCGCCATGGCTTCCTCCCTCAATGTCCGGTTTGCCCCCGGAGTTGGCGGGAGTGTATCGCCTGTTGGAAATTGTCGGCAATGATCTTGCCGGAGCGCAGGCGCGCGCAGTGCCGACTGATCGATCTGTGCAGTTGGGCCGCTGCCCGCGAGGCGGTTTCGCCCAACGACGAAGCAGAGACGTCTTGCCGGCCTAAGCCAGCGCCGCGGCCACCGCCTTGCCGCAGGCCACCGTATCGGCCGCACCGCCGAGATCGCGGGTGCGCAGTTTTGGCTCGGCCAGCACTTGCTCGATCGCCTTGACGATTGCGGCTGCGGCTTCGGTCTCGCCGAGATGCTCGAGCATCATGGCGCCCGACCAGATTTGGCCGATCGGATTGGCAATGCCTTGGCCAGCGATATCCGGCGCCGAGCCGTGCACCGGCTCGAACACCGAGGGGAATTTGCGCTCCGGATTGATGTTGCCGGACGGCGCGATGCCGATGGTGCCGGTGCAGGCCGGACCGAGATCGGACAAAATATCGCCGAACAGGTTCGACGCCACCACCACGTTGAACTTGTCGGGTTTGAGCACGAACAGCGCCGACAGAATATCGATGTGGTACTTGTCCCAGGCGATGTCGGGATAATTCTTCGCCATGGCTTCGACGCGCTCGTCCCAATACGGCATGGTGATGGCGATGCCGTTCGATTTGGTGGCCGAGGTGAGATGCTTCTTCGGCGTCTTCCGCGCCAACTCAAAAGAAAATTTCAGCACGCGGTCGACGCCGACGCGGGTGAACACCGTCTCCTGCATCACCACTTCGCGCTCGGTGCCGGGAAAGATGCGGCCGCCGATCGAGGAATATTCGCCCTCGGTGTTCTCGCGCACCACCCAGAAATCGATGTCGCCGGGTTTTCTGTTGGCGAGCGGGCACGGCACGCCGGGCATCAGCCGCACCGGACGCAGATTGACGTATTGATCGAACTCGCGGCGGAACTGGATCAGGGAGCCCCACAACGAAATATGGTCGGGAATTTTCGCCGGCCAGCCGACCGCGCCGAAAAAGATCGCGTCGTGCCCGCCGATCTTGTCCTTCCAGTCGTCCGGCATCATGCGCTCGTGCTTGGCGTAATAGTCGTACGAGGCGAAATCGAAATGATCCTGGCGCAGCTCGAAGCCGAACTTCTTGGCCGCGGCTTCGAGCACGCGCACGCCCTCCGGCACGACCTCCTTGCCGATGCCGTCGCCGGGAATGACGGCGATGTTGTAGACGCGGTTAGTGGGCATGGGGGCGGTTTCCTCCGGCAGAATTGGTCTACCAAGTTAGCGCGAAAGCTAAATTCCGTCATCCCGAGGCGGCCGCCAACGGGTGCGGCCCGAAGTCGCCGGCCCGATGACAGGCTCCGCGGCCCTCGAAGGATGCGGCCCAGGCGCCAAGGCTATTAAGTGTCCGAGTCAACGACAGCCGGCGTGGGCGCCCAGATAGCCGAAAA
>CAVWOI010000026.1:195000-517036 GCA_963756245.1 uncultured Alphaproteobacteria bacterium
CAGACGCCGGCGGCGGAGCCGGACGCCGAGGTCTCTTTCGTCACCTGCGACCTGGTCGGTTCGGCGCCGCGCGCCAACAAGGTCACGCCCGCGGTCTGCGATCTCAATTCGCTGTTGCCCAAGGTCAAGAGCTCGACCTTGTTGCCGCTCGACGACGTGCTGACCCGCGTGCGCGACGTCGCCACCGCCGTCCCGACCAACACGGCGCTGCGGCCGACCACTGACCCGACGACCGGCACCATCACGCTCAGCTACGCCGCCGAAGGCAATCCCGGCGCCGATTTCGGCTTCGCCGCGCGCGTGGTGCCTGAGAACGTCACGCTGCTGCCCAAGACCACCGCGCAAGCCAACGGCGGCGGCGACTGGAGCGAGCGCATGGTCGTGGTGAAGAAGGGCGAGACCGTCGGCTCGATCCTGCGCGAGCTCGGCGCCGCGCCCGACGAGATCAAACAAATCATCGCCGTGTTCGGCCCGTTGGCCGCCGAGGGCGGCATCAAGGAAGGCCAGCGGCTGCGCGTGCTGATGGCGCCGGCCGGGACCGGCCATAACCGGCCGCTGCGCGTCATTATACTGGGCGATAGCGCGATCGCCGCGGCCACGGCGTTGTCCGACACCGGCAAATACGTTCCGGTCGACATCAAAAACGTCGACACCGAAGCGACCGAAGCCAGCGACGACTCCAGCGACGACGACGGCAAGGGCACGCGGCTCTACCAGAGCCTCTACGAGACGGCGCTGCGCAACAACGTGCCGAAATCGGTGATCGAGGAATTGGTCCGCATCTATTCCTACGACGTCGACTTCCAGCGCAAGGTGCAGCCGGGCGATTCGTTCGAGGTGCTCTATTCCGACGACGAGAATGTCGAGAACAAGAACGAGGTGCGCTACGCCTCGCTCTCGGTCGGCGGCGACATCAAGAAATACTACCACTTCCAGACCACCGACGACGGCACTTACGATTATTATGACGAGACCGGAAAGAGCGCGAAGAAATTTCTGGTGCGCAAGCCCGTCGCCGTCGGCCTCGTCACCTCAGGCTTTGGCTGGCGCACCCATCCGATGCTGCACGTGAGCGAATTGCATTCCGGCGTCGATTGGGGCGCGCCCATGGGCACGCCGATCTTCGCCGCCGGCAACGGCGCGATCGAGGAGATCGGGCTCAAAGGCGGCTACGGCAAATATGTCCGCATCCGCCACGCCAACGGCTACGAGACCGCCTACGGCCACATGACCGCATTCGCCCGCGGCCTCGACGTCGGCACAAAAGTGCGCCAAGGCCAGATCATCGGCTTCGTCGGCTCGACCGGGATGTCGACCGGCTCGCACGTGCATTTCGAAATTCTCATCAACGACCGCTTCGTCGATCCGATGAAAGTCAAACTGCCGCGCGGCCGCGTGCTCGACGGCGCAACGCTCGCCCTCTTCGACAAGGATCGCGACCAGCTCGACGCCGTGATGGCGCGCGCGCCCGCCCGCGTGGCGCAATCGCGATAGATTTTTCCTTACGCTTGCTTCCTTCTCCCTCCCCCTTGTGGGGAGGGCGGGGTGGGGGTCGGGAGCTAAAGCGCGGCGTCGACGTTAGCGTTTAACCTCACGACCCCCACCCCTACCCCTCCCCACAAGGGGGAGGGGAAAGTATTCGGGAGATTCTTGTGACCCAAACCAACGACGCCGGCGAGCGCCTCGACGTGCAATCGAGCCGGCTTTGGGCGCTGTTTCATTTCAACCTGACGCGGCTTCTGTTCCCGCTGCACATGGCGGCGGACCGGCTCGGCGTGTCGACCAGCGACGTCAAATTCTGGCTCACGCCGTGGCAGCGCACCGACGAGCATTTGCCGCTGTCGCATATCGCCGAGGTCACCCACACCCGCGGCTTTTTCTGGGATGCGGTCAGCGTCGAGAGCTCGGGCGGCGCCAATCCGTTATGGATCACCGGCGTCTCGAAATCCGCGGCGCGCTATTTCGTCGATCACGTGCGCGAGCGGTTGAATGAATCGATTCCCCCTACGCCGACGCCGCGCTAAACCTTCCGACCCCGCGATAGCGGGGGCGGAAAGAAGTGGTTACGCCGCCGCCGCGACCGTTGCGCCGTTGAACACCAGGCCCTGCTTGCCCGCCGAAATCACAACCTTCTCGCCGTCCTTGATCTTGCCGGAGAGAATGAGCTCGGCCAGCGGATCCTGCACCGACTTCTGGATCACGCGCTTGAGCGGGCGTGCGCCGTAAGCCGGGTCGTAGCCTTTCTCGGCGAGCCATTCGCGGCCCTTGGGCTCGAGGGTGAGCGTGATCTTGCGATCCGCCAGGAGCTTTTGCAGGCGCTGCATCTGAATGTCGACGATGCGCCCCATATGCTCGCGCTTCAACCGATGGAACAGAATGATCTCGTCGACGCGGTTGAGGAATTCGGGACGGAAATGCGCGCGCACTTCGGCCATCACCAGATCGCGCACCTTGTCGGTGTCTTCGCCCTCGCCCAGCTGCACCAGATATTCGGCGCCGAGATTGGAAGTCATGACGATCAGGGTGTTGCGGAAATCGACGGTGCGGCCCTGGCCGTCGGTCAGGCGGCCGTCGTCGAGCACCTGCAGGAGCACGTTGAAGACGTCCGGATGCGCCTTCTCGATCTCGTCGAACAGCACCACCTGATAAGGCCGCCGCCGCACCGCTTCGGTGAGCGCGCCGCCCTCCTCGTAGCCGACATAGCCGGGCGGCGCGCCGATCAGCCGCGCCACCGAATGCTTCTCCATGTATTCCGACATGTCGATGCGGATCAGCGCATGCTCGTCGTCGAACATGAATTCCGCCAAGGCTTTTGTCAGCTCGGTCTTGCCGACGCCGGTGGGCCCGAGGAACATGAATGAACCAATGGGCCGGTTCGGATCCTGCAAGCCGGCGCGCGCGCGGCGCACGGCTGTCGAGACAGAATGCACGGCATCGGCCTGGCCGACCACGCGCTGGCCGATCTTGTCCTCCATCTTCAGCAATTTATCGCGCTCGCCCTCGAGCATGCGGTCGACCGGAATGCCGGTCCAGCGCGACACCACCGACGCCACGTTGTCGGCGGTCACCGCTTCGGAAGCGACGACAGTCGACGCGGTCGCGCTTTCGGTCGCCTTCAGCTTTTTCTCGAGCTCGGGCACGGTGCCGTACTGCAGCTCGCCGGCCTTCTGATAATCGCCGCGGCGAACGGCATCGGCCAGATCGTTCTTGGCCTTGTCGAGCTGTTTCTGCAATTCGGCCGCCGAATTGAGCTTGTCCTTCTCGGACTTCCACTTCGCGGTGAGCGCATCCGCTTGTTCCTCGAGCTGCGCCAGATCCTTCTCAAGCCGCTTGAGCCGGTCCTTGGACGCGGCGTCGCGCTCTTTCTTGAGCGCCTGCTGCTCGATCTTGAGCCGCACGATCTCGCGGTCGAGATTGTCGAGCTCTTCGGGTTTTGAATCGATCTGCATGCGCAGCCGCGCCGCCGCCTCGTCCACAAGGTCGATCGCCTTGTCGGGCAAAAAACGGTCGGCGATGTAGCGGTGCGACAAGGTCGCCGCCGCCACCAGCGCGCCGTCGGTGATCTTCACCTTGTGGTGCGACTCGTATCTGTCTTTCAGGCCGCGCAGGATCGAGATCGTATCCTCGACGCTCGGCTCGTCGACATAAACCGGCTGGAAGCGCCGCGCCAGGGCGGCGTCCTTCTCGACGTGTTTGCGGTATTCGTCGAGCGTGGTGGCGCCGATGCAATGCAGGTCGCCGCGCGCCAGCGCCGGTTTGAGCAGGTTCGACGCATCCATGGCGCCGTCGGCCTTGCCGGCGCCGACGATGGTGTGCATCTCATCGATGAAGAGAATGTAGAGGCCGGCAGCCCCGGTGACTTCCTGCATCACCGCCTTGAGCCGCTCCTCGAACTCGCCGCGATATTTCGCGCCGGCGATCAGCGCGCCGAGATCGAGCGCGAGCAGCTTCTTGTCCTGCAGGCTCTCCGGCACGTCGCCGTTGATGATGCGCAGCGCCAGGCCTTCGACGATCGCGGTCTTGCCGACGCCGGGTTCGCCGATCAGCACCGGATTGTTCTTGGTCCGGCGCGACAGCACCTGGATGGTGCGGCGGATTTCCTCGTCGCGGCCGATGACAGGATCCAGCTTGCCGTCGCGCGCCGCCTGGGTGAGATCGCGCGCATATTTCTTCAGCGCGTCATAGGCGTTTTCAGCCGACGCGCTATCCGCGGTGCGGCCCTTACGCAACGCCTCGATGGCGGCGTTGAGCGTTTGCGGCGTGACGCCGGCATTGGCGAGAATTTTCCCGGCCTCGGTGCCCTTTTCCACCGCGAGCGCGAGCAGCAGCCGTTCGACGGTGACAAAGCTGTCGCCGGCCTTCTCGCCCGCCTTCTCGGCGGCATCGAACACGCGCCCCAGCGCCGGATCGAGATAGACCTGCCCGGCGCCGCCCCCCGAAATCTTGGGCCGCTTGGCAAGCGCCGCCTCGGTCGCGGCCAACGCCGCGCGCGAATTGCCGCCGGCGCGGTCGATCAGGCCCGCGGCCAGACCTTCCGGGTCGTCGAGCAAAACCTTGAGCAGGTGTTCGGGCGCAAATTGCTGATGGCCCTCGCGCTGCGCGAGCGACTGGGCTGACTGCACGAAACCGCGGCTGCGGTCGGTATACTTTTCAAAATTCATGTCCGTTTTCCCTCGGCCTATCCCGGAAGCCCCGAAGGCACGACCGGAACATCGTCACTGGGTGAGTTTGGCGTCAGGATTTGAGCGAATGCCGGGGCCGAGAAACCAGCCCAAGCCCTCAACCATCCCCTGACTGTCTCTTATATGGGGGCGAGTTCCGGGCAGAAAAAGGGCTGGGGCGTGGGGATTTTGCCTGCCCCTGCCAGGGGGAGGTCCCGGCCCGAGGTACTGCGGCAGGAAGTTGGATTCTCGCAATTGCCGAGCCTTCACGATTTAAGCGATAAGAGGCAAAATTGATGACGCGATGCCCATTCAAGGCACTCCTATCGGAAAGGCAGATTCAGCGTGGAAGAATCCGATAAAAAATATGACGGCCTGAGCCGAGAACAGCTCATTCAGCTTATCCAAAAGCGTGATCGTCAGAAGAAGCTCGGGCTCGTGTGGGAGCGCGACGAGATCGAGGCCGATAATGCGATTGACGCTAATTTCGTAGCCTGCACATTGCTGCATAACTTATGTGAACGGAGCGCTCCTTGGCGGAATTTGGTGATCGAGGGAGACAATTTTGATGCGCTGCGGTGGCTTCGGATCGGCCATTCGGGTCGTATCAAGTGTATCTACATTGATCCGCCCTACAACACCGGTCACAAAGATTGGGTCTACAACGACCACTACTTTGACGCCAACGACAGATATCGGCATTCGACATGGCTTGAATTTCTTTTCCGTCGGCTTGTGCTAGCTCGCGATCTTCTCGCCGAGGACGGAGTCATTTTCATCTCAATTAACGATGAGAATCGAGCGCTCCTTGAATTGCTTGCCGATGAGGCCCTTCCAGGCATGCGCGTTGGCACGTTTGTCTGGAGGACAAAAGACTCCTCAAATGACGCCGAAAGAAATTTCTCCTCCGTCCACGAACACGTACTCGTTTATGGACGCCCGCTCTTCTCATTCCTCGGCTACGAGCTGTCGGACAAAAAATACAAGCACATTGATCCAAAGCGCGGCAAGTACTCGTTGGATCCTATAACAAAAGGGCATTCGTATAAAGAACGTCCGAACACATATTATCCAATTCAAGACCCCAAGACAGGTTGGTGGTATCCGTGCAATCCCGATACCGTCTGGCGGTTCGCATCAGAAAAAGTCGAAAGCGCAAAGAAGAAACTGCGATCAGAGACGATCGAAGCCTTAATCAAAGATGACCGAATCGTATTCCCAGCGAAGTCATCTGTCACTTACAATTCCAGACAAGAAATTCTCGATGCCATCCGCACCGGGAAGGGTCCTGTTGACGGCAATGGTCGTCAGCTTTTGCGCGAGGATATACCAGACCTCGATTTCTGGGTTGGAAAACCAATCGGCCTTGGACGCCCTTCACGCAAATCCTTCTGGGATGATAAGGACCACAAGATCAAGCCTGTAGGCAGTTACATTCTAGGCGTCAACGAAAAAGGCGACGAGGCCTTATGGGAGCTAGTGAGCGAAAAGCAGGGAAAGGCGACAGGCGAAATACAGGAAATTTTTGGCGCAAAGGTTTTCAACTATCCAAAGCCCGTGTCGCTCATTCGATCTCTACTGAAGTCTGCGATGGGCCCCGACGACCTTGTTCTCGATTTCTTCGCCGGCTCGGCGACAACGGCACACGCCGTCATGGAACTAAACGCCGAGGATGGAGGGGAGCGACGCTTTATTATGGTTTCGTCGACCGAAGCTACAATCGAAGAGCCCAATACGAACATCTGTCGCGATATCACGGCTCGCCGCATCCGATTACTGAACAATGCCGACGAAAGCTCTAAATACGCCGATCTTGCGGCTGAATTCGCTTATTTGAGGGCCCGCGACATCACCTTTGAAAATCTCGATTATGATCTTACTCCACAGGAAATCTGGAATATCCTTCAGACCATCCACGATTTTCCGCTAAACGAATATTCCCCCTCGAACGGATGGCAAGAACAGTCGAATGAAACCACGACACTGATTTACGCTGACAAGGTGAGTAAGCCCCTTATGGCCTGCCTCGGTAAATTGATCGAGGAGCGACGGAACACTTTCGTCTACACTTGGGCACCCGGACAGATCACGGAGGAGTTTAACGGGCGTGACATTGAGGTGCTGTCAGTTCACGACACGCTTGTAAAAAGATTTCAGCAGTGACTTCGGACACACTCACCCATAGCAATCGCTTTGCACTTGCAGGGTTTCAGCAAGAGGCCTGCACAGGCCTTGTCGCGGCAATTCAGCGCGTTGCCGAGTATCATACCGCCAACCCGGAATATCAGCGGGAGATCGCCCTTACCAGCGGCGTATCGCTCCTCGAGTCTCCGACGGGATCCGGAAAGACTTTAGTTGTTGGCAGAGCGCTTGAGGCACTCCGGGGCGAGCTCAATCGAAAATGTCTTTGGTTCTGGTTTGCGCCCTACGCCGGACTCGTCGCGCAAACAGCGGATGCGCTTAGTGAGCAGTGCGGCGCTCTGCGTCTTCGCGACATTTATTCGGACCGAGAGCCATCCGGGACAAAGGATGGCGATGTGTTCCTACAAACCTGGGCGGCGGTGGCCGCTCATAATAAAGAAGCACGGACCGTACGACGGCGGAAGGAAGATGCACTTTCGCTTGATGATGTGATCGCAACCCTCCGAGAAGAGGGATTCTTTATTGGCGTCGTGATTGATGAGGCGCACCTAAATTTCGGTGCGTCCGCTGCTGCGGCAGCAAGCTTTTATCTAAGTGTACTCGAGCCCGACTTCACCATATTAGCCACCGCGACCCCAAATGATGAAAAGCTTACGCAATTTGAGGAGAAAGCAGGCATCCAAGTCGCAAGCCGCATCATCATAGATCGCAAGCAAGTTGTTGATGCGGGGCTGAACAAACGCGGGCTCATGCTCGGCGTGCTACGCTTTCAAGAACAAGACGTCGCCCTCATCGATGTCGAGCAGGCTACCCTGAGCGCGGGCTGGTTCCAGCACGAGGCTGTAAAGCGCCGTCTTCAAAAGCGCGGCATAGCCGTTACGCCTTTAATGCTTGTTCAGGTGGAGGACCAACAGAAGGGCGACGAAGACCCAGTTAGTCGGGTGCGTGACAAGCTAGTACAGGCGGGGGTGTCACCTGAGAGGATCAAGAGTCATACCTCCGGGCAGCCGGACCCAGACTTTCATACACTCGCCTACGATCCTGAAGTAGAAGTTTTAATTTTCAAGGTTGCGGTTGCGACCGGCTTCGACGCGCCGCGCGCATGGACCCTCGTTTCCGTTCGCCCCAATCGTGGAAAAGAATTCGGGCTGCAGATTGTCGGCCGAATTATGCGCGTTCATCCACTTGTGCGCCCAATTCACGGAGAAGACGCCCTGCTTGATCGCGGCTACGTGTTCCTAACCGATCCCGAACTGCAAGCGGGGCTTAATACGGCCGCCGAAGAACTTAAGGCTGTGCAGCACGGAATGGAATTGATCACTGATCGGCTCGATCTAGTTCAATTTGGCAATATGCCGCTGGCACCAAACTTTACCGTCAGTGCCGTACCGTCCTCCACATCGCCGCAAACGCCAGAAGACCGACAGCACCGACTTAGCTTCCTGATAGGCGCCGGCCTGATTGAGGCTGGTGTAGTCGAGTACTCGCAGGAGGACCAAGACCGCGCCATCTTAGTCGGCGAGTCGATTATCCGCATGAGCGACACGCCGCTATTTGGTGATTTACCACTTCAAGAAATACCTGCCGCTCAGGTCGATCTACGAAAGGGTTATCGCCTTCGTTCCGAATTAGCCATCCCCAACGCTTTAATACGAGAGGAGTTGCCGGAGCTTTATGAAATTGCGGAAAATCTAACGGCCGAAATCGCGCGCGAGTTTTGCAATTCTCTTGATTTGCGTGGTGAACTAAACCGGCGGCTTCGCAAAGCTACGGTCAATTTGCGCGACCTGTTTTCAACTGACGAGGAACAACGTATTTTGAATGTGCGGGTATCGAACGTTCGTGTCGCGGAACGGGCGCAGCTCGCATTCCGGTTCAATGACAGCGTCGATCCCCGCGAACTCAAGCGAGCTCTCGTGACTGAGCTTCAACGCATCTGCGATGAAGACGGAATTGAATACTCGATCGAGGACCTGCGACGGACCGTCGATATTGCTGTTATGCAGGACCCGGAACGCCTTCGCGCCGCTGTGCGCCAAGCCCTTCGGCACTATTTACGTATGTCCACCAGTGAACCCATTCCAGCTGTCGAATACAGCGAGCCGAGTTCTGGTCCTGCGCTAAAAGGCGCCTATGGCATGTTTCCGTCGGATATGAATGCAGAAGAACGCTCGTTCGCCGAATTCATCGACGGGGACAATACAGGCGTCGTCAAATGGTGGCTGCGAAACCGAGAAAACGCGAAATGGGCTACCCGGATCATGCTTCCGACCGGACGTCGGTTTTTTCCAGATTTTGTGGTCGGCGTGACTAATCGTTCAACGCCCGACTCAATCGCTCTTGTTGAAATCAAGGATGACGGCGTGACTGGACGGCTCCAGGCTGATTTGAACATTATGAAGATTAGGGTGCAGCATCAGGAGTATAAGAATGTTTTTTGGACCTATCGGTCCGACCACAAGGTTTGGGAGCGTGCCAGATACGATGAAGGACTGCATCGCATCATTCCCCAGGGGGCATTCAAAATCTCCGAAATGGTCTATTTGAGTTAGCGAGCGCAGTCCGGCTGCAGCGCAGCGAAATCCGGATTGGCTTACGAGGTTGGATCGCCGCGCCCCGGATTACGCTTCGCTCCGCCCGGGCTACGACACCAACTTCGAGCTTCGAAGGGTAGCTTGTCGAACGCATCGACGCCGGCGAAAGCGTTGAAGATGTCGCCAATGATTACGATCTCGATCAAGCCGAAATCGAGCAGGCGATCCTCTACGAGCGGGCGGCTTGAGCTTTGTTTATTTCACCGATCCCGATCTCGGCAGATGATTCCTGGAGATTCTGAAATCCGGCGGTCTGACAGTCGAGCGGCACGCCGATCACTTCGCCGACGATGCGCCTGACGAACCGTGGCTCGAGCAGGTCGGTAAGCGCCGCTGGATCGCACTCACGCACGATCGCCGGATTCGCTACAAGCCGAATGAGCTCAGTGCCGTCACGCAGCACGGCGTCGCGTTGTTGGTTATCGTCGGCAAGGCACCTTTTCCGGACTTGGCGCGCAGTTTCGTAAACAGCCGCGCGGTGATCGAGAATTTTCTTCGCGGACGAAAGCCGCCGTTCATCGCCAAGATCTATCGACCATCGTCATCGGCGACCGCGGCTCATGGTTCGGCTCCCGGACGCATAAGCCGCACCACGTCGCGCATCGAATCTTTTGTGCGCCTTTGCGCCGCGATTTGTTGCGGCCATTTCCAGCCGCACTCACAACAAAGATTCGTTCACCCAAGAGAAAACCCCGTCATTCAACGACTTCTCGCATTTCCCCAATGCGCCTTAGTGCGCGATTTGACCACCCGTCCACGCTGCGGCCTGGCGTCGCCGAGTTAGCCGCGCGTTCGCGCACTACAAAAACCCGCATGAATACGCAGTTTTCACGACGGGTCGAAACGCGCCGTCACGTTCATATTGACGCGCGTCCCCTTTTTATGAGAGGCGGAGGAATCTCGCCCACGTAAGGGGACGTCAACCGGTGACGCCGACTGACGGGGCGGGTGCGGTTCCTGCGGGCGGCGGCTCGTCACTGCCGCTCCCGGGCGGTCTGGGCATCGACCCCGCCGGCATTACGACCGGCGCGCGAGGTGCTTCGCTTAAGCGCGGTGCCAAGGTGCGGGTAACGCCTGCGCGCTGCATCGCGTGAAGCGCGGCCTGGATTGAGCTGCGGCGCTTCGGTGCCGCGGTCAGAGCCGCGGTAGGGCGCCGAAAGGCGAGCGCGCCGCGATCGGCGCGCGCCGCATCCGATGATGCGGCCCATTCATTTGCGCCTTTCGGCGCTCTGCCTCCCCTTATTTTTCTGGAGGCGAAAGATTGGTGGCTTTGGTCGGCAAAACCCGGACGCGGACTGCGTCGCGGGAACGAGAGCGCTTGTTTCACCCTCCCCTGCAGGGGGAGGGTCGCGCACCGTAGGTGCGCGGGGTGGGGTGCGCGGCGATGCAGGGATTCGCAGCGCGCGTTGCGCGCTTTCACCCCATCCCGTCGCGCTTTGCGCGCCGACCTTCCCCCTCCAGGGGAAGGTGAAGAGGGACGAACCGGCCGGAGAAAGATTCGACGATGGCAGGCCCGCGTATCAACAAACCGCCGAGGCCCCCGCCGCGGTCAAACAAGTGTCAGCTGTTTCTTGATCTCGACTTTTCGCCCGTAGCTTTTTCGCTTGTGCTTCTTCACGCCGGCGTCCTTGCCGGTGCTGCCGGCAGGATCGGCGGCGGCCAGTTCGGCGAGCTCTGCCTTGCCGGGATATTTTGCCCGGCCGACCAACAACAGCGGCTCGTGATGTGGCGCGCCGCGGACGCGTTCTTCCGCAATCTTGATGTAGGCCGGATTGACGTCGATGCCGACATAGCGCCGGCCCATGGTCTTGGCCACCGCACAGGTGGTGCCGGTGCCGACGAACGGGTCGAGCACGATCTCGCCGGGAAAATTCCCCACCGCCTGGTAGGTGTAAAGCCGCAGCAGCCGCGCCGGCAGCTTTTCCGGAAACGGCGCGGGGTGGTCGCCTTCCCGCTTCACGTCTTGCGGGTACATGAACCAAACCTGCTGCGACAGATCCAGCCATTCGGTTCGCGTCAGCGCATTCGCCTCCTTCACCTCGGCGTCGAATTTGGGCGGCTTGCCCGGCTTCACATAGACGTTGATGAATTCGATCGTGTTGTTTTCGATGATATTGCCCGGATACGGATAGCTGCCGAACATCATTTTCGATGTCTGCTTCTGCCAGACGAAGAGGCTGTACCGCTCAAGGTCCGTCCCTTCGAGAATCCTGCGTTCGATGTCGAACGCAATGTTCTTCAAATGCCGGGTATGCTGCGCGATCACCGCTTTCGGGATCGGCATGATCGGCGCGTTGATGCACAGCTTGCCGTTGGGCCGCAGCACGCGGCTGCACTGCGCCCACACCGACTGCATGTCGTCGAGATAGGCCGCGTAGGACGGCCACGGATTTTTGCCGTGATCGTATTCCACCGCCGTCCAATAGGGCGGCGAGGTCACGATGAGGTCGATCGAGTTTTTGGGGAAATGCTGCATCACCGCCGCGGCGTGGCCGGTGAACAGGCGGTCCGTGAAATCGGCGCCGTGCTCCGATCGTTCCGCCCGCGCGTTCTGCGCCAATTTGGTCATGGGGGCCACCTGCTTTTGCCCATGGACCCTAGCCGACTCGCGCGATGTGGACCAAATCGAGAGGCTGACATTTCCACCCTCCCCTGCAGGGGGAGGGTCGCGCACCGAAGGTGCGCGGGGTGGGGTGCGCGGCGGCGCCGGGAATCGCAGCGCGCTACGCGCGCTTTCACCCCAACCCGTCGCGCTTCGCGCGCCGACCTTCCCCCTCCAGGGGAAGGTGAAGAAGGAAGCGCTTCACATCTTGAGCAAGCGCTTGGCGTTACCGGAGAGGATCTTTTCCTTATCGGCGTCGGACAACGGCACGGTATGCATCCACTCCAGCGCCGGCGGATTCATGACGAACGGCCAGTCCACGGCGAACAGAATATGATCGACGCCCATCTCCATCATGCAGCACAGCAGCGCCGGGTTGGAGAAATTGCCGCTGGTGGTGATGTAATAATTGCCGCAGAAGATGTCGCGGAAGCTCAGCGATTTCTGGCCCGGCCGCTTGAGAGCCTGGTCGATGCGCCAGACCAGGAACGGCAGCGTCTCGCCGAGATGGCCGAGGATGATTTTCAGCTTCGGATGCCGCTCGAACACGCCGGAGAGCACGAGCCGGATGGCGGTGGTCGCGGTCTCCACCGTATAGCCCCAGGCCGGCCGCGCCACGGTCGGGAAATCCTTGACGTAGTCATCGTAGTAGATGCGCGACACCTCGGCCTGCGGCAGCGCCGGATGCAGATAGATCGGCACGTCGAGCTTTTCGGCGCGGGCATAGATCGGCCAGAATTTCTTGTCGTCGAGGAAAGTGCCGTTGGCGAGGCCGTGCAGCATGGCGCCCTTGAAGCCGAGCTCTTGCACGCAGCGCTCGAGCTCGTCGGCTGCCGCCTCGGGCACCGCGGTCGGCAGGCCGGCGAAGGCGGCAAAACGCTGCGGGTTCTTGGCGACCTGGGCGTGCAGGCGATCGTTGACCCGCCGCGTGAGCGCAGCCGCGGTTTCGGCCGGCAGCTTTTGCGTCGACGGTGCGCCAAGCGAGATCACCTGCATGTCGATGCCGACGTCGTCCATCTCCTTGATGCGCAGCGGGCCGAAATCGTAGAGCCGCTTTTGCTGCTCGCCCGGCCGGCCGGCTTCGCCGCCGATATAGGTTTTCGCCAGCTCCTCGTCCCAGTAATGCTCTTCGATGGCGATGACCGGGCAATGCGGTTTACTGAACATTTATGCTCCCTATTTCTCTGTCATTGCATTTGTCGGGCGGTGTTAAACGGAACCAAGTTCCATGACAAGGAACAACCGCGGGTTACGCGGGTTAGGCTGCCGGGTGAGTGAGCGAATGGAGAATTCAGATGCGTTTCATCATGGTTGCCGGCGTGCTTGCGGCGGCGTTGTCCGGCACCCCGGCCTTCGCGCAGCACGTTCATCACAATTTCTGCCTGAAGACCGGATCGGCGCAGGAATGCGCCTACAATTCGTTTGCGCAATGCGAAGCCGCCAAGCGCGGCAGCGCCAATTCCTGCGTGCAGAACAGCCCGCCGCAGAATCACTAGAACGCGGTCGCCGCCGCGCTTCAGGCGCTAACCGGGTTCTTTTTGTAATATTCGGCGTCTTCGGCGCTTTGCGTCCAGCCGGGGTGCCCGCGCCATTCAACGTGGCGCGAGACCATGTCGGAACCGTAGCGCACGCGGAACAAGAGCGTGCGTTGCGGGCCGTTCTCGTATTCGTGCACTTCGCCGGGCGGATGCACCATGAAGGCGCCGGGCACGACCGCGATGGTTTGCCCCGGCGTACGCATGGTGCCGCCGCCCTCGAAGCAGAAATAGATCTCGGTGGCGTGCGGGTGGCAGTGGTTGGGGCTGATCTGGCCGGGCTCCCAGCAGGCCACCGTGACGTCGCCATCTTCGATGGTGCCGAGGATTTTTTCGACGTGCTTTTTCGGGTTGAACTCGGCCTCGCCGGTGACGCTGAAAACATGCATTGCCTGCTCTCCTCGGATAGTCGCCGTTTGTTATTGCGGATCGCGCTTTTAGCAAAAACCGGTTGCGCTTGCGACGGCTTGTTTATGCCGCGTTTATAGGCAAAGCCACGCGGCGCTTGCAAAGCTGCCCTGTCACAAGGCACCATGCAAAAGCTTTGAGTCGGTCGTTTAATGAGGTGCAGGGAGCGGGGCGACAAGCGGGGGCAATCGCGCTCGATTGCTCAGGATGGCACCGATGGCCCACCTCGTCGACAAAGTACATTGTGTCGGGCATGGCCTCGACAAGCACACGCTGGCCCGCGTGAACACAGCCCTCATGCTTGGACTGATCGGAACGGGCTTGGCGACCTGCGTATTCGGCGCCGTGGTCTATGACATCGGCCACCTGTTTGCCGCCTGGTGACACGGCCGCGTTCCTGCCGCGCGGCAAGCCATCGCGCTTGCCGTTCGCCTGCGACAATTCACATTCGTAACTGCGTATTAACCGCGGCCGTCGTAAAGTTTTCATGACTTTTGCTTGGGCTTTGGGGACTGACGATGGGCGAGCGGCGCCACGCCGGACGGCGGAAAAGCTTCCTGCGCGGCTTGGTCTATTTCGACAACAAGCACGGCGCGCTGAGCTGCCTGGTGCGCGATTTGTCGGACGAAGGGGCGCGCATCATCTTCTCCGAGAACGTCACGGTGCCTGAGACGTTCGATCTGCACATCCTGCAAAAAAACCAGACGCTGCGAGCGCGCGTGACCTGGCGCCGCGGCGACGAGATCGGGCTCGGCTTCCCGGCCGCCGACGCCGCCACCGAAGCAAAGCTGGACGCAGCCGCCCTGGTCAAGCGCGTCGCCGAGCTCGAAGGCGAAATCGCCGCTCTGCGCAAGATGCTCAAGCGCATGAAGGGCGACCAGCAGCCCGTCAGCGACGAGGCCGCGGCGTAACTCTCGCCCGCGCCGGCCAAGACTGAACCCCTTCCCAACCGCATTGCGCCGCAATGCCCGCCGTGCCAACTAAAGGCAAGTGCGGGCTTGCAAGAGCGGGCTTGCACGAGCGCGCTTTGCGAGAATGAAAACAGGGAGACGGCAATGGCCAAGGCTTATTGGGTGGCGACCTATCGTTCGATTTCCAATCCGGACGCGTTGGCGGAATACGCCAAGCTCGCGGGACCCGCGATCCAAGCCGGCGGCGGCCGCTTCCTCGCCCGCGGCACCGCGGCGAAGGCCTATGAGATGGGCGTGATCCAGCGCTGCGTCCTCATCGAGTTCGACAGCGTCGACCAGGCCGCCGCCGCCCACGACAGCCCCGGTTATCAGGCGGCGCTCAAAGCGCTCGGCAACGGCGCCGAACGCGACATCCGCATCGTCGAAGGCCTCTAGCGCTCCGCGAAAATCCGGTCGCCCTGCAGGTCGACGATCTGCCGCGCCTTGCTCAGCGTGAAATTCACCGCGTCGTCGTAGGACGCGTAGGCGTCGGCGCGGATGAAGCGGTGCTCCTTGCGCACGCCGCCGATCTCGCGCGTGATGATGCCGGCAGTCTGGTATTGGCCGTTGTTCTTGTACGGCGCGGCGCGGATGACGTAGCCCTTGTATTCGACCGGATCGGAGACTTTTTCCGCCGCGGCACCGCGGCCGCCGAACAGCGCGCTCCAGAACGACATCGCCGACTTCCCCTCTTTTTCGCGGCTGGACTGGATGTTACTCCTAACTACCGCAGCGCGCATCCTCGATGGAGTTTGACGATGCCGAAGGGCTATTGGGTCACCGTCTACCGCTCGATTTCCGATCCGCAAAAGCTCGCCGCCTACGCGCAGCTGGCGCCGCCGGCGATCGCGCCGTTCGGCGGCCGTTATCTGGCCCGCGGCACGGCGGCAGCGGCCTTCGAGGCCGGCCAGAAGGAGCGCATCGTGATGTCGGAATTCCCGAGCGTCGAAAAGGCCATCGCCGCCTACGAGAGCCCGGCCTACCAGAATGCGCTCAAAGCACTCGGCGACGGCGCGGTGCGCGACATCCGCATCGTCGAAGGGGTAGATTAACGCTTCATGACAGCGCCGCAGCTCCGGCACCCAGGGCGATTGCAAAACGCGCGAACCGTGGCTATATACGCGCCATTCGCGATTTAGCCTGACTTGCCGTCTCGGCCTCGAGCATGATCTCAAAGATCGTGTGACAATAAAAAGGGCCTTTCCCAAGACAACGCAAAATCCGGATTTGGACCGCGTGAATGGTTCGCGCGGCCACAAAAACGCATCTGCGTTTTCCAGAGGAGGGCCATCATGGCTCAAGGTACCGTCAAGTTCTTCAACGCCCAAAAGGGCTACGGCTTCATCGTGCAGGACGCCGGCGGCCCCGACGTCTTCGTGCACATCTCGGCAGTCGAGCGCGCCGGCATGCGCTCGCTGGTCGAGGGCCAGAAGCTGTCGTTCGACATCGAGGCCGACCGCCGCAGCGGCAAGTCCGCCGCGACCAATCTGCAGGCGGCCTGAACTACGGCATAAATGCAGCGCCGGCGTCATAATGGCGCCGGCGTTTTGTTTTCTGTCATGTGCGAAGAACAAGACTCTGCGCAAAGAACAAGAATCAAGGAACAAGAACAAGGAGACAAATCATGCCAAGAAAACCGGGACTGAATTCCGAGTTCGTCATGTTCGACGTGGTCTATGAAGACGGCACGCAGCGCTCCAACCGCAAGGTGCCGCGCGCGCTGCTTGGCGGCATCGACGGCGATAAGCCGGCGCACGGTTTTTTGATCGAGCAGGACCGCGAGATCGCCGAAAAATCCGGCCGTCCGCCGGCGAAGATCCAGAGCGTCTCGCGCTCCGGCGCAAAGAAGAAGGTGAAGGACTACGCCTAGCGCCGGTTGATTGTACTGTCGTCCCCGCGAAAGCGGGGACCCAGTAAACGCTGCGTCGCAACTCGATCCTCAAGCGCCGTGGCTACTGGATTCCCGCTTACGCGGGAATGACAGGGTGGCCCACCTAGACAAATCCCGCCCGCGCGAAATGCCGGCGCAACAGCGCGACATTGCGGCGATTGGCGCGGAAGAACACGTCGAAGGCATCGCCGGCAAACGGCACCACGCCGACCGCGCCCTCGAGCACGACATTGGCGGCCATGCGCGCCATGAGCAGCCGCGGCACGCCGAGCCGCGACGCTTCGTACAATATGTAAAAAGACATCGCCGACGCCATGACATCTCCGATGCCTGGAATGAGGCGCAACAGCGATTCCACGCCGAAGCGGACGTTCGTTCCGGGCAGGATGAAAGCCGTATCGAACACGGTCGCCAGCATGTCGAGGCGGTCGAGGGCCGCGCGCCGCGACGCCGCGTCGTAGGGGCCGGCGCCGGAACCGTATTGAAACCCGGAAAATGCCGTGCGTGCGAAGGCCATCGTTCTCATCCGTCGTTGAGCTTTCGCCACAGATGGTGTGACGCGCGCCGCGTGCAAGTCCCTCCTGTCGTCCCCGCGAAAGCGGGGACCCAGTAAGCACCGAATTCCGGGCAATCCCCGTATCGCCGCGGTTACTGGATTCCCGCTTTCGCGGGAATGACAGTGAGGCTACGGTTTACGTCTTTTCACACAGTCGCGGAGCCCAGCCATGATGATGTCCGACATCAAGATCCTCAACCCGGAAACCCTCGGCAAGCCGCTGGGGCAATATTCGCAGCTCACCCGCGTAAAACCGTGGGAGCTGTTGTTCATCGCCGGCCAGGTCGGCGCCGACAAGGATGGCAAGGCGCCGGCCGACTTCGACGCCCAATGCGCGCTGACGTTCGCCAATATCGGCGCGGCGCTGGCGTCCCAGGGCGCGGGCTTCGCCAATCTTGTGGAGTTCACCACCTATCTGGTGCACTCGCAGGATATCCCGGCCTTCATGGCCTACCGCACCCGCGAATTTCCAAAACTGTTCGCCGGCGGCGCCTATCCGCCCAACACGCTGCTGATCGTCGACCGCCTGGTGCAGGAGCAGTTTCTGATCGAGGTGAGC
The DNA here is from genome assembly GCA_963756245.1 of uncultured Alphaproteobacteria bacterium. Lineage (GTDB taxonomy): Bacteria > Pseudomonadota > Alphaproteobacteria > Rhizobiales > Xanthobacteraceae > BOG-931. The sequence goes on from CAVWOI010000026.1 coordinate 212,899, forward strand.
GCGGTCGCGGCGCTGTAAACGTTGTAGGGTGGGCAAAATCGTCCGTCGAAGCAGAGCCGCGTGGGCCATTAGGGCGTTTACGCCCGTCTTCGACGGGCTATGGCGCTCGCACGATTTTGCCCACGCGGCTCGGCCTTTGCATCGCGGTGCCCACCCTACATTGGTTACACCGCGCGATGCCGGTGATGGCGTAGGCGATAAACCGGCGCGCCGTCGGCGACGTTCTCCGCCATCTGGAATCCGCCCGGCCGATAGGGCGCAAGGCCAGACGATGCCTCGGCTGCATACGGCGAAAAACCCTGCGCCTTGGCCTGATCGTGATAGCCACTCGCATAAAGCGCGACGGTGCGGCTCTCGTTGCCGCCCGCGGCGCGATAGGCGCCGGCGAGATAGCGCACCGCGTATGTCATGTTGACCTGCGGATCGAGCAAATCCGCCGCCGAGCCGGAAAAACCCATGGCGCGCGCGGTGCCGAGCCGGATCTGCATCAGGCCGTAATTGCCGCGGCTCACCGCACGCGGATTGCCGCCGCTCTCGCGTTTGATGACACGCTCGACCAGCGACACCGGCACGCCGTTGGTGTTCGCCTGCGCCGCCGCCATGCCGTCGAGCGGCGCGGATTGGTTGAAAGAGTTCTGACTCAAGCTGTTTTGGCCGAAGCCGCTTTGCCCCCAATCGTTCTGGCGCCGATTGTTTCGCCGCACATTGGTTTCGGGCGTCGCGTACGCCGGCGCATAGGCATCCGGTGCATAGGCATAAAGGCCGGGTGCGAAATTTTCTCCCTGCACAGGCAGCGTGTGTTGCCGCGTGAAGCGATAGCGATGATGAACAGAGTGCTGCCGCGCCGAAGCCGGTCCGGACACCGCGGGCACCACCAACACGACAAGCAAGATCGCGAGAAGCGAACGACGCATTACATGACTCCATGAGAGCCCTCACCCGGTCCGTCTTGTCACGGTCAAATCCGACCATGCTTTGGTCATACGGTGCTGCGCGCGTGGTCATGTCATGACGCGGGAACCGCGCGGCGAACGAACTAAAAGCCGATCGAACAAAAAATGCGCGCGCTGCGCTCATGATGTCGCTTTCCTCCGCGCCTTGGTCCTCGGCGACTTGGCCCAGGTCACGGTGCAACAGTCGCTCATCCAGGCGTGGCGCTCCGGCACGCCGGCATCTTTCGGGATGTGCGCCCGCACGGAGGCTCTTGCCGCGTCGAATCGGTGGGCCTCGCCGCCGCGACGAGCGACGATGCAATCGATTTCGTCGCCGCGACAGCCGCGGGCGCGCCGGCACGGCCGATAAGGGCAAGAGCGCCAGAATTCGAAAAAATCGCAATAGGCCCGCACGACCAGTTCCTGGGCGGCGAAGAAGCGATCGCGATATTTCTGCGATTTGGGATCGGGCTCGCTGCGTTTGCGCACGGCGGGTTCCTTTCTTTTCTTCCGCCCCCGCGCCAGCGGGGGGGGGACCACCCTGCGCAGCAGGGTGGTGGAGGGGGCGCAGGCGGCAACGAAACTTGAATGCATACGACTGCGCACTGAAAAGAAGCTCGTCTGAAACTTTTCTCTTGAGCAACGAGCAAACAAAAAACCTGACTACCGTTATTTCCCGTCAACGACAAAGAAGCGGCACCGCAAGCGCCCCCTCCACCACGGTTCGCTCGCTTCGCGAGCTCCAGTGGCCCCCCTCCCCCGCTATCGCGGGGGCGGAAAGCAATCGCGTTCTCGCGGCGCGCTGCGCGCCCGAGTTTTGCAGCAAGAACGAAAGCCACTGATGTTTCGCCTCCAAATAAAATGAGGGGAGGCGGAGCGCCGGAAGGCGCAAACTGAAAATTGACCGCGCCACGCCAACGGCTGTTGCCACCCGTTCGCGCTTCGGGCGCGGCGCGCGCCACGGACCATCCGTTTGCACGGACCGCCCGCTTCGGGCGCGCTCGCCTCTCGGCGCTCCGCCGCGGCTTTGACCGAAGTTTCTAGGCCTCGGCATTTCGACTTCAGGCCAGGTTGCTTGTGACACGTTTCCTGGGACGCGGCCCGCGACGGCGTTACCCGCCTTGCGCCTGTCCCAGTCCAGCGGATGCACCCCGCGCACCGGCCGTAACACCGGCGGACATGATGCTCGAAGCCGCCCGGGCGCGGTTTGCGAGGCCGCACGCAGGCACCGCCCCCACCCGCAATCAGGATCGCATCCGGAACGCGCCCTTCGCGGGTGAGGAATTATTTCCTGATAGCGGATTTGGGGTGGGTGTCAAGGAAGGCGCAGAAAGGCGCAATCGCTGAGGCCATTAAGCCTTTGAAATAAATAATGTTATGGCAACGTGCTCGCGACCGCGTCACGTTATCCGTCGGCAATAGTTGGTTGTGAAACGGACTCACAGCGGAAAAGATTCGTTGGGCTGGCTAATCGTACGTAGCTGGATTGGCAACGATCACGTGAACGCTTCATCACCTCCGTTGCACGCAGATGCCCCAAGCAAAGTACAAAGCGCAACAAAAGCCTTTATTCCCCCAATTCTTAATCAGCAGCTGCTCTCACGCTACCGAGGTTCGAGAACAAGTTCGTGGTTCACATTGTCAACGGACCATGACTTGAAACGTTCAAGAAACGATTGCCCAAGCAGCAAAATTCCGCCAGAGGAGCCTACGCTGCCTCTGACCTTGTTGACGATCTTGTCTCCGACTTTTAGAGACCTAATTGTAAACGTGATTGATTTCGATTGCGAACCATCAGCCAGAACATAAGTTTGCTCTCCCATAATATCGGAGTCTTGGATTGTTCCTGTACGCAATAGCGTCGAAAAAACGTCTATCGGAACGCTGACATCAGCAGCCCCACTATCGACGATGAAATCGAGTGTCAAGGCGCCATTTATCTCGAAACGGACTGTGGGCAATTTAGGTAGTCCGAGACAGGCACGTGCTTCAAAACTTGTGAGGTTTATCGCAACCCACCATTTGGCCTCTGCACAAACGTCCGGTTGACACCCGTAAGCGATCAACCAATCACCACGGTGTACAATTGGCCCTACGAGCGACATCTTCTCCATTTGAGTGATGGAGCCAGGGCCCAGTGCATCTGTAACGCGTGCCTCCACCTCAGGGTCTTCAAGAAACATCACCCCTCGAACCCGATCATTCGGATACATTCCAACCCAGGCGCTCATCCGCGCTGAATCGACCTGCGAGCGCGCGGGTACAGTGCACACATAACCTACCAGCAGAAGGAATGTCGCAAATACTGCGCGATGTGCCATCCCCAATACTCCGTATCGCTCCTACGATCGCATCTGGGAGCAGCACTACCTCGAATGCGATAATCACCTCAAGGACGCAACCTTCCGCTAAATAATTCGCTAAGTTAGAATTTTACATGAGCTGTCGTTGATAGATCGAAGGGCATATCTTTCTGTTTGTTGACGATCACCATCGGGTCATAAAAGGTACCAGTGGCGCCCTTGGCCGAGGTAGTAAGTTGGAACCAGCGCATGCCAGAAAAAGGCAGATGCTGGTCAAAGATTGGTTTGTTGGGATCGGGATCGAGGGCCCACGCTTGTGAAAAATCTTTTCCATCTCCCTGAATTGTACAATTGTCTAAGTTTGCGCCTTTGCAAATCGCCTTTCCGGTCATAGGAGTTGCGGTAGCTTTATCGACTGAGATTTCAACCCAGCTATTGACTAGGGAACCAGTTGAGTCGACAGCCAGTCGTATTTGCATTGGAGCGTTTACAAGCCCGTAGGAGATAAACCCGCCATAAACCGCAATCATTTGGGGAGCGTCACGAAGCGCCGGTAGTGTTTCACCCGATGTGTCGACTAAATATCCCTTCGAAGCCAGTAACAGAGCTGAAAGGTAATCGTCCGTAACGCTATTAGCTTCTCGCTTTCCGTGAATGAGATACACTTCTGCTCTTTTGAGGTCGGCGGCGTAAAGAGACGCCTGCTTGAAGCCCGCCTCCCGTGCGGCCGCTTTGTTAGCAAAACTACCATTCGCCAGAACAAGTGGCGAAAAAATTACGATGCGAGGAATGCCGTTACCAAGGTCCAAGGTACGTCCTACCGCCGGCAGCTGCGAAAGAAAGTTACTCTCTGGTGACTTGGCTTTGACAGCCTCCTTCGTAAGCTGCACTAATGCACCAAGCAATTTAATGCGAAATGCCTTTTGATCGGCTTCAACACGAGACCTCGGATCTTTTCCCAACCATTCGTCGAACATACGCCTCGCGCCTGCGCTGCTCGCATCTAATTTCTCCATTTCTTCGCGTGAAAACGTAGGGGGACACCCGGTGAATACTCGCACTAGATCGGACCCATTTGCACGAGCCAGCAGCACCGTTATTCTCTCTCGCGGCTCCGCATTCTTGTCCCTTTGAGCTTCCTCCACGCCGGCAAGTGCGATGGCCGCGTTCATCCAGCGGCGGTTACCTTCACTCATCTCACCAGTAGTCCAGGGTTCAACAGTCATTTCGTCCAGGACCACGATAGTTTGGCGTAACGGACGAGTGAACCCTTCTGAGTGACAGAACTCTTCAGCCACAACGGTCTCTGCCGCCTGCGCCGGTACGACAATCCAGACCGCGAAGATAAAGGCGACTACCCTCCAAATAAGCATTTTAATTGTACCTCAACTCAATCGGGACGCTCGCGTATTGGTCGGGCGTGAGTCTAATAAGCGTTTCCATTTCCGCCACGCGCACATCATCGATTTGCAAATATTTTTGGTTCGGGTCAGCCTTCATTTTCGTTAGCAGCCGATTTCGATATTCCATAAGCAGAGCGCGCACTTCCGAGTCTTTGTTCTTGAGCCTCGCAAATTGTTGTCGAGCCCGAGTGTAACTCTCTTTCTTTTTCTGACTATCTTCGACGCGCTGTATTTGTGTTCTGTCCTTCTCCGCCTTTTGAAAGTGCTGCTGATTTCTACGAGTAAGATACTTGTTAAACGCCGCAATTAACTTTCGTTGCACCTTCATTAACTCATAACGAATCTCGCTGAATTCGGGGATGGAGTCGTGTTTGTAAAAGGACCACAGAAGTCCGAGAAGATAGACCAAGACGTTGCCCAGCATAGCGCCCACGAACTGAACCAAGTCGGAAAACTCCAAACCACCACCGCGCAAAATAGTCTTTTCTAGAATTGCACCTTGAATAAAAAACCATCTGCCCCATCCGACCGCCGTAATGGCAATCAACAACAGCAAAATTCCGACGACTAATTCCCGTAGCGCCTTCCGTCTCTCAGTAAACTCTACGTGTCCGCCAAACAGCTCTTTCCATTGTTTGATAATTCGCCCAATTGAATGTGCTGAAAACCCATACGCAAGGGCTACGACCAGCATGAGACCAGTTGCGTAGGCAGGAGTAAAACCAGGGATCTTCAAGAACAAATCCCAGTTAATCAGAAACTCGGGAAGCATAAAAAAAGACAACACTAGCCAATACTGACCAGGTTTCCATACCAGAGCGTCACGACCATGATTGTTTCGCAAATCCTCGTAGCGCTTACTCAATTCGGCATATCTTGTTCGCAAAAATTCAACGTCATTATTTTGGCGCAAAAGCACGCGCTCACTATCGATATCCCTCAACTTTTTTTGCTCAATATTATCGAGCTCTTGTTCAAATAGTTTAAGGTTATGACGTTTGAATTCCTCGTGAACTTGTTCAAGTGCGCCGGACCGGTAGGGTTGAATGAATGAAGCAAACCAAGCGCTCATTTCTTGCGTTAGGAATGGGGGCGCCGCATCAGTTCCATAAACCGGACTAAGCACTATTGTCGATTGACCGCTCTCGCCAGAGATGCGCTCAAACAAATCCTTTGCTGCTTCTGACCTTTTTGTCAGGTCTAAGGTCTCGTACTCTTGGAGACTCATTGAAGGGGAGGTCCTATCTCGATCGGGTGAAACTGCATCTGTATTTCCACAGGCTTAGGGGTGGGAATTTCAATGTTGATCGGCCGGGCACCGCTGTTGTCAATAGGCGTGGCCTGAAAACTGGAAGCGATGGAGGTCGTACCGCAGGTCTCATCTTCACATAAGCCCTTTGTATTTTTGATCCACGTAGTGATGATGTCAGCTTGACTGGCTATGAGAAATTCGACCCGCCTGTTTAAAGCCATGTTTAGTTCCGAGGTGTTGGGACGAATTGGAATCGCTTTACCAAAGCCCACGCGCCAAATAAGAGTCGCTCCGGGACCCTGTTGTTTTATGGCGCGAGCGACACCTTCGGCGCGACGAATCGATAAGTCTAAGTTATATTGCTCAGTCCCCCGGGCGTCGGTATGGCCAGCCACGAAGAGTGCAACCTTTTGCTTCTGTTGTCTCAACGTGGCCGCGATCGCCTTCACCACGGGCATGGCTTCCGAACGAAGGACGTCTTTGTCAGTGTCGAAGAAAACGCGTTCGTCGTATACGATCCGCAAGACGGGCATGTCCTGTTTGAAGCCTTGAAGCTCTTTTTTGTCGACGACGTACTTAAAGAATTTTACGCTCTCCGTCGGCGACGCACCCAGCAACGATTGGATGCTGTCAATCATGACCTTGCTAGCTGTTAGGTCGTCAACGGTGCCCAGTGAATCACCCGACGCAGGTTCTTTGACGTTGATGGCAGCCTGAGTGGCAGGGGGCCTTGGACCCGTCTCAGAAGATGCTTGTTGGTCGTTAGGTTTCTCTCCCGGTTGTTCAGATTGGGCGGTGGCAGTTGCCGCTAGCGCTGCTATGCGAGCCGTCGTCATTTCCATCAAGCAGCTTCGAGCAGTCGAGGGGGCGGCCCATCCACATTTGTTGTCACGAATAGAGAGCCAGCGGCGTTGCTCATTAATGAGGGGCCCGCTGTCATTTCGGCTTTTCAAGGCCTGTGAATATGCTTGTCCCATTTTAGCATCGACCTGCGCTAGGAGAGGATCGCTACAGATGAGCATTTCTGTCCCGGAAGTAGCTTTATTGCAGTCGAAGCTCGGCGAAAATTGGGGAACTATTCTCGGTGGGGCAGGCGCTTCGTTGGGTGGTTCCGCCCTGCCTTCAAGACACTCAACTCTTTGATCAACATCCTGTATCGCAAGACATGACTTAAGATCGCGAGTGTTGGCTTGCGACAATAGAACAAAAGATAGACCGACGGTCAGAGATACGACGCGCCAATTCAACGTGATACTCCCACACCCGCGACAACCTATACTAGCGTTCCATCGGCGACCAGGATAGGCTATTTATGGCGGCTTTAGGTCGCGAACCAATGTACAGCTAGATTGAGCTGTGAGAGTGTTATTTAATGATGGCTGATAGGGATAGGCCCGTTTTTATTCTTCATTTTGCCTGATGATCATCAGCCGCATGTTTCGGTACATTGTTTTGTTGACCGAGGAGAGATTTTGTACTTTTAAAATTCGCCGTGAAGACCCATTTGATGAGTTCGGCATCTAAGAGCCGACTAAGTATCCTATGTCTCGCCGCATGGTGCTGTATGGGCATTTCTTTGGAGGATATTCCGTTCAAAATTACCTGCCCCATTGCGGTTTTTGTCGCATGGCCTGCGAGCAGTGCGATCTCTCAGATAGTCTATCGAGGCGCCGGCACCTGCCATCGGTGACGCAATACATCAAACATCGCAAAGTCATTCGTTGGCATCGGTCCCATCGTTTCGAGGGGCATTTTGGCACGGCACATTACTCGTCATGGCCGGGCTCGTCGCGGCCATCCACGTCTAACACGACCGCCGAGGCCCAGAGACGTGGATGCCCGGCACGAGGCCGGGCATGACGCAAAAGTCGGATGCCCGGGCCAAGCCCGGGCATGACGGGCTGAGTTAGTTGTCGAGGAACGAGCGCAATTTCCGCGACCGCGAAGGGTGCTTGAGTTTGCGCAGCGCCTTGGCCTCGATCTGCCGGATGCGCTCGCGGGTCACCGAGAACTGCTGCCCGACCTCTTCCAGCGTGTGATCGGTATTCATGCCGATGCCGAACCGCATGCGCAGCACGCGCTCTTCGCGCGGGGTGAGCGAGGCCAGCACCCGGGTCGTGGTTTCGCGCAGGTTGGATTGGATGGCGGCGTCGATCGGCAGGATGGCGTTCTTGTCCTCGATGAAATCGCCGAGGTGGGAATCCTCTTCGTCACCGATCGGGGTTTCGAGCGACAGCGGCTCCTTGGCAATCTTTAAGACCTTGCGCACCTTCTCCAGCGGCATGCCGAGCTTTTCGGCCAGTTCCTCCGGCGTCGGTTCGCGGCCGATCTCGTTGAGCATCTGCCGCGAGGTGCGCACGATCTTGTTGATGGTCTCGATCATGTGCACCGGGATGCGGATGGTGCGGGCCTGGTCGGCGATCGAGCGCGTGATCGCCTGGCGGATCCACCACGTCGCATAGGTCGAGAACTTGTAGCCGCGGCGATATTCGAACTTATCGACCGCCTTCATCAGGCCGATATTGCCTTCCTGGATCAGATCGAGGAATTGCAGGCCGCGGTTGGTGTATTTCTTGGCGATCGAGATGACGAGGCGCAGGTTGGCTTCGACCATTTCCTTCTTGGCCTGGCGCGCTTCGCGCTCGCCCTTCTGCACCATGTGCACGATCTTGCGGAACTCGCCGATCTCGAGCCCGGTCTCGGACGCCAGCGTGTGGATGTGGGTGCGCAGCTCCTTGATGCGGTCCTTGTCGCGGGCGACGAAATTCTTCCAGCCTTTGGCGGACAATTTCGAGACGCGGTTGAGCCAGCGCGGGTCGAGCTCGGAGCCCTGGTAGTTGCGCAGAAAATCCTCGCGCACGACGCTGTGGCTTTCGGCAAGCCGCATCAGGCGGCCTTCGTGGCCGACCAGCCGCTTGTTGATGTCGTAGAGCTGCTCGACCAGCGTATCGATGCGCGCCTGATTGAGGCGCAGCGATTTCACCTCTTGAATAATCTCTTCCTTGAGCTTCTTCGACTTGCGCTCTTGCGCCGGCGACAGCGTCTCGTTGTGCAGCTTGCCCTGGATGTCGAGCTCTTGCAGGCGGCGCAGCCGCTTGAACGAGTCGGCGATGTTGTCGAAGGTCTCCAGCACCTTGGGCTTGAGCTCGGCCTCGATGGCGGCGAGCGACATCGAATTCTCGAGATCGTCCTCGTCGAGATCGGCGTCGGCAATCACTGCTTCCTCGCCGGCCTCTTCGCCGTCGGCCGCGGCCGCGCCATTGGCGCCGGCCGGCTTGAAAGGGGTGGCGGCGGGCGGCGCCGACGGCGGCGCCACCGCTTGCGGCGGCTGCGGCACGAAACCAGGCGCGCCAGGGCCCGGCGCCACGCTGCCCGCTATCGGCAGGCCGTCGGGGCCGACGGCCGGCGCGACCTGCTTGGCGTCGGGGCCCGCATAGGTCGCTTCGAGATCGATGATGTCGCGCAGGAAGACTTTGCCTTCGTTCAATTCGTCGCGCCAGATGATGACGGCCTGGAAGGTCAGCGGGCTTTCGCAGAGCCCCGCGATCATCGCCTCGCGGCCGGCCTCGATGCGCTTGGCGATGGCGATTTCGCCCTCGCGCGAGAGCAGCTCCACCGAGCCCATCTCGCGCAGATACATGCGGACCGGATCGTCGGTGCGCTCGGTCGGCTCCTTGGCTTCGGATTTCGCCACCGCCTTCGGCGCGACTTCGACGAGCTCGCCGGACTCGCTCTCTTCCTCCTCCGGCTCGTCCTTCTCCTCCTCGTCGGTCTCGGCCTCCTCGGTCTCGACGACGTTGATGCCCATCTCGTTCATGATGGCGAGCACGTCCTCGATCTTCTCGGAGGTGACCTCCTCGGACGGCATCACGGCATTGAGCTGCTCATAGGTGACGTAGCCGCGCTTCTTGGCCTGCTTGATCATCTTCTTGACGGCGGCGTCGGACAGATCGAGCAGCGGCAGCGGACCGTCCTTTTCCGGGGTCTCGGCGCCGTCCTTTTCGGGGGTCTCGGCGTCTTTCGGCAGGGCCGCTTTGGCCTTGGTCGGGACGGTCTTGGTGGCCACGCCGCTCTTGCTTGCCATGCTCTGTCTCTCCACGGGACGTTTCGGGTCCCCCTACCCTATGGTGAAGGAATCACCCCAGGCGGTAGACCAACGCCGGAACTCGGGGCCAGGCCATTGGGCCGAGCCTCAAATCCCTTGTTGTTGGGCCGAAAGCTTCTGCCAACGGCCAAAAAGGGCGGATGCCGGAAGGGTTTACCCTCGGACACCGCCCGAATCGAGGCCAAATGTGTCGGAACTCCGTTAAGCTCCGACTAACCACAACCGCGAGGGCGGCCTCATATTCCCCTCGCCGTCGGCCTGCTCGTCCGGCCTACCTCAAGCCCTCCCCCTGAAAGGGGGAGGATGGTCGCCGTCAGGCGACCGGGTGGGGGTCAGTGCGCGCGACGGACCCCCACCAGGCTCGCTCCGCTCGCCATCCTCCCCCTTTCAGGGGGGAGGTCAGGAAATGGCCTCGCCCTTTTCAGGAGAGGTATCTACATCGGCCGGCTTTTCCGGCCCGAGGAGGCGCCAAAACCCTCGATCAGGGCCTCGGTGCCGTCGAGCGATGACAGCCGCGCCTTGACGTCGAGCAACCGCGTGTAGTTCGCCTCGCTGTTGTCTTCGCCGAGCGCCAATTCTGCTTCCTTAAGCTCCCTAGTTAGGGAATGCCATTGCCGATGCAAGGCAACAAGCTGTTTCCACGTCAGTAAAACGTCGTCCCGCGCCGCTTGCGGCTGCGCGCCCCACACCGACAGCGTGGTGATCGAGCGCTCGATGCGGCCGAGCAACGGGCCGAAGCCCAGCCGGTCGAGCTCGGCGACGAGCTCGGTCCGGTCGGCTTCGCTGGCACTGCCGGAATCCTGGCGGAATTCCCCTGCGGAATGATGGGCGAACACGTCGATCAGCGCGCTTTTGAGCTTTTGCGTGTCGGCGTGGCGGAACTCGGCCTCGGCCAGTTCCTCCATGTGGTCGTGCAGGAGCCACGGGTGATTGAGCGCTGCCTGCAATATCAGCGCCTCGTTGCGCGGGATCGCGGCGCGGCCGCGATGCAGCGGGCTTGCTGTAAGTTGCGCGCTGGCGGCGACGTAAGTCTCGTCGCCGAAGGCTGCCTTGGGCGAAAGTGGCCGGCCCGGCACGCCGCCGCCGCGACCGCCGCCGCCGCCGCGGTTTTTGTCGTCGAAGCGGTTGGCGCCGAAATTCTGCCGGCGCGCCGCAATATGATTTCCAGTGAAGTTTTGCGGCGCGAACATTTGCCGAAGCCGCGCCGAAAAATCCTGCCGGTAGTAGCGCCGCACGGATTCGTCGCCGATGGCGTTGGTGACCTCGCCGATGCGCGCTTCAAGCGCGGCGCGGCGCTCCGGCGTATCGAACGCGCCCTGCTCGCTCTCGCGCGCCCATAAGACATGCGCCAACGGCCGCGCCGCGCCGAGCACGTCTTCGATGGCCGCGCGGCCGCCGGAGCGGGCGAGGTCGTCCGGGTCCTGGCCGTCGGGCAGCGTGGCAAGCTTCAGGCTTTTGCCGGGCTTTAGCAGCGGCAGCGCGATGTCGAGCGCGCGGTAGGCGGCGCGGCGGCCGGCATCGTCGCCGTCGAAGCACAGGATCGGCTCGTCGGTGAGCCGCCACATCAGCGCCAATTGCTCGGCGGTGAGCGCAGTGCCGAGCGGCGCCACGGTGCCTTCGTATCCCGCCATCACCATGGCGATGACGTCCACATAGCCTTCGACCGCGATCACGCGGGCCCCTTCGTGCGCGGCCTTGCGGGCGGCGGCGATGTTGTAGAGCGTCGCGCCCTTGTGAAAGAGCGGCGTCTCCGGCGAGTTGAGATATTTCGCCGAGACCTCTTTCTCCAGCGCCCGGCCGCCGAAGGCGATGACCCGGCCGCGCCAATCGCTGATCGGGAACATGATGCGATCGCGAAACCGGTCATACGGCACCGGAATGTCCTCGCCGGCGACGATCAGGCCGGCCTCGATCATGTCCTCGACCGGGATTTTCGCCGCGCCCAGATGCTCCTTGAGCGCGTATCGCTCGGCCGACGCATAGCCGAGGCGGAATTTGAGCTGGGTCGCGGAAGCCAAACCGCGGTCGGCCAGATAGCCGCGGCCGCGGGCGCCATTTCTTGACGCCAGCGTCGATTGGAAGAACCCCGCGGCGAGCTCGACGATGTCGTGCAGCGTCTTGCGGCGCTCCTCGCGCGCTTCCGCTTCGGGCGAATAAGCCGGCAGCGGCACGCCGGCCATCTCTGCCAGCCGTTCGACCGCTTCCGGGAAGCTGACGCCCTCGGTCTCCATCAGAAAGTCGAAAATGTTGCCATGCTTGCCGGAGGAGAAGTCGTGGTAAAAGCCCTTGTCGTCGCTGACCGTGAACGACGGCGTCTTCTCCTTGTTGAACGGCGACAGCCCCTTCCACTCGCGCCCCGCCTTGCGCAATTTCACGCGCCGCCCGACGACTTCCGAAACCGGAAGCCGCGCGCGCAGCTCGTCGAGAAATTGCGGCGTAAAGCGCATGGTGATTCGCTCAAGCGTAGCGCCAATAGGGAAGGAATATAGGGTGTCAGGGGCGGGCGCGACGCCACGGCCGGTTAGTCCCGGTTATCCACAGGTTGCCCACAATTGCGTCAGCTCACCCGATCGCCATCCGCGGTAAATCCGAACAGCCGCTGCACCCGGTAATAGCGCGCCGAGCGCGGCGCGGTGAGGCCCCATTGCTCGGAGCGGCCGGGCTTGAATTTCCAGAAATCCGAGGCGCGCGGCTCATAACTGTCGTCGATCTGCTGCACCTCGGCGGCGTATTCCAGCGGCACTTCGTCGGGGCCGCAGAAATAGGCGAAGACATTATTGCCCGGCCCGTGGCGGCCCGGGCCCCATTCGATCGGGTAGCCGTTGTCCTTCATGCGCCCCATGCCGCGCATCACCGAGTCGAAGTCGGGCACGTCGAAGGCGATGTGGTTCAGCGTCGGCAGATCGGTCTTGGCCAGCACGATCGAGCAATGGTCGGCATTGGCGCAATGCAGAAACGTCAGCGGCGCGTTGTCGTCGACCACGCGGAAGCCGAGCGTGTTGGTGAAGAAGGCGAGCGTCGCATCGTGGTCGCGCGTGTTGAGATTGGCGTGCACGATCTTGCGCGGCCGGTCCGGCTGGTCGTGTGCGTCCGCATGATCGGCGCAGTCGCAGACGAAGGCGAGGCTGCGCCCGTCGGGATCCTTGCAGCCAAAACCGTAACCGCCGCCGGGAAACGCCACCGGCCCGGGCGCGGTCGCGCTGCAGCCCGCAGCCGTCACCGCCTTATGCAACGCATCGATCGCTTTGCGGTCGGCAACGTCGAAAACGATACGCACCACCGCCGGCTGCGCGCCGCGATGCAGGCCGAGGATGTGGTGATAACCGCCGGTGCCGCGAAAATATTGCGCGTCGTTGCGCTGCTCGACCGGCGTCAAACCCCATATGGTTTCGTAGAAGCTTGCCGCCTCCTCAAGATTTGTAGCGACAAGTTCGATGCTGCGCAGGCCGCGCACCAGGCATTGCGGCATTGTGGTCCGTTCCCATTGTCCGTCGGCTCAAGTTTGCCACGATCAGGCGCGGCGCCAAAGTCCTTCGTGATGGGCGCTCCGGCCGATGCGCCTCAAGTCGCGGCAGCGAACTCCGCGTCGCGCGCCGCGACGGCAGTGTCGAAGGCGCGGCGCAGCTGCGCCGGATCGGGCGTGACACCGGTGAGTTGCGCAAACACCGCGACCGCCTGGTGCACGCACATGCCGCTGCCGTTGAGCGTGCGGGCGCCTTTAGCGGCGGCGGCTTTGAGGAATTCGGTCTGCAGCGGCGTGTAGATGACGTCGGCGGCCCAATGCGCGGCCTTGAGCGCTGCGACCGGAACCGGATTGCCGGGGAATCCGCGCATGCCGACCTGCGTGGCGTTGACGACGCCGGCAGCCGCCGCGATGTCGCGCTCTAAATTCTGCGCGAGCCGGCAGCGCGATGCGCCGTAATGCGACGCAAGATCGGCCTGCAGTGCGTTGGCCCGCGCGATATCGAGATCATGGAGGACGAGTTCGGCGACGCCTAAGTCCATCAAGGCAAACGCGACGGCGCGCCCGGCGCCGCCGGCGCCGATCTGCACCACCGTCGCGTCCTTGGCGCCGGCGCGGCCGATGCTTTCGTCAAAACTATTGCGCCATCCCGCGCGGTCGAAATTGTAGCCGGTCGAGCGGCCATCGGGCGCGAACACCACGGTGTTCACCGCGCCGACTTGGGCGGCGCTTGAATCCACGGCATCGAGCAGCGCAATGATCTCCTGCTTGAACGGAAAAGTGACGTTGGCGCCGATAAAGCCCGCGGTCTTGATCGCTTCGAATAGTTGCGGCAGCCGCCCCGGCAAGCGATCGGCATCCAACAGATGATAATAGCCGTCGATCCCGGCCGCCGCGAAAGCATCGGCGAACAGCGACGGCGACATCGATCCCTGGATGTTCGCGCCGAGGAGCCCGACCAACATCCGGCGCCGCGTCATCGCCGTCACCCGCCGCCGAGCAGCTTCTTCACCGTTGCGCCGGCTTTGGAGAAATCCATGCGCCCGCCGAATCGCTCCTTCAGCGCCGCCATGGTGCGGCCCATGTCCTTGAGCGTCGCGGCTTCGAGCTCCTTGATCAGCGATGAAATCGCCGAGGCAGCCTCCATGTCCGACATGCGCTTGGGCAGGTAGGCGGAGATGATCTCGATCTCCTCGCGCTCCTGGGCGGCGAGCTCGGCGCGGCCGGCCTTTTCGTAGATATCGAGCAATTCCTGGCGCTGCTTGATCATCTTGCCCATGACGTCGAGGATCTCGGGATCGCTGAGCTTGAGCCGCTCGGCGCCGGAGGTCTCGCGCGCCAAGATCGCGGCATTGACCATGCGCAAGGTCGAGACGCGCCGCGCCTGGCCGGCCTTCATCGCCTCTTTCATCGCGTTGTTGATATCGTCGCGCAACACGGCTATGGCCTCTCGCAAATGCGCCCGCGCCCGCCACGGGCAGGCGGCTGCGCCGAACATTTAGGCCCTTGCCGATGCCGACACAACCGCCGACTGGCGCGACAGAGACCGCCCAGGAATGGGATGAGCCTGCGCCGACCGCATTGCTGGTGCTGGCCGACGGCACCGTGCTCGAGGGCATCGGCTTCGGCTCAACCGGCCAGACGGCCGGCGAGGTCTGCTTCAATACCGCGATGACCGGCTACGAGGAGATCCTCACCGACCCGTCCTATGCGGGCCAGATCATCACTTTCACGTTCCCCCATATCGGCAATGTTGGCACCAACGAGGACGACATCGAGACCATCAACCTCGCGGCGACACCGGGCGCGCGCGGCGTGGTGCTGCATTCCGCCATCACCGAGCCGTCAAATTATCGCGCCACAAAACATCTCGATGCCTGGCTGAAGAGCCGCGGCGTCATCGGCCTCGCCGGCATCGACACCCGCGCGCTCACGGCGCTGATCCGCGAAAAAGGCATGCCGAACGCGGTCATTGCCCACGAGCCGTCCGGCCGTTTCGATATTGAAGCGCTCAAGCGCGAGGCCAAGGCGTGGCCCGGCCTGCTCGGCATGGATCTGGTGCCGATGGTGACCACCGGCCAGCGCTTCACCTGGAACGAAACGCCGTGGGTTTGGGGCGAAGGCTATGGCCAAGGCGGCGGCGCCAAATACCACGTCGTCGCCATCGACTACGGCATCAAGCGCAACATTTTGCGCCAGCTCGCCGGCCATGCCTGCAATGTCACCGTGGTGCCGGCAACGACTTCGGCGGAAGACATCCTGGCGCTCAAACCCGACGGCATTTTTCTCTCCAACGGCCCGGGCGACCCGGCCGCCACCGGCGCATATGCCGTGCCGGTGATCCGCGCGCTGATCGAGAAGAAACCGGTGTTCGGCATCTGCCTCGGCCACCAGATGCTCGGGCTGGCCGTCGGCGCCAAGACCATGAAGATGCATCAGGGCCACCACGGCGCCAATCACCCGGTCAAGGACCTCTTCACCGGCAAGGTCGAGATCACCTCGATGAACCACGGCTTTGCCGTCGACCGCGCGACCTTGCCGGCGAACGCGGTGGAAACCCACGTGTCTTTATTCGATGGCTCAAATTGCGGCATCGCCCTTAAGGATCGGCCGGTGTTCTCGGTGCAATACCACCCCGAGGCGTCGCCCGGGCCGCGCGACAGTCATTATCTGTTCGGCCAATTCGTCGAGCTGATGCGCGATTTCAAGCGGGTTTGAGCAGGAACCGGGTGACCAAGCCCAGTTAGACAATTTCAACGGAATCTCCGGTAGAACGTCGCTGCCGCCCGGCGGCGGGATCGAGACCATGCTCACCAAGCGTATCACCCCGATCACTCACCTGTTTGCCGACGACGGCCGGATTCCCAACAATCCGAAGCTGCCGCTCATACTCTATCGCGGCGGCATCGATCTTGCCGGCTCCCCCGACCCGGAAACGCTGATCGAAAAGACGTTCGACGCCAACGGCTGGGGCGATATGTGGCGCAACGGCATTTACCCTTACGCGCACTATCATTCCATGATCCACGAGGCGATGGGCATCGCCCGCGGCCGCGCCAAGGTGCGCTTCGGCGGCGACAACGGCAAAGAGATCGATATCGCGCCCGGCGACGTCGTCATTCTACCGGCCGGCACCGGGCATCAATGCCTCAAGCACAGCCGCGACCTCGTGGTCATCGGCGCCTACCCGCCGAGCGGCAAATACAATCTCTGCCGCACCAAGGCCGAGCACGCCAAGGCGGTCGCCGCCATCCGCAAAGTGCCGCTGCCGTTGAGCGATCCGGCGTTCGGGCCGGAAGGACCGCTGCTGGCACTGTGGCGGGCATGAATTCCGGCTGGCTGACGTTCTGGGACAGCTCCCATTCGATCTACGTCAATGCGCGCCACCGCGACGTTCACTATTCCCTCATCGCGCAGCAGATCGCGGCGCGGGTTCCCTCGCCGCAGGCGCGCGTGCTCGATTACGGTTGCGGCGAGGCGCTGCATGCCGATCGCGTCGCCGCGGCCGCGGGTGAGCTGTTGCTGTGCGAAGGCGCGCCGCGGGTCCGTGCCGGCATCGCCGCGCGTTTCGCCGGCAATGCGAAAATCCGCGCCGTCGCGCCGGAGGACGTCGAGCGCGTGGCGGATCGCTCGCTCGATCTCATCGTGCTGCATTCGGTGGCGCAATATCTCACGCCGGACGAACTGGCGAAGCTCTTCGCGCTGTTTCATCGGCTATTGAAAGCCGACGGCGTGCTCGTGGTGAGCGACGTCATCCCGCCCGAGGTCGCAGCCTCGACCGACGCGATGGCCCTGCTGCGGTTCGGCGCCGCAAACGGATTTTTCGTCGCCGCCATCACCGGCCTCGCCCGCACCATGCTGTCCGATTACTGGCGCCTGCGCACGCGCTACGGCCTGACCCGCTACGGCGAGGCGGCGATGACGGAAAAGCTCGCCGCGGCGGGATTTTCCGCGCAACGCGCGCCACAAAACATCGGCCACAATCAGGCGCGCATGGCGTTCATGGCGCGGCCGCGGTGAAGCCGTTCAGATAAAATCTGCGGCGGAGCTCGGTTGCTCAAGATTCGGTCGAGACTTGCGTCGCCGAAGTCGCGGCCATGTCCGAGGATTGTGAGCGCGATCGCCCGTCGAGCCAATCCTTGAGGCGATCCATGTAGATGTAGACAACTGGCGTGGTGAACAGGGTCAGCAGCTGCGAGACGAGCAAACCGCCGACAATCGCATAGCCGAGCGGCTGTCGAATTTCCGATCCCGTTCCCGTCCCCAGCATGAGCGGCACGCCGCCGAGCAACGCGCACAGCGTCGTCATCAGGATGGGACGGAAACGCAGCCGGCATGCCTCGTGGATGGCGTCTTCGCTGCTCAGTCCGCGCTCGCGTTGGCCGGTCAGCGCGAAATCGACCAGCATAATGCCGTTCTTCTTCACGATGCCGATCAGCAGGATGATGCCGACGATGCCGATGACGTCGAGCGGCATGCCAAACAGCATCAGGGTCAGCAAGGCGCCAAGCCCGGCGGAGGGCAAGGTCGAAATGATGATGAGGGGATGGATTGTGCTCTCGTAGAGCATGCCGAGGATGATGTAGACCGCGACCAACGCCGCGAGGATCAGGATCGGCGTGCTGCTGAGCGAGCTCTGGAAAGCCTGGGCGTTGCCCTGGAAGCTCGTGGCGATCGAAGGCGGCATCTGGAGATCGGCGACGCTCTGGCGAATGGCCGATACCGCGCCGCCGATGGTGCTCTTCGGAGCGAGGTTGAAGCTCAGAGTCACCGAGGGGAACTGGCCCTGGTGGTTGATCGCGAGCGGCGCGACCGAGCGGTTGACGGCCGCAAATTGGCTGAGCGGCACCATGGTGCCGCTGGAGGATCGCGCATAGATCCGGCTGAGCGCGTTTGGACCGAGTTGATAACCGGGATCGACTTCGAGGATGACGTAGTACTGATTTAAAGTCGTATAAATCCGCGCCACGTGTCGCTGTCCGAATGCATCGTAAAGCAGGGAATCGACAACCGCCGGATTGACGCCGAGACGCGACGCAACATCCCGGTTGATCTCGACCTTGAGGGTCTCGCCGGCGCTTTGCTGATCGCTCGCGGCGTCGGTTATTTGTGGCAGTCCCCGCAGCTTCTCCAGCAGAATCGGAGCCCAGTGATTGAGTTCGCCGCTGTCCACATCGACCAGGGTATATTGGTATTGCGACTTGGACAGCCGCGCGCCGACGTTGATGTCTTGCGCTGCCTGCATGCAAAGCCTGATGCCCTGGACCAGCTGCAGCGCGTGATTCAACCGCGCGATGATCTGGTCGGCGGTGGCACGCCTCTGTCCGTGCGGCTTGAGCGTAATGAACATCCGCCCGTCATTTTCGGTAACGGTCGAGCCACCGGGGCCGATATAGGCGGTTGCCGACGCCACCGCCGGATCCCTGGAAACGATGTCGAGCACCGCCTCTTGGCGATCCTTCATGCCCTGGGGGGAAATGTCTTCGGCCCCCTCGCTGATGCCGACGATCATTCCGGTATCCTGCTGCGGAAAGAATCCCTTCGGGATCACCACGTAGAGGGCGACCGTCGCGCATATGGTGAGTATCATGGCGGTCAATGTGATCCCGCGGTAACGCAGCGCGACGATCAACGCCCGATCGTAAACGGCGACCAGACCGTCGAAGAAGCGCTCGAGCGCGCGCGACACCCGCCCCGCTCCGCCACGGTCTTCCGGCGTCAGCAGGCGCGCGCACATCATCGGCGTCAGGCTCAGCGACACGACGACCGAGACGACGATTGCCATCGCGACGGTGACGGCAAACTCGCGGAACAATAGACCAACGACGCCGCTCATGAGGAACAGCGGAATGAACACGGCAATCAGCGATATCGAGATCGACATGATGGTGAAGCCGATCTCGCCGGCGCCGTCGACGGCGGCCTGCATCGGCGAAGCTCCGCCCTCGATATGCCGCACGATGTTCTCGATCATGACGATGGCATCGTCGACCACGAAGCCGACGGCGATCGTCAGCGCCATCAGGGAGAGATTGTCGAGGCTGTAGCCGAGCACGTAGATCACCGCGAGCGTGCCGACCAGAGACAGCGGCACGGCGACTGCCGGGATCACCGTCGCCCAAAGCTTCCGCAGGAAGAGGAAAATGACTCCGACGACCAGCGCGATGGTCAGAAGCAGCGTGAACTTCACGTCGGTGACGCTGGCGCGGATGGTTTGCGTGCGATCCGACACGATCTCCACCTTGATTGAGGGCGGCAGCGAGGCCTGCAGTTGCGGCAGCGTTTTTTTGATCTGATCCACCGTCGCGATCACGTTGGCGCCCGGTTGGCGCTGGATCTGAATAAGCACCGCCGGATGCGCGCCCAACCAACCAGCAAGCGTCTTATCTTCCGGCGCGACCACGGCATGGCCGACATCGCGGACGCGGACCGGAGCACCGTTGCGGTAGGCCACGATGTAGTTGTCGAACCCGCTCGCGGTCGTGAGTTGATCGTTGGTCAAGAGCGAGAACGCCTGCTGGCCGCCGTAGAGCGTGCCTTTCGGTTGGTTGACCGTGCTGTTGGCCAGCGCCGTGCGCACGGTCTCGAGATCCAGGCCCTCCGCGGCAAGCTGCACCGGATTGACCTGGACCCGGATCGCCGGGTTCTGCTCGCCACCGATGCTGACCAGCCCGACGCCGGGCATCTGCGACAGCTTCTGCGCCAGGATGCTGTTGGCGTAATCGCTGACCTTGGTGAGCGCAAGCGTGTCGGACGTCAGCGCAATGAGCAGGATCGGCGTGTCCGCCGGATTGGTCTTGCGGTAGATCGGCGGATTGAGGAGATCGGGCGGCAGTTGGCCGGCCGTTGCGTTGATGGCCGCCTGCACATCCTGGGCGGCGGAATCCACGGTGCGGTCGCGGCCGAACTGAAGCGTGATCTGCGTATAGCCCAAGGCGCTGCTCGACGTCATTTGCGTCAGGCCGGGAATCTGACCGAACTGCCGCTCGAGTTGGGTCGCGACCGAAGACGCCATCGTTTGCGGATCGGCCCCGGGCAGCTGCGCGGTCACCTGGATCGTCGGCGAATCCACATCCGGCAGAGCCGCCACCGGCAACAGCTCGTAGCCGATGATGCCGAGCAACACGATCGCCACCATGAGGAGCGCCGTCGCTATCGGCCTGGTTATGAAGGTGGCCGACAGATTCATGGCAGCATCCCGGAACTCGCCGTGGAGGGGTTTGGCACGGCGTCGGCATCGTTAGGGTTCGCAAGCGTCACCAGCGTACCGGGCGACAGCCGGTACTGACCGCGAATCACCACGGTGTCGCCGGCGTTGAGCCCTTTGTCGATGAGCGCAACGCCGTTGAACGACTGGCGCATCGAGACCGGACGAAGCGCCACCTTGTGATCCTGACCGACAACGAAAACGACCTGACCCTGCGGCCCCTGCTGGACGGCGTCGAGCGGGACCGTCAGGGCATCGTGCTGGGTCGATAGGACCAGCCGCACGTTGACGAATGTGCCGGGCCAGAGCTGACGCTGCTGATTGGGAAACACCGCCTTGAGCTGGACCGTGCCCGAGCCGGGATCGGCTTGGTTGTTCACGACAAGAAGGTTGCCGGTATCGAGTTGGGTTTTGTCGTCCTGGCTGAAAGCGACCGCTTGCAGTGGCCCGTTCGCCACCGCGTTCTGCACGTCCGGTATGCTCGTCGTAGCGAGAGTGAAAATCACGCTGATCGGCTGAATCTGGGTGACCACGACCAGGGCGTTCGAATCGGATTGCGTCGATTGAGCCGTCGCAGAAGAAGTCGGCGGATGGATGATGTTGCCGACGTCGAGCAGGCGGATTCCGGTGACGCCATCGAACGGCGCCACCAGCGACGTATAGCTGAGCTCGGCCTTGGCGCTTTCCACCGCGGCCTGGTCACTTTTGACCTGGGCATTGAGCTCCTCAACGGCGGCCCGCTGATTGTCGACCTGCTGGGCCGGGATGGCATTGGTCTTGGCAAGATCGCTGTCGCGCTGGAGGTTGAGTTGCGCATTTTGCAGATGGACTTGGTCATGGCTCAACGTAGCCTCGGCCTGATCGAGTTGCGCCTGATAGGTGCGCGGATCGATTTGAGCGAGCAACTCGCCTTTCTTGACCGGCTCACCTTCCTTGAAGTCGACGCTGATCAGCAGCCCCGTGATCTGGCTGTGAACCGCCGCCGTGTTCAGCGCAGTGACCGTTCCGAGACCGGTCAGCATGATAGGCACGTCGTGCTGCTGGACGGTCGTGGCGACGACGGGAACCGGCTGCAGCGTCGCCGCCTCGGGTGCTTGATCCCGGTCAGATCGCGCGTAAACAACAATCCCGACGGCCAGAAGGGCAATGGCGATGCCGGCAAGTCCAATTTTCGCCCATCTCTGCCTCATCGTTTGACTCCCTGTGCAGAACTTGGTGCACGAGCCCACGACGGACCGTTCTCTCTCCTTCTCACGGCCCGATGGCTGAACTCAATTGGAGGTCTCGACGAAGGTCGATAAACCTAGTCGCGCGCACCGGATTATTACGAAACGATAGCACGCCCCAACGCCGGGGTCAGCGCCGGGGTGGACGGTTCTGGTCCATTGCTTTGCTTTCCATTCGCGCATCCGCTTCAGGCTGGCGGTTGCCGCTGCGCAACGCGCGGCACAAAACATCGGCCACAATCCGGCGCGCATGGCGTTCATGGCACGGCCGCGATAGTCTCCGCCGCATCGACAGCGGCTCGGTGAGCCGCCGCCCGCGCAACGAAGTTTTCCCACCATGCCGGTTCTCAATGCCATGTCGGCGGCGCTGGCCTGGCTCGGCCGCCAAGGCTCGCGCGCGATTGCCGCGGTGGTGTTCATCGCCATTGCGATGCCGCCGGTCGACGCGCTGTTCAAGCCGTTCGTCACCGAGGCGATCTTTGCGCTGCTGTGTCTGGCGTTCCTGCGCGTCGACACCGCGGCGCTGCGCGGCCATATCCGCAAGCCCGGCCTGGTGCTGGCGGCGACGGCATGGACATCCTTGGTGGTGCCGACTCTGATCGGCGCGGCCTGCCTGTTGGCGCATCTCGACGTCCATTCGCCTTCGCTGTTTCTGGCGCTGATGCTCCAAGCCGTGGCCTCGCCGATGATGGCGGCGCCGGCCTTCGCCGCCGTCATGGGGCTCGACGCCACCCTGGTGCTGAGCACGCTGGTCACCGCGACGGCGCTGACGCCGCTGTCGGCGCCGCTGCTGGCCTACGCCTTCATCGGTCCGGCGCTGACGCTCTCCCCGCTCGCGCTCGGGCTGAAATTGTTCGCCATCCTCTCGGGCTCGCTGGTCGTCGCCGTGATCATCCGCCGCTTCGCCGGCCTCGCCGCGATCCGCCGCTACAACGATCAGATCGACGGCATGAACATTCTCCTGGTGTTCTTTTTCGTCGCCGCGGTGATGGAAAATGTCGCCAGCCGTTTCTGGGCCGACCCGTTGGCGATGATCGAATTGACCGCGCTGGCGTTTGCGGTGACCTTCGCCGTGCTGGCGCTGACCGCGCTGGTGTTTGCCGCAACCGGCCGCGAGCGCGCCTTCGTGCTCGGCCTGATGGCGTCGCAGCGCAATATGGGATTGATGCTGGCGGCGACCGGCGGCGCGCTGCCCGACTTCACCTGGCTCTATTTCGCGCTGGCGCAGTTTCCGGTCTATCTGTCGCCGCTCTTGTTCACGCCGCTGGCGCGGCGGCTGAAGGCCGGCGCTGGAAAATAGCGCACAAGAGCCGCCGTCTTCAGGTGAAGCCGTCGTGTCTTGGAAGGGCTTGGAGTTGGCGCTGACCGGTATTGCTCGTATATAAAGCGTCGCTTCTCCGTGGCGCTGCCGGCGGCTGTGATCACAATGCAAAATGCGACACCGGTTCAGGCCGGCATCAAGACGTGGCCCGCCGCTTTTCACGGCCAGCAAATGGCGGTCAGCGGCGGCACGCAATACGTGCGGCTCGGTGGTCGCGGACCGGCGGTCTTGTTGCTGCACGGGTTCGGCGACACCGGCGACATGTGGGTTCCGCTGGCTGAGATTTTGCTGAAAGACCACACCGTCATCGTCCCCGACCTGCGCGGCATGGGCCTGTCGTCGCATCAGGACGGCGGCTACGAAAAGACCGCTCAGGCTCGAGACCTCGCCGGCATTCTGGACGCGCTGGGGGTTGCGGATGTGGCTCTCGTCACCCACGACATCGGCAACATGGTCGGCTACGCGTTTGTCGCGCTTTACCCGGCGAAGGTGAGCCGATGGGTCGTCATGGATGCGCCGCTTCCGGGCATAGGGCACTGGGATGACCAGCTCAAAAATCCCAAGGTCTGGCACTTCAACTTCCGCGGGCCCGATGTGGAACGGCTGGTCGCCGGCCGTGAACGCATCCTGCTCGATCGGTTCTACAATGAGCTGTCTGCGACCCCGGCCAGCATCGACGAGCAGACCCGCGATCATTACGCTGCTTTATACGCCCGGCCCGGCGCCATTCACGATGCGCTCGGCGGACAGTTCGCGGCGTTTGCGCAGGACGCGATCGACAATCAGAAGCTCCTGGCGAAAGGCAAGCTGACGCTCCCCGTGCTCGCGATCGGCGGCGATCATTCGTATGGCGCGCAGTTGGCGACGGAAGTCGGCTTTGCCGCCGCCGATGTCCGCAGTGCGGTCATCGACAATTCGGGGCACTGGATCATGGAAGAGCAGCCCCAACAGGCTATCGCCATCATCGTGCCGTTTCTGGAAGAGAAAAAATAGGCGACCGATGCGCCGTCCTACTCGGCCAGGCCCGCAACGGTCTTGGCCAGCCATTTCTGATCGGACGACAGCGAGCGCAGTTCCCGCATTGCTTCACCCTTGGTCTGGGTGACCAGCGGCACGATCAAGGGCTCGCCTTCGCCGTTCGACGGCTGGCAGGAAAATTCGAGCCGGATGTCGTTTGGATCCATCACATAGATCGAGAAAACTCCCGGCAGGATTTCGAGCGGGCCGTCATAGGCGATCTTGGCGGCATCGAGGCGCGCGCGGATGCGCGCCTGGCCTTGCGGCGACACCGCGAACGACACGTGCTGCATGTTGCCAAGCGCATTGCGGTCGCCCTTCGGCTTGGCGCCCTTGGGCATTTCGAAAAACGCCAACAGCGCGTCGCGGCCCATGTCGAAGAAATAGTGCCTGATCTCCTCGAACGGCGGATTGCCGCGATTGCCCGGGCCGGTGCCGATGCCGGGCGGCACCTTCATGGCGTGAACCAGCCGCATGCCGAGCACATCGACATAGAAGTCGACGGTCATCTTCATGTCGTCGGTGTTCAGCGCCAGGTGATGGACGCCGTAATAGCGGATCGTGTCATGGCTGGAATCCTTCACCGCCGGCGCGGCAACATCGAGTGTGCTCATTGTCTCCTCCCGTCAGCGACCGAACCGTCTCACGCCGCCGGCGCTTTCCACGACGCAAAGCCGGCGCCGACCAGCGTCACCGGACTGGGAAAATAGTCGATCAGCTCGAAGCCGGTGCTGCCGGCCGCGGCGTGGGCAATGACCCAGTCGCGGATTTCGTGCGCGCCATTGCCGGTGCGATCGAGCTGCTCGGTGAGGAAGGCATCGAGCTGGCGCTCGTCGCCGCGGGCGAAGGCGTCGATGCAGGCATGATCGAAACTCTCGTCGATCCAGCCCATGGTGGTCTCGCCGATCGAATGGCTCAAGCCGCCGGTGCCGAGCACCGCGACCCGCAACGGCTCCGGATAGCTCTCGACGGCGCGGCGGACCAGCCGGCCCCAGGCGAAGCAGCGGCGGATGCTCGGCATCGGCGCTTCGAGATCGTTGACCAGGATCGGCACCAGCGGCAGCTCCGGATCGACGCCGATGCGCCACAGCGGAATGCAGGTGCCGTGATCGAGCGTGAGCCGATGCGACAGCGTCGGGTCGAAATCGTTGTCGAGCGCGGTTTGCAACAGATGCCGCCCGAACGCGGCGTGACCCTTGAGCACTTGGTGCGGATAGACCTTCTTCATGAACGGCTCCGGCGGGCCGTCGTGCTCGTCGCCGATGCCGATGCAGATCGCCGGCAGATTGTTGATGAAGAAATTGACCCAATGATCCGGCGACACCACGACCAGAAGGTCGGGCTCACAGGCGCGCAGCCGGCGCCCGATCTCGTCGAAGGCCGCCGTCAATTTGGCGCGATGGTCGCGCGGCATGGTCTCCCAATCGCGGGCGATGATCGGTCCGTGGCTGGCCGCGAAAATGCCGACGAGCTTAGCCATGGCCGACCTTCGCCGCCGCGGGTTCGCCGGGTGCATTCATCGCGTGCAGCCGCGCCATGAATTCGTCCTGCGGCATGCCGCGGACCTGAAAATAGAACCGCAGCAGATAGGCGTTGACCAGCGGCGACAGCGCGGCGACGTCGTCGTCCATCAGCGCGCGACGAACCTCCGGCTTGATGCGGTAGCGCTCCATCACCGCCGCCATGTCGGCGCGATAGTCCGCCACCAGTTGCGTATCGTGCTGCAAGTCGAAGAACAGCTTGCTCAGCCAATAGTCGGTCATTGCCGCTCCTGCAGATCGCCTCGCCAATAGAATGATCTTTTACCCCGGCATTGCCAAGGGCCGGCGGCGCGGCGATAACTTTCGGCAAAAGGGAGGCGCGCGGCGATGAAGTTCGGGCTGTTCTATCTTCCGACTTACCTGCCGGATTTGCGCGATGCGCAGGCTCACTATCGCGGCATCATCGAGCAGGTCGAATTCGCCGACCAGATCGGCATCGATTATGCCTGGATCGTCGAGCATCATTTCGTCCGCCACGGCGGGCTGTTCCCCGCCAATTACGCGTTCCTGTCCTATCTCGCCGCCCGCACCAAACGCATCCGGCTCGGTACCGGTGCCACCGTGCTGCCGCTCAACGATCCGGTGCGGGTGGCCGAGCAGGCCGCGACCCTCGATCAATTGTCGCAAGGCCGTTTCGATTTCGGCGTCGGCCGCGGTTTCATCCGCGACGAGTTCGACATTTTCGGCGTCGATATGAAGGACAGCCGCGAGCGGGTCGAGGAAGGCGTCGAACTGATCAAACAGGCCTGGGCCGGGCCGACCATGGAATTCACCAGCAAATTCCGCCCGCCGCTCTCCGGCCTGCCGCTGTTGCCGCCGATCTACCAAAAACCGCATCCGCCGATCTGGGTCGCCTGCCTGATGTCGCCGGAAAGTTTCGAATGGACGGCGGAGCAAGGCTACAACCTGCTCTACGTCGCCTACCACGTCGATCATCCGGTGGCGGTGGAGCGCATCGGCTGGTATCGTAGCGCTTTGCAGAAATTTAATCGCAGCGTCGCGGATCACGAAGTGTGTTGCGTCTATCACGCCCATTTCCTCGACAGCGACGACGACGCAAAACTGCAGCAGATCGTGCACAAGCCGATGAGCGAATACGCCGCCGCCGGCCTCGAAGCCGCGCGCAAGCCGCCCGATCCGACCGCCTACAAAGGCTACGAGCGCCGCGAGGCCGGCCAGCGCGATTTCGGCTTCAACGCCTATTTCCCCGGCCGCGTCGTCATGGGCGGGCCGAGCCAGGTGATCGAGCGCATCCACGTGCTGCGCGACATCGGCATCACCCAGATCGGATTGTTGGTGGACTTCGGTTCCCTGCCGCAGGCCGAGATCATGCGCTCGCTTCACATCTTCGCCGATCGCGTCCTGCCGCACGTGCGCGACATCTAGCGTCTGCGCATGAGCACGGTTCGGGTCGCTCACCCTTCCGGCGGCTGGAGTTTAATTCACTGGGCGCTACGCCATGAGCATGATACGTTAATGCACTGACGAGCTGATTGACTTGACGGGGTGCTGCCCAAAACGGCGACGTTCCGAGATTTCCCTTTCTAAAAATGGCGGCCTGATGCCGTCGGCGGGCGAGTTTCAATCTGAAAATCGACGTTAGCTCACATTGTAGGTGTTATCGAATCCGACATTTGGCACATCGGCACGCCTACGGTTTGCTGGAGGCAGAGTACACGAACGCAACCGACAGAAGGTCGCCGTGCGCTTCGACAACAACAGGGAGGCATTGCAATGACGATAAGGCCTGATCCGACCTTCTACGCATCGCCCAAGCTCGCGATGGAAGCTCCGCCGGAGAACTTCGCCTATACCTTGCTGCTCAGCCCCGACTTCTCGAAGCCCGACGCACTCGCGGTGATCGACGTAAGGCCCGGCTCGCGCACCTATAGCCAGATCGTCCACACGGTCACGATGCCCCACAAGGGCGACGAATTTCACCATTTCGGCTGGAACGCCTGCTCGTCGGCATTGTCGCCGCTCACCGGCCACGCATTCCTGGAGCGCCGTTACTTGATCATCCCAGGGATCCGCTCCTCGCGCATTTATATCGTGGACACCAAGCCCGATCCCACCAAGGCAAAAATTCACAAGATCATCGAGCCCGAGGAGGTCTTCAAGAAGACCGGTTATTCGCGGCCTCACACTGTCCATTGCGGCCCGGAAGGCATCTACGTGAGCACGCTCGGCGGCGGCGGCAAGGATGGCACCGATGGGCCACCTGGCGTTTTCATCATGGACTGCGAGACGTTTGACGTCCTCGGTCGCTGGGAGATCGATCGCGGACCGCAGAAGCTGCACTACGATTTCTGGTGGAACCTGCCGCGCGACTACATGGTGACAAGTGAATGGGCGCTGCCGCCGCAGTTCGAGAACGGAATCGTCCCGGAGGATCTGCTCTCGAACAAATATGGCCACCGGATCCATTTCTGGGATCTTCGGGCTCGGCGCAATGTCCAAACAATCGATCTTGGCGCCAACCACCAGATGGCGCTGGAGGTGCGACCTGCGCACGATCCCGTTCGCGAGTACGGGTTCCTGGGCGTCGTGGTCGATACCACGAACCTCGAAGGCTCGATCTGGACGTGGTGGCGCGAAGGCGGCAAGTTTCAGATCGAGAAGACGGCGACGATCCCGCCCGAGCCGGCGCCAAAGGATCAGTTGCCGCCGCTGCTGCAGGGGTTTGGCGCAGTGCCTCCGTTGGTGACGGACATCGATCTTTCCATGGATGACAAGTTTCTGTACGTCGCATGCTGGGGAACCGGCGAGATGCGGCAGTATGATGTCACCGACCCGAGGAAGCCGAAGCTTGCCGGCTCGGTCCACATCGGCGGTATCGCTCGCCGCACACCTCACCCCAGCGGCAAAGCATATGCAGGCGGTCCGCAAATGGTCGAGATCAGCCGTGACGGCAAGCGGGTCTATTGGACCAACTCGCTCTATTCGACGTGGGATAACCAGTTCTATCCCGACGGCGTGCCAGGCGCAGAGGTCATGGCCAATGCAAACCCGAGCGGCGGGCTCGAATTGGCAAAAGACTACTGGGTGAGCTTCCCTGACGGATACCGGGCGCATCAGGTCCGGCTCGAGGGCGGCGACTGCTCGACGGATTCGTTCTGCTATCCATCGGTTTGAATTTGACCGAAGCGGTCTGGACACCTGCCGGGCTCTGGGTGGCTGTCGTCGCGAGCGGCCTCTATCACGGCGTGAACCCGGGCATGGGATGGCCGCTCGCGGTTTCAGCCGGGCTCATGGAAAGGAGTTCACGCGCCGTTGTGGCGGCGCTTTGGCCGCTGACGGTCGGCCACCTGCTGGCAGTGCTCGTGGTGATCCTTCCCTTCGCGCTGCTGGTCGCCGTCGTCGAATGGCAACAACAAATCCAGATCGGCGCCAGCCTCTTGGTCATCGGGTTCGGCATCTTCCGGTTCGTCAACCGGCGCCATCCGCGGGTGCTGGCGCGGATACGACCGACGCAACTGGGGCTGTGGTCCTTCGCCGTGGCGATCGCGCATGGCGCGGGATTGATGCTGGTGCCGATTTATCTCGGACTCTGTCGGGCCGCCGACATCGACAAGGGTCACGAGGCGGCAGGCGCGCTCATAAACGCCAATCTGGGCATGGCCGTCCTGGTTTCCATCGTCCACGCTGTCGCAATGATTTCAGCCGGCGGATTCTTGGCTTGGCTTGTCTACCGCTACCTGGGTCTCAAGTTCGTGTCGCGCAGTTGGTTCAATCTGGATGCAACTTGGGCCTTCAGCCTCATCTTGGTGGGTGCTCTATCGCTTGTGATCAGTCTGGCGAGCCGGCACTGAGCGGCGCCGCGGTCATTCGGACTGCCGGACGGACAAATGACCGCCGACGCGACATCCCGGCTGTCGCGTCGAGTTACCGACCACACCACTTTCCTTTTCGAGCTTCGGCCGCTAATTCACGCGCGCAATCGATCACGAGTTGCGCGACGGGACTGATCGTACGCTGCTTCAAGGTGGCGACTGCGACCGGCCACGGTTGCGCAAGCAGGTCCACGGGCAGCGCCCGAACGTGCGGGTGCCCGGCGCCGAAGTGCAGCACCGAACCGGGCCATACCGCCAAATACCGGCCGGTCGCCAGGAGGTGGGAATACATTTGCAGGGAAATCGTCGTGACGCGGGTCTGCGGCAACTCCAGTCCGCTGGCGCGGAAAGCTTCTTCCATGAGCGCGCCTTGAATCGTATCGAGCGGCGGAAGACACCACGGGTGGTTCATCAGATCGGCAAGGGTCGCCTTGCGCCGACGCAGCAGCGGGCTTCGCGATCCGACGACGACGAAGAGTTTTTCATTGAACAGGACATCGGTTTCGACGTCGTGCGTCGGGATGCGGCTCGGCATGCGGCCGATGATGAGTTCAACGGCTCTATCCCGTAACGCCTGATATTGCGTCAGGGTGGCTGGCATCGGCATGACGTGAAACGATATCCGCGGGTGGCGGCGCCAGATTCTATCGACGATGGCCGGCAGCAACCCGCCCACCATCGGCTCGGTGGCCCCGATGCGCAACTCGCCGCGGGTCGGGTCGGCGAGAAATTCAATTTCCCTGACGCTTTGCTGCAAATCGTCGAACGCCAGAGTCGCCCACTTCGCCAGCGCGCGGCCGTACAGTGTTGGTTCGACACTGCGCCCGGCGCGATCGAGAATGCGGACCTGAAGCGTACGCTCGATGTCGGCAATCGCCTTCGACACGACCGGTTGAGACACGGCGATTGCGGCTGCCGCTTTCACCATGCTCTTGTGCTGCAAGACAGCAAGAAAGATGTGCAAGTCACGCAGTTTCAGCCGGCGTCCGATGCGATCGGCCCATTGCATGGCGACACTCCTATAGCGAAACAGCTAAGTATACTTCGAAACATAGAATAATTTGCCTAAGCGGTCAGGCGCTATGATCGGCCGGCCCGTTGCCAGCGAGGGAGGGCCCGATGCCGCACACGCTCACGAAATTTCCGGCCTTTTACCGCAAACGTCGCGGCATCGCCGCGCTGAAAATCCTTGCCGCCTTCACCGTTGTCCTGTCCGGCAGTGCAGTCGGCTCTGCCGCGCCCTACCCGGCACGGCCGATCCAAATCATCACCCAGGCGGCGACCGGCAGCGGCCCGGACGTCGTCGGCCGCATCGTCGCAGAACAGCTCAGTCGGCTTTGGCGGCAGCCGGTCGTGATCGTCAATCGTCCTGGGGCGGACGGCATCATCGCGGCGCAGGCCGCGGTCGACGCGACCCCCGATGGTTATACGCTTTATCTCCCCAACGGCTCGACGTTCTTTTCGCTGCCGGCCACACGCGACCAACTCCCGTTCGACCTGCAGCGCGACCTCGCTCCGATCGGCATGGTCGGCGTGCTGCCGATGGTCATCGCAGTATCCCGCACGCTTGGCGTCAGCAATCTGGCCGGTCTCCTGGCTTATGCGAAGGCTCGGAAGGGCGACCTGTTCTATGCCGGCGGTCTCCGCGGCGGCCTGCCTGATCTCGTCGGCGCGATGTTGAACACCCGCCTCGGCACAAACCTGACATACGTCCACTATGTCGGCACTGCAAAGGCGCTTCCGGACGTGATTGCCGGACGAATCCCCGTCGTCGTGGACGGCATCGCAGCCTTATCGAGCGCCATGGCAGACGACTCGATCGTGCCGCTTGCCGTGGCCTCCGCAAACCGCCTGCCGGATTACCCGGACTTGGCCTCAGTTGCGGAAACCATCCCGGACTTTGAAGCCGTCGGCTGGTTTCCTCTCATGGCGCCAGCAGGTCTTGCCGCAGACATCCAGACAAAGCTGAACAACGATCTGAACACCGTGTTGGGTCAACCGGAGCTGCAATCGCGCCTGGCCAAGCTTGGCACCTATGTCCGCCAAATGTCGCCCCCTGAACTCGCCGCATTCATTCGCGCGCAACAAGAGTTGTGGGAACCCATCGCACGTCACGCCGATTCCGACGCTCGCTAACCGGGGCCGCGTCAATTCACTCATGTCCCAAAAAAGGAGGCTCGACGATGCCGTACCTTCAACTCGACGTTTCCGCCGCCTATTCGATCGATTTGAAACGGCAGTTGACGCGCCGCCTGGCCGATCTGTTCGCCGACATTATGCAGACGACACAAGACAAAGTCGTCGTCGCCTTCAACGAATTGTCCGAGGGCAGTCTATGGCGTTGCAGCGATGACGTGCTGCATCCGGGCGCGGTCTTAAGGTGCGACATCCGCCGCGGCCGGCCACCCCATCAGCGAGCGTGTTTGGCCGAGGCCCTCCTTAATGCTTGCGCCGACGCGCTTGGACTGGATCCGAAAAGAATGAGCGTCATGTTCACGCAGCACGCGGGGGATGAAGTGTTTCGGAGTGAAAGCGGATTGGAGCGGGACTGGACACCCGCTGAGGCTGTCAAAGAGCCGGGCGCTTAGCGCCTGATGACTCGTCGTCGAGGAAATGCGTCGATATTCGATATTTCCCGTTCCGCGAACTGAGTCTTTCGCAGTGCGGTAGTCGGCGTTGGCAAAGGTGTCGCTATGGGTCAAAAATGGAAATGGCGCCAACTCCGCGCGATGTTCGCTTTACCCCCAAAGCAGACATTGGCTGCGTGTTTATGAGTCCACGCCCTGATCAAAGATAACCGCGGCTGCGCCAAAAGCGCTCGGCGGCCGGGTGCAGCGGCACGCATTGCGGCGTGTCGAGGGCTTCGCGCGCCATGCGCTCGACCGGCAGATCGCCCGGCTCTTCCCACGGGATGCGCGCCTTGCGCGCGTCGAGGCCGGCGCAAATCTGCGTCACCAGCGCATCGTCGGCCTCGGCGTGGACGAACACCGTCCAGCCGGAAAAATCGAGCGACAGCACATCGTGCGGCAGTTTCGGATAGGCCGATTTCGGCAGCACGGCGCGGCGATAGCCGATGGCCTCGAGTTTGGCGACGGTGGTCTCGGCCAGCGGCAGGATGGTGATGCCGGCATCGAGCGCCTGCGGCACCCAGGAATGCGCGGCCTCGTCGAAGACGGCATCGACGTCGCCGCGGATCAGCGCCTTGAATGTTTCGGTATATGGCCACGGCACGCTGCCGGTCTTGTGCACCTCGCCGCCCCAACGCGCGATGTCGTGGCGCGAAAAGCCCGCCGCGGCGGCGACGTCGTCGAACATGTGGTGCAGGCTGTGGTCCGGCGTGGCGCGCATCAAGATGCGCAGCTTCGGTTTTCGGGCCGCAATGTCTTCAAAGCGGGCAAGCCCGGTCTCGGGCCGCACGGCAAACACGAAGGCGTCCCATGACGGAATGACGGCAATGGCGCGGACCGGCATCGGTTGTTTGAAGATGCCCTGCCCGCGTAGCGCAACGGATAGCACTGCGGCGGGATTGATCATCGCCAGATCGACTTCGCGCGCCGCCACCGCGAAAATGCCTTCGGCCGAGCTCATGCCGGAAAACGTCACGGGCTTGCCGCCGCGCGAATGCCTTAAGCTCACCGTGGGCAAAATATAATCCGGCACCGCATCGGCAGCGGCGCCGCCGGCCATTTCCGAGGCGATTTCCAGAACCAGGCGCGAGCGCGTGACATTGGGATTGGTGATCGGCGTGGTTACGGTCGTCATCGTTTTGTTGATTCCCGTTATGGCTTGATTGGCACAAATTGCGTGGTGAACAGCACGTCGTCCGCCGGCTTGTCGTGCAACGTTCCCATGTCGATGAAGGACTGTTTCAGCGCCGCCACCGCTTGCGCATCGAAGCGGCCGTCGTCGATGAACATCCCGGCTTCGAAATCGTAATCCTTGCCCACCACCGCCGCGCTCTGATGCAGCACGCGCTCGGCCAGGCCTGAGGTTTCGTCGCGATGGGTCTTCATGAAGGCGATCGCGGCAAAGAAGCCTTTGAGGAAGCGCCGCACCGTCTCGGGCTTGGTCGCGACCAGGGATTTCTGCGCGAACACCACGTGCGTGATGAAATGCGGCGCATAGCGATCCATCGACGCCAGCATGCGGCCCTGCTTGCGCTCTTCGAGCCCAAAACCGGCTTCGGTCGACAGCACCACGGCGTCGACCTGCTTGGCCCTGAGGGCTGCGATGCTGATCTCGACCGCGCCCAACGGCACGGCGCGGATGCCGTCCTGGCCCCAGCCTTCTTGAATGGCCATCTGCTTGGCCAGCCAATCGCTGAGCGAGCCGACCGACGACACCGCGATCAGCTTGCCTTTCAGGTCGGCGATGGTCTTGATCGGCGAATCTTCGAGCACGATCGCCGAGATGTTGCGCGGGGGTCCTGCGAAAGCGGCGACGCCGATCGCCGGCGAGCCCTTGGCGACGAACGCCAGCCCCGGCCCGCTGCCGAGCCCGATGTCGATGCTGTTGGCGGCAAGCGCCTGCTGCACCTTGGCGTCGCCGCCGAGATCGGCGCTGTCGACGTCGAGGCCAAGCTTGGCGAAGAAGCCTTGTTCGATGCCGATATCGACCGGCAGGAAAGTCCAGGCGGTGCCCTGCGCCTTGCCGACATGGATTTGCTCATTGGCGCGCGCAGCTTGCGAGCCGATGACTGCGGCCATCGCAATCAGCAATATGCCGCCATAGCGCGATCTGCGTTTCCATTCGCTCATAGATATTCTCGTCGCGATCTAATCCGGCGTGATGCCGGCGTCGCGGATGACCTTGCCGTAGCGGGCGTGGTCGGCTGCGATCTTGGCGGCGAGGTGCTGGCTGTCGAGATAGTTGAGATCGTAGCCGAGCGGCGCGGTCTTCGCCTTTATCTCCGGCAGCTTGTCGATCGCGGCAATCTCGCGGCTGACACGTTCGATTGTTTCGCGCGGCATCTTCGCCGGTCCGGCGATGCCGAACCAGACGCTGACGTCAAAACCCGGCACGCCGCTCTCGTTGAGCGTCGGCACGTTCGGCAAGATAGCGATGCGTTCGAGCGAGCCGACGGCGAGCGGTTTTATCTTGCCGGCCTCGACATATTGCATGACGACGTTGGGCGTCGCCCAGATCAGCGGGATCTGGCCGCCCAGCAGATCGTTGAGCGCCGGCGCCGTGCCTTTGTAAGGCACGTGCGTAATGTCGATGCCGGCCGCGGCATTGAGCATGGCGACGGCGAGATGGTGCGGCGAGCCGATGCCGGGCGTGCCGACCGAAAGCTTGCCCGGATTGGCCTTGGCGTAGGCGATCAGCTCCGTGACGTTCGCCACCGGCAGCGCGGCGTTGGCGAACAACAACAGCGGTGTTGTCGCCATCTGCGCAACGGCTGCAAAGTCGGCGACGACGTCGAACGACACATTCTTATGCAGCCATTTCTGCAGCACGGCGGAGGTCTCGATGACCACCATGGTGTGGCCGTCGGGCGCGGCCTTGGCGACCGAGTCGAGGCCGACCACACCGCCGGCGCCGGGCCGGTTCTCGACCACCCAGGGCTGCTTGAGCCGCTCCGCCAACTGGGCGGCGAAGATCCGGCCGATAGTGTCGACCCCGCCGCCGGCCGCGATCGGCACGACCAGGGTGACCGGGCGCGTGTCTCCGGCGGGCGTCTGTGCGGAGGCCGCGATCGTGGCCGCGATGGCTATCCCGAGCGCCAAGATCGACAGCTTTGGGGCCGTCCGCATTGATCCCTCCCGCCGAGATCATATTTGTTGCCAAGACCGTAGCTTGCAGTTCCACACAGGACAAACGGCCAGCGTTGCCGGCCCGTCGAATTTGGTCTAAGACCCCCTCGCGCGGGGCCGAGCCCCGGCGCCGGCCCAGGGACGCGCGATAGGCGCGCCCTTTTTTTGTGCCCCGAAAGGCCTTTATGCCCAAGCGGACCGACATCTCGACGATCCTGATCATCGGCGCCGGGCCGATCGTGATCGGCCAGGCCTGCGAGTTCGATTATTCCGGCACGCAGGCCTGCAAGGCGCTCAAGGCCGAGGGCTATCGCGTCGTGCTGGTCAATTCCAACCCGGCCACCATCATGACCGATCCGGATTTGGCCGACGCCACCTATATCGAGCCGATCACGCCGGAGATCGTCACCCAGATCATCGAGAAGGAGCGCTACGCCGTGCCCGGCGGTTTTGCGCTGTTGCCGACCATGGGCGGGCAGACCGCGCTCAACACCGCGCTGTCGCTGCGCAAGATGGGCACGTTGGAAAAATTCGACGTCACCATGATCGGCGCTACCGCCGATGCCATCGACAAGGCCGAGGATCGAAAACTGTTCCGCGAGGCGATGACCAAGATCGGGCTGGAGACGCCGCGCTCGCATCAGGTCAAGACGCTGATCCAGGCGCTCGAAGCGCTCGAGGACATCGGCCTGCCCGCCATCAT
This sequence comes from uncultured Alphaproteobacteria bacterium, assembly GCA_963756245.1. Classification (GTDB taxonomy): domain Bacteria; phylum Pseudomonadota; class Alphaproteobacteria; order Rhizobiales; family Xanthobacteraceae; genus BOG-931. Next base: position 248,958 of record CAVWOI010000026.1, read on the forward strand.
CCGCCCCTCGTTCACGCTCGGCGGCACCGGCGGCGGCATCGCCTACAACAAGGCCGAGTTCATCGAAATCGTCGAACGCGGCATCGACGCCTCGCCGACCTCCGAAGTGCTGATCGAGGAATCGGTGCTCGGCTGGAAAGAGTTCGAGATGGAGGTGGTGCGCGACAAGAAGGACAATTGCATCATCATCTGCTCGATCGAAAACGTCGATCCGATGGGCGTGCATACCGGCGACTCGATCACCATCGCGCCGGCGCTGACCTTGACCGACAAGGAATATCAGATCATGCGCGACGCCTCGATCGCGGTGTTGCGCGAGATCGGGGTGGAGACCGGCGGCTCCAATGTGCAGTTCGCCGTCAATCCCGAGGACGGACGCCTGGTCATCATCGAGATGAATCCGCGGGTGTCGCGCTCGTCCGCGCTGGCCTCGAAGGCGACCGGATTTCCGATCGCAAAAGTCGCGGCCAAGCTTGCGGTCGGCTACACCTTGGACGAAATTGCCAACGACATCACCGGCGGCGCCACACCGGCATCGTTCGAGCCGACCATCGATTACATCGTCACCAAAATCCCGCGCTTTGCTTTCGAGAAATTTCCCGGCGCCGAGCCGATCCTGACCACGTCGATGAAATCGGTCGGCGAGGCGATGGCGATCGGGCGGACGTTCCAGGAGAGCCTGCAGAAGGCGCTCCGCTCGCTGGAAACCGGCCTCACCGGCCTCGACGAGATCACCATCCCGGGCCTCGGCCAGGGCGATGACAAGAACGCGATCCGCGCCGCGCTCGGCACGCCGACGCCCGACCGCCTCCTGGCGGTGGCGCAGGCCATGCGGCTCGGCATGAGCGACACCGAAATCCACACCGCCTGCCGCATCGATCCGTGGTTTTTGGCGCAGATCCGCGGCATCGTCGAAACCGAAGCCGAAATCCGCGCCAAGGGCCTCCCCGGAAAGCCCGGCGCGCTGCGCCGGCTCAAGGCAAAAGGCTTTTCCGATGCCCGGCTCGGCAAGCTCACCGGCGCGACTGCGGAAGCGGTGACGCAAGCGCGCCACAAGCTCGGCGTGCGGCCGGTGTTCAAGCGCATCGACACCTGCGCCGCCGAGTTCGCTTCGCCCACCGCTTATATGTATTCAACCTACGACGTGCCGTTCGCCGGTCGCGCCGTGGACGAGGCGGCGCCGTCCGACAAGAAGAAAGTCATCATCCTCGGCGGCGGCCCGAACCGCATCGGCCAGGGCATCGAGTTCGATTACTGCTGCTGCCACGCCGCCTTCGCGCTCAAGGACGCCGGCTACGAGACCATCATGGTCAATTGCAATCCGGAGACGGTGTCGACCGACTACGACACCTCGAACCGGCTTTACTTCGAGCCGCTCACCGCCGAAGACGTGCTCGAGATCATCGACACCGAGCGCTCCAACGGCGCGCTGCACGGCGTCATCGTGCAATTCGGCGGCCAGACGCCGCTCAAGCTTGCCGAGCCGTTGGAACAAGCCAACGTGCCGATCCTCGGCACCTCGCCCGACGCCATCGATCTTGCCGAGGACCGCGACCGCTTCAAGCAGCTGCTCGATCGCCTGAAACTGCTGCAACCGAAGAGCGGCATCGCCACCAGCCCCGAGAAGGCGCGCGCCATTGCCGAGGCGATCGGTTATCCGATCGTGATCCGGCCGTCCTATGTGCTCGGCGGCCGCGGCATGGAGATCGTGCACGACTCGGCCCAGATCGACCGCTATCTCGTCCGCCTGACCGCCGATCTCGATCGCCCATCCGAGCTTGCCGTCTCCGACCGCCGCCCGCTGTTGATCGACCGCTATCTCACCGACGCCATCGAAGTCGACGTCGATTGCATTGCCGACGGCAAGGACACCTATATCGCCGGCATCATGGAGCACATCGAGGAGGCCGGCATCCATTCCGGCGACTCGGCCTGCTCGCTGCCGCCGCATAATCTGTCCGCCGCGGCAATCGCCGAGCTCGACCGGCAGACCCGCGCGCTGGCGCTGGCGCTGAAAGTCGGCGGCCTGATGAACGTGCAATACGCCATCAAGGACGGCGATATCTATGTGCTCGAAGTCAATCCGCGCGCCTCGCGCACGGTGCCGTTCGTCGCCAAGGTGATAGGCCTTCCGGTCGCCAAGATCGCGGCGCGCATCATGGCGGGCGAGACGCTGAAAAGTTTTGCGCTCAAGCCGCAGAATTTCGCGCCTGGCGCCGCCAAACATGTCGGCGTCAAGGAGGCGGTGTTCCCGTTCGCGCGTTTCGGGCCGGCGGTCGATACCGTGCTCGGCCCGGAGATGAAATCGACCGGCGAGGTCATGGGCATCGCGCGGGACTACAACGTCGCCTTCGTCAAAAGCCAGCTCGGCGGCGGCTCGCGGCTGCCGAAAACCGGCACCGTCTTCGTCTCGGTCAAGGATGCCGACAAGGTGCGCATCCTGGAGGCCACCCGGCTGCTTTCCGGATTGGGATTCAAGATCTTGGCGACATCGGGAACCCAGCGCTACCTCGCCGAGCAGGGCGTCGCCGCGGTCAAGATCAACAAGGTGGCGGAGGGCCGCCCCCATATCGTCGACGCCATCAAAAACGGCGAAGTTCACCTGGTTTTCAACACCACCGAGGGGGCGACGGCCCTGGCCGACAGCCGTTCGCTGCGGCGCGCAGCCCTCTTGCATAAAGTGCCCTACTACACCACACTTTCAGGGGCCGTCGCCGCAGCGCAGGGCATCAAAGCTTATCTTGGGGGTGACCTCGAGGTGTGTGCGCTGCAAAGCTATTTCGGGGCCGAAGCCGAAACTGATCAGGAATCGGGGCGGCCGCAGCGGCGGTACGTGTAGAGCCAGGTTTGGGGTCGCGTGGCCGGACAAGCGCTTTCGGCCCGCGACCTGAATTTTGTCTCTTAGAGCATGATCCGGAAAAGGGGATACCGATTTTCCGAAAAGATCATGCTCCAGGAAGACACTCGGAGGTTGTACGACGATGGATAAGATTCCGATGACGGCGGCGGGCTATTCGGCGCTCGAGGCCGAGCTCAAGCATTGCCAGCAGGTGGAGCGTCCGCGCATCATCCAGCAGATTACCGATGCGCGCACCCACGGCGACCTTTCGGAAAACGCCGAATATCACGCGGCGAAGGAATCGCAATCGCTCAACGAGGGCCGCATCGCCGAGCTCGAGGACAAGCTGGCGCGCGCCGAAGTCATCGACGTGTCGAAACTTTCCGGCGACACCATCACCTTCGGCGCCACCGTCACCTTGATCGACGAAGACACCGACAAGAAAGCGGTGTGGCAGATCGTCGGCGAGCCCGAGGCCGACGCCAAGAAGGGCAGGATCTCGATCACCTCGCCGCTCGCCCGGGCGCTGGTCGGCAAGAAGAAAGGCGCGCAGGTCGAAGTCGTCACGCCGGGCGGCGCCAAGGCGTACGAGATCGTCAAGCTGGAGTGGAAGTAGCGGACGAAGTCTTCCATCGAGTGCTGCTTCTCCCGCCTTTCGTCGAATATCTTCCTTGACCATAATTCGCGCGTAGGCCCTGTAGTTCGCGTGGCAGTTGCGCCACACCCATCGTGATCATCATTGGCCGTCCGAAAAGGCGGCAACGCCGGTTGTGCAATTTTGCGGCTGCCCTTTATCCTTGTCTCGCTGCTCCAGAGCGACGCGTCACGGGGACCGGGGGATTGGGGTTTGTGCGCTTTTGGTGACGGTGCGAAGCGGGACACCGAGGTCCAGCATCGGCTTGCTTGGCGCGGCGCCGATGGCACGCCGCGGCGCGCGGCGGCGTTTTGTCTTTCCGCGGCGCTGAGCCTGCTGTGTGCGCTCGGCTGCACCGACCCGGCGCGCGCCGATGGCGGCGCGGGTGGTGCCGGTACCGGCGGCGCCGGCGGCGTGGACAGCACAACCGGTACTGGCGGTAACGGCGGCAACGGCGTTGCCGGCACATCGCAGGGCGGCGGGGGCGGCGGCACCGGCCCGACTGGCGGTATCGGCGGCACCGGCGGCAACGATGGGCATGGCAATATCGGCGGTACCGGCGGCGCCGGCGGCAATGCCTCCTATGTCGGGGCGACCTTGCCCGTCAGCACGGTATTTAGCAGCGATGGCAGCACCGGCACCAACGGCACCGGCACCTTGGGCGACGGCGGTGGCGGCGGCGCCGGGGGCTACGGCGCAGTGATCACCGGCAGCGGCAATCTCGGCACGACCTCAGGAGTAAGCTTCTTTGGCGGCAATGGCGGGAATGGCGGCAGCGGCCACAACGGCGGCAATGGCGGCAGTGGCGGCATCGGGCTCGATTTCCTAAATAGCGGGCCCGCAAGCGCCACTATCAATGCAATAACGTTCGTCTGGGGCGGCATGGGCGGGGCCGCGGGCGCTGGAGGGGCCGCGACCGATGGCGCGGGCGGCGCCGGCATCGTCGCCTCGAACATGACGCTGAATCTCGGTGATGGCCACGATCTTAATGTCAGTGTCCTAGGGGGCGAAAGCATCCGCGGCAACGGCGGCGCCGGCGTCATCGGGTCGAACCTGACGCTGAATCTCAACGGCGGCGCTTTCAATGGCGGCGCGAGTATCAGCGGTGGCGCCGGCGGCGCCGGCATCGTCGTCTCGAACTCGAATGTGACGCTGGGAGTTAGCGGCGGTGTCGGGGGCGGCTCCAGCGGTAGCGGCACCGGCGGCGCCGGGATCGTCGCCTCGAACTCGAACCTGACGATATCGGGCTCAGTTCTGGGCGGCAGCAGCTTTGGCGGCACCGCAGGTGCCGGCATCGTCGCCTCGAACTCGAATCTGACGTTAACCGCCAACACCAGCACCATTGTCGAGGGCGGCTCCAACTTTAGCGGTGTCGGCGCCGCCGCCATCACCGGCTCGGATCTTAGGATCGTCAGCTATGGCAGCATCATCGGCGGCGGGGGCGCCCATGGGCCGGCGGATGCGATCGACTTTACCGGCGGCAATAACGTCCTGACCTCTAACGGTACCGGCCTTAACAGCGGCATCGGCCTGACCGGCTCACTCACGCTCGACCAGACTGCGGTTGACGGAGCTGCCGGCAGTGCCGTCTACAAGGAAATAATCTCCGGAACCGGCGCCGTCATCGTCAAAACCGACTCGGGCAACGTGGTCATTCTATCCGGCGTCAACACCTATACGGGCGCGACCACCGTCAATCTCGGCACCCTCGAAGTCGACGGTTCGATCGCGACGTCGAGCCTGACGACGGTCAACAGCGGCGGCACGCTGATCGGCATCGGAACAGTCGGCAACACCCAGATCAACAGTGGCGGCATTTTTGCGCCTGGCGCCGCAGGCCAACCCGGCACATCCATGACGATCGCGGGCAATCTCGCATTTCAATCGGGCGCGATCTATCTGGTGCAGCTCAACCCTGCGAATGCGACATTGGCCAATGTCACAGCCGGAGGCACCGCAACCCTCAACGGCACCGTCGACGCCTCCTTCGCCTCCGGCAGCTACGCCGTCAAACAATACGACATTCTCCATGCAGCCACGCTCAGCGGCACATTCGGCACGCTGCAAACCTTGAATCTGCCGGCAGGCTTCACCGCGAGCCTGAGCTACACCAATACCGATGCATTTCTAGACCTCACGGCAGTGATGGGCCACACCGTTCAGACCGGCGGCCTCAATCAGAACCAACAGAACGTCGCCAACGCGCTCAACGGCTTCTTCAACAACGGTGGCACGCTGACGCCGGGATTCTTGAACGTGTTCGGGCTGAGCGGTGCCGGCCTGCAGAATGCGCTGACGCAGCTGTCGGGCGAGGACGCCACCGGCAGCCAGAAGGGCGCGTTCCAATTCATGTCGGAATATTTGAGCCTGATGCTCGATCCGTTCGTCTATGGTCGTGGCGGATCGGCGGCCGGCGGTGCAACGCCGTTCGCATCGGAGCAGCAGGCGAGCTTCCCGCCCGACATCGCGCTGGCCTATGCCGCCATCCTCAAGGCGCCGCCGAAGCAAAGCTTCGAGCAGCGCTGGAGCGCGTGGGGCGCGGGCTTCGGCGGCTACAACAAGACCGACGGCGATCCGACAGCCGGCACCAACACCGTCACCGCCCACGACTCCGGCTTTGCCGCCGGCATGGACTATCACTTCTCGCCGGACACGCTGGCCGGCTTCTCACTGGCCGGCGGCGGCACCAACTGGGAACTCGCGCAGGCACTGGGCGGCGGCAGGAGCGATGCGTTCTCGGGCGGCATCTATGCCAAGACCCGCTCTGGCCCCTGGTATCTGGCCGGTGCGCTCGCCGGCGCCGATCATTGGTTCAACACCAACCGCATCGCGGCGTTCGGCGATCAGCTCACCGCGCGCTTCAACGGCCAGAGTTTCGGCGGCCGCCTCGAGACCGGCTATCGCTACGCCGTGCTGCCAGTGATCGGCATCGCGCCCTACGCCGCGCTGCAGGCGCAGAGCTTTCACACCCCGCGCTACAGCGAGACCGACGTCACTGCCGGCGGCTTCGGCCTGACCTACAACGCCATGAGCGCGAGCGACACACGCGGCGAGTTCGGTGCGCGCTTCGACGATCTGACCATGCTGGGCGCCATGCCGCTCGTCCTGCGCAGCCGCCTGGCCTGGGCTCACGACTGGGTGAGCAACCCGGCACTGGGTGCGGTCTTCCAGACGCTGCCGGGCGCGAGCTTCACCGTCAACGGCGCAGCGCCGCCAAAGGACTCCGCGCTCGCCACCGCCGCGGCCGAGTTGCACATGACGAAGAACTGGTCGCTCGCCGCAAAATTCGACGGCGAGTTTGCGCGTAGCGCGCAGACCTATGCCGGCACCGGCACGCTGCGCTACGCGTGGTGACATATTCTCCCCGTTTCCAATTCCCTCCCAATCCGTGATGATGGACTCCGGGCCGGCGGGTGAAGGCCCGTGTCCCGGAATGACGCGAGGGGAAGCCGGCCATGAAATTCGGCGTCTTCGACCACATGGACGATGCGGGCATTCCGCATGGCGAGCTGTTTGCCGGCCGGCTGCGGCTTGCCGAAGCTTACGACCGCGCGGGCTTTTACGGCTATCACCTCGCCGAGCACCACGGCACGCCGATCGGCTGCGCGGCTTCGCCGGGAATTTTCCTCGCCGCGCTGGCGCAGCGCACCACAAAACTGCGTTTCGGCCCGCTGGTTTATCTGTTGCCGTTCTATCATCCGCTGCGGCTGATCGAGGAAATCTGCATGCTCGATCAATTGAGCGGCGGCCGGCTCGAGCTCGGCATCGGCCGCGGCGTGTCGCCGTTCGAGACCGCCAATTACGCGCTCGACTTTTCGCAAACCGGCGCGATGTACCACGAGGCGTTCGAGGTGCTGCTCAAGGGCCTCGCCGCGGACGAGCTGAGCTTCGAAGGCAAATTCTATCGCTTCGACAAAGTGCCGATGGTGCTCAAGCCGGTGCAGCGCCCGCATCCGCCGCTGTGGTACGGCGTCAGCATTCCCGACAACGCCGACTGGCCGGCGGCAAACGACGTCAACGTCGTGTCGCTGGCGCCGCCGGCCGCGGTGCGTCCGATCTTCGAGCGCTACCTCGCCACCCGCCGCAAGCTCGGCAAGGGCGACACCACGCTGCGCGGCGTCGGCCGCCACGTCGTGGTCGCCGACACCGATGCGAAGGCGCTTGAGATCGCACGGCGCGCCTATCCGCGCTGGCGCACCAATTTCTTCTGGCTGTTCAAACGCCACGGCTCGGCGCCGCGGGTCGGCGATCTCTATCCGGAAAGTTTCGACCAATTGGCGGCGCTCAGGACCGCAGTCGCCGGCTCACCCCAGACCGTGCGTGATTTCATCGCCGCCGAAATCGAGGCGACCAACCTGAACTATTTCGTGCCCTGGCTCGCCTTCGGCGACATGACGGTCGACGAGGCTCTGCATTCGATCGACCTGTTCGCCCGCGAGGTGATGCCGGCTTTCGGATAACGGGGATCGGGAAACAGGCCCATCTTGATCCCTGATCCCTGATGCCGGATGCCAGACACGCTGATCCCTGATCCCCTGATTTCTGCCCCGCGTCCCTTGCATAGCTCGCCAAAATCCCTAAATTCCCAAAATGATGGCTGCGCGCCTGCCGGACCCGCCTGATCGCGAATTCGGCTTTATCTTCAAAGACCGCATCCGGCTTTCGGGGCTCTCGGCGGGTCAATTCGTGCCTCAAAACCTGCCGCAACGGACGAGTTAAGGCGGTGAGCAAAAGCACCCACGCCAAGGTCGTGATTATCGGCTCGGGACCTGCCGGCTACACGGCGGCGATCTATGCGGCGCGCGCCATGCTCGATCCCGTCATGATCCAGGGCGTGCAGGCCGGCGGCCAGCTCACCACCACCACCGATGTCGAGAACTATCCGGGTTTTGCCGACGTGATCCAGGGGCCTTGGCTCATGGAGCAGATGGAGAAGCAGGCCGCTCATGTCGGCACCAAGATGGTCCCCGACCATGTCAACAAAGTCGACCTGTCGCGGCGGCCGTTCCGCATCGAATGCGATTCCGGCGAGGTCTATGTCGCCGAGACGCTCATCCTCGCCACCGGCGCGCAGGCGCGCTGGCTCGACCTGCCGTCGGAGCAGAAATTTCGCGGCTATGGCGTGTCCGCCTGCGCCACCTGCGACGGCTTCTTCTATCGCGGCAAGGAAGTACTGGTGATCGGCGGCGGCAATACCGCGGTCGAGGAAGCGCTGTTCCTGACCAATTTCGCCGCCAAAGTGACGCTGGTGCACCGGCGCGACAGCCTGCGCGCCGAGAAGATCTTGCAAGACCGGCTGTTCAAGCATCCGAAGATCGAAGTGGTCTGGGATAGCGCGCTCGACGACGTTCACGGCGCCGAGAACCCGCTCAAGGTCACCCATGCGCGGCTGAAGAACCTGAAGACCGGCGCCGTCAGCGAGCGCACCGTCGACGGCATTTTCATCGCCATCGGCCACGTGCCGGCGACCGACTTGGTATTGGGCCAGGTCGAGATGAAGCCGACCGGCTACATCAAGACCGCACCGCATTCGACCGCCACCTCGGTGCCCGGCCTGTTCGCCGCCGGCGACGTCGCCGACGAGGTTTATCGCCAGGCCGTCACCGCCGCAGGCCTCGGCTGCATGGCGGCGCTCGAAGCCGAACGTTTCCTCGCCGCCCACGCCGAGCATCGCGCGGCGGCCGAATGAGTAGGTCTCTTCCGCCCAAGCGGAGAGAAAGAAAGTACGACATGGATTGGGACAAATTGAAGGTTTTTCACGCCGCCGCCGAGGCCGGCAGCTTCACCCATGCGGGTGAGCAGCTTGGGCTGTCGCAATCGGCGGTGTCGCGGCAGGTGAGCGCGCTCGAACAGGAGCTTTCGGTCTCGCTGTTTCACCGCCACGCCCGCGGCTTGATCCTGACCGAGCAGGGCGAATTGCTCTATCGCACCGCCCACGACGTGTTCATGAAGCTCGAAGCGGCGCGCGCCAAATTGACCGACAGCCGCGAGCGGCCGAACGGCGATCTGCGCGTGACCACGACGCCGGGCATCGGCATCCATTGGTTGACGCCGCGGCTCGGCGAATTCATCGAGCTCTATCCGGAAATCCACATCACGCTCTTGACCACCGACGAAGAGCTCGACCTCGCCATGCGCGAGGCTGACGTCGCCATTCGTTTGCGCCAGCCGACCCAGCCCGACCTGATCCAGCGCAAGCTGTTCTCGGTGCATTTCCACGTCTACGCCTCGCCGGAATATCTCAAGCGCTTCGGCACGCCGCGCACCTTCGACGATCTCGACAATCAGCGCGTGCTGGTGCTCGGCGGCAACGTGCCGCCCTATCTGCAGCGTTCGCGCTGGCTGGTCGAAGTGGCGCGCGATGGCAAGGGGCCGCGCACGCCGCATCTCGTCATCAATAATATCCTCGGCATTTTGCGCGCCTGCCAGCGCGGCATCGGCATCGCCATGCTGCCTGATTATCTGGTCGAGGAGAACGGCGGGCTGGTGCAGCTGTTCGGCGAGGCCGAGGCGGTCGCGCTCGATGCCTATTTCGTCTACCCTGAAGAGCTCAAGACCGTGGCGCGCGTGCAGGCGTTCCGCGATTTTCTCGTCGCCAACGCGCAGCGCTGGAATTTTTAACGCCGTCGTCATTGCGGGCGGCGCGACGCGCCACAGCATCGCGACATCGTGACGCGCGAAAAATGTAGAAAATTCCATACGCGTCGGCCGCATTTACGCGGCGATTACGCGCGCACTTATGCACCTTGCGACGACCGCATGGCTGGCATGTCACCCCCTGCGTTGTGTGCCCGCATTGCGCCTCGCATACTGCTCAAGTGCTGCAGGCAAGCAGTCGCCTCATCCTCCCAGATTGGCGATTGTAATGCCGGCAGATGTTCCCCTCTGGAAGGTGAATCGTCGACGCCCCCACGTCGACGAACTAAACCGGGCCCGCAAGGGCCCGGTTTTCTTTTGGCTGGCGTTCGCGCAATGTATTTTGCGATCGACACGGTGCGGGGCGGAGCGCGGCTTATGAAGATTTCCATCCTCGACGATTACCACGATACCGTGCGCACCCTGCCCTGCTTCGAAAAGCTCGAGGGCCACGACGTCACCATCTGGAACGATCACGTCCAGGACACCGACGCGCTTGTCGAACGGCTGCGCGACACTGAAGCATTAGTGCTGATCCGCGAGCGCACGAAAATCCGCGCGCCCCTGCTCAAACGCCTGCCCAAGCTCAAGCTGATCAGCCAGCGCAGCGTCTATCCGCACATCGACGTCGACGCCTGCACCCGGCTCGGCATCATTTTGTCGTCGGGCCAGCATCCGGGCGCGCCATCGCATGCCACCGCGGAAATGGCCTGGGCGCTGATCCTTGCCGCCATGCGCCAGATTCCGCAGCAGATGGCATCGCTGCAAGCCGGCCAATGGCAGATGGGCGTCGGTTCGACGCTGCGCGGCAAGACGCTCGGCATCTACGGCTATGGCCGGATCGGCGGCGTCGTCGCCGGCTATGGCCGCGCGTTCGGCATGAATGTGCAGGTGTGGGCGCGGCCGGCGACTTTGGCCAAAGCGAAGGCCGACGGCTACGCCACCGCAACCAGCAAGGAAGCGTTCTTCGCCGACTGCGACGTCATCTCGCTGCACATGCGCCTGGTCGACGCGACCCGCCACATCGTCACCGCCGCCGATCTGGCGCTGATGAAGCCGACCGCGTTGCTGGTCAACACCAGCCGCGCGCCGCTGATCGCGCCCGGCGCGCTGGTCGAGGCGCTGCGCCAAGGCCGCCCCGGCATGGCCGCCGTCGATGTCTACGAGGACGAGCCGGTGCGCGATAAAACGCATCCGCTGCTCAACATGCCGAACGTGATCTGCACGCCGCACCTAGGCTACGTGACGCGCGAGGAATACGAGACGCAATTCGTCGACATTTTCGACCAGATCCTCGCCTATGCCGCGGGCAAGCCGATCAATGTCATCAACACCGAGGTGTTGAGTCACGCCCGTTGAAAAAGAAAGCCGTCACCGTCAACGACAAGATGCAGCGCGGCTATCGCTATGTGCTGACGCAGCCGGCCGGCCGCAATTTTGATCCCGACTTCCGCCCCGAACTGACGCCGGTCGAGATGCTGCGGCTTGGCGTTTTCGGCGGCAAATACCTGACCGATTGCGCCAAGGAATTTCCGCGCAGCTGGTTCGTGCGCGCCAAGCTGGCGAAAAAGCATCGCGATCGCGCGCTGAACTATTTCGGCATCGATGCCAGCCAGCCGCTGTCGGTATGGCGCAAGAAGGGCTGGATCTTTCGCGACGACCCGCGCGGCTGGTTCCAGTGGTACTGCCGCTACTATATGGGCCGCCGCATCCCCGACGAAGACGCCCGGCAGATCAAGCGCTGGAAATCGATCCGCCGCCACGTGCGCCAGGTCGAGCGCAACTGCGAGCCGGGCGACGTCACCTGCCGGCCGCGGCAGCGCCAGGCGCTGCTGCATTGGGCCTATGACAGCCGGAAGATCTAGGTCGGCTCCAAGCCTTTGGCTTTGAGCACGCGCTTCGCGTCCGGCGTGATCAGAAAATCGATCACCGCCCTGCCCGCGTCGGCGTGGCTCGCATTCGCCGGGATGCCGGCGACGAAGGGCGTGACCATTTGGATCTCCGCCGGCAGCGGGCCGACGACGTCGATGCCGTCGACGGCCATCAGCTCCGCCATCTGCTGGATGCCGATGTCGGCCTCGCCGCGCAGCACGACGAGGCCGGCGAGGCCCGCGGCGCCGCCGGCGCCGTATTTCGCCTTTGCCTGCATCGCTTCGGCGATGCCGAGATCAACGAAAACCTTGGCGAGATGAACGCCGCTCTGGCCGCCGCCGACCGGTTTCGAGCAGGCGATCGATTTCGCCGCCAGCATGGCTTTCTTGAAACCTTCGACCGATGCGATATCCGGCTTCGGCGCGCCTTTTTGCACCGCGACGCCGATCGACGATGTGGCGATACCGACGATGCTGCCGGCGACCAACCTGCCGCTCGCGACCAGATTGCGGGCGCCGGATGCAGAGACGATCGCCATGTCGGCCGTCTCGCCTTCGCCGAGCTGCTTCTCCAGCCGCAGCGACGGCCCGAGCGTCACGCTGAGGCGATTGCCGGTGGCGCGTTCGAAGGCCGGCGCAAGCTCCTCGAACACCGTCTTCATCGCCGTGGTGCTGAGCACCTTGATGTCGATGGGCGGCATTATGAGTCGCGCCCCTGCGTGATGACGTTGAGCAGCGCCGGCGTGCCGGAGCGCACCGCCTCGAAGGCGCGCTTGAGCGCCGCTGGCAGATCGCCCGGCTCGACGACTTTTTCGCCGACGCCGCCGCAGGTGGTGATCACACCCTCGTAGTCGGGCGCTGGCTTCAGCTCGGTCAGCGGCATGATGTTGGCCTTGGCGGCGTAGCCGCCGGGAAACACGTCGAGGGTGGAGGCGCGCACCGCGTGCCAGCTTTGATTGTTGGCGATGATGGTCAAGGTCGGAAGGCTCTCGGCGCGGCCGACATAATGGAACGGCAGCGGATTGCCGAACATGTAGGAGCCGTCGCCGACGATGGAGATCACCTCGCGCCCGGGCGCGGCGAGCTTTGCGCCCAGCGCCGCGCCCAGCCCGAAGCCGAGACCCCCGGCCAAGAGGCTGCCCATATAGCTGCCCTGCTTGGTCATTTGCAGCTGGCTGATCGGCACGCCGAGCTCGTTGATGATGATGGCGTCCTCGGTCTTCAGCTCGTTGAGGCAGGCGGCGATGTGCGAGGTCGAGATCGGCGTGCGCGCCCGCGCGGCGTCAAGCGCGCGGCGCCGCGCGGCGACGAGCTCTTCGCGCAGCGCGGCGATCGCCTTGCGCCGGGTCTCGATGTCGTCGCGCTTCATCCGCTTGCGCAGGCTCTCGCGCAACAGCGGCAGCGCGCCGCGGGTCGTGCCGGTGATCAAAAGATCGGCCTCGAAATCGCGGAACGGATATTGCGTCTGCAGCGGATCGGGCGAGATGTGGATGATTTTTGCATCGCGGCCCGGCGACACCGCTTTGGGCACCCACGGCACCGGCGCATCGAGCACCAGCACGACGTCGGCGCGCGGCAACAGCGCCTTGACGTCAAAACCGAGATTCATCGGGTGATTGGACGGCAGGTTGAGATCGTTCGGCTCGCCCTGCGCCACCGGCAGCGCGAACTCCTCCGTCAGCTCAGCGAACGCGGCAAAGGCTTCAGGCGAGCGGCCCAGTGCCGCCGTCAGAATTAGCGGGAACTGCGCGCCGGCGAGCAGATCCGCCGCCGCATCGATGGCTTCCTGCGACGGCACCGCCGCCATAGCGCCGAGCGGGCGCTCCTCATTGCGCCGCGGCGTCGTTGCCGCGTCCGACAGCACTTCGCGCGGCAAGGTCAGATAGACCGGGCCGCGCGGCTCGCTCATGGCGATGTCGAGCGCGCGGTCGACGATCGCTGCGACCGGCTGGCCGGAGCGCAATTCGTAATCCCATTTGGTGAATTCGCGCACCATGCCGCCCTGGTCGAAGGATTCCTGGCCCCAATGGATCGGCCGGTTGCGCGAAGCATGATGCCCGGTCTCGGTGATCGGGGTGCGGCCGGCGGCGAGCAAAATCGGAATATTATCGCGCGCGGCATTCATCAGGCCGTTGACGGTGTTGCCGGTGCCGACCGTGACGTGAACCATGACGGCGGCCGGCTTGCCGGCGATCTTGTAGTAGCCGTGCGCCATCGCCATGGCGACGTTCTCGTGCGGCACGACGATGACCTTGGGAAATTTGCGCCGGCCATTGGCGTTCATGGCGAGCAATTCGATCACCGGCGCGAAATCCGTGCCGGCATTGGCGAACACGTAATCGATGCCGCGCTCGGCGAGCCGCGCCAGGTAGGCTTGCGCGGAAATGTCTGGGGAGTCGGGATTAAGCATCGATTGGTCCTATTGGCGTTTCCGGGAGATTGAAGGTTGATTGGGGCCGCACCATAAAGGCCAAAACCGGCCTCCGATAGTCCGCCCAAATGGTTTGCGACTCATCGAATTGGCGGTCTACGTATTGCATCGCCGCGAGCTTTGCGCATCGGTCATCAACTCCGCGTGAAATCTACGTTCCGCCGGATCAAATTACGCGCGCCCCATCACCATGGGCATGAAAGTACGCTACAACGTCACCACATTATTCGCGGGCGTCGGCGCCACGCCGGCAGCGATCGGGAGGGACACATGCTCACACGTCGACAAGCCTTATACGCCAGCGCCGCCGGCCTCGGCGTACTCGCCATCGGCCGCCTCGCCAGCCCCCATGCCGCAAAGGCAACGACCACCTACGAAGTCAGCCACACCGACGCTGAATGGCACAAGCTTCTGACGCCGGCGCAATACGACGTGCTGCGCCAGGAAGGCACCGAGCGGCCGTTCACGAGCGAGCTGCTCAAGGAGCATCGCGACGGCACGTTCGCCTGCGCCGGCTGCGACCTGCCGCTGTTCTCATCGAAGACCAAATTCGAAAGCGGCACCGGCTGGCCGAGCTTTTGGGCGCCGCTCGACAAAGCGGTCGACGAGACCACCGACCGCTCGTTCGGCATGTCGCGCACGGCGGTATCGTGCCATCGCTGCGGCGGCCATCTCGGCCACGTCTTCAACGACGGGCCGAAGCCGACCGGCTTGCGCTATTGCATGAACGGCGTGGCGCTCAAATTCGCGCCGGCCGCGCCCGGGGCGAGCTAGGTATAGTTCAATGTAGCCCGGATTGAGCCAACGGGTCCGGCCCGAAGTGGCCGGCCCGATGACAGGCTCCGCGAAATCCGGGAGCGGCGTTTCAACATTCGATCGTTCCCGGGTTTCGCTGCGCTCAACCCGGGCTACGCAGGGGGGCCGCGTAGCTAACTCAAGTCCCGACCTTGAGCTCCGCAACAAGCGCGCGGAGCGCCGCCACGGTGCTCAGCGCCACGATGCGGCCGGTGCGCGGGTTCTCCTCCGACGGCACGTTCTCGATCGACATCGTAAAGCGCGCGGTGTCGGCGTCGACTTCGATGCGGTGGGTGTTGCGATCGAGCGCCGGATCGGCCCAGATTTCGAGCCGGGTTTTTTCGGGGCCGATGCCGGCGAGGCTCAGTGCCGCCGCGACGTTGACGTTAGCCGGAAAGCCGCGCGCGCCCTCGCCCGCCGTGCCGTCGAACACCTTGCGCGCGGTGTTGAGGCCTTTGAGCGAAATGCCGCGCTCGACCAGATAGGGCGCGCCGTCGAGGCCGTTCGGCGGCTTGCGGGTGATCATGGTGACCGAGCGGATCGTGCCTTCGGCGGCGGCGCGCACCGCGTCGAGCCCGATCAGGCCGCCGGTCGGCACCAGGATGCGCGCGCCGGTCTCTTTCGCCCGCGCCACCAGATCCCAGTTGTCGAGAAGCTGGCCGACGCTCAGCGGCATGAACAGCTTGCCGCGCTCGATCACCGACGCCGCCACCGTGCGGAACATGGCCGGCGGCAGGCATTCGACGACGAGGTCGCAGCTTTCCGCGAGCGCCTCGGCGGCGACCACCGGAATGCGGCCGCCGATTTGCGGCAGATTGCGCCGCGCCTTGTCCTGATCGCGCACCGAGACCGCCGTCAGGACCAGGCCCGCAATGCCGGCCTCGATCCGCCGCGCCACGTCGAGGCCGACCGCGCCGAGCCCGCCCAATCCGACCTTGAGAGCTTCCCGCGCCACGTCGTACCCCGCGCTGCCTACCCTGGCGGCCGTCCGCCCGGCCCGATACATTCCGTGTCTATGCGCCGGCCCGACGCCGCGCAACAGTCCCGGGCTTCGTGCTGCCATGACCGACGAGATCAAGAGACATTTCATGACCAACATCAGTACCAACACCTTCACCACGCGGCCGGAGATCGAAGGCACTTTCGGCGTGGTGACCACGACCCATTGGATTGCCACCGCCGTCGGCATGGGGATTCTGGAACGCGGCGGCAACGCGTTTGACGCCGGCGTCGCCACAGCCTTCACGCTGCAGGTGGTCGAGCCGCATCTCAACGGGCCCGGCGGCGACGTGCCGGTCATCGTCTATGACGTCAAGCGCAACAAGCCCGAGGTCATCTGCGGCCAGGGCGTAGCGCCAGCCGGCGCCACGATCGCGCATTATCGCAGCGAAGGGCTCGATCTCGTGCCCGGGACCGGATTGCTCGCGGCCTGCGTGCCCGGCACCTTCGAGACCTGGATGATGCTGTTGCGCGACTACGGCACCCTATCGGTCGCCGATGTGCTTAAACCCGCGATCGGCTACGCCCAGAACGGCTATCCGTTGCTCGAGCGCACCAATGCCACGATCGCGATGGTCGCCGATCTGTTCCGCCAATATTGGCCGACGTCGGCCGCGGTCTATCTGCCGGACAACAAGGTGCCGGCGGCCGGTTCGATGTTCACCAACAAGACCCTCGCCGCCACCTATGCCCGCATCGTCGAGGAAGCCGAAAGCGCCGGCGGCGACCGCATCGCGCAGATCGAGCGGGCGCGCAAAACCTGGTCGAAAGGTTTTGTCGCCGAAGCGATCGACCGTTTCTGCCGCACCCAGGACATCATGGACGTCAGCGGCCACAAGCATCGCGGCGTTTTGACCGCCGACGACATGGCGCGCTGGACGCCGCATATCGAAGCGCCGCTCACTTACGATTATCGCGACTACACGGTGTGCAAGACCGGGCCGTGGGGACAGGGCCCGGTGACCTTGCAGCAGCTCGCTTTGCTGAAAGGATTCGATCTCGACGGGCTCGATCCGACGGGTGCGGACTTCATTCATATCGTCGTCGAATGCGCGAAGCTCGCCTATGCCGACCGGGAAGTGTTCTATGGCGATCCCGATTTCGTCGACGTGCCGATGGCGACATTATTGTCCGACGCTTACAATGCCGAGCGCCGCAAGCTCGTCACCGACAAGGCCTCGCTCGAACAGCGCCCGGGATCGATCGAAGGTTTCGGCGCAGTAGTGAAGCTGCGCCGCGATGCACCGCCGCACGCGGCCGGCGCCGGCGAGCCGACCGTGGGCCGGCTCGGTGCCGGCGAACCGACCGTCGGCCGCATGGGCAATACGCGCGGCGACACCGTACATTTCGATATCATCGACAAAGCCGGCAACATGATTTCGTCGACGCCGTCGGGCGGCTGGTTGCAGTCCTCGCCGGTGATCCCCGAGCTCGGCTTTTGCCTCGGCAGCCGCGCGCAGATGTTCTATCTCGAGGAAGACCATCCGGCAGCGCTCGGCCCCGGCCGGCGGCCGCGCACCACGCTCTCACCCACCATGGCGCTGCGCGACGGCGAGCCTTACCTCGCCTGGGGCTCGCCCGGCGGCGACGGCCAGGATCAGTGGATCACGCAATTTTTCCTGCGCCACGTTCACGCCGGCATGAATTTGCAGGAGGCGATCGACGCGCCGGCCTGGCATTCCGAGCATTTCCCGAGCTCGTTCTGGCCGCGCACGGCGCATCCCGGCCTGCTGGTGGTCGAAGGCCGCGTGCCGCAAAAGACCGTCGCCGAACTCAAGCGCCGCAGCCACAAGGTCGAGGTCGGCCCCGCCTGGTCGGAAGGCCGCCTCACCGCCGCATCCCGCGTCGGCCCGCGCCGCCGCGCCGCCGCCAATCCGCGCGGCATGCAAGGTTATGCGGCGGGGCGGTAGCGTCCCGTCATTCCCGCGAAAGCGGGAATCCATAATCATAGTCCTTGCAATTAAGACTGGGGTTATGGGTCCCCGCCTGCGCGGGGACGACGCCGCGTTGCCGCCAATCACGCCCAGCAGGCGCAACCGGCTTTGGTCGGCAGGCTTGGCGTGACCTGTTCGGCGATGCGCAGCAGCATCGATTCGAGCTCCCGCCGATCGACACGGTCCGCGGCCATCAAGGTGCGGATGAGTGGATCGGACAATGCGCTCCGCAGCGTCAATTCTTGATTTCCTGGTCTCATGAAATGTCCCTTCATTTTGTTGCGGCGATGCATCGCGCTCACGCCAATGCCGGATAATCGGTGAAGCCCTTGTCGTCTCCGGCATAGAACGTCGCCTGGTCGGGCGCGTTGAGCGGCGCCTTGATCCGATACCGCTTCGGCAGATCCGGATTGGCGAGAAACGGCGTGCCGAACGCGACCAGATCGGCAGCGCCGTCGCGGATCGCCGCATTGGCGCTGTCGAGATCGAAGCCGCCATTGACGATGAGGCTGCGATCGAATTTCCGGCGCAACAGCGGCGACAGTCGCTTTGAGCCGTCGGCGACCGGGTCGACGACGTGAAGATAGACGATGCCGAGCTTGTTGAGCTCTTCCGTCAGATACGAGAACGTTTGCAGCGGATTGGAATCCGACATCGAATTGAAGGCGCCGTTCGGGGAAATGCGATAGCCGACGCGATCGGCGCCCCACACCTCGACCACGGCTTTGGTGACTTCGAGCGGCAACCGCGCGCGGTTTTCGACCGAACCGCCATAGGCATCGGTGCGCTGGTTGGTCCCGTCGCGCAGGAACTGATCGAGCAGATAACCGTTCGCGCCGTGCAGCTCGACGCCGTCGAAGCCGGCCGCCTTGGCATTTTCGGCACCGTTGCGGAATTGTTCGACGATGCCCGGCAGTTCGGCGAGCGACAGCGCCCGCGGCGTCACCATCGGCTGCGGGCCCTTGGCGGTGAACACCTGGCCCTGCGCGGCGATGGCCGAGGGCGCGACCGGAAGCTCGCCGCCATGAAAATCCGGATGCGAGATGCGTCCGACATGCCACAGCTGAAGAAAGATCTTGCCGTCGGCGCGATGCACCGCCTCGGTAATTTTCGTCCAACCGGCAACCTGCTCGGCGGAATGAATGCCCGGCGTGCGAATATAGCCGACGCCCTGCGGGCTGACCTGCGTCGCCTCGGTGACGATCAAGCCGGCGGAGGCGCGTTGCGCATAATAGGTTGCGGCGATGGGGTTCGGGACGTTGCGCTCGACCGCGCGGCTGCGCGTCATCGGCGCCATCACCAGGCGATTGTTGAGTTCGATGTTGCCCAGTCGATAGGGCAAAAACAGCGTCTTGAACGGCTGCTCGGCCTCGGCAGGGCGTTGGGCAACAGCGGCATTCACTGACATGGCGGTGCTCCTGATGATGTTGAGACCTTTGAAAGGGGCGTGACTTGCGTTTTCCCTTGTGGTACTGACCGGTAACACTACATGCTAGTTACTGACCGGTAACACCCGTGTCAAGAGAAAACCTCAAATGACCGGCCAAGCTGCCGTAACCCCCGATAATGACAGCCGGATTCCGCCCCGCGCGCGCATCCTTGCGGCCGCGGGCGAGCTCTTTTACCGGCACGGAATCAGGGCAGTCGGCGTCGACGCGATCGCCGAAGCGGCCGGAACCAATAAGATGACGCTCTACCGGCATTTTGCCTCCAAGGATGAATTGGTCGCGGAGTATCTGCGCCAATCGGCACATGCGGCGGACGGCTGCTGGGAGCGGTTCGGGCGGGCGCATCCCGGCGATCCGCGCGCGCAACTGCGCGCCTGGCTCGAGGAGATGGCCGGCCATCTGGCTGAGCCGGACGAACGCGGCTGTGCGCTCGCCAACGCGGCGATCGAATTGCCCGACAAGGATCACCCGGCCCGCCGGGTCATCGAGGAATTCAAGAGGGCGCACCGTATGCGCCTCGTGCGATTGGCCCAGGATGCAGACTTGAGCGAGCCTGAATTACTGGCTGACGAACTGCACCTGCTTCTGGAGGGAGCCCGCGTTACGGCGCAGAGCGTCGGCACCGAAGGGCTTACAGCGCGGCTCTTGCGCATGGGCGAAGCAATGATCGCCGCTCACACGCCGCGCGGATGATCCGGCCGCCAAATCATTCCCGCTTCCGCGGGGACGACGAGTTCACGCCGTCACCGGTCCAAAAATTCCATCAGCGCAGTGGCAAACGCCGCGGGTTGCTCCAGCGGCGACATGTGTCCGGAATTTTTGATGATCTTCAGCGTGGCGTTGGGAATCGACTGCGCCATCAATCGCGACGCCTTGCTGCACACGTAATTAAGCTCGCCAACTGCGACGAGTGTCGGCGCCCGGACCGATTTGAGCACGCCGGTCAGCCGGAACAATGATTTCCGCTTCGCCAAGACTTCGGACAGCGTGAAGCGCAAGCCATCGATCGGCGTCGCGCGGATCAGGGCGGCCATGTGCTCGCGGCGGCGGAGGCTGCGTCCGGCGTAGACTTTGTAGAACTCGCTGCGCAGCATATCGCAAACGAGTTCATCGATCTCGCCCTGCCCGATCAATGCGCCCCAGCGCCGCGCCATGCCCTCGATCTTCACCGGATCGTCGGCGCCGGCACCGACGTCGGCAAGCACCAGATGCGACACCCGCTCCGGCCTGCTGGCGGCCAGCGCCAAGGCCGGACCGCCGCCCAGCGAGAAGCCGACGATCGCCGCCTGCTTTATGTCGAGAGCGTCGAGCACGCCGACGAGATCGCGCGCCAGATGCGCGGCGGAATATTCCGTGGCCGAGTGCGGCGCATCGGTTTGGCCATGACCGCGCAGATCGTAAGCAATGACGCGGAAACGCCGCCGCAGCGCCCTGATCTGGTGAAACCACATGCGCTTGCCGCAGGCGAGACCGTGCAGCAGCACCACCGGCGGGCCATCGCCGGTATCGCTGATGGCGACGGCGAGATTGCCGGCTTGGATTTTGCGCATGCCTATTGTCCGTCACCCTGAGGTGCGAGCGCAGCGAGCCTCGAAGGGCACGGCCCGAGCGCCTCGGCCGTATCCTTCGAGGCCCGCGCTGCGCGCGGGCACCTCAGGATGACGGTGAACGGATGATACTACGCCGCGACAGTCCCCAAAAATTCTTCGAATTCGCTGCGCAGCTTGGCGGTGGCGGTTTCGACCTCTTCGGTGGCGGCGAGCATGGTTTCCGCCGAGCAGCGGGTCTGGGTGACGCCGCCGGCGACTTCGTCGAGCGCCGCCGCGATCGCCTTGGCGCTGGCCGCGGCGCTGGCGACGTTGTGCGAAATCTCGCCGGTCGCCGCTTCCTGCTGCTCGACCGAACCGGCGACCGCCGAGGTGTACTGGTTGATGTCCTGCATGCGTTGCGTGATATCGCGGATCGCCGCCACGGCGCTCGTCGTCGAGCTCTGCACCGAGAGGATCTCGCGGGTGATCTCCTCGGTCGCCTTGGCGGTCTGCACCGCGAGCGATTTCACTTCGGAAGCGACCACCGCAAAGCCGCGCCCGGCGTCGCCGGCACGCGCCGCCTCGATGGTGGCGTTGAGCGCCAACAGATTGGTCTGGCCGGCGATGTCCTGGATGAGCTTGACCACGTCGCCGATCTTTTGCGCCACCCGCGCCAGCGCGGCGATGTCGTCGTTGGTGGCTCCGGCATCGGCCACGGCGGCGCGCACCACGTCGTTGGCCTGCATCAATTGCCGGCTGATCTCCTTGATCGATACCGACAACTCCGTGGCGGCGGCGGCGGCGGTCTCGACATTGGCCGACGCCTCGTTGGAGCCGTGCACCGCGCCCTCGGTGCGCGTGAGCGTATGATCGGACGTGCTCAGCAGCGTCTTCGCCGCCGCCTTCATCGCCGTCGAGCTTTGGCTGACGGTTTTCAGCACGCTCTCGACCCGGGCGCGGAACGAGACGATGGCCGCATCGACGACGCGGCGGCGGTCTTCGCGCTGCCGCAGCAGATCGCGCTCGGTCTCGGCGGACAGCTGCTCGGTGACGTCGTTATGGGTGGCGACCCAGCCGCCGCTCGGCATCGGCCGGCTGACCAGCATGATGACTCGGCCGTTGATGTGGTTGGTCTTGGTTTCGGTGCGTCTCTCGGCGACCTGGCGCAGGCAATCGGCGACGTAAGCGTCCGCGTCGCCGGAGAAGGTGCCGGCGGCGGCGCGGCAGCGCAGCAGCTCGCGCAACGGCGTGCCGGCGCGGCTGAGCTCGGGCCGCAAGGCGTACATTTCGAGATAGCGGTCGTTGCACAGCACGAGCCGTGCCGCGCCGTCGAACATGCACAGCCCTTGCGTCATGTTGTTGAGCGCCGCGCGCAGCAACCGGCTTTGCGCCCGCCGCCGGCCGGTCGCGGACAGGCCGGCCAGCGCCGCCGCGCCGAGCGCGAACGGCAGTGCCATGACGGTGCCGGCGACGGCTGCGGAATCATCCGCCAGCAAGCGTACGATCCAGTCCGATCCGAAGACGAGGAAGGCCAGGAAACCGGCGCCAAAGCCGATCACACCCGCCAAAACCACGAGTGGCCAACTGCGGCTTGCCTTGGAAAGGGTGAGAGCGACAACCATTCGCTGTGCGCCAGCCTCTAAACGAGCAACGGTATGCGCGAACCCGTTGTTTTGAGGTTAAGGAGTGGTAGAGGAATCGTTAACAAAGGCTGAGCGCGGCGGCGGCGGAACGCGGACCGGCGCGCTCGCGGGAGGACGACCGATGAGATTTGCACCGAAGCTTGCATCTTGCGCGCTATTCGTCATTGCGATTGCGGGCGCGGGCACAAGCCGCGCCGAGGACTATCCGACCCACCCGGTGCGGATCGTCATCGGCTTCGGCGCCGGCGCCTCGGCCGATACGCCGGCGCGGCTCCTGGCACAGAAATTCTCCGATGCGCTCGGCCAGCAGTTCATCGTCGAGAACAAGCCGGGCGCCGGCAGTAACGTCGCCGCCGAATATGTCGCCCGCGCGCCGAACGACGGCTACACGATTTTCATGGCGACGGCGGCGCAGACCAATTACGCCGGCATGACGATCAAGCCGACCTACGACGTGGTGAAGGATTTTGCTCCGATCGTCCGCGTCGCCGCGGTGCCGACCATCCTGGTCGCCAATCCGTCGCTCGGCGTCAGCAATCTGCAAGAGCTGATCGCGCTGGCTAAGGAAAAACCGGGGCAGATTTTCTATGCCTCGTCGGGCGTCGGCACCACGACCCACGTCGCCGTCGAATTGATCAACATGACGGCGGGCATCAAACTCGTCCACGTGCCCTATCCGGGGAGCGCGCAGGCGTTGACCGACGTCGTCACCGGCCGGGTGCAATTGTGGATCGCGCCGGCGTCGGCGGTGATTCAGCAGGTCGCCGAAGGCAAGCTCAAGGCCATCGCCGTGACCACGGCGCAACGCGCCACCATCGCGCCCGACGTGCCGACCATGGCGGAAGCCGGCCTGCCCGGCTACGACCTCGGGCTGTGGTTCGGCTTGATGGCGCCGGCCGGCACGCCCGCGCCGATCGTCGACAAGCTCAACACGATCGCCAACGACGCGCTGAAATCCCCCGACGTCGTCGAGCCGCTGCACAAGATCGGCATGGAGATCATCGGCGGCACGCCGCAGGAGTTTGCGCGCTATATCGACAGCGAGGTGAAGAAGGCGACCGACGTCGCTACTGCGGCGAATATCCGGCAGTAGGTTTGTAGGGTGGGCATCGCGCCCGCTCGGCTGCGCGCGTGGGCAAAATCGTGCTTGCGCGATGCCCACGTGGTGCCGCCGAGCAGACGATTTTGCCCACCCTACGAAGCAGCCGGAATAACCGGCAGCAACAAATAAGACGCCATGTCGCCGCCGGCATAAACCGTGTTGGTCGCGCCGGAATTGTAATCGGCGTGGTAGTGCATGTAGTGGCTCGAGCCCAAGCCATCGCGCGGCTGGACGTCAAGGCGGATGCGGTGGCCTTTCTTGAACACCATGGAGGTCGGCCAGATTTCGACCTCGACCTTCACGATCTCGCCGGGTTTCAGATAAAGCCGCCGCTGGTGGCGGTGATACGGCCGGTACGGCAGCGAACGTTCCGGATCGAGCTCGCGATGCGACACCCGCAGCCAGCCTTTCGCCACCGGCACCGGCAGGCCCTGCTGGCCGGTCTCCATGACGTCCTTGCCGTCGGCATCGATGTTGCGCAGCGTGAGAAACAAATCCATGTCTTCGCTCGAGCTCGACACCCACAGCACCGCGGCGATCGGCCCGGTGATCTCGGTATCGACCGAGAGCTTTGCCGTCTCCAGCGAAACGCCCATGCCCGGCCTGATGCCGCCGCCCATGACTTGCGAGGCGGCGGCCGAGGTCGAGCCCATGGAGCCGAGGCTCGAGGCGGCGTAGCTGCGCGAACCAACTGCCGGCGGGTTCTTCACTTCGAGCGCGCCGGAAATCTCCGATTTCTCCGCGTCCGGCTGCGACAGGTCGAGATAAAGCTTGGTCCAGCGCGTGCGAGCGAGCGGCCATTCGTTCTCGTTCCTCCAATCGAAGGCGTCGGCGCCTTTGCGGATGGCGAGCTTTACCGGCGGCTCGTCCATCACGCCGTTGTCGATGCCTTTGAGCCAGTAATCGAAGAAGCGGATCTGATCGCGCCTGCCGTCCTCGGTGTAGAACGGATGCACATGCGAGCCCAGATGCATGCGCAGCTTCTTGTGCGGCGTCGCGGCGTGCATGAACGCCTCGGTATTGCCGCGCAGATGCAGGCCCATGCCGGACCAGTTGCCGACGCTGAACATCGGAATGTTGATCTTGTCCCACTGCGCCTGCGCGCCGCGGAACGCGCCGCTGTCGAGGCTGTTGTGCAGCCAGAAATACAGCGTGTTGATCTGCCAGCCGTCGGGCAGGTCTTGCGAGGCGCGGCCGAGCTTATGATGCAGCAGATGCGCGGTGTACCAGTTGGTCATGAACAGGCTCAACAGCCCGCCGTGATAGAGCGCGTCGCGATAGATGTCGGCGAAGCCTTCCCAGGGAATGATCGCCTTGAGCGACGGCGGCTGCAGATTGGCGGCGAACCATTGATTGATGGCGAAGTATGAAATTCCCAGCAGCCCAACCTTGCCGTTGCACCAAGGCTGCGCCGCCGCCCACTCGATGGCATCGTAGAGATCGACCGCTTCGGCGAGCGACCATGGATCGTATTGCCCCGGCGATTTGCCGGTGCCGCGGCCGTCGACCCGCACGGCCGCATAGCCGCGCGGCACCCACCATTGCGGATTAACGGTCTCCCAGTTCATCCACTCGTTCGGCGCCTCGGCCAGATTGTCCGGCACGATCCAGAGCTTGTCCTTCTGGTACGGCCCGAGATTGAGAATGGCGGGAAACTTGCCGTCGTCGTAGGGCCGGAACACATCTGCCTTTAGACGGGCACCGTCGCGCATGGTGACATCGACGTCTTTGTCGACGACGATGGGATAGACCGGATCGCTGAGCGTTCGATCGCTGTTCATGGATCCTCCCCTTCGCGCCGACTGCGCGGGATCGTATTTAAGCGCGGCTGGAGTTACCAGGGCCTGCGGGCCGCGGGCTTTTTCATTGTTCCGACACTTTTTTAAAGGCAATGTCGCGGCGGATGCGGGGGAATTCTCGAATGCTACGGCCATCGACCGCGCTGCTGCTCGGCGGTGCCCTCATGAGCATTGCGATGCTCGGCGGCTGCGCCGACAACGGCCCGCCGCCGGGCCAGCCGAGCTTTTATATCGATCTCGCGACCACCGACGCCGCGCTCGACGCCAACGCGGCGCAGTCGATGATCTCGGGCTATCGCGGCAATAACGGGCTTGGCGCCGTCACCATCGATCCCGAGCTGATGCGGCTTGCCGGCGAGCAGGCGCGCGTCATGGCGGCGCATGACAAGCTCGATCACGACGTCGGCCGGCCGTTCCAGGACCGCATCCGCAAATCCGGTTTCGATGCCGCGGTGGCGGTCGAGAACATTTCCGCCGGCTACCACACCATGGCGGAAGCGTTTTCCGGCTGGCGCGATTCGCCGCCGCACCGCGCCAACATGCTCAACAGCAACGTGACCAAGATGGGCATCGCCGCGGTCTATGCGCCGAAGTCGAAATACAAGGTGTTCTGGTCGCTGATCCTGGCCAAGCCGGATGAGAAGCGCGGCTAAATCATATCGAACATCTCTTGTCCGTAAGTGCCGCGCGCTTGCGCGAGCAACGGCGCTACCGCGTCGCGGAATTGGGCGTGTTCGTTCGCCGTCAGCTCGGTGATCTCGCAGCCCTCGGCGAGGATCGCCGCGCGCGCCGTGCCGTCTTCCTCGATGGCGAGCTCGCGCTGGAAAGCGACGGCGCGCGCGATGGCGGCGCGCATGGCGTGCTGCAAATCCTGCGGCCAGCCGTCGAAGGCCGGGCGGTGCAAGAAAATCGGCCGCGAAATGTAGAAATGGTTGGTCACGGTGTGGAAGCGGTGAAACTTGTGCACGCCGTAGGTCACGGTGTTGGCGAACGGGTTCTCCTGGGCGTCGATAGTGCCGGCCTTGATGCGCTCGATCGCCTCGGTCAGGTCCATGCGCAGCGGGACGCAGCCGAGCAATTCGAACGTGCGTACCTGGACCTCACTCGGCAGCACGCGGATGCGCATGCCCTTGAAGTCCGCAGGCGCATGCACCGGACGCAGCCGGTTCGAAATTTGCCGAAACCCGTTCTCGAACCAGCCGAGGATGCGGTAGTTCACGCGCTCTTCGATCTTGTCGCCGAGAAAGCGGCCGAGCGCGCCGTCCATGGCGGCGCGCGCCTGGTCGCGGCGTTCGAACAGGAACGGCAGGTCGACGAAGCCAAGCTCGGGCACGCGGTCGGTCAGATAGCTCGACGACTGGTAGCCGAGCGTGAGCACGCCGTCCTCGACCAGCCAGAGGATGTCTTCGGCGCGGTAGCCGAAATCCATGATGTTCCAGACATACTTTACGTCGATGCGGTCGCCGAACTCAGCCGTCAGCGTATCGCCGATCAGCTTGAGCGCGCGCGAGAAGCCGGTCGTGGGCGGGCCGTAGCCGCCCATGCGGATTTTTATTGGATCGGTCATGCGAAAACCCTTGCGGCCGCCAATCGTGGCGGCGCCGGTTCATGACGGAAATTGTTCCTCAAGGGAAGAGCCTGTGGGCCCTACAATTGTGAGCCATCGGGATGGCGGCCTCAGCGATGAATCTGGCTGCGCACGGCTTTGGCGGCGGCGATCGCGGTGTTGCGCAGCATTTCGAGCCGGCGGACGGAGGCGAACGAAATCTGCGGCCGCACCGCGATCAGGCGGTCGCACAGCGTCAGACGCTCGCGCCAAATGCGATCGATCATCGGGTGATTGGCGGTGGCGCAGGAATCGGTGCGGATGAGCGTGGCGTCCTCGACCAGGTCTTCGGTCACCGCGAAGGTGAGCACGACGCCGGGCGAATGCTGGGCGAATTTCTCGTCGTAGACGATCTTCCAGAACCACGCGCTATCGCCGCTGCGCAGCGTGACGGTGACCGCGATGGCGCGGCCGTCGATGAAAATGCGGTTGATGGCGACCTTGCCCTCCGCCGCCAAGCCGGCAACGGCCGCGGTGATGAAGCCGTGGATATCGTCGTCCAAAACCGCGGCGGTGCCGGCTTTGCCTTTCCAGCCGCGCAATTCGAGCGTGAAGAAATCTTCGACGGCCGCGGCCACGGTTTCCGGCTCGGTCGCGGTGGTGAACAACAGCGCGCCGGTATCGCCCAGGCGCCGCACGTAACGGCGCAGCTCCTTATGCCGGTGCTGGCCGAGGGTGCGCTCGACATAGAACAGCCGGTCGTCGTCCGGCACCAGTTGCGCCCGCTGGTGGATATTGAAATCGGCGACCGGCATCTGCGCACGCCTGACGATGGCATCGAGCGCGGTCGCGAACGGGCCCTCCGTCGGCAAGAACGGCAGCAGCACCAATCCGGGCAGCTCCGGATCGTCGGCGAGATGCGCAAGCCAGGCGGCGATGACCGGCTCCGCCGCTTCGCGCTCGACCAGCGGCGTGCCGAGCGGCGCATAAGGATGCGTCCAGCCGACCAGCACCGGCAGCCTGAGCCCGTAACGCCGCGGCTCGATGCGTCCCGGAAAGAAGCCGAGCAGCTTGCGCGGGCTGGTGCCCGACCACACCAAAAACGCGCCTGAGTCGCGGCCGAAGATTTTTGCCGCCGGCAATGCGAAAGCCGGCTCGTAGAAGACGTTGGGCTCGAGCGCGCGGGCGGCGAGCTCACGCCATTCGTCGGCGATCTGTTCAAGCTCGGACAAATAACGCCACTCGACCGCGAGCGCATTGGCCGCATAGCGGTCGGCGACGGCGGCGCGGCGCGCGCTGGCGATCGCCGAGACTGTCGAGGTCCCCGCCATGACCGCGCCTCAGGACCCTTTAGGGCGGCCGAAAACCAGGCAGTGCAGGCCCAAGTGGATTTTCGCGATCAGGAACAGCCACGCCGATTCGAAGACTAGCGCGGTGGCGCTGGCGATGGCCGCGCCCATGGTGCCGAAATGCGGGATCAGCACGAAGCACAGCGCGACATTGAGCAGGAACGCGCCCGCATAGGCATGGGCGCAACTGCGCCTCTCGCAGAGCATGTTGAGAAGCCGTTCGGCCGGCCCGACCGCGGCGCGCGCCAACAAACCGACGGCGATGACGAACATCAGCGGATAGCCGGCGACGAAATCCCTGCCGAACATGCGCAACAGCGGATCGCCGAGCAGCAACAAAATCGCGATCAAGGCGAGCGACGGCCAGAACGTCATGCGGATGGTTTGCTTAAGGAAATCGGTAAGCTGCTTGTGGTTGCCGGTGACGTGATATTCGGAAAACTTATGCGCCACCGTCTGCGCCACGGCGAAATAGATGAAGGCGACCAGCGCCATGATCTTGGCCGCGGCGTAATAGATCGCGACCTCCTGCGGCGGGCGGAACTGAGTGAGGATGATCACGTCGGAATAGGTGAGGAGGACGTAAAAACCCTCGACCAGCGAGATCGGCGCCGAAGTGGTGAGCCAGGTGCGCGGCGCATAGGCCTTCGGTCCCGGCTCGACCACGGTGGTCAGCCGCCGGTTGAGGAAGAAAGACTGGCCCAGCGTGCAGCCCCACACCGTGATGAGGCAGACCAGCATCGTGGTCACGGCATCCATGGGCAGGCCGGCGACGTAGGCCAGGCCCATCAGCGCGATCAAAGCGATCTGGCGCAGCACGTAGGTCGGCGCCAGCGCCAGACGGATCCAGTCGTACGAGCGCGCAATGCCGCTCTGCACTTGGGCGATGGCAAAAGCGGGCAGCGCGGCGCAGGCGATATACAGCGGCAGGAAGGTCATCTTGTCGACAATGGGCGCCAGCGTGACGATGCCGGCCGCCACGGCGCCGATCGTCACCGCGATGAGAAGCGCGAGCCCGCGGCTGCCGACAAGAAAGCCGCGCAGCAGAGCAAGCTGTTTATGCCCGGTATATTCCGGGATGAAGCGTTGCGCCGCCGAGCCGAGGCCGAGGTCGCTGACGCCGCCGATCAAGAGCAGCCAGGTCCAGGCATAGACGTAAATGCCGAACTCGTAGCCGCCGAG
This sequence comes from uncultured Alphaproteobacteria bacterium, assembly GCA_963756245.1. GTDB lineage: Bacteria > Pseudomonadota > Alphaproteobacteria > Rhizobiales > Xanthobacteraceae > BOG-931. Next base: position 278,695 of record CAVWOI010000026.1, read on the forward strand.
CCAGCGCGCCAGCATGATCTGCGCCAGGAAGGCCAAAAACGCGGCGACGATGCGGATGATGAAAGCGGCACCGGCGAGGCGCCGCATCAGCGAGGAATCGCCGCCGCCGGCGAACAGCGCGCGCCCGCGCGCGATCGCGCCGTAAAACTCCGCTTGCCAAGAGGTCAGCCAATGCGAACGCGGCGCTGGTTCGGAACCGATCGATGCCACAACGACCTCTGCGCCGCGACTGGCGGAACTTTGGGAAACGGCATCCTTAGCAACGATGCGTTAAGAATGGGTTGGGGGAAATTAACAATTGCTTCCTACCCCGAACCGCTATTCAGGCCGGCGTGATTTCCGCGATCTTTTCCAGTGACGCAGCGACCACGCGGCATTCTTCGGCGCCGAGCGCGGGCTGCGGCGGCACCGGATCGCCGACGTCGTAGCCTTGCAATTGCAGCGCCGCCTTGATGCAGGCGGCGAGATTGAAGCGGGCGAACACTTCATTGATGCGCCACAGCGTGCGTTGCAAATTCATCGCCTCCGCCCACTGCCCGGCGCGGCATAAATCGTAGAGCCGCACGCTTTGCCGCGGCACGATGCAGGCCGGGCCGGCCATCCAGCCGACACCACCGATCAGCATGACGCAGGCTGGAATATGCGCCGACGCCGAGAACACCTTGAGCCCTTCGCAGCGATTCATGATCGACAGCAGGCGGCCGGTATTGGTCGAGGCGTCCTTGATGTAGCGAATGCGCGGATGGGTCGCGAGCCGCGCGATCACGTCGAGCGACAGATCGGTGCGCTGGAATTGCGGATTGGTATAGAGCACGACCGGCACGTCGACGGCGTCGGCGATGGCGCGGAAATAATCCTCGACCTGGGCGTCCTTGAGCGGGAAATAGGATTCGAGAATAGCCAGGATGCCATCGGCGCCGAGCTTGTTGTAAAGGCGCGCCTGAGTCACCGCATCCGCGGTCGCCGTCGCCGCAACGCCGGCGACCACCGGCACGCGGCCGGCCGCAGCCTCGATCGAGGTGCGCACGATGGCGGCGCGCTGCTCGTTATCGAGATAGGCGAATTCGCCGGTCGAGCCGAGCGGCGTCACGCCATGCACGCCGGCGGCGATGAGATCGTCGATCAGCCGGGCAAGCACATTGGTGCGGACTTTGCCATCGCCATCGATCGGCGAAACCAGATAAGGAAACACGCCGTGGAAGTCGGGCATAGAACATCTTTCATTTGAGCATGATCTTGTCCGAAAACCGGGAACCACTTTTCGGGATCATGCTCCTAGTGCTCCTTGCGGCGCGCCATGGCGTCCGCCCACACATTCGCGCGATCGTCGTCGAACACCAGCGCCGGATCCTCCGGCACATTGTACCAGTCGCCGCGCGCGATTTCGTCGTCGAGCTGCGACGGGCCCCAACCGGCATAGCCGAACGCCACCAGGCATTTGGTCGGCCCCTTGCCGTGACCGATGTCGCGCAGCACGTCGGGCGCCGCGGTGAGCGCGACCTTGCCGTCGATATCGATGGAGTTGGTGAGATGATAGTCGGCGCCGTGGACGACAAAGCCGATCTCGGGACCGACCGGGCCGCCGACAAAAACCGGCACGTTGTCCTTCACTCCGGTCGTGTCGAAGCCAAAGGATTGCAGCAGGCCGGCGATCGACCGCTCGCCGAGCGGACGATTGATGACAATGCCCAACGCGCCCTCGCGACCATGTTGCGCCATCAAGATGACGGAGCGCTCGAACGGCGAGCCCTGCAATGCCGGCGCCGCGATGAGCAGCTGGCCGGTGAACGACGTCCGGCCCGACGTATCGGAATCGGTCGGCAAGGCCGCATGAAGCACACCCGCCGACAGCACAATCGCTGCGCCGGCCAAAATCCAAGGCTTGAAGCGCCAATGCCTATAGTCGCGTTGAAACACGTTTCACTCGCCACCCGGCACGCCCCGCTCATCATAGGCGGGATTCTCGTTTTGAGCATGATCTTTTCCGAAAACCGGATTCCATCCTCGGATCAAGTCCGAGGACAGGCATTTTCGGGATCATGCTCTAAGGCGAGACATCTTCAAGGACACGGCCCTTGGTTTCAACCGCGAACAAGCCGGTCACCACCGCGCCGACCACCGCCACGGCGGCGAACATCAGAAACACTTTGCCGAGGCCGGAGCCGACGACGAGACCGACGATGCTCGGCCCCAGGATCGAAGCGAACCGCAGCCACGCCGTCGCCGTGCCGACCGCGACGGCGCGGGCGCGCGTCGGATAAAGCTCCGGCGTGTAGACATAGACGCCGATCGACAGCACCGAGACGAAGAAATAGCCGCTGCTGACGAAGGCGAGCACGCGCTGCGGCGAATCCGTGCCGAGGAAAAACAGCGCGCCCAGCGCAATGGCATTCATGGCGAAGGCGAAAGCAAACCATGGCCGGCGGCCGACCTGGTCGATGGTCAGCGCGCAGGTCAAGGCGCCGCAGAAGCCGACCATTTGGGTGATCAAGCCGTAATGCAGCGCTTGCTGCAGCGGCAGCTTGAACACCGTCGTATAAATGGTCGGCAGCCAGACCACGAGGCCATAGTTGAAGAAATAGGTGGCAAACCAGATCACCCAGACGACAAGAGTACGCCGCAGATAGAGCGGGCCGAACAGATCGGACCATGACGCCGGCTTGCCTTCGGCGTGAACGATGGGGCGCGGTGCCGGCAATGGCTGGCCGGTGGATTTTTCCGTCTCACGCTCGATAAAGGCGAGTGCCGCTTGCGCGTCCTTCTGCCGCCCCTGCGTCGCCAGCCAGCGCGGCGATTCCGGCAGCAGCCGCTGCAGGAAAAACGCGACGAAGGCCGGCAGCGCGCCGATCACGAACATCCACTGCCAGCCGTAGCGCGGCACGACGTAGGAGCCGACCAGGCCGGTCGAGACCAGGCCGACCGGGAAAATCAACTCGTACAGCAGGACGAAGCGGCCGCGGCCCTTGGCGCGGGAGAGCTCGCTGATATAGGTCGCCGCGACCGGCACCTCGCCGCCCAAGCCGAAGCCCTGGATGGTGCGCGCCGCGATCAGCGACTGGTAATCCCAAGCGAAAGCGCAGGCGAGACTCATCACTGCGAAAATCAGGATCGACCAGACCACCGCCGTGAGCCGGCCGTAACGCTCGGCGATCCAGCCGAAGAACAACGCGCCGACGAGCTGGCCAAAATAGCCGGCGGCGATGAGATAGCCGATCTGCGGACCGTTGAGCTTCCACATCGGCACCAGCACCGGCAGCACGAAGGCGATGGCCAGCGCATCGAAGGCATCGAAGAACGTCGCGACGCCGATGATGATCCGCGTGCGCACATGCCACCACGAGATCGGCATGCGCTCGATCCGCGCCACGACGTCGTCGATCGAGCCGTCGCCGGGCGCAATAGTTTCGCTGGCGCTCATTTTCCCCTCCCCTTATTAATCTTTTCCGTCACCCTGAGGCGCGAGCGAAGCGAGCCTCGAAGGGCGACGGCAACCAGGTCGGCAATGTCGATTTCGGCTAGAGCCGAAATCGATTGGCCGTGCATCCTTCGAGGCCCGCGCTACGCGCGGGCAGCTCAGGATGACGGAATTAGATAAATTGCAACGCGATGCCGCCGAGCTGGCCGAAATCGGCATGCAGCGTATCGCCTTTGCGCGCATGGACCACGCGGGTGAACGAGCCCGCGAGCACCAGATGGCCGGGCTCGAGCGCGACGCCGTGCTGACCGAGCTTGTTGGCGAGCCAGGCGACGCCGAGCGCCGGATGGCCGAGCACGCCGGCGGCGACGCCGGTCTCCTCGATCTCGGCATTGCGGTACATGATGCCGCCGACCCAGCGCAGGTCGACGTCCATCGGACCGACCGGCCGGCCGCCGACCACGATGCCGGCAGCGGCGCCGTTGTCCGATACGGTGTCGAATATCTTGCGCGGATCCTGCAGCCGCGCATCGACGATCTCGAGCGCCGGCACGACATATTCGGTGGCGCGCAGCACGTCGGTGAGGCCGACGCCGGGACCCTTGAGCGGCTTGCCCATGACGAAGGCGAGCTCGACCTCGACGCGGGGCAGGCAGAAATTCTCATGTTTCACGCTTGCGCCATCAGCGATCATCATATGGTCGAGCAGATAGCCGTAATCCGGCTCGTCGATCTGCGAGGAGCGCTGCATCGCCTTCGAGGTCAGCCCGACCTTGTGGCCGATCAGTTTGGCGCCGGCGGCGATCTTGCGGTTGGCGACCTCGGTGGAGATCGCATAGGCGTCCTCCATGGTGATGCCGGGCCAGGTTTTCGACAGCTGGACCGCTTGCTTGCGTTCCTTCTCCGCGGCGATGAGGATATCGGCGGCCTTGTTGCGATCGGCTTCGGACAGCATGACGGCGAGGCTCCCCCTGCAGTTTAAGGGCGACGAACCTAGCACATTTAATATGGGGCAACGCGCCGCGGCGCCGCCGCTACTTGGTCAGCGGCACACGGCGCGCAGGATGAAGGTGACGTCCTTGCACTCGCCTTCGACCGGAGGCCGGCCCGACAGCATGACCCGGGCCGGACATTCCTGCGAGGTCGAGATGTCGAGCGGCTGGCCGCTGTCGAAACCCTTGGTGCGGCAGGCATTGGTCGCCGTCGCCTGACAATCGGGCGCGCCGTTGCCCGCCACCTGGCAGCGCTCGTGAAACTCGAACATCCGCGTGGTCGGCAGTTTCACCACCGCGGTCGCGGCGTCTTTGGTGACTTGCGCCGCGTCTTTGAGCGCCTGCTCGGTCGCCGTCGAGGTCTCCTTGGCCGCCTGGTTCTGCTGCTTGTTGTAGTCGTCGAGCTTGTCCTTGGCGCTCTTCACCTTGGCGTCGAAGTCGCCAAAACTGTCGTTCCACCAGACCTCGAGCTGATGCAGGAAGCCGGGTTTGTTGGCCGGCTGCGGCTGCGCCGGCAGCGAGCCGGGCGCAGGCACCGGCGCTTGCTGCACGGCACCGGCGCCCGCCGGCGCTTGGCCGTCATCGGCGCGGGCTGTGCCGACCGTTGCGGCCGCCAACGCGACCGCAACCGGCACCGCAATGGCCGCCGCCCAAAGCAATCGCGAATTGCCTGTCCCCGTCATGGCGCCGAATTTCGACCCGAAATAAGGTCAAAATACGCGCAACGCCGCGCCTTAAGCCAATCCTCAAGTCAGTCCAGATGCGGTCCAGGCGGCCGCTTAAGATCGGCGTCGCTCGCGCCAGCGCGACCAGACGAACCAGGCAAAGCCGGCCACCAGCACGGCAGCGATGACCGCATCGAAGTCGTGGAACAGCTTGCGGAAGGTCGGATCCGAGTTCCAGCGCGCGCCGAGCACATAGCCGATGTAAGCGAGCGCGAAGCACCACGGCCAGGAGCCGAGGAACGTATAGACCTGGAATTTCAGCATCGGCATACGGGCGAGGCCGGCGGGAAAGGCGATGAAAGTCCGCACCACCGGCAACAACCGGCCGAAAAACACCGTGGCCGAACCGTAGCGCAAGAAAAATGCATCAGCGCGCTTGATCTCCGCCGGGCTGATCAGAACGTATTCGCCCCAGCGCTCCAGCACCGGCCGGCCGCCATAGGCGGCCACATAATAGGCGATGGTCGAGCCGACATTGCAGCCGAGCGCACCCGCGGTGGCGGCGCCGATCAGGCTGAATTGCCCGGTCGACACCAGATAACCGGCGAACGGCATGATCACTTCCGACGGCAGCGGAATGCACGCCAACTCGATCGCCATCAGAATGACGACGCCGAAATAGCCGGTGGCCGAGATCACATCGACGATCCAGGACGCGACCGCCGAAATGATCTGGTCAATCATCGGTTTTGGATTGGCGAGCTCAGCGCCGCTTGCGCGCGCGGCGGCCTTCGAGGATGACGATCTTGCGCCGCGCGCTGTCGTCGACGAGCTTCTTCGGCACCTTCTCGGCGATGCCGAGGAGCCGCTCGCGGCGGTCCATTTCCTTCCAGACGTCGTCGGGGCGGATGCCGGATGAGATCCACAGCACGACGAGGTTGTAGATCAGGTCGGCGCTCTCTTTGATGACGGCGTCGCGGTCGCCGTGCATGGCGTCGATGACGACTTCGACCGCTTCTTCGGCCAGCTTCTTCGCCATCTTGCTGCGGCCCGAACGCAACAGCCGCGCGGTCCGCGACGTCGACGGATCGTCGTGGCGGCAGGCGAGCGCGGCCTGATAAAGCCGTGAAATCGAATCAGTCATGGCCCATCAGAATAGCGCGATCTTGTCGCTATTGTGTTAATTCTGCCCGACAGGCCCCAGGGCTGGGGGCATGGCCAGGGGTCATTCGCCCTGGGCCAGCAGGCTCGCGTTGCCGCCGGCGGCGGCGGTGTTGACCGTGATGGTCTGCTCCGAGGCGAAGCGGCGGAGGTAATTTGGGCCGCCGGCCTTCGGCCCGGTGCCCGACAGGTGGGTGCCGCCGAACGGCTGGGTGCCGACCACGGCGCCGATCATGCTGCGGTTGATGTAGACGTTGCCGCTCGAAAGCCGCCCGGCGATGCGGTCGGCGGTCGAGTCGATGCGCGAATGAATGCCGAGCGTCAGCGCGGTGCCGTTGCCGGCGATGTCGTCGAGCAGCGCATCGAGCGCGTCGGCGCGCCAGCGCACCACATGCAGCACCGGGCCGAACACTTCTTCCTTCACGTCGAGGGCACGGTCGAGCTCGATCACCGTCGGGCCGACATAGGTGCCGGCTGAGGGAAGCGCTGTGTCGCCATCGGAGCGGAAACGCAACGCACCGGCGCACTCCTTCTCGGCGATCCAGCGGTCGAGTTTTTGTTTGGCCTCGGCATCGATCACCGGCCCCACATGGGTCGATATTTCGCGCGGGTCGCCGACTTTCAGCTCGCGCGCGGCGCCGATCAGCATGTCGAGCATGCGCTCGGCGACGTCGTCCTGCAGGCACAACAGCCGCAGCGCCGAGCAGCGCTGGCCGGCGGAGCGGAAGGCGGACGTGACGACGTCGTCGGTCACCTGTTCGGGCAGCGCTGTGGCATCGACGATCATGGCGTTGATGCCGCCGGTCTCGGCGATCAGCGGCACGATGGCGCCGTTTTTGTTCGCAAGCGCCCGGTTGATGGCGCGGCCGGTTTCGGTCGAGCCGGTGAAGGCGACACCGGCGACGCGCGGATCGGCGACGAGGCTCGCACCGACGGCGCCGTCGCCGGGCACGAGATGCAACGCGCCCGGCGGCACGCCGGATTCGTGGAGCAGCGCGATTGCCAGCGCGGCGATCAACGGCGTCTGCTCGGCCGGCTTGGCAACGACGGTATTGCCGGCAACGAGCGCAGCGGTCACCTGGCCGAGAAAAATTGCCAGCGGGAAATTCCACGGGCTGACGCAGACAAAGACGCCGCGGCCGCGATAGCGCAATTCGTTGCTCTCGCCGGTCGGCCCCGGCATCGGCTGCGGCGCCAGCGCGATCCGCGCCTGCGCGGCATAGTAACGACAGTAATCGACCGCTTCGCGCACTTCCGCGAGCGCATCGTCGAGCGTCTTGCCGCCTTCGCTCTGCAGCAGCGCGATCAGCCGGCCGCGGTTGACCTCGAGCCGGTCGGCGGCGCGTTCGAGCACGGCGGCGCGCTCATCGACCGGCGTCGCCGCCCACGCCGGAAACCCGGCCGCCGCCGCGGCCATAGCCGAAATGACGATGGCGTCGTCGGCCTCGCGGACGACGCCGACTGTCTGTCCGTCGATCGGCGAAATGAGCGGACGCTCGCGGCCGGCCAGCGCGATGCCGTCGACCAGCGGCGCGGCAATATCCGACGAATGGACGCCGGCACGAACCTCGTCGCGCAAGGCATTGAGGCTCGCACGATCGCCGAATTCGATGCCCACGGCACCGTGCCGTTCCGGCAGATAAATGTCGCGCGGCAGTGGAATTTTGCTGTTGCGCGCCGCCTGCGGGCCAGCGATCCAGCTTTGCGGGCGGCGCAAAATGTCGGCGACCGGCACGTTCGGATCGGCGGCGACCGATACGAACGACGAGTTGGCGCCGTTTTCCAGAAGCCGCCGCACCAGATAGGCCAACAGATCGCGGTGGCCGCCGACCGGCGCATAGACGCGGCAGGCGGCGTTCGGCAGCTCGGCGAGCAACGCCGCGTAGAGCGCCTCGCCCATGCCGTAGAGCCGCTGGAATTCAAAACCCTCGACGCCGCCGGCGTCCTCGATGACGCTGGCGACCGTGAGCGCGTTATGGGTGGCGAACTGCGGGAAGAGCCGATCGCGCGCCGCGATCAGCCGTTTCACGCAAGCCATGTAGCAAAGATCGGTCATCGCCTTGCGCGTGAATACCGGATAGTCGGCGAGCCCGCGCTCCTGGGCGCGCTTGATCTCGGTGTCCCAATACGCGCCTTTGACCAGGCGGACGGTCAGCCGCCGCCGGGATGCGGCGGCGATCTCCTCGATCCAATCGATGACAGCGAGCGCGCGCTTTTGATAGGCCTGCACCGCGAGGCCGAATCCGTCCCAGCCGGCAAGCGAAGCGTCGCCCAGCACGGCGGCGATGACTTCGAGCGAGAGCTCGAGCCGGTCGGCCTCCTCGGCATCGACGGTGAATTGCAGATCGCTGTCGCGCGCCAGATTCGCGAGCTCAATGAGTCGCGGCACCAGCTCTTTGAGCACGCGCTCGCGCGACATCGCCTCGTAGCGCGGATGCAGCGCCGAGAGTTTTACGGAAATTCCGGGCCGCTGCGGCGGCTCAGCGTTGCCGGCGTGCGCGCCGATCGCCGCGATCGCACCCGCATAGGCATCGAAATATTTGTCGGCATCGACGGCGGTGCGCGCGCCTTCGCCGAGCATGTCGAACGAATAGCGGAACTCGGCGTGGCCGCGGGCGCGATGCAGCGCCTCGTCGATGGTCTGCCCGAGCACGAAATGCGAGCCGAGGAGCCGCATCGCCTGCCGCGTCGCCGCGCGCACCGTGGGCAGGCCGAGCCGCCGCACGATGCTGTCGAGAATGGTCTCGGGCGTCTCGCCGGGATGAATGACGCGGGCGGCGACGCCAAGCGTCCAGGCCGAGGCCGAGACCAACAGCGCCGTCGATTTCACATCGCCGTCGCGCCAACGGCCGGCGGCGAGCTTGTCCTCGATCAGGCGGTCGGCGGTCGCGGCGTCCGGCACGCGCAGCAGCGCCTCGGCCAGCACCATCAGCGCCAAGCCCTCCTTAGTCGATAATGAATAGGCGTGGAGGAAATCCTCGACCCCGCCCAGGCCACCGGCCTTGGCGCGGATGGCTTTGACGAGTCTTTTGGCGCGGGCATCGATGCGGGCTTCGGCCGCGTCGTCCCTGGCGGCATCTGCAAGGAGACCCGCCGCCAACCCCTCGTCGGGTGGCGCGAATGGCGCTCGAAAGGTCGGAAGCTCAGGAGCAGCCCTGGTCATCATGCGCTCCATCGGCGGCAGGCGTCACCCAATCAATATGGTGTGCCTGCCGAACCGACGCGCATGATATCGCTAAACCGGCGATCGAGCATGTCGAATGGGAAAGTCTAACCGGCCCGCGCCAGGAGGCCCTCGAGACGATCGATACTTTGCGTCCAGCCCGCCTCCATGCCTTGAAGATAGCCGACGCCGATCTCCGCCACGGCGACGGCGCGCGTGTGCATCGTCATCGTGGTCTTACCATTCCGTTCCGCGAACGTGACCGTGGTCAGTCCTTCGAGCAGATGATTGCCGGCCGCATCGGTCGCAACGCTGCTGAACACCAGCCGCTCCGGCGCTGCGAGCTCGCGGATCACGCCATGCATCGGATAGACGGTGCCATCCGGTCCCCGCATGTGAATGCGCAGTGCGCCGCCGACACGGGCATCGAATTCGCAGACCGGGGTGGTGAAGCCATGCGGGCCCCACCATTGCGCCAAGTGCTGCGGATCGGTCCACGCCTTGAACACCAGCGCGCGCGGCGCGGCGAACACGCGGGTGATTGTCACTTCACGTTCGGCGAGGGGTTTTGTCTGGACGGCGGCGGCCATGCACGTCTCCCATTGGCGTGAGATGAATTTTCGTCAGGCGATCATTCGGCAGCGATGGACGCGGGTTCACCCTCCGCGAGCGCCTTGAGCTTGGCGAGACCTTCTTCGAACAGACCGCCGCACATCTTGTCGCAATCCACGAACAGGCCCATCACTTTCGCCATGAATGGCTGCCGGCCCTGCATCGCCCAAGTAACTTTGGTACCAGTAACTTTGGTACCACTGGTGGTGCCGGCGTCGATCCGATCGAGCGTGAACTCGACTGTGTTGTGCGCCTTGAACGGCCGGACCATGTCCAACAGCAGCACAACTTTCGCCGGCGGCACCAACTCGGTGATCGCGATTTGGCCGGCGCCGACCTGACGGTTGCCGTCCCATGCATAAACCGCGCCCTTGCCGCGCGGCGCGCCGCTATGGGTGCGCTTCATGTTCGGGTCTTTCTCGAACGGCGACCAGGCCGACTGGGCGCGCAGGTCGTCGATCATCGGGAAAATCTTTTCCGGCGGTGCGGCAATCGACGTCGAGCGCTGCACCTGGAATGTGTCCGGCTTGGTCGCGGCGTAGGCCAGCACGCCGGCAAAAGCCACGGCGATGACGATGACGATTGTCGCGATCATTGTTCCCTCCGTAACGTGGATGCGGTTGATGCGAAAGCTCAAGCCTACCCGGCGCGGGCGCGCCTGAGCGTTTCCAGGTCGAACTTTTTCATACTCATGATTGCGGCCATCATGCGGTCGAGGCTTGCGCCGTCGCCGCTGGTCAGCATCTGCGGCAATTCGGACGGCACGACCTGCCAGGACAGGCCGAACTTGTCCTTCAGCCAGCCGCACTGGCCTTCGTGGCCGCCGGTGGTGAGCTTGCTCCAGAAATAGTCGATCTCGTCCTGCGACTCGCACATCACCTGGAACGACACCGCCTCGTTGAACTTGAAATGCGGGCCGCCGTTGAGCGCGGTGAACGTCAGCCCCTCGATCTCGAACGCGACGACCATGACCGAGCCGGGTTCTTTGCCGTGCACGTCCTGGCCGGCTTTGCCGTAGCGGCTGATCTGTTTGATCGCGGAATTCTTGAACACCGAAGTGTAGAAGTTCGCCGCGTCTTCGGCCTGGGTGTCGAACCACAGGCAGGGGCTGATCTTCTGTTTGATCGTCGCCATGATTCCTCCATGTCGTAGCCCGTGTTCCGCGTAGCGGAATGCGGGACCGGCGCTCCCGGATTTCGCGTCGCTCAATCCGGGCTACGGCCGAGCCAAATACGCCGTGAGCCGCTCGAACGTGCCGCCCCAGCCACCACGCATGCTGTCGTGCGCGGCGTCGAAGGTTTTTTGCTCTTCCGCCGTGGCATCGAGCGGCGACCAGCGCAGCGTCAGCCCGGTCTGGCCCTTGAGCGGCTCGTCGAAGGTGACGGTGGTGAGCAGCTTGAGCGGCCAGGTTGGCGCCATGGGATGCCGCGTCAGGCCGCCGGCCTCGTCGGAAAAGGAATGCTCCCACACCAGGCGGACCGGCGGAACGATCTCGCGATAGACGAACTTGGCCCACATGACGTTACCGCCCGGATCGCGCATGGCGCCGTGATAGGTGCCGCCGACGCGGAAATCCATTTTCGAGGCGACAACGACGGAGCCCTTCGGGCCCCACCATTCTTTCATGTGCTCGGGATCGGTGAAGGCCTTCCACACCAGTTCGCGCGGCGCATCGAACACCCGCGAGATGATGAAATCGGTGCTTTTCGTTTCGGCAGTCGTCATGGCACTCACCCCATTCATCCGTTCGTTGACTTATTTCTTGTCGACGATGACCATCCAGCCGACGCCGAACTTGTCGGCCAGCATGCCGAAGCGGCTGGCGAAGAACGTTTCCGACATCGGCATCTGCACCTGGCCGCCCTCGGCCAGCGCATTGAAGGAACGCTCGGCTTCGGCGGCGTCGGGCGCATTGATGGTCAGCGCGAAGCCTTGAAAGTTCGGCTGACCGAGACAGCGGCCGTCGGACATCAGCACCTGGGCATCGCCGACGCGCACGGTGGCGTGCATAACCTTGTCGTGGCTGCCCGGCGAGATCATCGATTGGTCGGGCGCGTCCTTGAAGCGCATCAGCATCTCGACCTTGGCGTCGATCGCCTTTTTGTAGAACTCCAGCGCTTCGTCGCAGCGGCCGTCGAAGAACAGATAGGGCTGAACTTGCATCGTTGTCTCCTGGTCAGGGTTACAAACTTTACTTTCGATCGTTCGCACTCGGAGGACGAATGACTATGCCTCATTCCGATAGGGCTTTTGAAGATTTTGATCCGTCTCCTGCAACGCAATTATGCCATTGAGGCAACGTAGGTTTCCAGGCGTGCCAAACCTTGCGTCCACTCCTCTTGGCTCCAGCAAACGATCGGCGCGGGGTCACGCGTTTGCGCCAAGGCTCCGCCCGTTGCGGACCTCGCCATGACCCATAACGCGCGGAATTGTGCCGTGATCGCGCGGACGAAATCCGCAACAAGAAGAAAGTATCCGTCTCTGATATCCGCCATGACTTGGCATATGACCTGGCAGTAGAGCAGCGCGTCGAACATTGTCCTTCTCCCCTTACTCCTGCGCCAAGGACGAATGACCACACGCCGCTCCGACAGGTTCGCTGACAAATAGCGCATGAAATTTCCTAACCCTGCGCTGCGACATAATCGGCGAGACGCGCCATGGTCTGCGTCAAGCCCTTGTCGGCGCCGTACTCTTTGATCACCCGGTCGCGCTCGGCGGCCGACGGGAAATCGCCGCGCCAGACGATGCGGGTGCGGCGGCCGCCCAAATCCTCGAAGATCACGGTCTGGCGGAACTGCACCGGCTCGACGTCGTCGCCGCCGCCGTGGCGGTAGACGATGCGCTCGGGCGGCACGATCTCATCGAAGGTGACGCGGTTCTGATAATCGCGGCCGTCAGGCCCGTGCATGACGAAGCGCCAGACGCCGCCCGGCCGGAATTCGAAGCGCGACGTCGTGGTGGTGAAACCGTTCGGGCCCCACCACTGCGCCAGATGCTTTGCATCGGTCCACACCGAAAACACCAGCTCGCGCGGCGCGTCGAACTCGCGGATGCCGATGATCGAGCGCGGATCCCTTTGCAGGTCGAGGCTATTTGCGGCGGCCATGTTTCTTGCCCTTCGTTTTCGGCGGCTTGGCTTGCAGCACTTTCAGATAGGCGTCGAGGCGATCAAGGCTCTCCTCGAAGAACCGGCGATAGTTTTCGAGCCAGTCGTCGATGCCCTTGAGCGCCTTCGGCTCGATGCGGCAGGGGCGGAATTGCGCCTCGCGGCCGCGCGTGATCAGGCCGGCGCGTTCCAGCACCTTGAGATGCTTGGACACCGCCGGCAGGCTCATATCGAACGGTTTTGCCAGTTCCATGACGGAGGTTTCGCCAAGCGCCAGGCGGGCCAGGATGGCGCGGCGGGTCGGATCGGCTAGCGCGGAAAACGAGGCGTCGAGGTTTGTCATGAACCATCCAGTTAAATAACTAGATGGTTAAATACAAAAGCAGCCAACCGTCGTCAAGCAGAATTTTTTGCGGGATCGGAGGCGGCCTTGATTTATTTGGAATCTTGGAAGGCCTAGCCGCTAGGTCGAAACGCGATTGCTTCAGGCCGAACGCCGCGCGCCCTGCGCCGCCGGAACCCGAGGGCCTGCGAAAACCGCGGCGTCGGGCGCGGCCGCGACCGCGACCGCCGCCGGGCGCAGCGTTTCTGCAAAGCGATCGGCGAGCTGATTGAGCGTGTCGCTCGCCGCGTTGTCGCGCACGAAGACGCCGCCATAGACCGCGGGCGGCGGCGGCAGCGGGCCGTCGTCCCAGGCTTCGAGGCCGGCCGGGATGCGGCTCCGCGGCACCAGCATGACGCCGACGCCGGCGGTTACCGCGCTGCGCAGCAACTCGGCATTGGTGCCGCGGAACACCAGCTCGCCGGCCATGTCGGCCTTGGCCAGCGTCGCGATGGCGACGCGATGACACATGCAGCGATCCTTGTAGCCGACCAGCGGGATCGGCGCCGAGAGATCGAGCGTCGTGGTCTTGCCGCGCACCCAGGCGAGTTCTTCGGGCCAATAATGGCGCGCCGCGCCCTCCGGCTCGTCGGGAACCAGCGCGACGACGATATCGAGCTCGTCCTGCTTGAGATATTGCAGCAGGCGGCGCTGGCCGGCGCCTTGCACCGCGAAGCGCAGGTTCGGCCAGCGCGCGCGGGTCGCCGCCAGCATGGCGGTGAGTTCTTCGCCCATGCAGTCCTTGCGCACGCCGATGCGCACGAGTTGCGCCGTGGCGTTGGGGCTGGCGATCTGCACGATGTGATCGTTGACCGTCAGCATGCGGCGGGCCGACTCGATGACATGCTGGCCCATCGGCGTGAGCGCGACGCCGGGCGCGCTTTTGTCGAAGAGCTCGATGCCGAGCAGCGATTGCAGGCGCCTGATCTGCGCGCTGATCGCCGGCTGGGTCATGCCCTGGGCCTTGGCGGCGCGGGTAAAGCTGCGCTGCTCGACGACCAGAACGAACGTGCGCAGGAGGTCAGTCGGAATATTCGTCATGCGCTTTCGCTTCTCAAATCCGCCGCCGCCCCCGGCCTGCGGATCGCCTCCCGCAAGCCGCCGGGATCGCCCGCAGGTTGATAGTCTCACCTTTTCGGCCGCTGTGCGACCGGAATTCCGGGCAATCGCCGGCCGCGCTTTATTCGTCATAATGGGCTCACCGCGGCGCTAGACTGCCGCGGTTTGAGGCTGGAATCCCGACATGTCGTTCGCCCGCGTCTATCTTCGCGTGCTTGGCCTCTTAGGCGCCGACGCGCGCCTCGCGGTGACATTGGCGGTCGCGAATATCGCGCTCGCCGCGGCGCAATTCGTCGAGCCGGGGCTGTTCGGCCGCATTGTCGACGCGCTCTCCGGCGCGCTGCCGGCCGGCATCCGGGCTGCGGCCTTGGCACTGGCGCCGCTCTTGGGCGCCTGGGTCGCGTTCGGGCTGTTCATCATCATAGCCGGCACGGTGATCGCCTGGTTCGCCGATCGGCTGGCACATCGGCGCCGCAACCTGGTGCTGGCGGATTATTTCGAGCACGTGCTGCAGCTGCCGCTCGCCTACCACACCGGCGAGCATTCCGGCCGGCAGATGAAGATCATGCTGTCGGGCACCGACACGCTGTGGTGGCTGTGGGTGTCGTTCTTTCGTGAGAACTTCGCCGCCTTCGTCTTCATCGCGCTCTTGCTGCCGGCGACGCTGGTGCTGAACTGGCGGCTGGCGCTGCCGCTGCTCGTACTGTGCGTCGGCTTCACCGCCTTGACCGTGCTGGTCATGCACCGCGCGTTCGCGATGCAGCGCACGGTCGAGCAGCACTATTCGGATCTTGCCGAGACTGCCGCCGACGCGCTCGGCAATGTGGCGCTGGTGCAGAGTTATGCCCGCGTCGAGCTCGAAGTGTCGCTGCTGCGCAGCCTGGTGGACTCGCTGCTACGCGCGCAGATGCCGGTGCTGTCGTGGTGGGCGGTGGCGAACGTTTTGACGCGCGCCGGCACCACGCTGACGCTGCTGGTGATCCTGCTGGTCGGGACTTATCTAAAACTGGTCGGCCTTGCTTCGGTCGGCCAGATCGTCAGCTTCATGAGCATCGCGGCGCTGTTGATCACCCGGCTCGAGCAGGCGGTGAGCTTCGCCAACCGGCTGTTCCTCGACGCGCCGAAACTGTCCGACTTCTTCGGCGTGCTCGACACCGTGCCGTCGGTGCGCGACCGGCCGGGCGCGGTCGATGCCGGCCGCCTGCACGGCCAGGTCGAATTCGACGACGTGTCGTTTTCCTATGACGGCAAGCGTCCAGCGGTTTCCGATCTGACCTTCAAGGCGCTGCCCGGCGACAGGATCGCGCTGGTCGGACCGACCGGCAGCGGCAAGTCGACGGCGCTGGCGCTGCTTTATCGCGCCTTCGATCCGCAATCGGGTGAGATCGCGATCGACGGCACCAACATCCGCGACCTGAAACTGATCGGGCTGCGCCGCAATATCGGCGTCGTGTTCCAGGAGACGCTACTGTTCAACCGCTCGATCGCCGAGAACCTGCGTGTCGGCAAACCGGACGCCACCGACGCCGAAATCCGCGACGCCGCGGCCCGCGCCCAGGCGCTCGAATTCATCGACCGCCACGACGGCGGCCTGCAAGCGCCGATCGGCGAGCGCGGCCGTCTATTGTCCGGCGGCGAGCGCCAGCGCCTCGCCATCGCCCGCGCGCTGCTCAAGGACCCGCCGATATTGATTTTGGACGAAGCCACCAGCGCGCTCGATCCTGTGACCGAGCAACGCGTCAGCCTGGCGCTCGACGAAGTGATGAAAGGCCGCACCACCTTCGTCATCGCCCACCGCCTCGCCACCGTACGCAACGCGACGTGGATTTTGGTGTTTCAGGGCGGGCGGATCATCGAAACCGGCACGTTCGACGAACTGGTGAAGCGCGGCGGTTCTTTTGCCGAGTTGGTGAAGGCGCAGTTCGCGACGGCAGAGTAACCGATCTTCGTCATTGCGAGCGCAGCGAAGCAATCCACTGCGGCGGCGCAGAGCTGGATTGCTTGATCGCTTCGCTCCTCGCAATGACAACTATTCGCTCACATCGCGTAGTCCGGCTCATTGCGGTCGAGGATGCGCTTGAGCGCATTGAAGTGCCGTTGCGCCGGCGTTGGGCCGTCGTAGTAGCGGTTGCCGCCGATGTCGCGCTGGGTTTTTTCGACCACGGCCTCGGGCAGCTGTTTGAGCCGTTGTCCGGTCCACATGGCGTAGATCTGAACCTGCGCCGCGCGCTCGATATAGTAGAGCCGGTCGTAGGCCTCGGCCACATTGTCGCCGAGCGCGGTCACGCCGTGATTGGCCATGAACAGCAGCGTATGCTCGCCGATCACCTTGGCGAGACGCTCGCCCTCCTCGGGCTCGAGCGCCGGGCCGGTATATTCGTCGTCATAGGCGATCTGTCCCATGAGTCCGACCTCGGTTTGGCCGATCTCCTTGATGCGCGGATCCTCGAGGCGCGTGAGCGCGCTGACGAAGGGCATGTGGGTGTGAAACACCGCCTTGGCTTGCGGCAGCTTTTTGTGAATGGGCGCGTGGATGCAGTAGCAGGACCGCTCGACGTCGCCCGAGCCGCGCTTGACCTCGCCGTCGTCGATGCCGACTTCCATGAAGGTCGAGGCCGTGACCTCCGACCAATGCGTCCCGAACGGGATTTGGTAGTAGCGGTCGCTGCGGCCCGGCACCACCAAGGTCAGATGATTGAAAATCCCTTCGCTGAAACCGTGCATATAGGCGAGGCGATGGGCTGCCGCCAAATCGACCCGCGCCTGGCGTTCCTCGGCGCTCCAATCGTTGCGCGCTTCCGGCGCGACCCTGATTTGCATGGCACTCCTCCTGATCGAGTAGCCCGGATTGAGCCAACGGGTCCGGCCCGAAGTGGCCGGCCCGATGACAGGCTCCGCGAAATCCGGGATGCCGCCCCGGGTTTCGCTGCGCTCAACCCAGGCTACATCATTAGCGCAGCCGTTCAAGAATGCTCACGTAGTTCGCCACCGCCGTGCCGCCCATATTGAAAATGCCGCCGAGGCGGGCGTCCTTGACCTGCATGTCGCCGGCGGTGCCGGTGAGCTGCATGGCGGCGAGCGCGTGCATCGAGACGCCGGTGGCGCCGATCGGGTGACCTTTGGACTTGAGACCGCCCGACGGATTGATCGGCAGCTTGCCGTCTTTTGCCGTGATGCCATCGGCGATGACGCGGGCGCCCTGCCCTTCCGGTGCCAGTCCCATCGCCTCGTATTCGATCAATTCGGCGATGGTGAAACAGTCGTGCACCTCGGCGAACGACAGATCGGTGAGGCCGAGGCCGGCCTGCGCCAGCGCGCGCTGCCAGGCCACCGCGCAACCTTCGAACTTGAGAATGTCGCGGCGTGACATCGGCAGAAAATCCTGCACGTGCTCGGCGGCTCGGAACACGATGGCTTTTTTCATCTTCAGCGCCGTCTCGACGTCGGTGAGCACGATGGCCGCGGCGCCGTCGGACACCAGCGAGCAGTCGGTGCGCTTGAGCGGGCCGGCGACGCGCGGGTTCTTGTCGCTCTCGGTGCGGCAGAAATCGTAGCCGAGATCTTTGCGGATCTGCGCATAAGGATTGCCGACGCCGTTCTTATGGTTCTTGGCGGCGATGCGCGCCAGCGCGTCGGACTGATCGCCCCAGCGCTGGAAATAAAGCCCGGCGATCTTGCCGAAAATCCCGGCGAAGCCGCCGTCGATGTCGGCCTCCTCGCGCACGTAAGACGCCTTGAGCAGGTTTTGGCCGACCTCTGGCCCCGGCGTGGTCGTCATCTGCTCGGCGCCGACGACGAGCACGATGCGCGCCGCGCCGGCCGCGATCGATTTCAAGCCTTGATGCACGGCGGCCGACCCGGTGGCGCAGGCGTTCTCGACGCGGGTGGCGCGCTTGAAGCGCAAGTCGGGCGAGGCCTGCAGCACCAGCGACGCGGTAAAATCCTGGGCCGAGAAGCCGGCATTGAAGTGGCCGAGCACGATCTCGTCGACGTCGCCCGCCGCAATGCCGGCATCGGCAAGCGCCTCGGTGGCCACGCGCACGATCAAGCTCTCGACGGTCTCGCCGGAAAGCTTGCCGAAGGGGGTGTGGGCCCAACCGACGATGCAAGCAGTCATGATCGCTCCCTACCCCCGATTGCCGAATTTACGTCGCTTTTCCTTGGCTTAGACTTGCGGCCACCCAAACGGACGTTACAAGGATAGCCGGATTCGCCTTTGCCTTCGACCCGCCATACCGGCTAGATAGGTACGCGCCCACGCTTCGTGAACCCACCCTTCGCTCAACCGAACGGACCGCGACACGTGCATGCAATGACATCTCTCCGGGCGCAGATGCTCGGCATCGCTTTCGGCTTTGGCGCGGCGGCAGTGCTCGCGGCGACGCCGGCCTGGTCGGGGGCCTCGATCCTCATCGATGCCGACAGTGGCAAGGTGCTGCGCGCCGATAACGCCACCTATCCGTGGTATCCAGCCTCGACCACCAAGCTGATGACGCTCTACATGACCCTGAGCGCGGTCAGGGACAATCGCATCACCTTCGACACGCTGTTCACCGTCTCGCGCAACGCCAATCTGCAGGCGCCGGTCAAGATGGGCCTGCCGGTCGGCACCCAGCTCACCGTCGACAACGCGCTCAAGATGATGATGGTGAAATCGGCCAACGACATGGCCGTGGTGCTGGCCGAGGGCGTCGGCGGCTCGATCGACGATTTCGCCCAACAGATGACCGACACCGCGCACAAGCTCGGCATGTCGGAAACGAATTACGTCAACCCGAACGGGTTGCCGGCCGACGGCCAGATCACCTCGGCGCGCGATCTCGCCATTTTGGCCCGCGCGCTGATCCGCGAATTCCCCGATTACAGTTTCTACTGGCACGTGCCGGCGATCAAATTCGGCAAGCGCATCGTGCGCAACTATAACCCGCTGCTCGGCCGCTATCCCGGCGCCGACGGTATGAAGACCGGCTTCATCTGCGCCTCCGGCTTCAACCTCGTCGCCACGGCGACGCGCAACAACAAGCACCTGATCGCCGTCGTGCTCGGCGCGCCGTCCGGCGCGGCGCGCGCCATCAAGGCCGCCGAAATGCTCGAAAGCGGGTTCTCGCAAAATCCGCTGTCCTGGCTGACGCCGTCGCTGGGCATGGTCGACGCGCTGGCGCCGATGGACGTGGCGCCGCCCAATCTTCAGGACCAGACCTGCGGCAAGCATCGCAAGCGCCCCGCGGCCGAAGACGAAGACATGGACGCCGACAGCGACAATCCACAGCCGACGGCCGCTGCCTCTAGCGAGACCCGTTCGCTGCTGCTGTCGGCGCTGCGCGCGCCGACCAATCCGGTCCTGCTGTCCGATCTCGGCCCGGTGATGCCGGTCGTGGTCTATACCGGACCGACGCGCTCGCCGTCGCAGCTCGCCACCCTGTCCTCCGACATTGCCGCCGACCCCGACAACGCGAAAAAGAAAACCAAGCACAAAGCGACGGTGGCACGCTCCACCGACGATCAGGCGGCCCCCGAAAAGCCGGCGAATAAGAAGTCCATCGTCGCCAAACCGACCGACGCCAAGCCGACGGTGAAGCTGCCTGACACCAAGCCGGCCGCTCAAGCCAGCGCGTCACCGACGCCGGCAGCGCCGAAGAAGCAGGCCAAGCCCAAGCCGCCAGTCGCGGCACCGCCGGCGCAGTAGCTGGACGGCCTAGAAAGCGGCCTTGATCGCTTGGACAGCACTCTGTTCGTGTTGATGATCTTGTCAAGGACGGCGCGAAGCGCCGCCGCCTCTGGCGGTCTACGATCCTTGACAAGATCATCAACACGAACAACTAGCATCCAAGCGATCAACGCCGCACCACCGATCGCAAATATGTTGATCTCGATGAGGGAGTTTGCCGCCCTGCTTGCTGTGCTAAAACAACAGCCGCACGGGAGCTATCCGCAATCATGCCTGACAAAATGACCATTGCCGCGCTTCAGCAGATGAAGCGCGGCGGCAAGAAGAGTATCGGCGTCGTCGCCTGGGATTATCAGATTGCGCGCATCGCCGACCGCGCCGGCGTCGATTTTATTTCGGTCGGCGATTCGGTCGGCGTCAATCTTTGGGGCCGCGACGAAGTGCTCGAAGTCACGCTGGACGAGATGCTGATCTGCTGCCAGGCAGTGCGGCGCGGCACCGAGCACGCGCTGGTCAGTTGCGACATGCCGTTCGGCCCGGTGCAGCAAGGCATCGACAGCGCGCTCGCCGCCGCGTCGCGTCTGATGAACGACGGCGGCGCCGACATGATCAAGGTCGATGCGGCCGCGGATTTTCCCGACGTGGTGCGCGCGCTGGTGCGCGCCGGCGTTCCGGTCTTCGCCCAATTCGGGCTGACGCCGCAGACCGCGGGCAAATACGGCATTCCCTATAGCGCGCAGAATTCGCCGCAGGCGCAGGCCACGGCTGAAGCCGCCGACAAACTCGTCGCCGAAGCAAAACTTCTGGAGGACGCCGGCGCGGCGCTGCTCGACTTCACCAATTCCGGCCCGGTCGCCGGGGCAGCCGTCGTCGAGGCGGTGAGCATCCCGGTGATCGGCGGCTTCGGCGGCGGACCATGGCTCGACGGCCGGGTGCGGCTCGCGCACACCGCCATCGGCTACGCCGAGAAATGGATCGACGCCAAGACCGATACCTATGTGAACACCGCGAAAGCCGCGCTCGACGCATTCACCGCATTGATCGCCGACGCCCGCGCCGGCCGGCAGATCAAGGGTTAAGCATGGCGAGCGCGGTCATCGACGGCATCGCGACGCGCTACGAAGCGATCGGCTCCGGGCCGCCGCTGTTGATGTACGCGCCCGGCGGCTTCAATGCGGTGGTCGAGGCGTGGTCGGTGCTCGGCAGCTACGCCAGGATCAAACTGCTCGATCATTTGCCGAAGCGTTTTACCTGCATCCTGTTCGACCGCCGCGAATGCGGCCAATCGGGCGGCCGGGTCGAGCGCATCACCTGGGGGCATTTCGTCGCCCAGGGTAAGGGCCTGCTCGACCATCTCGGCATCAAGCGCGCACATCTCATGGGCGGCTGCATGGGCTGCCCGCCGGTCACGGCGTTTGCCGTCGCGCATCCCGACATGGTGTCGAGCATGATCCTGTACTGGCCCGTCGGCGGCGCCAAATACCGCATGTCGAGCCACCAGCGGTTTGCCGAGCATCTTGCCTTCGTGTCGAGCGACGGCCTCGATGGCGTGGTGGCGCTGGTCGCCAAGGACGGCAAGCCGTTCGGCGCCGATCCGCGCGGCGGACCGTGGGCATCCGTCATCAAGCGCGACGCCGCCTTCGCCGCCGCCTATGCCAAGCAGGACAGCGAGCAATACAAGACGATCTGCGAGGGCATGTGCCGCACGCTGTTCGACCGCGACACGGCGCCCGGCGCCGAGCCGGAAGAACTCATGCGCCTGGATATTCCAGCGCTCGTCGTTCCGGGCCATGATGCGTCGCACGCGACGTCCGCGGCGCGCTATCTTGAGGAATGCCTGCCGCGGTCGGATTATTGGGATGTGCCGATCGAGCGGCAGGACGAGGATGCGACCAACGCCCGCGTCCTGGAGTTCTTGCAAAAGGTCGGCGCATAAACGCGCCGGGGGGCCATGGTTGACTATTATCCGATCCTAGCGCGCGCCATGAGCGCGCCGGAAGCGCAGGACCCGCAATGGCGCCACGGCGTCTATGAGCGCGCGCGGCAAATGCTGGTGACGCAGCTGTTGGCGCGGCGTCCGGCGACGCCGCCGGACGCGATCGCCGCCGAGCAGTCCGGGTTGGACGTCAGCGATCCGCAGGATCGAAGCCGAAATGTCGCGGCCCGCCCGCGCGCCGATGCCGCGCAACGCAACGCGCGACGAAGCGGACGGCGATATCGGCGATCTGTCGGCGATGGTGCCGGAGCGCGGGCCGCTGCCGGCGCCGGCGCCGTTGCGGCTCAGCGGCATGTCTTTGGTCGCGGTCGCCATCGTCGTCGCTGCGATCGTTGCCGGCGGTGCCATGTTCTGGGTGCAGCATGCCCACAAAGCGTCGCCGGCGCCGGTCAAGAACGTTGCCTCCGCCGCTACCCCGCAAGCGCCAGCCGCGGCCAAGGTCACACCGCCCAAGCTGGCGACGACCAAAGACGGCGATCTCGCGCCCGGCATCGACGGCAGCGCGGCGGACAACGACCTCTCATATGTTTTCCGCCGCCAGCCGACGTTCTATCGCACCTTGCAGCCGGTCGGCACCGTCATCATCGATAAGCTGCAGCATTTTCTCTATCTGATTCAGTCCAACAACGTGGCGCTGCGCTACGGCATCGGGCTCGGCGAGCAATGCACCGAGCTGGTCGGGCTGCGCCACGTCGCCAGCAAGGCAGAATGGCCGTCCTGGCAGGCGACGCCGGACATGATCGAGCGCAAGCTCGCCAAGCCGGGCGTCATCGCCGGCGGCCCCGGCAATCCGCTCGGCGCGCGCGTGCTGGAGCTCGACGACGGCAAGTCGCGCATCAACGGCACCAACGCGCCGGCGACCGTCGGCACCAACGTGATCTTCGGCTGCGTGCGGCTCGGCAACGACGACGTGGTGGATCTGTACGGCCGCGTGCACAACGGCACGTCGGTGGTGGTGAATTAGAGCATGATCCCGAAATTGGTGGCGCGCCTGAGCCACACCGGAATGCAAGGCTGAGGATCATGCGCCTGTTCTGCGCCGCACTTGCCGTCTTTCTGGTTGCCGGATCGACGCCGTCGCGCGCCGAATATCCCGATCGCGCGATCCAGATCGTCGTCCCCTACACGCCCGCTGGCACCGTCGACCTTCTCGCGCGCGCGCTCGCACCGAGGCTCACCGCCGCATGGGGACAGCCGGTCGTCATCATCAATCGTCCGGGCGCCGGCGGCAGCGTCGGCGCCGAGTTCGTCGCCAAGTCCGCCCCCGACGGCTACACGCTGTTCATATCGACCAATTCACCGCTGACGACCAACCTGGCGCTGTACCCTTCGCTCGGCTACGAGCCGCTGCGCGATTTCGAGCCGGTCATCCTGGCCGGCGAGAACGCGCTGGTTCTGGCGGCCAATCCGCAGCTACCGGTCAAGACCGTCCAGGAATTGATCGCGCTCGCCAAGACGAAGCCCGGCGAGCTCAATGCCGCCACGTCCGGCAACGGCTCGACGGGCCATTTGTCGCTCGCGACCTTCAACAAACAGGCCGGGGTTTCGATCGCCCACGTGCCGTACCGCGGCGGCCTGCCGAGCCTGCAGGCAGCGATCGCCGGCGAAGTGCAGCTTGTCTTCAGCGATATCGTGCCGGTCATGCCGCAGGTTCGCGACAACCGCTTGACGGCGTTGGCCCAGACCGGTCTTCGCCGCGCCCAGATCGCTCCCGACATTCCGACAATGGACGAGTCCGGCCTGCCAAGCTTCAGCATCACCGCATGGATCGGCGTCGTCGTCCCCAAAGGCACGCCCAACGACATCGTGCAGAAAGTCAATCTCGAGATCGGACGCGCGCTCAAAGACCCGGAATTCGCCCGGCAAATCTCGGCGATCGGCATCGACCCGCTTGGCAGCACGCCGGACGAGTTCGCGGTTTTTCTGCGCAAGGAAATTCCGCGCTGGAAACAGATCGTGCAGGATGCAGGGGTCAAGCTCGAAGGGGATCGTTGAATATTGCATGATGGAATTCTTTCGCATGAAGCGTTGGCTGATCGCTTTGCTGACGGTCGTCGGCATCGCCGCGGCCGCGCACGCGGAAACATTCCCGAACCGGACCATCCGGATCATCGTGCCCTATGCGCCCGGCGGCAGCATCGATCTGACCGCGCGCGTCATTGCCAAAAACCTGCAGGACAGCGTCGGGCAGAGCGTCATCGTCGAAAACAAGCCCGGTGCCAATGCAGCCATCGGCATCGAAGACCTCATCCGCAGCGAGCCGGACGGCCACACCCTCATCATCCTCTCGGACAGCCCGGTCACCATCAACGTCCATCTGTCGCGGGTCAGTTACGATCCGCTCATCGATCTGGTCCCGATCAGTAAAGTCGTGAGCAGCCCGCTGATCTTGACCGCCAATGCCAAGGCGGCCATCGGGTCGATTGCCGATCTTGTCGCGGCGGCGAAGGCCAAGCCTTTGAGCTACGGCGTCGCCGGCCTCGGCTCGTCGTCCTATCTGGCCGGCGAGTTGCTGCAGCGTGAGCTCGGGCTGACGATGCAGCCGGTGACTTATCGCGGCGGCGCACCGGCGGCTGCGGCGGTCGCGGCCGGCGAGATCCCTTTGGCTTTCACCGACACGGCTGCGATCCTGCCGATGATCGGCGGCGGCCAGGTCGTCGCCTTGGGCGTGGCCGAGCCGGTGCGCTCGCGGGCGATGCCGAATATTCCGACGCTGCGTGAGGCGGGCGTCCCCAATTTCAGCGCCATGTCATGGCTCGCGATGTTCGCGCCGCGCGGCACGCCGGATGACAGGATCGCCAGGCTCAATGCGGAGATCACAAAAATTGTGGCGCTGCCGGACGCGCAAAAGGTTTTGCTCGCCGCGGGGCTGGAGCCCGCTCCGAACAGCCCGAGCGAAATGCGCCGCATCGTCGAAGCGGATTATGCGAAATGGGGTCAGTTGATCAAGGCGCTGGGACTCAAGACAGAGTAAGCCGGGCTGCACGCCGCACTTACGACGGCGCACCGCTATCGGCGTAGATCGCCGGAACGACCGGCGTTTTGTCCCAGCCGCTGACCGGATCGCCGGACCAGACCCATTCGGCGGTGCCGTGCACGCTGCCTTTGCCGGAAGCGATCAAATCCTTTTGCTCGGCGGCGTTGCGCAGATGCTTGAAGCGGGCATTGGCGAGCGACAGCCGCTGCACGCCATGCACCCGCGGAATGCGGATGCGGCGGAAGTTTGCGAACGACTCGACCGGATCGCGGCAGGCGTCGAGCCAGCGCGCGAGAATGTAGGCGTCCTCGAAAGCCTGACAGGCGCCCTGCCCGGCATTCGGCAGCATGGCATGCGCCGCGTCGCCGATGAGCTGGATACGGTTGCGGCCCCAATTCTCCGTCAGCGGCCGCGTGAACAGGCCCCATTTCGAGCATTCGGTGACGATGCTCAAAAGTTTTTCCAGCCGCGGCTCCGGGTTGGGAAAGCTCAGGCGCATCTCGTCGGGATCGCCGCGGGTCGACCAGCCCTCCTCGACCCATTTGTCGGTGTCCTCTTGCGTGACGATGTTGAGCTGCTTCTCGCCGCGGATGTAATAGGCGAGCAGATGACAGCCGGGGCCGACCCATTGGATATGTCCGGTCGGCTCCAGCACGTCGGGCGGCACATCGGCGCCGTTCAACAGCGCGCGCCAGACCATTTGCCCGGTATAGGTCGGATTATCCTGCCCGTAGAGCGCCTGGCGGATGACCGAGCGCACGCCGTCGGCGCCGATCACGAAATCGGCTTCGACCTTGGCGCCGTTGGCGAAAGCCAGCACGACACGGTCGCTCGTCTCCTCGATGCCGACGAGGCGATGGTCGAGATGGATCAGGCGGCGGTCCAGTCCGCTTGCCAAGACATCCAAGAGGTCGGCGCGGTGAAACGTATAATACGGCGCGCCGTAACGCTGCGCGGCTTTCAGCCGGTCGTTGAATTCGAGAAACTCGCCGGTCTGCATGTTGCGCGTATAGATGCCCGGCGACCGCGTGCCCACGGCGGCGATCTTTTCGCCCAAGCCGATGGCGATCAGCGCCTGGGTGGCGTTCGGCGCGACATTGACGGCGGCGCCGATTTCGCCCAAGGCGGGCGCCGCTTCAAAAACTTCCGCCGCGATCCCGAAGCGCGAGAGCGCATGCGCCGCGGTCAATCCCGCGAGCCCGCCGCCGACAATCACCATGCCTGCCATCGTCTGCATTACTCCATAAAGCGGTGCGCAAAGACCTGCCGGACAGACCGCATGCGCCAACCGCGAAAGGTGAGCCGGCTATAGCAAATCGGTAAACGGGCGTCGATTGCGGGTGGCTCGACGCGCAGCCGCGCACGCGGCCCAGCTCGGTTTCGATCAATCGCCTTTATTGGCCGCGCGCACGAAGGCGGCGAATTCGCCGTTGAAACGCGGCGCGTCTTCGTAGAACGGCGAATGACCGATGCCGTCGTAGACCGAGAGCTTGGCGCCCGGGATCACCGAGGCGGTGTATTTCGCCGTTTCGACCTTGGCGTTCTTGTCCTCGGCGCCGTGGCTCACCAGCACCGGGATGGTGAGCTTCGCCATCACCGCGGTGGCGTCGAGCGGCCGGCCGCCCAGCCCGGACCGCACTTTTGGCGGCACCATCATGTTGAACGCCAGCATGGTCTCGAAATCGTCGGCGCTCGGCTGCTTGGAGAAACAGCCGTGCAAAAAGACCCGCGTGGCATTGATGTTGGTCAGCATGTCTTCCGACGCCATCAGCGGCAGGTTTTTCAGATTGTCGCCGACATATTCCGGAATGAACTTGATCGAGGCGTCGACGAAATCGATGCCGGAAATGCCGGACGCGCCGCGGTTGGTCACATAGTCGGAGATGACGCGGCCGGCATAGGACCAGCCGACCAGCACCGGCCGCTTCAATCCGGCGGCATCGATCACTGCCTGCACCTCGTCGGCCCAGGCCTTGCCGTCGCGATAGCGCGCCGCGTCCAGCGCCTTGTCGGAATTGCCGTGGCCGCGCAGGTCGTAGGTGACGATGTGGAAGTCTTTGGTGAGGTCGCTGTTGGTCTGTCGCATCCACGACAGGTTGCTCTGCGAGAAGCCATGAATGAAGACGAGGCCGGGGCCGTTCGGGTTGCCGTATTCCTGCGCCGAGATGGTGAGCCCATCGGGCGTGGCGACGTTGAGCGCTTTGCCTTTCATGTCTTCACAAAATCCCGGCTGAATTGTCGCGAGCAATAAAGCGGCGGCGCTCAACGCAAAACGATGACGCGCAATCATGGCGTCCTCCCTCTATGTTATTTTCTGACAGGGAGGATAACGCCGCCGCGTCGGCTGCGGAATATGAAATCTACTGGCCCACTTTTTGTTTGAAGCGCGGAGTGGGCAATTCGTAGGATGGGTAGAGCGAAGCGAAACCCATCGCTTTGCCGCGCCGCCCTATGATGGGTTTCGCTTCGCTCTACCCATCCTACATCGATGCCATGCGCAGCGACGCGTCGGTCACCTTCTGCAATTCATCGAGCGTCATGCCGGGTACCATCTCGCGCACCGCAAAGCCGTCGTCGGTGACGTCGAGCACGGCGAGATTGGTGTAGACGCGCTTGACGACGCCGACTGCGGTCAGCGGATAGGTGCAGCGGCGCACCAGGCGGCTCTCGCCGCTCTTGGTGATGTGGTCCATCATCACCCAGATGCGCCGCGCGCCGGCCGCCAGATCCATGGCGCCGCCGACGGCGGGCGCGCTGTCGTTGTCCGAGGTCGACCAGTTGGCGATGTCGCCGTTCTCGGCGACCTGGAAAGCGCCGAGCACGCACAGATCGAGATGCCCGCCGCGGATGAGCGCGAAACTATCGGCGTGATGCATGTACGAGCCGCCGGTGCGCAAGGTGATGTATTGCTTGCCGGCGTTGATCAGCCAGCGATTGATCTTGTCCGGTTCCGGCGCCGGGCCCATGCCGAGGATGCCGTTCTCGGATTGGAGCACGACCTCGCGCTCCTGCGGCACATAATCGGCCACCTGCAACGGCGCGCCGATGCCGAGATTGACGTACCAGCCCTCGGGAATGTCGTCGGCCAGGCGCTTGGCCATTTCCCGGCGCGCCATTGGCTTCACTGCCGTTTGGACGTTCATGGCTTCCTCCCGTCGCTCGTTTCTTACGTCACCGTCGGCTCGCCGTAGGGCACGTGCAGCACGCGGTCGACGAAAATTCCCGGCGTCGCGATCTTCTCCGGATCGAGCGCGCCGAGCTCGACGATGTGCTGGCTCTGCACGATGGTCAATGCCGCCGCGGTCGCCATCACCGGATTAAAATTGCGCGCCGAGGACTTGTAGGTGAGATTGCCCCAGCGGTCCGCTTCCCAGGCCTCGACCAGCGCCACGTCGCCGTAGAGCGCTTCCTCGAGAATATATTTGCGGCCGTGAATCTCGCGCTCCTCTTTGCCGGCGGCGAGCTTGGTGCCGACCGCGGTCGGCGTATAGAACGCCGGAATGCCGGCGCCGGCGGCGCGCATGCGCTCCGCCATGGTGCCCTGCGGCACGCATTCGAGCTCGATCTTGCCCTCGCGCCACAGCCGCTCGAACACCACCGGATCGGCGGTGCGCGGAAACGAGCAGACGATCTTGCGCACGCGGCCGGTATTGAGCAGCGCCGCCAGGCCGACGTAACCGACGCCGGAATTGTTGGCGACCACGGTGAGATCCTTAGCGCCCTGCTCGATCAAGCCCTCGATCAGCGCGTTCGGCTGGCCGATGCTGCCGAAGCCGCCGACCAGAATGACAGCCCCGTCAGGGATGCCGGCCATGGCCTCGGCCATGGTTTGCACGATCTTGTTGATCATCGTGATGTGTTTGCGCGTCGATTAGCTCTGACTGCCCCCTCCCCCTTGTGGGGAGGGTGGGGTGGGGGTCGGGAGGGAAGTCGCAATCGTCGACGCCTGCACATAACCTCTCGACCCCCACCCCTGCCCCTCCCCGCAAGGGGGAGGGGAAACAAATTATCCGACGCTGCGTATCTTGGAGCCGTCCGCAAAGTGCGGCATCACCTCGCGGCTGAAGCGGCGCAGGCTTTCGTTGGCGTGACCGATCAGGCCGCCGCCGTTGAGCAAGACATATTCGACGCCGAGCTTGCGCAGATTGGTGAGCTTCACTGCGATCTCGTCGGGATTGCCGTAGAGCGCGCTCTCCTCGCTCGCCTCGCGGGTATCGGAATAGGTCATGATGCTGGCGGTGTTCTTCACGCCCGGCGCGCTCGAAATCGCCTCGAGGCGGCGCTGCGCCTCCATGCGCCGCTCCAATGCCGCTTCCTTGTCGGCGGCATCCTTGGCCACATAGAAGGCGCGGGCGACGCCGACATTGATCGGGTCGAACACGCGGCCGTGCTGCTCCAGCGCCGCCTTGTAGATGGCGATGCGCTCGGCGACGGTTTCGAACGAGGCGAACTGATCGAGCAGTAAGTTATAGCCGCGCGCCGCAACCTGGCGGATCGAGTCCGGGCTGCCGGCGCCCATCCAGATCGGCGGATGCGGCTTTTGCGCGGTCGGCGGCTCGACGATGACGTCCTCGAAATTCCAATACTTGCCGTGATGCGAGAAGCGCTGCTTCGACGTCCAGGATTTCACGATGACATCGAGCAACTCGTTGAAGCGCGCGTCGGCTTCCGCAATCGGCACGCAAAAGCCGGCAAACTCATTGTGCCTGTAGCCCTTGCCGGCGCCGAAATCGAGCCGGCCGCCGGAGAGCAGATCGATGGTCGCGGCCTGCTCGGCGAGCAGCACCGGATTGTGCCAGGGCAGCACCAGCACCGCGGTGCCGAGCCGCAACGTCTTGGTCTGCGCCGCCACCCAAGTGAGCAGCGAGAGGCTCGCGGACACCTGGCCGAAGCCGGTGAAATGATGTTCGACCAGAAAGGTCGAATGATAACCGAGCGCCTCGGCCTCGACATTGTATTCGACGAATTGCTTATAGCCCTGCCCGGAATCGACATCCGGCCCGCCATGGCGGGCCGTCGCGCTGCCGAAAAGTCCAAACCGCATAGTGATGTCCTTTGTCGCGCAGCAGTCTAGCCAGAACGCTTAGGCTTTAAAACCGCCGTTCTGCGCGAAGCTTTGGATTGTTCTGCAGCGTCCGAACCCCCTCACCCCACCCTCTCCCCTCCGGGGAGAGGGTGCGCAGCGGCTGCGCCGAGCGACTCTGTTGCCGCGGAAGGAGTGAGGGCGAAATCGAGGCGCACACGCTGCGTCCCTTCTCCCCAGAGGGGAGAAGGACAGGATGAGGGGGTTCGGACGATTGAGTTTGTACTCGGTACCGTCCTACGCCGGCTTGAACATCGGCACCGGCGGGCCGTTTTCGGTGTCCTTGAACACCACCGCCACCGGCTGGCCGACGCGTAGCGCGTCAAAATCGCAGTCGACGATGTTGGTCATCATGGTCGGGCCTTCGGCGAGCGTCACGTAGCCAATCGCATAGGGCTCCTTGGCGCGGCGCATGACGCTGTAGGTATAGATCGTGCCGTTGCCGGACGCGGCGCGCCATTCGATCTTGTCGCTGGCGCAGAACGGACAGATGGCGCGCGGATACCAGTGTGCCTTGCCGCAGGCGCCGCAGGTCGGGACGGTGAAGCGGCCTTCTTTCGCGGCGTTCCAGAACGCCTCGTTTTCGATGCTGACGAGGGGTGAGGGAATTGTGCGCGCCATGACTCACTCCCGTTCCATGATCAGCGTGGCGCTGCAATGGCGCGTGCCGAGCTGCATGCCGGTGCCTTGCGCCAAGGCGAGATCGCAGTTTTTCACCTGCACCTTGGGATGGGCCTCGCCGCGCAATTGCCGCACCGCCTCGATCACCTTGGTCATGCCGCCGCGATTGGCCGGATGATTGTTGCACAAGCCGCCGCCGTCGGTGTTGAACGGCAATTTGCCGGTGCCGGAAATCAGATTGCCGTCGGAGACGAATTTGCCGCCGGCGCCTTTTGCACAAAAACCCAAATCCTCGATCTGGATGAGCACCGTGATGGTGAAGCTGTCGTAGATCGAGGCATATTTGATGTCGGCCGGCGTGATGCCGGCTTCGGCAAACGCGATCGGCCCGGTCCGCGCCGCGCCCGACGTGGTGAGATCGAAGGTGCCGCCGGAGAGATGCTTCACCGTCTCGCCGGCGCCGATGATTTTTACCAGCGGGCGTTTTAGTTTCTTGGCGATCTCCGGCTTGACGATGACCAGCGCGCCGCCGCCGTCGCTGATGACGCAGCAGTCGAGCCGGTGCAGTGGATCGGCGATCACCGGCGAATTGACCACGTCCTCGACAGTGATGATCTCCGGCAGCATGGCGTTCGGATTGTGGCTCGCGTGGTGCGAGGCCGCGACCTTGATCCAGGCCAGCTGCTCGCTGGTGGTGCCGTATTGATGCATGTGGCGCATGGCACACATGGCGTAGCCGTTGGCCGTGGTCAGGCCGTACGGAAATTCCCACGGCGCCTCCGGCTGGTTCGGATCGCGCAGCCGCGGCGTGGTGCCGGTCGCCTGGCCTTCGCTGCGCGGCCGGCCGGCCAGCGTCACCAGCGCGACGTCGCATTTGCCGAGCGTGATGGCCTCGGCGGCATGCGCGGCCAGCGCCACATAGGACGTGCCGCCGAGCTCGGTGGAATCGACGTGGCGGAGTTTCAGATTCATGTACTCGGCCATGGTGGCCGGCCCGGGGCCGGGCGCATCGCCGGCGCAGAAAAAGCCGTCGACGTCGTCGCGGCTCAACCCTGCATCCTTCAGCGCACCGAGCGCCACCTCGGCGTGAAGTTGCGCCACCGTCTTGTCCGGTGCATGCCGGGTTGGATGCTCGTACGCCCCGGCGATATAGGCCTTACCCTTGATTGTCATTCGCGAACGTTCCCTGCCCGCCGCAACCGTAACCCGGATTGAGCGCGAGCGAAATCCGGTTACAACAGTCAGCCCAAAACGAGGAGTGTCGCGATGGATTTGGGATTGAAGGGCAAGATCGCGCTGGTGACCGGATCGAGCCGCGGCATCGGCCGCGGCGTCGCGCTGGCGCTGGCGGCCGAAGGCTGCGACGTGATGCTGACCGGCCGCGACGAGAAAGCGCTCGACGAGGTCGCCGCCGCCATCCGTAAGCTTGGCCGCCGCGCCGCCGTCGCGGCAATCGACCTGCGCAAGCCGGACGCGCCGGCAAAACTGATCGACCAGGTCAAGCGCGAGCTCGGCGGGCTCGACATCCTCGTCAACAATGCCGGCGCCACCAAGCGCGGCGATTTCCTCGATCTCACCGATGCCGATTGGGAAGACGGCTACGCGCTGAAATTCTTCGCCCATGTGCGGCTCACGCGCGCCGCCTGGCCGCTGCTCAAGGAGCGACGTGGCTCGCTGATCGCCATCGGCGGCACCGGCGGGCGCAAGCCGACCGAAGAGTTCACCATCGGCTCTTCGGTCAATGCGGCGGTCGCCGCCTTTTCCAAATGCATGGCCGACCGTGGCAAGCACGACGGCGTCCAGGTCAACTGCATCCATCCGAGCATGGTCGAGACCGACCGGCTGTGGCGGCGCATCAAGGCCGAGATGGAGCGCACCGGCTGGCCGGAGCAAAAGGCGCGCGAGGAAATGTGCAAGGGCTTTGGCATCACCCGCTTCGGCAAGGTCGAGGACGTCGCCGATATGATCACCTTCCTGGTGTCGTCGCGCGCCACCTGGATGCACGGCGCGACCGTCGATCTCGACGGCGGCGAGATACCGACGCTGTGACGGTGCCGCATCACGTAGTCGCTCGTTTCCCGGGCGCAGCGCAGCACGCAGTGGTGCGCTGCAGACCCGGGATCGTCGCAGACTGTGGCGGTCCCGGATCAGCGGTGCACCACTTCGTGCTGCACCGCATCCGGGAAACGAGGCCGAGATGAATGTTCTTCTGACCCCTGCCCGCATCGGGCCGGTCGAAATCAAAAATCGCATCGTCATGCCGCCGATGACCACGCGCACGGCGGACGCCGAGGGATTCATCACCGACGATTCGGTCGCCTATTACATGGCGCGCGTCAGCGGCGGCGTAGGCCTGATCACAGTCGAGATGGCGTCGCCGGAAAAATGCGGCCGTCATCGCCGGCACGAGATCGGCATCTACGACGATTGTTTCATTCCGGGCCTGACGCGCCTCGTCGCCGAGATCCACCGCGGCGGCGCCAAGGCGTCGATCCAGCTCGGCCACGGCGGCGGCCATACGCGCGTGGACATTTGCGGCGAGACGCCGATCGCGCCGTCGGCTATTCCGCATCCGGTCTACGAAACGACGTTCGAGACCATCGTGCCGGAAGCGATGACCAAGGCGCGTATCGCGCAGACCATCGCCGCCCACGTCGCGGCAGCACAGCGCGCGCAAAAAGCCGGCTTCGATTGTGTCGAAGTCCATGCTGCGCACGGCTATCTGATCTCGCAATTCCATGCGCCGTTCGAGAACCGCCGCAACGACGAATACGGCGGCAGCCTGGAGAACCGCGCCCGCTTTGGGCTGGAAGTTTTGCGTGCGGTGAAAGCGGCGGTGCCAAGCCTAGGCGTCATCTACCGGCTCTCGGTCGAAGACTTCTTTCCTGGCGGCCTGCCGTTCGCCGAAGGCCGGCAGATTGCGCTGTGGGCGGCGCAAGCCGGCGCCGACGCACTGCATGTCACCGCCGGGCATTATCGCTCGCTGCCGTCGGCCCAAATCGTGCTGCCGCCGATGACCATGCCCGATGGCCCGTTTCTCGAGTTTGCCGCCGAAGTGAAGAAACAGGTCAGCGTTCCGGTGATTGCCGTCGGCCGGCTCGGCGATCTGGCGCTGGCGGAATCCGCCGTCGCCAGCGGCAAGACCGACTTCATCGCGCTCGGCCGCACCTTGGTCGCCGATCCGCAATGGGTCGACAAGGTGGCGCGCGGCGAGCCGATCCGCCGCTGCCTCGCCTGCAACACCTGCATCAACGAGATGCGCGGCGGCGCGCGCATCGGCTGCGTGGTCAACGGCGCCGCCGGCCGCGAGACTTTGTTCGCCGATGCAAAACCGCCGCGCGGTGAACGCATCGCCGTAATTGGCGCCGGACCGGCCGGCCTGACTTATGCGTCGCTCGTCGCCGAGGGCAACAAGGTGACCGTGTTCGAGAAGGCGACGCGCACCGGCGGCAGCTTCCGCTATGCCGGCAAGGCGCCGCTGTTCCAGGAGGTCGAGGCCAACGACCAAAGCTTTGTCCGCTACATCGACGACATGACGGCGGCCTGCAGGACAAAGGGCGTGATATTTCGTTTCGCCACCGATGTGACCGCGGATCCGAGCTTGCTGACGCCATTCGATAGGGTCGTGATCGCAACCGGCGCCGCCTATCGCTTCGGCCTCGGCCCATTGGCCACCTGGGCACTCGACAGCGGCGCCGCGCGCTGGCCCGGCGTCGCCCGGCTTTTGTCGAACGCGAAACTGCGCGACTGGTTCTATTACCAGGCGCGACGCGCCAGCACCGGCCGCTTCAAGCGGCTGACGCGCCAAGGACAGACGACCATCGTGATCGGCGACGCCATAAAGGCAGGCAAGAGCAAGCAGGCCATCGCCAGCGCCTTCGACGCCGCGCTGCTGAGTAGCTAAGGGTGATAATCCGAACGGCCCGAACCCCCTCACCCCATCCCTCTCCCCCTCGGGGAGAGGGAGGAGTTGCCGGCTTGCGAGTCGCGTTAGCCCGCTCGACTGGCGAAGCGGAGTGGCAACGCGCGGATGGCTAGCGACTCCCTCTCCCCAATGGGGAGAGGGATGGGGTGAGGGGGTTCGGCGATTCAATCATTCTCTCCAAGCGGCGCGCTACCCGCTGGCACGCTTATTGCTGTATCATCGCCGTGGACAGGGAAGCGTGATGTCAGTGAAGCTTCGCCTCGACCAGGTCGGCATGACGTTTCGGACGCCGAACGGCGCGTTCCAGGCGCTGGCGCCGGTCACGCTGTCGATTTCGCCCGGCCGTTTCGTCAGCCTGATCGGCCCGTCGGGCTGCGGCAAGAGCACGATCTTCAACATCATCGCCGGCCTTCTGGAACCGACCGCTGGCCGCGTCCTGATCGACGGCGCCGACGCCACCGGAACCATCGGCAGGGTCGGCTACATGCTGCAGAAGGATCTGCTGCTGCCGTGGCGCACCGTGCTCGACAACGTCATCCTCGGCATGGAGATCCAGGGCGTGCCGTTGCGCAAGGCGCGCGAGCGCGCCTTGCCGCTGCTGCGACGCTATGGGCTTTCCGGCTTCGAATATCTTTATCCGAACGCGCTGTCCGGCGGCATGCGCCAGCGCGCGGCGTTGTTGCGCACGCTGTTGTTCGACACCGACGTCATTTTGCTCGATGAGCCGTTCGGCGCGCTCGATGCCCAGACCAAATTGCAGATGCAGGAATGGCTGCTCGGGCTGTGGGCCGATTTCGGCAAGACGGTGGTGTTCGTCACCCACGACATAGAGGAGGCAATCTATCTCTCCGACGAAGTTCACGTCATGGCGACGCGGCCCGGCCGCATCGTCGAATCCATGGCGGTGCCGATCGCGCGGCCGCGCGAGCGGGGCGCGACGCTGACGCCCGAATTCATGGCGATCAAACAACGCTGCCTGGCGTTGCTGATGGTTGGCCACAATTCATCCGTTGGCGAGGCGGCCTGACATGGCGGTCCAAGACACCGGCATAGGCGACGGTCTGGTGCGCGTGGCGCCGGAGGCACGGCCGCTGCGATCGGTCCGCCGCCTGCCGGCGCAGAAGGACTGGCCGTTCGTCGCCATCCTTGCGGCGCAGGTCGGCATCCTGATCGGGCTCATCGTTTTATGGCAAGCGGCGGCCGACCGCGGCTGGATCGATGGCTTCTTCTGGTCAAAGCCCAGCGAGATCTTCGCTACCTTGATCAAATTCTTCGCCACGGGCGCGGCCTGGACCGATATCGGCTTTACCTTCCGCTCGACGATCATCGGATTCTTCATCGGCACCACCTGCGGCTCGCTGCTCGGTCTGTCGTTCTGGTGGTCGCGCAACTATGCCGCCATCGTGCAGCCTTACATCATCTGTTTCGAGGCGCTGCCGAAGCTCGCACTGGCGCCGCTGGTGATCCTGGTGTTCGGCATCGGGCTCGCTTCGAAGGTTGCCATCGCCACGGCGCTGACCTTGGTGGTGTCGACGCTCACCACCTATGCGGGCGTAAAAGCGCTCGATAGCGACAGCGAGAAACTGTTCTATTCGCTCGGCGCCAGCCGCTTTCAGGTTTTTCGCAAGCTGGTGGTGCCGCACTGCCTGCCGTGGATCATCTCGGTGCTGCGGGTGAATATCGGGCTGGCACTGACCGGCGCCGTCGTCGGCGAATTCATCGCTTCGCAGCATGGTCTCGGCCGGCAAATTCTTTACGCCGGCAGCACCTACGACATCGCGCTGGTCTGGGTCGCCGTGCTGGTGCTCTCGACATTGGCCATGATCATGTATGCCGCAGTGTCCTGGCTCGAGCGCATCCTGCGCAAAGGCATCAGGCAATAGTTCGCAAACGCCGGGCCAACAAATGAGGTCATCATGACACAACCCAGCATCAGCCGACGAAAACTTCTGGCCACCACCGCATCGGCCGGCGCCGCCCTGATCGCGCGTCCGATGATCGGGCGCGCCGACACCAAGGAGGTGCTGATCGCCGAGCCGGTCCACGGCACCGGCTACCTGCCGCTTTACATCGGCATGGCGAAAAACCTGTTCGAGGACGTCGCCGTCAAGATCGTGACCATCGAAACCGGCGCCGGCCATACCAATGCGGTGCTGTCGGGGCAGGCCTTCGCCTTCATCGGCGGGCCGGAGCATTGCGCCTTTGCCAAGATCAAGGGCGCCGAGCTGCGCGCGGTGGTCAACTGCGTCGACCGCGGCAACGTCTACTATTGCGCGGCCAAGGGACAAGAACCGACGGGAACCGATTGGCCGGGCTATTTCAAAGGCAAGATCATCGCGACCAGCGGTTTTGGCGGCACGCCGAATTCGATCACCCGCTATCTCTTGAAGAAATGGAATCTCGACGCCACGAACGACGTTACGCTTGTTGAAACCGCCAACTCGGCGATCCTGCCGGCGGTCAAGAACAAACAGGCGCAGATCGGCTGCTCGACCGAGCCGTTCATCACCCAGGGCGTGCGCACCGGCGTGTGGGGCGAGCCATTCATCAATATCCCGAAGGACATGGGCCCCTATGCCTATTCGACCTTCAATGTACGGCTCAATTCGATCCAGAAGACTCCCGAGCTGGTGCGCGGCTTCGTCCGCGGCATGATGAAGTCCTTGAAATTCGTCCACGACAACCACGACGAAGCGGCCGAGCTTGCCAAGACGCAATTCCCCACCATGGCGCTCGACGATCTCAAGGCCACACTTGCCCGCTCGTTCGCCGATGACATGTGGAGCCAGGACGGCACCATCAGCCCCGCCGCCTGGGACACCGCGAAGTCGGTGGTCATGGGCGCCGGCATCCTCAAGGTCGACGTCAAATACGACGAGATCATCGACATGAGCTTCGTCAATGGGCTGAAGGCCACGCTGTGAGTGGAGAGATGCAGCCGAGAGGCCGAGCCCCCTCACCCCATCCCTCTCCCCCCTGGGGAGAGGGAGGAGTTGCCGGCTTGCGAGTCGCATTAGCCGCTCGACTCGCGAAGCGGAATGGCAACGCGCGAGCGGCTTGCGGCTCCCTCTCCCCAGGGGGGAGAGGGATGGGGTGAGGGGGTTCCGGCGATTCAGTATTTTTCCCGCACGCAAAACTGCTAAGCTAAATATCAAACGACAGGAGTACCGCGAATGTCCGAACCGATCTGGAACAAATTCCTCACCGAGCGCGACAAGGCGGTGTTCGGCACGTCGGGTTATGGCGCGCGCGGCGGCTTCGGCAAGCGGCCGGCGCTCATCGTCATCGACGTCAATTGGGCGTTCTGCGGCGACCGGCCGGAGCCGATCCTGGAATCGATCAAGCGCTGGCGCAATTCCTGCGGCGAGGACGCCTGGATCGCGCTGCCCTATATCCGCGCGCTGATCGACAAGTGCCATGAGAAAGGCATTCCGGTGATCTACACCACCGGCGTGCGCCGCGACGACAATTGGGATTCCGGCTCCTGGTTGTGGAAGAATTCGCGCGGCAACGAGGACCGGCACACCATCGTCAGCAATCTCGACGGCAACGAGATCGTCACCCCGATCGCGCCCGGGCCGCAGGACATCGTGGTGCTCAAGCAAAAACCGTCCGGTTTCTTCGGCTCCAACATGGCGAGCTATCTGACGCTGCTCGGCTGCGACAGCCTCATCGTCACCGGCACCACCACGTCGGGCTGCGTGCGCGCCACCGTGCTCGACGGCTTCAGCCTGAATTACCGCATCGCGCTGGCCGAGGAAGGCTGCTTCGATCGCTCGCAGGCGAGCCACGCCATCAATCTGTGCGACATGAACGCCAAATATGCCGACGTGGTGAAGACCGACGAGGTGCTGGCCTTTTTCGACACGCTGCCGAACGGCATGTACGAATTGCCTTCGGGCAACAAGCCGGCGCCGAAGGAAACCAAGCGCGCCGCGAATTTCTGACCGGATGCGGCGCGCGCGCGAAGTCAAAGCCGCCGGCGCCTGGAACACGGCCGACGCGGTCGACTGCGTCGCCCTCGATGCCCAAGACCGCCATCGCCGCCGCATCGTGCTGACCGGCGAGCGCGGCATTACCTTCATGCTCGATCTGCCGCGCGCCACCGCGCTGCGCGACGGCGACGGCTTGTTGCTCGACGACGGCGCCATCGTGCGCGTCGCCGGCAATCCCGAGCCGCTTGTCGAAATTGCCGCCGCCGACTCGCACGCGCTGGCGCGGCTCGCCTGGCATATCGGCAACCGGCACGTCGACGTGCAGGTCATCGGCGACCGGCTGCGCATCCGCCGCGATCATGTCATCGAAGACATGCTGCGCGGGCTCGGCGCGGTGCTTCGCCCCATTGATGCGCCGTTCGATCCGGAGCCCGGCGCCTACGATCATCAGCACGGCGCCTATCATGTCTGACGCGGCG
Organism: uncultured Alphaproteobacteria bacterium; assembly: GCA_963756245.1. GTDB lineage: Bacteria > Pseudomonadota > Alphaproteobacteria > Rhizobiales > Xanthobacteraceae > BOG-931. The sequence continues at coordinate 317,937 of CAVWOI010000026.1, forward strand.
GAATCCGCGGCGCTCTACCGGCTGATGGCGTGGCTGTCGCCGGCCTATCCGGTCGGCGCGTTTTCCTATTCGTCGGGCATCGAATGGGCGGTCGAGGCGGGCGACATCAAGGATGCCGAAACGCTGCGCGCATGGCTCGCCGTCATGATCGGCGAAGGCTCAGGCTTTTGCGATGCGGTGTTGTTCGTTCATGCCCACCGCGCCATCGCGGCGAATGACGACGCCGGCTTGCGCGCCGTCGCCGAACTCGCCGCGGCGCTCGTTCCGTCCAAGGAGCGCCTGTTGGAGACCACGACCCAAGGCCGCGCTTTTGTCGATGCCACGCGCGCCGCTTGGCCGTGCGAGGCGCTGGCGCGCCTCGACGCGGCGTGGAATGGCGCCGTGGCGTTGCCCGTTGCCGTCGGCGTGACCTGCGCCGGCCACGGCATCGCCTGCGAAGCCGCGCTGCAGGCGTTTCTCCACGCGCTCACCGCCAATTGGATTTCCGCCGGCGTCCGCCTCATCCCGCTCGGCCAGACCGACGGCCAGCGCGTGCTCGCGGCGCTTGAAAGTGTCGTCGCGGCAACGGCGGCGCGCGCGCTCAAAACGTCGCTCGACGACGTCGGCTCCAGCGCGCTGCGCGCCGATCTCGCCAGCATGCGGCACGAGACGCAATACACGCGGCTATTCCGGTCGTAAGCATCGAGCCTTTTATGTGTCGGCGCTCGGCACGGCGGCCGGCAGTTCGCCCGGTTTGTTGCCGCCATAGAGCCTCTGCAGCAAGCCCGACATGGTCAGGCCCTGCACCACGATGGTGAACAGCACGACCGCATAGGTCACGACCAAAAGATCGCCGCGCCACGGCGAGGCCGGCAGCGACAAAGCCAGCGCGATCGAAATGCCGCCGCGCAATCCCGCCCAGGTCAGCACTACGACGTTGCGCATCTTGTCGGCAAACGCGTCGTGCACGGACAGCATCGGCACCGCGACGCTGATCGCGCGTGCGATCACGGCGAGCGGTACCGCGAACGCCACCGGGATCAATTCGGCCGGCTGGATGACGAGATCGAGGATTTCCAGGCCGATCAAAAGGAACAGCATAATGTTCATGAGCTGATCGAGCAGCATCCAGAAGCCGACCAGCACGTGGCGCGTCTTCGCCGTCATGCCGAAGCGCGGCGACGGCGACGCCAGGCAAAGCCCGGCGCAGACCACGGCGATCGGGCCGGACAGTTCGAAGAGGTTGGCGATGCGATAGCTGCCGAACACCAGCGCCAGCGAGATCAGCAGCAACAGCCCGTCGTCGTCGATCCGCCGCATCAGCGCCGCCGCCAGCCAGCCGCCGGCGAAGCCCAGCGCTGCGCCGCCGCCGATCTCGCGCAACATCGCGATCAGCACCTGGCCGTGGCCGAGATGGAAGGTCTCGCCCTGGGTGACGCCGAGCGCCAGCAGGAACAGCACCACGCCGGCGCCGTCGTTGAACAGGCTCTCGCCGACGATGGCCGCGCGCAGGCTCGGCGGCAGCCCGACCTGGCGCAGCAAGGTCGCGACCACGACCGCGTCGGTCGGCGCCAGGAGGGCGCCGAGCAGCACGCACCAGATCAGCGGCACCGCCATGCCGATGACGCCGAAGGCGAGCCACATCCCGGCACCAAAGATCGTGATGGCAATCAGCACGCTCGCGGTGGCCAACAGCACGATCATGCCGCGCCGCCGGTTCAGTTCGGCGATATCGACGTGCAGGCTGCCGGCGAACAACAGGAGCGCCAGCACGGCGTTGAGGAACACGCGGGGAAAATGCGCCGCGTCGAGCGTGGCGCGAAGCCCGGTCATGACGTGCAGATGGAACAGCCGGTCGCTCGACACGATGATGAGCGAGAGCACCAGCGAGCCGAGCAGCATGCCGATCGCCGGCGGCAGCTTGACCCAGAGGTAGTTGATGCAGCCGATCAGCGCCGCCAGCGCCAGCGCGATCGCGAGCAGGTCTACCGGCTGGAGGGGTTCGGTCATGGACGAGCACTGCTGGACTGCTTCAGGAGCGAATTGTGCCCGTCTTGTGCGTTATTGTCTGCTATCGCTGCCTGAAGATAATAAGGAGCGCGGAGAAAGCGGTCTTGATCGCTTGGACAGCGTTCTTGTTCGTGTTGATGAACTTGTCAAGGATCGAAGACCGCCGAAGGCGGCGGCGCTTCGCGCCGTCCTTGACAAGTTCATCAACACGAACAATTGGCCATCCAAGCGATCAAGGCCGCCATGCGATCAGTGTGAGGGCAAGACTCCTACTCCTCCGTGATTTTGTTCTGTAAGCTCCGTCGCTGCCGGTTCGGAGTACAAGAATGTCCATGAATAATGGCCCGCTACGCGTCGGGGTCGGCGGCCCGGTCGGGTCCGGCAAGACGGCGCTGATGGACGCGCTGTGCAAGCGGCTGCGCGACCGCTTCGAGATCGCCGCCATCACCAACGACATCTACACCAAATGGGATGCCGAATATCTGGTGCGCTCCGGCGCGCTGCCGGCCGAGCGCATTACCGGCGTCGAGACCGGCGGCTGCCCGCACACCGCGATCCGCGAGGATGCGTCCGCCAATCTCGCCGCAGTCGCCGACATGCGCGCCAAATTCCCCCGCCTCGATCTGGTGCTGATCGAATCCGGCGGCGACAATCTGGCGGCGACGTTTTCGCCCGAGCTCGCCGATCTCACCATCTACGTCATCGACGTCGCCGCCGGCGAAAAAATCCCGTCCAAAGGCGGCCCCGGCATCACGCGCTCGGATTTGCTGGTGATCAACAAGATCGACCTCGCGCCTTATGTCGGCGCCTCGCTCGACAACATGGAGCGCGACACCAAGCGCATGCGCGGGGAGCGGCCCTTCATCTTCAGCAATCTGCGCGAGGGCAAGGGCGTCGCAGAGATCGCCCGCTTCATCGAGGACAAAGGCGGATTGGGCGCGGCGTAATTTCATCTCCCCCGCTTGCGGGGGAGATGCCGAGCGAAGCGATGGCAGAGGGGGTAAGTGTCGACGCGCGCGCAAGCGTTGATGCCGCAGGCCCCCTCCCTACCCTCCCCCGCAAGCGGGGAGGGAAACAAGATTACCCCCGCCCCGTCGCCTTCTGCGCCGCGGTCAGATGGCCAAAACTCTGCACCGGCGCGCACATCAGGAAGCGGTAGCCTTCCTTGACGATGCGCTCGACATTGCCCTGCTCGACGTGCGGGTGGCCGACGACGACATTATGCTTCTTGCAGGTGTCGACGATGCGCTTCATCCATTCCAGCACGACCTTGTGCTCGTATTGGCGCGGATAGCCGAGCTCTTGCGACAGGTCGCCTTCGCCGATCAGGATGCAACCGATGCCCGGCACATTTTTGAGCATGGCGTCGAGGTTCTCGACGCCGCGGGTGTCCTCGATCTGCAGGATGCAGAAGATCTCGCCCTGCGGATTGAGCGGCCACACGTCGGCCTTCTGATAGTAGTCCTGCTGGCCCAGGCCCCAGTAGCGCGCCGCCGTCGTCGGGCCGTCGCCGCGGATGCCGGAAGGCGCGTCGAGGCTTGCGCCTTTGAGCCGCGGATAGCGGCAGGCGCCGACCGCATTGGCGGCTTCCTCGACGGTCGAAATATGCGGAAACACGATGCCGTAGCAGCCCATGTCGAGGGCCTGCTTGGCCTGCCATTGCGCCATTTCGACGCCGTTCACCGGGATGCGCACCATCGGCGTCACGCCCGGCACCAAGGACGCGGCTTTGGCGATCTGGGCGCGATTGAGCATGTATTGCAGGCAATCCCGCAACAGACGGCCGTCCCACGGATTGTGCTCCATCTCGAACACGCAACCGTCGAATTTGGAGGCGCTCATCGCCACGGCGCTGTTGATCTCGGCCGGCGCGAAGCAGGTCAGCGCATGCTGGCCCGCTTCAAGCGCGCGGATGACGCCGTTGAGGCGCGGTAGATCGGCCATTCCTCAGTCTCCCTGTTTTCGGCCGGCATCCTAGCGCATGATCCCGAAAAGTGGATACCGGTTTTCGGAAAAGATCATGCGCCTGCTACAATGATGCCTCCCCCGTTTGACAATCGCGCCACGCCCCGTAGCATCCGGCCGAACCCCGAAAAACCCCTCGCAGCGATGGTGCCATGATTATCGATTGCCACGGCCACTACACCACCGAGCCCAAGGATTTACATCGTTTCCGCAAGGAGCAGACCGCGGCAGCTAACGCCAAAGACAAGACGGCGATGCCGTCGCGCGCCGCGCTGAAAATGTCGGACGACGAAATCCGCGAAAGCATCGAGCAGAACCAGCTCAAGCTGCAGCGCGAGCGCGGCACCGATGTCACCATCTTCTCGCCGCGCGCGTCGGGCATGGGCCACCACGTCGGCGACGAAAGCGTCAGCCTTGAATGGTCGCAGATCTGCAACGACCTGATCGCGCGCGTGGTGTCGCTGTACCCGAAGAACTTCATCGGCGTCTGCCAGCTGCCGCAATCGCCCGGCTCCGATCCGGCCCACAGCGCCGCCGAGCTCGAGCGCTGCGTCAAGATGGGTTTCGTCGGTTGCAACCTCAATCCCGATCCGTCCGGCGGCTATTTCAATTCGCCGCCGATGACCGACAAGTCGTGGTTTCCGCTCTACGAGAAGATGATCGACCTCGACGTGCCATGCATGATCCACGTCTCCGGCTGCTGCAATCCGGCGATGCACACCACCGGCTCGTATTACCTCAACGCCGACACCATGGTGTTCATGCAGGTCCTGCTGTCCGACCTGTTCAAGACCTTCCCGAAGCTGAAATTCATCATCCCGCATGGCGGCGGCGCGGTGCCGTTCCATTGGGGCCGCTTCCGCGGCATCGCGCTCAACAACGGCAAGCCGGAGCTGGCCGAGATCATGGGCGACAACATCTATTTCGACACCTGCGTCTATCACCAGCCGGGCATCGACTTGCTCACCAAAGTGGTGCCGATCGACAACATTTTGTTCGCGTCCGAGATGGTCGGCGCGGTGAAGGGCAACGACCCGCGCACCGGCTTCGGCTTCGACGACACCAAGCGCTATGTCGACAAGGCGCCGATCAGCGACGCCGACCGCAAGAAGATCTTCGAGGACAACGCGCGCCGCGTCTATCCGCGGCTCAAGGCCCATGCCGCGGTCAAGGCAACGGCGTGACGCAGTGTCAGACGGCGCCCCGGTAACATCGCGGCGGGCGCCGGCCCCACGCCGATCGCACGTCATCCGCATCGGCACCCGCGAGATGGAATCGCACGGCGCGCCGGGCGGTTTCTGGAGCGATCTCTATCACCGCTCGATGACGGTGAACTGGCCGGCGTTCTTCGCCAGCGCGGCGCTGATCTTTATCGCTCTCAACACCGTGTTCGGGATCCTGTTCTGGCTCGGCAAGGACCCGATCGCCAATGTTTCGCCCGAGCTGCCGCTGCCGCTGAGCCTGTTCTATTTCTCGATCGAGACGCTGGCCACGGTCGGCTACGGCGACATGCACCCGCAGACCAATTACGGCCACCTCATCGCCACGATCGAAATCTTCACCGGCATGAGCTTCCTCGCGGTGATGACGGGTTTGATCTTCGCCCGCTTCTCGCGGCCGCGATCGCGCTTCGTGTTCGCCGACTATCCGGTGGTCGCCGTCCATCAAGGCCAGCCGACCTTGATGATGCGGGTCGCCAATGCGCGCAACAACACGATGTCGCAGGCGACGGCGCGGCTGTGGCTGGTTCGCCTGGAATATACCGCGGAGGGTCATCAGCTGCGGCAATTCCACGAATTGAAGCTCGAGCGCCAGGAGCATCCGATGTTCGCGCTGAGCTGGACGCTCCTGCACAAGATCGACGAAAACAGCGCGCTCTTCGGGGTGAGCGCCGACGAGCTCGACAAGGCCGATGCCGCCCTAGTGCTCAATCTCAGCGGCATCGACGACAGCTCCGCGCAAAACCTGCACGCGCGGAAGCTTTATTATCACACCGATATCCTGTGGCGGCATCGCTACCGCGACATCACCAGCATTTCGCCGCAGGGCCGGCTGTTGATCGACTACGGCAAGTTTCACGACGTCATCGCCGAGGACGTTTGAGAATCGGCCACAACCAGGCAATCCAGTCATTTCAGTATTTCTCGAAATATCTCTTGACGCGCGGATGACATTTCCATATCTATTGAAATATGAAAAAGCCCGACGCCGTGGCGGCTTTGGCCGCTCTCGCCCAGGACAATCGTCTTGATGTTTATCGCCTGCTGGTCCAGGCCGGACCGGACGGGATGCCCGCCGGGCACGTGGCGGAAGCGCTCGACCTCGCTCCGAACACGTTGACGTTTCACTTCGACCGGCTCCGCGACGCCGGATTGGTCACGGTCCGTCGCGAGGGCCGCTCGATGATCTACGCGGCGCGCTTCGAGACCATGAACGGACTGCTCGCCTTCCTCACCGAAAATTGCTGCCAAGGCGCCGCCGAAGCCTGCGCGCCGGCACCGGTCTGCAAACCCGTGCGCGCAAAGCGCGCCAAAGCTTCCGCTTGAAGGAGATCAACCATGAAACGCCTGCACGTACACGTCGCCGTCGACGATCTCGAGCACGCAATCGGCTTCTATTCGGCATTGTTCGCGGCGCAGCCGTCGGTCACGAAGGCGGATTACGCGAAATGGATGCTCGACGATCCGCGCGTGAATTTCGCCATCTCTACCCGCGGTCGACAGGCCGGTCTCGATCATCTCGGCATCCAGGCCGAGGATAAGGACGAGCTGAAAGAGATTTACGCACGGCTGCACAAGGCGGGCGGCAAGGTGATCGAGCAAGGGCAGACGAGTTGCTGCTACGCCAAATCGGAAAAATCATGGATCGACGATCCGGCCGGTATTTCGTGGGAAACGTTTCTCACCAGCGGCGAGAGCACCGACTACGGAGACGGCACCGGCGAGCGCGAAGCACGCGTTGCGCATGAGAAGGCGTGCTGTGTGCCGGAAGTCGCGCCGGCGCCAGCCGCGTGTGGCTGCCCAGTTGCGTGACGCGCCGTGGCCGAGCATCCCTACGACGTTCTGTTCCTTTGCACCGGCAATTCGGCCCGCTCGATCATGGCGGAGGCCATCCTGAACAAGCTGGGCGCGGGGAAATTCCACGCCCACAGCGCCGGCAGCCAGCCGAAAGGACAAGTTCACCCGGAAACCATCCGGTTGTTGCAGAGCCTCGGCTACGACACTTCGGGCTTGCGCTCGAAGTCGTGGAATGAATTTGCCAGGCCCGACGCGCCGTCGCTCGATTTTGCCTTCACCGTTTGCGGCAACGCCGCGGGCGAAACCTGCCCGGTATGGCCGGGCCAGCCGATGACGGCCCATTGGGGCATTCCCGATCCGGCCGAAGCCAAGGGCAATCCGGCCGAGATCGCGCTCGCATTCAAGGATGCCTATCGCATGCTGCATCAGCGCATCGGCATATTCACGGCGTTGCCGCTGCGCTCGCTCGATCAACTCAGCCTGCAAGCGAAGCTGAAGGAGATCGGCCGCCTGGGATCCGCCGCAAAGGCGATCGAGCCGACCTGATGGCGCAGCTCCCCCAGCGTGTCGTGGCCGAGTGCCTGGGGACGGCATTTCTGCTCGCGGCGGTGGTCGGCTCCGGCATCATGGCAGCAAAGCTCGCCGGCGGTAACGGGGCGCTTGCGCTTTTGTGCAACACGATTCCGACCGGCGCGATTTTGACGGTGCTGATTCTGACGTTCGGTCCGATATCCGGCGCGCATTTCAATCCCGCGGTCAGCATTGCGCTGGCGTTGCGCCGCGAATTGCCGCCGGGCGCTGCCGCCATATACATCGCGGCTCAAATTGCCGGCGGCATTGTCGGTGTGCTTGCGGCGCACGCGATGTTCGAGCTGCCGTTGTGGCAAGTGTCGGTGACGATCCGCACCGGCGTCGGTCAGTGGTTCGCGGAAGGCGTCGCCACTTTCGGGCTATCGCTGACGGTCTTGGCGACGCGCTCGGCCTACGCCATCGGTCTCTACATCACGGCCGCCTATTGGTTCACCGCGTCAACGTCGTTCGCCAATCCCGCCGTAACCGTCGCGCGCGCTCTTTCGGATACCTATGCGGGCATCGCACCGGGGGGCGTGCTTGCCTTTATCGCCGCGCAGATTGCCGGCGCGCTGCTCGCTGTCGCTGTTGCGCACTGGCTGTTTTATGCGCCGGCTTCTCGGGCTGGTGTGTCGTTGCCGCACACCCCGCCGTAACAAAATGTTCGCCTGGCGATCGAACGCCTGCGCAGCGCAAAATCCGAATCGAACCCCCGATCAACCCGCCTTGCGCACCGCCGGATGGGTGGCGCGGCCGACCCAGTTGCTCAGCGCCTTGACGACGTTGGGCCGCGTCTTTTCGTAATCGAACGCGATCACGTGCTCGACCGGGGCGATGAGCGCGCCGCGGCCCTGCCGTTTGCCGGCCGAACGCGGCCGTGCCGCGCGCCGGGATTTCTTGACCGCGCGAAGCGCGATTGGCCCGACATGGGTGAGGAAAACTTTTTCGTGCGGGCGGGTCAGCGTCTCGATCGCTTGCCGCAACGGCAGCCATCTCACCGCCTTGACGTCGTCGTTGAGCTCGTGGACCGGCGCGCCGGCGGCACGCATCAGCCAGAATTGCACGATCTTGAGCTTGCCTTCGACCACATACGACACCGAGCCGAGGAATTCGTGCACGGAGACATCGTGCCCGGTCTCCTCGATCACCTCGCGCTTGGCGGCGTCGCGGGGATGCTCGCGCGGATAGAGCTTGCCTTTCGGCAGCACCCAGGCCTTCTCGCGGCGCAGACGCACCACGGCGAAGCGGGGCCTGACTTTGCCGCGCAGCACGATGCCGCCGGCGGCCAGGATCGGGGCGCGGCGTTTCGCCGAATCAGTCATGGAGAATTAATGCCGGACGGACGCAAACCCGGCAAGCCGGGCAAACCCGCGTTGGTGGATAAGGAATCCGGACTGTCACAATTGCCTGGATTTTGTTTTTGAGCATGATCTTTTCCGAAAACCAGGTTCCACTTTTCGGGATCATGCTCGGGCGATTCACAAAACGCTGATCACGATCTTGCCGAAGTGCTGGTTGGCGGTCATCACCGCCAGCGCCTCGACGATGTCGGCGAGCTTGAAGGTCTTGTAGATCGGCAGCGTGAGCGTGCCGGCCTCCACCGCCGGCCACAGATCGGCGCGCATGGCCTTGACGATCTCGCGCACTTCCTCGGGCGTGCGCGTGCGGAAGGTGACGCCGATATAATCGATGCGCTTCAACGCATGCTTGTCGAAATTGAACTCGCCCTTGGTGCCGCCGAGCCGGCCGACATTGACGATGCGGCCGAGCAACGCGCAGGCCTCAAGATTGCCGTTGGCGACTGGCGCCGACACCATGTCGACGATCAGGTTGACGCCCCCGCCGGTCGCCTTTTTCACGTCCTCCGGCCAATCCGGCTTGCTGGTGTCGATGGCGACGTCGCAGCCGTAATCCTTCAGCCCGGCGCGGCGCTTGGCGTTGGTCGAGGTGCCCAGCACCAGCGACGCGCCCATCAGCTTGCCGATCTGCATGCCCATCAGGCCGACGCCGGAGCTGGCGCCCTGGATCAGCAGCGTCTCGCCGCGTTTCAATCGCCCAGCGGTGACGATGGCGTTGTGCATGGTCTGCAGCGCGACCGGGAAACACGCCGCCTGCTCGTAGGTCATGTTGTTGCCGGGGATGCGGTTCACCCGCCCGGCGTCGGTGACCGCATATTCGGCAAAGCCGCCGGGCGCCGAGCCCATCACCCGGTCGCCGGGCTTGAAATCCTTGACGTCGCTGCCGACCGCCTCGACCTCGCCGGAGCACTCGAGCCCGATCCGCGCGCCGATGCCGCCGACGGGACCGTGCTGGATGCCGGCCGCCACCAATGTATCGGCGCGATTGAGGCTTGAGGCGCGGACCTTGATCAGCACCTCGTTGGGCTTTGGCTCTGGCTTCGGCAGGTCGCGGACCTCGATACCCTTTTCGCCGAGAACTGCTGCTTTCACGATCATTCCTCCCGTTGGCCGCGATGTGCTATCGTTCCGGAAACGTAGGGCGGGTTAGCCGAAGGCGTAACCCGCCGAGCAGAAAGGCGGATTTACGCTACGCTGATCCGCCCTACAAGACACGACGGATAAATAATGAACCAGCTCGTCCGGCCAAAAATCGGCGCTTCGGCCTGCCCGCACGACTGTCCGTCGACCTGCGCGCTCGAGGTCGAGATCGTCGACGGGCGCACCATCGGCCGGGTCCGCGGCGCCGAGGAAAATGCTTACACCGCCGGCGTGATCTGCGCCAAGGTGGCACGCTACGCCGAACGCGTGCATCACCCCGATCGCTTGAAGCATCCGCTGCGCCGCGTCGGGCCGAAGGGTTCTGGCCAGTTTGCGCCGATCTCGTGGGATGACGCGCTCGACCTGGTCGCCGAGCAGTTCCTGCGCGCCGAACAAAAGCACGGCTCCGAAGCGGTGTGGCCGTACTATTACGCCGGCACCATGGGCTTCGTGCAGCGCGACGGCATCAACCGGCTGCGCCACGCCAAGAAATATTCCGGCTTTTTCTCGACCATCTGCGTCAATCCGGCGTGGACCGGCTTCATCGCCGGCACCGGAAAACTCGCCGGCGCCGATCCGCGCGAGATGGCGAAGTCCGACCTGGTGACGATCTGGGGCACCAATGCGGTGAACACCCAGGTCAACGTGATGACGCATGCGACGCGGGCCCGCAAGGAGCGCGGCGCCAAGATCGTCGTCATCGACATCTATATGAACTCGACCATGCAGCAGGCCGACCTGGCGGTGCTGATCCGGCCCGGCACCGACGGCGCGCTGGCCTGCGCGGTGATGCATTGCCTGTTCCGCGACGGCAAGGCGGACTGGGATTATCTGGAGCGCTACACCGACGCTCCGCGCGAGCTTGAAGAGCATATGCGCACGCGCGATCCGGACTGGGCGTCGCAGATCACCGGCTGCCCGGCCGCGACCATCGAGGAATTCGCCCGCCTGGTCGGCGAAAGGAAGCGCGCCTATTTCCGGCTCGGCTACGGCTTCTCGCGCTCGCGCAACGGCGCCATCAACATGCACGCGGCGAGCTGCATCCCGGCAGTCACCGGCGCCTGGCAGCTGGAAGGCGGCGGCGCGTTTCACAACAACGGCGATATCTTTCACTTCGACAAAAGCCTGATCGAAGGCTCCGACGTGCGCGACCCATTGATCCGCATGCTCGACCAGTCGCGCATCGGCGCCGTCCTGACCGGCGATCAAGACGCGCTGCAGGGCGGCGGCCCGGTGACGGCGATGCTCATTCAGAACACCAACCCGGTGTCGGTCGCGCCCGACCAGGAGGTGGTCAAGTGCGGCTTTGCGCGCGACGACTTGTTTGTCTGCGTGCACGAGCAGTTCATGACCGATACGGCGAAAATCGCCGACGTCGTCCTGCCCGCCACCATGTTCGTCGAGCACGACGACATGTATCAGGCCGGCGGCAGCCAATACATTCTGCTCGGGCCAAAACTGATCGAGCCGCCCGGCGAATGCCGCTCCAATCACCAGGTGAATGGCGCGCTGGCGCAAAAACTCGGCGCCAGGCATCCGGGTTTCGCCATGACCGAGCGCCAACTGATCGACGGCACTTTGCAAAAATCCGGCTGGGGCACATTGGCTGAACTCGAAGCCAACCGCTGGATCGATTGCCAGCCGGATTTCGCCACCGCGCATTATCTCAACGGTTTTGCCTATGCGGACGGCAAATTCCGCTTCAAGCCGGACTGGCCGAAGGTGCCGTTCGGGCGCTGGCACAGGAACGTGCCGTCGCGTCCGATTCCGTCGCTGCCCGACCATTGGGACGTGATCGAGGAGGCCGACGCCGAGCATCCGTTCCGACTGGCGACGTCGCCGGCGCGCGGCTTCCTCAACTCGACTTTTACCGAGACGCCGACCTCGCTCAACCGCGAGCAGCGGCCGACAGTGATGATCAATCCCGCCGATGCCGCGGCGCTTGGCGTCGCCGACGGCAATAAGGTCACGCTCGGCAATCGCCGCGGCCAGGTGCAACTCCACGCCAAACTGTTCGACGGCGTACGCCGCGGCGTGTTGATCGCGGAATCGCTGTGGCCCAATTCCGCCTACGCCGACGGCCGCGGCATCAACACGCTGACCGGCGCCGATTCGATCGCGCCCTATGGCGGCGCGGCGTTCCATGACAACAAGGTCTGGCTGCGCGCGGGACCGTAACACTCGACCTCACCTTCGCTTTCCCCGGACATTTCGATCAGAAAACTTCGCGACGGGTGCGACAATGAACGGGCAAGATATTCGACGCCACAAGGGCCTTGGCATCGCGTCATTCGTGATCGCGATAACCGTGCTGGTGTGCATTTTCGCTCTGTTCGTGGTCGCGGGCGTGATGAAAGAGTCCGGCAGGGCGACGCCGAAGTCGGACATGTTCGTCGGCTTTGCGATATTCTTTTGTTGGTTGGTCAACCTCGTCGGCATCGCATTGGGTATCGCCGGCGCCGTCGACGGCTCCGCGAAAAAGACGTTTCCGGTCCTCGGCATTGTCATCGGCAGCTCCGTATTGCTGCTCAGCGCCTGTCTCGTGATCATTGGTTTGAAATTGGCAAGCTAGCGCCGCCCAATCCCGAGAGGCCGCGCGTCAATCCATCCGGCGTCTACTGCTTATGCGTCACCGTCGTCGGGATGTGATTGAGCTCCTCGCAGCCGGTCGCGGTCACGATCACCGTGCCGCCGATATTGACCCGATGGGTGCCGATGCAGGCGTTGGGCTCGAAGGCGAACACCATGCCGGGCTGCAAGATCGCCTGGCGCACCCGCGCCGCGTTGGCGCCGGCGTAACGGACGTCGAGTTTGACCTGGTCCTGGTTGACCAAGGTGCGGCCGGCCAGAAAATGCGGCCCGACCGAATGCACCAACGGCGTATAGCCCCAGCAGCCGGCCAATTTCAGCGGCTCCTCCATCGCCGCCAACAGATCGGCGAAGGCGATGCCGGGTTTCAGCGCCTTGATGCCGGCGGCGTAGGAAGCCAGGGCGACCTGCTCGCATTTCCTGTTGGTATCGTCGAGCGGATCGAGCGCCACCGTCATCTGCACCTGGACTTCCTGGTTGCCGCACAGCGGCATCAGCTCGGCCTGCATCAGGTCGCCGCGCTGCAGGATGCGCGGTGCCTCGCCGCTCGTGGTCCAGCGCGGCGGGCCCCACGATAAAGTATGCGGCCCGGAATTCATGACGATCACCGGATAGCGCACGCCGATGCCGTGGCGCAGCATCTCGGCGGTGCCCTCGGCGAACACCACCTCCTCGCCGACGCCGGGCGCCGCGACCTCGGCGATGACCTTGCAGGCGGCTTCGGCGGCGCGCGCGGCATAGCGCACCTGGGCCAATTCCTCGTCGCTCTTGACCAGCATCAGGTGGCTGAACTCTTCGGAAATATCCTGCCAGCGCGCCTGGGGCAGCGCCGTCGTCAACTCCATCCAGAAATTGGCCGGGATGGCGCCGTAGATCTCGGTCGGCGCCTGCGAGCTCAAGCCGACGACGCCGAGATTGCTCTCGGCCAAATGTTTCTCACGAAAAACTTCGGCGACGCCGGTGCCACTGGTCGCGACGCGATAATCATCGATCCACAACGTCGCGCCGCGCTCCTGCGACCAGCGCGCCCGCATCACCCGCAGATAGGCCCAGGTGATGAGGACCGGATCGCCTTCGAGCGGAAAGATCACGCAGCCTTCGTTGTAGTCGTCGCTGATATAGGTCTCGTACATCTCACGTGACCTGAAGCCTGCGATCAGAAGGCCGTCAAACCCACGCTCGCGCATGAGCGCGCGCACGTTGGCCCAGCGGCGGTCGCGCTCGGCGAGCGAGAGGATCGGCGGTTGCATGGGGGGATTTGGCATGGCGTTACACTATCATTGCTCGGTCGCCCGACAAGGCAGCCCCAAAGCTCTCGCTTGCAATTGGAGTATTTGCGGCTTGTCGGAGTGCGGCTTTGATCGCTTGGACGCTCTTGGTTCGTGTTGATGGTCACGTCAAGGGTCTTTGACCGCCCATTAGCGCGTTTACGCGCGTCTTTGACGCGCTATGGGCGGCGGCGCTTTGCGCCGCCCTTGACGTGACCATCAACACGAACAGAATGCTGTCCAAGCGATCAAGGCCGCTTTCTCGGCGTTCGAATATGAACTTTTCTCCCATCTACCGGCTCCTCTTCGCAATCGCAGTGACCGTCGTTGGTTGTGCTGCAGTTAGCGTGCACGCGGAGAATTTCCCCTCCCGCCCGATCACCATCGTCGTGCCCTATCCCGCCGGCGGCGTCACCGACAACCTGGTGCGCCTGCTTGCCGAGCGGATGAAGACCTCGCTTGGCCAGTCGATCGTGATCGAGAACATCGGCGGCGGCGGTGGCACGATCGGTGTCGATCGCGTGTCGCGCGCGGCGCCGGACGGCTACACGCTGGTGCTCGGCAACAGCGAAACCATGGTGTTCGCGCCGGTCACCATGGCGATCGCCTACAACGCGTTGACCGACTTCGAGCCGGTGGCGCTGTTGCCGAGCTATCCGTTCCTTTTGGTGACCACCAACGACGTGCCGGCGAAAAAACTTTCCGAGCTGATCGCCTGGTTCAGGACAAGCCCCGACAAGGTGTTGCAGGGCACCGTCGGCGCCGGAACCATGCAGCAACTCTGTGGCCTGCTGTTGCAAAAAGCCATCGGGACGAAATGGCAGTTCGTGCCCTATCGCGGCGGCCCGCCGGCGATGCAGGATCTGCTCGCCGGGCAGATCAACTTCATGTGCACCACCACCGGCGGCTTTCTGCCATTGGTGCATGACGGCCGGATCAGGGGCTACGCCGTAACGGCAAAAAAACGCATCGACGCCGCGCCGGAAATCCCGACCGCAAACGAGGCCGGGCTGCCGGGCTTCTACGCTTCGGTGTGGAATGCGCTGTGGGTGCCCAAGGGCACGCCGAGGGACATCATCGCCAAGCTCAACGGCGCGGTGACCGCAGGCTTGGCCGATCTCGAGTTGCAAAAACGGATGACCGAAATGGGCCTCGACAACGTCGACAGCGACCAGCACACGCCCGAAGCGCTCGGCGCGCTGCGCCAAGCCGAGATCGACAAGTGGTGGCCGATCATCAAGGCGGCAGGCCTGAAGGCGGAGTAACGGCGCGCCGCAGTCGCATTTGCCCGCCAGACGCGGGCAGTCAGCCCAAATGGCGAGCAAAAAACGCAATCAGCCGTTCGTTTTGTTGATTTTCCGCGGCGCTGTTAAGCCGGTGACCTTCTCCCTCGTAGAGATGGACCTCCGGCGACCGGCCATGGCGCTGCAAGCGATCCCAGAGGCGACGCGTCATGTCGACGGACCACACCGCGTCTTGCGTGCCGTGACTGAGGAACAGCGGACCGCCGAACCGTTCGATTTCGATGGCCGTTGTCGGCAAAAGCGCGTCCGACGACCCGCGCCATGTCCATGCCCGTTGTGCGGGATCCCAAGGTTGCCATCCGGGATCGCCGGAATCACGATACATCTTGGCGTCGAATGCCCCGCAGATCACGTCCGGGGGCGTATGCACGGCGATGGCATCGGGCAGTCCTGCCACGCCGTCTCTGGCCATCAGCGACGCCAGCAACAGAGCATGTTCGGCACCGCGCGAAACTCCGTAAAGTCCGATTTTGTCGCCCGACAATTCGTGTGCGCGCAGAACAGCCAGCGCCTCCGCGGTTCGATCGAGCGGCACGTCGATGATGTTGCCCGCGTTCCAGCCATTTCCTCCGTTCGAATAGCCAAAAGGAATTGCCAGAAAACCATGCGCCGCAAGAATGACGGCGGTCCGATAGACCCGTCCCGACCATTTGCCTTCCGAGCCGTGCAAAAGCAGAATCGCCGGAAAGGGACCGTCACCGGGCGGCCCATAACCCCAACCGCAACCCGGCACAACGCGGTGGAAGGTTTTGAGCGGCATGAAAATCTCTGTGAAATATTGCGTGACAGAGGCGCTGCAGAATTGGGATGCTAGCCTATGATCCAATTCAATTGAATCGGATCATAGGCTAGAATCTTTGTTTGAGCATGATCTTATCCGAAAACCGGTAGCCACCCTCGGATCAAGTCCGAGGGCAGGCTTTTTCGGGATCATGCTCTCGGCCTCCGGGAGCACAAAGCAATGACGCTCATCGAACAACGCCCGCCGCGACGGGTGACCGCAAAGCCGGACGCTGCGAACCTCGACATCGCCACCACGCGCCCCGGCACGCCCGGCGGTATTTTCATGCGGCAATTCTGGCACGCGCTCTATCGCAGCCAGGATTTGCCCTTAGGCCATGCCAAGCCGATCCGCATCATGAGCGAGGATTTTGCGCTCTATCGCGGACATTCCGGGATTGCGCAAGTTGTCGATTACCATTGCCCACATCGCGGCGCGCCGTTGCATCTGGGCTGGATCGAAGACGATGCCATCCGCTGCGTCTATCACGGCTGGAAGTTCGACTGCTCCGGGCAATGTGTCGATCAGCCGGCCGAGGAATCAGGCTTTGCCCGCAAGGTGGCGCTGCGCACCTATCCGACCCGCGAATATTTGGGCCTCATCTTCGGCTATTTCGGCCCCGGCGAGCCGCCGCCTTTTCCGCATTTTCCGCATCGCACGAGCGAAGGCCTGATCCAGATCTGGAACGTCGAGCAGGTGCCCTGCAATTATCTGCAAAGCTTTGAGAACAGCATGGACGAGGTGCACGTCGCCTTCGCCCACCAGCCCGGCGGCTCGCATGCCAAACTGTCCGCCGACCTGCCGATCATCACCGCGGAAGAAACCGATTGGGGCATGCTGCGCTTCGGCACGCGCAAAACCGGCAAGGTGCGGCACACCCTGCATTACGCGCCGGACCTGACGCGGGTCATCGTGCCACCTCTCGCCGGCATGGACGGCGTCGGCGGCTGGACCGAAATCTATTTCAGCTTCACCCCGGTCGATGACGAAAATCATCTGTGGCTGATCACCAGCCATGTCGCGGTCACCGGCAAGGACGCCGACGCCTATCGCGCCAAGCGCGCCGAATATGACCGTGCCGTCGCGGCAGCGCCGCCGGTGATGGACGTGGTGCGCGACATCTGGTCGGGCAAGCTGCGTTTCGCCGACGTGGTCCATCCCGACCTCGCCATCGTCCAGGACATCGCCGTGCAGGCCGGGCAAGGCCGCATCGAGGATCGCGAGAGCGAGCGGTTGGGGCGCTCCGACGCCGGCATCATCCTGTGGCGGAAAATTCTTGCGCGCGAGCTGCGCGCCATCGCAGAGGGTCGACCGTCGAAACGCTGGGCGACACCGCCGGCGGACGTCGTACCGACGCTTGGGTTCTAGGACATGTCTTCATGAAGCCGGTTGCGCCTGCCTATGTCTGCTTCGACGCGGACATCAGCGGAC
Organism: uncultured Alphaproteobacteria bacterium; assembly: GCA_963756245.1. Lineage (GTDB taxonomy): Bacteria > Pseudomonadota > Alphaproteobacteria > Rhizobiales > Xanthobacteraceae > BOG-931. The sequence continues at coordinate 335,349 of CAVWOI010000026.1, forward strand.
ATCCGGTGGGTTTGCCGGCGAACTGTATTCGGCCTGGAGTGATCAGGGTGAGCGTCGCGCTGGATGCGCAAAATAGCAAATATGGAGATTACAAAATGGACAATCCAATAACGTTTTTTGGCTGGTTCGCGTTTGCAATCCTGGCCTTCCTGGTGCTGTCCACGATCCTGGGCAGCTTTTTCACGGTCAACACCGCGCAGGTCGCGGTCATCACCCGATTTGGCAGATTTCTGCGTGTCGCCAATCCGGGCCTGAACTGGAAGTGGCCGTTCATCGACACCGTAGCCGGCAGGATCAGCCTGCGCGTCAATCAGATCACGTTGACCATGGAGACCAAGACCAAAGACAACGTCTTCGTCACCATTCCCATCTCCGTGCAAAATCGCGTGCGGCCGGAAAAGGCTTTTGATGCTTTCTACAAGCTGTCCAACCCGGCCGAGCAGATTCAGGCTTATGTCGAGCAAGTCATCCTCGGGCACGTTCCGGGCATGACGCTGGACGAGGTGTTTGCCAGCCAATCGGGGATCGCCGCCGCGGTGAAACAGGAGCTGGACGCCGATATGGCCGGCTTCGGCTATGAGATCGTCAATGTCCTGGTCACCGACATCGTGCCCGACGCCAAGGTCAAGTCGGCCATGAACGACATCAATGCGGCGCAACGCGAGCAGGTCGCGGCAAACGCCAGGGGCGAGGCCGAGAAAATTCTCGTGGTCAAGCGCGCCGAAGCGGAAGCGGAAAGCAAGGCCCTGCAGGGCCAAGGCATCGCCAATCAGCGCAAAGCCATCATCGAGGGGCTGCAGGGCTCGATCGAGCAATTTCAGAAAGTCGTCGGCGGCGTATCCACCACGGAGGTCATGCAGCTCGTGCTGGTGACGCAATATTTCGATACCATCAAATCCATCGGCGAAAGCGATAAGACCAATACGCTGTTCCTGTCGCACTCTCCCGGAGCCGTGAAAGATGTTTCCGAAGAAATCATGCGGTCGATGATCGTCGCGGACAGAGCGAAGGCCTAGATCGCAGCGAAAGCTACGCCAAGCCGGCGCGGCGAAAGCCTTCCAGATAGTGCTCGCGCTCGGCACCGTGCCGGATCGGCATCTCCTTGGCGATCCAGCCAAGCGAAATATTGGGCTGGGCGCGGCGCAGCTCCTGCAGCGCGGCCTTGGCGATGTCGGTCTGCCCGGCCATGGCCGCGGCGGCCGTCAGCACCCGATGCGCGCCGACGAAATCGCTGCGTTGCCGGATGCCTTCGCGCGCCAGCCGCATCGCCTCGGCGTAGTTGCGGCCGACGAACTGGGCATAGGAGGCGATGCCGCAATAAACCGCGGCATGCGGATCGTGGGGGCTCAGGCGCATAGCGCGTTGCGCGGCGACGGCGGCTTCTTCCCAGCGCCCGCAATAGGCCAGCGCCAGGCCGTAATAGCCTTGAGCCAGCGAGAAGTTCGGGTTGAGCCGCAGCGCCGTCTCGAACTCGGCCAATGAATCGTCGAAGCGCCGCGCGAACAGATAAACGCAACCCAGAGCGTAGTGCGCCCACGGGTCCTCGCTGTCGGCCAGGAGCGCCGCCGCCGCGGCGCGCTCGGCGACCGGCGCCACCGCCGCCATGTCTTCCCAGCCCATATGGGCGCCGAAAGTGTGGCTGGTGGCGAGCACGCCGAACGCCTGGCCGTAATGCGGATCGATGGTGGTCGCCTTCTCCAGCAGCGCCTGCGCCACGACATTGTCCTGGCGCGTCACCCGCCAGTAATGCGACAGCGCCCGCATCACCAGGTCCCAGGCATCCAAGCTGTCCGGCGGCTTGCGCCGGGCGTGGAAATTTTCCGCGGCATAGAGCTGCGGCTCGATCGCGGCCACGATGGCTTCGGTGATCTCGTCCTGCACCGCGAACACGTCGGCGAGATCGCGATCGTAACGCTGCGCCCAGATGTGGCTGCCGGTGGCGACGTCGTTGAGCTGCGCGGTGATGCGCACGCGCTCGCCGGCCCGGCGCACGCTGCCCTCGACCACATAGCCGACGCCGAGCTCGGCGGCGATCTGCTTCAGGTGGACCGCCTTGCCCTTGTAGACGAACGACGAATTGCGGGCGATGACGAAGAACCAGCGCAGCTTCGACAGCGCGGTGATGATGTCCTCGCTGATGCCGTCGGAAAAATAGTCCTGCGCCGGGTCGTCGGTCATGTTGGTGAAGGGCAGCACCGCGATGGCGGGGCGGTCCGGCAGCGGCAAGGCCGGACGCGAGCGCTCGTTAGCGTCATCGGCCGGGCCGCCATCTTCCACGCGGACGTCGCCGACGAAGCGAATGCCCTTGCGCGCGATGGTGCGGATCAGTTTTTGCGCGCCGCCGCTGTCGCCAATGGCCTTGCGCGCGGCGTTGATACGGCTGGTCAAGGTCGAATCCGACACGATCCGACCGCCCCAGACCGAAGCGATCAGATCATCCTTGCTGACGACGCGGTCGCGGTTCTCCACCAGGTAGACCAGGAGATCGAAGACCTGGGGCTCCACGGCAATAGCCTGGGAGCCGCGGCGGAGCTCCCGGCGGTCGGTGTCAAGCCTATGATCGGAAAAGATAAATTCCACGTCGTCGCCCTGCTTTCGGCATACGGCGCCGGCCTCAAGGAATAATCAAGCCCATCTCACGGGCAAATCAAGGACCGGACAAAGTCTTTCGGTCGCACCCTGGGCATGCTGTCCGATCGCAAACCCCGTGATCCCAAAGAATCGGAGGAGACCATGACCCAGATCCAGGCACTGGACACGCGCGGCCAAGGTAATGTCGCCGGACGGATTATCGCATTCCTCTATGGCATCGCATCGTACGTCGTGTTTTTCGTCACGTTCCTCTATGCCATCGGCTTCGTCGAAGACTTGGTGGTTCCGAAGACGATCGACGGCGGAACGGCAGGGCCGACGACGCCAGCGCTGATCGTCAACCTGGTGCTGATGTCCATCTTCGCCATTCAGCACAGCGTCATGGCGCGTCCGCAGTTCAAGCGATGGTGGACGAAATTCGTGCCGCCATCGGTCGAGCGCGCGACCTACGTGCTGCTGGCGAGTCTGGCGCTCGCGCTTCTGATCTGGCAGTGGCAGCCGATGCCGGCGGTGGTGTGGCAAATCGCCGATCCGCGCCTCGCCCTGGCGGTGACCGGCCTGTCATTCGTCGGCTGGCTGATCGTGCTGACCAGTACGTTCCTGATCAACCATTTCGAGCTGTTCGGATTGCATCAGGTGGCGAACAATCTGGCCGGCCGCTCGATGCCGACGCCGCGCTTCCGCACGCCGCTGTTCTACCGTTTCGTGCGGCATCCGATCTATCTCGGCTTCGTCATCGCCTTCTGGGCGGCGCCGGTCATGACCGTCGGCCATCTGTTGTTCGCGGCGGTGACCACGGCCTACATTTTCGTCGGCATCTGGCTCGAGGAGCGCGATCTAATCGACCTGTTCGGCGACGAGTATCGCCGCTATCGGCAGCGCGTGGCGATGCTGCTACCGTGGCGCAAGAGCGCAAGCTCATGACGCACGAGCGCGTGCTCGGTGGCACGCGTACCGCGGAACACGATGACGGACCATCGTCGCTGATCTGCCCCATCACCGCACGGCGTTGCGAAGGCGATCTGTCCTACCTGTGCGAGGACTATGGCTGCGCCCGCAAGGGCGGCCTGTCGCCGCACTCGGAAGAAAACGCCTGACCCGGTGTTGGTATGGTTCCCGCTGCCGTTCGGCCGTCAGGGGATTTGTGTCCAGTCAAACGAGGAAGAAAAAGACGATGATTTATAAAGGCCAGTGTTTTTGCGGCACCGTTGAGGTGGAAGTTTCCGGCGCGCCGGAAGGCATGGGCTATTGCCATTGCCGCTCATGCCGGTCGTGGTCCGGCGGCCCGGTCAACGCGTTCACGCTGTGGAAACCGGACGCGGTGAAGGTCACGGCCGGTGCCGACCACGTCGCCACGTTTCAGAAGACGCCGCTGAGCCAACGGCAATATTGCGACAAATGCGGCGGCCATCTGATGACCAATCATCCGACTTTGGGCCTGGTGGACGTATTCGCGGCAACGCTGCCGACGCTGAAATTCGAGCCCGGCGTGCACGTCAACTATGCCGAAACCGTTCTGCCGATGCGCGACGGACTGCCGAAGCTGAAAGATTTTCCGAGCGAGCTCGGCGGCTCGGGCGAAGCCGTGCCGGAGTAATCGGCCGCCTCGCTCTCCACTGACAACGTAACTATACGCTTACGAACTGCCCCAAACCTCACGCGCGGTGTCGACGACGAGCTCAAGCTTCTTGATCTCGTCGTCGACCGTCATCGCGTTGCCGCCAATGCCGGAGGAGAAGCCGCATTGCGGCGACAGCGCGAGCTGCTCGAGCGGCGCGTAGCAGGCCGCTTCGTCGATGCGCCGCTTGAGCTCGTCCTTGGTTTCCATGTGCGGGCTTTTGGTGGTGACGAGGCCGAGCACCGCGATCTTGCCCTTGGGCAGGAAACGCAGCGGCTCGAAACCGCCGGCGCGCGCCGAGTTGTATTCCAGGAAATAGCCGTCGACGCCGATGGCGTTGAACAACAACTCGGCGATCGGCTCATATCCGCCGTCGGCGATCCAGGCGCCGGCGAAATTGCCGCGGCACAGATGCATGCACACGGTCATGTCGTCAGGCTTGCCGGCGATCGCGGCGTTGAGCAGCTTTGCGTAAGTTTTTGGCAGCGTCGCCGGGTCTTCGCCGATATTGGCGACCTGGCGGCGCAATTCCGGATCGCACAGATAAGCGAGATTGACCTCGTCGATCTGCAAATAGCGGCAGCCGGCGGCGGCAAGGTCGCGGATTTCCGCGCGATAGACATTTGCCAGATCGTCGTAGAACGCGTCCATCTCCGGATAGGCGTTCTCATCGATCGCCTCGCGGCCGCCGCGGAAATGCACGATGGTCGGCGACGGAATGGTGATCTTCGGCATCGCCTTGGCGACGCTTTGCAAAAACTTGAAATCGTCGACGAAGATGCCGGTGGGCCGCGACAGCTTGCCCGCCACTTGCAGCGACGGCGGCGAATGATCGCGGGTGCCGGCGGCGGAATGAAACCGCACCGTGAGTTTCGACGCCATCGGCTTGACGTTGCCGATCTTGAGCAGGAAATCGCGCTGCCAGGAAAAGCGATTGTACTCGCCGTCGGTGACGAGCTTCAGCCCGATCTCCTCCTGCAGGCGCACCACGCCGCGGATCGCGTTGTGCTGGATGCGCGTCAGCTCGGCCGGCGGCATCTCGCCCTTCTCCGCCGCCGTCCGCGCCGCGATCAGCCCATCGGGCCGGATCAGGCTGCCGACATGGTCGGCGCGGAACGGCGGTTTACTTCGCTCGGGCATGGCTCACTTGTCCGTTGGGGCGTTTTCCCCGTCATGCCATCCGTGTAAAAGGATGGCAAATGTCATGAGGTTTGCCATGGTTCCGCAGGCTTTGGGTTATGTCGGCGTCCGCGCCAAGGATTTGGCCGATTGGGCGAGCTATGGCTCGGGCCTGCTTGGCCTGCAGCGCATCGATAAATCGCGCTCGACGCTGGCCTTCCGCATGGACGACCGCAAGCAGCGCATCATCGTCAGTGCCGACGGCGGCGAGGGGATCGGCTTTTTCGGCTGGGAAGTCGCCGACGCCGCGGCGCTCGACGCCATCGCGGCGCAACTGGAGAGAAACGAGATCAAAGTGGCGCGCGGCGCCCGCGCGTTGGCCGACGAGCGCCACGTGCGCGACCTCATCGTGTTCAACGATCCGCTCGGCAACCGGCTGGAACTCTTCCACGGCGCCGAAACCACGGCCGAGCCGTTCCGGCCCGGCCGCTCGATCTCGGGTTTTCGTACCGGCCCGCTCGGCCTCGGCCACGTCGTCCTCAATGTCGACACCGCGGAAACCATCGACAAGCTGATGGCGTTCTATCGCGAAACCCTCGGCTTCCGGCTGACCGATTATTACGACCATCCGTTCGTTGCCCGGTTCCTGCACCTCAATCCGCGCCACCACAGCCTCGCCTTCATTCAGACCGGCAAGAACGCGGTGCATCACATCATGATGGAGCTGTTCAGCTTCGACGACGTCGGCCAGGGCTACGATCTGGCGCTTGGCGAAGAGGGCCGCGTCGGCGTCACGCTCGGCCGCCACACCAGCGATTTCATCACCTCGTTCTACAGCTGGACGCCGTCCGCCTTCATGGTGGAATACGGTTGGGGCGCGCGCTCGATCGACGTCGCCACCTGGCAGGCGTCGGAGCGCAAGGAAGGCCCGAGCATGTGGGGCCACGACAGGGTCTGGCTGTCCAAGGAAGACAACGCCAAGGCCCGCGCGCTGCGGCTGAAAAACGCCGCCGACGGTTTTCGCCGCCCGGTGCAGGTGATGGACGGCAATTATCAGGTGATGTCCGGCGTCTGTCCGTGGTGGGACAGCGTGAAAGCGCGTAGCGCGGCACAATAAATCGATCAACGATCGGGCGGCTTCGCGGCGCGGCCTGGCAGCAGCGCGCCACTCGCCGCTCCTGCCAAAGCCAGCGCCGCGCAGGTCAGCATGACGACCCGGATACTGTGCGCCAGCAATTCCTTGATGATGCCCGCAGCGACGTCGCGATCGTCGCCTTGAACCGCGGCCAAAGTCGGCGCGGTGACGAATTGCCCGTGGGCGCTCTCGATCGCATGCCTGACCTCGCCGGACACAGGCTTGGTTTTGATGCTCTCATCCAACGCACGATCGTACAACCCAAGCGCCAAGGCACCGAAGATGGCGACGGCCAGCAGGCTCGCCACCGAGGCAACGGCGTTGTTGATTCCGGCGGCAACGCCGGTCTCGTGGTCGGGCACCGCGCTGATCACAACGGTGGTGAGCGGCGCGACGCTGATCACCATGCCGAGTGCCAGGATCGATATGGGAACAAGAAAAGCGATGTACGATCCGCCGCCGATGGGCCACGACAGCAGCCCGAATCCGAACGCGGCAATGGCGGGACCGATGACCAAAGGCCCACGCGCCCCGTAGCGGTCGAGTAAACCGCCTGCCCAGCGCGACAGCGCGCCCATGATCAATGTGAACGGCAGGAAAGCCGTACCGGCAAGCAAGGCAGAATATCCTCCCACCTGGATGAGCGCGAAAGGCAGGAAGAAGAATGCGCCGCCAAGCGCTGCGTAAAGCAGCAGCGTCAAGACATTCACGGCGCTGAAGGCGCGCGAGCGAAACAGCCGAAGCGGCAACATCGGCGCGCGGCTGCGTCCCTCTTCCCAGATCAAAGCGGCCAGCAGCAGGCCGCCGATCAGCAGCGCGCCCACGACGACGGCATTGCTCCAGCCGGAGATCGGCGCGGAGATCAAACCAAAGGCCACGCTGCCGAGCCCGGCCAGCGCCAGCAGCGAGCCGCGCCAATCCAGGCCGCCTGTGGCGTCGACGTCGCGGCTTTCGGGGACCTTGCGGATGGCGATCCACAGCGTCGGCACCGCGAGCAGCGGGTTGATCAGAAAGATCCAGCGCCACGTGACGTGGTCGACGATCCAGCCGCCCAGCAGCGGGCCTGAGGCGGCGGCTATGGCGGAAAAACCGGCCCAGGTGCCGATCGCCTTGCCGCGCTCGGCGTCGTCGAAGGTCGCGCCGATAATCGCCAGCGAACACGGGATCAACAGCGCGGCGCCGACGCCCTGGATGGCGCGCGCCAGGATCAATTGCGCGACCGTCGGCGACAGGCCGCACCAGATCGACGCGGCGGCAAAGATCGCGATGCCGGCGACGAAGACGCGGCGGCGGCCGAACAGGTCGCCCGCCGCGCCGCCGGTCAAGACAAACGCCGACAGGCAAAGCGTGTAGGCATTGACCAGCCATTGGATCACCGCAACCGACGTGGCGAGCTCGGTCTCGATCGCCGGCAGCGCGACGTTGACGACGGATTGGTCGATATAGGCGATGCTGGAGGCGAGGATCGTCGCCGCCAAGACCCACGGCTTGACGTTGGCCGCGCAATGTCCCGCCGCGGCGATGGCGCGGATCGCGGCTTCGTCGCAGGGTTGCGCTCTGGAGTTGATCATCGGCTCAGGGTCAACTCTTGGCCAGCTCTCGCCTTGCCGGACGGCGCGACGGCGCCCCTCTATCGCAAGCCAGCATGGCCGTATTATACGCATCTGCATGATCACGACGAACGTCCACACCCGCAAAATCGCCGAATTCGTCTCCGGCCTGACCTACGAGCAAATTCCGAGCGAAGTCCGCGAGCGGATCAAACTGCTCATTCTCGATTCGCTCGGCTGCGCCATCTATGGCGCCAATCTCGAATGGTGCCGCATCCTGCGCGGCACGCTCGAAGCGCTCGACGCAACGCGTACCACGTCGATCTGGGGTACCGACCGGAAACTGTCTTCGCCGCATGCGGCGCTGCTCAACGGCACCCAGGTGCAGGGATTTGAGCTCGACGACGTGCACCGCAAAGCCGTGCTGCATGTCGGCGCAGTGACGCTGCCGGCGCTGCTTGCCGTCGCCGAGAGCCACGCGCAATTGTCCGGCCGCGATCTCCTCACCGCAGCAGTCGCCGGCTACGAGATCGGGCCACGTGTCGGCCTGTGCATGGGCCAGGAGCACATCGGCCAGGGCTGGCATTCCGGCGCCACGGTCGGGATTTTCTCCGCCGCTGCCGGCGCGGCGCGGGGCCTCGCGCTCGATGCCGAGAAAACCGTGCACGCGCTCGGCATCGCCGGCACCCAATCGTCCGGCCTGATGGCGGCGCAATACGGCGCCATGGTCAAGCGCATGCATGCCGGCCGCGCCGCGCAGAGCGGACTTTACGGCGCGCTCTTGGCCAAGGACGGTTTCACCGGCATCGTCGACGTGTTCGAGGCGCCCTATGGCGGCTTCTGCACCACGTTCTCGCGCTCGGACGACCGCTTCAATCTCGACGAGCTGAGCGCCGGATTGGGCGAGCGCTTCGAGACCATGCGGATTTCACTGAAATTCTATTCCTGCGTCGGCTCTAACCACACCACGCTCGACGCCATCCGCGACATCCGCAAGCGCCGGTCGTTCACGCTCGACGACATCGACGAAATCGTCGTGTACGGCTCGCAGGTCACCGTCGATCACGTCGGCTGGCCGTACCGGCCCGAAGGCTTGACCTCAGCGCAGCTCAACCTGCCGTTCTGCGTCGCCACGCTCTTGATCGAGGGCGACGTGTTCGTCGACGAGTTCACCGCCGGCTGCGTTGACGACGCAGCGCGCATAAAACTCTCGCGCAAAGTGAAGGTGGTGCACGATCCCGCCATCACCGCGCTCGGCGCCGGCTTTCGGCACAAGGTGCGCGTCGACATCCGTTTCCGCGATGGTTCCGCCGAAAGCGAGACCCGCGAGGCGCCGCGCGGCAGCGAGCAGTCGTTCGCCAGTGCCGACGACATCGTCGGCAAATTCCGCAAACTGACGCGCGGCGTCATGCAGGAAGCGCAGCAGAACGCATTGGTCGATGCGGTGCTCGACCTGGACAAATTGCCCGACAGCCGTACGCTCATCGATCGATTGCGCGTTAGCGGCAAGGAATAGGCAATGGAATTCGGCGTCTTCGACCATCTCGATCGCACCGGGCAAAAGCTGCCGGATTTCTACGAAGACCGCCTGAAGATCGCCGAAGCGTACGACCGCGCCGGATTTTACGCCTATCATATCGCCGAGCATCATTCGACGCCGCTCGGCATGGCGCCGTCGCCCAACGTCTTCCTCGCCGCGGTGGCGCAGCGCACGCGGCGGCTGCGCTTCGGGCCGCTGGTGTTCGTGCTGCCGCTCTATCATCCGCTGCGGCTGATTGCGGAAATCTGCATGCTCGATCAGATGAGCGGCGGGCGGCTGGAGCTGAGCTTCGGCCGCGGTGCTTCGCCCATCGAAGCCGAATATTTCGGCGTCGATGCCGAGGAGCGGCAGGATATTTACGCCGAGGTTTTGGACGTGATCTTGCGCGGGCTGACGCACAAGACGCTCGATTACCACGGCAAGTATTTTTCCTTCGACAACGTGCCGATGGAGCTCGAGCCGCTGCAAAAGCCGTACCCGCCGCTGTGGTACGGCGTGCACGCGCCCGACAGCGCCGAGCGCGCGGCGAAGCGCAACCTCAACGTCGTCAGTCTCGATTCGCCCGCCGATACGCGGCTGTCCATCGAACGCTATCGCGCGACGTGGCGACCGCCGCATCCGGGCGCGGTCATGCCGAAGCTGGGCCTCGGCCGCTTCATCGTGGTGGCAGAGACGGATGCAGAGGCGCTATCCCTCGCCCGCCGTGCCTACCTGCCGTGGCACCGCAGCTTTACGCATTTGCCGAGGCTGCGCGGCCGCGCGCAGACCCATCCGCGGCCGCCGCAATGGGACGCGCTGGTTCAGGTCGGCCAGGGCATCGCCGGGTCGCCGAAAACGGTGACGGCGTTCCTGCAGTCGCAACTTACCGAGACGCAATGCAATTACGTCGTCGGCCAATTCGCGTTCGGCGATATGACGCGCGACGAGTGCCTGCGGTCGATCAAGTTGTTCGCCGATGAGGTGATGCCGGCGGTGCGCGCGACGAATGGCGCTGACGTTCCCCTCCCCCTTGTGGGAAGGGGTTAGCTAAGTATCCCGCATCGCTTTCAGATGCTGCATCACCCGGGCGCGCAGCGCCGCTTGTTGCTCCGGGCTCCATTTCTGAAAGCCCTCGCCGGATTTGAAGCCGAGCTTTCCGTTCGCGACCAGATCCTGCAGATAGGGCGACGGCCCGGGCCGGTTCTCGATCGCCGGCAGCACCACGTCGTGGATCGCCAGCGTGAGGTCGGTGCCGACCTGGTCGGCGTTTTCGATCGGCCCGAGCACGGCGAGCCTTCTGCCGAACGAGGCCTTGACCACGTCGTCGACGGTCTTGGCGTCGCAGATGCCGTGCTCGACCAGCGAGATCGCCTCGCGCCAAAGCGCATGCTGCAGCCGGTTGCCGATGAAGCCTGGCACGTCTTTCTTGACATGCGCTGGCTTTTTGCCCGCTGCCGCGTGCAATTCCATGGTCCATTCGATCGTGCGTTGCGAGGTCCATTGCGTGCCGATCACCTCGACCAGCGGCACCAGGAACGGCGGGTTCCACCAATGGGTGCCGACCGCGCGTTCGCGCCGGCTCAGATCCTGCATGATGGCGGTGATCGGAATCACCGAGGTATTGCTGGCGAGGATGGTATCCGGGCGGGTGCGGCGCTCGAGCTCGGCGAAAAGTTTTTTCTTCAGCTCGAGATTTTCCGATACCGCCTCGACCACGTAATCGGCATCGTGCACCGCATCGGTGAGATCGACGGATGGCTGCACGCGCTCGACGGCGCGCTCATCTTCGCCAAGATCGCGCAGATTGGCGGCAATGCGCGCCGCCACGCTGTCGAGATTTTTCACCACCGTGTCGGTGATCTTCACCTCGTGGCCGGCCAGCGCGAAAACCTGCGCGATGCCGTGGCCCATCAGGCCGGCGCCGACCACGGCGATGCGCGCTTTCGCCATTATCAGCCCGCCGTATAGCCGCCGTCGGCGTAGAGGATGTGGCCGGTGTAAAAGTCGGACGCCTTGGAGGCGAGGAAGAGCAGCGGCCCGGCGAGATCGGACGGCTCGCCCAGGCGGCCTTTGGGCACGCGGGTGATGAAGCCCTTGCGCACCGCGGTGGCGTTTTCGTTGTCTTCGTACATCCAGGCGGTGAGCGGCGAGCGGAACACGGTCGGGCCGATGGCATTCACGGTGATGCCGGTCGAGCCCCATTCACAGCCGAGTGCCTTGGTGATGCCGTCGATCGCCGATTTCGAGGCGCAATACGCGGTGTAGCCGGCCGGATGGCCGAGCAGCCCGCGCGCCGACGACATCAAAATGACCTTGCCGCCGCGGTTTTGCGCCAGCATCTGCTTGCCGGCGGCACGCGCCATCAGCCACGATTGCGTGACGTTGACGTCCATCACTTCGGCAAAGGCTTCGGGCGCCTGGTCGACGATCTTCTGCACTTTGTTGATGCCGGCAGCGAGCACCACGATATCGACACCGCCGAAGCGCTGCACCGCCGCGTCCACGATCTTGTCGCAGAGCGCCGCCGAGCTCGGCCGCATATTGACCGCCTCCACCTTGGCGCCGAGCTTTTCGCAATCGGCCGCGATCTTTTTCAGCGCCTCGGCGCCGCCCGCCGCCAACACGACATTGCAGCCAGCGCCGGAAAGCACTTGCGCTGCGAGCGCGCCGAACGCGCCGGTGGCGCCGGTGATGAGCGCGGTCTTGCCTTTGACGTCGAATAGCGACAGTGGGTTTTTCAGGAAGTCTTCGGACATGGTTTCTCCTCAACTCTGTCATGCCCCGCGAAGGCGGGGGCACCCAGTAATCGCCGGCGCTGCGGCTAATTCCTCGGCGGCGGCGATTACTGGGTCGTCCGCCTTCGCGGACGATGACATGCAGGTTATTTCACCGGCGCCACAGCCACCGCAATCGTGCAAACCTCATTGCTGCGGTTGATGATCTCGCGGCTTTCGTTGGGGCCGATGTAGACGCTGTCGCCGGCCTTGGCGACCGTCTCCTTGCCGCCGGCGATCACCGTGAGCTCTCCGGAAAGCACGTAATAGATCTTCTCCGGCGGCGAAGCATCCGGCCCGGCGCCGCCGCCCGGCAAAAAGTGCGAGATGCCGAACACCAGCGACTGCGAGCCGCCCATCTCGGCGCCGTAGACGCGGAACGATTTGTAGCCGCGGTGGTTCGGCGCTTCGTACGCTTTGGCTTCGGAAAACTTGCGAACGATCATCAGACCTTCTCCCCCTTCTCGATCCGGTAGCTGCCCTTCGGGTCGATCATCGCCACCAGGCGGATGATGCAGCCGTCGCCGCGGTCCCAGTTCCACGGGAAGAACGCAAAGGTGCAGCGCCGGCCGGTGACCTTGTCGATGTCGCCGCCGACATTCTCGATGCCCAAAATGCCGTTCTTGAACAGGATGCGGTGCACCGGCTCCCACTCGGGAAAATCTTCCTTCCAGTCGCGGCCGCCGGACCATGTCTTGTATTCGTCGGCGAGATGCGGATGCAGCGGCCCGTTGCGCTGCGGGCCGATCGCGGTGGCCAACGGGTGGTCGTTGGCCTGGGTGTCGTGGCCGACCACCTTGACCTTCTTCTCGACGAACCATTCGCCGGCCGACGGCACGAAGCCGGGCGCCCGGCAGAAATAATCCTCGCTGTCCTCGTAGAGCTTGTGCCAGCCGGTATTGACGATCACCACGTCGCGCGGCCGCACGATCTTGCCGGCGGCCTTCTCCAGGTCGTCGTAGGTGATCTGCTCCCACTTCTTCTTCGGGATCGACACCACGATGCCGGAGCCGAAAAAGTGCGGCAGCGGCACTTCGTCGATGAACGGCGTGCCCTGGATGACATGGGCCGGCGCGTCGATATGGGTGGTGTTATGCATCGACGTCGTGATGCGCTGCGACAGCACGCCCGATTTCGCCATGTAATGGATGCGCTCGATCTTGACGTCTTCGAAATACGGCCAGTTCGGCGACTGGTAGCCGAAGCGATGGGATAGGTTGTAGAACTCGAGCCCCATCGTGTTGTTGAGGTTTTCCTCCAACGCCACGCCGCGTATTTTCTTGACCACGCAACACCTCCCTGAGCACGCCCACGATTGCCACGCTTATAGCATTGGGCGGTATACCACTACACTGGATATCGGTTATAGACCCGGCATCGGTAGTCGGGGTCAAGCCCGGCTTGCGGCAAAACCATCGAGGAACGCATGGTGCAAAAGATTGCGCTGGAGGAGCATTTTCTGGCTCCCGGACACGAGACCTATTGGCGCACGACCGTCGGCAATGTCGATCCGAAGCACGCCGCCAATCTGTTGGCGCGCCTGACCGACTTTGGCGAACAACGCCTGCAATCGATGGACCAGGCCGGGATTGCGCGCTCCGTGCTGTCGATCGCCGGTCCCAGCGTCCAGATCGAGCGCGACGTGGCAACCGCAACGCGCGTGGCGCGCGACGCCAACGATTTTCTCGCGGGCGAAATCGGCAAACGCCCGAACCGCTATTCCGGCTTTGCGCATTTGGGAATGCAGGACCCGCGCGGCGCCGCCGACGAGCTCGAGCGCTGCATGCGCGAGCTGAAATTCTGCGGCGCCATGATCAACGGCCATACCCACGGCCAATATCTCGACCATCCGTCGCTCTATCCGTTCTGGGAGCGCGCCGAAGCGCTCGGCGCGCCGATCTACATCCACCCGACCGATCCGATCACGCCCTCCCCGGCGCTCGAAGGCGTCGCCGGCCTGCGCCGCGCCACCTGGGAATGGGGATTCGAAACCGGCTCCCACGCGCTGCGGCTGGTTTTCAGCGGCCTGTTCGATCGCTTCCCGCGCGCCAAGGTGATGCTTGGCCATCTCGGCGAAACGCTGCCGTTTTTGCTCTGGCGTTTCGACAGCCGTGCCAAGCTTTATGGGGTGAAGCTTGCCAAGCCGCCGTCCGAATACATCAAGCAGAATATCGTGGTGACCACGTCGGGCATGTGCTCGGCCGAGCCGCTCAATTGCACGCTGGCCGCGCTCGGCAAAGACCGCGTCATGTTCGCGACCGACTATCCTTTCGAGTCGGCGCAGGAGGCCGGCGAGTTTCTCGATCATGTGTCGCTGGCGGAGCCGCTGCGACAGGATATCGCCTTCGGCAATGCGGCGAAATACCTGGGCCTGCCACAGGCATGACCAAAGTTCTGATCGTCGACGTCCATGCCGAAATGTACCGCGATGCGCTGCGCGAAAAATTTCCGGCGTTGCAATTCCAGCTCTTCCACAACAAAAGCGAAGTCACAGGCGATCTCAGCGATATCGATGTCATGATGATGTTCGGCATCGAGGTGCAGGATTTCATGCTCGCCGGCGCGCCGCGGCTGCAATGGATCCAGTCGCTGGCGACCGGCGTCGATCATTTCCTGCGCTGCCCGTCGCTCAAGCCGAACGTGCTGATCACCTCTGGCCGCGGCATCCACGGCCCGCCGATGCGCGAGCAGGTCGTCTACATGATGATGGCCATCAGCCGCGACGCGGTGCGGGCGGTCGGCGACCAGAAGGCACATGTCTGGGAACGCCGGCTGTGGAGTACGCTGCACGGCAAGACCGCTGCGATCGCCGGCACCGGCGTCGTCGGCAGCGCCATCGGCGAATTGCTCAAGGCGCTCGGCATGCACGTCATCGGCGTCACGCGCACGCCGCGCCATGAGGCGGGCTTCGACGAGATGATCGCGACCGATCGGCTCCTCGACGCAGCGCGCCGCGCCGACTACCTCATCAACATGCTGCCAGCGAGCGACGACAATATCGGTCTGTTCGACGCCACCATATTCGGCACGATGAAGGCTACCGCCTATTACATCAGCGCCGGCCGCGGTCAGACCGTCGACGAGGCGGCGCTGCTCGCGGTGCTGCGCGAGCGCCGCATCGCCGGCGCCGCCCTCGAAGTGTTCCAGACCGAGCCGCTGCCGCCCGACAGCCCATTCTGGGACCTGCCGAATGTGTTCATCACGCCGCACATCGGCGGCTACGTGATCGAATACGAGGATTTCATCATGCCGCTGATCGTCGACAATATGCAGCTGTTTTTGGCCGGCCGGCAGGGCGAGATGCAGAATATCGTCG
The DNA here is from genome assembly GCA_963756245.1 of uncultured Alphaproteobacteria bacterium. GTDB lineage: Bacteria > Pseudomonadota > Alphaproteobacteria > Rhizobiales > Xanthobacteraceae > BOG-931. Next base: position 350,972 of record CAVWOI010000026.1, read on the forward strand.
CGCGCTAGTCCAAAAGTACGGATCGACGCCGCACGCTCATGCGGCTCCCTCGCCCCGGAGGGGAGAGGGTGGGGGTGAGGGGGTTCGGGACTCGCCGATAGGTCCGAGCCCCCTCACCCCATCCCTCTCCCCACTGGGGAGAGGGAGGAGATTGCGTCCACCGCGGCGCCCTTTCCTGTCTAAGTGCGGCAGCTATGAGGTAGAGCCGGTTTCAATCGCGACAGAATTATTGCAAAATCGGACCTTCGAGCCGGCCGCGCCTCTGAGGGACATGCCCCGCGCGGAATGGGCCGACGCGCGATGGCGCGAAATGAGGAGGACGACATGGCATTTGCCACGATGAAGCTGCCCATTATCCTGTTCGGTGCGGCGCAACTCCTCAAACACGCGGCCAGGCGGCACCCGAAATTCAAGGCGCGGGTGAAGGAGCACAATCTCGTGGCGCAGATCATGACGCGCGACGAGGAGATCGGCCGCTGGTACGCCTTCAATGACGGCGTGATCACGACCGGCTCAGGCTTGCACGCAAAGCCCGACATCAAGCTGATGTTCAAGAACGCCAAGATCGGCACCGCACTGCTGATGCCGCCGATCAACTGGCTCGACCAGATCAATGCGCAGAAGGATTTCAATCTCACCGTCGACGGCCCGGAATATCTCACCAACTGGTTCGCCCAGACCTTGATGATGAGCCAGTCGGCCGGCCTCAAATACGGCACCAAACTGCGGCGCGGCGTCATGCGCTATTGCAACATGACCAATGGCGGGCCGGTGTTCGTCGACGTCAAGGACGACAAGATCATACGTTTGACGCCAATCGACCTGACCGACGACGACGGCGCGTCATGGACCATCGAGGCCAAGGGCCAAAAGCTCACGCCGCCGCGCAAGACCACGCTGGCGCCGCACGGCCAGAACGCGAAATCCATCGTCTATTCGCCCGACCGCCTGCTCTATCCGATGAAGAGGATCGATTTCGATCCGAACGGCGAGCGCAATCCGCAAAACCGCGGCAAGTCCGGCTATGTGCGCATCTCCTGGGACGAGGCGATCAAGCTCGTCACCGACGAGATCAAACGGCAGAAGCGCGAATACGGCCCGGGCGCGATCACCTTCTCCCACGGCTCGCATCACACCTGGGGCAATATCGGTTACTACCTGTCGGCGCTGTTCCGCTTTGCCAATGCGGTCGGCATGACGCGCATCCATCACAATCCCGATTCGTGGGAAGGCTGGTACTGGGGCGCGGTGCATCATTGGGGCCACACGCTGCGCGTCGGCCAGTCGGAGACTTACGGCACCGTCGAGGATTGTTTGCAGAACTGCGACATGATCGTGTCGTGGGCGGCGGATCCGGAATCGACGTCAGGCTCTTACGGTGCCCAGGAAGGCACCACGCGCCGGCAGTGGCTCAAAGATCCGAAACTCGCCATCAAGGTCGTCCACGTCGATCCTTATTTCAACGCCACCGCGCAATTCCTGCCCGGCAAATGGTTCGCGCCGAAGCCGACCACCTCGGTCGCGATGGCCATGGCGATCGCCTACGTGTGGATCAAGGAAGACCTCTACGACAAATCATACGTCGAGACCCACACGGTCGGCTTCGACAAATGGAAAGCGTATCTCGTCGGCGACGACGACGGCATTGCGAAAAGCCCGGAGTGGCAGGAAAAGGAAACCGGCGTTCCGGCCAAAGACGTGCGCGCGCTGGCGCGTGAGTGGGGCAAGAAGCGCGTTTATCTCGCGCCCGGCGGCTGGGGCAACGGCCACGGCGGCGCCTGCCGCAACCAGACCGGCATTCCGTGGGCGCGCGTCATGGTCTGCCTCACCGCCATGCAGGGGCTGGGCAAGCCCGGCATCAATATGGGCAATCTGCAATGGGGCACGCCGATCGATTTCAATTTCTATTTCCCCGGCTATGCCGACGGCGGCATGTCGGGCGATCTGGAAAACACCGCGATGCCGGTCGAGCTCTACCAGCGCATGCCGCAATTGCCGACCATGAACTCCAACGGCCAGCGCATCCCGCGCATCTTTGTGCCGGAAGCAATCACGGAGGGCAAAGCTGAAGGCTATCCGTGGGTCGGCAAATCGATCGAGCACCAGTTCGCCCGCTTTGCCTATCCGGCGCCCGGCCATTCGCCGGTGCACATGCTCTACAAATACGGCGGCTCGATCCTCTCGACGATGAACAACACCAATCGCTGGGTGAAGATGTATCAGTCGCCGAATCTCGAATGCGTCGTCAACCAGTCGATCTGGTTCGAAGGTGAGGCGAAGTTCGCCGACGTGATCCTGCCGGCGTGCACGAACTTCGAACGCACCGACATCTCGGAATGGGCCGGGCTGGGCGGCTACGGCCATCACGGCCAGCAGCAGCTCAATCACCGGGTCATCGTGTTCCAGGCGCCGGCGATCGCGCCGCAGGGCGAATCGAAATCCGATTTCTGGATTTTCAACGAGCTGTGCAAGCCGCTCGGGCTGGCCAACTACTTCTCCGAAGGCTGCAACGAGATTGACTGGGTCAAGCGGGTCTATCTCGCATCCGACATGCCGAAAATGATGTCGTGGAAAAAATTTCTCAAGCGCGGCTATTTCGTCGTGCCGGCAGAAAAAGAGAAGCTGCGCGCGCCGGTGTCGTTCCGCTGGTTCTTCGAAAACCGCAAGAAGGACGTGCCGGAGGCGCAGCCGCTGCCGTCCGACTACACCGAAGAATATCTCCGCGGGTTGCAGACCCAGTCCGGCAAGCTCGAATTCGAGTGCAATTCGCTCAAACGCTTCAACGATCCGGAACGGCCGCCGATCGTCAAATACGAGCCGTCATGGGAGGGCGCGCATTCCGGCGAGCTGTTCGAACGCTATCCGCTGCAACTGCTCACGCCGCATTCCAAATATTCGTTCCACACCCAGGGCGACGGCAAGGATTCGTTCCTGCTCAACATCGAGGACCATCGCGTCAAGGTCGACGGCTACTATTACTGGATCATGCGCATGAACGCGGAAGATGCCAAGGAGCGCGGCATCAACAAGCATGATCTCGTGAAGGTCTTCAACGACCGCGGCGCGGTGATTTGTGCGGCGCTGCCGACGCAGCGGCTGCCGCGCGGCGTCGCTCACGGCTACGAGTCGTCCGCCATCTACGACCCGATGGGCGAGCCCGGGAAATCGGTCGATCGCGGCGGCTGCCTCAACCTGCTCACGCCCGAGCGCACGCAGACTAAGTCTACCCATTCGCTCGCCGGCGCCAATTCGCTGGTGCAGATCGAGCTGTGGGACGGCCGTACCGAGCACATGTCGGCGGTATTCGCGGCGATGGAGAAGGACAAGGAGATCAAGCGGACGCTGATGGAAGCGAATTTGGTGCCGGCGAAATAATCGCACTGTCATCGTCCGCGCAGGCGGACGATCCAGTAATCGCCGAGGCCATTTTTGCCGCAACGTTTGTGTTTACTGGGTGCCCCGCCTTCGCGGGGCATGACAGGACGAGTGAGAAAATCGCAATGAAAAGATGGAACATGATCATCGACGTGGCCGAGTGCACCAATTGCAATCTGTGCACGCTGTCCGCCATGGACGAATATGTCGGCAATGACTGGCCCGGCTATTCGGCGCCGATGCCAAAACACGGCCACAAGTGGATCAACATCCTGCAGAAGGAACGCGGCCAGATCCCGATGATCGACATCGCCTACGTTCCGACCATGTGCAATCACTGCGACGACGCGCCCTGCATCAAGGCGGCGCCGCAGGGCGCCATCAAGAAGCGCAACGACGGCATCGTCATCATCGACCCGGTCAAGGCCAAGGGCCAGAAGCAGATCGTCGAGGCCTGTCCGTACGGCCACATCTGGTGGAACGAGGAGCAGCAGCTGCCGCAGGCCTGGACGTTCGACGCCCATCTGATCGACCAGGGCTGGGAGCAGACCCGCGGCCAGCAATCCTGCCCGACCGGCGCCATGCGGGCGATCAAGGTCGAGGACGACGAGATGGCGCGCATGGCGCGCGAGCAAAATCTCGAAGTGATGAAGCCGGAGCTGAACGCCAAGCCGCGCGTCTATTACCGCAACCTGTGGCGCTATTCCAAATGCTTCATCGGTGGCTCGGTGGCGGAAGCGAAGAACGGCGTCGTCGATTGCGTCGAAGGCGCCAGCGTGCAACTGGTCAAGGACGGCGTTTCGGTCGCGGTGACGACGACCGACAATTACGGCGATTTCAAATTCGATAGGCTCGACGAGAATTCCGGCCGCTATACGGTGCAGATTTTCGCCGGCGGCCGGTCGAAGACCGTCGAAGCCAGTCTCGGCGCCAGCATCAATCTCGGCGAGATCATGGTGTAATGCTTGTCATCATCCGCGAAGGCGGATGATCCAGTAATCGCCGAACGCTAGGCTTTCGCAAGAACCGCTCAGGCGTCGCCTACTGGATTCCCCGCATTCGCGGGGAATGACAGCTTGCGCGCCGCACTCCGGTCCCGCGCCTCGCTGGCGCACTTCGCCGCGTGAGCATCGCGATTGATCACTTGCAGGTTCGGCAAGCCCCAAAAAGCGAGCAGCGCCGGCCACGGCGTTTCGCGATGGTCACTCCACACCTGGAACAACGGCACCCTATGGTCGATCTCGGCGGTCTTCCATAAGCGCCCGCCGCTTTGGGCGCAGTGACGCGCCTGCAGGCGGCGCAGCAGCGGCGCTTCGCCGCTCGGCGCGTTCCAGAATTGCCAGGCGATCACGCAGGCGCAGTGCCAAGTGGCGTTCTTGTTCGGACCGCCGCCCCACAGATCGACATGCCAGCCGAAGCGGAACACCGGCTGCCCGCAGACGCAGCAAGAACCTGGTCCCTGCGCATATTTGGCTTCGCGATAGGGAGCGGGCGGCGTCCGGAACGTCGCCGGCAATCCGCTCTTGCGGCTGCCGGCCAGCCGCCAGGTCCAACCATCAGGCGCGCCGCTCTTTGCCGCCAGCGCCCGTGCCAGGCGTTCGGCGCGCAACGGATGCGCACGCCAATAGGAATCGATCGCCAGCCGCGGCGTCGGCGGCACGAACGGACGGCCGAGCGCACGCCGCAACACGAGCGGCGGAAAAATCTGCGGCAATGCTTTGGTAAGGCGCGCGACCGATTGGCGATTGCGCTCCGTTTTCAGCTCTTGCCACGCGGACATTCATTCCCCCAAGTCGTTCTGCAAAGTCATTCCACAAAGTCATTCCGCAAAGCCGCGCGACATGGTGCCCGGAAAGCCCTAAACCTTCGTCACCGCCGCTATGTTATGGTGCGGCGCCATATTGAAAGGGAATCGGACGTGAGAAAGTGGCTTGGCATAGTGTTGCTGCCGTTCTTTTGCGGCGCGAGCTTCGCGCAAACGTCGACCTATCCGGGCCGGCCCATCACGCTGATCGTGACCGCGGCGGCCGGCGGCGTCACCGACGTGGCGGCCCGCGCGGTCGGGCAAGAGCTCAGCAAGGCCTGGGGCCAGCCGGTCATCGTCGAGAACCGCGGCGGCGCCGCCCATATTCTGGGCGCGCAAAGCGTCGCCAAAGCCGAGCCGGACGGCTACACGCTCTTGGTCGGCGAGGCCGGCACTTTCACCATCAATCCGACCGTCTATCCGCCCGGCAAGCTGCCCTACGACACCGATCGTGATTTCGTGCCGATCAGCGGCCTCGTCCGCATCAACCAGGCGCTGATCGGCGACAACAAGCTCGCGGCCGCCAATGCGGCGGAGCTGATCGCGCTAGCCAAACAAAAGCCCGGACAGCTCACCTACGGCACCGCCGGCATCGGCTCGGCGCCGCACATGAACATGGCGCTGTTCGAGAGCATGGCGGGGGTGAAGCTGCAGGCGGTGCACTATCGCGGCGCGGCGCCCGCGCTCAACGATCTGGCCGGCGGCAGCATCAATCTGATGTCGGTGAGCGTCAGCCTGGCGCTGCCGGCGTTCCGCGGCGGCCGGGTCAAGATGCTCGGCATCGGCAGCGATAGGCGGATTGCACAAGCGCCCGATATCCCGACGGTGGCGGAAAGCGGCCTGCCCGGCTATCAGGCGATCACCTGGTTCGGCCTGTTCGGTCCCGCCAAGCTGCCGCCCGACATCGTCGGCAAGCTCAATGCGCAAGTGGCAAAGATTTTCGCCGATCCGGATTTTCGTACGCATTTCCTCGAGCCGCAGATGTTCGAGGCGATGTCGGGCTCGCCGCAAGAGTTCGCCGCCTACATCCAGTCCGAGCGGGCCAAATGGGCAAAAGTCATTCACGACGCTAATATCACGTTGGAATAAGGCGCTGGGCACGGGGACGCGGCGACGAGGGGGGAAGAATGCGCAATTTGCTGTTGGTGCTGCTGATCGGGTTTTTTGCGCCGATCGCGGTCCCGATTTTGGCCGCCGCCGCCGAGCGACCCGACTGGGCCTTCCCGGTGACCGACAAGGTGCAGCCGCCGCTGCCGCCCGACGATGCGCCCCACACCGTGCCGGGCAGCGACAAATCCTATACGCGCAAACAGATCGACGACCTCTTCAATCCACCCGATTGGTATCCCGACCAGCATCCGCCGATGCCGCAGATCGTCGCCCATGGCGAAGCCGCGACGGTACGCGCCTGCGGCTCCTGTCACCTGCCGACCGGCACCGGGCACGACGAGTCGGCCTATATCGCGGCGCTGCCCGTGGGCTATTTCGTCCGCGAGATGATCGACTACAAGAGCGGCGCGCGTAAGGGCTCCGGCTCGATGACGACGATCGCCAAGGCGATCAGCGAAGAGGACGTGCACGCCGCCGCCGATTATTTTGCTTCGCTCAAGCCGCGGCCGTGGATTCGCGTGGTCGAGACCGACACTGTTCCTAGAACTTACGGCGGCCCCGGCAACAAGCGGCTGCGGCTGCCCGGCGGCGCGACCGAGCCGATCGCCAACCGCATCATCGAAATCCCGGAGGACGAAGCGGTCGTGCTCAACCGCGATCCAAGCTCCGGCTTCGTCGCCTTCGTGCCCAAGGGCAGCATCGCCAGGGGCCAGGCGTTGGTCACGACCGACACCGACAAAACTTTGCGCTGCGCCATCTGCCACGGCCAGACATTGCGCGGGCTGGGCGACGTGCCACCGATCGCCGGCCGGCAGGCCAATTACGTGGTGCGCCAGCTCTTCAGTATTCAGGACGGCTCGCGCGGCGGCGTTTCCTCGGCGCTGATGCAGCAGGTGGTGGAACGGCTCACCGTCGACGACATGCTCGCCATCGCGGCCTACACGGCGTCGCGGCAGCCGTAGGGCCCGTCATTCCGGTGGCGTGCCGTTGGCGGCCAAAACCTCGCCGGCGAGATAGAGCGAGCCGGTGATGAGAACGCGCGGCGCCGGGTGCAGGTCGAGCTTGCCGGCGACCGTCAACGCGCTCTCCACGGTGTCGCGCGCGATCGCCGGAATGCCGATGGTCTGCGCGATTGCGGCCAGTGCCTCGGCCGGCACCGCCTTGTCCTGATGGATCGGCACGGTGATGACGCGCCGCGCCAGGCCGGAGAAATTGCGCAAGAAACCCTCGGAGTCCTTGGTCGACAGCATGCCGACCACCAGCACCAAAGGCCGCGACACCCGCTCCTCGAGATCGGCGAGCGCACCGGCGACGGCGCGGCCGCCGTCGGCATTGTGGCCGCCGTCGAGCCACAGCTCGCTTTCCGGCGGCAGCAACGACGTCAGCCGGCCGTGGGCGAGGCGCTGCATGCGCGCCGGCCATTCGACGCGCGTCATGCCGGCCTCGAAGGCCGCCACCGGCAGCTTCAAGCTGGCGACGCGCAGGGCCGCGATCGCCGCACCGGCATTCTCGAACTGATGGCGGCCGTAAAGTTTTGGCGCCGGCAGGTCGAGCAAGCCGTCGTTGTCCTGATAAACCAGACGGCCGCGCTCCTCGGTCGCGGTCCAGTTTTCGCCGGCGATGCTCAGCGGCGCCTTCATGCGGCCGGCATGGCGCTCGATCACCGCCAGCGCCTCGCGCGCCTGGCTCGCGATCACCGCCGGCACGCCGCGCTTGAGAATGCCGGCTTTTTCGGCGGCGATCTCTTCGATGGTGTCGCCGAGAAAATCGCGGTGATCGACCGACACCGGCGTGATGACGCTGACGAGCGGGCGCTCGACCACATTGGTGGCGTCGAGCCGACCGCCGAGCCCGACTTCGAGAAGCAGAAAGTCGGCCGGATGGCGCGAGAACAAAAGGAACGCCGCGGCGGTCTCGATCTCGAACACCGTGATCGGCGCGTCGCCGTTCCGGGCCTCGCATTCGGCGAGCGCCTCGGCCAGCGCGGCATCGTCGACGAACTTGCCGCCGCCCGCGCAGCCGATGCGAAAGCGCTCGTTGAGATGCACCAGATTGGGCGAGGTATAGACGTGCACGCGCTTGCCGGCCGCTTCCAAAATCGCGCGCATGAAGGCAATCGTCGAGCCTTTGCCGTTGGTACCGGCGACATGGATCAGCGGCGGCAGTCTTTGTTCCGGATGATCGAGCGCCGCAAGCAGGCGCTCGACGCGGTCGAGCGACAGGTCGATGCGCTTGGGATGCAGCGCCAACAGCCGCGCCAGGATGGCGTCCACCGTCCCCGCGCCGGAACGCGGCGGACTCACGCCGGCGCCGGCGCCGGCAGGCTCGCGGGCGATTGCGGCACACTCGCGGGCGCCTTGGTCAACAGCCGGCACAATTTGGCGATCGTGCCCCGCATCTCGTGGCGATGTATCACCATGTCGACCATGCCGTGGTCGCGCAGATATTCGGCTTTCTGGAATCCGTCGGGTAATTTTTCACGGATGGTCTGCTCGATGACGCGTGGGCCGGCAAAACCGATCAACGCGCCGGGCTCGGCGATATGGACGTCGCCGAGCATCGCGTAGGACGCGGTGACGCCGCCGGTGGTCGGATTGGTCAGCACCACGATGTAGGGCCGTCGCGCCTCGCGCAAGCGCTGCACCGCGATGGTGGTGCGCGGCAATTGCATCAGCGCCAGGATGCCCTCCTGCATGCGCGCGCCGCCCGACGCCGCGAACAGCACGAACGGACAACCCTTCTCCACCGCGGTGTCGAGACCCTTGATCACCGCTTCGCCCGCCGCCATGCCGAGCGAGCCGCCCATGAAATCGAAATCCTGCACGCCGATCACCGCCGCAAGCCCGTCGAGCCGGCCGAAACCGAGTTTCACCGCGTCGTTCAGCCCGGTCTTGCTGCGCGCATCTTTGAGCCGATCGACATAGCGGCGCTCGTCGCGGAATCGCAGCGGATCGACCGGCACCTCGGGCACGGCGATGTCGAACCAGGTCTGGTTGTCGAACATCGTTTTCAGCCGCGCCGCGGCGCTCATGCGCATGTGATAGTTGGAGCCGGGAATGACGAACTGGTTGGCCTCGACATCCTTGTAGAACACCAGTTGGCCGGTCTCCGGGCACTTGATCCACAGATTGCCCGGCGCCTCGCGGCGCAGAATGCTGCGGATTTTCGGCCGCACGACGTTGGAGATCCAATTCATCGTTACTCACCTTACATCTTTAACCGTCATCCTGAGGTGGCCGCGAAGCGGCCCTCGAAGGATGCACGGCCCGGGCCGTCGCCCTTCGAGGCTCGCTTCGCTCGCACCTCAGGGTGACGGAACAATGTCGGGAGAATATAGGCTCATCACCCGCTTGTGCAATTCGCCATTGGGGTCAGCGCGTCACCAGCGCGACACCGATTGCGACAATGACCGCAGCCATGCCCTTTTGCACCAGTTCGCGGCCGGACAAATTCTCGCGGCCGAAGCCCGGAAAGAAAACGCTCAGCACGATGCCGAACGCGAAGACAAACAACGTCGTCGTCGAGCCGATGGCCTGCACGATGCTCAACGGCGCGAACAACAGCGCGTAGCGGCTGCCCAAGCCGCCGCCGAGATTGATCAGCTCGTTCGAGGCGTTGATCGACAATAGCGCGCCGGTGTTGGTGCGGACCAGCGCGATGAATTGCCGCCGATACGATGGGATCACCAACAGCGCCGCGCCGAACATCCCCTCGCCGACGAACATCCAAAATGTCGTGGTCCAGAATTCCACCTTCAGGGCGAAGACTTTGAAGATCAGGCTCGCCAGCGCCATGATGAAGCCGCACGCCACCATCAAGACCGCCAAACGGGTCTTGAACATCTTCATGCTTTGGCCAAAACGAATCGAGACGAACAAAGCGCCGACGATGATCAAGGCGCCGCCGAGCAACTGCCGCGGCGACAGGGTCTCGCCAAGCACGAGGTAAGCCAGCACATAGCCGAACAACGGCCCGGTCTGGAAAAACGGCGCCACCACCGAGGCCTCTTCGTTCTGCAAGGCGCGCAGGTAGAACAGCATCCCGGTCATATAGAGGATGCCGGCGAGGATAATCAGCGCGATGCTGACGAGGTCCGGATCAAGGACCGTCGGCTCGAAATACCAGATGACCGGCAGCGCCAGCACGACGACCAGCGCCGTGAACAGCACCATGATGGCGACGTTCGAGTCCTTGAAAAAACGCTCGACCAGGTACTTGTCCAAATGCACCGAGATGGCCCACAGCACCGGGCCGCAGAAGGCGAAGAAGAGCCAAGACATATTTCGTCAAAATCCCTCAAGCAGCGTTTCCCGGGCGCAGCGCAGCACGAAGCGAAAGCGAAGTGGTGCGCTGCAGACCCGGGATCGTTACGAACTCGGAGTCTGCGACGATCCCGGATCAGCGTCGCACCGCTTCGCGCTGCGCCGCATCCGGGAAACGTATTCTGTTCACTCTCCCGTGGCGCGGTGGCCGAGCGCGTGGCTGGCCTGACGCTCGGACGGCGGATCGACGTGCAGGTCGATGACGCAGACGCCGCCTTTTTTCAGCACGTCGACGCCGCGCGCGATGGCGGGCGCGACATCGGATGCCTCGGTCACCGGCCCGATGCCGACGGCGCCTTGCGCCTCGGCGAGCTTGGCGATGTCGGGCATCGGGTCTTCGAGCCGCAGGCCAATCCAGCGGTTCTTGACTTCACGACCGCGGGTGCGCGCGACGTTTTCCTGATGTAGTTCGTCGTTGAAATAGGAGCGGTTGTTGTTGACCAGAACGAGGAGGGGAATGCGATGATGCGCCGCGCTCCAGATCGCGGTCACCCCCATGCAGAAATCGCCATCGCCGAGCATTGAAATCGCGTGGCGGCCCTGATCGTGCAGCGCCAGTGCCGCGCCGACCGAGAGGCCGGGGCCCGAGCCCAGGCCGCCGCCGCCGTCCTTGCCCAGATAGGCCATACCGTTCTGCAGCGGCCAGATGTCGAACGGCCAGCCGCGGCCGAGCGTGCAGAAGGTGACGTTCTCCGGATCGTTGAATTGATCGCGCAACGCGGCCGCGACCTGTTCCATTGAAATCGCGGCGCCGTTGCCCCCTCCCTGCCCTCCCCCGCTTGCGGGGGAGGGTTGGGTGGGGGCGGCCGGCACTTTTACCTTCCACGGATTTTTGCGGCCGGTACCCAGCGCATCGTTGAGCTCGGCGACGACGACATCTGCGGTCGACGCCATCGCCACATCGACGGGCGGCAGCGATTGATATTCCATGTTGGCGCCGGTGTGCAGGTTCTGGTCGAGCGAACAGGCGATGATTTTTGCCGTGACGTTGCCGACATTCTTGGCTTGGCGCAGCGCGCCGCCGAGATCGACCCAATCGAGCGCGACGATGACATCGGCTTCGCACAACAATTCGCGCGCGTCCTTGCCAAGCACGTTGAACGGCGGACAGTAATGCGCCGGATGATCGGTCGGAAACACCGCACCCTGCTTGAGATCGGTCACCACGCAGGCGCCGAGGCGCTCGGCGAGCTTTATGCGCGGCGCCCAGTATTCGGGTTTGCGCGAGCCGCGGCCAAGCATGATGACGGGCTTTTGCGCGCCTTGCAGCAACGCCAACGCCTCATCGACGGAATCTTTCGACGGCCGCGGCGGCGCCGGCGGCTTGAAGCGTGTCACGTCAGGCCATTCCGGTTCCTTGTCGAGCTTTTGCTCCTGAAAGCCGGCATCGAGGCAAATGTAGACCGGCGCTGTCGGCGCCGAGCGCGTCAGCATATTGGCGCGGGTCATCGACTCCACCAAGGCGTCGGGCGAAGTCGGCTGATCGTCCCATTTGATGATGGAGCGGATATAGGCGCCCTGATCGCGCGAGGTGTGAATCCAATCGATCCACGGCCGGCGTTTTTCCGCCGCCACCGGCCCGGTGGCGCCGAGCACGAACAGCGGCGCCCGGTCGCACCAGGCGTTGAACAGGCTCATCATGCCGTGCAGCAGGCCGACATTGGAGTGCAGCACGCAAGCCATCGGCTCGCCGGTCGCCTTGGAATAGCCGTGGGCGATCGAGACCGAATGGTCCTCGTGCAGACAGAGGATGATGCCGGGATTTTCGTTACCGAGATGATTGACCAGGCTGTCGTGAAAACCGCGATAGCTCGCGCCGGGGTTGAGGCTGATATACTTGATGCCGAAACGCCGCAGCATCTGCGCCGCGATATCGCTGCCCCAGGCCACGCGGGTGTCGGGGTTTCCTTCCAGTCGGTCGAGACGCATTTTTCGAGCTACTCCATCCATGCAACCGGCGTCGCCGGCGCGAGCATAGCCGGCCGCGACGAAATACGATACCAGACAGGCAAGACCAAGCGTGGTGGGGAGCGAGCGTGGCGGGCAGTGACAGCGTATTGCGATCGCCTGCGAGCATGTTGCGGGCTGCGTCCGTGGCGATCGTCGGCGCTTCCGAGCGGGCGCGCTGGGCCAGCCAGATTTTCGGCAATCTGCGCCAGAACGGCTACGGCGGCAAAATCCATCTGGTCAATCCGCGGCAGCAGACGGTTTACGGCGAGCGCTGTTTCCCGTCGCTGCGCGATATCGGCGCGCCGGTCGATCATGCCATGGTGATCGTGCCGGCGGCGAACGTCGCCGACGTGCTGACCGACGCCGAGGCCGCCGGCGTCAAATCGGCGACGATCTACGCGTCCGCGGTCGGCGACGGCGAGAGCGAGCCGTCGCGGGCGCGCGGCGCCTGGCTCAAGAATTTTCTCGCCGGCAGCAAGCTGCGCGTCAGCGGTCCGAACTGCATGGGCTCCTACAGCTACCGCGAAAAACTGTTCGCCTATCCCAACACCGAATTGTGCAAGGTGCCGCCCGGCCCCGTCGCCGGGATTTTCCAGTCCGGCGGCACCATGCAGTTCTGGCTCAAGAGCGCCTCCGACCGCGGCTTGCGCTTTTCCTATGCGGTGTCGTCGGGCAACGAGGCCGATCTCGATCTCGCCGACTTTCTGAACTTCATGGTCGACGATCCGCATACCAAACAGATCGTGCTGTTCATCGAAGGCATCCGACGACCGCAAGCTTTTATGATGGCCGCGGCGCGCGCGCTCGAAGCCGGCAAGCCGGTGCTGGCGATCAAGACCGGCGCCACGCAAAAATCGCGCACGGCGGCGCGCTCGCATACCGGCGCCATCGGCGGCGACTATGCGGCGTATCTGGCGATGTGCGAGCGCTACGGCATCGTCAATTGCCGCTCGCTGGACGATCTTGTGGAATGCACGCTGGCGTTCCAGGGCGGCCGGCTGCCGAAAGGCCCGCGCATCGGCTTCGTCACCACCTCGGGCGGCACGGTCGATCTGCTCTACGATTATGCCGAGACCGAAGGCGCGGTGGTGCCGGAGTTCAGCGCCGCCACCAACGCGGCTCTGATGCCACATATGCAGGAAGGCATTGCGCCGAAAAACCCGCTCGACGTCGGCATTCCATCGACGCTGAAGGTGGCGGCCGACCAGTGCGCCATCGTGGCGCGCGATCCCGGCATCGATATCGTCGCCTGGGCGTCGTCGCTGCCGGGCAAGGGCGGCGTCTGGGATGACGTCGCTCAGCTGCGCCGCCTGTTGAGCGAGACCGACAAGCCGGTGCTGGCGTTCGGCCGCATGATGCATCAGGTGACGCAGGAAGGGCTCGACATCCAGGACAAGGCCGGCTTTCCGTTCCTGCAAGGTCTCGAGCCGACGCTGCGCGCGATCAACGGGCTGTGGTTTTTTGCGCAGCGCTCTGGCCGCACGCCGGCCATTGTAGAGCCGGCGCCGCCGAGCGATCTGACGCCAGCCAATCTCGATGCAACGCTCGCCCGCTACGGCATTACGCAGCCGCAAAGCCGCGCGGTGGCAAGCGCGCAGGAGGCAGCCGACGCCGCGGCGGCGATCGGATTTCCGGTCGCGCTAAAAATCCGCTCTGCCGCCATCGTGCACAAGACCGAAGCCGGCGGCGTTCAACTCAATCTCGCCAGCCGCCAGGACGTGCTGGCCGCCGCCGACACCCTCGTGGCATCGGCCAAAAAATCGCATCCGAACGCCAAGATCGACGGCTTTTTGGTGCAGGAAATGGTCGCCGGCGTCGAAGCCATCGTCGGCGCGCAGTCCGATCCGCTCTACGGCCCGCTGCTGTTGATCGGCTCCGGCGGCATCATGGTCGAGCTCATGCGCGACGCAGCGCTGCGGCTGCTTCCGGTCGGCGAGCGCGACGTGACCACGATGATCGACGGCCTCAAGCTCAACCAATTGCTCGCAGGCTTCCGCGGCAAACCACCGGCCGACCGCAAAGCGCTCGAAGCGACCGCGCTGGCGCTCGGGCGTTTCTATCTCGATCACCGCGCCAATATCGAAGAGATCGAGATCAATCCGCTGATCGTGCGCCCGCAGGGCGCAGTCGCCGTCGATGTGCGCGTCGCTTGGCGCAAGGAGAATGGATAATGGACTTCGAGCTTCCCGAAGAGCTGCGCATCTTCAAACAATCGCTGCGCCGCTTCGTCGACAACGAGATGATCCCGATCGAGCGGGAGACGACGCTGCCGGGCGGCGAAAAGCTGAAACCCGAATATTACGAGCGCTTCTGCCAGCGCGCCAAGGACCTCGGTTTCTGGAAGATGGACATCCCCGAGGAATATGGCGGCTCAGGCTTCTCGGTGCTGGCGCGCTCCGTCGTCGAGACCGAGCTGTCGCGCACCATCGCGCTGCCGGCCCGCGGCATGGGCCACATCACCGGGCCGAGCGTGCGCGCGATTCTTTATTCGCTCACCGGCGAGATGAAGGAGAAGTATCTGCTGCCGTCGGTGCGCGGCGAGCTCAAAGCCTGCTTTGCCCAGACCGAGCCCGATGCCGGCTCCGATCCCGGCGGCATGCGCACGGTCGCTGTCAGGGACGGCGACCATTACGTCATCAACGGCGTCAAGCGCTTCATCACCGGCGCCGGCGACGCCGATTTCATGCAGCTGATGGCGGCGACCGATCGTTCCAAGGGCTCGCACGGCGGCATTTCCTGCTTCATCGTCGACATGAACACGCCGGGCGTGAAGCTGACCACGCAATACAAGACCATGATGGGCGACGAGCCGTGGGAGATCGTGCTGGAGAATGTGCGCGTGCCGGTGAGCCACCGGGTCGGCGAGGAAGGCGAAGGTTTTCGCCATGCCCAGCAATGGCTCGGCGCCGGTCGGGTGCGCCACGGCGCCCGCGCGCTTGGCGTCACCGAGCGCTGCCTGGAAATGGCGACGTCCTACGCCAAGCAGCGCTCCACCTTCGGCCGCCCGCTCGCGGATCGCCAGTCGATCCAGTGGATGCTCGCCGACATGTATGTCGAGCTCGAAGCGGCGCGGCTTCTGGTCCACAAGGCCGCCACCCGCCTCGACAAGGGCGAGGACGCTCGCAACGACGCCTATGTGTGCAAATATTTCGCCGACGAGATGGCGTTCAAGGCCGCCGACATGTGCATGCAGATCCACGGCGGCATCGCGCTCACCACCGATCTGCCGATCGAGAAATTCTGGCGCCAGCAAAGAAGCTTCCGCATCACCGAAGGCGCCACCGAGGTGATGAAGATGGTCATCGCCCGGCATGTGTTGAAGACGTATGCGTAGCTTGTTTCCCGGGCGCAGCGCAGCACGAAGTGGTGCGCTGCAGACCCGGGATCGTCGCAGACTCCGAGTTCGTAACGATCCCGGGTCAGCGGCGCATCATTCCGCTTCGCTCCATGCTGCGCCGCGCCCGGGAAACACGGTATAATTTATCTGCTGCAATAATAATCCACCACGTTCCACAGCGGCTTCGGCCGGTAATCCGCGTCCAGCGGCAGCGGCCGGTTCGGCAATCCATCGCGACGCTTGTACCAGATCGGCACCCAGGTATAGCGGTCGGTGATGCCCCAGGTGGCGATGATCGAAGGCTTTGCGGCGGTGACGATGGCGTCGAGGAAATCGCGCGCCCGCGCGGCGACGATGGCGTCGCGTTGCGCGATCGGCCCGGGCAACTCGTTGTCGATCACGTCGAGCTCGGTGACGTGGATCGTCAGGCCGAGCGAATGGATCTCCGAAACGAAATTATAGACGCCGTCGCGATCGATGTCGTATTGGCCGCGGATGTGCCCTTGCAGGCCGACGCCGTGCAGCGGCACGCCGCGCCCGAGGAGGTCGCGGATGAGTTTCAGGAACGCTTCGCGCTTTTTCGGCGAGGCGGGGTCGACGCTTTCGACGTCGTAGTCGTTGATGATGAGCTCGGCCGCCGGATCGACCGCGTGCGCGGTGCGGAACGCCAGATCGATGTAGCGGTCGCCGAGATTGTCCAGCCACACATTGGGGCGCAGGCCGGGCAGCTCGCCCTTGGTGTCGTCGATTGCCTCGTTGACCACGTGCCAGGTTTTGATCTTGCCGCGATAGCGCGACACCACGCGCTCGATATGGCCGGTCAATTCGCGCCTGGCCTCGTCGGCGCCGTGGATGTTTTTGGTCCAGTCCGGCATCGCGCCGTACCAGGCCAGCGTGTGCCCCCGCATGGTCATTTCATTGGCCTCGGCGAAGGCGAGAAAATCGTCGGCGGAAGCGAAATTGTACTGGTCGCGAGTCGGCCGCAAATGACCCCAGAACAGGCCGCCTTCCGGCGTTATCTGCTGGCAAAAAGTCTGGATCGCGGTGCGATAATCGCGTTCCCCCGCCAGCGGCTCCGGACGCACGCAGGCGCCATAAGGAATGCGTCCCGGCCCACGGGCCGCCGCAGCCGCGCCGCGCGGTAAAGCGCCGAGGGCGGGCGCGGCAAGCGCACTCGCAGTCATCGTCAAAGCGCGGCGGCGTGACAGCATGGTTTACGGTCCCATCGACGTCGCCCACGGGCGATCCGCAGCAAGCTCAAACGACTATGTGTGGCGTTATTGTGAGTTGCCAATGCCGCGGCAAGAAACAAACAAATTAACCTTTAAATCCGGAACCGTTTCGGCGGCGCGACGGGGTGTGGCATTGCTGTCCGGTTCAATGGCGCCTTGTTTCTCGGAGATGAGTTGTGAAAATTCTGGAGCTGGCACGACTCGGGACCCATCACGTCCGCAACGCGGTGGCCGAGGAAATCTATCTGCGCACCGGCCGCGACGCCACGATCCCGGTTTCGATCTACGGCGAAGTGATCGAGCGCTGCAATTACAAGTGCCGCTATTGCGATTACTGGCGGCGGCCGAACTACCGCGACGAAATGTCGATCGAGGAGTGGCAGAAGGCGCTGCTCGATCTGAAGGATTTCATCGGCCATTATCACATCGAGTTTTCCGGCGGCGAGCCCTATATCAAGAAAGGCTTCGTCGACCTCATCACCTTCTGCGGCGAGCAGGGGCTCAAATGGGGCGTCACCACCAATGGCGGCGCCTTCGGCAACGAGAAGGTGGTCGATTGGACGGTGCGGGCGAAGCCGTTCAACATCAATATCTCGATCGATTCGCGCGATGCCGACGTGCACAATTATTCGCGCGGCGTCGAAGGCTCGCTCGACAATATCGTCGCCGGCATCCGCGCGCTGACCCGCGCCAAGGCAAAACACGGCGCCGACTTTCCGATCATCGTCAAAGCCGTGGTGCATAAGCTGAACTTCCGGCTGTTGCCCGACATGGTGAACTGGGTGCGCGACATCGGCGCCACCGCGATTAATTTCCAGCCGGTCGAGCAGGTTACCGACGAGGCCAAGGACGAGTTCTGGATCGGCCCGGAAGACCTCGACGATCTCATCAAGGTCAAGGACCGGCTGCTGGAGATGAAACGCCAGGGCGGCCCGATCCTGAATTCGGACCTCTTGCTCAATCTGTGGCCGAACCATTTCCGCCGCGAGAAGGCGCCGCGCGAGGCGATGCCGTGCCGGATCGGCATGCGCAATTACTTCATCCGTTCCGACGGCCGCGTGGAAATGTGCTGGAACTTCCCGCCGATCGGTAACGTGCGCACCCAGACCGCGCGAGAGATCTGGTACGGCAAGGAAGGCACCGAGCGCCGCAAGGAGACCGTGGCCTGCGAGACGCTGTGTCTGTTCACCTGCCTGTCGCAGAAGAATCTGAGCGACAAGGTCAAGATGGGCATGAAGCTGTTGCGGCGGCCGGCGGCTTGAGGTCTGGGCGCCATCCGGGCGTCAATCTGGGCGCAAAGTTCCGCGCCCGGAACTCGGGCAAAAACGCCGTTACCAAGCCACCAAGCAGCCTACCGGCCGGCTCAATTTCGCCTTTGTTTCCAATAGAGTACGCGACCACGGCGGGGCGACACTCGCGGCTTACCTCCTACTCTTCCCGCGCAAGCGATGGTAGAAAGAGGGTAAGACGAACGTAACCATAGTCTGTGTAGTGTCAGATCGGCGAACGGCAGCCGCAAACGCGCCGACGCCAGTGAGGCCGGATCAATGATCAAAACTGTCGCCGCCGGATGTTTCGCCGTCGCTGCCCTCTTCGTGGCGCAAAGCGCCACGGCGGCAGACTTGTCCGTTGCCCCGCTCTACAAGGCGCCGCCGCCCGCGATGGCGCCGGCGTATAACTGGAGCGGCTTCTATCTCGGCGTCAACGGCGGCGGCGGCTGGGGCCATTCCTATTGGGATACGAACTCGGATCGCGTCGGGCTGTCCGGCGGCCTCGTCGGCGGCACCGCCGGCTATAATTGGCAGATCGGCAGCGCCGTCCTCGGCCTCGAGGGCGATATCGATTGGGCCAACCTCAAAGGCACCAATTCCTCGACGCTGTGCCCCTTGGGCTGCAGCACCAGCGACACCTGGCTCTCGACCGTGCGCGGCCGCGCCGGCTATGCGTTCGGCAACGTGCTGCCCTATGTCACCGGCGGCCTCGCCGTAGGCGACATTCGCGCGGCGACGCCCGGCTTTCCCGGCGCCAGCAACACCAATGCCGGCTGGACCGCGGGCGCCGGCATCGAGGTCGGGTTGACCGGCAATTGGAGCGCGAAGGCGGAATATCTCTACGTCGATCTCGGCCGCTTCAATTGCGGCGTCAGCTGCAACGGCCTGCCGACCGACAATGTGTCGATGCACGACAACGTGGTCCGCGCCGGCGTGAACTATCGCTTCAACTTGGGGCGGTAGATTTGGGCCGCTAGCCTTCGCACGGCGACCGGCCGGAGCGCCGTTCTCCCGCAATTGACTCCCCTACTGCGCCTGGTGTCAGTTCCCTTGTAGGGTGGGTAAAATCGCTTTTGCGATTTTGCCCACGCCGCCGGCCCGCGTGGGCATTGCGCATGCAGCGCAAGGCGCCTCGCTCCACCAAGCCGGCGCAATGCCCACCCTACGCAGAGATGTCACCAATGACCCACGCAACCGCCGTCGATTTCGATAAATACCGCTTGCGCAGCTTCGTCGAGCGCCTGATCGAACTCGGCGAGGTGGAGATTCATGACAAGCCGGTGCCGCTCACCGGCCTGAGCCCGATCATCGAAAAGACCGACAAGGCGGTGCTGTTCAAGAAGGCCGGGCCCGAACAGGTCGAGCTGGTCGCCAAGACTGCCGGCAACCGCAAGCGTCTCGCCGCGGCCTTCGAGACCTCGGAGGACAAGCTCTACGAGGAATATTTCAAGCGGCTCTCAAGCCCGCAGCCGCTGGTCGAGGTGCCGTCCGGCGACGCCCCGGTGCACGACATCAAAATCACCGGCAAGGACGTCGACCTGACCAAGCTGCCGTTCCATCCGCAGCACGCTTATGACGGCAGCTGCTACTGCAGTTCCGCCATCGACTACACCATCGATCCGGCGACCGGCCGCCGTAACGTCGGCTGCCGCCGCTTGAGCCTGCGCAACCGCTATGAAGCCGGCACCAATGTCACCGCGCCGTCCGATCTCAAGCGCATCTACACCGCCGCCGTGGCGCGCGGCGAGAAGCTGCCGGTGACCTTCACGGTCGGCGCCCATCCGCTCGATTTCTTCGCCGCGACCACGCGGCTACCGGGCGACGAGCTGCAATTGGTCGCCGGCTTTCGCGCCGAGCCGGCGCCGGTGGTGAAGAGCCTCACCAACAATATTCTGGTTCCCGCCGATGCCGAGATGACGCTCGAGGGCTATTTGGACGAGCGCGGCTATGTCGAGCCGGAAGGGCCGTTCGGCGAATATATGGGCTATTACGGGGCCATCCACATGGACCCGGTGTTTCATTGCACCGCCATCACCATGCGCCGCGACGTGTTGCATCACACCTTGCTGCACGGCTCGGCCTTCATGCTCGACCAAACCGACAGCGCCAACATTTCGGCGATGCGCACCGAAGCCGAAGCCATGCGTATCTTGAAAACCGCCGTGCGCGAGCCGGTCGCGGTCTATCTGCGCGCCGTGTCGGGCGGCGCCAATACGCTGCGGGTGTCGATCAAGCAGCGCAGCTTTGGCGAGGCGCGCTCCGCCATCCACGCGCTGTTCGGCGGCATCATGCGGCTCAAGCACGTCTATGTGTTCGACGAGGACATCGACATCCACGACGACCGCCAGGTGGACTGGGCGCTCGGCACCCGCTTCCAGGCCGATCAGGACTTGGTCGTGCTGCAGGGCATGCTCGGCATGACCATGGATCCGTCGCTCAACGGCCGGCGCACCGGCGCCAAATCCGGCTTCGACTGCACAAAGCCGTTCGGCCGCGACGGCCAGATTCCGCTCACGCGCGCCGCGGCAAAAATCTTCAAGGGGCCGGCGCGCTACCAGACCGTCGAGCAGGCGCTCGGCGCGGCGCCGATGTTCTATGCCGATATCGTCGAATCGCTCGGCTCCGAGGACGGCCGCGAGGTCGCCTGCGCGCTCGACGAATTGCGCCAGCACGGCCGCCTCGGCCGCGACCGCGACGGCCGCTATCATTTGCAGCAGACCAAACCGGGACTGACGGGGATCGTCGGCGAGCTCTATCACGACCCCAACGAGGGTGCGTGAGATCAGTGCAGCAGGGTGGCGTTCGACGCCATCTGGTGGAATTGATCCACGGTCGCGGCAAGGTGAGTGTCGTCCTGATGGATGACATCGAGGGCGAATTCCGCGTGAAACTCGGGTGCGGTCGAACCGAGCGCCGGCCCGCTGACTTGAATGTTGTTGTGGGCGAGTTCGTTCGCAGAGCCGTTCGTATTCTGCGCCGTATCGCCGCCGAGATTCGGGTGGAAGGCGAAACTGTCGCTGCCCAAGCCGGCGAACGACTCCGATGCAGGCGGCGACGCGGCGAGCGTCGGCGACGTGGCCGATGACGAAGCGAGTTCGTTGGCGGGGACCGTTTGCACCATCGCATGCGCGGTCTCGTTGCCGGCGGCGCCCGACCCATCGACGATCGTTGAATTCACGGGCGCGCTGTCGAGCACCGCCGTATCGGGCGTCACGGCAGCAATCGGCGATACACTGTCGGTCAGCACATTCAGGAGCGACGACAACAGGCTCAGGGTAAAGCCGCCGTTCGCTGCATTCGTCAGCGCGCCGGCATCGGCTTCACTCGAATTGCCAATGGCGGCCTGACCGCCGCCGAATGCGGCTTCGCCAGTCGTGTCGGCGACTTGACCGTCACCGAGGGCAAGGATACCGGCCGGCGGCGCCAACTGGTTGGTCAAAGGCGTAGTTTCGCCATCATGCATGGTGACGGTCGCCGAACCCTGATCACCACCGAACGCCGTCTCGTTTGCCGGGCCCGCGGTATGGGCAGCCTCATTCTGGTTGGCTGGCGTCGTAGCTTGATCGCTGGCAGGGGTGGCCGTTGCCGTCGCGGGCGCGTCCGCGCCACCTGTTGTCGGCGGATCGAAAACGTCGATGCCGCCCTTGCCATCGCTTGCGATCGTAAAATTGTCTGTCGTGTAATGGCCCATCAATTTCAACGTGGCCGACAGATCATCGGTCGTATCGATCACGCACAGCGTCGTGATGCCGTCGTCGCCATTGTAGGTGGCGTGCAGCGTTGTATTGCAAGCTTTGAAGTCGGCCAGATCGATCGTGTCGGAGTGATTCGCGTCCGGGCAAGTTCCGGTAAAGTTGGAAATTACGCCGTGGAAATCCTGCGGATCGCCGAGCACCAGGGTGCCGTAGGTCGGTGAGTCCACCGAGCCGTTGCAGAACGTCACGTTGACGTTCGACGCCGCATCGAATTCCAGCGTGCCGCCGTGGATGCTGGCAGCGCCGCCACAGATGGCGCTCTCGATGTCGAGCACGCCGCCGGACGTCGCCAGCAGCGCGCCACAGGCGTTGTCGACATGGCTTACGATATCCAACGTGCCGCCGCAGTTCGCCTCGATCGTGCCGTCGTTGGTGATCGTGCCGCCGAGGCTGATCGTGGTGGTGCCGCCGTCGACGTCGAGCGTGCCGTTGGCCTTGATGGTCATCGCGCCACAGCCGCTGACGCTCGTGCCGCCGTCAAGAGTCAGGATCGACCCCGACGTCGTCTCGCCGACCTCGATGATCCCGCCACTGCACACATTGACTGTGAGGCCATCGAGGGTCGCGCTGCCTTCGACATCGAGAATGCCGGTGCCGCCGATCGATAGCGTGCCGCCACCGGAAATCGTCGTGGCATTCTCTAGGAGCAGCGTCGTCGTCGGCAAGGGCTCGTCGATCTGGATTGTTCCGCTATCGGTCACATGCACGCCATCGAACGTCGTCGTCGTCGCATCGCCTTCCACACTCAGCGTGACCCCGCTCTCGACCGTCAGGTTGCCGTCATTCAAGGTGGTGCTGATGAACGTCGTGTCGCAGGTCACGTCGATGGTGCCGGCGATGACGCCGCAGGACGTGACGGTGCCGTCCTCGACGGCGACGTCGCAAATGGTGCCGCCATCGAGCGTCAGCGTGAACCCGCCTTCGACCGTCAGATCGCCGTGGCTGAGGCCGACATCGCAGAACCTGCTGTCGCCGGTGATATCGATGGTGCTGGCAACGACGCACCCCGATACGTCGGTGCCATCGATCGCCCCGCCGTGGACCGTAGTGCCGGACAGCGTCAGCGTGGTGTCACCGTCGATCGAGATCTCGCCGCAATTCTGGAGGTTCACGTCGGTCAGCGTGGCGCCGTCGGTGCCGCCGTCGTTGACGATCTCGACCTCGCCGGAGCTTTCGATCGACAGGCGGCCGCCGGACATCGTCGTGCCGGCTTCAAGGATCAGCGTCGTCTGGTCCACAACCTTGATGTCGCTGCCGCAGCCGATGGTGACGCCTTCGAGGGCGCTGGTCGTGGGCGTGTCGTCCGCATCCGTGACCGTTTGAATGAGGCCGCCTTTATCGCTCGCCACCGTGCCGCCGATAATGGTGGCATTGGACAAATCGACGACGGCGCAATGGCCCGAGGCGATCACCTCGCCGCTGACCTGGCCGATCTCCTCGTTGCTGACCTCGTTGCCGATGTAGACCGTACTGCCGGCATAGGCGGCGATGACGCCGTAATTTATCACGGGGCTGAGCAGGGTCAGTTCGCCGCCGCACGTCGCTTCCATCGTGCCGTCATTGGTCAGGTCGTTTGACGACAGATTGACGGTGAGGCGGCCGGTCGCGTCGATGACGCCGCTGCACTCGTTGGTGACCGACAGATCGGCACAGCCGATGGTGCCGGCGCCCGCGATGGTGGCGTAGTTATGCAGGTCGGCACCATCGCCCGATCCGACAATCGCGGCACCCTTGCCGGTCAGCTCGAACGTCCCGCAGCCTTTGAAGATGACGGGGTCGCTGACCGTGGTGGTGCCTTCGAGCAGAAACGTCGCGCCGGTGCCGGCTTCGAGCGTGCTGCCGTCGGCGATGGTGACGTTCGACAGCGTGCTGGTCCCCGTCGTGTCGATGATGCCGCCGCAGCTCGTCTCCAGCGTTCCGCCAGTAATCGTCACGCCATCCAGCTGCACGACTGAATGGTGACCGGAAGCCGAGATCACGCCACTGGCGGTGTTGCAGACGTTGTCCTCGATCTTGAGCGTTTCATTGCCGATCACTCCCGCCGGGCCGCCGGTAGTCGCTTCCAGCGTGCCGGCATTGGCGACGGTGTTGCCGGTGTGGATGGTGAGTGCAAAGCCGGGCTCATTCGCGTCGATCTTTGCACCCAACTCATTGTCGAGCGTCAGCTTGCCGTCGGCGGCGCCGATTTGGCCAGCACCGTCGATGGTGCTGAAGTTCTTCAGCGTTGTTCCGGTCGTCGAGGCAACGATGTCGCCCCCAAGCAGGAACTCGCCCGTACCTTCGAACGTCACCGTACCGCCGCCGGCCAGCGTCGTCGTTTCCGAAAGCGCGAAGGAGCCGCCCAACCCGGTGTCGGCGGCGTCTAGCACGCTGCCACTGAGGATGGTGACGTTTTGCAGGGTAGCCTGTCCGAACGAGGCCTTGATGATGCCGCCGTCGCTGCTCGCGAGCGTGCCACCGTAGATGTCCACGTCGAACAGCTCGACGACCGCGTTGCAACCAATCGCCTCGATGAGGCCGTTGTCGTTGAAGACCGTGCCGGTACCGATGTCGATGGTGCCGCCGCGCAACGCTTCGATTGTGCCGCCGAGGCCGCCGCCGTCGTTATTGTTGTAGATCGTGCAGTCCAGGCCGAGCGACACCGTGCCGCCGCACGACGCCAGGATCGTGCCACCGGCCGTTCCGGCCACCGACGAGCCGTTATAGACCGTGGTGCCGCCGAATTCGACGCTGCCGCCGTACAACGCTTCGATCTTGCCGCCGATCGCTCCCGCAACGGTGACGCCGTTGTATAATGTGCCGTCCCCGATCGAGATCAAGCCGTCCGAGCATGCCTCGAATACGCCTGTGCCGTCATTATAGACGGTCTGACTATCGACGAAGATCTCACCCTGGTGATCCGACTTGAACGTGCCGTCGTTGATGATGGCGCCGCCTGAGAATTCGATGATACCGCGGTTCGCCTCGACGGTGGCGCCCTGGTCATTTTCGAACTGGGCCGCGTTCAGTGTTATGGTGCCGACATTTTCGGCGATGATGGTGCCGGCGTTTTCCGACGCATCGCTGTCGGCGATGTTGATCTGCGCATGGAAACCGGAGGCTTCGATCTTCGCGTCGTTGACGACGTTGCCGTCGATGGTGATGGTGGTGGTGACGCCGCCACTGGTGACGGCCTCGACAGTGCCGGCGTGATTCTTGATGCCCTTGTTCAGATCGATCGTGCCACCGTTGTCCGCCTCGACCAGATCGAAATTGTCGAGCCCGCCGTCGAAGATGAGGAGGCCGGTGCCGGCGGCCTCCATCGTGCCGTCATTGCCGCCCTGGTCGTCGCCACCACCGCCGCCGCCGCCACTATGAGTTTGGAAGAAGTGTACCGTGCCGCCGGCGCCGGCTTCGATCAGACCATGGTTCGAGCCGCCGTCGATGTTGATATGGAAGTCGACCTCGCCGCCATGGACCGCCTCGATGGTGCCGGAATTCACGTTGGCATCGTTGTCGATCTCGATCGAGACCGTGCCGCCGTCGGTGGCGGTGATGTGGCCGCCGGTGTCGTTGAGCAGCGTGGTATCGCCTTCCAGCGTCAATGACGCGCCGGCGCCCTCGACGGTCATCGTGCCGGAATTGGTCACGCTGTCGCCATGCAGTACCGAGGCGCCGCCGGTGACGACCACATTGCCGGTATTGGTGTCGGTGCCGCCGCGGACGATGGCACTCATCAGATCGAGCTCTGAATGCGCGCCGATGCTCAGCTCGGCGGCGGCCGAATTGGTGACGGTGAGGTTCTCGAGCTGCAGCGTGCCGCCGTTGATCGCCTCCAACAGGTTGCCGTTGGCGATCGAGCCGCCGTCGAACGTGATGGTGCCGCCGTTGGCGTAGACCGTGCCGCCCGCCGGGTTTGTCGTGCTGATGGCCTCGTTGGTGAAGGCGACGTCGGTGAAGGTGACGCTGCCGCCATTTTTGGCGACGACCGAAAAGAGGTTGTCGAATGTCGCGCCGGAAAGCATGACGGCCGCGCCGATCCCGTCGGCCTGGACGGTCCCGGCATTGGCGACGCTGTCCTTGATCGTCAGCGTCCCGATGGTCGCCGCCAGCGGGTCGACCGTCGCCTCCATCACGCCGTCGTTGTAGACTTGGTTGCCGGTATTGATGGTCAACACATCGTCGTTGGCGTTGACGATGCCGAAATTCTCAAACGTCAGATTGCCGTCGCCGCCGCCGATCGTGCCGGTGCCTTCGATGGTGTAGTCGATGTTGAGCAGCAACGCGCCGGTGCCGGCAACGCCGAGAATATTATCCTCGCCGGCCGGACCCAGCATTTTGATCGTGCCGCCGCCGACCAGGCTCACGCCGCCGTGGATGAACAGCGTCGGATCGGAGCCGGACGAGTTGAGCGCGATGGTGCCGGCGCCATGGATGAAGTCGTAAATCGTGAACGAGGTGCCGCTGACGATGTTGAGGATCGCGCCGGCGTTGACCACCAGCCCGGCGGCCGCATCGGCGCCGTCGGTCGTCACCTTGACCGGATTCAGAATCTCGACTTCCTGAGGCACGATCGGCGGGGCGCCGCCGAGCCAGCTCGGGCCGCTGCTCCAGGGACCGTTGCCGCCGGCGATCCAAATGACGACGGTCAGCGGGCCGATCGGCCCCCCCGTGTCATTGACCGTTACTGTCGTGCCCGGGCTCGATCCCGGACCGTTGAAGGTGAAGGGCTTGCCGCTGTCTTCAAAAAGCTGCGGGATCGGATTGGGCAGCTCGAACGGCGGCGGCGTCGTGGAGCTGCCGTTGTTGCCGTTCGGATTGAAAGCGTTCGGATTGAGCGTCCGGAACAGCTCGCGCAGCATGTCCTGTTCGAAGGCATACTGCGAATTGTTCAACGGCTCGGTGGAGAGCAAAGGCAGCTGGCCCGGCCCCTGCGGGGTGACATAGGTGATGTAGCCGTCCAGCGACACGGTGCTGAGCACGACCAGATTGCCGAACTGGTCGAGGACCGGATTGCCGTTGGCGTCGGTCAGGATCAGGTCGTACAGGCCGGTGGTGTGGTCATCCAGGTTCGGCGCGATCAAGAACCCGTAGGTGTTGGCCGCGCTGACCGCCGTAACGGTGGCGACCTTTTGCACCATGCCGGTGGTGCCGCGGATGCCCATGGTGGCGACCGGCGTCGTGATCTTCATGTCGCCCTGGTGGGCGACCTTGCCGGCGACGAAGGCGAAGGTGCCTTCGACCAGGGTGAACAGCGCATTGTTGGCATTGCTGTTGGCGTCGAACGCATAATCGTTGAGCGCCATGCGCGTATTGGCGACCAGATTGAGCGCGGTGCCGTCGGGAAACGAAATGCCGCAGGACGAATTGGCGCCGGTCTGCACCACGTCGCTCTTGAACACGGCGTCGCCGACATGGAGCGCGACCGTTGTGCCGTTGCGCACCACGGTGACGTCGCCGACGGATTTTTCGATTTTGCCGATCGAGTTGGGTGGCGCGGCGGCGCCTTGCGCCTGCGCGTAGTGTCCCGGCATCGCCGATCCGGCGAGCAGATCGACGGTCGCGGGTGAAAGGTGCGCGCCGTTCGGAGCCACCAGTGCCGGGTGATGCTCGCTTGAAAAGTAGCCGGGAATTAAATGATGCTGGCCGTCGCGGCCGGTGAGAACGAGATCGGGTCCGGCGCGATGAAACTGCGCCGTGAACAGCAGTTCGGTGTCGGGCACGAGCACCGAGTGCGCAGACGAATCATGAGGGATGACGGAGCCACCGGCCCCCAATCCACCCTGCACCGCGAACCCATGCGCCATTCACGCTTCCCAATCGAGCGAAAAAGTCGAAGACCTCCCCCGAGGCGGCGTGTCGTCAGTCACTTTCGAAATTGCCCCTAAGTGACTGCGGGGTAACGCGTACGCCATGCCAACCGGAGAGGCAAGTTTATCCTGAATCAAGGCTTAAATGCGGACCGCTCCATTGCAAAGCTGCGCGGAGTTGGGCACATTTTCATACAATCGAAGCCCGCAGACTGTGCCGTACGACACCGTGCCGTCAGCCGCGAGGTATTCGTGTAGGGAAGAAATATCAGGGAGCGTGTAATGACGAGGAAGCGCAGCCTCTATTTGAGCGTCGCGGCGATCTGTCTCGCCGGCTGTTTTATCTGGTCGCAGCCGCGGGCCGAGACCACGGTCCCGATCAAAAAGACCGACATCGGCGGCGTGGTGACGTCGCCGAACGGCCCCGAAGCCGGCGTCTGGGTGATCGCCGAGACTCACGACCTGCCGACGCGATTCGCCAGGATGGTCGTCACCGACGATCAGGGCCGCTACGTCGTGCCCGATCTGCCGCAGGCCAAATATACCGTCTGGGTCCGCGGCTATGGGCTGGCCAATTCGGCGAAGGTCGACGCCGAGCCCGGCAAAGAGCTCGATCTCAAGGCGGTGCCGGCCGCCAATGCCGCGGAAGCGGCAAAAATCTATCCGGCGATCTACTGGTACTCGATGCTGAAAATTCCCGGCGCCGATCAGTTCGGCGGCCACAGCGACATTCCCGACAAGGTCAAGCAGAGCGACTGGCTCAACGCCATGAAGAACAACGGCTGCATCGGCTGCCATCAGCTCGGTGGGCTGGCCACGCGCACGCTGCCGAAGGGCTTAGGCGAATTCAAAACCTCGGAAGAAGCCTGGGCGCGCCGCGTGCAATCCGGCCAGGCCGGACCGCTGATGGTCAACCTGATCGCCGGCGATCTCGCCTCGACGCCGATCAAATATTTCGCCGAATGGACCGACCGCATCGCCGAGGGCGAGTTGCCCAAAGACAAGCCGCAGCGGCCGCAAGGCATCGAACGCAACGTCGTCATCACCACATGGGACTGGGCCGACGACAAGCATTACCTGCACGACGAGATTTCCACCGACAAGCGCAACCCGACCGTCAACGGCTACGGCCCGCTGTTCGGCTCGCCGGAATACGCCACCGATGTCATTCCGATCCTCGATCCGGTGAAGAACAGCGTCACCAAATTCTACGCCCCGGTGCGCGATCCCGACATGCCGTTCTCGCTCGGCCCGGGCCACGCCGCGGCGCTCAAACCGCTGGCGCCGTCGCCCTATTGGGGCAGCGAGCAGATCTGGGACACCCACATCAACAACCACAATTCGATGATGGATGAGCAAGGCCGGCTCTGGCTCGCCGCCGCAGTGCGCGGGGTGAAGGATCCGGATTTCTGCGGCAAGGGCTCCGACTTGGTCTCCGCAAAGCTGTTCCCGCTGGATCAGAGCCAGCGCCAGATCGCGATGCTCGACCCGAAGACGATGAAATACACCTTCGTCGACACCTGCTTCACCACCCATCACCTGCAATTCGGCTTCGACAAGAACGACACGCTGTGGGCGTCGAGCGGCGGCGGCGGCGGTGTGGTCGGCTGGCTCGACACCAAGAAATTCCTGGAGACCGGCGACGCGGCGAAAT
Source organism: uncultured Alphaproteobacteria bacterium (assembly GCA_963756245.1). GTDB lineage: Bacteria > Pseudomonadota > Alphaproteobacteria > Rhizobiales > Xanthobacteraceae > BOG-931. The sequence continues at coordinate 380,571 of CAVWOI010000026.1, forward strand.
CGCAAGGCTGGACCGCGCTCATCGTCGACACGTCGGGCGACGGCCAGCGCGGCGAATATACCGAGCCCGGCAAGCCGCTCGAGCCGGGCAAGGACATGCGCATCGGCCAGGTGTTTTACGCGATCATGCCGAGCCCCGTGGACGGCACGGTGTGGGGCACGATCCGCGCCAATCCAGGCGCGGTCGTCCGCCTCAATCCCGGCACCAATCCGCCGGAGACGGCGCTTTCTGAAATCTACAATGTCGCGGCGCCCGGTTTTGGCCCGCGCGGCGGCGATATCGACAGTCAAGGCGTCGTCTGGGTGTCGCTCGCCAGCGGCCATCTCGGCAGTTTCGATCGCCGCAAATGCAAAGGCCCGCTCAACGGCCCGAATGCGACCGGCAATCATTGTCCGGAAGGCTGGGCGTTCTACAAATATCCCGGCCCGGGTTTTGAAGGCATCGGCGATAACTCAGCCGAGTCGAGCTATTACACCTGGGTCGACCAGCACAACACGCTGGGCCTGGGCAACGACGTGCCGGTCTCCACCGGCAACCTCAACGACGGCCTGATCGCCTTTGCCGAAGGCAAGATGATCACCATGAAAGTGCCCTACCCGACCGGCTTCTACGCCAAGGGCCTCGACGGCCGCATCGACGATCCAAACATCGGCTGGAAAGGCCGCGGCCTGTGGACCTCCAGCGGCGACCGCGTGCCCTGGCACCAGGAAGGCGGCCTGGGCATGACGCCGATGGCGGTGCATTTCCAGATCAGGCCGAGCCCGCTGGCGGATTGAGATTGAATCGTAGGGTGGGCTGAGCGAAGCGAAGCCCACGCGGAGCGCTTCCGAAATCGCAACGCGTGGGCACGGCGCTTCGCGCCTTTGCCCACCCTACGGCGACTTGTCCCGCCATCTACGTCTTTGATCTCGATGAAGCGTTAAGACGTGGATGCCCGGCACAAGGCCGGGCATGACGATCCGTGGAGTGGCTTGCGAATCTTTTCCCTGAAAACTCACCGCCACGAGCCGCCCCTCGGATTCGGACGTGATTTAACCCAGCAAAATCAACACTAAATCGCAGTCGCTTTTTCATGCGCTCCGATTTTGCTACATTCGCGGCATCCCGCTCACGTAAGGGACGTCAACCGGTGACGCCGACTGACGGAGTGGGTGCGGTTCCTGCGGGCGGCGGCTCGTCACTGCCGCTCTCGGGCGGTCCGGGCATCGACCCCGCCGGCATTACGACCGGCGCGCGAGGTGCTTCGCTTAAGCGCGATGCCAAGGTGCGGGTAACGCCTGCGCACTGCATCGCGTGAAGCGCGGCCTGGACTGAGCTGCGGCGCTTCGGCGCCGCGGTCAGAGCCGCGGTGGAGCGCCGAAAGGCGAGCGCGCTCCGCTGAGCGCGCGGCCGCGCCCGAAGCGCATTTGGATGGTGACATCCGATGCGTGGCGTGGCCCCACGGGACAGTTGCGCCTTTTCGGCGCTCCGCCTCCCCTTATTTTTTTGGAGGCAAAAGCTTCGTGGCTTTGGTCGGCAAAACTCGGGCGCGGCTGCGTCGCGAGAATGAGATCGCTTGCACCATCCGCCCCCGCGATAGCGGGGGAGGGGGACCACTGGAGCTCGCGAAGCGAGCGAACCGTGGTGGAGGGGGCGCAGGACTCGAAGCTTCGTTTTCGTTGCAGAAGATTCTCTTCGCATGAAGAAGCGAGCGAGCAAAATGTTGAGACACCACGAAAACTCTTGCGGCGCGTTGAGTCCTGCGCCCCCTCCACCACCCCTTCGGGGTGGTCCCCCTCCCCCGCTATCGCGGTGGCGGATGGCAGCGTCGCCGCCCGCGCCCCTCCCCCACTATCGCGGAGGCGGATAAGATTGCGCCGATGATCAGCTCCCTCCTCACCGACCTCTACCAGCTCAACATGGCCCAGGCCTATCTGGACCATGGCGATACCGATACGGCGGTGTTCGAATTCTTCGCCCGCACCTTGCCGGCGCGGCGCGGTTTTTTGCTGGCGGCGGGGCTGGAGCAGGCGCTGGATTTTCTGGAGACGCTTCGTTTCACGGCCGACGAGATCGCCTGGCTCAAAAGCACCGGGCGCTTCAAACAAAACCTGCTCGATTATCTCGCAAACTTCCGCTTCAGCGGCGATGTGCACGCCATGCCGGAAGGCACGGTGTTCTTCGCCAACGAGCCGATCCTGCGCGTCACCGCGCCGTTGCCGCAGGCGCAATTCGTCGAATCGCGGCTGATCAACATTTTGCACTTTCAGTCGCTGGTCGCCGCCAAGGCGGCGCGCATGCGGCTCGCCGCGCCGGACAAGGTGCTGGTCGATTTCGGGCTGCGCCGGGCGCACGGCGCCGAGGCCGGACTGATGGCGGCGCGGGCGAGCTACCTCACAGGCTTTGCCGGCACCGCCACGGTTGAGGCCGGCGAAATGTTCGGCATCCCGCTCTACGGCACCATGGCGCATTCGTTCATCGAGGCGTTCGACGACGAGATGACGGCGTTCGAAACTTTTGCCCGGGCGCGGCCGGACAATCTGGTGCTGCTGCTCGATACTTACGACACCGAGGCGGCGGCGCGAAAAGTCGTGGCGCTGGCGCCGCGCTTGCAGGCGGCCGGCATCATCATCCGCGCCGTGCGTCTGGACAGCGGCGATCTCATCGCGCTGTCGAAGAGCGTGCGCGCCATTCTCGATGCCGGCGGCTTGCGCGACGTGACGATCTTTGTCAGCGGCGGCCTCGACGAGGATTCGCTCTTGGCCTTCGCCCGCGCCGGCGCGCCGATCGACGGCATCGGCATCGGTACCGCCATGACCACATCGTCGGACGTGCCGGCGATCGATTGCGTTTACAAATTGCAGGAATACGCCGGCATCGCCCGCCGCAAGCGCTCGCAGAACAAGGCGACCTGGCCGGGCCGCAAGCAGGTGTGGCGGCGCCACGGCGCCGACGGCCGCATGGCCGGCGATATTTTGGCGCTGGAAGGTCACGCAAAAGCCGGAGAGCCGTTGCTACAACGCGTGATGCAAGACGGCCGACGCATGCAGCCGGCGGAAACCCTCGATGCGATCAGGGCGCGCGTGCATCGCGAACTCGAGCGCCTGCCCGAACCGTTGCGCAAGCTGGAAACCGGAACGACCTATCCGGTCGCAGTTGCCGAAGAACTTAAGACGCTCGCCGCGGAAGTGGACCGCCGTATGCAACCATGAATGCCAACGCGACCGCGACGTTCGGCGACAACGACGTCCTCATCGTGGTGGACGTGCAGAACGATTTTTGCCCGGGCGGCGCGCTGGCGGTGCCGCGCGGCGACGAGGTGGTGCCGATCGTCAACCGGATGGCGGCACGCTTCCGCAACGTGGTGCTGACCCAGGACTGGCACCCGCGCGGTCATTTGTCGTTTGCCTCCTCGCATCCGGGCAAAAAACCGTTCGAGACCATCGCGGCGGCTTACGGTCCGCAAGTGCTGTGGCCCGATCACTGCGTGCAGGCGACGGCGGGCGCCGCGTTTCACCCGTCGTTGGAAATTCCCCATGCCGGCCTGGTCGTGCGCAAGGGCATGGACCGCGGCATCGATTCCTATTCGGCGTTCTATGAAAACGACCGCACCACGCCGACCGGCCTGGTCGGGTATCTGCGCGAGCGCGGTTTTACCCGCGTATTTCTCGCCGGCCTGGCGCTGGATTTTTGCGTGCGCTATTCCGCCGAGGACGCCCGGCGCGAAGGCTTCGCCGTGTTCGTGGTCGAGGACGGCTGCCGCGGCATCGATATCGGCGGTTCCGTCGCGGCGGCGCGGGGCAGCTTTGCCGCGCTTGGCATTCCCTGCCTGCAGATGCGGGAATTCGCTGTCGGCTGAACCGCCTATGCGGCACTGCCGCGAAAATAGGCGGAACAATCGCGCATCTGGGTTATTGACGATTTGCGATGGTTTTGAAGGGGTTATCCCCACAAGGCCGACTGCAGTGCAGCAGTTCTGTGTGCAATGCACAAATTTTCTTGACTCTTGTTCAAAACCGGCAGGTAATTCACAAAAGGGTCACTTTTGGCTAAAGCCATGCGCCATCATGCGGCTTCGCCCGCGTCGAGCTTACCTTCGCTGATGATGCCTTGCCCGGTTTGTGCAGGGCGCATGGTCTATCACGGCCGCCGCCCGATCTCCGTCGACGTCGAGGACACGATCTACGCCTGCAAGCGCTGCGGCGCCGAGCTCATTCGCACCTCGGTGTGCAAGACGATGGAACCGAACACCCGGCGGCCTGCGGCGGCCTGATTTATCCCTGTATCAACTTCATCTGCATCAGCACCGCGCGGCCGAGCAGCCCATACGGGTTCGCCAGCGTCTCCAGCATTTCGAAATGGTTGTAGCCTTCGCCGACCAATAGCTCGACCGGCTTGCCGGCGGCTTTCACCGCGGCGGCGAAGTCGCGCGACTGGCGCTGGAATTCCGGCGTCTCGTAGTTGCCGTAAGTGAGAATGAGCGGCGTGTTGAGCTTGTCGAGATGGCGCATGGCGCTGAGCGCGTTTTCCATCTCGTCGGTGAACGCCACGTATTTGGAGCGCTTCGACATCCGCACCGGCTTGAGATCGTACATGCCGCTCGACAAGGTCGCACCTTTGAGGATGTCGAGCGGCAGGCCTTCCTTCGCCCAATCATGCGTCACCGTGCAGCCGGCGAGATGCGAGCCGGACGAATGCGAGATCAGATGCAGCCGGTTGGGGTCGCCGCCGAATTTTTCCGCAGCATTGCGATACACCCAGCCGACCGCGCGCCGCACCTGCTCGACCATCGGGAACAGGCTGCCTTTGGCCTCGTCGACATTGGTAAAGTCGAGCACGATGAAATTCGCGCCGGCGTGGACGAACGGCTCGGCCAGGCAGGTGAACTCAGAAGCAGCTCCGTTTCGCCACGCGCCGCCATGCACAAAGATCGCGATCGGCGCGTTCGGCTTTGTCGTGCGATAGACATCTAATCCTTCGATCGGCGTCGGACCGTAAGCGAAGCGCAGCGGCTTGCCGAGCCGCGCCAGCGCCGCGGCGCTGTTGGCGAGTCGCCGCTTGCCGACCTGGTCGCGGTTCGGCGCGTAGACGATCTGGTCGTAGGCGTCGTCGAGCTCCTGCTGGTCCATATCGAGCCAGACGATCGGGCCTTTGCTTCGTGCTGTCGCGGTCGCGGTGCTCATTATTCCTTCACCCACATTGTCATGCTCCGCGACGGCGGAGCATCCAGTAATCCGAATGTTAGAGGCGTAACCGCTGCATTTCAATTACGGCGTCGGCGATTACTGGGTCGTCCGCCTGCGCGGACGATGACAGTCAGTGAGGTGTCGCTGGATAAACCAGTTCGGCGGCGCGTTCGACAACGCCTTTCGGCGCCGCATAAGCCTTCGCCAGCATTTTGGCAATCTCGTCACCGGTCATCGGTTCGATCTCCAGCTGCGTCTTCGCCGCCTCGGCGATGAACTCGGGATCGGCGAGCGTGTCGGCAAATGCCTGGCGCAGCGCCGCGATCCGCTCGGCCGGCGTGTCCGGCGGCGCGGCGAACGGCCGGCCGGCTTCCTGGCGAATCAGGATCAGTTCCATGACCTGTTTGTTTTGCGGGTCTTCGATCAGGTCGAGCGCGCTCGGCACATCGGGCAAGTCGCGCAGTTTTACCAAGCCCATTTGCACGATGACGTTGAGCAGATTATCGGCGATCCAGTGCGGCCGCGACGCCTTGATGGTCGACCACGACAGCCCGCAAATGCCTTCGGCCTCGCCGCGCTCGACCGCCATGGTGAGGCCGGAACTGGTGTCATAGCCCGACACCACCTTGAAGCGCGTGCCGATCAGGGCGTTGAGCAATTTGGGCACGATCGCGGAATTCGACGTCGCACCAGCCGCCGCCACGATCACTTCGTGCGAGCGCGCCTCGGCGATGCTCTTGACCGGACTGGTGTGCCAGGTCGCGCAGACATTCTCGAGCTTGCCGATGCTACCCAGCCAATTGAACCGCAATGCCTCGTAATGCGCGCCCGGATTGCCGAACAGCGGATCCATCGCCGCGCCATTGGTGAAGGCGCCGATCACCGAACCGTCATGCTCGGCGCCGTTATAGAGCGTACTCGCGGCCGCAAGCCCGGCCGCCGCCGGCAGGTTCTTGGCGATGATATTGGGATGGCCCGGAATGTGATCGCTCCAATGGCGCGCAAAGGCGCGGGCATAAACGTCGTAGCCGCCGCCGGCGCCGCTGCCGACCAGCATGGTGATGGGATGCGATTTATAAAAATCCCCGACCGATTGGGCGTGGGCGGGCGCGGAAAAGATGATGAGCGCCGCCAATACATAACTTGTCATCGCCCGCGAAGGCGGGCGATCGAGTAGCCACCACCTAAGCAAATTGGTACGCGTGCGCCTCACCTTGTCTTTTGCGTTTACTGGGTGCTCCGCCTTCGCGGAGCATGACAGTGATTATTGCGCCTTGTACTTCTGTGCCATCGCCGCGAAGAAGCCGTCGTTCTTCAAGCCATCGAGCAGGCTGCCATCGATATAATCGCCGACCTTCTGGCTGGCATTGGGGAACAGTTTTAGGATGTTCTGCGCGCCCTCGACCGACGGTTCGAGATTCTGCGGCGATTGCTGCTTGAAATCATTGTAGGTGATGTCGAGGATTTTCGGATTTGCGATCTTGAGCTCCTTCGCCAGCACCTCCTTGGCGCGTTTCTCGTCGGTGAGCGCGATGTAATTGCCCTCGATACTGGCTTTGAGAAAGCGCGTCAGCAGGTCGCGGCGCGCGGCGATGTCGTCCTTGCGCACCACGACGCCGCTGAACAGCCACGGGATCTGGTCGGGCACCAGGTCGACCAGCACGTTGACGCCCTCTTCGCGCGCCAGCGACGCGATCGGCTCGTTGATCGCGGTCGCCTTGATCTCGCCCGACTTCACCGCCGCGAGCCGCTTGGTGCCGCCGCCGTATTCCTTGACGATGACGTCGTCGCGGGTCAGTCCGAGTTTCCGCAAGGCGAGCGTCACCGTGGAATCGCTTTCCGAGCCAAACGTGCTGACGCCGACGATGCCGCCTTTGAGATCGGCCGCGGTCTTGACGCCTGGCGCCGAGAAAAACGTGAAGCGGATGACGTTCGACAGCGAGCCGATGACGCGCAGATCGCCGCCGGCCTGATTGACCTTGACCACGGACGACAGGCCGACATGCATCACGTCGATGCGTGCCGCCTGCAATTCCTCGGCGCCGCGGCTGCCGCCGTTCATGTTGATGATGTCGACACTCAGCCCTTGCGCGCTGTAGAGGCCGGCGGTGCGCGCCGTGTACCAGGCCAGCACAGTGTTCACCGGATCGGAAATGCCGGCCTTGATTTGCAGCGGCTGCGGCGGCGGCCCCATCGTCGCCGGTTGTTGCGCCGTTGCCGGCTTGAACGCGCCGATGACGAAGAAGGCGGCTAGCGCCGCGGCAAAGATGTTTTTCTTTTGCATTGTCGTCTCCCCCTAGAACTCCCGGAACAACCTGCCGAAACCTTCGATGCGGTCCTTGATACCGCAGCGCCGCAGCGCGTCCCAGACGATCGCCTGGTGCGCCGCCATGCAATTGACGCCGAACTCGCGCTCCAGCACGTCGAGCGCGCCGGCCGTCGGCCAATGCGGCGACGGGAAGAAGATCGAATCGGCATCGGGATGCTGCCGCATCAGTTCGCGGCCCATGTCGATGGCGGCATGGCGCGGGATGCGGCCGATCTGGTTGAACGCCGAGCCCCAGCCGGTCGCGCCCAGCACCTCGCAGCCGAAATGCTTGGCGTAGCCGGCGATGCGGTCGGTCTCGGTTTTCTCGTAGGGCTGGCAGACCACGACTTTCTTGCAGCCGAGCGCTTTCGCCGCCGCGGCCTGCGCTGAGGTCGAGGTCGAGACCTTGACCTTCAGCTCGGCTTCGAGATCGCGGATAATCTCTTCGGCATTGGCGGCGCCGCGCGACAGATTGATCGGCACGCCGCCGAGTACGACGATGTCGCAGCCCGCCGCCGCCATTTCGCGCGCCGCGCGCATGCTGATGTCGTAGGATTGGTCGACCTCATCCTTGCTGCGCACCACGATGGCGAGCGACGTGACCACCAGCGTCACGCCTTGCGGCACGATCTGGTAGAACTCGTAAGGAAAGACTTCGGTGGTGAGCGGCGGCGAGGTGTAGCCGATGCGGGCGCGGCTGCCGTAAATGTCGCTGCGGGACTGTTCCGTCATTGCCGGACCGTTGTTGTCGATTTTGGGCGGCGAAGGCTATCGGCCGCTGCCGGGCTTGTCCATCAGTGCTAGAGTTACGCAGAGGCCATCTGGGAGACAGCGATGCAGCGCGTGACCATCACCATCGACGACGAGCTCGACGCCGAGCTCGACCGCTTCATGAAGGCGCGCGGCTATGCCAACCGCTCCGAGGCGATCCGCGACCTGGCCCGCTCCGGCTTGCAGCAGGCCGCGACCGAAGTCGGCGGCACGCGGCCTTGCGTGGCGGCGCTCGTCTACCTTTACGACCACGAGGCGCGCGAATTGCCCAAGCGCCTGACCCGCGATTTCCACGACCGCCACGATCTGGCCCAGGCGACGCTGCATGTGCACCTCGACCACGAAAGCTGCATGGAAGTCACGGTGCTCAAGGGCCTCGGCGCCGACGTGCAGCAATTCGCCGACCACATCATTTCCGAACGCGGCGTGCGCCACGGCCACGTGGTTTATCTGCCGGCCGACGGCGCTCACACGCATGGCCGCGGCGCGAGCCACAGTCATGAGCATGGCCATGGCCATAGCCACGCGCCGCGCCGACGCAAAGCCTTATGACGTCTTCTCTGCCATGCCGCGGAGAGAACGTCAGAATTTCATCAAATCCTTGGCGAGCGTGATCGGACCCGAATAATATTTCTTCGCTTCATCGACATAGCGCTGATAGTCGTCTTTGGGATCTATCGTTGGTCCGATATGCGTCATGACCACGGCCTTGACGCCGGCTTTTGCCGCCATCTTGCCGATGTCCTCGGGGGTCACGTGCTCCTCGTGCATATGCCGGAGAAAGCCCTCCTGCTCGCCGGCGGTCTTCTCCTGCCAAATACCGTTCTTCTTATACATATCCACGACGTCTTCCGGTGACGTCGTTTCCGTCACGTAGAGATCGGCGCCTTTTGCCAATTCGACCACGGCGTCGGAAGGTCCGGTGTCGCCGGTGAAAAACACGACGCGGTCCGGCGTCTCGAAGCGATAGGAATAGGACTTGTACTTGCCGTAGGGCGGCGTGCCGGGCTGAAAATGAAAATGCGTGTTCTCGACCGCGGTGACTTTTACGTTCGCATCCTGGTAGACGACACCGGGCTCGACGTCGTGGGCGCGGAAGGTGTCCGTCATCGGCCGCTTCTTGCCTTCGGCCCAGCGGATCTCGGCGTTCGGCGTCAGATAATCGATCGCGCCTTTGACCAGCGCCGCGACGCCGCTGCCGTAAATATCGGCCGGCTCGGCTTGCTGCTCCCACTGCGACACCAGCAAGGTCGCGAGACCGGCGGTGTGATCGCTGTGCGCGTGGGTGATGAAAATCTTGCCGACTTTGCGAAAGTTGTTGCCGGATTGGACGATACGGCCGGTGACGCCGCCGCCGGCATCGATCAGATAGAGCGTGCCGTTGACGACCAGAAGGTTGGAGGATTGCGCCCGGTCCGGGCGCGGCAATGGGCCGCCGGCGGTGCCGAGCGTGATCAGCGTCGTCTCGGCCTGGGCCGCGGCAGTTAAGGCCGCGATCATCGCCATCGCCAGGCCCGCGGTGATCGTCGACAAAAAACGCTGTTTCGCGTTCATGCTAATCCTCCCTATTTTCGTCCCTAGCCGGTTTTCCGGAAGGGCTGATTACGCAAGCTTCATTTGCCGGAGCATGACGCGGCCGGTGAGACCATAGGGGTTTGCCAGCGTCTCCAGAAGCTCGAAATGGTTGTACGCCTCGCCGACGATCAGTTCGGCGGGTTTTCCCGTACCCTGCACCGCTGAGAAGAAATCTTGCGTCTGGCGCTGGAATTCCGGCGTCTCGCAGCTGCCGTAGGCGAGAACGAGCGGCGTGTGCAGGCCGTCGAGATGGCGCTGCGCGCTGAGCTTCTCCACCATCGCGTCGGTGAAGGTGACGTAGGACGAGCGCTTCGAGAGCCGCACCGGCTCGAGCTCGTACATGCCGCTGAGCAGCAGCGCGCCTTTGCAGAAATTTTTCGGCAAATCTTCTTCGCGCCAGCCGTCGGTCAGAAAGCATGCCGCAAGATGCGAGCCCGACGAATGCGCCGAAATGTAAAACCGCTCGCGATCGCCGCCGAAGCTGTCGGCGTTGCGCCAGGTCCAGGCCAGCGCGCGGCGCACCTGCTCGTACATCGGGAAAAGATCGCCGCCCGCCTGCTCGACATTGATGAAATCGATGATGACGGTATGTGCGCCGGCACGCAGCAAAAGCTCGGCCTGCAAGGCGTAATCGGCCGCCTTATTGCGGCGCCAGGCGCCGCCGTGGACGAAGACGTTGACCGGGGCGTTTGTCGCGGTGGCGCGGAATATATCGAGGCCCTCGTATTCGCTTGGCCCGTAAGCGACGCGCCGCGGCGGTCCCAAGATTGCCCGCGCTCGCTCGCTCGCGGCGATGCGGCGTGTGACGATCAACGGGCGGTTCGGCGCGTAGACGTCCTGGTCGTAGGCGTCGTCGAGCGCCTTTTGGTCCATGTCGCGCCAGACCAGCCGGCCTCGAGCGGTAATGAGCTGCGGCATTTCCGGCATCATTTCGCCATCACGATTTTTGATGAAAGTTCAAACAAAGTCCAAACAAAACGGTTAAATCGGCTACAACCCGGGCTACGTACAAAGACATGGTCAGCACGGAGGACATCCATATGACGACGCTTGTCATGCGTTTTCTCGCCGACGACACAGGCGCCACGGCAATCGAATACGGCCTCATCGCGGCCGGCATTGCGGTGGCGATCATCGCCACCGTCCAGGCGCTCGGTACCAACTTGAACACCACCTTCTCGACGGTTTCGACCTCGTTGAAGTAGTTTGTGTCGCCGTTTCGCGACCAAAGCCTCCGGCTTCGGCCGGGGGCTTTTTGCGTCGCTGCTTTGTCACACTTTTATGAGCGCGCGAAAACGCTTCGTTCACCCCAGATTCAGTTCCTTGAAGAAGTCGTTGCCTTTGTCGTCGATGACGATGAAGGCGGGGAAATCGACCACCTCGATGCGCCAGATCGCTTCCATGCCGAGCTCGGGATATTCCAGGGTTTCGACCTTCTTGATGCAATGCTCGGCGAGGTTGGCCGCGGCGCCGCCGATCGAGGCCAGATAGAAGCCGCCGTGCTTCTTGCAGGCGTCGCGCACCACGGCGGCGCGGTTGCCCTTGGCCAGCATCACCATGGAGCCGCCGGCAGCCTGGAAATCCTCGACGAAAGAATCCATGCGGCCTGCCGTGGTCGGCCCGAACGCGCCCGAGGCGTAGCCTTCCGGCGTTTTTGCCGGGCCCGCGTAATAGACCGGGTGGTTCTTGAAATAGTCCGGCAGGCCCTCGCCTTTCTCCAGCCGCTCGCGCAGCTTGGCGTGCGCCAGATCGCGCGCCACGATCATCGGACCGTTGAGCGACAGCCGCGTCTTGATCGGATGTTTGCTGAGCTGGGCGAGAATGTCTTTCATCGGCTTGTTGAGGTCGATCTGCACCACCTCGCCGCCGAGCTTTGAGGTGTCGATCTCGGGCAGATATTTCGCCGGATTGTGCTCGAGCTCTTCCAGGAACACGCCGTCCTTGGTGATCTTGCCGAGCGCCTGGCGGTCGGCCGAGCACGACACGCCGAGCCCGATCGGCAGCGAGGCGCCATGGCGCGGCAGGCGAATGACGCGCACGTCGTGGCAGAAATATTTGCCGCCGAATTGCGCGCCGACGCCGAGCGCCTGCGTCATCTTCTGGATTTCCTGCTCCATCTCCTTGTCGCGAAAGGCGTGGCCGTCTTCGGAGCCGTGGTCGGGCAGCGCATCGTAATATTTGCAGGAGGCGAGTTTTACCGTTTTCATCGTCAATTCGGCCGAGGTGCCGCCGATGACGATGGCGAGATGGTACGGCGGGCACGCCGCGGTGCCGAGCGTCAGCACCTTTTCTTTGAGGAAGGCAAGCAAGCGCTCCCGGGTGAGGATCGACGGCGTCGCCTGGAACAAGAACGCCTTGTTGGCCGAGCCGCCGCCCTTGGCGATGAACAGAAACTTGTACGCCGCGTCGGCCTCGGCATGATCAGGATTGTGGCTCTCGGCATAAAGCTCGACCTGCGCCGGCATGTTCGAACGCGTATTCTTCTCCTCGAACATGGAAATCGGCGCCAGCTGCGAATAGCGCAAATTGCGCTTGAGATACGCGTCGCGCGCCCCCTCGGCCAGCGCCGCCTCGTCGTCGCCGTCGGTCCAGATCAGCCGGCCCTTCTTGCCCATGATGATCGCGGTGCCGGTGTCCTGGCACATCGGCAACACCCCGCCGGCGGCGATATTGGCGTTCTTGAGGAAGTCGTAGGCGACGAATTTGTCGTTGTCCGAGGCCTCGGGATCCTCGACGATGTGCTTAAGCGAAGCGAGATGCGCGGGGCGCAGCAGGTGATTGATGTCGGTGAACGCGGCCTCGGCGAGCGCGCGGAGCGCTTCGCGCGGAACGACCAGCACGTCCTCGCCCATGACGCGTTCGACCCGCACGCCGTCAGCGATCTTGCGGTAAGGCGCTGGGTCCTTGCCGAGGGGGAAAAGGGGAGTGTGCCTGTATGTGGGAATGGGGTGAGATGCGAGGGGGGCGTTCATTTTTGTCTCGGTTTCACTGGTCAAGGTGCCATCATAAGCGGTTTTAGTGGCATTCTCTGCAATGAGAAAGTCCATTTACGCCGGCCGCAGTGTCGAAACCTTGACTTTTTGAGAGTTAATCGGCAACTTGCTGCATGAACTCTGTCCGAGTCTTGGCAGGCGCCTTGGCTCTGAAGTGACAGGTTCGAAGCAACGGAGTCTACAATGGCAAACGCTGCCACGAGTAGTGCTGGCAAAGCCCAGCTGCGTTACGAAAGCATTCGTAACCTCACCTCTCCCGAAGAAAAAGAAAACGGGGCGCGAAGCTACTTCGCAAACATCCCGATCAGCGAGCTCTTGAAGCTCGATACCGCCGCAAATCTGCGAACTTATATTCCTGCTCATCCAGGAAAAAAGCGTTCGCAAACCCATAAAGCTATTGGGGATACGCTTCGGCAAAGAACCGATCGTTTTATTCAGCTGTCGAGCGGCATCACCGTTTCGGCAACCGACGTGGTGATCGACGATAACAAGAAGCTTATTGTCGTGCACCATGGCTCGATCATTAACGGTGCTCAGACACAAGGAGAAATTGCGCTCTACCTTGAAGAACTGAGGCAGAGTGGTGAGGAACCAGAAGACGAGTATCATGCGCGCGTTGAATTTCTCGTGGACCCGGACGATGAGTTTGTCGTAGCGACCGCGATTGCGCGAAATACTTCCACAAATATTCAGCGCATCTCGATGCTAGGTAAGAAGCAGTATTTCGACGAAATGAACGCTTCATTTCAGAAAGTCTTTCCCGATCGCGAACTGAGCAAGCAAGAGACAGACGTTGGCGAGCAATTTGTAGATACGCAGCGTCTGCTGCAAGTCCTCTGGGCTATGATGCCGGAACATCTTCTGCCAAAAAACAACAAACGTCGATCAATTGCCGATGCTCGACTGAAATCGTACAAAAATCGCGCTTATTGCCTGATTGATTTCGAAAATGACGTCATCACGAAGGATAGGCCGACCGAGACAAAGGAGGAGGAGACCGCAAAGGCCGAGGCCAAAGCGAGATATGACTACTTCGTGGACATGGCCGGAACAGGGTGGAAAGAATATATCAAGTGGCGCCATCATGATGGCTGGAAAGGGCTTTATCTGAAGGAGAATACGAGAGCTATCCGCAGGACCGACGAAGGACATACTGTCGCCGATGGCGTTGTGTTCCCGATCCTGTCAGCGATGTCTTATTTTGTGGTTCAGAATAAAAGCGACAAATGGATACTAAAGACCCCGTCATTCTTCGACGAATCGGAGATGTTGTTGGCGGCTCGCGATCAACTTTCCAACCACAACGGAAATCCGATGCACATGGGTCGCGATCCCACGATTTATGATGCCTTGGCGTCGCTGACAAAAATGGTCGTTAGATTGACAAAACGCGTCAGTAGCGCCGCGTGACCGCTATCCATTGCGGTAAGATGGATTAAGCAAGCGTAGCCCGGATGAGCCGTAACGTCATCCGGGCTATCATTTTGCCTGTCCACCCCGCCTGTCGCTCCGCACACGGCGCTTCTTGGCTTTGCGCTTGAAGAAATCGAGGCTGCGGCGTGATAGAGACAACGTCACCTTCACATTCTCTTCGCACGGCACGAGGTCTGCAGGCGCAGGCAGGAAATCCTCACGCGCACACGGCCGACGCCTCCCGCGGTGTATTTGATCTTGTTTTGGTGACTGCGCACTACCTAACAATAATACGCCCCGATTGGATTTCCCACACTCGTCATGCGCGGGCTTGACCCGCACATCCATACTGAAGTTCGGCACCGCAAAGCACTGCCGCAAGCCGCATGGATTGCCGGGTCAAGCCCGGCAATGACGGGATGGGAAGCTTCAGCCCAAACAGCTTCTCCGTATTGCGGTGCGCAATGCATTCCATGTCCGGCTGCGGCGACCACGTCGAGTGCATGTAGATCGGCACATTGAGCGCGTCGGAGCGAAGGATTACGTTTATACTGCAGCCGAGTAACGCGTCATACGCGGGCGTCACGGAGCCCCATAAACATGACATTGGCGTGGGTCCGAAGCATTGCCTTGCTGATGCTGCTTACCACGGGCGCGGGAGCGGAGGATACCGGCGCGAACCCGAAGTTGATGCCCGATGCGCCGCTGAACGAACAATTGCTCAGCCTGCCAGGCGACCCGCACCGACCGGTTCTGCTTCAGGTCACACTGTTCACGCCGCCGGGATCGGGGCCTTTTCCGCTTGCGGTCATGAATCACGGCGCCACCCGCGTATCCGCCCAAAACCGCGGCGAACGCTACCGCTACACCTACTCGGCATATTATTTTTTGTCGCGCGGCTACGCCGTAGCCTTACCGATGGCGCGCGGGTTTGCCGGGTCAGGCGGCGATCTGGCGTTGGCCGGCTGCAGGCTGGATATCTTTGGAACGGCCAATGCAGAGGATCTGCGCGCCGTCATCTCCGCACTTGGACGCCTGCCGGAGATCGACCCCAGTCGAATCATCGTCGCCGGACAGAGTTTTGGCGGCTGGACGACGATGGCGCTCGGCACCATGGACGTGCCGGGGGTGCGCGGCCTGATCGGATTCTCACCGGCGCTGCGGGAGTCCGATTGCCCGGCGCAGGATCAGGCGATGGTCGCCGCAGCGCGCAGCTTCGGTGCCGCCGCTCGCCTGCCCTCGCTATGGTTCTATGGCGACAACGACACGGTCATGCCAGTCGCGACCTGGCACGCGGTGTTCGACGCTTATGTCAACGCGGGGGGGCCGGCGAAACTGGTGACGATCGGCCGCTTCCTGGACAACTCGCACCAAATGCTGAGCTTCCCGGAAAGCCTGCCGATCTGGACGCCCCAGGTGGACGCGTTCCTTGCCAGGTTGGATTTACCCGCAGCCGAGATACATCCCGAGTACCTGCCAATTCCCGTGCCGCCGCCGTCGCAATTCGCAGCCCTGGACGACGCCTCGGCGGTGCCCTTCGTCAGCGACAAAGGACGCGAAGCGTACCGGCAATTCCTGACCCGTCCCTTTCCGCGCGTTTTCGCCCTGGCTGCGAATGGGATGACGAGCGCCGCCAATGGCGGCTTCGACCCGTTGGCACGCGCGCTCCTGGCATGCCGCAACGCCGGTGTGACCTGCCGTCCTTACGCCGTTGATGCCGATGTTGTCTGGTCCGGCGATGCAGCCGCCGCTGCGGCATATGCCCGGATCGTGCCGGCGGGGCGCACCACAAATCTCAATTTTGCTTACGCGCTCAATCCCGATTGCAGTTCGCGGGCCCTACCGCAGGTCTCGGTCAGCCAAGCCCCGATGCACGGCTCGGCGTCGGTCGTCTTTCACGATGGCCATCCGCGCTTTCCGGCGGGCCATCCGTATGCCGCCTGTAACGACGCCCTCGTACCAGGGGTCAGCGTCGCTTATACGCCTGAGCCTGGCTTCACCGGATCCGATGCGATGACGTTCGAGGAAACAACCGAAAACGGCAGCCATCGTGTTTTTCGCATGACACTGACCATCCAATGACTGGCTCGTAGGGTGGGCAAAGGCGCGCAGCGCCGTGCCCACGCTGCTCCGCACAGCGTGGGCTTCGCTGCGCTCAGCCCACCCTACAAATTGAACAGCTTCTCCGCATTGCCGTGCGCGATGCGCTCCTTGTCCGCGGCACTCACCGGGATTTGCTCCAGGAAGGCGCGGGCTTGCGCCATGGAGCCGTAAGGGTGATCGACCGAGAACATGATGCGCTCGGCGCCGACCTCGAGCAAAAGGCCTAAGAAGGTCGCCGGGAAATTGAAGCCGCCGAAGGTGTAGTGCACGTTCTGGCGGAGATATTCACCGAGCGTGCGATTGAGCTTCGTCAGCGGCGGCTGCAGGTTGCGGTCGAGTCGCGGCAGCATGAAGGATAGGCCTTCGCTCAAGTGCCCGACCACGATCTGCAGCTTCGGATAGCGGTCGAACACGCCGCCCAGGATCAGGCGGATGACGTGAATGGCAGTCTCGATGTGCCAGCCCCAGCCCGAGGTCGCGAACACCCAGCTCACTTCCGGCGAGAAGCCGGAATATTGCGCCTCGACCACCGCCTGCGGCGGCCGCGTCGGGTGCAGGTAGATCGGCACGTTGAGCGCCTCGGCGCGCTCGAAAATCGGCCAGAAGAATTTGTCGTCCATGTAGCGGCCGCGCACGTGGCCGTTGATCAGCGCGCCGCGAAAGCCGAGCTCGCGCACGCAGCGCTCCAGCTCGGCCGCGGCCTGGTCCGGAACCATGGTCGGCAACGCGGCGAGGCCGGCGAAGCGCTTGGGATATTTCTTCACCGCGGCGCCGAGAAATTCATTGGCCTCGCGCGCCAAGGTCAGCGCTTCCGCGGCATCCAATTGCTCGGTGCCCGGCGCGTTGATCGACAGCACCTGCATGTCGATGCCGGCCGCGTCCATGTCGGCGATCCGCTTGTCGTCGATCTCGACCAGCTGTTCGAGGATTTTCGCGCCGCGGGCGCCGGTCTTGGCGATATTGTCCCGCAGCTGCCGCCCGGCGCCGTCGAGAAATCCGGGCGGCGCGAAGTGTTCTTCAAGGGTGATGGTGCGCATGTTTTGTTTCCCAGCTGCGAGGCCTAGAAAGCGGCCTTGATCGTTTGGATGGCACTGTGTTCGTGTTGATGATCTTGTCAAGGATCGAAGACCGCCGGAGGCGGCGGCGCCATAGCGCGTCGAAGACGCGCGTAACCGCGCTGATGGCGCCGTCCTTGACAAGATCATCAACACGAACAACCAGCATCCAAGCGATCAAGGCCGCCACGCCGATCAGTTTAACGTTAGCTCCTACCCAGGCCGCTCAACCATCAGTACAATCACCCAGCCGGTGAACCCCTGCGCGTGTCGCAAAACCGACACGAGGAAGGAACCACCCATGCCCACCTTCAAGCTGCCGCTGTCCGGCGACGTCGTGCAATCGATCAATCCGTTCACGGCGTTCATGACCGGCGGCCAGTTCGGCCTGATCAACATCAATCTCGGCCAGTCGAGCGAGCCCAAGGTCGAGGAAGAGGTGCTGTCCGACGTCGGCACCTATGGCAAGCAGCTCGGCCGCATCGGCGACGCGTTGATCGTGCTGCTCGCGCATTTCCATCCGGATAAGCCGCTGACCGCGGACGAGGCCAAGGCGATCGAAGCGCTCAAGACAATGCTGGACAAGATCGCCGACGTGAAAGAGAAATATAAACGGCCGGCGATCCGGCCGGGCGATGCGCAACCGTCGTAGAGCCGACACAAGGCGGCGACCGCCTCAATAGCCCGCTTCGCAGCTCATTTGGAAATTGTTTGGCCGCGACGATGGCGCGCAGCTTTGCGGCGCGCGCCGTCATGCGGTAGCGGACTCCATGGCGTCAGGCCGCGCCAAAAGTAGCAAAATCTTCAGCATTTTCGCGTTCATTGCAATTTTACGCACCGCACTGGCGGCTCATTAAAGCGGTGCGGATAGCTTCCGCGGCCGGTCAGGCTCGAGCCCGCCAGCCACCATTGGGGATACCATCATGCGCAACTCCGTCGTTTTCCGCAGCGCCCTGATTTGCGGCGTCCTGGCTGTTGCCGGCTACATGTATGTGATGGCGCGAACCAGCTTGGCGATGGACAAGGAAAGCAGCGCCCTCGCCATGAATACGGTGGTCGCCGTCGGCGCCCATTGGGACCCGGCCGAGCTGTGGCAGCGCGCAACGCCGCATTTTCGCGAACAGACCTCGCGAGACGAATTGCGCGCGCAATTCGATGCCGCCAATGGCAGGCTGGGCGCGATGAAGGAATCGCTGGCCATCGCCGGCAAGACTTCGTTCCCGATCGTGCCGACCAGCGCGCCGCCCTTCGCCGACTACATCGTGCGCTCGGCGTTCGCCAAAGGCGAAGCCGACATCGTGGTCCGCACCGTCAAGACCGGGAACACCTGGTCGATCGACAGTTTCAGCGTCGGCGCGTCGCCGGAGATGCGCAAGCTGCTCGGCCTGCAAGGCTGAAGCACCCGCGCGCGCGTCAGTGATGCATCTCGTCGCCCGGCATGATGCCCCAGAGGTTTGAGGCCGACGGGTCCTTGGCCCACACTTTCGGACGCTGCGGATTGTCGCGGTGCCACGGCCGCGGCTCGAAATAGCCGAGCTCCTCATTCATGCGGTCGAGCTCGGCGAACAGTTCGGTGATCAGGCCGGCCGGGCTGCGATGATAGGTGAACAGGTTGTGGCCGATGCCGTGGCGGCCGGGCCCCCATAAAAGCTTGTAGCCGTTGACGGACAGGAAATCGCACGCTGTCTGCATATGGCCCCAGTCGCGCAGTTCGAACGCGGTGTGGAAATGCCGGTTCGACCCGGTCTGCATCAGGTTGATGGTGTGGTGATCGGGCCCGCAGCGCAGGAACGAGAAGAAGTCGCCCATCCAGTCGGACTCGCGAAAACCCAGCACGTCGCAGTAGAACTTGGTGACGTGCTTGACGTCGGTGACATGGAAGGCGACGTGGCCGAGCTTGTGCGGCACGATGCCCTTGGCCTGGAATTTCTGGTGCGAAAAGTCGGCGCGCTTGAACACTTCCATCACCGTGCCCTTCGGATCTTCGAAGGTGAGCACGTCCGCGATCGAAGGCTCCGGATCCTTTTTGCGCTGGGTCTTGAGGCCATGGCCTTGGACCTGCTTCTCGAACGCGTCGAGGTCGTCGTGCTCGCCAAGCTGGAACGCAACGCGCCCGCAACCCGCCTGCGCGCCCTTGCGCAACACCACCGAGTGATGATCGACGGTGTTGGCGAGAAAGACCGCGTCCTTCTCCTTGGCGGCGACCGTCATGCCGAGGATGTTGCTGTAATAGTCGGCCTGTTGCTCGACATCGGGCACGTCGTAGCTGGCGTGGGCGATTTTTTTGACTCGGATCATACGGTGTCTCCTTTTCTTAGCCCCTCCCCCTTGTGGGGAGGGGTAGGGGTGGGGGTCGCGAGGTCATGTGAATGCGTCGACGTATGCGAACTCCCTCCCGACCCCCACCCTACCCTCCCCACAAGGGGGAGGGTTATTTTTTTGCGCGCGGCATGGCGCCGATGACATCGACCATCCTGGCGACGTCGTCGCCGCCGAAACCCATCGCCATGAAGCGCTCGTAGAGCGGGATCACGCTGTCGAGTATCGGCGTCGCAACGCCCACATTGTCGGCGAAATCTCCGATCAGATCGAAGTAATGCTGCAACGCCGGCACCGGACCCTGCACCGGCTGAAAGCGGCGCTCCGCCATCCACGGTGCGCGGATGCCGAACTGGGTCGAGCCGCCGGAGCCGGTGGCGATGGCTTTGATCATCAGCGGCAAGTCGACGCCGGCCTTGAGCCCAAGCGCCATGGCTTCCGCGGTCGCCGCGATATTGATCGCGACCAACAGATTATTGACCAGCTTGACCCGGCTCGCGGCGCCGAACTCGCCGAAATAGAGGCAGGAATCGGCGAAGCCTGAGACGACCCGCTCCGCCTGCTTGCAGGCCTCGGCATCGCCGGCGAGATAGATGACGCCTTTCTTCGCCGCGACCATGCCGGGCGTTCCGGAGACTTCGCCGTCGACGAATTTCGCGCCCTTCTCCTGCAATGGCGCGATCTGGCGCTTTTTGTCCGGCACCGGATGCGAGCCGAGCTCGATGACGATCTGCCCGGGCTTTGCCGTTTGCACGAGCCCCGTCGGGCCCTGCATGGCGTCGTCGAGCGCTTCCGTCGAAGGCAGGCACGAGAACACGATGTCCGCCTGCGCGCCGACGTCGGCTGCCGACCGCGCCGGCACGCCGCCGATCTTCTCGAACTCGGCGAGCGAGGACCGGCGAAACCCGACCACGCGATAGCCGCTTTTGATGAGATTTTCCGAGATCGGCAGGCCGATCTTGCCGACTCCGACGAAGCCGATGGTCTCCATGGCCGTTTGCTCCCAATCATGCTTTTTCTGCCCGAGCCGGCGAAACATAAGCTTTCGCGCCCGGCTGATTTCTTAGTTTACAAAATAGCGCAGGACCGTGTAGCCGTCGACCGAACAATCATCGCAAACCTTTGGTGGAATCGTCGACCGACTCTACAAGGGGCTGAACGACGAAAGGCTGGCCGGTGACCCCCTCGATCACGGATTGGGCAAACTTCTTCACTGCCGAAGTCGGCGCCGCGGCGGCGCTGACCGGCCTTGTGGTCGTCGCCGTGTCGATCAACCTCGGCCGCATCCTTTCCTTCCCGCAATTGCCGCCGCGCGCCGCCGAGCCGATCGTGATGTTGACCGGGGCGCTGATCCTCTCAAGCTTCGGCCTGGTGCCGGGGCAGCCGATCGCGATGTTCGGTGCCGAAGTGCTGGCGATCGGCCTCTTGATCCTGCTGGTGGCGCTCCGTAACCAACTGCCGCTGACACAACCGGTGGAAGGCGTCACGCGGGTCAAAATCCTCTTGCGCGCGCTGGTCTGTGCTTTCGTGGCGCTGCCGCTCGTGATCGGCGGCATTCTGCTGGTGCTCGGCTGGAATGCGGGACTCTACCTAGCGGGCATCGGCGTGTTGATCGCGCTCACTGCCGGGGTCTGGAACGCCTGGGTTCTTCTTATTGAGATCATGCGGTAACCGGCGCCGGAATAGCTGTGCGCCTGTTACGTCACTTCGATGGTCTGGTCGGACAGATTGACCCGCAGGCCCAGCGTGCCCTCCATGACGGTCCATTCCTTGATCTCGAAGGTGCGCACGCCGCTGATGAAGAACGGATCGGCCTCGGCAAGCGTGCGCGCTTCATGAGCGTCCTTGGCGCGCAGCACGGTCAGGCCCTGGCCGGTCGGCGGACCTTCGCCGTCGGCCAGCGGCCCGGACGCAAATACCAGGCCGCGCTTCTCCAGGCCGATCATGTATTCGAGATGCGCCGAAAGATACGGCTGCAATTTGTCCGGCGTCACCGCCGGCTTCGACAGCACGACGTAAAACTTCTTGCGCAGCATTTTGCGCGTCAGATCGGCAACACGCTCGGCAAAAAACATGACACACGCCTCAAGTTTACCGTACCTAGTTTGCGCATGATCTTATCCGAAAACCGGTACCCACTTTTCGGGATCATGCGCTAGACCAGCCGCGAGCCGTGCGGCAGGCCGAGAAAGTGCCGGCCGATCGCCTCGTAGATCGAGAATTGCGATTGCGCCTGTTGCGACACCGCATGCATGTCGCGGAACCGGCGCTCGAACGGATTGACCTCGAAGATCGCGGTCGCGCCGGCGGCGAGGTAGGTCTGCTCGACAACGTGCACCGCGGTTTGGCTGGCGTTGATCGACGCCATGCGCAGCCGGATGCGCTGCTCCATCGTCGGCGTGCCGGTTTGCGCGCCCTGCCAGATCTCCCGCCAGGCTTCGAGGAAAAACGCCCGCGCCGCGGCGAGCTGCGACTGCATGACGCCGACCTGCGATTGCACCACGGCGCTGTCGCGCAGCACCGAGGTCTGGCCCTGGGGCGTCTTGCCCTGCGCCAGCGCGCAGAAATCGTCCAGCATGGTGCGCGCGATGCCGAGCGCGATCGCGGGGAAGCTCGAGCCGAACAGCTGATAGATGGTGAATTTGTACAGCGGCCCATGCTCGCGGCGCTGCGCCGGATCGAGCGCGTGGTAATCGACGGAGTAATCTTCCGGCACGAAGACATCGGTCAACGTATAGGTGTTGCTGCCGGTGCCCTTGAGCCCCATCACATGCCACACGTCTTGGAACGTCGCGCGCTCGCGTGGCACGACGAACGTCTTCTGCACCGGCTTGCCGCTGGTGTCGCGGCGCTGCTCCCCGTCGGCCTCGTAGATGAAACAGTGCGCGGCAAGCCAGGTGGCGTGCTTGCTGCCGCTGGCGAACGGCCACACCCCGTTGACGCGGTAGCCGCCCTTGTCCGCGATCGCCTTGGCGTTGTTGGTCGGGCCCCAGGCCAGCACGCCGCGCGGATTTTTCTTGAACATTTCCTCGGCGATTTCCGGCTTCATGTTCCGGGTAATCGTGCCGCAGACCGAGGTCTGGCCGATGCACCACGCGGTCGAGGCATCGGCCTTGGCGATCTCCTCGATGGCCTGCACGTAGTCGACCGGCGAGACCTCGTCGCCGCCGTAAGATCGCGGCAGCAACATGCGCCAAAGGCGGGCCTCGTGCAGGGCGTCGACCAGGTCGGCCGGCAGTTCGCGGTTGGCCTCGATGCGCGGCGTCGCTGCGGCAATGACCGGCGCCAGCGCGCGCGCATTGGCGACGCAATCGACTTTGGCCCGGTCATCCATGCGCGTTTCCCGATCTCCGCCGACTTGCCGCCGGCCGCTGGCCGTATCTTACCTGCCGCAACGCGGCGGTCCATCGGCGTTCGCGGCACCGAAACCGGCCCGAGCATAGAGCATGATCCGGAAAAGTGGATGCCGGTTTTCCGAAAAGATCATGCTCCAACGAAAAAACTAGACCATGATCCGATTCAATTTGATCGGATCATGGTCTAGGCGCCACGCCCCGAAGCGGCCACGAGCGTCCGGCATTGCGGCGGCGACTGAGCGTCATCCGCAACTGCAGCGTGAGGATGAAATGTGTTGGCAGCGACCGCGGGCTTTGCCGGCAAACGTTTCGCGCCGCGTCAGTCGGCATCGAACAGTTGCGCGACCCACCGTTCATGGGTTGCGTACCAGTCCGGGGCCGCCTGCCGAACGGTCTGCATGAAGCGATCGCGCGTCGCCGCCGGCAGTCGCGCCATCTGGGCGGCGGCTTCCTGAAGGCGTTCCGGCTGCTCGCGCGCGATAGCAAGCGCCACCCGCGCCGCGATCCAGGGATCGAGATTTGCGCTGCCTGCGGCCTCTCCGAGGGTGGCGACAAGCATGTCGTAGCGGCCGGCCTCCAGGAACATGGCGAGCCGGATATCGTGCCGGCCCGCATGGCCGAGCAGGGCATGGGCGCGCCGCGACAGTTGCGGATCGGTCGCCGGCAAATGATCGCTCAGCCGAAGCATCAGGTCGCCTCGGATGGTTTTCGTTCGCAGCCCCGGCGCGTCGGGCAGCGGGTGTCGTTTCGCCTCGAGCCTGTCCAGCAGCGCCTCATAGAAGGGCCGGTATGAGGTGTCCGGACCGAGCTGCGCGACCATCTGCAGCACCGCCGGATCGTCGGAATTGCGCAGCAACGCGGTGGCCGCCTCGATGATCGCCTGCGCGGCCGCCGGCGATTGCTTGGCTTCCTTGCGGAACCGCTCGGCGGAAAACCGTTCTCCGCGATTGAGGATGTGGTTTCCTTTCGCCCACGCCACCATTTCGTCGGTGAGCGCCTTGGGCGATGCAAGATTGCTTTGGCCGGTCGGAAGCGGAGGATTCGTCATCGCGATTTTCGTCCTTGGCGCCGCGGTCGCGACTGCGGCGGCCGATGGCATGGCGGGTGGTGGTGCCGTCTGCTCGCGAAACGCGGCGTCGGCCGCACGACGCGAGCGCCGGACTTCCTCAACGATACCGGTTTGTTCCTGGCCCAGCAGGGTGACCGCCGGATCATCGCCTTTGGCCACCTTGTTCAGGTCTTCCGAATAGGCGTCGACCGGCCATTCGGTCGTGGCCTGTTTCAGCGCCTTCGTCATTTCGGGGGTGACGATATAGGCCTGGGCGGGCCCCATGGCCGAGATCCGGACCGCATCCTTGTTCAAGGCCTCGACGGCGTCGCCTCCCGTCGCCGCCGACTGGTTCGGCGGCCGCTGCACCCACAACGGGCTGAGCATGCCGTCGAAAGAAACCGGCCGGATCATGGTCTGGTTGAGCTCGTCGTAATGCAGATTGACGAGGCCGTCCGGATACCATTCCGGGGCCAGCGACAAAACGTGACACATGACGAAAAAGTCGTCATTGCCCTGCAGCCGGTTCGAGCTGGTGGGTCGCACCATGCGCGGGTCCGGCGACACCCAGGCAAGCGGCATCAAACCGGTGCTGTCCGGCAAGGTCATGTCCGCCGGTATGTCCTGTCCGTCCGTCACCGCGACCTTCCAGGCTTCGAACACGTCCGGGGACTGCCAGTCGATCGGCGGCTGGCCCGGCCTGGAAAGCTTTTCGGCGGTCATCTTTTTCCAATCGTCGGAAACATTGTAATTGTAGAAGCTCGACGCGCTGGTGACGTGATACATCGTCGGGTAGGACGACGGCGCGGCCGGCCCCTGCCCGGTCATGGTGCCGCCGGCGACCGACATTGCGCCGTACATCACCGGCTTTCCCGGATAGTTGGTGGCGACGAGCTGCAGGAATTGTGGCACCGCAGCCTTGACGATATCGATCTCGCGCTGGACTTCCAGCATCTTGCCTGACGCCGTGCTGACGACCTGCCATTCAAACGGCACCTCGGCGCCCGGCACCGTGCCGTTGGGTTTCGGCTCCTGGGCCGACGCCATGGACGCAAGACAGATGAGGCCGATCGCCAGAATCGAAACTCTCATTGATCCCTTCCTTCTGATGGACATGGACGCAGGCAAGACATGGACGCAGGCAAGACATGGACGCAGGCAAGACATGGACACAGGCAAGGTGCGCGAATACCGACGGGTACCGAGCACTCCAGCTTATCCTCAATCAGACGGCGAAGCCAACGATTCTACACCACGTTCCCGCGGACCGCGCGCGTTGCTTTCTACGAAACGCATGCGGATGGGGCCGGTGTTGTTGTTATGATCGTATGATCGGTTCGCCCAACCCGGAGTGTCGCTCGACGGGCGCCCCGAAGCGGCCATGAACGTCCGGCCCTGCAGCGGCGACTAAGCCTCGGCCGCAACTGCCGGACCGACGCATATGTTATGATTGGCGCAACGCCTAAGGAGAGCCCCATGGAACGACGTTCATTGCTGCAGCTTGCTTGCGCGATCATGCCCCTCTCGGTCCTGACCACGCGCGCCGAGGCCGCGACGCCGGATCAAGCCAAGGTCGCCTATCACCTGTCCGATCTCGACAAGGTGGATTTCGTGCTCGGCAATATCCGCAACCACTACAACGGCATGGGCGGGCCGGACAAAGTGACGATCGCGCTGGTCGTGCACGGCCCGGCGCTCAAGGCGTTCCATGCGGCGGGCGCCTCGCCCGACATGACCAAGCGCACCGACGAGATGAAGAATTCCGGCCTGCAGCTCAATGCCTGCATCAACACCATGCGGGCGCAGGAAGTGACGCTCAAGGACCTGTTGCCGGGCTTCATCATCGCCGACAAAGGCGGCGTGGTGCGGCTCGCCGAATTGCAGTCGCAGGGTTACGTCTATTTGCGGCCCTGATACGCCGCATCATTTTGACGGACCGAGCTTCGCCAGGATCGGCGCGAGGCGCGCCATGTCGCCGCGGATATGGGCGTCGAAATCGCCAAGCCCGATATTGGCCGGCACAAAACCTTGCTGACGGATTTTTGCCTGGATGTCCGGGTCCTTGCCGACTTCGACGATGGCGTCGTGCAGGGCTTGCAGCACGGCGCGCGGCGTTTTCGCCGGCGCCAGGAAGCCGTACCAGGTCGTGTTGACGTAATCGACGCCGGCGGAGCGGGCGGTCGGAATTTTGACCGGCTCGGTCACCGGGGTGTCGTCGGCCACGGCGAGCGCCAACAGGCGCCCGTCCTGCAGCATCGGCAAGACGAAGGCTTCCGGCGCAAAAGTCGCCTGGATATTGCCGCTCAGCATGTCGGTGAGAATGGTCTGGCTGACCGTGTAAGGGACATGGACCAGTTCGGTGCCGGTCTTGTAGGCAAAATAGGCTCCGGCAATATGCGTCGCGGTGCCGATGCCGGCGGAGCCGTAGTTGATGGTGCCGGGTTTTGCTTTCGCCAGCGCGACGAACGCCTGCAGATCGTGGATGCCGAGCGCCGGCGGCACGGCGACGATGGTTGGCGCCTGCGCCACCATGCAAATGCCGGCGAAGTCGGCGATCGGATCGAACGGCAGATTGCGGTTCATCGCGCCGAGGATGGCGTGGGCGGAATTCGTCAACAAAACCGTGTAACCGTCCGGCGACGCATTGGCGACCGTCTCGGCGCCGATCAGCGTGCCGGCACCGGCGCGGTTGACGACGACGGCCTGGTAGCCGAACCGCTTGGCCATGCCGTCGGCATAGAGGCGGGCCTGGATGTCGATCGCCGTTCCCGGCGTCAACGGCACGACGATGGTGATGACGCGCGACGGATAACGATCGTCCGCGCGCGCCGTCGTGCCCGCCGCCGCAACGGCGATGGCGAGCGCCAGCGCGCATAACCTCATCAGCGCGATCACAGTAGTGCCACGGCGCGCACCGGCGAGGCTTCGGCGCCGACGATGTTGAGCGGCAGCGCGATCAGCGTGAAACGCTCGCTGGTAAGGCGGTCGAGGTTCTTCAGGTACGGCATGGTGATGATGCCGCGCTCGCTCAAGGTCCGCGAATTGTGAAACACCCGCGGCGCGCCCGGCTCGTCGTTGCCGTGATAGAAATCGTAGCCGACGATGACGACGCCCTTGTCGATCAGCCACTCGGTGGCGCCGATGGTGAGATACGGCGACGTCTTCATCCATTTGTCCGAGCCGCCGTCGTAGGCGTTGTTGTGATCGGTGCGCAGCAGCACGCGGTCGCCGCGCTTGACGCGCGCGCCGATGGCCTTGTCGAGATCGCTTGCGGTGATCGCCTTGCTGGGCATCTTGTCGCGCAGGTCGGCGACGATCGCCTCGCCGATGAACAGCTCGAGCGGCAGCTGATGAATCTGCGTGCCGCCGCGCACGTTATGCTCGGGCGCGTCGACATGGCTGCCGGCATGCAGGCGCATATGGACGCCGCGCACGATCTGGCCGGCGCCGCCGGGCGCGTCGTGCTCCTTGAGCACCTCCATGGCGAACTGCAGGTCCTTGGTGAATCCGGCGGGCGTGCGCATGCCGAAATTCTTCGGATCGAGCTCGAGACTGATGTCGACGATTTTTTCGCCGCCGGCTATGGCCATGCTGCTCCCTTTCCAGGGCGCGAAGAGCCCTGAACCGTCTTCAGAAAAGTCCCGATAGGCGCGAGCATTCGCCGGCGAGGCGGTCCGAGGATCAGCGCCGCCGTCCACCGCCGCCACCGCCACGGGCGGCACCGCCGCCACCACCGCCACGCGCGGCACCGCCGCCGCCACGCGCAGCACCACCGCCACCGCCGCCGCGGGCAAAGCCGGCACCGCCGCCTCCTCCGCCTGCAGCGCGGGCGCGGACGGCGTTACCGCCGCCACCGCCGCCACGATTGAGATTGGCGCCGCCTCCACCACCGACGCTGCAATTCTGGGTCCCGCGGTTGCCGGCATTGCCGCCGACATTGCGGTTGCCCGCGCCGGCGCCGCCGGTGTTGCGATTGCCGGCGCCCGCCCCGTTGCCGCCAACATTACGATTGCCGGCGCCCGCACCGTTACCGCCGACATTGCGATTGCCGCCGGCATTCTGGCCGTTACCGCCGAGATTCGACCGGTTGCCACCGCCCGGCTGCAGCACCTGCTGGCCGCCGGAGCCGCGGCCGTTCAGTTGGGTGCCGGCGCCGCGCGCGGTGTTGCCGCCGAATTTGGCCGCGACACCCGGATTGCTGTAGCCGACGTTGCCGCGATGCGCCGGATTGTGCGTCCAGTTGCCGCCGCCAATATTGTTGCCGCTGGCCGAGCGGTTGACGTTGATGTTGTTGCCGCCCCAGTTGAAGCCGCCGCCCCAGCGATTGCCGCCCGAGGCCCAACGCCCGAGCGCATAGCCGGTGCCGAACACCAGCCCGGTCGCGAGAATCCCGGCGCCGATATAGGCCGGCGGCGGCCAGTAATAGGCCGGATAGTCCGGATAGTCCCACGCACCATAGACCACGGACGGATCGTAATACGGCACGTAGATCTCGTCCGGATCGGTCGGCGCGATGTAGATGTACTGCCGTCCGCCCGTGCTTTGCGTGGTCACGGTCTGCTGGCTGGTCGACTGCAGCTTGTTGTTGGCTTGCGCTTTGACGCGCAGCCGCTGGATGGCATCCATGACGTCGGGCTGCTGCGCCAGCACCGCATCGCCGAGCTGCTGCGTCCAGTCGAGCTTGTTGCTCATCAAGTCGAGCACGTCGGGCGTGGCCGCGAGCGATTTTATGCTGTCGTCCCAGTTCTGCTTGTCGAGCGCGGCCTTGAGCGCATCGCCCTGGAGATTCTTGTTGGCATTGGCCCAGCGGTCGGCCTCGATGACTTCGAGCGGATAGGTCGAGGCCATGAGGACTTCCGAGAGCAGCGCGTCGGGATAGAGCGCGATCGGAGCGACCAGCGCATCGAGTTGCCCGGCGCTCAGCAACTGCTGCGGCGGCGCCGCTGCCGGCTGCGACGCCGGCGGCGGCGTCTGCGCCAAGGCCACCTGCGGCGCTGCGAACAACAGCGCGATTGCCAAAACCTTCATTGTCAGCTTGATCAAGATCGCCTCCCGGTGCTCGCCACATCTGCGCGAGCGATTTTCAAGTTTGTATTCTGTCGTACTCTATCCGCTTTCGCACCGGCTTGCACAGTCCCGCAATGCGATTTCCGCGCCGCCCGCGAAATAAAACGAAATAAAAATTGTGTCACCTTCACGGCACCGGCTGCGGCTGCGGGAATGTCCATTTGCCGCTCACGATCTCCGACCGCGGCCGATAGAGCCGCACCGTATAGTTCCACCCCGCCACGGTCGGCAGGCAGTTCGGAATCTTGCCGTCGCAGCCGCCGAACTGGATCGCGATCGCGCCATCGTCGCTTTTCTTCGCCGTGATATTGTTGAGCGAATAGGCATTGTACGGATTCTTCTCGTAATAACCGGCGGCGTTATAGACGCTGACCGACCAGAACCCGTCGACCGGCACGTCCTTCACCGTGAGCCGATAGATCGTCTTGCCGTCGTTGTTCGGCGGCGTGACGTTGAGATAGATCGCCGCCTTGTCGGGATTGCCGCCCCAGGCCGCCGCGGCGGCGATCAGATGGCGGACCGGATCGACCTCGTTCCTGGCGCCGAACGCGTGCTTGAAGTCGGACATGGTCGAGCCGAGGACGAGGAGCGCGTCGCGCACCTTCTTCTGGCTGACCGGATCCCAGTTCGGGATTTCGAACTTGCCTGCGCTTTGCTGGCTCACCTTGACGGCGTCCTGCAAGGCGTGGACCTCGAGGACATCCTTCGGGTCTACCGGGTCGACGAGGGTGCGCACGGCCACCGCGACATAACGCGTGCCGATGCCTTGCCGCGTCAGCGTGTGACTGCCCCGGCCGTAAAAGACCCCGTGGGTATATTCGTCCTCATCGAACACCTGCATCGACATGAAACGCTTGCCGGCGTCGGGCAACGTGATGGTCACCGGCCCGGCGTCGAGATCGAACACCGCGCCGGAATACAACGTGTCGCGGTTCAGCCGAATGACGTTTTGATTGTCGATCGGCGCCGGCTCACGGTTGTGAAAGAATTTGCCGAAACCGCCTTCCTTGATGGCGATGGAATGAAAATACAGGTCGGATTCCGCGCGGGTGAAATTGTCGACGGTCACGGGCACGGTACTGGCCGCTGGCGCCGGCATGGCGGGTTGCGCCTCCGCTCTGCCAATTGCGGCAAAGATCAAGGCCAAAGCGCAACAGGCGAGCTTCATTTTCATTGGCGATCTCCGCAACGTTCAGTTCGTTTTCTGCAACGGGGGCGCCGTCCATTTGCCGTTGAGCGCCTCGGGTTTTGGCCAGTAGAGCCGCAACACCGCGAAGAACGGCCCGCCGGGCGCCGGCAGCCAGTTCAATTCCTTGTCGGCGCCTGGCGAGTCGTGCTGGACGTAAAGCGTCAACCCGCCGTCGGCGTCGCGCTTGAGGTTTTGCAGCATCGGCGAATTGATCAGATAGCGGTTGAGCGCATTGGCATAGAGCAGGCTCTCCGGCAGCTGATACATGGTGAGCGACCAGAACGCATTGACCGGCGGCAATTGGCCCGAGGCGAAATGCATCGTGTAGCGATGCGTGCCGTCGAGCTTCTGCTTGTCGGCATCGACGAAATAGACCGGATAGATCGCCTCGTCCTTGGAGTTGCCGTAGATGCCGAGCACGGCTCCGGCCATGCGATCGATGTAATGATCTTTCAGGAACGCCCGCGTGCCGAAACTGTCGGCGCTGGACCGCAATCCGGTGTCGAGTTGCGTCGTCTTGAATTCGGCGAAGGCCTTCCACGCATCGGCCATGCCGTCCTGGTAGGCTTGACGCATCCCGGGCGTGAGCGCGGCGGGATCGAATTTCTTGCCGGCATTGATGCCGATCTTGGCGAACCGCGCCCGCAGCGCGGCCTCGGCCGGATTGGTCGGGCAGAACTGCAGGATGAAATTCAGCTCGTTGAAGAAATCGAGCGAGGTGCGCTCGTCATCCGCGGAGAGCGGTTTGAGGAAATTGATGGCGGGCGCGGACGCCGGCGCCGGCTTGCCGAGGAACTGCGACAGGGTCTGGACTTTGTAGCCGGCCTGGATCTTTTTCACGTTGTCGATGTCGCCGGGATTGAACAGCTGGGTGCGGATGAGCAGGAAGGCGAACTCGGTCTCGGACCGGATCACCGATTTCACGTTGTTCGGCTTGGTGCCGTTCCAGTCCGGCCCGGCGAGCAAAAAACTCCCGGCGCCGTTGCCGGTCGCGCGGCTGCCCACATAGGCGAAGTTGAACGTGTACATGTCGATGAACTGGATCGAGTAATAGCGGCCCTTGTCGACCGCCGGCACCGTGATCACCAGCGGCTCGGCGCGCAAATCGGCGCCGACGAACGAATAGGGCGTGTCGGAATTGGGCGTCTGGATCGCCTTGTCGTCGGGCGTATAGACGCGCGCGTTGTTGACCAGCGTGCTCCAGGGCGCCTTGTATTCGGCGCCGCCGCGATCGACGAAATAGGAATATTGGACGCGGTAGCTGTCGACCAGCGGAAAACCCCAGATGACGGCGTCCCTGGCGATGGCGCGCACTTCCGCCGGCGGCACGGCTTGCGCGTGCGCCGGCGCAGCAAGAAGCGCGGCGGCAACTGCGAGCGCTGCTATCACGGCGATTGTCCGCATGGGTCTCTCTCCGTGTGCGCTGCTATGAACGCCAGTGCTCCAGCTTAATCTCTCTAGCTTAATCACCACACGTTGTTGTGAAAATGGCGGTTGTGAAAATGGCATGCGGCGGCGCATCCCGCGCAGCGCGGGACTCGCTCGATCTGCATGACGAACCCGGCTCGGCTTTGCGAAAGTCAGGGGTGGGGCCTGGCTTTCGTCTTCGCTTACGCCGGTTTCGTCGCTTCGTAGCCCGGATTGAGCGCAGCGAAATCCGGGAACGAAGGTCCGGCTCCATCGCCGCTCCCGGGTTTCGCTGCGCTCAACCCGGGCTACGAAGAAAATTGAAGGAAGCGGAACGCCGGCAAACGCTGATCCGTATCCTCCGCATCTTGCGATGCGGCTCGCGCTTTTTACGGCGCGCTCATTTGACGGCGTTCCACCGCGGCTCTCACCTAAGGGAATTATTCCATCCCAAAGGCTCAGCTTCAGGCCAGGCTTCCTGGGACGCGGTCTGAACGGGCGTTACCCGCCTTCGCCTGTCCCAGTCCAGGGAAGCACCTCCCACCCCGGTCATAATGCCGGGAGACATGATGCCCAAGCCGCCCGGGAGCAGGCTGCAAACCCACCCGCGGGCACCGCCCTCGCTCCCATGACACGGTGTGCCTCCGCGGCATGTCCTTCACGGAGCAAGGATTGCAGTGTAACCGTAATAGGGACTTGCGTCAAGGAAAAAGTGACATGCGCCACTGGGCGATTATTTGCCAGTCAACAAAGTGGGCGGTTACTTGGTACGGCCATTCGGTGACAGGCCGGCGACAATTGGTGACTATGGATCAGGCGGCAAGAGAGGGAGGCCCCTCTCTTGCAGGGCTTTATTCATTCTCGCTCGCGCCTCGGCGCGCTTGCGGTCTGCCTCTGCCTGCATTTTCTCGAAATTCTCTCGCTGCTCCTTAATCCACGGATACCGCTGCTCCAAAAAGTACGTAGTCGGCTTGGGGCCTACCGTTACCCGGATAGCCTCAATAATCATTCCTGACGCCCGTAGCGTTTCTTCGGTGCTGGGATTGCCGGGTAAAGGGGCCAAGGTCGCTTCAAATTTTGTTTTTTCAGTTCTTCGGCTAGCGCCTTAGCCGCGGCCACTCGTTGCGCTTGGTTGGGATCAGGGTCAGCCGGGCCAGCCCGCTGGAAATATTCAATCCTGACGCCTTCGAACGCGTGCGAGAACCTAGGGTCTGGAGGGCGAAGGTCCCAACCTACACTTTTGAAGAGACTAGACAGCCCTCCAGCAAGTCGCTGGGCTTCAAATTCCATAATTGTGTCGAGCTGGACTATTTGGCCGGGAAAAGCATTTAGGACTCGATCTGGCCCTGCTTGATTCAAAATGCGGGGTGCAATTGCCTGCTCTAATTCAAGGTTTTGGCGTTTTAATTCTTCCGTGGCTTTATTGGCGATAGCCGTCTCACTCTTGAGCCTTTGCATTTCAAGTTCACTGAGCTGGGTTTGCCTTTCTCGTAATGGCTTGAGCGTCAATTCTTTCAGCCAGTGTGCGCCGATAAACCAAATTTCACCGGCTAAAAATACTGCAACGAAGACTCCGCAAATTAGTGCCAACAAATCAATGTTGTGGATGGAGGATTCCATCGCCGCAACAGTGGCGTCCACTGCAACTTTATCCATTGGTGACTCCGACGACGACACGTTTTTCTATGCCTTCACTGGACTAACGGGTTTCTTCGGATTTATCGGGTTGATATGGCCCTCTTTCATTCTCGTTGACCGCCTGCGGAAACGAAAATGAAAACTCCAATTGCTCCTCTTTCGGTTCGCTGTCGTCGTTTCCGTCTAGCTGAGACGGATGCCAGTGACCTCATCTCAGCAGCCTGCTATCGCCGTCTCAAACATGTTGGGATTGAAGCGGTTGTTGTAGCGGAATTGAAATTTCGCAACATACAGCAGCATATATTTTCGGCTCATTTTGTGGCTCGTGGCGATTGGTCCGGCAACTCGATATTCGATGTGGAGTATAGACCAAACAGACCCCACCGCGTCACCACCGGGCTTGACCCGGTGGTCCATGGTGATGTCCGGCGTATGAGGCGGCATGGAGAGACTGAGCGAGCAGGTTCTCTGCATGGATTGCCGGATCAAGTCCGGCAATGACGATTGAAAGGTTCTGCGCCCGCGTCGTAATTCCCCAGCAAGCATAGGGCGGGCAAAAGCGCCAACGGGTCCGCGTAGCCCGTAGGGCGGATTAGCCGAAGGCGTAATCCGCCGATAGCGGCGCCGGAACAGCCGAGCGGCGGATTACGCTTCGCTAATCCGCCCTACGCGCTGTCCCGGTCCAGGGATGCACCTGCCATCCCGATCACAAGGCCAACGAGATTGGCCAGCTAGTCCTGCGACGGGATCGCTCCGTGCGTTTGCAGTTTCTCCTGCTGCAGCTGAGCGGGCGCGCCGCTCAGGTATTGCACGTGCGCGCCTTCGATCGTGCCGTTGAATTTGAAGGGCGCCTGATCGTAGTACTCGATCCCGACCGGTGAGCCGAGATCGATGCCGAAGTCGAGGCAGTCGTTGGCCGTAAAGATCAGTGGGGCGCTGACCGGCACCACGCCCGACGCGACTTCGTTGCCATTGACTTTCAGCACCACCTTGAGAGGACCGGCCGGCTTGCGCTCGATGTAGGTCGTCTGCACTTCGATCTTGGCCTTGCCGGCGGGCAGTTTGTCCTTGGCCTTGATGTGGGTGCGCATGATCTCGAACAGATTGTATTCGTACGACAGCACGCCGTCCTTGACGTACAAGGCGAGGCCGCCGGAAAAACCGCCAAGCGCATAGAGCACGCCGTTGGCATTTGCCGGCACGTCGACATCCATGCTGACGAGGTTCTCTTTATTGCCGAGAGCGGGCGCGGCGACTTCAGGCATCCGCGTGATTGCGCCCGGGAAGGTCCACGATGTGTACGGGGGCACCAGGCGCAATTCGGGATGCAGTATGGGAATCCACAGGCCGCCGCCGATCGGCAAGCCTTTGTTCTTGGTGAACTCGATCAGAAACAGGTCCTTCATATCGGCGACCTTCGCGGGCATGGTGCCGGCGAGGTCGTCAGCCTGCGTCCAGTCTTTGCCGAGATCGTAGAGCTCCCACTTGTCCTTGTCGGGCGTCCATTCCTTGATGCCCGGGGGCAAGCCCGCGACCCATGGGATGCGCGGACCGAACGCCGACGCGATCCAGCCGTCGTGATAGATGGCCCGGCTTCCCATCACTTCGAAATACTGGGTGTGTTTCACCTCCTCGGCCTTTGCATTGTTGAAGGTGCTGGCAAAGCTGACGCCATCGAACGGATCTTGCGGAACGCCGTTGACGACGCGCGGCGGTGTGATGCCTACGATGTCGTAGATGGTCGGAACGACATCATTGACGGCCAGGAATTGCGCGCGGGGCGTGGCGTCGGGCTTGATCTTTGCGGGCCAACGGATGGCCAGCGGATTGCGGATGCCGCCGAAATGCGAGGCGATGAGCTTGGTCGCCTGATAAGGCGTGCTGCCCGCCCAAGCCCAGCCGGCATGATACATGGGGTCGGTCTTGGGCGAGCCGAGCGCGTCGAGACCGCCAAGCGTGTTGAGCGCCGCAATCTGCTGCTTGGTCGTGGTGGGAATGCCATTTTGCGCCAGAAGCTCGCTGATGGTGCCGTTTTGTCCCTCGGCCGAGGCGCCGTTGTCGCCCCAGATGTAAAGGATCAGCGTGTTGTCGCCGTAGCCGAGCCGATCGATTTCATCGACGATACGGCCGATTTGGACATCGACGTGTTCGGTGAATCCGGCGAACACCTCCATGAGACGGCGCTGGAAGGGCTTCTCGTCGTCGGGGATCGAGTCCCAGGAAGCGAGCGTCGCCGGCCGGGGCGTCAGTTGCGCATCTGCAGGTATCCAGCCCATTTGTTTTTCGCGCTGGAAAGCACGCTCGCGGTATTTGTCCCAGCCATCGTCGAACTTGCCCTTGTACTTGTCGGCCCATTCTTTCGGGACGTGAAATGGACCATGCGAGGCGCCGGGCGCCCAATACATGAAGAACGGCTTGTCGGGCGCCAGCGCTTTTTGATTGCGCAACCAGCCGATGGCGTCGTCGGCAAGGTCTTCGCTCAAATGATAGTAATCGTGACCGCCTGAGGTGTGCGGATGCTCGACATATGCCGTATTGCGGACGAGTTGCGGTTCCCACTGCGACGCCTCGCCGCCGAGAAAGCCGTAGAAATACTGAAAGCCGTAGCCGGCAGGCCAGTCATCGAACGGACCGGCGGCAGTGGTTTGTGCGGGAGGCGTATTATGCCACTTGCCCCAAGCGCCGGTGCTGTAGCCGTAGTCCTTGAGCACCTCGGCGACGGTGGCGCTGCTCTTAGGGATGGCGCCCGAGTAGCCATCCCAATCGTTCGCCAGCTCGCCGATCTGACCGTTACCGACACGATGATGGTTGCGCCCCGTCAGCAAGGCTGCGCGTGTGGGCGAACACATCGCGGTGGTATGAAACCGGTTGTAGGAGATTCCTTCCTGAGCGATCTTGCTCAGCGTCGGTGTGTGGATTTCGCCGCCGTAAGTGTCGGTTTGGGCAGGCCCGACATCGTCGATAAGCACGATGAGAATGTTAGGCGCATCCTTTGGTAGATGGTTCACTGGGGGGAGCGGACTGTAAACTGACTCCTGCATGGTCCGCCCGGCGGTGCTGCCTGATTGTTTGGGCGGGAACGGCAGAACCTCCTGGCCTCCGGCCGGAATGGCAAAGCTGGCACCTAACGTGAGGGTGAGCAATCCGCCTAACAGCCTGAGGCTCATTGGATACTCCTTTGAGCGTAACTGAATGTTTTGAGCGTAACTGAATGTGGTGTTCATGACCCGCCATCCTCGCGCCAAGAAGCACGGAGAGGGGTCACCGCGCCGCATTTTCGGCCACTAAATTGACGTTTGCAAGACAGCAAGCGTAGCGTGAGAAAGGGCGTGAAGCGCCGTGCCTACCGAAGTATTTTCGGAAGCTCGACGCCGTCAGTCCTTGCTCGCGTTCGTCTGGATTTGCTCCATCGCATCGTTGACGGAGAAGCTCGCCGCTTTGGCGCGCGGCGGGAAGTCTTTGAAGCTCTCCAGCCATTTCGCGACGAAGGCTTGCGCCGGCACCAGCATGAACATCCGATGCGCCGACCAGTCGCCGTAATATATGCTGGTGGTGGCCTTCTCGAATGGATCGGCGCGCAGGTTATACAGCATTGGTATACGCAGCTTGGTGAACTGACCCTGCCACACGCCCAACGGCGTTGCGGGATTCATCTCGGTGTGCTGCTCCATGAACGCGACCTTCCAATCGCGGAAACGCATCGCCATCAGATCGCCGTCGTCGCTCCAGTACATAAACTCGTCGCGGGGCGAGTCCTTCGCTCCACCCTTGAAGTAGGGCAACAGGTTGTAGCCATCGAGATGGACCTTGAAGCTCTTGCTATTGAGCGTGGTGCCCTTCACCAGCTTGTCGACGAGGTCGGGCTCGCCGGCCGCCGCGGCAAACGTCGGGATGAAGTCCTCGTGGGCGCAGATGTCGTTGACGATCGTGCCCGGCGCGATCACGCCTGGCCAGCGCATCAGGCAGGGAACACGGAATGCGCCTTCAAAGTTCGTTGCTTTCTCGCTCCTGAAGGGCGTGGAGCCGCCGTCGGGCCAGGTAAAAGCTTCAGCGCCATTGTCGCTGGTGTAGACGACGATCGTGTTGTTGGCCGCGCCGAGGTCGTCGATCAGCTTCAGCAGCTCGCCGACGTGTCCGTCGGTCTCCACCATGCCGTCCGGATAGAGGCCGAGCCCTGTCTTGCCTTGCGACGATTTCTTCAAATGTGTGAAGACGTGCATGCGCGTCGAGTTGAAATAGCAGAACCAGGGTGTTCCGGCCGTCTGCTGCCGGTTGATGAAGTCCTTGGCCGCCGCAAGGAACTCCTCGTCCACCGTCTCCATGCGCTTCGTATCCAACGGGCCGGTATTTTCGATGACCTGTCTGCCGACACGCCCGAAGGTCGGGTCGATCGTCGGATCGTCCTTATCGGTGGCCTTGGTCTTGAGAACGCCGCGCGGGCCGAATTTCGCGCGGAAGCGGGGGTCCTTCGGGTAGTCGGGATTTTCCGGCTCCTCCTCGGCATTCAGGTGATAGAGGTTGCCGAAGAATTCGTCGAAGCCGTGCACGGTCGGCAGATGCTCGTTGCGATCTCCCAGGTGATTCTTGCCGAACTGGCCGGTCGCATAGCCGAGCGATTTCATGACATCGGCGACCGACGGGTCGAGCGGCCCGAGGCCAAGCTCCGCGCCGGGCAGGCCGACTTTGGTGAGGCCGGTGCGGATCGGCGACTGGCCGGTGATGAAGGCCGCGCGTCCTGCCGTGCAGCTCTGCTGACCGTACCAGTCGGTGAAGACCGCGCCCTCCTTGCCGATGCGGTCGATGTTGGGCGTGCGGTAGCCCATCACTCCCATGTTGTAGGCGCTGACGTTGAACCAGCCGATATCGTCGCCCATGATGAAGAGGATGTTGGGCTTCTTGCCGCTTGGCGGCGCCCCCGTTTGCGCTTGCGCCTGCGCCACCTGGACCGGGTTATTGGCGACGATCGCCGAAGCGGCGGCGAGCGTGGTGCCGCCGAGCAGAATGTTGCGGCGGTTGAGTGCGCTGTTCTTCAGCTTGTCTGCGTTGTCGCCGTTGGGCATTGATCGCTCCCGTTTCTGATGACACACCGGAATCCGAGGTGGCTCGTCGACGTATCCACCGCTTCGGCATGGCGCGCGGCCGGGCGGTAGCGGCGGCAGTAGTTCGGCGCGCACAGATGCGAGCCGCCTTTGATGACCTTGCGGGGAATCTTGATCTGCGGCTGGCAGGCGTCGTAGCTCTCCGCCTCGCCGCCGCCGCGGGGATTTTCCGGCACACAGCACGCCTTCGGCGCATCGGCCTGGTGCTTTTGCGAAAACCAGTCGGTGGTCCATTCCCAGACATTGCCGATCATGTCGTGGACGCCGTAGCCGTTCGGCGGAAACGCGGTCACCGGCGCGGTGCGATCGAAGCCATCGGCACAAAGATTTTCGTGCGGGAAATTGCCCTGCCAGGTATTGGCCATGTGCTTGCCGCCGGGCGTGAACTCATCGCCCCAGGCGAACTCGGCGCCGTCGAGCCCGCCGCGCGCGGCGAATTCCCATTCGGCCTCGGTCGGCAAGTCCTTGCCGGCCCATGTGGCGTAGGCCAGCGCGTCGGCATAAGCGACATGCACGACGGGATGATTGTCGAGCGCGTGGATGTTGCTCTTGCGGCCGTAAGGACGGCGCCAATTCGCGCCTTTGAGAAACCGCCACCACTCGCCCCAGTTTTTCAGATCGACCGGACGGCCCGGCGGCGTGAACACCAGCGAGCCGGCATAGAGCATGTGCGGCAGCGCGCCGGGATAATTCTTCGGGTCGGGCGGGATTTCGGCAAACGTCTTGTGCCCGGTGGCGCGGACGAAGTCCTTGAATTGCCGGTTGGTCACCGGCGTGCGGTCGATCCAGAAACCGTCGACGGTGACGCGATGCGCCGGCGCCTCTTCCGGATAATGCTTGTCCGATCCCATGCGGAACGTGCCGCCGGGAATGAAAACCATATTCGCATGGGCCGATTGCTCCGGCCGTTGCGCAGTCGCAATGTCGTCCATGCGCCGCCCGCCTCGAACACGTTTCGCAGTGACGATTGTCGCGCCGAAGCGCTATCTGAGAATGAAGCGAAGCCTGTTGCAGAAAGATCAAATTTTAGATGTCGCGCTCAGATCGACAACCGTCTTGTTTCCGCCCGTCGCGCCGATCGGCCGACATTGCGGGATCGCCAAGACTATCGACAGCGATAATGGTTGGGTCATGACAAACGCGTGAAGAGCGGTTCTTTGTGCATCGCGTCATGCGCCATACGCGGAGCCGGCGGCAAAGGCCGCTCACCGCCATAACGCTATAATAATGTATGCGTCTATTCGTCGCCGATCAGCTCGCGGCGCCGCCGCTCCAGCGCCGCCGCATAGCGACGCAGCACATAGGCTTCGGTGAGCAGCCCGATGACGTGGCGGTCGCGGAAGGAATCGACCACGGCCAGCGCTTCGGCCTCGGCGCGGTCGAAGGCCAGCACCGCTTCCTTGACCGCCATGCCGGGCAGAAGCAGATCTTCGCGATAGTGCAACAGCTCCTTGACCGGTTTGTCGGGCGAGACTTCGGCGGAATGCGCGTCCGCCATCAGCACCAGCCCGACATAGCGGTCGTTCTCGTCGACGGCGACCACATAGGGCATGGCGCCGAGCGGATATTCCTCGCGGAACGCGCCGATCGTGGTTGAGGCGTGCACGGTCTGCACGTCTTCGCGCATCATGCTGCCGACGGTGAGGTCGCGCATCCAGCCGATGTCGGCGGCGCTGCGGATGGTCTCGCCGCGCAGATGGAAACGCCAGGTGGCGAACGAGTAGCCGAATCCTTCCCGCGTCACCTGCGCGGAGATGATGACGGCAATCAGCACCGCGGTGGTCAGCCACAGGTCGCCGGTGGTTTCCAGCGCGATGAAGATCATGGTCAGCGGCCCGCCGACGACGGACGCCGCCAGCGCGCTCATGCCGATCACCGCATAGGCGTTCGGATCGAAATAGGCCGTCGGCCAGAACATGGTCAGCGCGACCGCCAAGAGATGGCCGCCGAGCGCGCCGATCAGCAACGACGAGAAGAACAGCCCGCCACGGAAGCCGCAGCCGAGCGAAGCGATCGAGGCGACGATCTTGAGCAGGAAAAGAAGCGCCACCGCGTGAAACGACAGATCGAGCATGCCGGCGACGCGCAACGCACCATGGCCGGACGACATCACCTGCGGCGATATGATCGCAATCAGCCCGACCACCAGACCGCCGGCCGCGGTACGCAAGGTCGGCCGCAGCCGCGACCGGGTGAACATCGCCTCGCAGATCGCCACCCCGCGCATGAGAACGATGCCGAGCATCGCCGCCAGGAGGCCGAGCGTCGCGGCCAGCACCAGATCATGGGCCGCGATCGTCGTCTTGTCGGGCGCGACGACGCCGAGTTCGGCCGGCGAAAAATGCTGCGCCACCAGAAAACCGATCAGCGCCGAGATGCCGACCGGCGCCAGGCTGGTGGGCGAATAGCTGCCGATGATCAGCTCGAAACCGTAGAAGGCGCCGGCGAGCGGCGCGCCGAACGCGCCGGCGATGCCGGCGGCGGCGCCGCAACCGACCAGGATGCGCAGGTCGCCGCGGCGCAGACGAAAGGCGTGGCCGATGCGGGACGCGATGCCGCTGGCGATCTGGGTGTAGCCGGCTTCCAAGCCGACCGAGGCGCCGACGCCGCTCGACCACATGGTCTGCGCCGCGACGATCATGCTGCCGATCAGCGACATGCGGCCGCCGTGCAGCGCATTGGCTTCGATCGGATCGACCTCGCGCTCCGGCCGCCACCGGGCGATCAATTCGCTGGCGATGCCGAAGGCGACGCCGCCGCAGAGCGGTACCAGAATCGCCAACCACGGATCGAGCGAAAGCCGTCCCGACAGCCGCTCGCCCGGCGACAACTGGAAGAACAGCTCATGGAGAATCTCGACGCCGACGCCCATGCCGGCCACGACCGCTCCACCAAGCACGCCGACCAATGCCGCCAGCAGGATCAGGCTCAATTCTCGCGCCCGCACGATGGCGCGCAGGCGCCGCGGAATCTCCAGTCGGGCTTCAGCGATCAAGGCGCGTCACCTGCGGAACCGTACTGGCCTGGGCCTGTTCATCTTTCGAACCTCGCCAGGAGCACGTCATGCCGCACCCCGTTCGTGACATTCTGGCAGCGTCAGCTGCTGTCATCGTCACCTGCGCCGCCGTCACCTGCGTCGCCATCCCGCTGTTCGCCCAGACCGGTTTGCTCGAAGGCACGGCCGCATTCGGCGACTGGCACGGCGATCGTCCGGGTGTGCGCCGGATCATCAGACCGCAGGACTTGCCGGCGCCGAACATGGCCGCGTCGGCGCGGAATTTCGTCAGAGAAACGCGCCGCACCGACCAAAAGCCAATCGTCCCAAATGGCTTCGAAGTCAACCTATTTGCCTCGGGTCTCGCCGAGCCGCGCATCGTTCGCGTAGCGCCCAATGGCGACGTGTTTGTCGCCGAAAGCAGTGCGGGGCGCATCCGCGTGTTGCGGCCGGGCGGCAGCGGCGCGGCACAGCCGAGCACGTTCGTTTCGGGCCTGCGCTACCCGTTCGGCATCGCGTTCTATCCGGCCAGCGCCGATCCGCAGTGGGTCTATGTCGGCAACACCGACGCCGTGGTCCGCTTTCCCTATCGCAACGGCGATCTCGCCGCGCGCGGCCCGGCCGAGGTCGTGGTGCCGCATCTGCCGGTCGGCGGCCACAGCACCCGCGACGTGGCGTTCTCGCCGGACGGCAAGACCATGTACGTGTCGGTCGGCTCCGGCTCGAACGTCGGCGACGGCATGGAGAAGCTGAGCGCGACGGCGCTGCAGGCCTGGCAGTCCGGTCATCCGCTCGGCGCAGCATGGGGCGACGAGACCGAACGCGCCGATGTGTTGGCGTTCGATCCGGACGGCAAGAACCGCCGCATCTTTGCCACCGGCATCCGCAACTGCGTCGGCATGGCGGTCGCCGCTTCGAGCGGAACGTTATGGTGCTCGACCAACGAGCGCGACGGCCTCGGCGACGACGTGCCGCCCGATTACATCACGCGCGTGCGCGAGGGCGCGTTTTACGGCTGGCCCTGGTACTATATCGGCGCGCATGAGGACCCGCGTCATGCCGGCGAGCGGCCGGACCTGAAAGACAAGATCACCGTTCCCGACGTGCTGATCCAAGCCCACTCGGCGTCGCTCGGCATGACGTTTTATGACGCCACGCAATTCCCGGCCGAATACCGCGGCAACATTTTCGCTGTCGAGCACGGCTCGTGGAATCGCTCCAAACGCACCGGCTACAAGATCATCCGTGTCCTGATGAAGGACGGCGCGCCGACCGGCGAATATGAGGATTTCGCCACCGGCTTCGTGATCAACGATTCCCAGGTCTGGGGCCGCCCAGTCGGCGTCACCGTCGACAAGGACGGGGCGCTCCTGGTTTCGGAAGATGCCAGCGGTACCATATGGCGGATTACCTACTCGGGTAAGGCGGCGCGCTGAGCCCCCGCAGCCGGAACTCTGGGACCGCACCAGGCGTTAGTGGCCCGGCACCCCGGGCCTGGCGGCATTCAGACATGGTACTTTTCCCAGGCAAGTTATTGCCGCATCGAGATTTTAGCCATTACGCCACCCCGCCTCCCGTGCGCCGGGACCTGGCGGATGACACCGCTAAAAGTCCATCGAGCGCGGTCATTGCCACCGATATCCCGGCACGCCTTGACGCCCTGCCGTTCGGGCGATTTCACCTGTTGGTGATCGTCGCGCTCGGCATCACCTGGATTCTCGACGGTCTTGAAGTGACGCTGGCCGGCGCATTGTCGGGCGAGCTCAAGCAGAGTTCCGCCTTGGCGTTGACTAATGCGCAGATCGGCCTTGCCGGAAGCTGTTACCTCGCCGGCGCCGTGCTTGGCGCGGTCTTCTTCGGCTGGCTGACCGATCGGCTTGGGCGCAAAAAACTGTTCACGATCACGCTGGTTATTTATCTCGCGGCGACCGCGGCGACGGGGCTGTCGTGGGATGCATGGAGCTTTGTCGTATTCCGCTTTATCACCGGCGCCGGCATCGGCGGCGAATACACTGCCATCAATTCGACAATCCAGGAGCTTATTCCGGCACGGTTCCGCGGCTGGACCGACCTCCTCATCAACGGCAGCTTCTGGCTTGGCGCGGCAATGGGCGCGGGCGGTTCTCTCGTCCTGCTCGATCCGGCATTCATCGATCCGGCGATCGGTTGGCGGCTGGCGTTCCTGATCGGCGCAACAATAGGACTTATTATTTTGATCATGCGACTTTGGATTCCGGAAAGCCCCCGTTGGCTGGTGACG
Organism: uncultured Alphaproteobacteria bacterium; assembly: GCA_963756245.1. Classification (GTDB taxonomy): domain Bacteria; phylum Pseudomonadota; class Alphaproteobacteria; order Rhizobiales; family Xanthobacteraceae; genus BOG-931. The sequence continues at coordinate 424,332 of CAVWOI010000026.1, forward strand.
CACGGATCTCCGCAAGCGGCGCTCGCGGTCGTCCGCGGCATCGAAGCGCAATTTGCACGCGGCGGCGACGCGCCCGCGCGGGAATGGCCGAAGGTCCGGCTGCGCATGCGCGATCACACGCCGCTGCGCGAAGTCGCCCGCACGCTGTTCATCACCTATCGCCAGCGCACCCTGGTCGGGCTCACTTTGATGGCCGCGCAGGCGTTCTTCTACAACGCGATCTTTTTCACCTATGCGCTGATCCTCACCGACTTCTACGGCATTCCGGCCGGCGGGGTCGGCTGGTACATCCTGCCGTTCGCCGCGGGCAACGTGCTTGGCCCGATCCTGCTCGGCCGGCTGTTCGACACCGTCGGCCGCAAGATCATGATCGCATCGACCTATGCGCTGTCCGCCATCATGCTCGCCGTCACCGCTTACCTGTTCAGCCAGGACCTCCTGACCGCGACGACGTTGACCGTTGCCTGGATGATCGTGTTCTTCTTCGCCTCCGCGGCGGCCAGCTCGGCCTATCTGACGGTGAGCGAGATTTTTCCCCTGGAGATTCGCGCGCTCGCCATTGCCTTCTTTTATGCCGTCGGCACCGGCATCGGCGGCATTGCCGGCCCGCTGCTGCTCGGCATGCTGATCTCGACCGGCTCGCGCTTGAGCGTCGCCATGGGTTACGTGATCGGCGCGATCCTGATGGCCGCGGCCGCCGTCGTCCAAGCCCGCTGGGGCATCGCCGCCGAGCGCAAATCGCTCGAGGCGGTGAGCCGGCCGCTTGCATTCATCGATTGAATCACAGATGTCAGACGTGGGCGCGGACTTGGACGCGGACTTGGACATGAGCCTGGAAATCTCGGATCTCGACATGGAGCTTGCGGAAATCTCGCTGGTCCCCGACCTGGGCAAATGCGCGATCCTGCTCGACATCGACGGCACCATCCTCGACCTGGCGCCGTCGCCGCAGCAGGTCTGGGTGCCGCCGGGCCTGCGCCGGACGCTGGCGCGGCTCGACGACTTGACCGGCGGCGCGGTGGCGCTGGTCTCGGGCCGCTCGCTCGCCGACATCGATCTGATCTTCTCGCCGTTGCAGCTCGCCGCGATCGGCGGCCACGGCGCGGAATTGCGCGTGGCGGCGGACGCCGAACCGTTGATGCGCGCGGGACCGCTGAGCGCGGTTTTGAAGCGCAAGCTCGCCAGCATCACCGAGATCGGCCCCGGCATCCTCGCCGAGAACAAGGGCTACTCGCTGGCGATCCACTATCGCCTGGCCTCGGACAAGGAAGATGAGGTGCGCACCGCGGTCGAGGCGATCTGCGCCGGCGCGCCGCCGGGCACGGTCGAGATCCTGCCCGGCAAATTGGTCGTCGAGATCAAGCCGGCCGGCATCAACAAGGCCGACGCGGTGTGCGAGCTGATGGGCTTTCCGCCGTTTGCCGACCGCAACCCGATCTTCATCGGCGACGACATCACCGACGAGCCCGTGTTCGGCATTATTTCCAAATTCGGCGGCCTGGGATTTTCCGTCGGCCGCGTCTTTGCCGACGCCAACGGCCATTTCGACAAGCCGGAATCAGTGCGCGCCTGGCTGGCACGCATCGCGGCCCAAGGCACGGCAGAATGACGGATCACGGGCTTGATCTCGCCGTCATCGGCAACGGCCGCACGGCCGCATTGGTCGATCCGCACTCGCGCCTCGTCTGGTGGTGCTATCCGCGCTTCGACGGCGATCCGATTTTTTGCCGGCTGGTGTCGGGAAAGGAAGAGAAGGGATTTTCCGACGTCGTGCTCGACGACATCGCCGAGTACCAGTCGGAATATGTCCGCAACACCGCGATCGTTTCGACCGTGCTGACCGACCGCAACGGCGGCAAGGTGAAGATCACCGACTTTGCCCCACGCTTTCTTCAGTTCGGCCGCGTGTTCCGGCCGCCGCAATTGTTCCGCATCATCGAGCCGATTGCCGGCCTGCCGCGCATCACCGTCCGGATGCGGCCGACCTGCAACTACGGCAAGCCGCTGCCCAATCATTCGCTCGGCAGCAATCACATCCGCTATTCCGCCGACTCGACCGTGATCCGCCTGACCACGGATGCGCCGCTGTCGCTGATCGAAAGTGAAGCGCCGTTCGTGCTGACGCGGCCGTTGCATCTGGTGTTCGGTCCCGATGAGCCGTATTCCGGCGATCTGCAGCAGACCTGCCGGGAATTCGCCGAACGCACCCACGATTATTGGATGGAATGGGTGCGCCGCCTGTCGATCTCGTACGATTGGCAGGAAGCGATCATCCGCGCCGCGATCACGCTGATGCTTTCCAACTTCGACGAGACCGGCGGCATCATCGCCGCCCACACCACCTCGATCCCCGAGGCGCCGTCATCGGGCCGCACCTGGGATTACCGCTATTGCTGGCTGCGCGATGCTTATTTCGTCGTCCAGGCGCTCAACCGCATCGGCGCCACGCGCACCATGGAGGAGTTCATTTCGTTCACGCTCTCGATCGCATCCAAATCGGACCATGATTTGCGTCCGGTCTACAGCGTCGTGCAGACGAGCAGCATCGACGAACGCACCGCGCCCGACCTCGAAGGCTATCGCGGCGACGGGCCGGTGCGCATCGGCAATGCCGCGGGCGATCAGATCCAGCACGACACCTATGGCAGCGTCATTCTCGCCGCCATGCCGATGTTCTTCGATCGCCGCCTGCCGCGGCCGGGCGACGAGGGCCTGTTTCATCTCTTGGAATCGCTCGGCGACCGCGCCGCGCAGAAGGCGCTCGAGCCCGATGCCGGCATCTGGGAATATCGCGGCCGCTCGCGCATCCACACCCACTCGGTGGCGATGTGCTGGGCCGGCTGTCAGCGACTCGCCGCGATCGCCAATCGCATCGGGCTGAACGATCGCGCCAAATATTGGAATTCGATCGCCGAGCCGATCCACGCCGCCCTCATCGACGGCGCCTGGAACGAGAAACGCGGCGCCTTCACCGCCGCCTTCGGCTCCGATGATCTCGATGCCAGCGTGCTTCTGTTAGCCGATCTCGGCGTCGTCGAAGTCGACGACCCGCGCTTCGCCTCGACCGTCGCCGCCATGGAGCGCGAATTGATGCGCGAGAAGCACGTCATGCGCTACGCCAATGCCGACGATTTCGGCCTGCCGGTCACCGCGTTCCTGATCTGCCGGTTCTGGCTGATCGACGCGCTGTGGTCGCTCGGCCGCCGCGAGGCGGCGAAGGACCTGTTCGACGACGCGCTCAATCACCGCAACCGCTACGGCCTGTTGTCCGAAGACGTCGATCCGCAGACCGGCGCGCTGTGGGGCAATTTCCCGCAGACCTATTCGATGGCGGGATTGATCCTCTCGGCGATGCGGCTGTCGCGCAGCTGGGAAGACCGTTATTGGCGCGGGTGAATCGCGGGTAGCGGGTGCAACGCCGAGTGCGTATGCTTGGCGGCATGACAAACGACAAGGACAAAGCGCCTGCCGGCCGCGCGACGCGAGAGAGCGAGATCTTTCGCGATCCCCCAGGCAGCGGCAACTTTTCGAGCAGCATCGGCGCGGCGCAGGGCATTGAGCTGTTCGGCGGCCGCGGCCGAACGCGGCGTGCTCGCCCCGCCAAGACAATTTCCGAACCGGCGCGCAACATTCCGGTCTTCGCCGAAACCGACGTGCTTGTCGTCGGCGGCGGTCCTGCCGGAACGGCGGCCGCGATCGCTGCGGCGCGGCTCGGCGCCGACGTGATGTTGGTCGAGCGCTACAATCATCTCGGCGGACTTTCGACCGGCGGCCTCGTCATCTGGATCGACCGCATGACCGACTGGTCCGGCCGCCCGATCATCCGCGGCCTCGCCGAGGAGTTCATGGATCGGTTGCCGCAGGATGCCATCCAGGGACCGCCACGCGCCGACTGGGGTCGCCGCGACGCCGCCGCCGCTGCCTACTGGGCGCAGCGCACCGCGGCCTATCACGGCATCGTCACGTGGTCGCCAACCATCGATCCCGAAGCGCTCAAGACGCTCTCGATGGGCATGACGACCGAGGCCAAGGTGAGGCTGTTGCTGCACGCCTGGTGCGTGGCACCGATCCGCGATGGCAACGTCATCAAGGGCGCGATCTTCGAAAGCAAGGAAGGCCGCCACGCGGTGCTCGCCAAAGTCACGGTCGACACCACCGGCGACGCCGATCTGATCGCGGGCTCCGGTGCGCCCTGCGAAACCGACATCGACGAAGGCGACATCCACCATTGCATGAACACCGCCTTCCTGATCGGCGGCGTCGACATGGAGCGCTGGCTCAAATTCCGCTACGAAGAGCCTGACGCCTTTGCCGCCTTCATGACGCGCGGCCGCGGGCAGCTGCAGTTCTTTGAAAAGCCGTTCGTGTCATGGCGCAACGACGTCGCCTTGTTCATGGGACCACGGCTTGCCGGCTACAGCGCCGTCCACGTCGAGGATTTGACGGCGGTCGAATTGCGCTCGCGCGAGCTTGCCGTCGGCCATCTCGAGGTCTACCGCGAGGCGGCGCCTGGCTTTGCCGATGCGTTTCTCATGCTCGGCGCGCCGCAAATGGGCGTCCGCCACAGCCGGCGCCTTGCCGGGGCGCGCAAGGTGACACGGGCGCAATGGGACAGTGGTCACATCTGGGACGACGAGATCGGCGTGTCGACGTCGCTTGCGCCAAAATTCCAAAATATCTCGACGCCCTACGGGGCGCTGCTGCCCGAAGGGGTCGACAATATATTGGGCGCCGGCCGCCACGTCGGCTGCGATGCGAGCTCCCACACTTTCTTGCGCGAAATTCCGCAATGTTGGATGACTGGCCAGGCCGCCGGTGTCGCGGCCGCGCTTGCCGCCGCGACCGGCACGCGACCACGCGATCTCGACGTGCGAACGATCCAGCGCGAGTTGTTGCTCCAGGGAGTATATTTGTCGCCCGCCGTTGAAGCTGCACTCGCGCCGGCTTCGGCGGCTGAGTGATCATCCCGTCGGCGGCGCGATCTCGTCGAGGCTTTTTTTGCCGCGCTTCGGGGCCGAATTGCGTCACCGACACGGCGCGAGGCCGCGAAAGATCTGTTCACCGACGCGCTCGCCCATCGCAACCGCTACGGTCTGTTGTCCGAAGACGGCGAGTGAACACCCATGCCCCACCGTTGCGCTTAAGGGCGGCCTATCAAAGTTTCGGCCGGCACCGCCATCGCGGGCCGGCCGAAGCTTTTTACCGACGTTGTCCGCGGCTGTCAGCTCGCCGTCTGCGAAGCTGGGCTGCGCGAACCGTTGACGAAGAGCGAGACGATCAGCAGCACGATCCCGGCCCACAGCAGATAGGGTTGGTAAATCAACTGCCCGGCCGCTGCCGGCACAGCGGCGGCGGTGGCGCACTGATCCGTCGTGTAGAACAGGCAGGCGACGGAATGGCCCGGATCTTTCAGGACGTTGACGTAGAAATAGATCCACCAGAACAGCGCCAGCCCGGTCAGCACCCCGCCGCTAAGGCGCAGCCAGAAGGCATTGCCCGCTTCGACCAATCTGTTGGTCGGCGGCTCGATCTCGTCGAGCCCTTTCTGCCTGGCCTCGGGGCCGAGCTGGGTGACGGAAATCGCGGCGATGAACAACAACGTCGCCAGGCACACGAACACGGTGGTCAGGCCCCAAGTCTTCTGCACCAACAATATCGACGGCATGATTACGGCGGTCATCAGCCGGCCGACGCCCGAGGCCCAGCCGAAGCCCGACGCGCGCGCGTTGGTCGGGAACACTTCAGACGTGAAGATCTGCATCGAATTGCCAGCGACCTGGACGAAGAAGATCATGATGAAGCCGATAATGATCAGCTCCCACGCGGTCTCGGCGCTGCTGAACACGATCGCCGCCACGCCGGCGAGGATGAAGGTGCAGACCGCTGTGATCTTGCGGCCGAATTTGTCGAGCGCGAACATCATGAAGATGCTGGCGCACGGCACGGCGAAGTTCATCACCAGCGTGTAGAGCAGCGACTTGGTGATGGTGAAGCCCTTGTCGGCCATGATGTTCGGCAGCCAGGCGCCGAGCCCGATGGCGATGCCGAAGAACGCCGTGAAGCAGATCATGCCGGCGATGACGCGCCTCGGGAACATCTTGAACACGACAGCGAACGGATCGCTCTTGGTGTTGCTCGCGACGTCGGTCGACAGCGGCTCGGTGGGGCCGGCAATGCCGAGGTCGTTGAGAATCTTGATCGCTTCGTCGCCGCGGCCGTGCGTCGCCAGATAGCGCGGCGATTCCGGCAGCGTGAAGCGGAACACCCAGACGATCAGGGCGAGCACGCCGACGAGGATCCACACGCCGCGCCAGATATAGCCCGCCGAGACCGGATCGGCGCCCGAGGCAAATATGAAAGCAAACCCGAGCACGAGCCCGGTGCCGATCGGCCATACCATGGCGCCGCCGATGAAATGCACGATCGCCAGGATGCGGCCGCGGATGCGCTTGGGCGCCCATTCACCCGCATAGGCGAAGGCGAGCGGCTGCTCGGCGCCCAGGCTGATGCCGGCCAGGAAGCGGCAGATCATCAGCAATGTGAAGTTCGGCGCGAATGCGCCGAGGATGGTGAGCACGCCGAAGAACAGCAGATTGAACTGGTAGACGAACCTGCGGCCGAACCGGTCGGAGAATTCACCCTGGCCGGCCGTGCCGATGGCGAGGCCGACGATGGTGGCGCTGCCAATCAACGCGGCGTCTGCTGCGCCAAACCCGGACTTGATGATGAACGGAACGAGCGAGCCATACACCGTATAATCGATGACGTCGCAGAAATATCCCGCCGCGATCAGGCCGATGACCCGGCGATGCAGCGGTGAAATCTTGGCGTCGTCCAACGCGGCGTCGACGAAGCCCTCTATGGTCTGTGCCATCCGTCCCCTCCCCTAAGGCCGCTTTAAGCGGCTCTGAACGGGTACTGTGGTAGGGCAAGGTCCCACTGTCAATGTGGATGCAGCACAGCCGCGCCGCGTCACGCCGGCGCGCCCTCGAATTGCAAAATGTACAAACCGGCGTTGGAATCGGTGACGTACATCCGCGCCTCCGCATCGACGAAGCAATCGCACGACTGAATCACCTGCGGCCGGTTCGGCCGCGGATCGAACATGCGCGCGGGCGGCGGCGGCACGAAAGAACCGACCTCGCGAGGCTGGAACGGATTGGCGATGTCGTAGGCGCGCACGCCGGCATTGTGCAGGGTGGCGAAGATCAAGCGCGAGCTCTGGAACGCGCCGGGCCGGTTCTCCCACAGATTATGCGGGCCGAAATGGCCGCCCTTCTTGCAGTAGTCGAACTCGTCCGGCACCGGCATGGTGGCGATGCTCACCGGATTGGCCGGCACGCGGACGTCGAACATCCAGATATAACGCAGGCCCAGGCTGCAATTGGCGAAGTTCGCTTCGTCGGCGACGACCAAGAGATTGCGGTCCGGCAGCGGCAGCGGCGAATGGGTGCCGCCGCCGAACGGCGGATCCCAATTGCGGTGGCAGACGAGTTTCGGTTTTGCCGGATTGCCGACGTCGACGATGGCCAGCCCGCCGTCGCGCCACGCCGTATAGGCAAGATTGCCGGCGACCAGCCCGTGATGCAGCGCATAGCGCCGGCCCTTCGGCCAGGTCGGCGTCTCGCCGCCGCCGGTCCACATGCCCGGCAGCCAGAACTTGCCGACCACGTCGGGCTTCGTCGGCTCCTTCATGTCGACGATGACCAGGATATGGTCGGAGAATTCCGGCAGATGCACCGAGACATAGGCGTAGCGCTCGCCGACATACCAGATGCGATGCGGACCCAGGCCGCCGAGCGGCAGGAACGCGATCTCGCGCGGCGCTTCCGGCTTCGACAGATCGTAGATGCGCAGGCCGCTGGTGAACTGCTGCCCTTTGAGCGCGTCGCCCGACGTGCCGGCGAAATAGGCCTCCTGGCTCACCTGCATGGTCCAGACGCTCGGCCCGTTGACCGCCAGCAAAAGGTCGCCGTGGGTCTGGATATGGTGTGCGCGCGTGTTCGGCGGGCAGGCCAGGAAATTGACCGTCTTCGGATTCTTCGCATCGCGCACGTCGATGACGGTGATGCCGTTGGAAAAGCCGTGGCCGATATAGGCATGGCCGCGATTGACCATGACCTGGACGCCGTCGCTGCGGCCGCCCTGGTCGCTGTGGCTGAGGAATTTGATATTGCGGCTGGACTCGGCGGTCATAATTTCTCTCCCGATACAATCGTCGTCATCGTAGCCGTCATGGCCGGGACGGGCCACCCCGCGACGCTCGCGTCGCGGGGACCCGTTGTCCCGCTAAGACGTGGATGCCCGCGACAAGCGCGGGCATGACGCGGTAAGGTAAGCGACGCAAGCGAGGGACGAAACGATGGCCGCCGCAGACAATGGAATGATCGCAGTCGACAAGATGGGCGGCAAGGTGCTGTTCCTCAATCCCACGACCTTCGCGACCGAAGTGGTGATCGACGGCTTTCCGCGCACGGTGCACGAGCTGCTCGTCGTGCCGGAGACGGGCATGGCTTACGTGCCGATCTTCGGCGACGGCATCCATGGCCGCAATCCCAACCCGCAACATCTGCTCTGCGTGTTCGACCTGCACCAGCGCGCCCATGTCGCCACCATCGACCTGCGGCCCTATATCGCGCCGCACACGCTCAAGCTTGGGCCGGACGGGCTGATCTACATCACCTGCGAGAACAGCGCGGTGGTGGCGGTGATCGACCGCAACACCAACAAGGTGGTCGAGGCCATCGATTCAGGCTCGACCAACGGCCATCGCCTGATCATCGCGCCGGACGGGCAACGCCTCTACACCGAGAACGAGGAGGACGGCACGGTTTCGGTGATCGACCTGCGCAAGCGAAAGCTCCTCGGCAAGATCAAGACGCCGCGCCCGCTCGCCGGCATCGCCATCTCGGCCGACGGCCGCACCGTCGTTGCCGTCGACGACGCGCAGCCGACATTATTCCTGATCGACACCGAAGCCGGCCAGGTGCGCGAGGAGATCGTGCTCAAGGACGTGCCGAAGGCGGCGCAGATCGCGCGCTACGCGCCGGACAACAGCCTGCTCGGCGTCACCAGCCTCAACAGCGATACGGTGAGCCTGATCGATCCGACGTTCCGCGAGCAGACTGCGATCAAGGTCGGCTCGCAGCCGATGGACATGGCGTTCCGCGGCGACGAATTGTTCGTCCCCTGCCAGGGCGACGGCTCCGTGCACGTCATCGACATTCCCGGCCGCCGCGCCAAGGGCAGCTTCAAGGCCGGCACCGGCTGCGAATCCGTCGGCTTTTTTTAGCCGCGGCGTTATGGCAAGCTGCCTGTGGCACGGGAGAAGGTGAGAGGGCGAATGTGGCACGGCAGGAATGACGCGACAGTTCGGTCGCATGCGCTTACGTTTCTCATGCGATTTTCCGTACCAGCCCTGGTTCTGGCTTGGGCGGCTGGACCTTGGGCGGCGGGACCTTGGACCGGCACGATCGCCGTCAAAAACGCCGCGACGGATTTGCGGTCGATGGCGCACGGCGCGCAGTCCCGGATGTTTCGCTGGCGCGACGCCAAGGGCATGCTGCTCTCGGGCCCGAACAACGAAACACTGTCGAACAACTGGTCGGGCTACGGCATAAACGGCGGCGACACCTACAGTGTCGTGCAAGGCACCTGGACCGTGCCTTCGGTGTCGTATCAATCCTATTCGGGATCGCCCGACGTCGAAGCCTCCTCGACCTGGATCGGCATCGGCGGCCAGGACAGCGACGAGACGCTCATTCAGATCGGCACCATGCAGGCGGCCGCGCCGAACGGCGACGCCGAATATTTCGCCTGGTACGAAATCCTGCCGGACTCCGAAGTTCCGATCAGTCGCAAGCAATATCCGGTCGAGCCTGGCGATACGATCACTGCCACGATTGAATGCACCGCGGCATGCGCGCCCTACGCGCTGTCGACCTGGGTTCTCACATTGACCAATGCAGGCCGCTGGCCGCAGCCGTACACGATGACACTGCAATACGCCTCGAGCCTGACCTCGGTCGAATGGATCATGGAAGGGCCGTGCATCAAAGATTGCGGGTCCTCGTCGCCCGGGTTCGCCTACATGCCCAATTACGGCTCGACCACGTTCAGCGCCATCAGCGTCAACAACACCGCGCCGAGGCTGTCGCGCGCGCCGAACGGCATCGTCATGAAGGACCCGAACGGCAATGCAATGTCGATGCCGTCCGACCCGATCGGCGGCAATTCGTTTACGGTGAATTTCACCATCTGATTGCCGTCGCTGATCCCAGGCGCGGAACGGTGCCGCCGCGCCGATAACCGCTATCGCTTGGCGCCGTCTTCGTGAGATCATCCGCGCCCGGGATGGCCTGATTCGCCCATGTGGTTGCGTTGGGTTTGCTGGCCAGTCAACCGCGGCAGCCGACCGACACATGCCGGATAGAACGGGCCTTTCCAACATTTTCGCCGCCGCCGTGCGCGGCCGACCGTCGATCGCACCGGATCAGTTCCGCGCGGCGGCGACCGGCGACGGGGCTGCCGAAACCGCCGCGAACGGCGAACCGGCGGATCTCTCGCTCGCCGGACACCTGATGCTGCCGGTCGCGATTTTCGCGGTCACGCTCTTGACCCTCGACTTTTTGCTCGGCGCGAATTTTGTCGCAACGATCTGGCCTGTGAACGCCATCGTCCTGGTCGCGCTGCTCCGTCATACCCGCAATCTGCGCAATTACGGCTCGATCGTCATCGGCGGCATCTGCGCCATTGCGCTCGCCAACGTCGCCGTCGGCAACAGCGTGGCGCCCTCCGCGGTTTTCGGCGTGGCCAATATTTTCGAAGTCGTGGTCACGCTGGCTTTCCTGTCGGCCTTGCGTATCAACGCCGCCAATCTCACGAGCTTCAAAAATCTGCTCATTTTCATCGTCATCGCCGGCGTCGTGGCGCCGGCCGGCAGCAACGCCGTTAACGCCATGGTGATCGGCGCGGCGCACGGAATTCCGTGGCGCACGATCTGGCTGCAAGCCTATCCGGCGCATGCGCTCGGCATGATCGTCGTGGCGCCGTTCCTCATCAGCATCACGTCGCGGGAGTGGCAGGAGCTGCGGGTGCGGCAGCGGCTCGCCGAAGCGGCGGCGATCTTCGCATTCGTCATCGCCATTGGGATTTGCGGCGCGTATTTCCGTCCCATCGTCTTCGTCATGGTCCCGGCAACTCTGTTTTCGACGCTCCGCTTCGGCCTGATCGGCGCCACGACGGCCAATCTTCTCACCGCGCTGTTCACCTCGAGCTTCGTCCTCTGGAACATCGGCGAGCCCATTCTGTCGCGATCGGACTCTTCGGAGCGGGTCTTGGCGATGCAGGTGCTGCTGGCCTTCACCTCGCTGTGGTGCCTGCCGATCGCCGCGTTGCTGACCGAGCGCGACCGCCTGCTCGGCAAGCTGTCGCTCGCCAACGCGCAGTTGCAGACCGAAAGCGAGACAAAATCCCAGCTGGTGGTCGGCTTGCGCCGACACTTGTCGATCGCCGAGGAGAGGGAACGGCTGCGGCTGTCCTACGAGCTGCACGACCAGGCCGGCCAGGACCTGATCGCGGCGATCCTGGAGCTCAACGAGATCGATGCGCTGATCGACGGCCCGGGCCGGGAACGCTTGCACCTGGTGCGCAAGAAGATGGAGGAGCTCGGCAAGACGCTGCATCGCATCGCCTGGGAATTGCGGCCGCCGGCCATCGACGAACTGGGCTTGCGCAAGGCACTGACGAGCTACATCGCCGATTGGGGCGAACGCTGCGGCACCGAGGTCGATTTTCACTGCGACGATCCCAACCTCGACGAGGTGCCGAACGAGATCGGCACCACCGTCTATCGCATCGTGCAGGAAGGCCTGACCAATATCGTCAAGCATGCCCGTGGGCCGTCCGACGTCAGCGTCGTCATCCGGCGCGTCGGGGTGACCTTGCAGGTCACCATCGAGGACAATGGCTGCGGTTTCGACCTCAACGCCATGACGGCGAAACCCGGCGGCTATGGCGGCCTGGGACTCGACGGCATGCGCGGACGCTTGATATTGATCGGCGGAACACTTGAAGTCGAATCCGCGGTCGGCGCCGGCACCACGATTTTCGCCCGCATCGCGCTCGACGGCCAAAGGTCAGCGGCGTGACCGAGAAAATCCGCATCGTCTTGGCCGACGACCATCCCATCGTGCTCGATGGCTTGCGCAATCTTATCCGCGCAGAGCCGGATCTGGAGCTGGTCGGCGAGGCCGCAAGCGGGCTCAGCGCGCTGAAGATCGTTCGCGAGCAACGGCCCGACGTCGCCGTGCTCGACATATCGATGCCCGAGCTCAACGGCATCGTGCTCAGCCGCCGCCTGGCCGGCGAAATGCCCGCCCTGAAACTTCTCGTCCTCACCCTGCACGAGGACCGCGCCTACCTGAACCAGGCGCTGGAAGCCGGCGTGCGCGGCTACGTGCTCAAGCGCTCGGCGGTGGAAAACCTGGTCCAGGCCATCCGCGCCGTGATGGTCGGCGGGCTCTACATCGATCCGGCGATCGTCGGCCGGGTGTTCGAGAGCAAACAGGTCAACAAGCGGCTTTTGGCCCGCAAAGGCGTGGCGCCGGCCTTGACCGACCGCGAGGCCGACGTGTTGAAGATGGCGGCGCTCGGCTTCACCAACAAGGAAATCGCGTCGCGGCTCGACGTCGGCGTGAAATCGATCGAGACCTACAAGGCGCGCGGCCTGGAAAAGCTCGGGCTCAAGACGCGCGCCGAATTGGTCCGTTACGCCTCCGGCCAGGGCTGGCTGGATTTCTGAGCTTCCCCACCTCGTTACGGTAACGACTTGGTTAAGACGTCAGGCAATCTCTGACAGGGCGAAGCCGTAATCTCGGCTCTTCAGTATGTAATTTGCTGTATTGCTTCATTGCGGGAGACGATGGCTGGCTTTTTGTCGGCCGGCCATCAGTCGATGTCAGGGGACAGTGCATGGCGAGAACGGCGAAAAACAGCGAGCTTGGCCGCGAGCCGTTCCGCAGGCTTTCCGACAGCGAGATCCTGCTGTTCGTGACGCGCACGCTGCAGCCGCAATTGGACGACACCGATGCGCCGAACGTCTTTGCCAAATTGCAGAGCCTGAAGGCCATTCTCCGGCAACAGGAAATGACGCTGCCGGACTGGCCGGATTGCGCCGGCAAAGACCGCATGCGCGACGCTCTTGCCGCAGCCGCGGACCTGATCGCGCAAATCACCGACGATTTGGCCGGCGCGGCCAGGCGGGACGACGCCGTCGGCGAGGCCAGGTCCGCATGAGCCTGGCGCGCTGACGTGGCAGCAGCACAAACCACGCGTCCCTCCCCCGGCGGGCATTCGTTCCTGGTGGATTTTGCCTCGATCAGCTTCCTGATCGTCGACGACCAGCCGTTTACGCGCCGCCTGGTACGAACGATGCTGCACGCCTTCGGCAGCCGTGAGGTCTACGAAGCCGCAAGTGGCGCCGAAGGACTGGAAATGGCGCGCACCGCCAAGCCGAACATCATCATCACCGATCTGGTCATGCCCGATTTCGACGGCTTGCGATTCATCAAGGCGGTGAAAGCGCCGAACGCGCCAACCAGCCGGATTCCGATCATCGTGCTGTCCGGCTATTTGACCAAGACCGCGACGCTGGCGGTGAACGAGTCCGGGGTGCACGAGCTGTTGGTCAAGCCGGTTTCGCCGAAGGCACTTTATGAGCACGTCTCGCGCATCGTGCTGCGCACCAACCAGGCGAACCCGCCGATGGCATTCGTGCAGAACCAACGGCGCCACGCCGAGCTGCATAAGAAAAAAGCCGGCGACGGGGCGCCGCTGTAACGTTTCGCGCGCGGCCCCTATCACTCCGTTGCCGTCGCGATCTCCATTGCCGGCACGGTCTCGTCCTGCGCGCGCACCTGCACCGGCTTTCGCTCGCGCGTCAAATTATAGGCGCTGTTGATCAGCGCCAGGTGCGAGAAGGCCTGCGGGAAATTGCCAATAAGGCGCTTGGCGCGCGGCTCGTATTCCTCGCTCAACAGGCCGACGTCGTTGCACAGGCCGACGAGGCGGCGAAACAGCCGCTCGGCGTCGTCGTAGCGGTCTTGCAGCATATAGACGTCGACCAGCCAGAAGCTGCAGGCGAGGAACGCGCCCTCGCCCGGCGGCAAGGCATCCTCGACCTCGTCGGTGCTGTAGCGCATGACGAAGCCGTCGCGCACCAGGTGCCGTTCGATCGCCGCGATGGTGTTGGCGATGCGCCGGTCGCTGACCGGCAAAAAGCCGATACAGGGCAGCAGCAACAGATTGGCGTCGAGCTGGTCCGAGCCGTAGGCCTGCACGAACGTTCCCAGTTTTTTGTCGAAGCCGCGCTCGCAGACGTCTTGGCAAATCTCGTCGCGCAGCTTGCGCCAGTCGTCGAGCGGCCCGTCGAGCCCGAACGTCTCGATGCTCTTGATGCCGCGATCGAACGCCACCCAGGCCATGGCCTTCGAATAGGTGAAATGCTGCGCCGGCCCGCGCATTTCCCAGATGCCCTGATCCGGCTCGCGCCAGATCTCGGCGAGATGTTCGAGGAATTTCAGCTGGATGTCCCAGCCCGATTGGTGGGTCGCCAGCCCGCCGCGCCGCGCCTGGTAATGCACGTCCATGGCCTCGCCGAACACGTCGAGTTGCCGCTGCGTATGCGCGGCGTTGCCGATGCGCACCGGCACCGATTGCTCATAGCCGGGCAGCCAGTCGGCGACCCATTCGGTCAGCCGCCGCTCGCCGCCGATGCCGTACATGATCTGGAGTTGCTCCGGGCTGCCGGCCACGGCGCGCAATAGCCATTCGCGCCAGGACTGCGCCTCCTCGTAATAGCCGGCATGCATGACGGTGAGCAGCGTCAGCGTGGCGTCGCGCATCCAGCAGTAGCGGTAATCCCAGTTGCGCTCGCCGCCGATCCGTTCCGGCAGCGACGTGGTGGGAGCTGCGACGATGCCGCCGGTCGGCCCATAGGTCAGCGCCTTGAGCGTGATCACCGAGCGGCGCACCGCGTCCGACCATTCGCCGGCCGGCCGGCATTTTGCCGCCCATTCGGTCCAGAATTTTTCCGTGTCGTGCAGCGCCGTGGTCGGATCGCGCGCTTCCGGCAAAGTCTTGTGCGAGCGCGCATAGGTCAGGACGAACGGAATGGTCTCGCCCTCGCCGATGATGAACTCGCCGACCGTGGTCATGTCATGGCCTTTGACATGCACCGGCGTGCGCAGCACCGCCATGTCGGGACCCGCGATCGCGCGCAACGAGCCGTCTTCCACGCGAGTCACCCATGGCACCACGGCGCCGTAGCCGAAACGCAGGATGAGTTCGGTGTGCATTTTCACCCTGCCGCGGGTGCCGACGACGAGGCGCACGATCTCGGAATGCTCGGCTCGGAACGGCATGAAATCGATCAAGGTGGCGGCGCCGTCCGCGGTCTCGAAATGGGTTTCGAGAATGAGCGTGTTCGGCCGGTAGCGCCGCGTGACGCGAGCCTCTTCCCGGGGGGCGATGAGCCAGCGGCCGTGATCGCGGGTGCCGAGCAGCGCGGCAAAGCACGCCTCCGAATCGAACCGCGGCCAGCACAGCCAGTCGATCGATCCGTCGCGCCCGACCAGTGCCGCGCTCACGCAATCGCCGATCAGGGCATAATCTTCGATCCGGGCCGACATGTTGCAGGAAGTCACCTGGAAAAATCCACGACGACCTTGATGTCGTCCGGTTGGGAATCAAGCGATTGCGTCCACTGCTCGACCGGCACGCGCCGGGTGATCAGGCGGTCGAGCCAGGCCTGGTCGGCACGCTCGAGCGCCGCGACGGCGTCTTCGTAATGCCTGCGGTTGGCATTGACGCTG
Organism: uncultured Alphaproteobacteria bacterium; assembly: GCA_963756245.1. Taxonomy (GTDB): domain Bacteria; phylum Pseudomonadota; class Alphaproteobacteria; order Rhizobiales; family Xanthobacteraceae; genus BOG-931. Next base: position 440,204 of record CAVWOI010000026.1, read on the forward strand.
CCGAACACGACGTCGTTGTCGAGCACCATGGTGCGATTGAGGGCGCCGATATCGACGTCGAATTCGTGTCCGGGCGACGACACGCCGACCAGGCAGACGATGCCGCCCGGCGCGGTAAGGCCGAGCGCATCGCGCACCACGCTCGGCGCGCCGGTGCACTCCATCACGATGTCGGGCTTGAGCGCGCCCAGTTCCGTGAGTTTTTCCAAATGAAACGTGGCGCCGAGCTCGTGCACGATCACGCGCTTCGCCTCGCTGTCGTGATGGTCGAGCACATGAACATCGAGGCCGCGCTGTGCGCCCAGCAATGCGGCGAGCAGGCCGATCGGCCCGGCGCCGGTGACCAAAAGCGTCTGCGGCTGCCAGCCCCGCGAACGCCGGCCGATGCGCTCGGTGTGATCCCAGGCCTTGGCGACGACGCTGGTCGGCTCGACCAGCACGCCGGCATCGCCGAGCGCGCGGTCGACCTTGACGAGAAAGTCCGGCTCGATGCGGAAATAATCGGCGCCATAGCCGTTGCGCTCCTTGATGCCGCGCTCGGTATAGCGGCCGTTGCGGCACATATCCCATTCGCCGACGGCGCAGGCCGGGCACGGCACCGGATCGGGCCGGCGCACGATGCCGACGACCCGGTCGCCGGGGCGAAATCCGCTGTCGGCCGGCGCCTCGCACACTTCGCCCAGCGACTCGTGGCCGATGACCAGCCGTTTCTCGCCCGGCGGCGCCCAGCCGTAAGAGCCGGACACGATTTCGCGGTCGGTGCCGCAGACGCCGAGCGCCAAAGTGCGCACCAGCACGGCGCCGTCGGCGCGCGGCGGCTCGGGGACGTCCTCAACGCGCGCTGAATTGGCGATACCGGGCGCGACAGTCAGGGCGCGCATCACTTTCGTTCCGCGATTTCAATGTTCAAGGCTGCCGCCCCGCGCAGCCGCAATGTCAGAGCGGTAAAGCCGGGCGGGCGAAAAAAGTTCCTGCGATGGAACCTGGCCGGGCTTTCGTCGCGCCCGCGACTACCGCACCGCAACAGAACGGTCCAAAGTCCTGCACCCGCAATACGCGGAAGTTCCACAGAACCGGGATAAAGAGCTTCCTTTTGAAATCACAAGCGTTTTCGCTGCACCGCAGCGTTAATGGAACAAAGCGCGCCCAAACCGGTTGTCGACACATCCGAAACAGGTGGTGCCATTGTGAGCGTCGTCGTCGTTTCCAACCGCGTCGCACGGGCGCAGCCAGATGAACCGATCGCCGGAGGTTTGGCGGCGGCCCTGATCCCGATGGTCAAGGAGTCCGGCGCCATCTGGGTCGGTTCCAGCGGCCATGTCGGCGACCCCACAAATAAGGAATTTTTCGCCAAGATCGAGGCGCTCGGCGCCGGCGCGCTGGCGACCGTCGACATGCCGGCGAAGCATTATCTCGGCTACTACGAGGGCTTCGCCAATTCGGGCCTGTGGCCGGCGCTGCACTCGCGCCCGGATCTGATCCAGGTCTCGCCGGAGAACTACACGTCGTATCGCGAAGTCAACGCCTTCATGGCGCGCGCTTTGCTGCGCTTCAACAAGCCGGAAGCGATGTTCTGGGTGCAGGACTATCATTTCCTCACCTTGGGCGTCGAACTGCGCCGGCTCGACGTCGATCGCCCGATCGGCTTCTTCCTGCACACGCCGTGGGCCGAGCGGCGCACCATGACGGCGGTGCCGCATCTCAACGACATCGTTCGCGACATGCTGGCCTACGATCTGATCGGCTTCCAGACCGTCGAGGACCGGCAGAATTTCGAATCCTACCTGCACCACGAGCTCGGCATCACTCCGGTCGATGGCACGATCGTGTCGGAATGGGGCTGGACCCAGCTCGCTACCTTCCCGATCGGCATCGACGTCGACGAATTCGCCAAACGCGCCAACAAAGCGGCGGCGCGCCCGGAAATCTCGCGTCTGCGCTCGAGCCTGCAGGGCGCCAAGCTGGTGCTCGGCGTCGACCGGCTGGATTATTCGAAAGGTCTCGCCAACCGCGTGCGCGCTTTCGACCGTATGCTCGACATCGAGCCGTCGTTGAAACGCGAGGTGGCGCTGCTGCAAGTCGCGGTGCCCTCGCGCGGCAACATCCGCGCCTATCGCGAGCTCAAGGCCGAGCTTGCCGGCCTGGTCAGCGAGGTCAACGGCCGCCACGGCGAGGTGGACTGGACGCCGATCCGCTACCTCAACAAAGGTTTTTCGCAGCTCACGCTGGCCGGCTTCTATCGCACCGCCCATGTCGGGCTGGTCACGCCGCTGCATGACGGCATGAATCTCGTCGCCAAGGAATATGTCGCCGCGCAGAACCCGTTCGATCCCGGCGTGCTGGTGCTCTCCTCGTTCGCCGGCGCCGCCAAGGAGCTCGACGCCGCGCTCCTGGTCAATCCGCACGACATCGACGGCATGGCACGCGCGATCGCGACCGGGCTCGCCATGAGTCTCGAAGAGCGCCGCGAGCGCTGGCAGAGCATGGTGGTGAAGCTCAAGCGCGCATCGGTGCAGAACTGGTTCACCGATTTCCTGCACACGCTGTCCGAGGTACGCCGCGCGCCGGCGATCCCGGCCAATCTGCCCCAGGTGCTCGATCTCGCGCAGCGACGCGCCGCGCAGTAGCGTTGGGGCGTGAGTTCGGGTCAATGGGCGGTGGTCTCACTATGCCTGCTTTGCCCGCGCAATCGGACATGAGGCGGAAACTGCATGAGGTCCGCTAAAGGGCTGGAGCCGATATTGGACAGTGCCGCCGCAAGGCAGAGGATTGCGCAGGGGCGGCACGGGAGCGGATTTCTGCCTGGGTGCATCGGCGTTGTTCAGGCGAGCAGGGCTGCACCTATTTGACGCGCGTCCATTTGGAAACAGGCGCACCACCTAGCGTGCCAGTAAAGCCGGTGACGGTGAGTTCATCCCCGGAGATTGCCATGGCCCTTTTTTGCGTCGTTCCCGTCCAATTTGGGAATGTTGCAGCTTCGATTTGGATGCTAACCGACTTTTCCGCCTCATCGACCGAGTAGGTGCCAAAAAGGGTAGAGCTTCCTTGAACAACCGCCTTGTTTTCGTCAGCAGTGCCCGTTTCCCGGTTGTTGGAGACGAACTTCGGCAGGTCCGAGCGCATAAGTACGATGACCACTCGTCCATTGCTGTCGAATATCTGCATACCCTTCACATTTGGACCGAAGCTTTCGATCTTGGTCCCATCCTGATGTGCAGTAACGACCGAGACCGCCAGCCAAGATCCTACAAGTTGCTCTCGTAGAGTCTTTTGTTGAGCACCGGCGTCATCGGCAAGCAGCGCAATGCCGAGCAGCGCCATTGCCGACGCCGAAAGCAGGCGAAAGGAGTTCATGGATTTCCTCCGAAGATGACGATCCTGTCGATCTCAAACAGCGCGAAAATTGGAAATTATACCATCTCTCCGATGTCCGCACCGGGCACAAGCGGACATTTCGCCAAGTTGCGGTGATTTCCGCTTTACCCCAACAACGGATATTGGTTCGGGCAATCACGAGAACGCGCCCCGATCTCTCAGGTCGATGGCCGCCGCAGCGTCCTGCGCGTCTTGGCCCGCACCGAGCGAATGGTGCCGCGGCCGGCTTTCTTGGCTGCCTCCTGCAAGGCGTGGCGGATTTCGTCGCGCTTTTCGTGGATCGACGCGATCACCGGACCGGCGGCAACGCCCAATCCCACCAGCGCGGCTTCGGAAAGCTGCAAGCTCGCTTCGATAGTTTCCGGCACGGCATCGGTGGCGCCGAGCGCATAAAGATGACGGGCGTGATCGGCGTCGCGGGCGCGCGAGACGATAAGGATATCCGGCCGCAATGCGCGCACGTGCTCGACGACCACGTCGATGAGGTCGTGGGTATGGATGGTGATGATGACGCCGGCCGCCGTCGCCAGGCCGCAAGCCTCGAGGAATTTCGTATCGGCGGCATCGCCGTAGTAGACGTCGTGGCCGTCGCGGCGGTCGCGCGTGACGGTGGGCGCGTCGAGGTCGGCGGCGATATAGCGGATGCCGTGCTCCTTGAGCAGCGCGCACACGACTTTGCCGACCCGGCCATAGCCGACGACGATGGCATGGCTCTGCCCGCCGCTCGGCCGGGCCGTCAGCTCGGTGTCCACCGGCCGGCTCGACCGCAGCCGCGCGGCGAAGCGCCGGCCGGCGAAAGACAGCAGCGGGGTGAGCGCCATGGTCACCGAAGTAACGGCGAGCGTGAAGCTTGCACGCTGCGGCTCGATCAGCGCCGCGCCCGACGCCAAGCCGATGCCGACGAAGGCGAACTCGCCGCCCGGACCGAGCAGCAAGCCGGTCTCGACGGCGACCGGCCATGACAGGCGGAAAATCCGGGCGAGGCAGATCAGCAGTATCGACTTGATGACGATCAGGCCGACGACGCCGCCGGCGAACCAAAGCGGATCGCGCAACAGCTCGCGCACGTCGATATCCATGCCAACGGTGAAAAAGAAGATGCCGAGCAACAGTCCCTTGAACGGCTCGACGGTGGCTTCGATCGCCTTGCGGTATTCGGTCTCGGCGAGCAGCAAGCCGGCGACGAAAGCGCCGAGCGCCATGGACAGGCCGGCCTCGTAGGCAATCACACCGGCCGCAACGACGACAAACAGAATGACGGCAATGAAGAGCTCGTTGGAACGCGCGTTCGCCACCAGCCGGAACAGCGGCCGCAGCAGCACGCGGCCGAAGACGACGATGACGGCAAGCGCGATCACCGCCTGAAGCAACGCCGTGCCGAGACTCTTGAGCACCGAACCGCCGGAACCCGCGGCCAGGATCGAGATGAACATCAGGATCGGAATGACGGCGAGATCCTGGGCCAGCAGGACGGAAAAGCTGGCGCGGCCGACGGTCGTGGTCAGGCGTTCCTGGTTCGACAGCAGTTCGAGCACGATCGCCGTCGACGACAATGACAGGCTGGTGCCGAGGATCACCGCTTCCGAAGCCGATTGGCCAAGCAGCAACGCGACGCCGGCAAGCAATCCCGCGGTCAGCAGCACCTGCGATCCGCCCAGGCCGAATACCAGCCGCCGCATCGCCAACAGCCGCTGAAACGACAGTTCCAAACCGATCAGGAACAGCAGGAAGACGATGCCGAGCTCGGCAATGCCTTCGACGTTCTTGGCATCGCTGATGGTGAACCAGAACAGCGCCGGATATTGGTGATTGAACGTACCGAGCCCGAGCGGCCCAAGCAGCGCGCCGGCGCCGAGATATCCCAGCACCGGACTGAGGCCGAAGCGGCGCACCATCGGCACCACGACGCCCGCCGTGCCGAGCACGATCAGCGCATCGCTGTAATTGGAGATGTTGATGGTGGTCGAGGCCAAGAGTTTCTCCCACGCGGGGCGTTCGCGAACACTACTTGGCACGGCCATGCGAGCGCAATCTCCGGCATTGCATAGATCGGCAATGCCCTGCAGAATTCGCTGCTAACAAGACGCAAGACCGTCCGAGCAGGAGCGAAACGCAGCCCATGAGCGACATGACCATCACAGCCGTCCGCACCACCATGCTGCGCGTGCCGTGGCCGCAGACGCCGTGGCTCAAGGGCCATGCCTTCGGCGACGCCCGCAACTTTCTGGTGGTCGACGTCGAGACCAAAGGCGGCATCACCGGCATGGGCTATCTGTTCCTGTTCCGGCCGGGCATCCGCTCCATCATCGCCTGCCTCGACGAAGTGATCATCCCGCGCGTCATCGGCAAGGATGCCAGCGCGGTCGAGGCGATCTGGCAGGATTTGTGGAAGACCACCATCACGTTCGGCCGCGGCGGCATCGCCACCATGGCGATGTCGGCGCTCGACATCGCGCTGTGGGACGCGCTCGGCAAAGCTGCCAAGCTGCCGCTGCACCGGCTGTGGGGCCATTACCGGTCGCAAATGCCGGCCTACGGCTCAGGCTGCTTCCGCGGCTCCGGCGGCGACGGCATGATCGCCAAGGCGCTGCACTACAAGGAGCGCGGCTATAAGGCGATCAAGATGCAGGTCGCGCACACCGCGAGCCTCGCCACCGATCTCGACAACGTCAAGCGCATGCGCGAAGCGGTCGGACCCGACATCGACATCATGATCGACGTCAACATGGGCTGGAGCGCCGACGTCGCCATCCAGATGGGCCGCAAATTCCAGGACTATAATGTGTACTGGCTGGAGGAGCCGGTGGTGCCGGACGATTTCGCCGGCTACCTGCGCATCGCGCAAGCGCTCGACCTGCGCATCGTCGGCGGCGAGACCCATTTCACCCGGTTCGATCTCAAACCTTTCTTCGAAAATCCGCGGCTGCCGATCCTGCAGCCCGATCCGATGCGCGGCGGCATGACCGAGTTGCGCAAGATCGCCACCGTCGCCGACACCTGGGGCATGACGATGGCGCCGCATCTTTTCCCCGAGCTGAACGTGCAGCTTCTCGCCTCGATCCCGAACGGGATTTGGATCGAGGACATGGGACTAGCGGAAGATATCTTCGTCGATCCGGTGCCGGTCGTGAAAGGCATGATCACCGCACCGGAACGGCCGGGGCATGGACTCGCGTTCAAGCCGGAAATTTTGCGCGATTGCGCCGTCAAGTAGTCCGTTCAATCCCGCTTCTCACGATCCCGGACGGCGACCTCGCGCACGTCCGAAGGCGTCGCGCCGTAGCGGCGGCGGAAGGCGCGGCTGAAATGCGACAGGTCGGTGAAGCCCGCCTCAAGCGCGACGTCGCCGATCCGGCGCGCGTACCAGCGCGGATCGCGCAACAGCGCGGCGGCATTTTCGAGACGCTTCTCCAACAGATGATGGGTGAAGCTGCGGCCGGTTTCCTCGAGCAAGAGATGAATGTAGCGCGGCGTGACGCCCAGCAAGGCGGCAACTGCGGCGGCGCTCAGGGCCGGATTGCCGCTACGGCTTTCGATGGCGCTGAAAATGGCCGAGCGGCGCGCGGCGCGGCCACCGCCCTCCTGCGCAAGCTTGCGCGCGTCGCCTTTGGCGCCGAGGACCAGCGCGACGAGATCGTAGACATGGGCGACGACGAGTTCGCACATCTGCGGATCGGTCAGCGCCTGCGCGCCGCGAATTGCGCCGACATAGCCGGTCAATAGCAACAGCCCCTCGGTGTCTCGCGGGATCGTGCGCGACACGCGGGCGTCAAGATCGTCGATCCTCGATCGCAACACCGACTTGGGTACTCGCAAACTGACGGATTCCGAAATCGACGCGATCGTAACCGCGGCGGGATCGGCACTGCTGGTCAGCACGGCCTCGCCTCTGCCGATCAACGCCTCCCGGCCGTGTTGCTGGACGACGCAGCTGCCGCTGCGGCCGATACCGAGGACGAGGTGTTCGCTGTCGCCGTGCTGCAATCCGTGCGATCGCACGCACGGCGAGAAGCGCGACACCGCCAGCCCGAGACCCGGCAAGTCGCACAGCGACGCGTCGAAATGGAACGGCTGATCGCCGATCGGCTCGATTTCATGTTTGATGATGATGCGGCCGTAGATCTCCCGATAGGCCTCGATGCGCCTGTGTTCGGGAAAGTTGTCCGTGGAAAATCGCAACACTTCATAGGAAACGGAATCGCGCGGCGGCAACGCGTCGGCGTCGGCACTATTTTGGTCGGAGTCGGCGCTGCCCATGATGCCTGCGGTATTCCAGGAGCTGGCATTCACATGCGACAAAATATCATCTTCACATCCGGCGGCAATTCATTTCAGGCACGATCGACTTCACTCTAGGCATAGTCCGATGACGTGCGCGCCGGTGCGGCCGGAGCTGAAAGTCTAGCCGCCCCGGCGCGCGGCCTTACGCGTTTGCGACGGCGTCGCGCCGAAGCGGCGCCGGAAGGCCCGGCTGAAATGGGACAAGTCGCCGAACCCCGCTTCGGCTGCGACGTCGGCGATACGGCGCTCGTGCCAGTGCGGATCGCGCAACAGCGCGACGGCCTTCTGCAGGCGCGTTTCCAGAAGGTGATGAGTGAAAGTTTTACCGGTTCGCCGGAGCAACAAGTGCACATAGCGCGGCGTAACACCGAGAAGCCGCGCCGCCCTGATCGCGTTCAGAGCGGCATTGCCACTATGGATTTCGATCAGGCGCAGAATGGCGGCGATCCACGCCGCTCCGTCGGGCTTGCCGGTGTGCATGACGCTGTGTTGCGGCGGCGAGCACCGGCGTTCGACTTTCAGCAAAATATCGGCACGGTGCCGCGCCGTATTTCATTCTGAAACAAATATTTCACTCTCGGCACAAAACGTTGAGTGTGGCTGTCGCGCAACGCTGGAAATAAAACGACGGCTGTTTCTGCTTTAGCCGCCGCATTTCACAATAGCTCAAGACAGGCAACCGCCCGGCTCTAGGATCGATCCCGACCAAACATTTGGGGGTCGAGATGAAGAAATTTCTTGCGGGCATCGCCTCGCTTATTGCGCTTGCGCCAATCGGCGTCGCGTCTGCGGCCGATATGCCGATGAAGGCACCGGCAGCGCTTCCTCCGGCCTACAGCTGGGCCGGCTGTTACGTTGGGCTCAACGGCGGCTACGGCTGGAACAGCGGCAGGACCAGCTATCAGAACGATCCCAACACTTCGACTGCCGATCCAATCAACTTCATCCCGGATCCATTCCTGGCAATGTTTGGCGCCTCTGACGCGTACATACCCACGCCGACGGCGACCCATGGTTCCGGCGGTGTCTTCGGCGGCGGCGGCGGATGCAATTGGCAGACGCAACAGTGGGTCTACGGCGTCGAAGCGGACGTCGATTGGGCGCACATCGCGGGAAGCAATACCACCTCCGTCTTTTCCGGACCTTCCGGGTTCGGGACCGGCCCTGGTGGAGGTACCAGCATCGACAACACTGGTACCGCCAATGAGCAGGTCTCGCTGCGCTGGTTGGCCACGTTCCGCGCCGCGCGGGCTTTGCCGTGCAGGATCGCCTGCTACTCTTCGTGACAGGCGGGGTGGCCGTCGGTGGTGTCAACACGCAGGGTTCGGTGACGACGTCATCGCCCTTCCCCGGCTTCATCAATCCGGCCTGGACCGGCTCGGACTCCACGGTGAAGGCCGGCGGCGTGATCGGCGGTGGCGCGGAGTGGGCGTTCTCCGATCATTGGACCGCCAAGGCGGAATATCTTTGGTATGATCTCGGGCACGTCAGCCATCAACTGAATTGCACCGCGACCAATTTCCCGGCGGCTGTGTGTAGCGCGGGAGGTCTTTTTCCAACTCTCGGCGATGCGACTTCGTCTGTGTTCGGTAGCATCATCCGCGTCGGCATCAACTACAAATTCGGCTCCTAGTGCGCCATCGCACGCGGGGGGTCGAACTGCGCTAAGTCCCGCCTCTCGCGATTCGTGAACCTGCGCAGTGCAGGTCCGCGGCCATGGCCGGTTGCGGACCTTCGGTAAAATCGTCGACAATCACGGCACGTCCGGCGCCCGCCGGGCAAGCGGGATCGCAAGGAGCCGCCGTGAAAGTCTGCATGTTCCACCTGATGCCGTATCGCGATCTGCCGGCGGATTTCGACAAGCATTACAAGTCCGCCTATATCGATCCGGTCTGGTTCGACGTCGCCGATCCGAAGAAGGTGGGCCAGTACTACAACTGGACGCTCGACGAATTCATCCACGCCGCGCGCTCGGGCATGAATGGGGTGTGCACCAACCAGCACCACCAGAACGTCTACGGTTTCATGGCCAATCCGAGCCTGATGGGCTCGGTGCTGGCGCGGGCCACCGACGGCATGAACGTCGCGGTCGTGCAGCTCGGCTCGACCCTGCCCTCGACCAGCCCGCCGACGCGGATCGCCGAGGAATACGCCATGATCGATTGCATCAGCGGCGGCCGCCTGGTCGCGGGCTTTCCGGCCGGCTTGCCGACCGACGCCACAATCTCCAACGGCGTGGTGCCGGTCGAGCAGCGCGAACGTTACCGCGAGGCGCTGGCGCTGGTACAGAAAGCCTGGTGCGCCAAGGAAGTCTTTGCCTGGAACGGCAAGCACTATCAGCTGCCGATGGTGAACTTGTGGCCGCGGCCGATCCAGCAGCCGCATCCGCCGATCTGGATTCCCGGCTCCGGCAGCGCCACCACGGTCGATTTCGTCGTCGACCGCGACGACAGCTTTTGTCATCTGAGCTATTACGGCGCGCAGAATGCCCACAGTCTCGGCGATTTTTACTGGGACCGGGTGACCAAGCGCGGCCGCGATGCGAATCCCTATCGACTCGGCTTTTTGCAGCTGATCGGCGTGTCGGAGAGCGACGAAGCGGCGGAGGAATATGCGCCGCACGCCGAGTATTTCTTCCATAAGCTCCTGCGCACCGCGCCGCAGTATCGCGACATTCCCGGCTACATGGATCACGCCAGCCTGGTGCACGCGATGAAAACGCCGCTACGCGAGCGCTTCGACGTGCGCGACCTGCGCTACAAGGACTTCGTCGACCGCGGTTTTGTCATCACCGGCAGCGCAGCGACCGTGCGCGACCGGTTGCTCGACGGCATCAAGCGGCTGCGCATCGGCCACCTGCTGACGCTGCTGCATTTCGGCTCGATGCCGCATGAGCTCTGCATGAAGAACATCACGCTGTTCAGCCGCGACGTGCTGCCGCATCTACAGGACCTGTGGGACGACGAATGGGAGGATCGCTGGTGGCCGGAAAGCTTAAGGCAGGAGCGGCGCGTTGCAGCTTGATGATCGATGTGGAAGCGCCTGGTTATTTGCCTTTATAGCGGCAGATCACCCAAACTAAGTCTCCCGGACTCACTTTGTCATCCTTGCCGATATCCTTGGCTCGTTCGCCGTACACAGCTTCGCCGTAATGCATCTTTGCGCAGAACTCTTGAGGGCTAATCGATAGCGGAATCTTGTTTTCTTTCAGCGTAAACAAGACGACCTTGAGATTGTCTTCCGTGTCCGGGAAAGTGCCCACGATGGCGGAAGTATCGTCCGCTGCACGGACTGTTGTCGCAAACAATCCGAGGATTGCTGCCGCGATGACTAAGCTCCGCATTGGTGTCCTCCTGGTCCGGGTCTTGGCCAACCGTCAGGGTACGACCTGAACCCTCGGCGTCGCGATGATGTCCTTCGCCGCCTTGTTCGCGTTCAGCAGCAACTCAACTATTGCAAGTACCTGGAGCGAATAATCGCACGGCTGATCGAAAAGCCTGTTGCAGCTTCTGTCAGAGAGAGCATACGTCCGATCGCCATATCGCGTCGCGACCACCGGTGTTCCCGTGGGAGCATTGACTTGAAAAAGAACCGCGCCCGTGTCGCAACGTCTATCGTCCTTGTCCATTGTCACGCAACGATTTGGCTCTACGGTTTCCTCCTGGAATCTCAACACTTGACCAAGAAATTGAATCATCTCGTATGTAGAGCGAATAGTAAGTGCTACACCCGTTTTCGTCGGATGAGTAACTATGACTTCGCTTTTGTTGCAGACTTCATCGCCGCCTGGATCATCAAACAGCGGAGTCAAGTGGTGATTTTTCACAAAACAAATGGCAACACGCGGGTCGGAGATCGAATAGAGTTGCTTGCCAATCAATTTGTATTTTGTGGTGTCCAACTGCCGTAAATCGCCGAGGTTTTTCTCCAAGCTCCAGCCTCCGGCCAACGGTCCGCCGATCGGCTTCAATACGACATAGATATTCGCTTGCAGCTGTCTTCTGGTCGTGGCTGATACCAGTCCTCTTGCCGCAAGACCTTTTTCGACAAAAATGTCATCTATTTTTCCCAAATAATCATAGACCTGACTATAGCATCCGAGTTCCGGACGTTTACCGGGGTTGGTGAGATCGCATGACATACTGTTCACGAAACGCTGCTTGCCGGTCTGGTACTCCGAGAAAAACAGGAGCATCATGATCCTGGGATCAACTCCCTGATCAAAGAATTGAGCGATAATTTTCGGATCGATTGGGGAAAGCATGCCCTTGGTGAAATCCTGCGAATCCAGGGTTCCGAGATCGAAGGTTGGCGAGTTTTGCGCGCCAATCGCTGGCGTCAGCACATTTGCATCCAGGGCATTGTGGACTCCAAAAGGAATACTCGCCACAGCGCCGGCGCTCCATTGTATCGAGCCGTGTATGTTCGAAAGATCGTAAAAATGCATTGGAACGTCGTCTTTGGCACGCAAGATATTCAGCAGCATCTGGGCGTCCCCAGCTGAAGCCACCGTCACTCTATAGTCAGCCGCGAAGAGATCGATGACGCGTGAGCCCGAGCAGCCGCCAAGAACGAACGTAATTGCAAGCCCCGCAAATATCGTAGCGTGTTGAAATTTCCGAATACGATCCGAAATAACGGTTGATGCAAATGTCCTGAACTTTCGCAAAACGGCGCGCTTCACGCGAGCAAAAAGCGTATGCGATAATCTTACATTGCAACAAAAGACAGCCCGCGGACGCCCCATGACTCGCCCCACGCCACAAGATCAGCTCAACCCACCCAGTTGCAAAGTTAGATCACGAACTTCCAGCGTGCATAGCCCAAATCGACGGCCCCACAATTTGAAATTGTTGCTGTGATATTTTCGTCACAAAGGCCGCACGTTCTAACAAGGCGGGGATGATTGCCTGATCTCAGATCACGCCCGATGCTGCCGACGATGGCCGCGCCGGCGAAATTGCCGGGCCTTGACGCCTTGATATTCAAAGTCGCGCAGCATTACTTTCCGCTCCCTGGTAAGGTGTGCTTGCCGGCGGCGAACTGTTGGTCGGCGCAACGGGGCTAATTCGCGGTCTTGGCCACGCGGCACGGCGACGGCTTTATCTTCAAGGCCGAAGTAAAAGCTGGGAACGCGGGGAACGTAAAAGATGCCGGTGATGCCGATGCGCAAGCTGCGACTCTGGCAGGACAAGGTCGAGACCGAAGTCGCGATCTTCGGCGATGGCCCGCCGCTCGTCTTCCTGCACGGCTCATGGGGCTTGCGCAACGACCAGGACTTTCTCGAACTGTTGGCGCGCACGCACACGGTCTATGCGCCGAAACATCCCGGCACCAGCGAAGGCGATTCCGAAGCGGTGCATCAGATCGACGACTGGTGGGACTTGATCGTCTATTACGGCGAACTCTTCGACCGGCTCGCGCTCAAAAGCCCCGTGCTGGTCGGCCATTCGTTCGGCGGCCTGGTCGCCTGCGAGATCGCAGCCGCCATGCCCGAGCGCGTCAAAAAACTCGTTCTGATCGACCCGGTCGGGCTGTGGCGCGACGACATGCCGGTCAAGAACTGGATGCTGTTGTCGCCGGCCGACCTGCGCGCCGCTTTGTTCGCCGATCCCAAGGGCGAGCACGCGGAAAAATTCTTCCAAATGCCGGGCGAGACCGCGGCGCGCATCGACGCGCAAGTCGGCTTCATCTGGTCGCAAGCCTGCACCGGCAAATTCGTCTGGCCGCTTCCCGACAAAGGCCTGAAAAAACACATCCACCGCATCGCCGCGCCGACCTTGATCGTCTGGGGCAGAGCCGACGGCATCATTGCGCCGGCCTACGCGGACGAGTTCGCCAGGCGCATCGCGCACGCGCGCGTGGCGATGCTGGACGGCGCGGGCCATATGCCGCATTTCGAGCAGGCGGAAAATGTGGCGCGGGTGGTGAACGATTTCCTCGTCGGTTGAGGCGACCTGCGCGGCCGCCTCAGCCGTCCGCGGCTTAGTTGCCTGGTCCGCCAAAGCCCCGCAAGCGCCGGTACGGGCCGTCAAAATTCATAGTCGACGTAAAGCTCTCCGGTCGGAACGGTGAATTTCGCCGGCAGCGGTCCCGCATCAGGAGTAGGCGCCTTATCCTCATCCCCGCCCTTGACGGCGAAGATCTGATCGCTCCGGGCCAGCTGACCATTCATCCGCTGACCGAGCGCGCTCAACAGCGGCCCGCGCGGCACCTGGTTGTAGGCGCCGGGCTGCGTCGAGCACATTCCGACGCAGCCAAGGCGCAGGGCGCCAACGGCGTCCATGGGACTCGCATTGGCGCTGCCATGATGCCCGACCTTGTAGAAATCGATCTTGCCCAGGATGTCCTGGGCCTCTTTGGTGGGCTCGGTATGTCCCGGCGTTCCGTAGGCGCCGCCGTACAGGAAGTTCTCCCAATTGCCCCACTGTGCGTCGCCGGCAAACAGCAGGTTCTTGCCGCGGAACGAGAACAGCACCACGAGGCTCTGGTTGTTGAGCGTATTGTCGGCGGCAGCCGCCTTTGCCGCCAGCGTGTCCGGCTGAATGCCGTCGATCAATTCCGCAATCTTGTTGAAATGCCGATATCGAAACGCCCTCGCCGGATAGTCGGCCTCGGCGCCTTTGAACTGCGGGGCGAACGGCCGGAACTTGTTGTCGTCCGATGAAGCCCCCGCCGCAAGGTATTGCTGATTTTTGTTGGTCATTTGCGACACCAGCTGTGGGTCGATCGGCGGACCCAGAATCCGCGCGGCAAGCCCGGCCGCGACGAGGTCCGGCGGCAAGGCCGGCGCATCGCCGGCTTTGTAGTAGGTGTATGCCGGCGTGTTGGCGAAGCCACCGTGAATAACCGCGAGCGCTTCCTGGTTTCCGGCCTGGCCGGCGGCTGACATCGTCCCCGTGATGTTCTCAGCCATGCTGACGAGTGGGTCATCGGGCGAACTACCGCGCGCCCTGAGGCTCAAGTGGACTTGCGCCGCCATCGCGGTGAGGCTGCTCTGGAGCTGCTTGGCATCCGGATTCTTGGGGTCCTCGAACCACGACATCCAGACGCGCTCGACGTTGATCTTGCGGAAAATATCCTTGCAGGTGCCGAAGCCGGAAATGTGGTCGGCGTGCCGGTGGGTAACGATGATCAACGCCAGTTGCAAATTGCAGGCCTGCGCCATCTGCGAAACGGCGTCGCGCATGGTGCCGAGGTCCTTGGCGTGAACCCCGCAATCGATGAGGATATGCTTCTCGCCCGCCGCGGCCGGCACGGTCAAAAGAAAGAAATCGCCAAAACCGACCCGAAACATGCGCACGCGCACGCCGACGACGCTGCCGCCTGCGGCGCCGGCGCCGCCGCCGCCCGCCGGCTGAGCGGCCGGCACCGTCGGCGCAGTCGCACGACCTTTGCCGGCCGGCTTGGCGCGCTTGACGGCGCGGGCCCTGATCTTCGTCGCCATGTCACCCTCCAGCGTGCAAAAGGCCAAAATCGATCTGAAAGCGCAGCGGATCGCCTTTGCGCAGCGAGCGACCGGTGGACTGATAGTATGTCTGCACGCGCCGTTGCCGTTCGCTGGAGTGCAGCTTCTGGATGACGAACAGCACTTTGGGAGGAGGCCTGTCGTCGACGACGACAGGGTCCTGCACGATGATCAACGTCACGCCGTTGCGCATTGGAAAACTGCCGGCGTCGGGGTCGTCAAAAGGGACCCAGACCGTTTGCACGAGCTCCACCACCATGTTGACGAAGAGGCGGCCGTCGTCGTTGAGATGGCACACGGGATGAAACGAACACGCCTGGATCGGCCCAGCTCCGGCGGCAAAGCCGAGGAGCTTTGCATTGGCCTTGGCGTAGGCGCGAAGAATCCTGCCGTTGGTGTCTTTCTCCGCCTTGTTGAGGCCATTCGGATCGCCAAAGAGCAGGCCATCGACGGGAGGCAAACATGTTTCCCCGGGCAAACCTTCCTGCCTGACCCTGGGCCAGGCCAAGGATTCCACCGAGAAGAACCTGGCATCGTCGGCAACGGTGCCGCGCTCGGCAACGATGCCGCGCAACCTGAAAGCCTCCATCAAGGCATCGCGTACGCCGTCAGGATCGCTGTGGCGAAGATCCAAATCCGCGGTGATGAGGGCGCGCAAGAAATCGCCGAACGTGATGTCGACGGGCGGACAATAATCGAGCGCGCGCGCGCAAGTGACGAAGAACTCCTCGGCGGTCCGGCTGGCTTCCGTGGCCAACCGGTCCGCCAGCGGCCAGGCAAGGTCGGTCGGATTGTCCTGGCCGCCGCCTGAACGGTAGATGCGGAACAGGTCCGCGGTGCGCCGGGTGTAAATCGTGAAATAGGCGTCAAAGACCGCGGCGACCAGGATCGAGCCGCGATCGTGCGGCTCGGTTTTGATTTTGATGTCATGGGCGTTCGGCTTGGTGCCGAGCGCGCTGCGCAAGCCGGCGCGCATGCCGGAGGCTTCACCGAATTGCTGCGCCAGCTGGATCAGCGGGTTCGCCGCGGCTATTTGCGCCTGAATTTCGGCCTGCGATGCGCCTTTTGCTTCCGCTTCCGGTTTGAGCTGCGACTGAAAAAGCTTGCCGCCGGTCTTCTGCAGCGTGTCGAGCAAGGCGTCTTTGTGGGCGAAATGCGAGAACAGCGCCGCGAGGTCGGCAAATGCCTCGTGAAAGGCCGGCACGTCGATATTGGTCGGCTCCGTGAAGAATTGGCGAACGCCGTCAACGATGGCATGCGTGGTTTCGTGCGCGACGATGTCGTGGGAAAGGCAGGTGAAAATCGTCTGGCCGGGCAAATTGCGGCCCGGCCGCGTATGGCTGGCGCTGAAATAGCCGAACAGAAGCCCGTGCGCCTCGGGACTGTAGAAGGCGTTGGCCTGGCACATGGCGTGCGGGAAAATGTTGAGGCAACGCGACGCGTTTTTGGGAAGGCTTGGCGTCCCTCGTGATCGGCTGAACCGTCTCCAGTGGATGCGCCGGCCGAGGGCATGTTCGAAACGCTGCAGCGTTTCGCTGGCGACCGCATAGACCATTTGCTGGTGGAACCGCGGATCCGACTGGGTTGGATCGAGGCCGCCGCCGACCATGACCTTGGGATCATCGAGATTGACCGGCTTGTAAAGAATCTTGTTGGTCCCATCGTAATCGATCACCGCAAATCGCTCGCCGACCGGACCCGGCTCGAGCGCCTCGTAGCGGACCGACGTCGTCATATAGTTGCCGACGAAACGCCCCATGCTGGGATCGAACGCATAAACCGCCAGCGGACGAATGGACGGCAACGGTATGTCGGATGTCGTGAAGATGTCGGTCGGCACCGGCAGCGGCGGATCCTTCATGCTCGCCAATCCCGGCGAGTCGTCGAACAGAGTGTCGAGCGACGCCGACCGACCGTGCGGAGCTTTGTGTGCAGTTCGTGGTGATTTCGCCATGGCCCCCTCGCTCGCACTCTAGTCTATTCCAAAAAAATCTCCCCCGCCGGATGACGGGTCCACAGCGCCGAAACGACGCACGCGCTCAATATTCAATCCACTGCAATCTGTCGGCATCATAAACTCGGCCCGTTGGTTGTAAATAAAAATTCATTCAATTGAGCCGCACGGTCGATGGCTCCCGATGGACAACGGATCGCTCGCTCGGCTTCCGGGCCTTCGAGCCGGCTAGACACCGCCCGCAATCGATCCGTCGTTGCCGCGTGCAACGACAACGAGACCGCGCGTCCTGCCACGCCATCGTTACCTGCGATAGGCGTCACCTATTGTTCGCTTATAAGATTATGCAGCGTCCAAATTTCGATCTTGTCTGCGCCAGCGGCGCTCGAAGCTTCCGCCCCGAAAACGGAGGCTCATCAAAACAAAGAGAAGAATGTTTAAGGTAGGAAGAAAAATGCTTCGAAGTAAATCATCGACGTTCTCGGAGAAGAATGCATGCTCCGTCACATCGTAGGAGCCACAAAACAGCTCGATCGATGGACTAATAACTATGAGACAGGCCGTCCAGAAGAGAAACTCCCTGCCAAGCCGCAGGGGCTCGGGACGCCAGCCCTTGATGGTGCTCAGAAAAATTGCTGCGAAGATCAGCAAAAAGGACAGTTGGACTGCAATCTGAAACACGTGGATTGAAAAATACTGCATCAAATCATTCGTCCGCCCGAAAGTGGCACGATACCGAAAAATGGCAGGTATATAGGGTTCGAGAAAACCGAAGTTTTTGTATATGAATTGTGAAAGGTGACTACTAGCCTGCAGCAGAATTGTCCCGACCAGCATGAGCGCTGCTTGGACTAGATAAATGACTATAGGTCTTGCAAAGACACTCATTGGGGAGGCCAGCCGTCACCTTAAAACCGTCGCGAGATCAACTCCTTTTTCACAACCAAGCTAACATAAATTTGCGGCGTTAAAATCGAAGCTGATAGTGTCAATAACTCGCGCTGATTGGCGGAACGAAAGCCGTCCGTTATCTAGACCCGCTACCGCCTTATTAAATAATTGAAATGAAAATGCTTTTTGGTAGCGGAGGACGGATTTGAACCGCCGACACGCGGATTATGATTCCGCTGCTCTAACCAACTGAGCTACTCCGCCATCACCAAGATGTTCGACCCAAGAATCCGGCCCATAAAACCCACCCATGGAACCGGCCGGACATCGCGCCGGCAAAGGTGGTAAAGCCGCCGCCGGCCGGGCGAGATTTAGGGTAGTTCAGGGCCCTTTCCAAGGGGCTAAATTCCGCCCGGACGCGGGGCCTGCAGCCGCGTCATTATATATGCTCACCCGGCCGCGCCGGCTGGCGCGAATTCGCCGCCGAGCCGGCCGAAGCGGATCAGCGAGAAATGGCCGAGCGGCGGCATCGGGCGGCGCTCGATGACGTGGACGCCGCCGTGGCGCGCGGCCCATTGCGCCAGGCGCTCCCAGCGAAATTCCGGCCGCCAGCCGAGCCGGCGCGCCACCGGCGCAAAACATTGCTCGAAGACAGCGCGCGGGCCGGCCTCGGCGCCGAGGTGGTTGACCAGGACGATCTCGCCGCCGGGTTTTAACACGCGGACGAATTCGTCGAGCACCGCCTCCGGGTCCGATACCGCGGTAATGACGTATTGCGCCACGACCACGTCGAACACGCCGTCCTGGAAACCGAGATGCTGCGCGTCCATGACAGCGAGCCCATCGACATTGGTGAGCCGGTGCTCGACGACACGATCCTTGGCCTTGCGCAGCATCGGCGCCGAAAAGTCGACGCCGATGAGGCGGTTGGTCCAGGCATATTCGGGCAGCGACAGTCCGGTGCCGACGCCGACTTCGAGGATGCGGCCGCCGATGCGCTCGGCCGCCGCGATCGAGGCCTTGCGGCCGCGGTCGAACACCGAACCGAACACCAGATCGTACACCGGCGCCCAGCGCGCATAGGCCTTGGCGACCGTGGCCCTGTCGAGCTCAGCCGCCATTAACGCGCGGCGGCCATGGCGACGGCGGCGCTTGGTGCTTTCGCGGCCGCGACCGTACTGGCGATCATGCCGCCGCCGAGCACGCGGGCCTGGCCCTCGGCCGCATCGTAGAACGCGCAAGCCTGGCCGGGCGATACACCGTCTTCGCCGTCGATCAGCTCGACATCGATGCCGCCGCCCGGGCCGGCGCGCAGCCACGCCGGTTGCGGCACCCGCGTCGAGCGGACTTTGACAAATACCTGGCGCTCGAGCGCCTGCTCGATGCCGCCGTCGCCGAGCCAATTGATGTCGCGCAGCCGGATGCGGCTGGTGCGCAGCGCCTCGCGCGGGCCGACCACGACGCGGCGCGAGCCGGCGTCGAGCCGCACCACGTAAAGCGGCGAGCCCGCGGCGACGCCAAGGCCGCGGCGCTGGCCGACGGTGAAATGAATGATGCCGTCGTGATGGCCGAGCACGCGGCCGTCGAGATCGACGATGTCGCCGGGCCCGGCGGCGCCCGGCCGCAGGCGCTCGATCACTTCGGCGTAGTGGCCGGTCGGCACGAAGCAAATATCCTGGCTGTCCTCTTTGTCGGCAACCGACAAGCCGAAACGCCGCGCCAGTTCGCGCGTCTCCGCCTTGGTGCGGTCGCCGAGCGGAAAACGCAAGTGATCGAGCTGCGCCTGCGTGGTGGCGAACAGAAAATAGCTCTGGTCGCGCTCGGCCTCGCGGGCGCGATAGAGCGCGCGGCCGCCACCGGGCAGCGCGCGGGAGGCGACGTAATGGCCGGTCGCCAAAACCTTGGCGCCGAGCTCGCGCGCGGTCTCGAGCAGATCGCGGAATTTGATCGACTGATTGCACTCCACGCACGGCACCGGCGTCTCGCCGGCCACGTAGCTCGCGGCGAAGCGGTCGATCACCGCTTCCTTGAAGCGGCCTTCGTAGTCGAGCACATAATGCGGAATGTTGAGCCGCGCGGCCACGGCGCGGGCGTCGTGGATGTCGCGGCCGGCGCAGCAGGCGCCCTTGCGGTGGGTCGCGGCGCCATGATCGTAGAGCTGGAGCGTGATGCCGACCACGTCATAGCCGGCTTCCGCCAACAGCGCCGCGGTGACCGAGGAATCGACGCCGCCCGACATGGCGACGACAACGCGCGTGTCGGCCGGCCGCCCCTCGATGTCGAGACTGTTGTGCATGGCGACCCGGCCGCGCTCCTTTTTGCAGTCATTACTATAAGCGCCGGGCTGCGGCTCCGCCATGGCACGGGCGTTTTCGCGCGTTGCGGCGGCGGACGACGGGGCAAGCGGCAAAATTTGCCGAGCGGGCGCAAGGGCTGCCGTGCCCGGCTGCCACCCTGCGCCCTTAAGTCATTGAATTTACGCACATTTCCATATGCGACGGGCTGGCCCGCGGGTTGCAAGCAGGTCACTGCGCTTAAGATCGCAGAGGTCCCGCAGTGTCGAGTACAGCGTCGAACGTCAGTGCCACGCCCGCAGTCGCGCCTTCGCCATGGCCGCAGACGCCGGCGGCGACCCAAGACAACGCCCAGGACAATGGTGGCGGCCCCTTTGCGGCCATGCTCGATGCCGCAGCCGCCCCGGACACCACCAATCCGGCGCCGCAACCGGCCGCCCCCCGCGCGTCCACCACGACCGATCAGCCCATGGCGAAATTTTCCGCCCGCCGCACCAATGGCACGACCACGACGCCGGGCGCGCAGGCACCCGCCAACGCGACGAAAAACACCAATGCCGCAGCTGCCCCCGTCGCAAGCTCAAACGCAACGGTAAATCCAGGCCCGACCCAAAACGCAACGGCCAATCAGGCCGGCACGACCGCGCCGACCGGCACCGTCGGCGATGGCACAGCGCTCGGCGTTTTTGCCGGGGCGGCGGCTTCGGTCACTGACGCAACGGCCGATGCGGCGACACCGGATGTCACGACCAAGACCGCATCGAACGACCAGGATGACGGCGGTAGTGACACCGACGCCGGCGCCACCGTCGCGGCCGTCGCCACCGCCGCGACCGACGCCCAGGCACAGCCCGTTGCAGCGGCCGTTATCACCAATACGATCATCATGACGGCGTCGGCGGCAGCCGCCGCGGCCGCCGCAAACACGGTAATGGGCAGTTCTGCCGCGGCCGGCACGAAATCGGCGCTGCCGATCGTCGACGCCAAGACCGTCGTGTCGAGCCAGAACGCCGGCGACGCTTTGGCGACGCCGGACGCCGGCAATGCTTCAGTGACCCCGGACACCAAGACCGCGGGGCAAGACGCTAAAACGGCTGCCGCGGCAGGTGACTCCAAGACCGTCGTCGCGGCGCAAGACGCCAAGATCGCCGTACCGGCGCAAACCACCAAGCCGAGCGCTGCGGCCAAGCAAACATCCAACAGCAACGCTCCGATCGCGAACGTCAACAATGCGGCTGCGACGGGCGGCCAAACCTTGAACGGCAGCGCAGCGCCGCAAGGCCAGGCGCGCGCCGACAGCGACGCCATCATAACGTCGCAGAGCGGTGCCGCGACGCACGCCGACACCGTCGCCACATCCTCGGCATCCGATGCCGGCGGATCGCCGTCGGCGCAGAGCGGATGGAACGCCGCAAAGGCCGCCACCGAGGGCCTGCCGAATTTCGGCATTGTCGCCAGCCAGGCCGCGCCGGCCGTGGCCACGGCAACGCCCGGCGCTGCCGCGGCAGCGACCGTCCCGATTGCCGGCCTTGCCGTCGCCATCGCCTCGCGCGCCCAGGCCGGCTCCAGCCAGTTCGACATCCGGCTCGATCCGCCCGAGCTCGGCCGCATCGATGTCCGCCTCGACGTCGACCGCAACGGTCAGGTGACCTCCCACATCACGGCGGACCGCGCCGATACGCTGCAACTGTTGCAAAACCAGCAGCCGCAGCTCGAACGCGCGCTGGAGCAGGCCGGGCTGAAGACTGCCGATAACGGCCTGCAATTCACGCTGCGCGACCAATCCTTCGCCGGCCAGAACGGCGGCAGCGGCAGCGGCACGCAGCCGAGCCCGGCGCAACTCGTCATTCCCGACGCCGAGGCGCCGGTCATCCAGGCAAAGCAAATCTATTCCCGCGCCGGCCTCGGCAGCGGCGTCGATATCCGCGTGTGAACAGCAACGGCTTTTTTGGGGACGAACCATGACAACCACCACAGCAACGCCGACGACAACCACGTCGACCACCAGCACCGCGCAGGCCGCCGGTGTCGTCGGATCGCAAGAGCTCGCCGGCAATTTCAATACCTTCCTGACGCTGCTCACCACGCAGCTGCAGAACCAGGATCCGCTCAGCCCGCTCGATACCAATCAGTTCACCCAGCAGCTCGTCGAGTTCGCGTCCGTCGAGCAGCAGGTCAACATGAACTCGAACCTGCAAACGCTGATCTCGATGCAGCAGACTTCGGCGTCCTTGCAGGCGCTGCAGCTGGTCGGCGCCAATGTCACCATCAACAGCAACACCGCGACGCTCTCCAACGCGACCGGCAGCCCGGCGACGTGGGGCTTCTCTTCGCCCTCGCCGGCCACCGGCGCCGTCACCATCACCAGCTCGACCGGACAGGTCGCCTATACCGGCACCATGCCGCTGTCAGCCGGCAACCAGAGCTATACCTGGAATGGCCAGGGCAATAACGGCGTCACCTGGCCGGACGGCAACTACACTTTGTCGATCAACGCCACAGGCGCCACCGGCCAGGCGGTCACCGTGTCCACGCAGGTGCAAGGCACCATCAGCTCGGTCAATGTCAGCCAGACCCCGCTGCAGGTCACGGTCGGCGGCCAGAATTACCCGATCAGCGCGATCCAATCGATCAACAGCGGCAGCATCGGCAACAGCGCCAGCAGTATCAGCAATAGCATCGGCAGCGCCAACGCCAGTACGCTAGCGCAGTTATTGCACTGACGATCCGTGGAGCGCTCCGCTGAGATGCGGACCCGTGGACGCCGTCTTAACAACACCTTTAAGCCCCGGCGCGGCGATCGCCGGCAATTTGCGGCCAATTGTGCGGGCCGCTTAGGTAAATTTTAAGTCGCCATGCGTAGTGTCAGCGCCTGTAGTGTTGTCGAGTACGTGAGAGTTGCAATGACCGAACCTCATCGCCCGAGGGTCAAGTATGTCATCGGGCCGGACGGTTCCCCCCTGACGATCGCGGATCTGCCCGCGCCGGGAACCAAGCGTTGGGTCATCCGCCGCAAGGCGGAGGTGGTTGCCGCCGTGCGCGGCGGACTGCTTTCGCTCGAAGAGGCATGCAGCCGCTATACGCTCACGGTCGAGGAATTCTTGTCCTGGCAATATTCGATCGACCAGCACGGCCTCGCCGGCCTGCGCACCACGCGCATCCAGCAGTACCGCCAGTAACGCGCGCTTAAGACGCGTTACCAATTTGTCAACGCCGGTCGTCGTGGCCGGCGTTTTCGTTTTTGAACTCGCTCAGCCCTCTTTCCGTCATCCTGAGGTGACGGTTCGAGCTTTTGTACGTCGAGATCACTCAAATTAACCGGGTGCTAACCATCCACCGGGCAAATCTTGCCCAGTGCGGCGCATGGCGTCGCCGGGGCAAGGGGTGAAGCGCGGTGCAAGGTCTGGTCGAGTTCGTCAAAACGCTCGGCGCGTCGCGCATCGCGGCCATGGGCGCCGTCACCATCGCGCTGATCGGCTTCTTCGTCTTCGTCATCATGCGGGTGACGACCCCGCAGATGACGCCGCTGTTCACCGATCTGACCTATGAGGATTCCGCCGCGATCGTGAAGGAGCTCGACCGCCAGGCGGTGCCCTACGAGCTGCGCGACGACGGCAATATCGTGATGGTGCCGAAGGACCGCGTCGCCCGGCTGCGCATGGCGTTCGCCGAAGGCGGCCTGCCCAAGGGCGGCGGCGTCGGCTACGAGATTTTCGACAAGTCCGAGGTGCTCGGCACCACGAGCTTCGTGCAGAACATCAACAATGTGCGCGCGCTCGAAGGCGAGCTGGCCCGCACCATCCGCTCGCTCGATCGCGTCCAGGACGCCCGCGTGCACCTGGTGATGCCCGACCGGCCGCTGTTCGCGCGCGACAAGGTCGATGCCACAGCCTCCATCGTGCTCAAGGTCCGCGGCACGCTGGAGCCGCATCAGGTCCGCGCCATCCGCCACCTCGTTGCCGGCGCCGTCAACGGGCTGCGGCCGGAGCGGGTCTCGGTCGTCGACGAGCGCGGCCAGCTCTTGGCCGACGGCGCCAGCAACGATCTAAGCGGCAGCGACGTCTCTACCGACGAGCGGCAGGCCGCGTTCGAGAAGCGGCTGCGCAGCCAGGTCGAGGCGATCGTGTCGTCGGTCGTCGGCCCGAACCATGCCCGCGTCCAGGTCGCCGCCGATTTCGATTTCAACCGGGTGACCCAGACCTCGGACAAATACGATCCCGAAGGCCGCGTCGTCCGCTCCAGCCAGACGCGCGAGGAAACCTCGGCGACCAACGACGGCAAGGAAAACCAGGTCACGGTCGGCAACGAAATCCCCGGCGGTCAGCGTCAGCCCGCGCCCGGCGCCGACAATCCCGCGTCGCGCGACGAAAGCCGCAAGTCCGAGGAAATCGTCAACTACGAGATTTCCAAGACCACCAAGACCGAGGTGCTCGAGGGCGGACGGCTCAATCGCGTCTCGGTCGCGGTCCTGGTCGACGGCACCTACGGCAAGAACGACAGGGGCGAAAGCACCTATCAGCCGCGCAGCAAGGAAGAGCTCGACCAGATCGCCACCCTGGTGCGCTCGGCGATCGGCTTCAGCCAGAAGCGCGGCGACCAGGTCGAGATCGTCAACCTGCGTTTCGCCGAGACGGCGCCGACACCGATCACCGAGCCGAGCGGCTGGCTCTCCGCGTTCCAGTTCACCAAGGACGACATCATGCGCGCCATCGAAATGGTGGTGATGGGCCTCCTTGGCTTCGTCGTCCTGTTCATGGTGGTGCGGCCGCTGGTGCGCCGCATCATCACGCCTGACGAGCGCGCCGTGCCGGCGCTGCCGCCGATGGGCGCGCTTGGCGACGGTCCGTCGATCGACCCGGTCCTCGCCCCGATGCCGGCCATCGCCAGCGGCGACCCGCTGAAGTCGGATCTCAATCAAACATCGAAGATGATCGACCTTGCCCAGGTCCAGGGCCAGGTCCACGCCCAGTCCGTGCAAAAGGTGGGTGAGATTGCCGACAAGAATCCGGGCGAAACAGTTTCAATCATCCGCCAATGGCTGCATGAGAGCGCCTCGGCCTGATCAACGCCATGCCATCAGCTTACAGCGAAAAAGAAAAATCCGAGGGCAGCGCTGCCCAGCGCGAGATCACCAGCGCGTTGGCGAGTCTGGCCAGCCGCCCGGCGGCGGTGCCGACCGGCAAACGCCAACTCAATGGCCCGGAGCGCGCCGCCGTGCTGATGCTCTCGCTCGGCGAGCAGCACGGCGCAAAAATCTGGAGCATGCTCGACGACGACGAATTGCGGCAGATTTCGGTGGTGATGTCGACCATCGGCACCATCGAGGCGGAACTGGTCGAGAACCTGTTGCTCGAATTCGTCTCGCGCATGTCGGCGTCGGGCGCGGTCATGGGCAATTACGACGCCACCGAGCGCCTGCTGCAGCAATACCTGCCGCCCGAACGGGTCGGCAACATCATGGAAGAAATCCGCGGCCCCGCCGGCCGCAACATGTGGGAGAAGCTCTCCAACGTCCAGGAGGAGATGCTCGCCAACTATCTCAAGAACGAATATCCGCAGACCGTCGCCGTCGTGCTGTCGAAAATCGGCCCGGACCACGCCGCCCGCGTGCTCGCCATCCTGCCCGAGGAACTGGCGCTCGACGTCGTCAACCGCATGCTGCGCATGGAGGCGGTCCAGAAAGAAGTTCTGGAGCGGGTCGAGCAGACTTTGCGCACGGAATTCATGTCCAATCTGTCGCAGACCCGCCGCCGCGACGCTCACGAGGTGATGGCGGAGATCTTCAACAATTTCGACCGGCAGACCGAAACCCAATTCATCACCGCGCTCGAAGAGGAAAACCGCGAGAGCGCCGAACGCATCAAGACGCTGATGTTCACGTTCGACGATCTGACCAAGCTCGACACCGCCTCGGCGCAGACGCTGATGCGCCACGTCGAGAAGGACAAGCTCGGTGTCGCGCTCAAGGGCGCCACCGAGCCGGTGCGCCAGTTCTTCCTGTCCAACATGTCGACCCGCGCCGCCAAGATGCTGATGGACGACATGCAGGCCATGGGTCCTGTCCGTCTGAGAGAAGTTGACGAGGCGCAGGCGCTGCTCGTCAATCTCGCCAAGGACCTCGCCGCCAAGGGCGAGATCATCATCTCCAAGAGCCGCGGCGAAGAAGAGCTGGTGTATTAAGCATGGGCGCACCGGCAAAATTCCTGTTCGACGTCGACTTCGCCTCGGGCGCCGACCGCAAGTCGGGCGGCGCCACGATCACGCTCGCCGAGCACGCGACAAAGCTTGCCGAGGCGGAAGCCTCCGCGCGCCGCCAGGGCTATGCCGACGCCCAGGCCGAAGCCAAAATCGAGGCCGACCGCCGCATGGCCGACGCGCTCGAGCGCATCGCCGTCAATCTCGGCAAGGCCAACGACGCGCTGCAGGCGATCGAAACCCGGCTCGAATGCGAAGCCGTCGAGGTCGCGGTGGCGGTCGCGCGCAAGCTCGTGCCGACGCTGATCGCGCGCGAGCCGTTTGCCGAAATCGCGGCGCTGGCCAGCGATTGTTTCCGGGAACTGGTGTCCTCGCCGCACATCGCCGTGCGCGTCAACGACGCGCTCTACGCGCCTGCGCGCGAAAAACTCGACGACATCGTGCGCGCCAAAAGCTTTCAAGGCCGCCTCGTCGTGCTCGCCGAGCCCGATATCGCCCTGGGCGACTGCCGCATCGAATGGGCCGACGGCGGCATCAGCCGCGACGTCGCCGCCGCCGACGCGGCGATCAGCGCCGCGGTCGCAAGCTATGTCAGCGCCCGGCGCAGCTTCGCCGACGCACACGAAATACTGAGGAGATCCGAGCATGAGTGAGGATGGCAAGGTTCAGTTGCCCAATCTCGAGGACGGCGGCGGACAAGCCGATATCCCCATGGTGCCTGAGCCGGAGGGACCGACGACGCGCATCGCCGCCGACCTCGAAGCGGTGTTCGACGTGCCGGTCCAGGTTTCCGCTGTGCTCGGCCGCGCGCGCATGGAGATCGGCGACTTGCTCAAGCTCGGCCCCGGCACCGTGCTCGAGCTCGACCGCAAGGTCGGCGAAGCGATCGACATCTACGTCAACAATCGCCTGGTGGCCCGCGGCGAAGTTGTTCTGGTCGAAGAGAAGCTCGGCGTGACGATGACGGAAATCATCAAGGCCGAGAGAAATTAAGGGAAAAAGACCATGCGCCTCCTCATCGTTGGCACGCTCAATGGCCAGCTCACCACCGCGACCAAGATCGCGATGGACAAGGGCGCGACCGTCACCCATGCCGCCGACAACGCCCAGGCCGTCGCCGTGCTGCGCTCCGGCCGCGGCGCCGACCTGTTGATGGTCGATGTCGCAAACGACATCCGCGACCTGGTGGCGCGGCTCGAAGCCGAGCACATTCACGCCCCGATCGTCGCCTGCGGCATCGCCACCGACGCCCGCGCCGCGGTTGCGGCGATCCACGCCGGCGCCAAGGAATACATCCCGCTGCCGCCCGACGCCGAATTGATCGCCGCCGTGCTGGCCGCGGTCGCCGACGACACGCGTGAATTGATCTATCGCGACGACAGCATGGCGCGAGTCGTCAAGCTCGCCCAGCAGATCGCCGGCAGCGACGCCTCGGTGCTGATCACCGGCGAATCCGGCACCGGCAAGGAAGTGCTGGCGCGCTACGTCCACGGCCGCTCGAACCGCGCTAAGAAGCCGTTCATCTGCGTCAATTGCGCGGCCATTCCGGAAACCCTTCTGGAATCCGAATTGTTCGGCCACGAGAAGGGCGCGTTCACCGGTGCGGTGGCGCGCCGCGTCGGCAAGTTCGAGGAGGCCAACGGCGGCACGCTGCTGCTCGACGAGATTTCCGAGATGGAGGTGCGGCTGCAGGCCAAACTGCTGCGCGCCATCCAGGAGCGGATGATCGACCGGGTCGGCGGCACCCGGCCGGTGCCGATCGATATCCGCATCATCGCCACCTCGAACCGCAATTTGGCCGAAGCGGTGCGCGAGAACACGTTTCGCGAGGATTTGCTGTTCCGGCTCAACGTCGTGAACCTGAAGCTGCCGCCGCTGCGCGAGCGGCCGGCCGACGTGATCGAGCTCGCCGAATATTTCATCAAGAAATATTCCGCCGCCAACGGCGTGCCGGCACGGCCGCTGGCGCAGGAAGCGCGCCGCACGCTGACCATCAACTACTGGCCGGGCAATGTGCGCGAGCTGGAAAACACCATGCATCGCGCCGTGCTGATGGCAAGCGGCGATGCGATCGGTCCCGAGGCGATCCTCGCCCCCGACGGGGTACGGCTCGATCAGCAGCGCAGCGCGCCGAGCGTGGCGCATGCGGCGCTGGCAGCCGAGCAGGTTTCGCGCGCGCTGGTCGGCCGCACCGTGGCCGAAGTCGAGCGCGACCTGATCCTGGAGACGCTCAAGCATTGCCTGGGCAACCGGACGCACGCCGCCAACGTACTCGGCATCTCGATCCGCACCTTGCGCAACAAGCTCAACGAATACTCGGCCGACGGCGTGCCGGTACCGCCACCCGGCGGCGGCGAGCCGCGCGCTGCGGCGTAACTTCCGTTATCCGTCGCCCTTCGAGGCTCGCTTCGCTCGCACCTCAGGATGACGGTTCAAGAGGTCGCGTCGCCACCTTCGACCATGATGGTCTCGACTTCGCCGGCGCCGTTGGCGCGGCGGAACGCGGCTGCCTTGTTGTATTCGTCGGAGGTGAAGCAGGCGACGCCCTGCTCGAGGGTCGGGAATTCGATCACCACGAAGCGCTGAAATTTTTGCGGCCCTTCCATGATCTGGAACTTGCCGCCGCGGGCCAAAACCTTGCCGCCGTATTTGGCGATGATCGCCGGCACCAGATCGGTGTACTTTTTATATTCGACCGGATCGTTGATCTTCGAGCGCGCGACCCAATAGGCTGGCATTGGCGGTTCTCCGCGAAATACGACGCGTGGAGAATTTCACGGCGAGAGGCCGCGCGCAACGCGGACGAAAAGCCGGATTATACCAACGGCGATAATTCTTGTTGTCATGCTCCGCGGAGGCGGAGCATCCAGTAAACACCGTCATACGGTGATTACTGGATCATCCGCCTGCGCGGATGATGACAGGGGATGAGCCAGTACTTCGCACCCTTGGAATTACGTGTCGGCCAAGGCGCCGCGCGTGAGCGTCGTCACCGCCACGCGCTGTTTTGCCGGGCGCTTCGGCGGGCCGACCAGGCGGCGGCCGAGCGCGGCGACGAATTCGGCTTTCGGCATCGGCTTGGCGAACAGGTAGCCCTGCCCGATATCGCAGCCGATCGCTTTGAGCTTGTCGCTTTCGGCGCCGTTTTCGACACCCTCGGCCACGGTCATCAGCTCGAAGCGCTTGGCGAGCTTGACGATGGTGTCGCACAGACCGCCGTTGACCTTGTCGTCGTGGCAATTACTGACATAGCTGCGGTCGATCTTGAGCTCGCTGAACGGCAATTGCCGCAGCCGCGCCAGCGACGAATAGCCGGCGCCGAAATCGTCCAGCGCCAGCGTGCAGCGCAGGCTGCGCAGCTCTTCGGCAACGTGATTGGCGAGCTTGAGGTCGTGCAAAATCTCGTCCTCGGTGACTTCGAGGATGAGGCCCGGCCAATTCGGTGTCTGCGGCCGATGCTCGCGCAGCATCCGCGCCAGCGGCAATTTGACCAGCGCCGAGACCGGCACGTTGACCGAGAGTTTTACGGAGGCCCCCTGCACCGCGCAGTCCTCGAAGTCGCGCAGCGCCGTGACGATGACGCGCTCGGTGAGCGCCAGCATTTCCTCCTCTTTGGCGCCGGGCAGGAAGTCGCCGGGAGGCACGATGCTGCCGTTCGGCCGCCGCGCTCGCAGCAAACCCTCGGCGCCGACCAGACGCTTGGTGCGCAGATCGATCTTCGGCTGGTACCAGAGCTCGTCCCAACCGCGCAGCAGGATGTCGCGCAGCGTCAGCTTGCCGCCGCCCGTTTGGGGCGCTGCGGTCTCCGGTTCGAACAATTTGCGCAAGCGTCGCAGCATGGCATTCACAAAATCGCCGGCGGTGGTGCGCCGGCGTTTTCACTGTACGGGCAAGTTATGCCGGATGACGTCAGACGATCGCGTTAACGCGGCGTTGCAGTCGGCAATATGCTTTGCCGGGAGTAAATTCCGGAATACGAATTTTACAACTGCAATTTGGATTATCAGCGGTCCGCCTGGTGCTTGCGGCGATCCGCGCGCGGCGCCGGCGTCGCCGGCCACGGATTGAGATTGCAAAAGCTGCGGTCGCCGGCGATCACGTGCGGCACGCATTCTTCGACCGTGCGGTATTGGCAATCCCAAACCACGTCGCTGCCGAAATTCTTCACCGCGCACCACGGCGCGTCGCCGAAAGCGTAGCCGGCCGGAATGTTGAAACCCATGGCCGCCACAAAGGCCGCAGCCGCGATCATCGCGCGCATGATGGTCCTCCCGATCGTTGTCAATCCGCCGGACTTAAGAACACTCCAGTCCGGTCTTTATTTCATTCCGCCGCGCGGCGCGCCGAGATGATCTGATCGGCGGTACGGCCGGTCAGTTCCGCCATGTGGTCGAACTTGAAGGTGAAGGTGCCGGCGCCGGCGGTCGCCGAACGGATCTCGACGATGAGATCGCCGATTTCCGCTTCCGGCATTTTGGCGCGCACCAGGTCCCAGCCGTCCCAGCCTTCGCGGGTATCGAAGCCGAGGATTTGGCCGCGGCGGCCGGACATCAGCGCATTGATCTTCGCCGTCGCCTCGCTGGGGCAGGCGATCTCGACCAGATGGATCGGCTCGAGCAGCACCGGCTGGCACTGTGGCAAGGCCTCGACGATGCCGAGCCGGCCGGCGAGGCGGAACGCCATGTCGGAGGAATCCACCGTGTGATACGAGCCGTCGATCAGCGCCACCGTGAGATCGACCACCGGGAAGCCGAGCGGGCCGTGGGCGAGCGCGTCGACGACGCCTTCCTCGACGGCGGGAATATAATTGCGCGGCACGACGCCGCCGGTGATCTTTTCCTCGAAGGAAAAGCCGCCGCCGCGCGGCAACGGCTTGATGTCGAGCACGACGTCACCGTATTGCCCGTGGCCGCCCGATTGCTTCTTGTGGCGGCCGCGCTGGACGACGCCTTTGCGGATGGTCTCGCGATAGCCGACGCTCGGCTGGCGCCGCTCGATGGCAACGCCGAAGCGGTCGCTCAGCCGCTCGGTGGCGACGCGCAGGTGCATTTCGCCCTGGCCCCACAGCACCACTTCGTGGGTCTCCGCGTTGTGCTCGATGGTGATCGAGGGATCTTCCTCGGCGAGCTTGTTCAAGGCCTGGCCGAGCTTGACGTCGTCCTTGCGCTCTTTGGCCGAGATGGCGATGGCGAGCACCGGCGGATAGGGCTCGACCCTGGCGAGCGCAGGATGGGCCTGCTTGCCGGCGGAGAGGGTGTCGCCGGTCTTGGCCTTGTCGAGCTTGGCGAAGGCGACGGTCTCGCCGAACGCGGCCGGGCCGCGTTTCTCGGTGCTCTGCCCGACGAGCTTGAATACGCCGGCAACGCGGCCGGCTTCGTCGTCGCCGGACAGGAACGTGGTGCCGTCGCCGGCCTGGCCGGCAATCACCCGCGCCACCGACATCTTGCCGCCGTGGGCGGTGTTCAGCGTTTTCAGCACATAGGCGACGGCGTCGCTGCCGGCTTTCACGCCCAGCCGCTTGGCGGTCTCCACAATGCCCGGCAATTCGTGGCGCAGCGCTTTGAGCAGCCGCAACACGCCGTTGGCGCGCGTGGCGGTGCCCATCAGCACCGGACAGACCAAGCCTTCGCGCAGTTCGCGGGTGAGATCGTCGAACACCTTGTCGCGCGGCGGCTGGATGTCTTCGAGCAATTGCTCCATCAGCTCGTCGTCGTGATCGGCCAGCGTCTCCAGCATGGAGAAGCGCGCGGTCTTTTCCAGATCGGCGGCGTCGCCTTCGAGCGGCACGACTTCGGAAGGCGCGTGCTCCTTGTAGACAAAGGCGCGTTCGAGAGCGAGATCGACGAAGCCGGAGATGATGTCGCCGGAGAAGGTCGGGATCTGGCGCATGATCAGCTTGGTGCGCGACGCCGGCTGCAACAGCTTGAGCACGTCCTGGACGCCGGCATCGGCCTTGTCGATCTTGTTGACGAACAGGATGCGCGGGATTTTCTTGTCTTCCAGCTCGCGCAAGATGAGCTGGAGCTGCGGCACCTTCTTCTCGTCCATCTCGCAGACCACGACGGCGACGTCGATCGCCGGCAACACGGCGCGCATGTCGTGGACGAATTCTACCGAGCCGGGGCAGTCGAGGAACGTATAGGTGTCGCCCATGAAATTCGTGGTGGCGGCGGTGAGCTCGACGCTCATGCGGTGATGGCGGGCTTCCTTGCTGGCGTCGCCGACCGTATTGCCGGCCTCGATGGTGCCTTGGCGCTGGATCGCGCCGGTGCGGGCGAGGATCGCTTCCAAGAGCGTGGTCTTGCCGCTCTGAAACGGGCCGACCAGCGCGACGCAGCGTGGACCGGTCGCTCTTGTGCCATTGCCGCCGTTCGTCGCCATGGTCACCTCCCACGGCTGCCGCTTGTTCCAGCGCGGCCGCCGGAAACCCATCGTTTCAGGCGGCGGCGGGGCTGGTCAAGGGGCGCGACATTGCGACGGCGTCGCGCCCCGCCGCGCGGCAACTTATTGGGCGAGACGCAGGTCCAGTTGGCTGACGCCGGCTGCGATATTGAGCCCGGTCTGGCCCTGCACCGAAAGCGGCTGCAGCGCCACCGCACGGTTCGAACCGCCGACCAGCACGTTGGCACCCAGGCCCGCGGCAATAGAGGCTTCCGCCGACGCGCCCACATAGGTTCCGGTCAGCATGCCGGCATAGAGATTGGTGCTGGTGAACACGCCCCAGATGATGGCGCCACCGCCGGTAATGCCGATATCGAGGCCGACGCGCGTCAGTGTTCCGACATAGGCCTCGGGCGGTCCGCCCCTGGGCTTGAAGTTGCAAGCCACATTGCGCGACGACGTGACGACCATGCCGATGCTGGACGACAGCGAGCATTCGAGCGTGCCGCCCTGCATGCGGTCTTGCTGCGCGCCGGCAGGAATAACCAGCACGGTTGCGAGCGCCGCAGCACCCAGCACTGCTCCAATGGCATTGCGAAACATATGGAATCTCCCCTCACCCGGCCCGCCTGGCAGGCCATTCGCCATGATTGTAAGCGAGAAAAATGCCGCCGTCTGCCGTCCATTCGCATGAATGCAAACGGACGGAAAACGGGCAGCCGGACCAACAAAACCTACCGCAAATTCCCGCAAAAGCGCTGGATGCGCGTGCAGGCTTCCTCAAGCGCGCTGGTCGCCGTGGCGTAGGAGATGCGGAACGCGGGTCCAACGCCGAACGGCGTGCCCTGCACCACCGCGACGCCTTCGGCTTCCAACAACTCGGTGACGAAATCCTCGTCGGTGGCAAGCTTTTTGCCGTTCGGCGCGGTTTTGCCCATGGTGTCAGCACAGGACGGATAGACGTAGAACGCGCCTTCCGGCTTCGGGCATTGGATGCCGCGGGCCTGGTTCAGCATGGAGACGCAGAGGTCGCGGCGCTCCTTGAAGATCTTGTTGTGCTTGGCGATGAAATCCTGCGGCCCGTTGAGCGCCTCGACCGCCGCCCACTGGGCAACGGCAGTCGGGTTCGAGGTCGACTGCGACTGGATCATCGCCATGGTCTTGATCAGAATCTCGGGGCCGCCCGCATAACCGATGCGCCAGCCGGTCATGCAATAGGCTTTCGAGCAGCCGTTCACCGTCAGCGTGCGCTCGTAGAGCCGCGGCTCGAGCTGCGCCGGCGAATAGAACTGAAAGTCGTCGTAGACCAGGTGCTCGTACATGTCGTCGGCCATGACGTGGACGTGCGGATAACGCACCAGCACGTCGGTCACGGCTTTGAGCTCGTCGCGCGTATAGGCGGCACCGGTCGGGTTCGACGGCGAGTTGAAGATGATCCACTTGGTTTTGGGCGTGATCGCCCGTTCCAGTTCTTCCGGCTTCATCTTGTAGCCGGACGCCATGGTGGTGACGACCTCGACCGGGGTGCCGCCGGCGAGCAGCACCATGTCGGGATAGCTCACCCAATAGGGCGCCGGGATGATCACCTCGTCGCCCGGATTGAGCGTCGCGACCAAGGCGTTGTACAGCACCTGCTTGCCGCCGGTGCCGATGATGATTTGCGAGGGCTTGTAGTCGAGCTGGTTCTCGCGCTTGAACTTGCTCGACACCGCGGCCTTCAGTTCCGCGATGCCGTCGACGGCGGTGTATTTCGACGACTTGCCGTCGCGGATCGCCTTGATCGCCGCCTCTTTGATGTTGTCGGGCGTGTCGAAATCGGGCTCGCCGGCGCCTAGCCCGATGACATCGCGGCCGGCCAGTTTCAGCGCACGCGCTTTATCCGTGACGGCGATGGTCGCCGACGGCTTGATGCGCATGATCTGGTCCGCGATGAAGGCCATTTCGATTCTCCCAAGGTCTCCATATGGCTTTGAGGCGGCTGCTTCCTAAAGCGCCCATTAAGCACAGGCAAGCGCCAAATCCCCGGATGTCCTCAAATCTGCGGCATCCGGACCAAGGCCGCCGCCCGGGCAACGCTCCATTAAGGCTCGATGGGCCTAATGCCCGCAGCCACAAGCGAAAAACGGATCGGCGGCAATGGACCGGGTGCGTCAGGCGATGCGGAGCGGCGAATGGCTCACCCGCGAGCGCATCCGGATGGTAGCGATCGCGGTCCTGCTCGCCTCGGCGGCCGGCTTCCTCTATCTGGTGGTGACCGCGACCGGCGGCGTCGACCGGCAAGGCCGGCCGATCGGAACCGATTTCTCCAACGTCTATGCGGCGGGCACTTATGTGCTCGAGGGCAATTTCCAAGCGCCGTTCGATTCGGTGCAGCAATACGCCCGCGAGCAAGCCATCTTCGGCGCGGCGACGCAGTTCTACGGCTGGCACTATCCGCCGTACTTTCTCTTCGTTGCCGCCGCTTTGGCCTGGATGCCCTATGGGCTTGCGCTGTTCGTCTGGCAGGCGATCACGCTCGGCCTTTATTTGCTGGCGATCCGCGCCATCCTGAAAGCCTTCGCCCCGCAAGGCGGGGCAGCAGCAAGTGCGGATCCGCTCTGGCTCCTCCTCGCGCTCGCTTTCCCGGCGGTGCTGATCAATGTCGGGCACGGCCATAACGGCTTTCTCACCGCGGCGCTGCTGGGCGGCGGACTGCTTGTTCTCGATAGGCGGCCGCTCGCTGCCGGCATTCTGTTCGGGTTGATGGCCTACAAGCCGCAATTCGGGCTGATGATTCCCATTGCGCTGGCTGCCGGCGGATATTGGCGCACCTTCGCCGCCGCCGCGGCCACTGCCGTG
Organism: uncultured Alphaproteobacteria bacterium; assembly: GCA_963756245.1. Taxonomy (GTDB): domain Bacteria; phylum Pseudomonadota; class Alphaproteobacteria; order Rhizobiales; family Xanthobacteraceae; genus BOG-931. The sequence continues at coordinate 475,881 of CAVWOI010000026.1, forward strand.
CTGCTGACGCTGGTGACCACGTTGGTCTTCGGGGTGCAGGTCTGGCACGCGTTCTTTGTCGGCGCCGAGTTCACCCGCACCGTGGTGCTCGAACAGGGCGATACCGGCTGGCACAAAATTCAGAGCATCTTCTCCTGGGCGCGCATGTGGGGCGCGCCGGTTCCGCTCGCTTATGCGATCCAGGGCGCGGCGACGCTTGCGCTCGCCATGGCGTCGGCCTGGCTGTGGCACGGCAAGGCGCCCTACCCGCTCAAAGCCGCAGGGCTTTGCCTTGCCGCGATCCTCGCCACGCCCTACACGCTGGACTACGACATGATGGTGCTGGCGCCGGCCATCGCCTTCCTTGCCGCCGACGGCATGACGCGCGGTTTCGGCCCGTGGGAAAAAACCGCGCTGGCGGCGCTCTGGCTGATGCCGCTGGTCGCCCGCACCGTTCCGCAAATGACCCTGATCCCGGTCGGCGTCCCGGTGATGCTGGTGATGTTTGTTCTGCTGTTGCGGCGCGCGGGATTGGCTCTCGCCCTGCCGATGGCTTTCTCCGCCGCCGCCATCAAGCAATTTAATCGCGAGTAAATCGGAATAAACACGTAAATTGGGTTTACCTCATCTTCAAGTGTCGTCGCGCACAATGGCGCGTTTGCCACTCGATAATTATCGAATTTGGCATGTGGAATAGCGCGGGCTCCAGGTTGAGCCCCGATGTCCAGAAAGGACATCATGGAAGCCGGCCAGTCACTGATTTCCGAGCTTGAGGACGCAATCCAAAGCGGCTCCAAGGACAAACGCGTCGATTCGCTGCGGCGGATTACCGACCTGTTTGTTGCCGATGCGAACCGGCTCAACGATCAGCAGATCGACGTGTTCGATGACGTCCTTTGCCACCTCATCAAGCGCATAGAGGGAAAAGCGCTCGAGGAGCTCAGCCGGCGCCTGGCCCCGATCAGTCAAGCGCCAAGCGACGTCGTTCGCCAGCTCGCCCGAAACGACGATATCGCGGTAGCGGCACCGATCCTGACGCAGTCCATGCGCTTGACCGACAGCGATCTCGTCGAAATCGCCAGCACAAAACCTCAGCCTCATCTCTTGGCGATTTCCGGCCGCCCGCAAATCAGCACCACGGTGACCGACGTCCTGCTGCATCGCGGCGACCGCGATGTGTTTCACAAGCTCGCCGGAAATTCCGGCGCAAACTTTTCCGAAAACGGCTTCGCAACGCTGGTGCAGCACTCGGAACGCGATGAGCAACTGGCCGAGAAGGTCGGGCTTCGGCTCGATGTGCCGTTACGGCTGTTTCGGGAACTGTTGTTGCGCGCGACCGAGGCGGTGCGTTCCCGCCTGATGAAACTGGCCGGACCGGAAAGCCGCGAACAAATCCAACGAGTCCTCGCCGCCATTGCGGAAGATGCTCAGCACGAAGCGGGATTCCAGAATCAACACGACTACGCGCAGGCGCAGGCCCACGCGCAGGCGATGCGGGCCGCCGGCGAGCTCAACGAAGCAGCCGTTTTCGAGTTCGCCAAGACGGGCCACTACGCGGATTTGGTGGCGGCACTTGCACTGCTCTGCGGGTCGCCATTGCCGTTGATCGAGAGCCTGTTGCAGAACGGCAGCCGCGAGGCAATTCTCGTGCCCTGCAAAGCCGCAGGCCTGCAATGGCTGACCGTTCGCATGATCATGACATGCCGCTCGGTCGGCGGCACCGCCTCCGAGCATGACCTCAATTCGGCGCGGACCGACTATTTCAAGCTGTCGCAAGCCAGTGCCCAGCGGGTTCTTCGATTTTGGCAGGTCCGGCAGACGGCCGCGGATGGCGCCGCCGCGCCGGCCGTTGCCTCGCCCAGTCTGACGCCCGGCTTGAAGGGGACAGCTCAAGCCCGCGGTTGAATTCCCTCGTGAGACCTCCGTGCCGCGTCCGCGCCGGCAGAACTTTATCTTGCCGCGCCAATGGCTTTATCGAACGGCTTCACTACAATGTCCGCAAGCCTGGGCGGAACTTCACGCGGCCGGAATTTTATACGGCCAAGATCTGGCTAAGATATCGGCCAAGATATCGGCCATGACATCGCCGCGTTGAAGTCGTAACGGCGCAATACTCGCGCGATACTGCCGCACGGGCTTTGGGAAGCGGCGATGTTTACGCTCTATTCGATGCAGCGTTCGGGGAACAGCTACAAGGCGCGGCTCGCCTTGGCGCAGCTGCGAACTCCCTATCGGATGGTCGAGATCGACATCCTCAAGGGCGAGAGCCACACGCCGGAATTTCTAGCCAAGAATCCGAACGGCCAGGTGCCGCTGCTCGAAGTCGCGCCGGGCCGCTATCTGGCCGAGTCCAACGCCATCCTCTGGTACATCGCCGGCGGCTCGGCGCTGGCGCCCGAGGACCGCATCGACCGCGCCGAGGCGATGCAGTGGATGTTCTTCGAGCAGCACAGCCTCGAGCCCAACCTGGGCGCGGCCTATTTCTGGCTCACTTTGATCAAGGGCGGCCGCGACCTGCAGCAGCACGCTTTCGAGGACTGGATGGAAGAAGGCCATCGCGCGCTCGGCGTGATGGAGAAACATCTTGCCACCAACGACTATTTCGCCGCCGGTCATTACACCATCGCCGACATCGCGCTCTACGCCTACACCCACGTCGCGCATCTGTGCGACTACGATCTGCAGGCGTTTCCGGCGATCCGCGCCTGGCTCGATCGCGTCGTCGCCCAGCCGGACCACGTGACCATGGAACACAATCCGGCCGCCGCCATGCCGGCGCTGTGAGTGGCGGCAAAGCCACAACGGTAGTTTATTGCCTCTTTGGCCCGCGATGTTAACGGTCCATTAACCAAAAAGGCTCAATCGCCTTTATTTCTCAATAGCTTCGCCAAAGTCCTGAGCCACTTTGGGACAACACAACGAACTGATTCGCGAAGGACTAAGATCATGACTGAGCTGACCGGGAAGGTCGGTTATGCGTCCCCCGTTTCCACCAAAAGAATAACGCGATGCCGCATTCTTGGCGTTGAACTGTTTGCCACCATGGCGCTCGTGGTTTGCCTGATCATCGCCGTTACCGCGGTGTCGATCGGCATGGCGCGCGCCCAGGCTTTCGCCACTATCGACCGGCACGACCACACGCCGTTTGCGGTGGCGCTGTTCTTCGGCGCGGTGATGGCCGGCATGGGCGGCTTGACCGCCATAGTCGCCGGCGACCGCCAGACGCCGCACGATTAGCGCATCCGCGAACCACCACAAACAAACAAACAAACGAAAATCAGTCGCCGGCTTTGATGCCGGCCGACTTGATGATCGGCCACCACTTGTCGAGCTCGGCCTTGTGATAGGCGGCGAGCGCCTGCGGGTTCTGCTGGTCGGCCGGGAAAATGACCTGGCCGAGGGCTTCGATTTTCGCCCGCGCGGCGGGATTGGCCAGCGCCGCCATGACCGCGGCATCGAGGCGAGCGACGACCTCCTTGGGCGTATCCTTGGTGGTCCACAGGCCGTGCCAGAACGAGATGCTCAATCCCGGCACGCCCAATTCGATCATGGTCGGCGTCGCCGGCGATTTCGGCCAGCGCTCCTCACCCATCACCGCATAGGCCTTGAAGCGCCCGGCCTCCACATTGGCGAGCGTCTGCGAGGCTTCGAGGCAGGACAGGTCGATCTGGCCGCCGATCAAATCCTGCATCGCCGGCGCGCCGCCGCGATATGGCACGTATTGCAGCCGCACCCCGGTCTTCTGCGCGAAGAACAGGCCGCACAGATGCGCGGCGCTGCCGGAGCCGATGGTGCCGAACGTGGTCGGGTCAGGCCGCGCCCTCAACCAGGTGATCAATTCGGGCGCTGTCTTCGGCGGCAGATCGTTCTTGCCGACGATCCACAACGGCGAGGCGGCCAACAGCGCGACCGGCTGCAAATCCGTGAAGATGTCGTAGTTGAGCGGGTAGATCGCCGGCGAGCCGACATGGCTCGTCCAATTGCCGATGCCGATCGTATAGCCGTCCGGGCTCGAATGAACGACGCGCCCGGTCGCAATCGTGCCGCTGGCGCCGCTGGCAGTTTCGACGACCACGCTCTGGCCGAGCGCAGGTTGCATCGCATCGGCCAGGATGCGCGCCAGCGTGTCGGTCGGGCCGCCGGGCGGAAAGCCGACCAGCATGGTGACCGGACGCGTTGGATAGGTCTGCGCGTGTACAAGTCCTGTGAATGCCAATAGCGCGACCAGCGCGCCGACCATCCGTTTCATGGCGATGCCCTTGGTGTTTTCCCCGTCGTAACGATGACACGGACGCTGTCGGGCTTAAAGATGTGAAAACGCTATCGTGACGAAGCGCCGCGCGGGCGATTGCTGGCCTCTTGGCACGTCGATTGACGCTTCCCACATAAGCCCTGTAACCATCCGCAAATGTTTGCATTTTTCGAACAATTCCTGACGCCGACGGCGGCGCCCGAGAACCCGGAGCCGCCGCCCGGGCTCATTGCGTTCCTGTGGCACTTTGCCCGCCAGGCGAAGTGGCTGTTCGCGGCGCTGTTCGTGATCGAATTGTTCGTCGCGCTCACCGACAGCGCGGTGCCGTGGTTCATGGGCCGCGTCGTCACCATGGTGACCAAGACACCGCCCGATCAGTTTTTGGCCACAAGCTGGCCGTGGCTGCTCGGCATGGCGGTCGTGGTGCTGATCGTGCGCCCGATAGTGACGCTGACGCGATACTTGATCACCAACCAGGCGATCGCCGCGCCGTTCACCGGCATGGTCCGCTGGCAATCGCATTGGCACGTGGTGCGGCAAAGCTGGGCGTTCTTTCAGAACGATTTCGCCGGCCGCATTTCCAATCGTGTGATGCAGACCGGGCCGTCGGTGCGCTCGACCCTGACCGCGACCATCACCACGGTCTGGTACATTCTGGTCTATGGTTTTTCCGCCATCGCGCTGACCGCGTCGGCGGATCGCTGGCTCGCGCTGCCGATCCTGCTGTGGTTCGCCGGCTATGCGGCGCTGCTGGTTTATTTCGTGCCGCGCATGCGCGAGCGCTCCAAGGTATCGTCCATCGCGCGCTCGACCCTGATGGGCCGCATCGTCGACAGCTACACCAATATCCTCACCGTAAAGCTGTTCGCCCGCGCCCGCGAGGAAGATCAATACGTGCGCAACGCGGTCGATCAGCACGTCGACCTGTTCACCAAATCGCAGCGGCTGCTCACCGCATTTGTCGCGCTGCTCGACGTGCTCAATGCGCTCTTGATCGCGGGCTCGGGCGCGATCGCGCTTATGCTGTGGCGCTACGGCGCCGTCGAAGTCGGCGCCATCGCCATGGTGCTGCCGCTGACCTTGCAGCTCACCAACATGTCGCGGCAGATCGCCATGCGGATCACCGAAATCTTCGAGGATATCGGCGTGGTGCAGGAAGGCATGCTGACCATCGCCCAGCCGCTGCAATTGCCAGATCCCGCAGGCGCGCAGCCGCTGACCGTGAGCGAGGGCCGCATCGATTTCGACAGCGTCAATTTCGGCTACGGCCGCGAGACCGGCGTGCTGCAGAATTTCAATCTGGCGATCAAACCCGGCGAGAAGATCGGCCTGGTCGGCAGCTCCGGCGCCGGCAAATCCACCGTGGTCAATCTTTTGCTGCGCTTCTTCGACCTCGAAGACGGCGCCATCCGCATCGACGGCGTCGACATATCGAGCCTGACCCAGGAATCGCTGCGCGCGCAGATCTCGGTGGTGACCCAGGATACCTCGCTGCTGCACCGCTCGATCCGCGCCAATATCCGCTACGGGAAGCCCGAGGCGAGCGAGGACGACGTGGTGCGCGCGGCAAAGCTCGCCCATGCCCACGATTTCATTCTCGACCTCGAAGACTGGAACGGCCGGCGCGGTTACGACGCTCATGTCGGCGAGCGCGGCGTGAAACTCTCTGGCGGCCAGCGCCAGCGCGTCGCCATTGCGCGGGTCATTCTCAAGGACGCGCCGATCCTGGTGTTCGACGAGGCGACATCGGCGCTCGACAGCGAAGTCGAAGCCGCGATCCAGTCGAGCCTCGGCACCTTGATGCAAGGCAAGACCGTGATCGCCATCGCTCATCGCCTCTCCACCATCGCGCAGATGGACCGCCTGGTCGTGCTCGAACACGGCCGCATCGTCGAGCAGGGCTCGCACCGCGAACTTATCGCCCGCGACGGCCGCTACGCCGCCATGTGGCGCCGCCAAGCCGGCGGCTTCATCGACGACGCCGGCGAGATGCAGGCGGCGGAGTAGGCGCCCATCTTTTCCGTCCCCGCTATAGCGGGGGCTGATGAGTGAATCTGTTCCGCATTTATACCGGCGCTATAATTCTTAATTTGTCATGCTCCGCGAAGGCGGGCCATCCAGTAAACGCCGCCATTCGGTGATTACTAGGTCATCTGCCTGCGCGGATGATGACAGGGAATGAGTCAGTGCTCTGCGCCGTTGGTATTATATTCGCGCTGCGAGGCGTTGCCGCTGGACAATCGCTCCCGGATTTCGCTGGAGCTCACTACAGTTTTGGGCTTGGCATTTGAGCCACGATCCCACAAGTATTCTTTTCGAGTTCACAGCCGGACTAAGGATATGAGGACGACCATCGAACTGCCGGACGCGCTTTACCACCGGGCCAAGTCAATGGCGGCATTACGCGGGCGCAAGTTCAAAGATCTCGTCGAGGAGGGCCTGCGTCTCGTCGTCGAAGGTCCGCGTAAGGCCCGCCGCGAGCAGGGCTTGGCCGAACTGATGAAGCGTGCACACGGTGTGATCGATTCCGGCGTGCCCGATCTCGCTTCGAACCCGCGGCATCTTGAGGGTTTCGGTCACCCCGGCAGCGAATAGAGCGCACTGCACGCGGATTCGCTGGCGCTAAACCGCTTACCCTGCAATGCCGTCCCTGGATTTCGCTTACGCTCAATCCAGGCTACGCTCGCTGAAGCTCATTCATCCCGGCAGCGGATAAGGTGCGGGTCGCGCGCGAAGCGCGGCGGGTAGGGGTGAAGAGATGAAGGGCCCTGCTGGCGGCGGCGCCGAGCACCCCACCCGGCGCACCTTCGGTGCGCGACCCTCCCCCTGCAGGGGAGGGTGAACGCTAATCTGCAGCCCGGATTGAACGAAGCGAAATCCGGGATCGGCATTGCCGGCGGACAATCGCTCCCGGATTTCGCTGGCGCTCAATCCAGCTACGCTCGCTACTCCTGCAGCAACCACTGCACCGTGACGGGCGCGTCCGCGATCTCGCGGATCGGCGGCAGTTCAGGCGGGTGGGAACCCACAAGGTAGCTGTAAGTGGCGGTGCCCTTGGTGCCCCAAACGCCGTCGAGGACGATGAAGAGCTGCATCACATACGTCGTCGCCAGCGCCGGAGGCACGGGGACCCCGGTCAGAGAATAAATCTGCTTCGGCGGGCCGAGACCCAGCGCATGGACCACGCCATGAAACCCGGTGTTCCCCTGCAGGCCCGGCGGGGCGACGGCCTGGGTCAGCGAGCCATGGCCGGAGACGATGCTGCTGTCGTGCGGCACCGTGAGGATCGCCTTCAGCGTCACTGCTCCGGGTTTGCCGGTGCCGATGGTGAAGACGCCGGTGTGGTTGAACGGAAAAATCAAATTAGGGTCGTCAGCCATGATCTTTGCTCCTGACTTTTTGATTGGAGAGGTCGATTGGAGAGGTCGATTGGAGAGGTCGATTTGAGAGAGTTTGCCGCGCGCCTGTTCTGATTGATCTTCGGGCGTCCGCCGATACTATCTTTAGCGGAAAGCGACGCTTCATTACAATCTTAGAGAGAATGATTGTCAAGGTCTTTTCGAAAGCCGCCCGAGAGGGAATCCTCGCGGCGGCCCGCGGAGAGTTTTTTGATTCGATGGCGGTAAATTCTGCGTTGCGGATGCAGCGCTTAGCGTGGCCTAATGTCGCCGGTTCGATCGTTGTCCCTTGGAGCAACCTCAATCGACTTCGCGCTCACAGACCTGCAGCAATCGGTGCGCGCCGCGATCGAGAAGATTTGCGCGCGCTTCGGCGACGATTATTGGCTCGCGCGCGACCGCGACGGCAAATTTCCCGATGAGTTTCATCGCGCGCTGGCGGGTGACGGCTGGCTTGGCGTCTGCATTCCGGAAGCGTATGGCGGCGCGGGCCTCGGCATCACCGAAGCGGCGGTGATGATGCAGACCATCGCGGCGTCGGGCGCCGGATTTTCCGGCGCGTCCGCCGTACACATGAATATTTTCGGGCTCAATCCGGTCGTGGTCTATGGCACCGACGAGCAGAAGCGGCGCATGCTGCCGCCGGTCGTCGCCGGCAAGGAGAAGGCGTGCTTCGCGGTGACGGAGCCGAATGCCGGGCTCGAAACCGCAAAACTGCAAACCCGCGCCGAGCGCCGCGGCGACCGTTATGTCATCACCGGCGCAAAAATCTGGACGACCACGGCACAAATCGCCGACAAAATGCTGATCCTCACCCGCAGCGCGCCGATCGAGAGCGGGCGCCGCCCGACCGACGGCCTGACGCTATTCTTCACCGCGCTCGATCGCCGCTTCGTCGAGGTGCGCGAGATCGAGAAGATGGGACGCAAGGCCGTCGATTCCAATCAGGTGTTCATCGACGGCCTGGACGTGCCGGCCGAGGACCGCATCGGCGAGGAAGGCCGCGGCTTTGAATATATCCTCGACGGCTTCAATCCGGAGCGCATCCTGGTCGGCGCCGAAGCGGTCGGCCTCGGCCGCGCGGCGCTGCGGCGCGCCACGGCCTACGCCAAAGAGCGCACCGTGTTCGGCCGGCCGATCGGCCAGAACCAGGCGATCCAGCATCCGCTCGCCGAATGCTGGATGGAGCTCGAAGCCGCCGAGCTGATGGCGTTCAAGGCGGCTTGGCAATACGACAACGGCCTGCCATGCGGGCCGGCGGCGAACGCGGCAAAATATCTCGGCGCCGAAGCCGGCTTCAAAGCCTGCCAGACCGCGATCATGACCCACGGCGGCTACGGCTACGCCAAGGAATATCACGTCGAGCGCTATTTCCGCGAAAGCATGATCCCGCGCATCGCGCCGGTGACGCCGCACCTCATTCTCTGCTTCATCGCCGAGAAGGTTTTGGGGCTGCCGAAGTCCTACTAATGGACACGGGTCTCGACTATCGTGCGATCAGCGAAGAGGCGGCAATGGCGTTCGAGTTGGGGCTTTATACGTTCGGCGACCTGATGCCGAATGGGCCGGCGGGCAAGGCGGTCGGCGCCCGGCAGCGAATTTCGGAAATCCTTGAGGCAGCAAAGCTTGCCGATGCGGCGGGGCTCGACGTCTTTGCGGTTGGCGAACATCATCGCCTCGACATGGCGGTCTCGGCCACGACCGTCGTCCTGGCGGCGATCGCGGCGGTGACCGAGCGCATCCGCCTGGCGAGCGCGGTCACCATCCTCAGCACGGCGGATCCCGTCGTGGTGTTCGAGGATTTCGCCACCGTCGACCTGATCTCCGGCGGCCGCGCCGAGATCATCGCCGGGCGCGGCATTTTCACCGAATCGTTTCCGCTCTTCGGCTACGATCTCGCCGACTCCGACGATCTGTTCGCGGAAAAACTCGCGCTGCTCATGCAGCTCAATGCCGCCGAGCGCGTCACCTGGCAGGGCCGCCTTCGCCCGCCCCTGAAGGATGCGCCCATTCCGCCGCGGCCGGCGCAAAGCCGCCTGCCGATCTGGGTCGGCACCGGCGGCACGCAGAACAGCATCGTGCGCGCCGGCGCGCTCGGCCTGCCGTTGGCGCTCGCCAATATCAGCATGCCGCCGGCAAAACTCGCGCCGCTCGCCGAGCTTTACCGGCGCACCGGACTGCAGGCCGGGCACGCCGCGGACACGCTCAAAATCAGCATCGCCACCCACATGCACATCGGGGACAATTCGCAAGACGCCCTGGACAGCTTTTATCCATACTATGCCGGCTACTTTTTCACCCACACGCCGTCGCAATATCGCGCCCAGGAGATCACGCGAGCCGACTATGAGGAACGCGCCGCCCCGCATGGCGCGATCTTCGTCGGCAGCCCGCAGCAGATCATCGACAAGATCCTGTATGAGCGCGAGCTGTTCGGCCACCAGCGCTTCCTGGCGCAGATCGACATCGGCGGCCTGCCGTTTGCGGACGTGGCCCGCGTGATCGAGGTGTTTGCCACCAAGGTTGCGCCGGTCGTTCGCAATTCTTGATTTTGTCATCATCCGCGCAAGCGGATGATCCAGTAATCACTGGCGGCGCTTACTGGATGCTCCGCCTTCGCGGAACATGACAAATCAAGAAATTGTCGCAGTTGAGAGGCCTAGAAAGCGGCCTTGATCGCTTGGATAGCACTGTGTTCGTGTTGGCAATCTTGTCAAGGATCGAAGACCGCCGGAGGCGGCGGCGCTTCGCGCCGTCCTTGACAAGATTGCCAACACGAACAAACAGCATCCAAGCGATCAAGGCCGCCATCCCGATCAGTCATGTCGAAGACATCATATTGCGGCTCGCGCAGAAATGGTAAGCTCGCGCCAGCCGGCGGATTGATCCGGATTTCAGGGACCAATGCAATTCAAACCTGACCGCACAATGAACAGTAGGAGGATGTAACGATGAAACTCTACATGCACCCGGTATCGACCGCATGCCGTCCCGTGCGGCTGCTCATCACCGAGAACGGCATCGCATGCGATGAGGAGACGGTCGATATTCTCCAAGGCGCGCACTATCAGGAGCCCTACGCCTCGCGCAATCCCAACCGCATGGTGCCGTGGCTCGAAGACGGCGATTTCCGCCTGACGGAAGGTTCGGCGATCCTGAAATATCTCGCCGACAAATACGACCTGCCCTCCTATCCGAAGGACTTGAAGAAGCGCGCCAAGGTCAACGAAGTGATGGACTGGCTCAACACCCAGTTCTATCGCGACTTCGGTTACGGACTGGTCTACCCGCAGCTGTTTCCGCACCACAAGCGGCGCAGCGACGAGGCCCATGCCGGCGCCGTCGCCTGGGGACAGCAAGGCGCCAAAAACTGGCTGCAGATTCTCAACGACCACTGGATCGGGCCGAAAAATCAATATCTCTGCGGCAACGACATTACCATTGCCGACTATTTCGGCGCCGCCATCGTGTCGATCGGCGAGCTGATCGATTGCGACTTCGCAGCCTACCCCAACGTCAAGCGCTGGCTCGACAACATGAAGAAGCTGAAATCGTGGCACGAGGTCAACGAGGTGTTCAACGGCTTTGTCGCCGGCAATAAGGGCAAGGAGTTCGTGCGCGCGTGAGCACGGCATCGCGCGCTTGAGTCGAAGCCGTCACCACGGCGAAGGCCGGCCTTTGGTTTGGGGGAAGCAATGCGTCGAAGGCTCAGCGTTGTTGCGCTGCTGGTGAGTCTCGCGCTCGCCGCGACGGCTTTGCCACGGATCGGCGTCGGCGCGCCGTTGCCGGCGGCGCAGGGCGAGAACCAGAGCGCCCTCGTGGCCAAGGCGCAGGCGGCGCTTGACGCCAAGCAATGGCCGGACGCGGAAGCGGCGTTGAAGCAACTGCTGGCATCGGAACCGCGCTGGGAATATTCGCAGGCGCTTGGCACCGCGCAACTCAACCAGGGTCGCTACGCGGATGCGCTGGAATCTTATCAACGGGCCATCGAGCTCGCGGGAAAGAACGCCGCTCCGGCGGCCTTGGCGCAGATGTACGTGGCGATTGGCAACGCCAACTTGAAACTGAAGAAGAACGACGCGGCCATTGCCGCATACACCAAGGCGGCGGCGCTCGACCCCAATCCGGCCGTCGCCTATTTCAATCTCTGCGCGGTCATGTTCAACATGGGCCAGCCGGCGGCGAAGACCGTCCCCTTTTGCGACAAGGCGATCGCCGCCGATCCGAAAAAGGCCGATGCCTATTTCGTCAAAGGCTCCTCGCTGTACGGCGAGGGAGCGGTGGACAAAGGCAACAAGTTCGTCGTGCCGCCCGGCACCGTGGAAGCGCTGAAACAGTATCTCGTTCTCGCTCCCGCCGGACCGCACGTCCAAGACGTCAAGGCCATGCTCGATGGCCTGAAATGACACGCACGCGCCGGGTCCTTGCCGGCAAGGACTTAGGCGCCCCCGCTTCATCAGCGAGGAGAATCCATCAAGCTGCGGCAGGCTGCCGCACCACGGTCGCATTTCGCCGCTAAGCCGCCGCCATTGCGGTTTTGCGTCGATACCGAACCGGGAGCCCCTGGAATGCGCCGTTGTTCTTTCGCCCCGACTTTGATCCTCGCCGTTCTGGCCGCAGCCACGCTGGCGGCCGCGCCGGCTCTGGCGCAAGGCGCGCAGATCCTGCCGCTCAAGCCGCCACCGCCGCCGCCGATCAAGCCGTACACGCCGGTCGCAGCGAAGCCGCCGGTGCCCTACGACGACGCGGCCTTTGTCACGTTCCGCAAGCAATTGTCCGACGTCGCCGCCAAAAAGGATCGCGCCGCGCTCACCAAGCTGGTCGTGGCCCAGGGTTTCTTCTGGGTCCAGGACAAGGACATGGCCGATCCGAAAAAGCCCGGCGCCGACAATCTCGCCAAGGCGATCGATCTTATCGCCAAGGACGGCTCCGGCTGGGCGACGCTCGGCGGCTATGGCAACGAGCCGACCGCGGCCGAATTGCCCGACCACAAAGGCGTGTTCTGCGCGCCGGCCGATCCGACCATCGATCCGCAAGCTTTCGAAGCACTCGGCGAAGCGACGCAGACCGATCCGTCCGAATGGGGCTATCCGCCCAAGGACGGCGTCGAAGTGCACGCGGCGCCGCAGTCGAATTCTCCGGTCGTCGAAAAGCTCGGGCTCAACCTGGTGCACGTGCTGCCCGATACCGCGGCGTCGAACGATCCGAGCCAGCCAACCTTCCTGCACGTGGCGACGCCGTCCGGCAAATCCGGCTTCGTCGCCATGGATGCCATCTCGCCGCTCGGCGGCGACCAGATGTGCTACAGCAAGGACGCCGGCGGCTGGAAAATCACCGGCTATCTCGGCGGCGCGAGCCAGTAGATGGATTCATCGCGCCGAAGACATGACACAAGGCATCATAATACTACTCTCGCAAATACGACCCGCATGGCGCTTGAGTCGCGATCACGCATTCGGGTATTGAACCATCGCGGCGTCGGCAACAGAGTGCAATCATGACTCGGCTGGGATTGAAGCGAGGACGGCATAGCCTGGTGGCGCTGATCGGCGCGGCGATGCTGTGCGCGGTATCGGTGAGCGTGCCGGCGCAGCCGGTCTTTCAGTATCCGGAGACGATGAAAGACGTCGATCCCGGCGTCGACCACGGCAACTCGGACGCTGCGGTGCCGGATGAATACAAGAAGCAGCGGGTGTTCTACCGCTCGCAGCAGCCGCCCGGCACCATCATCATCGATACGTCGGAGCGCCATCTCTATCTGATCCAGAACGAGACCAGCGCCATCCGCTACGGCATCGGCGTCGGCCGCGACGGCTTCACCTGGCAGGGCCTGTTGCAGATCTCGCGCAAGGCCGAATGGCCGGATTGGCATCCGCCGCCGGAGATGATCGCGCGCCAGCCCTACCTGCCGCGCTTCATGGCCGGCGGCCCGGGCAATCCGCTCGGCGCCCGCGCCATGTATCTCGGCAACACCGTCTACCGCATCCACGGCACCAACGCGCCGGAGACCATCGGACAGGCGGTGTCATCGGGTTGCTTCCGCCTGGTCAACGACGACGTGGCCGATCTCTACGAGCGGGTGAATGTCGGCACCCACGTCATCGTGCGGCAGAATTAGCGTAGCGTATCCCGGACGCGGTGCAGCGCGAAGCGATGCACCGCTGATCCGGGATCGTTCCAAGCTCGGCGCTCGCCACGATCCCGGGTCTGCAGCGCACCACTTCGTGCTGCGCTGCGCCCGGGAAACAGTCTTCTTATCTTGCGTCCTCGGCTACTGCGCGCGTTGCGCTGCCGTGTTGACCGACTGCGCGGTCTGGCCGAACAAAATCGCGCGTTCTTCGGCGGTACGGATGCCGCCCTGGCCGGGATTGATCTTCGGCGTCCACTCGTAGGCCTTGACCACCGCCGGCCGCGCCTTGATGGCTTCGAACCAGCGCTGCAGGTTGGGGAAGTCGGACAATTTCTGGCCCTGGCGCTCCCACGGCACGATCCACGGATAGCTCGCCATGTCGGCGATCGAATAATCGCCGGCGAGATATTGCCGGTCGGCCAGCCTTCGGTTCATCACGCCGTAGAGCCGGTTCACTTCGTTACGGTAGCGGTCCATCGCGTATTGCAATTTCTCCACCGCGTAATTGTTGAAGTGATTGTTCTGCCCGGCCATCGGGCCAAGGCCGCCCATCTGCCAGAACAACCATTGGATGGTCTCGGTGCGCCCGCGAATATCCTTGGCGATGAATTTTCCGGTCTTGTCGGCGAGATAGAGCAGGATGGCGCCGGACTCGAACACCGCGATCGGCTTGCCGCCGCCGGCCGGATCGTGATCGACGATGGCCGGGATGCGGTTGTTCGGCGACACCGTCAGAAACTCCGCCTTGAACTGCTCGCCCTTGCCGATATTGACCGGGATGAGCTTGTATTCGAGCCCGGTTTCCTCGAGGAAAATCGTGATTTTGTGGCCGTTCGGCGTGGTCCAGTAATGTACGTCGATCATGACAAGCCTTTAGGTGATGATGGAGCTGAGACGCGCAGTCTAGCGATCACCTAAAGAATATTTAACCCCTGCGGGCGCATTTGTGTCCCTCGTGTCCAGCACTCCTGCCTATGCACCGCCCGGCGCACTGACCGCCCCCGCGACGACAAATTTTTTCGTCGCCGCGGTGATCCTCGGCCTGTTCGTTCTCTCCGCCGCCTTCAGCGCGGAACGCAAGGGCATTACGGCCGGTTTCGACGAGGTCGCCCACGCCTCCTATGTGGCGCATATCCAGCACAGCGGCGACGCCTGGCCGGACCTGACAGCGATGCGGCTTCTCGACCCGCAAAGCTTCCAGTTCACCGGTGCCGCCAATTATCTCAATCACCCGCCGCCGTTCTACGACTTGCTCGCGATTTTGGGACCGCGGCTCGAAGGCCGGCCGCAGGCGCTGCTGGCGCATCGCTTGATCGATGTCGCCATCGCATCGCTCGGCTTTGCTGCGCTGCTCGGGCTTGGGCTTGCCGCGCGTTTTCCGCGGCACGAATTCTACGCCTTCGCCGTGCCGCTGGCGTGCATCCCCGTGCTGGTGCCGATCGCCGGCGCCGTCAACAACGACAATCTGGCGTTTCTCGGCGGCGCCGTGGCGACGCTCGGCGTCTGGCAGCTCGCGGCGACCGACCGCGCCGGCTGGCTCGTAGTCGCGCTCCTCGGATTGGTCGCGGCCAGTTGGGCCAAGCTGACCGGGCTCCTGCTCACGGGCGCGATGCTCGGCGCCGTCGTCGCTTATTTGCTGTGGCGACAGCGCTTGCGCTGGGGCCTCTTGCTGCCGATCGCGCTGGCGTTTGCGTTGGCGGCCGCGCCCTACATTATATACGCCCTGCAATATGGCAGCCCGACGCCGCAGACGCCGGCGCAGATCGCACTGCTGCAGGACGGCGCTCGCACCGCCGGCTGGGCCGACCTGCCGCGCAAATCTTTTCCCGCCTATATCGTTTATTTCGTCATCGCCTTCGTCGCCGACTGGATGCCCGCGCTCGGCGACCGCAACGTGTTGCAATATTCCATGCTGGCGATCCCGGTGGCGGCGCTCGGCTGCGCGCTCGCCGGCATCGCGCTGTCGCTGCGCCGGCTGTGGCGCCGGCGGGATACCGCGCTCGACGTCGTCGTGCTCGCTGGAACCGTCGCGCTCCTCGCGACCTTTGCGATCCACGTCACCTACAGCTACGGCCGGCATCTTGCGACAGGTTGGATGATGGACGCCTATCCGCGCTATTACCTGCCGCTCGCCGCCATCGTGCCGCTGGCCGGGCTGTCGCTGCTCGCCGCCGTGAAAACGCCGCGCCGGCGCGCCGCGCTGCTGGGGTTTTTGATCGCCGGCCCCGCGCTCTTCCGCGTCTTTGGTGCGCCGCTCGGCTAGCAATCGTAGCCCGGATTGAGTGAAACGAAATCCGGGAAGGCCTCGCCGTCCACCCCGGATTTCGCTGCCGCTCAATCCGGGCTACGCTTTCCCATTCGCAGGGAGCCATCATGATCACCGAAATCGCCCAGATCGACGTCAAGCCCGGCATGGAAGCCGAATTCGAGACCGGCGTGAAAAACGCCGCACCGTTGTTTCAACGCGCCAAAGGCTGCCACGGCATGGAATTGCAGCGCTCGATCGAGAAGCCCGCTCGCTACCGGCTGTTCGTCAAATGGGGCACGGTCGAGAATCACACCGTCGACTTTCGCGGCTCGGCCGATTTCCAGGAATGGCGCAAGCACGTCGCCCACTGTTTTGCTTCGCCGCCGGAGGTGGAGCATGTCAGTGAGGTGGTGCGAGCATTTTAGGCCTGCGTTTCCCGGATGCGGTGCAGCACAAAGTGTTGCACCGCTGATCCGGGATCGCTCTGGACTCAACGTGCGTAACGATCCCGGGTCTGCAGCGCATCACTTCGTGCTGCGCTGCGCCCGGGAAACACGGCGCGGTGCTAGGCCCGCGCCTTTTCAACATTCGCGATCCGGTTCGGCACGCCGAATTCGCGGCGGCAGACTTCGGCCAAAGCGGCGACACCGGCGCGGATCGCTTCGTGGGACGGGTTGGCGAAGCACAATCGCGTGCGGCTTTTGCCGTAGGCCTTGTCGGTGGTCCATTCCGGGCCCGGATTGATGGCGACGCCGGCGGCGAGCGCCGGCTGATAAAGTTTCAGCGTATCGACTTCGTCCGGCAGCTTGACCCAGAGGAAAATGCCGCCCTTCGGATCGGCGAACTCGGCGGCGGTGCCGAACTGCTCGTTGAGCGCGTCCATCAATGTCTCGAGCTTCTTGCGCAGGCCGCGCGTCAATGCCGGTACGTGCGTGTCGAAATGCGCCGGGCAGAATTCGCCCAAAACCATCTGCTCCAGCGCGCCGGAGCCGGCATCGGTCTTGATCGCCAGCATGCGCGCGATGAGGCTCCAGTCGGCAACGATGTAGCCGACGCGCAGCGCCGGCGCGATCGATTTCGAGAACGAGCCGATATGGATGACGCCGCCGTGCCGGCTCAGCGCGTGCAGCGCCGGCGGCCGCTGGCCGTCCCAGATCAGATCGGAATAGCAATCGTCCTCGAAGATCGGCACGCCGTGCTGTTCGGCTAGCCGCAGCATGTCCAGCCGGCGCGCCTCGCTCAAGACGGTGCCGGTCGGATTCTGCACGGTCGGGACGGTGTAGATGTATTTCGGCCGGACGCCGCGGCGCTTGAGATCGTCGAGCGCCGTGGCCAGCGCATCCATGCGCATGCCGTCGCCATCGAGCGGAACGCCGACGGCATTGACGCCGAGCCGGGTCCAGCGATTGAGCGCGCCCTGATAGGTCTCGGCCTCGGTGATGATGGTATCGCCGCGCGCCAAGAGGACACCGTTGACCAGATCGAGCGCTTGCAGCGAGCCCGAGGTGATCAGGATCTCGCCGGCGTCGCAGGAAATGCCCGCGGTGCGCTTGAGCTTTTGCGCCAAAAATTCGCGCAGGCGACGATAGCCTTGCGGGCCGCTTTCAAGGCCGTAGGTCGCCAGCGTCCGGCCTTCGCGCGTCAGCACGTCGTTTGCCGCCTTGACGATGGAATCGATCGGAATCTGCTCGCCGTCATTATGGCCGCCCGTAAAATTGTATTTCGGGAAGCCGTTGAATTTGACTGCCGGCGGCGGCAGCCCCGGAACCAGCAGCGGCGCGAAGTTGAGCGCGGTCATGGACGTACTCTCCCTATGCGGCTTTGCCGCCGTCTTGGGCAAGCTTGTCGCACTTGCTATTGTGATTGCAATCGCTTTGTCGCCGGACCGGGAAATTCGCCATATGCGCCGCCTGCAACTCGCCGTTCTCCTGGTCGTATGCGCCTTCGCGACCGGCGCCGCTGCCGAATATCCCGACCGGCCGATCCATCTCATCGTGCCGCAGGCCGCCGGCAGCGCCACCGACACGGTCGCGCGCATCCTCGGCGCCGCGCTGGCCGAGCAGATCGGCCAGCAGATCATTGTCGACGACCGGCCGGGCGGTGCGCTCACCGTCGGGCTCGACCTCACCGCGAAGGCGGCGCCGGACGGCTACACGATCTGCATGGGCCCGATCGGGGCGCTGGCGATCACGCGCCACCTGGTGGCCAACCTGCCCTATGTCATCGAGCGCGACTTCCAGCCCATCGTCGTCGTGGCCAAGGGCCATCTGCTGCTTGCGGTATCGCCGACGACACCGTTCCAGACCGTCACGGAGCTTGTCGCCTACGCCAGGCAGAATCCGGGGAAACTTTCGAATGCATCGTCGAGCAACGGCTCGCCCGGCCATGTCGGCGGCGAGCTGTTCAAGTTCATGACCGGGACCGACATCGTTCACGTGCCCTACAAGGGCGGCGCGCCGGCGATCAATGATTTGATCGCCGGGCGCGTGCAGCTGATGTTCGAGAGTCTCAACTCGATTGCGCCGTTCGCGCGCTCGGGCGCCGTGCGCGCGCTGGGCGTGAGCGGCGATCGCAGGTCGCCGGCATTCCCCGATCTGCCGACCATCGCCGAGGCCGGCGTGCCGGGCTATGCGGCGCCGACCTGGAGCGGCGTCATCGCGCCCGCCGGCGTGCCGCGGCCGATCGTCGACAAGCTCAACGCGGCGATCAACAGGGCGATCCAGTCGCAAAGCTTCAAGGATCATTTCGCCACGATCGGCGATGAGCCCGCCGGCGGCACGCCGGAAGAGTTCGCCGCTTTGATCGCCTCGGATTCGGCCAAATGGGGCGAAGTGATCAAGCGCGCCGGCATCAAGTTCGAGTGACGCGGCCGCACTTTCCTCGCCACCGGACTCAACCCATATTGGGTCCATGGCGAAACGCCCCGACCGCGATCCCGCAAAGCATTCGAAAAAGGACCCGGCCAAGCCGACCCGCGCCAAGGCGGCGCGGCCGGATTCGTCGCCGCTCGACCCGTCGCTCGCTGACATTCTGAATCCCGCGATTGGTCACGGCCGCGCCGGCGTTGGTTCGCAGACTGGGTCTCCCTCCCCCCTTGTGGGGGAGGGCGGGGTGGGGGGTCGGGAGGGGAAGTCGCGGGCATCGACGACTGTGCATCACCTCCCGACCCCCACCCCTATCCCCTCCCCACAAGGGGGAGGGGAAGAGCGAGCGTCCGGCTTACAGCAGCCGCCGGACAATTCGTTCGACCGCCGCGCTGATTTCTCTGCTGCACACCGGACGCGCAAATCAACACAAGGAAAATCAGCCGAAGGGTTGGGCGAGCGGCCGCAAGCGGGTTATGTCGGCAAAGGAACGGTCAATATCGATCCGGAACTGGCCGACGCGCTCGGCTATGGCGACAGCGATCCGACCAAGCCGCTGACCGGCGAGCCGCCGGAAGGCCGCGACGAGCTTGCCGACATTTTCCAGTCGCAACGCGAGAAGCGGCATCGCCCCAACATTCAGCCGGTGACGCTCGGCGTCACCGCCTCGATGCAGGCGCTGGAGCATTTGCTGCGCGAGGGGCGCGAGGAATTCCGCGCCCGCGACCGCGCCAACCAGATCTGGACGCCGCACCGGCCGCCGCGGCCGGACAAATCCGAAGGCGGCCGGCGTTTCGTCATCAAGGCGGATTTCGAGCCCAAGGGCGATCAGCCGACGGCGATCGCCGACCTGGTCGAAGGCGTGCGCAGGAACGACCGCACCCAGGTGCTGCTCGGCGTCACCGGCTCCGGCAAGACCTTCACCGTCGCCAAGGTGATCGAAGCGACGCAGCGCCCGGCGCTGATCCTGGCGCCGAACAAGACGCTGGCGGCGCAGCTCTACGGCGAGTTCAGGTCGTTCTTTCCCGACAACGCCGTCGAATATTTCGTGTCCTATTACGACTACTACCAGCCGGAAGCCTATATTCCGCGCACCGACACCTATATCGAGAAGGATTCCTCGATCAACGAGCAGATCGACCGCATGCGGCATTCGGCGACGCGGGCGCTGCTCGAACGCGACGACGTCATCATCGTCGCCTCCGTGTCCTGCATCTACGGCATCGGCTCGGTCGAGACCTATTCGGCGATGACGTTCTCGATCAAGCGCGGCGCGCAGCTCAACCAGCGCCAGCTGCTCGCCGACTTGGTGGCGCTGCAATACAAGCGCACCGCCGGCGATTTTTATCGCGGCTCGTTCCGCGTGCGCGGCGACGCCATCGAGATTTTTCCGGCGCACTATGAAGATCGCGCCTGGCGGGTATCGTTGTTCGGCGACGAGGTGGAGGCGATCCACGAATTCGATCCGCTCACCGGACAAAAGACCGACGAGCTGGAATTCGTCAAGATCTACGCCAACTCGCATTACGTGACGCCGCGGCCGACGTTGTTGCAGGCGCTGTCCGGCATAAAGCTGGAATTGCGCGAGCGGCTCAATCAGCTCCATGCCGCCGGCCGGCTCCTCGAGGCGCAGCGGCTCGAGCAGCGCACGCTGTACGATCTGGAAATGATGGAGGCGACCGGGGTTTGTGCCGGGATCGAAAACTATTCGCGCTATCTCACCGGCCGGAAACCCGGCGAGCCGCCGCCGACGCTATTCGAGTACGTGCCCGACAATGCGCTGGTGTTCGTCGACGAGAGCCACGTCACCGTGCCGCAGCTCGGCGGCATGTATCGCGGCGATTTTCGCCGCAAGGCGACCTTGGCTGAATACGGCTTCCGCCTGCCGTCGTGCATGGACAACCGGCCGCTGCGCTTCGAGGAATGGGACGCGATGCGGCCGCAGACCACCGCCGTGTCGGCGACGCCGGGGCCGTGGGAGCTCAACGAATCCGGCGGCGTGTTCGCCGAGCAGGTGATCCGCCCGACCGGCCTGATCGATCCGCCGGTCGACGTGCGGCCGGCGCGCCTGCAGGTCGACGACCTGGTCGGCGAAGTGCGCGCGGTGGCGCAGCAGGGCTATCGCGCGCTGATCACCGTGCTGACCAAGCGCATGGCCGAGGATTTGACCGAATATCTGCACGAGCAGGG
Organism: uncultured Alphaproteobacteria bacterium; assembly: GCA_963756245.1. Lineage (GTDB taxonomy): Bacteria > Pseudomonadota > Alphaproteobacteria > Rhizobiales > Xanthobacteraceae > BOG-931. The sequence goes on from CAVWOI010000026.1 coordinate 496,942, forward strand.
CATTCGCGTGCGCTACATGCATTCCGACATCGACACCATTGAACGCATCGAAATCATTCGCGACCTGCGCCTTGGCGCGTTCGACGCATTGGTCGGCATCAACCTGCTGCGCGAGGGCCTCGACATTCCCGAATGCGCGCTGGTCGCCATCCTCGACGCCGACAAGGAAGGATTTTTGCGCAGCGAGACCTCGCTGGTGCAGACCATCGGCCGCGCCGCCCGCAACATCGACGGCCGCGTCATCCTCTATGCCGACACCATCACCGGCTCCATGGAGCGCGCCATGGCGGAGACGTCGCGCCGCCGCGAGAAGCAGACCGCCTACAACACCGCCAACGGCATCACGCCGGAAAGCGTGCGCAAGGGAATTTCCGACATTCTCGACAGCGTCTACGAGCGCGACCACGTACTGATCGGCACCGGCACCGGTGCTGGTGCCGAGGGTGAGTTTGCCGACGCCGCCACCATCGGCCACAATTTCGAAGCCGTGATCGGCGATCTCGAAACCCGCATGCGCACCGCCGCCGCCGACCTCGACTTCGAAGAAGCCGCGCGGCTACGCGACGAAATCAAACGCCTGCGCGCAACAGAGTTGGCAGTGACCGACGACCCAACGGCAAAATTCGCCTCACCCTCCCCTGCAGGGGGAGGGTCGGCGCGCAACGCGCGCCGGGGTGGGGCCGCGCGCCCGCACAAGCCGGCGCTCGACGAAATGGGCATCGCGCTGCACCACGAAGTCGCCCCGCACCGCGCCGGCGCAAGACGCAACGGGCCGCGCAAACCGAACCTCGACGAAATGGGCCCGGGCGTGGAATCTATTCCGGGCAAGCGTGACGCTGGTCCGCGCTCGACCTTAGGAAAACCCGGGATGCACGGCGGCTTCAAGCCGCGCCGGCGCTAATCTTCCCCCTCCCCCTTGTGGGGAGGGAGGGGTGGGGGTCGGGAGGTTGGAGCGCAGCGTCGACGCCCGAGCAAAGCCTCCCGACCCCCACCCCTAACCCCCCTAACCCCTCCCCACAAGGGGGAGGGGAACTCGCACAGCGAATGCGCTAGATTACGCCATCCACTTTCGAATCATTCACCGCGAACCCGGAGGACGCCATGGCGAAAGGCCAGATGCGCAGCAACAAGGAAAAGAAGAAGCCGAAGCAGGACAAGAACAAGGACAAGGGTGCTCCCGCCCCCTCACCGTTCGCCGGCATGCACAGCCAGGCGACCCCGAAGCCGTACGGCAAGAAATAGCCGGCGCGGCGAGTCTCACCGCCCCCGCTTCAACTTCGCCGTAAAGCTCATCCCGCCGGCCCCGCAACACGGGCAGCTCATGGCGATGAGGATGCTTTGCTTTTGCTCGTCGTCGAGGTCGGCGCGCTCCAGCATGGCGCCGGTCTGGCGCTGGAAGAGTTCGTGCAGCGTCAGGTTGCTGGCGATGACGCGGTCGTCGGGGGCGAGCGCGGTGATTTCGTCCGGCGGGGCGGCGGGTTTTCGCGGGGGTTTGGTTTTTTTCGGTTTCGGCATCATCGTTCCGGTGCGTCAGCGTGCGGCAAGCTCCCACCCCGTCGCGCTACGCGCGACGGCCCTCCCCCGCAAGCGGGAGAGGGCAAATCACTTCGCCACCTTCTTCATATAGCCCGTGATGAAGCTGCGCATCTCCGGCGCAATGGTCAGCCGGTCGCGCACGGTCTGGTCGAGATTGGCGCTGACTTCGTAGTGCGGCACGAACTGGATCGCGGTCATGGCGTCGCTCGCGTAGTCGGTGTCGTCGTTGAGGGCGATGAGCGCCTGGCGCAACGCCGCCACCGCGGCGGGCGGCGAGTCCGGCGGCATGGCGACGAGGCGGAGCATCTGGGCGTCGACGGCGAGATTGGTCTTGTAGGCGTCCCACAACTCGCCCGACGGCGTGCCGCCTTTGACCGTCTTGTAGAACTCGGGGAACGTCATGATGCCCTTCCCCGCCATCGCCTTAAGCGGCGCAAATCCCTTGCCGTTGTAGGTCGCGTCGTACCACAGCGGGATCACGGTGCCGGCTTTCACCAGGCTCGGCTCGACGACGCTGAAATAGCCCGGCGTCGATTCCGAATGCACATTGATCTCGCCGTTCTGCAAAGCGAGCCGCGCGGTGTTGCTGGAGCGATAGCCGGTGACGTAGCGGTATTGCAGGCCGAGCATGTCGAAGGTCAGGCGCTCCAAAAGGTCCTTTGACGAATCGGCGCCCAGCCCGCCGACCACGAGACCTTCCGCCTTCATCAGGTCGGCCGGCGTCTTGATGCCGGGCGGCGTGTCGGCGCGCATGTAATAGACCGCGTTGCCGGGCTGCGCGCCGACGAAGGCGTAGCTCGCGAACGGCACGCGGAACGCGGCGGGGTCGATCACCGAGTTCCACGCCGTGCCGGTGAGATAGCCGAACATGGTGCCGTCCTTCGGCCCGACCTCGCCCAGATAGGTGGCGCCGACCATGCCGCTGGCGCCGTCCTTGTTCTGCACCACGATCAGCGGATTACCGGCGATATGCTTGGCGATGTGCTTCGCGAGCAGCCGCCCCTCGACGTCGGTCGGCCCGCCGGGCGCGAAGTTGATCAGAAGCGTCAGCCGCTTGCCCTGGTAGAACGATTCCTCGGCGCGCGCCGTGGTGGCGCCGAGCGCGAGCGCGGCGGCAATGATGACATGCAGCATCCGTGGCATGGCGTTATCATCGGCCTTCGCCGATGACGAAGCAATCGACCACCTTTGCGCTGTTCGCCTGCTGGTTGGCATGGCTGTCGCCAGCGGCGGCCGATGCGATCGGCGATTTCTACGGCGGCCGCACGGTGACGCTGATCGTCTCCACCAGTTCGGCGGGCGGCTACGACACCCTGGCGCGGGCGATTGCCCGCCATATCGGCATGCACATTGCCGGCCATCCCACCGTCATCGTGCGCAACATGCCGGGCGCCGGCGGGCTCACCGCGACCAATTATCTTTATGCCGCCGCCGAGCGCGACGGCTCGGTGATCGGCCTCATCCAGAACAATCCGCCGTTCGAGCCGCTGTTCGGCACCGCGGAGGCGCGGTTCGACCCGCGGCGGTTCAACTGGCTCGGCACGCCGAGCGTCGAGACCGCGATGGTGCTGGTCTATAAAACGGTGCCGGTTTTTTCGCTCGACGATTTGCGCACGCGTGAGACAGTGATGGGCGCGTCAGGCGCCAATTCGACGCCGGCGTTTTTCGCCCGCCTCTTCAACGCCACGCTCGGCACCAAAATGAAAGTCATCCCCGGCTATCCCGGCCAGAACGACGCGCTGGTCGCTATGGAGCGCGGCGAGCTCGACGGCTATCCGAGCGTGTTCTACAGCGCGCTGTCGTCGACGCGGCCGACCTGGCTTGCCGACGGCACCGCGCGCGCGGTCGTGCAATACGGCCCCGCCAAGCTGCCGCAACTCGGCGCCGTGCCGTTCGTGCCCGATCTGGTGAGCGGTGCCGACAAGCTTCTGTTGGAAGCGGCGTTCGCGCCGCTGTCGATCGGCCGGCCGCTGCTGACGCCGCCGGGCGTGCCCGCCGAGCGCGTCGCGGCGCTGCGCCAGGCGCTGGCCGAAACTTTCGCCGACCCGGAATTTCTGGCCGAAGGCGACAAGATCGGATTGTCGCTCAACGATCCGCGCAGCGGCGAGGAACTGTTGCGCGTGATCGAACGCGCTTACGCCATGCCGCCGGAGACCATTGAGCGGCTGCGCAAACTTAACAGGGATCAGTAATCAGGGATGAAGATTAGGCCTGATCCCTGTCACCTGTTCAGCGCGTCAGCGCCGGCCTTGGCGACTTGGGCGTCCTGCGACGACAAGGAGCCTGACACGCCGATGGCGCCGATGATCTTGCCGTCGACGATCACCGGCAAGCCGCCTTCGATCGGCGTGATATTCTTGAGCGCCAGAAGCCGCATGCCGGCGCCGCCGGCGGCGATGGCATCGTCGAGCGCCTTGCTCGGGCGCTTGAACTCGAGCGCGGTACGCGCCTTGCCCTCGGACACCGTGGTGGCCGACAGCTGGGCGTTGTCGACCCTGTGGAACATGATCATGTTGCCGCCGCTGTCGAGGATGGTGATGGCGACCTGCCAGGAGTTCTTCGCCGCCTCCAATTCCGCCGCCGCCATGGCGCGCTTGGCCTGGTCGAGCGTGATCGGCGGGCCGTAAGGCGGCGGCGCGGCCGACGGCGCCGGGGGCTGTTGGGCCAAAGCCGGCCCGGCCCAAAGGGCGAACGCGCAGGCCAGCGCGAGCATGCGAAACATCTGGAAAGCCTCCTCAAAACACCGCCGCCGCCGCGACACGCGAGCCGCACAATAAAGTGCAAAAGCGGCAGGTGGAAGCTGTCCCCTCCCCCTTGTGGGGAGGGGGTAGGGGTGGGGGTCGGGAGATCGCATGAATAGGTCGACGCTCGCGCACAACCTCCCGACCCCCACCCTACCCTCCCCCGCAAGGGGGGAGGGATTAGAAACGTGATCGGCTCGCCCGGTGCGTCATCGGCGCGCAATGCTTATATTTGCCGCATCAATCAGGAGGGCCGCATGTTTTCATTCCGCAAGAAGCTGGAAATTCCATCTGCCGATGAAGCTTTGCCGGGCCGCTCGACCGCCATCCCCACGGCGCGAACGCATTTCGTCAACGGCCACCCGCTCAAAGGGCCCTATCCCGACGGGCTCGCCATGGCGATGTTCGGGCTCGGCTGTTTTTGGGGCGCCGAGCGCAAGTTCTGGGAGCTCGGCGACGCGGTCTATGTCACCGCGGCCGGCTATGCCGGCGGCCTGACGCCGAACCCGACCTACGAGGAAGTCTGCTCGGGCCGCACCGGGCACAACGAAGTCGTGCTCGTGGTCTACGACCCGAAGAAGATTTCCTACGAGCAGTTGCTCAAGACGTTCTGGGAAAGCCACGATCCGACCCAAGGCATGCGCCAGGGCGGCGACGTCGGTACCCAATACCGCTCCGGAATCTATACGTTCACGCCGGAGCAGCACGCCGCCGCCGAAGCGTCGAAAGCCGCTTACGCCAAGGCGCTCGGCGCCGAACGGATGGGACCGATCACCACCGAAATCCGCGACGCCCCGCCGTTCTATTTCGCCGAGGATTATCACCAGCAATATCTGGCGAAGAATCCCCACGGCTATTGCGGCCTCGGCGGCACCGGGGTGAGCTGTCCGATCGGCACGGGAGTGGCTGCTTGAACGAATAGCTTATAGAGTCGCTCGTTTCCCGGGCGCAGCGCAGCACGAAGTGGTGCGCTGCAGACCCGGGATCGTTACAAACTCAGAGTCTTCTACGATCCCGGATCAGCGGTGCACCACTTCGTGCTGCACCGCGTCCGGGAAACGTCGAAAATGGGGGAATCCATGCCTTGGCCGGACGGACGCTACATCCAGGCGTCGATTTTTTTCAGCCGCTGGCTGCTGGCGCCGTTCCTGCTCGGCCTCCTGCTGTGCCTGTTGTTGCTGCTCTACCGTTTCTTCGCCGATCTGTTCGTGCTGGCCCTCCAGCTGCCGCAGATGAACTGGCACGATCTCGTCACCAACGTGCTCAACCTGGTCGATCTGGCGCTGACCGCCAATCTCATCCTCATCGTCATCTTTTCCTCGTACGAAAACTTCATCCGCCGCATCGATCCCGCCGCGCATCCGGACTGGCCTGTAGGCCTCACCCAGGTCGATTTCGCCGAGCTCAAGCAGAAACTGCTCGGCTCCATCGTCGGCATCGCCGCGGTCGATGCGCTGGCCTGGTATTTCGATCTGGAAAAAGATCCCGATACGACGAAGCTCGTCTGGGTGCTGGCGTTTCCGCTCACCTTCGCCGTCTGCATGCTGATCCTCGCCATCGCCGACCGGCTCGGACGCCGGCCGGACAAGGGCCCCGGTTGAGTCGAACCTGTCGCATTTGGGCAGCGGCCCGCGACATTTTCCCAAGTCTTTCCATCCGGTTAGGGATTATTAACCTTAACCGGCGTTAATCGGCCCCAACGTTCGCTCGAACGGGGTCGGAATTAAGCGTATGCGGGTGCTCCGCTCTTCCCTGCTGTTACTGGCCGTGGCGCTTGGCGCGGCGGGCTGCGCGTCGCAGCCGGTCGCCTATGTGCAGATGCCGCCGCAAGCCCAGATGCAGCCCAGCATCGACACGATGACCTACGGCGCGCCCGCGCCGGCCTATCAACCCGGCTACGGTTATCAGCCCGGCTATGGCGCGCCGCGGGTGGCGACCTATGCTTATCCCGCCAGCACGACATGCACCGGTCTGTTGACTTGCTTTGGTCCCGGAGCGCCCAGCGCCTATCCGGCGGGCGCCGGCTATGCGTATCAAGCCGCTCCCCGCTACGCTTATCCCGCCGCTGCGGCAGCCCCTGTTGCCAGCCCCGCGCCGCTCTATAGCTCCACGGCGACGCCCGTGCCGGCGCCGGTGCCCGCGATCAGCTCGCAGTCGCCCTACACGCTCGACTCGGGCGACCGCCTGCGCATCGTGGTGTTCGGCCAGGACGGCCTGACCAATTCCTATCTGGTCGATGCCAGCGGCCACATCGCCATGCCCCTGATCGGCTCAGTGATGGCGAAAGGCACGACCACCGACCAACTGTCGGCGCGAATCGCCGAGAAACTGCGCGACGGGTTTATCCGCGAGCCGCATGTGGCGGTCGAGGTCGAAGCCTACCGGCCGTTCTTCATCCTCGGCGAAGTCACCGCGCCCGGCCAGTATCCTTACGTCGCCAACATGACCGCCGAAACCGCGGTAGCAATCGCCGGCGGCTTCGCGCCGCGCGCCGTGCGCCAATCGGTAGTCTTGATCCGCAATTTCAACGGCCAGCAGATGCGCATGACCGTTCCGCTCGGCTATCCGCTGCGGCCGGGCGACACGATCAACGTGCAGGAGCGGTGGTTCTGACGGACGACTGACGTCAGACGCCCGCCCTCACGCCCCCTCGAAATACCGACTTCGATACGTGTGCTCCTCGACGCCGCCGGCGAGCGCCCAGTTCGCCAATTCCTCGTGGCGCGCGAACCAGACGTCGGGCGATTTGGCCATGTACTGCAAAATTTCCTGCAGCACCGCGGTGATCAGCGGGCGGCCGCCGAACTGGCAGTGGATGACCAGCACCAGGAGCGACATCGGCTCGTTCGAGGCGAGATAATCGAACGTGCCCTTGTGCGCGTCATAGAGATCGCGCGGGCTCGCGCGCATGACGCGGTTGTCGGAAAAATCCGTGGTCGGCACGCCGGCGATGGTGCCGTGCGGCGTCTTGATCAGGATCGGCAGGTCCGCATAGGTGACGTCGCAGGTCCATTTCAGGCCGGCCTGCGCCAGAAAACCGGCGGTCTCCGGCGTGAAGGCGACCACCGGGCTGCCCCAGCCGGTGACTTTCTTGCCGCCGCAGGATTCCAACAGATCGATGCTCTTGCGGATCGTCTTCTGCTGATCCTCGAGCGACATGTAGGCCAGCAACTGATCCTGCGCATAGGAATGCGCGGCGATGTCGTGGCCCGATTTCACGATCTGCTTGACCGCGTCGGGATAGTCCTCGGTACAGCGGCCGCTGGTGAAAAACGTGCCGGGGATCGCCAGCCGGTCGAGCATGCGGATGAGCCGCCAGACGCCGACCCTGCCGCCATAGGTCGACCATGCCTTGCTGGCGTGATCGACCGTGCCGGATTTCAGATGCGTGGTCTGCACCGAGTAAGTGGGCGCCGCGTTCTCGGTCCAGGTTTCGAACATCACCGTGACCGAGACCGCGATCTTCTTGCCGTTCGGCCAAGTCTTGTTCGACAATGCCGTTTTTGTTGTCACAACGTCGCTCCTTTTACTCGATCGGCGGAATGCCCATCGCCGGAATCAATTGCCGCCATTTCGCCAAGTCGGCGGCGATGAAGGCCGCGAATGCGGCGTGCGGCAGGTAGGTCGGCGCGCAGCCGATCTTGGCCAGATTGTCGCGAAAGCTTTGCTGCTGCTCGACCTCGGCGGTGGCGCGATCGAGCCGCTCGACGATTGCGGCCGGCGTATTTGGCGGCGCGATCAGGCCGAACCAGGTGTCCATGCGGACGTCGGGCAGACCGTATTCGGCCGTGGTCGGCACCTCAGGAAACAGCGGATGCCGGCTCGGCCCGGTCTGCGCCAGGAGCAAAAGCTTGCCGCCCTCGGCGACGCGGGCGCTGGCAAGCCCCAGCGACACCATGTCGATCTGCCCGGCCATGGCGTCGGTCGCGGCCTGGCCGCCGCCGCGATAAGGCACGTGGACGAGGTCGATGCCGGTCTTGAGCTTGAGCTCCTCGACGGCGATGTGCAGCGCGCCGCCGACGCCGCCCGAGCCGTAGCGCAATTTTCCGGGATTGGCTTTGGCGTAGGCGATGAACTCCGGCAGCGTCTTCGCCGGCAGGCCCGGATAGATCGCAAACACCGTCCATGACGAGGTGACCAGTGCCACCGGCGTGTAATCCCTGTTCGGTTCGTAGTGATAGTCCTTCTTCAGGAACGGCAGCATGGTCAGCTCGGACGGGCCGATCATCAGCGTGTAACCGTCCGGATCGGCGTGGCTGAGTACATCGGTGCCGAGCATCGTCATGCCGCCCGAGCGGTTGTCGACCACGATCGGCTGGCCGAGCCGCGCGCTCATCGCTTCCGCATAGAGGCGGCCGAGCACGTCGACCAGCGAACCGGCAGGCGTCGTGATGATGAGATGGATGGGCCGTGACGGATAGTCGTCGGCATAGGCGCCAAGCGGAGCGAATAGAAGCAGCGCGAGGAGGATGACGGAAAGCGGACGACGGACTACGGACGACAGCCGACGGAATAAGGATTCCGCCAGATATCTGTCGTCCGTCATCTGTCGTCTGTCGTCTGCTACTTCACGTTCTTCGCCAGGAACGCCATCGAGCGCTGCCAGGCGAGGTCGGCGGCGGCTTTCTGATAGCTGCCGCGCTCGTCGCAATGGAAGCCGTGCTGGGCGTCGGGATAGACGTAGATCTCGCAATCGCCGCCGCGCTTGCTTTTGATCAGATCGACGTCGCTCATCGGGATCGAGGCGTCCTTCTCGCCGAAATGCATCTGCACCGGCACTTTCGGCTTTTCGTCGGCGTTCTTGGCGATCTGGCCGCCGTAATAGCAAACCGCGGCGGACAGGCCGTTGAGCTTGCAGGCGGCGAGGAACGAGATCGTGCCGCCCATGCAGAAGCCCATGATGCCGACCGGGCCGCCCTTCTTGAGCTCGTCGATGGAAGCCTGCACGTCGCGCAGCATCGCGCCCCAATCGGGATTAGCGACGAATTTGCGCGCATTGGCGATCTCGTCGGGGGTGTAGCCGGATTCGAAGTTCGGCTGCTGGCGGTCGAACACCGCCGGCGCCAGTGCCGCATAGCCCTCGCCGGCCAGGCGGTCGCACACCGCACGGATGTGATGATTGACGCCGAAAATCTCCTGAATGAGGACGATACCGCCCTTTGCCGGCCCGGTCGGGTCGGCCCGATAGGCGCCGAGCTTAAAGCTGTCCGACGACGTCAGTGAAAAGTGCTTACCCAAGACGATCCTCCATTGACTGACAGTGCGTGAATTCGGTTCCGAGCGGCCAGCATCGCAAGCCGTCGCGGGGCGACCATACACCGTCGGCAATGTCGATTGAATGGCGGTCAGGCAGTGCCGGCTGCGGGGCAGCTCAGCGCGTGACGACGATGAAATCGGTGCCTTCGCCGGTCTCTTCGCCAAGGCCCTGGTCGGAGACGACGAAGGAGGACCCCGGCACGATCATTGCCGAAATCCGGTCGATGACGTCCTGGGGAATGTCGATGCGGGCGAGCGCGTCCGCGGGCGTTTGCGGCGGCGGCAGCTCGCCGACGGGCCTTGCGACGGGCTCCTCGCGGCGGCCGCGTCGCGTCCCGCGCCGATCATCGTCGGCTACGCGCTTCGCCTTCGGCGTCTCGCCGGGCAGCGACACCACGTTCCAGCGCAAGGTCGAGCCGTCGTCGAGATAGGCCATCGCCGTGAAGACGTGGGTGCCGAAGGCCTGCTCGGGATGGTCGATGGTCACCGGCGCGTAGAACAGCGGGGAAAAATTCTGCCGCACATAGATCTTCTTTTCCTTGCGGCTGACGAAGATCGAAATCGCTCCCTGGGTCGCGGCGTGTCCGGATTCAACAAGCGTGGTCGGCTTGGCCGCCGGCGCCGGGGCCGGCGCGGCATCCGCCGGATGATCGAGCACCACCGCCGGCGTGGCCGCGGTGCCGCGCAGCCTATCGGTCGCGGTGGGCGGCGGCGGCGCTGCGACGAGCTTGGCAAGCCCTTCCAGCCGCGGCGCCGGGGCTTGCGGCGCTGCTTCGGCTGCAGCGGGCGCTGAATCTTCGGGCCTCGCCGGCGCGGCGGCATCGGTTGTTCTGGTGTCGGCGCTGATCAGCACGGCCTGCGCCGGCTCTGGTACCGCCGGAGCAACCGCGGCCGGCGTTTCAGATCTCGGCAGGGCGACGGCATCGGTCCTCCTAGTGTCGTCGCCGGCCTGCGCGGTCCTGGTGGCTTCCGGCGCAGCGGGAGCCGCCGCGGCCGGAGCGGGCGCCGGCGCCGGCATCGCCTTGTGCACGAACAGATGCGCGTCCGCGAACGGGACGGGCTTTAATTCGTTGCGCGCGATGATGACGCGAACACCGACCTTGGTGACGCTGAACAGCTTCATGGCGAATTCGCGCGGCATGCGGATGCAGCCGTGCGACGCCGGATGGCCGATATTCTCGCCCTCGTGCAGGGCGACGCCGGACCAGGTGATGCGCTGCATGAACGGCATCGGCGCACCGCTGTAGATATTCGAGCGGTGGAACTTCTCCTTGCCGATGACGCTGAAGACGCCGGTCGGCGTCGGCAGGCTAGGCACGCCGGTGGCGACCAGCGTGTCGGCGACTTCCTTGCCGTCGCTGTACAGGTGCAGCTTCTGCTGATTGATGGAAATGACGATTTGCATCGGACCTTTCGGGATAGCGCCGAACGGGTCCTTATTGACGTGCTCGAGTTCCTTGGGCTCGGGCTTGTGGCGCACCTTGGCGGAAGCCGGCGCGGCCAGCGTCGCCGCGACCACGAAACCGAGCGCGTAAACACTGCCGGTCAAGGCAAGCCGGCGAAGACGCAAAACGTCACGCTTGTATTCAGTACGCAATGTCAGCCCCGGCCAAAGGAACCCAAGATTGAAGCAGCGAAATCTTACAGAACACTGAAGCCCGGCACCACCGTTGTGCACCGGTGACCGGCGAAATTAATCCATTATGGTTCATGGAAGACACAGCCGTGACGGCGCTGCGGCTCACGATTGCGGCACCAGCGCAAATGCCTTTGCCAACAGCTCATACGAGTGCTTTCGCGCCGCGTGGTCGTAAACCATGGTAGTAATCATTAACTCGTCGGCGCGCGTCGTTTCGATCAGCGCCTGCAATCGGTCCATCACTTTTTCGATACTGCCGACGACGAGCCGGGCGCGCTGGAGCGCCATGCGCCCGCGGTCGGCCGGCGTATAGGCGTAAGCTGCGGCTTCCTCGGGCGAGGCCAGCGGCAGATATTCGCCTTTGGCGCGGCGCACATAGTGCAGGTCGGCGCTCGACGCGATGCGCTCGGCTTCGGCGTCGGTGTCGGCCGCGATCACCGCGGTGCCGAGGATGGCATAAGGTTCCTTGAGCGTTGCCGACGGCTTGAAATGGTCGCGATAGCTCAGCATCGCGCTCGCCGCGTCGTAATCGGCGAAGTGATAGGCGAAAGAAAATCCCAGGCCGACGGCGGCGGCGAGCTCGGCGCTGTAGCCGCTGGAACCGAGCAGCCAGATCGGCGGCAGCGCGACGTCGGCGGGCACCGCGCGCACGTTGCGGAACGGATGTCCTTCCGGGAACCCGCCGCGCTCGAGCAACAGCAGTTCCTGGAATCGCTCGAGGAAATCATCGCCCTGGCGCGGATCCTGCCGGGCACGCAACGCATAGGAGGTGATCTGGTCGGTGCCCGGCGCGCGGCCGAGCCCGAGATCGATGCGCCCGGGAAACAGCGCCTCCAGCACCTTGAAGCGCTCGGCGACCATCAGCGGCGCGTGGTTCGGCAGCATCACGCCGCCCGAGCCGACGCGCATGTGCGACGTTATCGCCGCGATCTGGCCGATCATGATGTCGGGCGCGGAGCTGGCGATGTTCGCCAGATTGTGGTGCTCGGCGACCCAATAGCGCTTGTAGCCGAGCCGGTCGGCGAGCCGCGCCAGATCGAGCGAATTGCGCAACGCCGCCGACCCGGGCGTGGCCGTGGTGACGGGCGACAGATCGAGGACGGAAAGCGGGACCACGCGGAAATGTTTCTAATTTAGTGATTATGCCGAACGCACAAGCTCTATGTGGTCGTGGGATGCGCTGCCATCAATCCCACGCCGAAATTTGGCCGCCGCTCAATGGTTCGTCGGTGGCACGTACGTACCGCCGATGCCTGAAGGCTGGGTGACGGGTTGAACGGTTGCGCGGACTTGGCGGGTGGGAGGCGGCCTGGCGGCAACGCGGTTTGGCAGTGGGACGAAGGGGCCGCCGATACCGGATGGCTGGCTGCCGGGTGGGACGGTCGCGCGCGCCTGGCGCGCACGTTGCGCCTTGGCGGCAAGGCGGTGCCGGTGGGCGGCCTTGGGGTGGGTCTCCGCGGGCGGCGGCTCGACCGCGGTCGTCGTCGCGGTGGCGGGCTTGGTGTCGGGATTGGGTTCCTGGTTGGGTTCTTGGCTGGCTTGTTGCGTAGGGGCCGTGGGCGCGGCTGGCGCGGCGGGCGCAGCTTGCTCGGCCGCCGGCTCGGTTGCCGCGGTATCCGTCGTGGCCGGCGGCGGTTCGCTCGACGGGGTGGCGGCGGTTCGGGCGGCGTGGCCAAGGCCTCATCCTGCTTTGCGTCGGGCTCGGTCGCGGGAGCCTGCGCGACCGCGGCCGGCTGCTCCGGCGCCGGCTGCTCCGGTTCCGCAGCGCCGGTTTCGGGAGCGGTCGCGGCGGTGCTGGCGACGGCGCTCGGCGGCGCGACATGTCCTCGTGATCGGGTTGCGGCGGCGCCGCTTCTGCGGGAGCGCCGGCGCCGTCAGCCTGGCCGACGGAAAACGAATGCCGAACAAATCCGTCGCCGCGGGCGTTGCGGCGGAGGCGGATTGCCGGCGGCGAGTTGCAGCGGCGCGGCGCCGGTCGCCAGACGGCTCAAGGGCTCGTGGTTGACGCGGAAAGTGGCGAATATGGCGAAGCCGCAACTCAGCGCGACGACCGAGGCAACCACAGCCGCGATCAAAAGACGGACATCAGGAAACATTCGACCTCGCATTACGGCCGCGCGCGATCTCGGGCGAAGCACGCGTCACTGGCGGATGCCGATCATCGCGAGGCAGATGGCGCCGCGTCGACGCCAGCCTACAGCCCGGCGTCCAACGGGCGCGACACTAACTGAGTCGGCGAAAATTCAATGCAAAAAAAGCAAGAAAAATCGGCCAGCGCGGCGCTGGCCGGACATACAAATGTTCGCTAGCGCGTGATCGCGTTTTGCGCCGAGGCCGAAGCCGGTGCTGAGCCAGGCAACACCACCACGCGGGTGCCGACGGTCACGCGGCTGTACAGGTCGGCGACGTCGTCGTTGGTCAGCCTGATGCAGCCAGAGGACACGAAGGTGCCGATGGTCGACGGCTGGTTGGTGCCGTGGATGCGATATTCCGTATTGCCGAGATACATGGCGCGCGCGCCAAGCGGATTGGTGTCGCCACCGGCCATGAAGCGCGGCAGGTAAGGCTGGCGGCCGATCATCTCCTTCGGCGGGAACCAGTCCGGCCATTCCTTCATGCGGCTGATGCGTTCGGCGCCCGTCCAGGTGAAACCTTCGCGGCCGACGCCGACGCCGTAGCGCATCGCCTTGTTGTTGCCGAGCACCAGATAAAGGTAGGTGTTCGGCGTATCGATGACGATCGTGCCGGCCGGTTCCCGGGTGACGTAATCGACCAGCTGGCGGCGGAACTGCGGCGGCAATTCCTTGCGCGGCCCGGTCTCGGGCTGCTCATCCGGCGGCAGCGCGGCGATGACCGCGTTGCGGTTTTGCGCGGCCGCGGGCGGCGGCGCATAGTTCGGCGTGCGCACCGTGCCGGTGACGTCGTCGGAGCCGGGAGCAATGCCGGCCGGCGGCCGTTGGAACCCCTCGCCCGCCATGGCGGGCGCCGGCTGCGGCGGCAAATCGGTGTACGCACCTGGATAAACGCGGCTTGCCTGCGCCGGCGGGTACGGCACGTAGGGGCCGCCGACCGGAGCGTCGTATGCGTCGTCGCGCGGGTCGTAGATCGCGCCGGGCGGCGGCAGCGGCGGGGCCGCATAGCCTGGCTGCGCATAGGGCGGCGGGTAACCCGGAGGCGGCGGCGGATAATACTGCGCCGCGGCGGCGCCGACGGAACCCGCAAGGGCAAATGCTATGACGACAACGCTGAGGCTTGAACGCAAGGCAAATCCCCCAAGGCAATCCCGACCCGCATTTTTCTAGCGGCAACCTTGGCAGAAGATGGGGCAGGAAAAAGGCAATAAAGCAGCAGATGACGCGGCGCGGCCGCGACCGGACGGCGCAAGGGCGATTTCAACGCCGATAGCGTAAATCAAACACTAACGATTTGGGTCCCACCGCAAGGCTGCTAACATGCGCAAGGCTGCTACCATGGGAATGGACACCGGGAATCAGAGTGCGACCAGAGTTCTTGGAGAGATTGACGTGAAGCGCTTTGCCTATGGCGCGATTGCTCTGATGCCCGCCTGCCTGATCCTTGCTTGCCCGATCCTCCGGCCCGCGCGCAAAATCAGGCCGTCGACGACCTCAAGGGCAAGATTTTCGATGCGCGCATGGCAAAGCAGACCTTCGCCGGCGCATTGAAATTCTGCAGCGAACTCGACGGCAAGCATTTTTATTTCCAGCCGCGCGATCGCGTCCTCGATCTCGAGGAGTATCACCGGTCGCTGGAAAATCTCGCCAAGCAACAGGTCTATAATCCCGAGAAGCATCGGCCGTGGACCGAGCAGGACGCCGCCGAACGCTGGGACCAGGTGCAAAAACAAGCGGTCAGCGACCAAACCAATTGCCAACTGGTGGCAAGCCTGCCGGCGCTCGAGAAAGAGCTCGATGACTTGGAGAAGACGCCGCAGACGTCAGAGAAGAAAAATTGAAAGCATCGTCCGTCGGGCCGATCATGCCAAGCGGGCGAAGGAATTCGCGTTGCCGGCTTGGCCGGAGGCCGACTTCAAAAGCGCTTGATCGGCGCGCTACACTTCGACACCGGATGTTGCGGTCGCGCTTTCTCGGCTACAAGGAACCGAGCGATCTCGTGCCGCGAGCGAGGGAAAACCAGATGCCATCCTTAAGCGACTGGAAGGTGCCGGCCGCCGCGCAACCGAAGCCGGAAGATTATGGCTACGACCTCGAACAGGCCTTCAATGCCGTGGTGGGGCTTCGCGCCATCATTCCGGGTGACGCCTACACGGCGGAAACCCTCGGCACCGAACGGGCCGGCAACGGCGTGTTCATTCGCGGCAACGGCTTGGTGCTGACCATCGGCTACCTGATCACGGAAGCCGAGACGATCTGGCTTAGTCTCAACGACGGCCGCTCCGTGCCCGGCCACGTGTTGGGCTACGACCAGGAGACCGGCTTCGGCCTCGTCCAGGCGCTCGCCAAGCTCGACATGCCGGGGCTCGAAATCGGCCACTCCGCCGCGGCCGCGATCGGCGAGCGCGTCGTGGTCGCCGGCGCCGGCGGCCGGCAGCGCTCGGTCGCCGCCCGCATCGTCGCCAAGCAGGAATTCGCCGGCTATTGGGAATACGTGCTCGACGAAGCGATCTTCACGGCGCCGGCGCATCCGAACTGGGGCGGCACCGCGCTGATCGGACCGGCCGGCGATCTCCTCGGCATCGGCTCGCTGCAGCTGCAGCACGCCGTCGAGAAGGGCCAGGCGCAGAACATCAACATGATCGTGCCGATCGATCTGTTGAATCCTGTCCTCGACGACCTCATGAAGTTCGGCCGCCGCAACGCGCCGCCGCGGCCGTGGCTCGGGCTTTACGCCACCGAGGTCGAGAACCGACTGGTCATCGTCGGCCTGGCCGACAAGGGACCGGCGAAGAAAGCCGACCTGCGCACCGGCGACATCGTGCTGTCGATTGCCGGCAAGGAAGTGCGCGATCTCGCCGGCTTCTTCCGCCGCGTCTGGGCCCAAGGCGAAGCCGGCGTCGACGTGCCGATCTCGATCTACCGCGACGGCGACACCATGGACGTGCGCGTCAAATCGAGCGAGCGCAATCGGTTTCTCAAGGGGCCGAGCTTGCATTGAGGAATCTGGGCTATTTCGATCAGAATTGAGATTCTGCGTGGCCAAGTCCGCTCGCTGGGCGCGGAAGAAACAGATAAAGTAGGGATTATAATCCCTAGAGACTATATGCCCGATCGTGCCCCATTCTGCGATGCAGGATTGGCGCGCGATACTGGCACGGAATGTTAGCAGGCTGCGGCGGCAAAAAGGGCTGACGCAAGAGGAGCTTGCATTCGAGGCGAAGATCAATCTGACCTACATGGGGGGCATTGAGCGCGGAAAGCGAAACCCGAGCCTGCTTGTGATGGTCAGGATTGCGAAAGCGCTGTCGGTTCCGCTGCCAAAGCTACTCAGCGACTGATTTTCATAACCCAGCAACAAATTTCATACCCGGCTTTTTCAGCTGTTGTCACATTCTCGTTGAAGCAAGCATCATCGCTTGCTCGCGACACGACGCATTTCTACAATCGGATATGGACATCCGCCAGCTTCGTTACTTCGTTGGAATCGTCCAGGCCGGCAGCCTCTCGCGCGCTGCGGATCAACTGCATGTTGCCCAATCCGCGGTCAGCCATCATCTCAACAGCCTGGAGTCCGAGCTGGATCGGCAACTGCTCACGCGCGGCCCGAAGGGCATCATCCTCACCGACGCGGGGGCCGTTCTTTACCAGCACGCCGAGGCCATCCTGCGCCATGTCGAATCTGCCAAGCAGGCCGTCGCGAGCGCGCTCAACGGCCCCTCTGGCCATGTCTCCGTGGGATTTCCGACCACGTTGGCGACCATCTTGGGTTACGAACTGCTTCAGCGGATTCGCACTGCGTATCCGCAGATTCTTTTGTACCTCACCACTGGTAACGGCGCGCTGCTGCGTGAACGACTGGTCAATGGCCGCATCGACATCGCCGTGCTGTTCGCCGACCAGCCCGAGCGCGGCCTTGCGGTCGAACCGTTGCTGCTCGAGGAACTCTTTTATGTGACAACGGACCCGGATACTTCGCCTATCCGAATTGCCGATGCGGCGCAGCGTCCGTTGGTCGTGACCGGTCCTGGCAGCGGCAGCCATCTCGCCGTTCAGGAAGCGTTCAAGAAACACGGACTGACCTTCAAGTCGGTTTGCGAAATTGAAGCATTGAGCACGCTTCGCCGCGCCATTGCATCCGGTATCGGCAACGCGATCCTGCCATGGTCTGCGCTTTACGACGGCGATCGGACGATAGCGCTCAATTACCGGCGCTTTGCCGACGCGAAATTGGTCCGGCCCGTTGCGCTGTGCTTGTCCGAGGTCGGCCGGCACAGCCCCGCTATCGAGGGCGTCGCCCTGACGCTGAAATCCCTGGTCCGGGAACTTGTCGAGAGCGGGACTTGGCAAGGCGTCTCGCTGATCGCTGATCCCGCAGAGCTATCAGCTTCATTGGCACCCCCCTAAAAACTCGGAATTGGACTTTTCTGGACATGCACGCATAGGTTCGAGCCGGCCATAACACACGCCGAGGCCCGCAACCCCAATGCCGGACTACGATTTTGTCCACACTGGTCCCGAGACTCTCGCCGGCCGTTACATGCGGATGTTCTGGCAGCCCGTTTATCGCTCAGATGACCTCAAGATCGGGCGCGCGGTGCCGCTGCGTATCATGAACCAGGATTTTACGTTGTACCGTGGCCAAAGCGGCGCGCCGTTCGTCGTCGGCCCACGCTGCGCGCATCGGCGCACACGGCTTTCGGTCGGCCGGGTCGAAGATGACTGCATCCGTTGCCTCTATCACGGTTGGAAATACAACGGCGGGGGTAGATGCGTCGATCAGCCTACCGAGCCAGCGGACTTTGTCAAAAACGTGCGGATCGCAAACTATCCGACCCGCGAATATCTCGGGCTTATCTTTGCTTACTTCGGCGGAGGCCGACAGCCCGAGTTGCCCCGGTTTCCTGAATTTGAATCCGCAGGCATTCTTGAAATAGAAATGTTCGTCCGCGCGTGCAACTATTTCAACGGCCTCGATAATGCTTGCGATCCGCTCCATCTGATCTTTTCCCACCCAGACTTGCGTATGAAGGTCGATGTGCGCAGCGTCGCGGCCGATGAGAGCGAATTCGGCGTAACGATTAAAACCAGCCTCACGAAAAAAAGCTGCGTTCGTCTGAACTTGTTTGGGATGCCGAATGTCGTGTTGCTTCGGCTGCCACCCACCGACAAAAGCGAACCTTCATGGCGGGAATTCGCGTCATGGCGCGTCCCGCTCGATGATGAACACTACGTGAGCTTCAACCTCACTCTGATTCATCTGAGGGGAAAGAAAGCCGATCGATTTCGCCAAAAGCAGGCCAGGAAAGCCGCGCGCTCGCGAACTTCAACGACGGAAATGGCCGCACAAATTCTCGCCGGCAAGGCGGCTATCGATGACTTCAGAACCAAGGCGCCGGACATCGTCCGTCTTCAGGATGACGTTGTCCTGACCGCGCAGGGCGCCATTCCCGACCGCGAAAACGAATATCTTGGACGCTCTGACACGGGCGTGGTGCTTCTGCGGCAGATATGGCAGCGCGAATTGGCGGCGCTGACTGCGGGCGAGCAGCTCAAGAAATGGACGCGCCCCGCGAATCTGGTGGCAACCACCGGCATCGCCGAGCGGTAGCTTTACTCTTCCATTGCAGTTGCGGCGTCTCTTCCGTGTCACTTGTCGAACATTACAAACAAGTGACATTGTACATCTTCGAGCATCTTTGGATGGCACAAGTGATGAAGTTGGGCATTATTCTGCTCGGAGCCTTGCTTAGCGCGGCCCAGCCGGCTGGCGCGCAGAGCTGGCCGGGGACGAGGCCGATCAGATTCGAGGTAATTGGGGCGGCCGGCGGCTTGGTCGATCTCGCGCCGCGCGAGCTGTCGAATTACCTTCCTGCCTCCATCGGTGTGCCGGTGGTGGTGGAAAACCGGCCCGGCGCCAACGGCAATATTGCAGCCGGCGTGGTGGCGAAGGCGGAGCCTGACGGTCACACATTTCTCGTGACCAGCACAAACCAAGCCGTCAATCCGACACTGTTGCCAAATCCCGGCTTCGACTACGGGCGCGATCTCGTGCCGGTGTCGATGGTCGTGGCGTCGAAACTGCTGCTCGTTGCGTCGCCGTCCTTTCCCGCCAAAGATATCACCGACGTTATTAAAATCGCGAAACAAAACCCGAAATCTGTCAGCATCGCGACTCCTGCAATCGGGTCGCCCAATCATCTTGCGGCGGAAATGCTTGCGCAATACGGCAACGTCGATCTTATCATTGTGCCCTACGACGTCATCACTAAGGCCGTACCGGACGTGATGGGAAACCGGGTGAACCTGGCGGTTGGCTCCATGTCGGCGCTATTGCCGCAGGTTCGCAGCGGGGCGCTGAAGGCGTTGGCGGTGATATCGCCGCAACGGTCTCCGCTTGCTCCCGAGATACCATCTTCGGCGGAAGCGGGATTGCCTGAATTGCAGATAGACAACTGGATTTGCATCATGGGGACCGGCGGCACGCCGGCCCCGATCATCGCGCGCCTGGACGAGGAGATCGCCAAAGTTCTGGCCTTGCCGGAAGTCCGCGACGCCTTCGCCAAGCAAGGCGTGGAAATTTACCACATGGGACCAGGACAGCTTGGCGAATTTCTGCAATCGGAAGCAGCGCGTTTCAGCAGCCTTCTCAAGCACTCGCAAGCCAGGGACGCGCCGCAGTGAGTAAGGTCGCCACCGGGTCGCGGAGCGAAGCAATCCAGCGCTGAGGCTCGGCCTGGATTGCTTCGTCGCTTCGCTCCTCGCAATAACGAGCGCCTACCGCTCTTCAA
>CAVWOI010000027.1:0-57117 GCA_963756245.1 uncultured Alphaproteobacteria bacterium
GGCGGATCAGCGCAAGCGTAATCCGCCATGCGGTCGCGAGGCCGCGGCGGGTTACGCCTGCGGCACCCGCCCGACGGCATCAGGCTCCAAACCACTCCGGGTGCTCGGTAATCGCCACGACGCTGCAGGCGAACGTCAGCACGCAGATCGTCCATAGCAGCAGCGCGAGATATCGGTCATCGGTCATGGCACCGGCGAAGCAATCGCCGTGCCAAATCTGGCCGATGACCAATGAATTCTCAGTCCCGATAGCTGCGGTCGATGCCGTCGAGCATGCGCAGATAGGCCGGCCAGTCGGCCGAGCCGCGGCCGGAATCGTGATGCTCGTATTGGTGCGCGGTTTTTTCGCAAATCTCTGCCGGGATTTCGATCAGCGCGCCGCCGGTCGCTTCCATCTTGAGCTGGATGTCGGCCGCCTCGAGCAGCGACTTCATCAGCACGAAGGCTTCGCGCACCGTCTTGCCGACCGTGAGCAGGCCGTGATTGTGCAGGATCAGCGCGCGGTTCTTGCCGAGCGCCTTGTTGATGCGGGCGCGCTCGCCGAAATCTTCGGTGATGCCTTCGTAGTCGTGATAGCCGATGCGATTGTGGAAGCGCACCGCCGGCTGCGACACCATGCGCAGGCCGTGCTTCAGCCCGGCAAGCGCCATGCCGGTTTCGGTGTGCACGTGCACGGCGCAATTGACGTCCGGCCGCGCCGAAAGCACGCCGCCGTGCAAGGTAAAGCCCGGCCGGTTGACGCCCGAGGATTCGTCGAGGTCGTCGTCCATCGAGACCTTGACCAGGTTCGACGCCGTCACCTCGGTGTAGAGCAGCTCGTGCTGCTTGATGAGGAATTTGCGCTCCTCGCCGGGCACGCGCATCGACGAATGATTGTAGATGACGTCGCCCCAGCCGTAATGCGCGATCAGCCGATAGGCGGCGGCGAGGTCGACGCGGGCCTGCCATTCCGCCGGCGCGATGTCGGCTTGGGTGACGGGCGCGATCTTGACGTGGGTGTTCATGGCCTGGGCTCCGCGTGAGACGAGCAATCTAGCATCCCGCGCCGCCGCCGCGCAGCCCCCTCCTGCGGCGCCAAGCTGCGGCGCCAAGTGCGGCACCAAGACAAGCGAAAGTTGCGGCCATTATTAACTCATCCTCAACGGCTGGCGGCGACTCTGCTGTTATGGGAGCGACCCGTCCATTTATGACAGTTTGCAAGACTGCGGGCCTCATGGCGGCGCTGGCGGCTGGCGCTGTGCGCCAGCGCCTCGCTATCCAGCACGCCTGCGGAAACCCGGCACGCCTGGCAGCAGCAATACCGCCGGCCGGCGGAAATTCCGTTCCCGCAAGAGCAATCCCTACTCGGATGCCAAGTTCAAGCTCGGCCGGGCGCTGTTCTTCGATCCGATCCTGTCCGGATCCGAGGTCCGCTCCTGCGCCACCTGTCATAATCCCGGCCTGTCATGGGCCGACGGCCAGGCGCGCGCGATCGGCGAAAAACAAATGCCGCTGCCGCTGCGCTCGCCGACGCTGCTCAATATCGCCTGGATTCCAAAGCTCGGCTGGGACGGCCACTTCCGCGACCTCGAAGAGGTCGCCATGGGTCCGATCACCGCGACCGGAAACATGAACCTGTCGGAAAAGGCTATGGTCGAGCGCCTTGCGGCGATCCCGGGCTATGTCGACGCGTTCGACGCCGCCTTCGGCGAAGGCGAGGTCACGGCGAAGAAAATCGAATTCGCGCTCGCGACCTTCGAGCGCACGATCGTGTCGAAGGACTCAGCCTTCGACCGCTGGATCGACGGCGCCGAGACCGCGATCAGCGAGCAGGCCAAGCGCGGCTTCGACCTGTTCAACGGCAAAGCCAATTGCGCGGCCTGTCACAGCGGCTGGGCCTTCACCGACGCCTCGTTCCACGACATCGGCAGCGCCCGCGGCGACGATTGGGGCCGCGGCCGGCTGTTCCCGACCTCGGTGGCGCTGCGCTACGCCTTCAAGACCCCGACTTTGCGCGACGTCGCCCGCCGCGGCCCCTACATGCACGACGGCTCGGTGCCGACCTTGGAGGCGGTGCTCGACCTCTATGACCGCGGCGGCATCGAGCGGCCGAGCCGGGCCGAGGAAATCAAACGGCTCGGACTGACCCAGGCCGAGAAGGCCGACCTCATCGCCTTCCTGACGACGCTCAACGGCACGCCCGAGCCGGTGTCGCTCCCGGCGCTGCCGCGCTGAAGTCCAATAAGAGACTGATTCAGCTAGAGAATAATCGGTAGTCCGCAGCTCGCCAGCGCCAGCCCGCCGAGCAATAGCGCGCCGGCGCCGGTTTCCAGCGCTTCGATATGGGCCGGGAAACGCTTGGCGGAGATAGGCGATCAGCGGCGCCTGTCATCACGCTCAGCAGGCCCAAAATACCGACCACGGCATTCTCCCGCGGACCACTGCGGGTCCGGACCGGCCATCCTTAGCGGCCAATGCTTACCGGCCGCCTAGGCGAGTACGATTGAAAACGCCGGTATCCAGGGACCAGCGGCAACCTTAAGGTTAACAACAATTTAAATTCCCGCAGATGGGGCTTTAAAACGCTCTTAAGAATGTGTTAAAAGCTTAGTCATGCCAGGGAACTGCGGGCGGCAGTGGAACTGGCACGTGAATTGAAATTCGTGGCGGGTGAGGGTTCTAAATGCGTTGGCTGGCGAGACGGTTGCCAATCGCAACCGCGATACCGGTTTCGTTTGTCGTTCTATGTTGGGTTGTGTGGGACGGCGAGCGCGCACGTAAAGTGGTTCTGCGCCTATAACGTGGCCGGCCAACCGGACGGTCTCGAAAACGTCCTCTGTCTCGACTTCGAATTTCTCACCGGTCTGTCGATCCTCGCCTTGATGGCGGGCTCGCTGCTGGAGGGCACGCCGGTCGGCACCGCCATCCTGCATGCGCTCGACCGCGCGACCGCCCTCATCCGCAACAATCTCGAGATTATTTTTCGCTGCAGCGTCGCGTTCTTCTTCATCGCCATCTGGGGCCTCGGCGGCGTGCTGCTGACGCCCGAGCTCAAGACCAACTCGACCTTGATCGGCGTCATTCAGCTCGGCATCGCCGCCGGCATGGTGTCGCGCCGTACCATGCCGTTATCGGCGCTGGGCATTTTCACGCTGTACGCGGTCGCCGTCTGGAATTACGGCGTGTTTCATCTCGCCGATTATCCGGTGTTCCTCGGCGTCGCCGCTTATATGGCTTTGACCGGCCTGCAGAAAAATTTGTTCGGCGCCCGTCCGATCGACGTGTTGCGCTGGGCCGCCGGCATCACCTTGATGTGGGCGTCGATCGAAAAATGGGCCTATCCGGAATGGTCGTACCCGCTGTTCATCGCCAAGCCGGAAATGTCGATGGGCTTCACGCCGGACTTCTTCATGCGGGCGGCCGGCGCGGTCGAGTTCGCCCTGGCCTTCGCGTTGATCTGGACGCCGCTGGTGCGGCGCGTCGGCGCGGCGATGCTGGCCGCGATGTTCATCAGCGCGGTGTTCGAATTCGGCAAGATCGATCTGATCGGCCACACGCTGATCGTGGTGGCGCTGTTCGGCATCCTGGCCGACGACGGCGGCAAAGAGGCGCGCGTGCGCGATTCCTGGCTATTGCCGGTCAGCTATGCGGCGGCGCTGGCGCTGTTCCTGGTGGTCTATTATGTCGGCCACGCCGAGCTGTTCGGCACCGCGATCCTTTGATCCGCACCGCGATCCTCCGACCGCCTGATCGACAATCCTACTGCACGTGCACCACAAGCCGCATCTTCGGATGGATGGCGCACAACACGTCGAAATCGCCGGCCACCGGGAAGGTGATCGGCGTGACGCTGCCGGGCTTCTGGTCGCCGGAGTCGAACGAGAACTTGTCGGAATCGACATAGGCGTGGTGCAACAGATCGGCGTCGTCGTTGACGATCTGGATGGATGTCGCCGCGCTTGATGGCGATGTCGCCGGGGTGGAATTCGCGCCCCTTCTGCGAAATCGAATATTGCGGCGCGGCTCCCACCAGCGTGCCGACCGCGGTCAGCATCAGCGCCGCGACCGTGACCGCGATCGGGCGGCGCGCGTGCCGTAGAGCGTTTCCTAAACTCATAGTTGCCTCTCGACCTGCTTCAACGTCCAGCGGCGCGGCAAACCTCGCATATCGCCGCTTTCCGACACCGTGACGGCTGGCAGTTAAGACGCCGTTAAGGAAGCCGCGAAGATTGGAGCGGGCGCTCCATCGCCCTTAACGGCCACCGGTATAGGTCTGTAAGGGCCGAAATCAGCAATCGCGCCCTGTAACCTCATGATGCGTGGCCGGATCGCTTCTCTGATCGTCCGTTTGGGATCGCCTTGGCGGCAAGGCGCGTCACGGGCCGCTGCGCTTTGCATGACCATCCGCGGCCGCATCCTGGTCGCGTTCCTGGTCATGAGCGTGATCACCGCGGCGCTGGGCGCCTACGCCACCATGGGCGTGCGCAATGCCGGCCTGTTGGTCGACAAGACCTTCGACGAATCGCTGATGTCGATCAATTACGCCCGCGCCGCGGCGACCGATTTCGCCGCCATGCGCGCGGCCTTCGCGCGCCGCTGGATCGCCACCGATTCCGACATGCGCGCGGCGCTGGACGACGAATTCGACAAGCTCGGCACCTCGTTGTCGGAAGACCTGGCGATCGCCGCGCAACGCTCGCAATCGGCGCGCGCCACCCGCGCCGCCGAGAGCGTCAAGCGCGCGGTGGACGCCTGGAAGGGCATTTGCGAGCGGCTGCTTGACGGCACCAAGCTCGACGTCAACTGGGCGACGCTCGACCAATATACCGTCAAGGTCGACGACCAGATCGATCTGTTGGTGAACTACACCGCCGGCGACGGCTTTTTGTACCGGCAAAGCGCCCGCGCCGCGGTCGCCCACGACATCCAGCTCAACATTGCCGGCATCGCGCTGGCGCTGGTGCTCTCGGGCCTGGTCGCTTGGGCTTTGGCGCGGCGCATCGTCGGCCCGGTCGCGGTCGCCTCCAACGTCGCCGAGCGCATCGCCGCCGGCAAGCTCGACGTCGCTGTTCCTAAAGGCAGTGGCGACGAGCTCGGCGCACTGCTCACCGCCATGGGCGTGATGCGCGACAACATCAAGGCGATGATGGACCGCGAGGTGGCGCAGCGCCGCTCCGCCCAGGCGCGGCTCGCCGACGCGCTGGAAAACTCCCAGGAAGGCGTCGTGGTGGTGGATGCCAATGACGGCATCGTGCTCGCCAACGCCCAGGCCGCGGATTTCCTCGGCGTATCGCCGAGCCTGCTCAAGCCCGGCACGCCGCTGGCGCGGCTGCAGCCGGCCTTGCAGGCGACCGGCGACGCCGGCCGCGTCCTGATGGCGCGCCACGGCAATCTCAGCGCCACCAGCGAAGTCTCGATGCCGGACGGGCGCTGGCTGCGCATCAGCCGCAGCCCGACCCGCGACCAGGGTTTTATCGTGCTGTGCAGCGACATCAGCCGCCTCAAGACGCAGGAATCGTCGCTGCGCCAGACCAACCTGCTGCTCGACGCCGCGCTCGAGAACATGACTCAGGGCCTGTGCCTCTACGACGCGCAGAACCGGCTCGAAGTCTTCAACCGGCGCTATCTGGAAATCTTCAAGCTGCCGCCCGACCGGATCAAGGCCGGCATCAGTTACCGGGAGATTCTGGAGATCAGCGTCGCCAGCAACAATCACCCGGACAAGACCGTCGATCAGCTGATGGCGGAGCGCGCGCAACTGCTCAGCGAAAACGGCGTCGGCCCGCATCTGTTCGAGCTCAGCGACGGCCGCGTGGTGTCATGCCTCTACAGCCCGACGTCCGACGGCCGCATGGTCGTGACCTATGAGGACGTCACCGAGCGCCGGCAGGCCGAGGCCAAGATCATGCACATGGCGCGCCACGACGCGCTCACCAATCTGCCGAACCGCGTGCTGTTCCGCGACAAGATGGAGCAGGCGCTCGGCCGCGGCGAGAAGCTCGCGGTCATGTTCCTCGACCTCGACCGCTTCAAGGGCGTCAACGATTCGCTCGGCCATTCGGTCGGCGATGCGCTGCTCTGCGCGGTGACCGAGCGCCTGCAGCGCGTGGTGCGCGGCATCGACACCGTGGCCCGCCTCGGCGGCGACGAATTCGCCATCGTGCAAAGCAGCGCCCGGCCGACCGATGCCAGCGAGCTTGCCGCCGAATTGATCGACACCTTCTCCGAGCCGTTCGAAGTCCACGGCCACCAGGTGATCATCGGCACCAGCATCGGCATCGCCATGGCGCCGGCCGACGGCAACGAGCCCGACCAGCTGTTGCGCAACGCCGACATGGCGCTCTATCGCGCCAAGGCGGAAGGCCGCGGCACCTTTCACTTCTTCCAGCCGGAAATGGACGCGCAGATGCAGGAGCGCCGGCGGCTCGAGCTCGACCTGCGCAAGGCGCTCATCGCCAACGAATTCGAGCTGTACTACCAGCCGATCATCCAGGTCGCGAGCGGCGAGGTCGGCGGCTTCGAGGCGCTGATCCGCTGGAACCATCCGGAACGCGGCCTGGTCCCGCCCAATGCGTTCATTCCGGTCGCCGAGGAAATCGGCCTGATCGTGCCGCTCGGCGAATGGGTGCTGCGCAAAGCCTGCATGGATGCCGCGGCGTGGCCCGGCAAGCTGTCGATCGCGGTCAATCTGTCCGCGGTGCAGTTCCGCAATCCGATGCTGGCGCTGTCGGTGGTGTCCGCGCTCGGTCAGTCGGGCCTGTCGGCATCGCGGCTCGAATTGGAGATCACCGAGACGGTGCTGTTGCAGGACGACCGCGCGGTGCTCGACACATTGCATCAAATCCGCGATCTCGGCGTGCGCATCTGCATGGACGATTTCGGCACCGGCTATTCGTCGCTTGAGCTATCTGCGCAGCTTCCCGTTCGACAAGATCAAGATCGACCGCTCCTTCGTCAGCGAGCTCGGCAAGGAAAACGATTGCGTCGCCATCATCCGCGCGGTGACGCGGCTCGGCTCGAGTCTCGGCATGACCACCACCGCCGAGGGCGTCGAGACCGAGCAGCAGCTCGAGATCCTGCGCGCCGAAGGCTGCGTCCAGGTGCAGGGCTATCTGTTCAGCCGGCCGAAGCCGCTCAAGGAAATCCCCACCATGCTGCGCGAGCTGCGGCCGCGCATCCGCGCGGCGTAATCGCTATTCGGCTGGGCCGTGATGCTGCCGGGTACCACTTTTGGGCGCATCCTGAAAGCCGGTCAGCCATGCGACCAGGAGACCTACCAACAATAGCAGGAGCGGCGCTCCGAACAGGGCGTAAAATTGGAAGAATGTCATTCCCGCAGTCTCCCAATGACGTACCTTGCAACCCAATGTAGGGTTATTCCGAACAGCAGCCAAGCAACACCACAAATAAAAAACTCTTTACCGATAGCGTTCCGGAAGCAGGCAAACCGAATATAATTGCGGCGATTGGTGCCAGCACGCCAGTTACAATAGCCGCCGCGGCGAGCGTATTCAGCCACGTCGCTGTCAGTTTGACCCGTTCGTTTTGGATCAGTGGCATATCGGCACCCGTCCACCGGATTAACGCGCCATATTGGGAAATGGCAAGATAGTTCAATCCGGTAGCATTGCCCCACGACGGACTTGTCCTATATCCCACTCAATCTTTCGGCCCTCTGGCAATATCGGTCTCGCGAGGGCAAACTGGCCGCCGGGAGTGGTTCTTAAATGGCGCTGCGCGACGTCAAGCTCGACGATAAATACGACCTCGGCCAGCGCCGCGTATTCGTGACCGGCTTCCAGGCCCTGGTCCGCCTCTGCCTCATGCAGAAGGAGCTCGACCGCCGCAACGGGCTCAATACCGCGGGTTTCGTTACCGGCTATCGCGGCTCCCCGCTCGGCGGGCTCGACAGCCAGTTCCTCCGCGCCAAATCGTTCCTCGACAAAAGCGACGTCCGCTTCCAGGGCGGCATCAACGAGGACCTTGCCGCCACCGCGGTATGGGGCTCGCAGCAGGCCGAACTGCGCGGCGAGGGCAAATACGACGGCGTGTTCGGCATGTGGTACGGCAAGGGCCCCGGCGTCGATCGCACCGGCGACGTGTTCCGCCACGCCAATCTCGCCGGCTCGGCCAAGCACGGCGGCGTCTTGGCGCTGATGGGCGACGACCACACCGCCGAATCCTCCACCACCGCGCACCAGTCCGAATATCACTTCATCGACGTGATGGTTCCGATCCTCAACCCCGCCGGCGTGCAGGAAGTGCTCGACTACGGCCTCTACGGCTGGGCGATGTCGCGCTTCACCGGCACCTGGGTCGCGCTCAAGACCATGCACGAGACGATAGAATCCACGGCGGCGATCGACGGCGGCCTGGAGCGCATCAACATCGTCACGCCGACCGATTTCCCGATGCCGCCGGGCGGCCTCAACATCCGCCTCAACGATCCGATCCTGGCCCAGGAAGCGCGCCTGCACGATTACAAGCGCGACGCCATGCTGGCCTTCGTGCGCGCCAACAAGCTCAACCGCATCATCACCTCGGGCGGGCGCGAGCCGAAGATCGGCATCATCACCACCGGCAAGAGCTATCTCGACGTCCGCCAGGCGTTCGACGAGCTCGGCATCGACGAGGTCCGGTGCAACGCGCTCGGCATCCGCCTGTTCAAGGCCGGCTGCGCCTGGCCGCTGAGCCAGCGCGAGCTGAAAGAGTTCGCGCAAGGCCTCGATCTCATCATCGTCGTCGAGGAGAAGCGCTCGCTGCTCGAAGTGCAGGTGCGCGAGGAGCTTTACGGCACGCCGAACCAGCCGCTCTGCATCGGCAAGAAAGACGAAGCCGGCAATTGGCTGTTCCCGGTCAAGGGCGCGCTCGATCCCAACGAGGTCGCGATCTGCATCGGCGAGCGGCTGCTGAAATATCACCGCAACGACGAGATCATTGCCCGCGTGGCGCGGCTCAAGGATTTTCAGCGCATCGCCGCCGAGACCCGGGACGTCGCCCAGCGCATTCCCTATTTCTGCTCCGGCTGCCCGCACAATTCGTCGACCGTGGTGCCGGAAGGCATGCGCGCCTATGCGGGCATCGGCTGCCATTACATGGCGCAATGGATGAACCGCTCGACGCTCGGCTACACCCATATGGGCGGCGAGGGCGCCAACTGGGTCGGCGAGGCGCCGTTCTCCAACCGCAACCACGTTTTCCAGAATCTCGGCGACGGCACCTACAATCATTCCGGCTACATGGCGATCCGCGCCGCCATCGCCTCCAACACCAACATCACCTACAAGATCCTGTTCAACGACGCGGTGGCGATGACCGGCGGCCAGGCCAATGACGGCGGGCTCACCGTGCCGCAGGTGGCGCGCCAGGTCGCAGCCGAAGGCGCCAAGCGCGTCGTCGTGGTGACCGACGAGCCGGACAAATATCCGTCCGGCACCGAATGGCCGAAGGGGCTCACCATCCATCACCGCGACGATCTGATCGCGGTGCAGAAGGAGCTCGCCGAAGTCCCCGGCGTCACGGTGCTGATCTACGACCAGACCTGCGCCGCCGAAAAGCGCCGCCGCAGGAAGCGCCACACATTTCCCGATCCCGACAAGCGCGTCATCATCAACGAGCTGGTCTGCGAAGGCTGCGGCGATTGCGGCGTGCAATCGAACTGCGTCTCGGTGCAGCCGCTGGAGACCGAGTGGGGCCGCAAGCGCCTCATCGACCAGTCGAGCTGCAACAAGGACTTTTCCTGCGTCAAAGGCTTTTGCCCGTCCTTCGTCACGGTGCACGGCGCCAAGCTGAAGAAGGGCACCGGCGTCGCCGCCGATCACGACCTGCCGGCGCTGCCCGAGCCGAAACTGCCGGCGATCGAGGCAGACCTACAACATCATCGTCACCGGCGTCGGCGGCACCGGCGTCGTCACCATCGGCGGCATTTTGGGCATGGCGGCGCATCTGGAGGGCCGCGGCGTCGGCGTGCTCGACATGGCGGGCCTGGCGCAGAAGGGCGGCGCGGTGTTCAGCTACATGCGGATTGCCGAAAATCCGGACGCCATCCATGCCATCCGCGTCGCCGCCGGCCGCGCCGACCTCGATCCTCGGCGGCGACATCGTGGTCGCCGGCACGCGCAAGATTTTGGCGTCGGTGAAGCACGGCGCGACCCAGATGGTCGTCAACACCGCCGAATTCTTGCCGGGCGAATTCACCCGCAACGCCGATTTCTCGCTGCCGAGCGAGCGGCTCAAGCGCACCATCGTCGCCGACGCCGGCGCCGACAAGACCCATTTCATCAATGCCGGCGGCATCGCCTCAGCGCTGTTCGGCCAGTCGATCGGCGCCAACATGTTCATGGTCGGCTACGCCTATCAGCTCGGCGCCATCCCGCTGTCGGCCGCGGCGATCGAGAAGGCCATCGAACTCAACGGCGAAGCGGTCGCCATGAACCGGGCCGCGTTCCACTGGGGCCGCCGCGCCGTCGTCGATCGCGCCGCCGTCGAAAATCTGGCAAAACCCGCGACCGCCATTGCCAGCGACGCGCGGCGGCTGTCGGAATCCTTCGAGGAGACGGTCGAGCGGCGGGTGAAATTCCTGACCGCGTATCAGAACGCAGCTTACGCGGCGCGCTATCGGGCGCTGGTCGGCAAGGTCAAGGCGGCCGAGGCCGCGCGCGCGCCGGGCCACTGCGAACTGACCGAGGCGGTGGCGCGCTATCTGTTCAAGCTGATGGCCTACAAGGACGAATACGAGGTGGCGCGGCTTTACACCGACGGCGCGTTCCTCAAGCAGGTCGAGACCGAATTCGACGGCGACAATCTGCGCTTCGAATTTCATCTGGCGCCGCCGCTGTTGGCGCGCCGCGACAAGACCACCGGCCTGCCGCGCAAGATGAGCTTCGGCCCGTGGCTGCTGCCGGCGTTCCGGCTGTTGGCGAAGCTCAAAGGCTTGCGCGGGACGCCGTTCGATCCGTTCGGCCGTACGCTGGAACGGCGCACCGAGCGCAAGCTGATCGGCGACTACGAAGCGATGCTCGACGAGGTTTTGGCGGGTCTGACGCCGGACAATCATCCCATCGCGGTCGCGCTCGCCGCGATCCCGGAAAAGATCCGCGG
The DNA here is from genome assembly GCA_963756245.1 of uncultured Alphaproteobacteria bacterium. Classification (GTDB taxonomy): domain Bacteria; phylum Pseudomonadota; class Alphaproteobacteria; order Rhizobiales; family Xanthobacteraceae; genus BOG-931. Next base: position 11,080 of record CAVWOI010000027.1, read on the forward strand.
TTTCGGCCACGTCAAGCAGCAGCATCTCACCGCCGCCAAGGCCGACGAAGCGGCGCTGCTCGAGCAATTCCGCACCGGCGCGCCGGTGCTGTTGAAAGCCGCCGAGTAATAGTACGCTGCCGAGTTAGTCTGCTCGATCGCGATAACGGGGGACGCCCATGAGCTCTCTCACCCAAGACCTCGGCCGCTTCGTCGCCGATCTCAGCTTGCGCCAAATTCCGGCGGAAGGCTGCGCCATCGCCCGCACCGGCATCGCCGACTGCTTCGGCGTCTTGATTGCCGGCAGCCGCGATCCGGAGATCGCGCTGGTCGATCGCGAGCTGGGCCATAGCGGCGGCGCGGCGCTCGCTTCGCTCATTCCTTCGGGCGCGCGGCGCAGTCCCGAGACCGCGGCTTTGGTCAACGGCGTTGCCGCCCATGTGCTGGACTACGACGACGTGTCGCTCGACGGCCATCCGAGCGCGGTCCTGGTGCCGGCGATCCTCGCCCAGGGCGAAGCCAGCGGATCGAGCGGCGCCGAAATGTTGACGGCCTATGTGGCGGGCTACGAAGTGTGGGCCGAGTTGTTGACGCGCGAGCCGACGCCGCTGCATCGCAAGGGCTGGCATCCGTCGGCCGTGTTCGGACCGGTCGCCGCGGCGGCGGCCTGCGCAAAATTGCGCGGTCTCGATGCCACGCAGGCGGCGACCGCCATGGCGATCGCCGCGTCGATGTCGTCGGGCCTGGTGGCGAATTTCGGCACCATGACAAAATCCTTCCAGGTCGGCCGCGCCGCGCAATCCGGCGTCATTGCCGCGCGCCTGGCGCAGGCCGGACTGACGGCGTCGCTCGATGCGCTGGAGCACCCGGCGGGCTTGCTCATGGCGCTGTCGGTGGACGGCAAGGCCGAGCTCGATCGTCCCTTCGACGCCGCGCAAAAGGAATGGCACATCGTCGGCCATGGCCTGAGCATCAAGCGCTATCCGATCTGCTACGCGACCCACCGCTCGATCGATGCCGCGCTCGATCTGGTGGCGCGTCACGACCTCACCCCCGGCAAGGTCGAGCGCATTCATGTCTCGACCGGCAAGACGCAGATGCTGATGCTGCGCAACAGCCGCCCGCAAACCGGGCTCGAAGCGAAATTCTCCATGCAGTTCGCCATGGCGGCGGCGCTGTGCGCCCGCAATGTGGGCTTGCGCGAACTGACCGACGATTTTGTGCGCCGGCCCGAGGTGCAGGCGATCTTTCCGCGGGTTTCGCTCGAGGGCACCGCGGCCACCAAGGCGGGCTCCAACTTCGCGCCCGCCGACGCCGTCGAGATCACGACCATCGACGGCGCGACGCACAAAAGCGGGCCGGTCGAATTCGCCAAGGGCAGCCACCAGCGGCCGCTGTCGCGCGACGAATTGTGGGAAAAGTTCGCCGATTGCCTCGGCGCGCAATTCCCCGATGGGAAGAAGGCCCGCGCCTTCGAGAATTTGATGATGTTCGACCGGCTCAACGGCGCCGGCGATCTCGCGCTAGCAACAGATTAAGCGCGCGAGCCATCACATGCCGTGACCTTCCAGCACGGTCTTGCAGGCGCGATTGAGCTTGTCCTTGTGCGCCTGCAAGCACGAGCCGACTTTGAATTGGTCCGGAATATCGTCCTTGCAAAAGCGCCGCGCGTCGAAGCGGCAGGCGCGATCTTCGGGTGTGTCTTCGTGCGGATAGGTTTGCGCCAATGCTGCGCCGGACATGAGCAAAACGGCAAAGAGAAGCGATACGCTACGAACCATGATGTGTTCCTCGTTGGGCGGCAAAGATGAAGACCGCACCCTATCTACCGTCAGCGCAATGGGGCCAAAGTGAGACTCGGCCGACGATGAATTCGCCAGCCGGCCCGCGATGGAGTATTCTGGTACTATGAGCGACGTGCAGACCGTTCCGGAAACCGAAACGACGGCGAAACCTTCGCCGCCGGAACTGTCGCCTGAGGAACCGGCCGCAATCGCGCGCGCAGAAGCTCCTGCCGAAACACCGCCTGCTGCCGAAAGTTCCGAACCGGCACGCCGCGCCGCAGCCCGAAACCGCCGCAGCGCCCGAAAAGGTGGAGCACGGTATCGGCGTGCTGCTGGTCAATCTCGGCACGCCCGATGCGCCCGATGCCAAGGCGGTGCGCCGCTACCTGAAACAATTCCTCACCGATCCCCGCGTGATCGAGAAACGCGGGCTGTTCTGGAAGCTCATCCTCAACGGCGTCATCCTGCCGATCCGGTCGCGGCGCAAGGCGCGCGACTACAAGCGAATCTGGAACAACGACAAGAACGAATTGCCGTTCAAGACCATCACGCGCTCGCAGGCCGAAAAGCTCGCCGGCATCCTGCAGCCGCTCGGCAAGCACGTCATCGTCGACTGGGCGATGCGCTACGCCAATCCGTCGATCGCCTCGCGGCTCGAAGCGCTGATCGCGCGCGGCTGCGACCGCCTCCTGGTCATGCCGCTCTATCCGCAATACGCGGCGGCGACCACGGCGACGGTCGCCGACGAGGTGTTCCGTTATCTGATGACATTGCGCCGGCAGCCGGCGCTGCGCATCCTGCCGGCCTATTACGACGATCCCTATTACATCGAAGTGCTCGCCTCGTCGCTCAAGGCCGAGCTCAAGGGGCTGCCGTTCGCGCCCGACGTGATCCTGTTGTCCTATCACGGCATGCCGAAGGACTGCGTGCTCAAGGGCGATCCCTACGAGGCGCAATGCGTGCGCACCACGGAGCTGTTACGCGCGCAACTCGGGCTCGATGAAGAGAAGCTGATGATGACGTTCCAGTCGCGCTTCGGCCGCGCGCGCTGGCTCGAGCCCTATACGATCGAGACCGTGAAGGCGCTGGCCAAGAAGGGCGTGAAAAATCTCGTCGTGCTGACGCCGGGCTTTTCCGCCGATTGCATCGAGACGCTCGAAGAGATCGCGATCGAGAACGCGCACGTGTTCAAGCGCTACGGCGGCGAAAATTTCACCGCCATCCCGTGCCTCAACGACAGCGAGGCCGGCATGCTGATGATCTGGCAGCTCGCCATGCGCGAGCTCAAGGGCTGGGTGTGACGATCAGAGCGCGAACTTGCAAAGACGCTCGGGCGGTCGAGCGATGCGCCCGCCATCAGCGCTCGCGGGATGGCAATTGCCGTGTCGTAGCTTCGAACCGGGTGGGCTTCGATCGCCGCGATACCCAGCATGGTCGGAATCAAAATGTGGGACATCGCCAGCAGGCGCGAACCGGCGATCGGCGCAAACCACATCTCCATCTCGCGGGTTTTCTTGAGATAATTGACTCGAAAGGCACCCGTATCGTACCCGGCGACGGGTCGATAGGACATGCCGCAGACGACGACCGGCCCCTGATAGCCTGTTTCAACCTTGATTTTGTCCATGCGCTTGAACGACAGGTCGATGTCGAATCGGTGAGTGCCGTCGAAGATTGGCAGGGTATGTTGACAGGCTGCCGGCGCCAGAACATCGCCCGCCCCGGGCACCGAAATGAGACCGGCGGTCAGCGGATCGATCACGCCGCGGAGATCGGTGGCGGTGACCGGAACGCGATCGGGGGAAGCAGGAATCGGCGGTTTGGCTTCCACCTCGCTCACGATGCCATCGCGAAACGTCATTCGCACGTCATCGATGTCGTCATCCGAGGAGAAATTGGCCACGTAGCTGGTCGGCATGAAATTGCCCTTGCTCGCAGTGCCATGCGTCGCAGCCGAGACGTCAGGACCGAGCAACACGCGCCAAATGCCGATGAACTGGCCGTTTGATTTGGCGGCATACTGGTCCTTGTCGATGTCTACGCTCCAGTCGCCTTGGCCTATTCCAATGCCGGCCAGCGAGAGCCTGTAGTGGGCTCTCAGGGTCGACTGCGCGTGCGCCAAGCCGCCAGGCAGCCAAAGGAGCGCGGCCGCGGCAACGATCACGGCATAAGCTGCTTGAAGCAGCCACGGCGGACCATGTCTCAAGTGCGTGGCTTCCATCCTCGCGCATCTCCGCCGGACGGCGACAAGGCCGTCCGCTCCCGCCCGCCTTCGCGCGCGCAGGCATGTGCCTGATAAAGGCTCCGCCCGCGCCTACAAGCGCCGTAGCGCTTCCGCTGGGATCATCCGAACAGCCCGCCAAGCCGGCATCAGCGATCCCAGAATACAAAGCGCGAAGGCCGCAGCCAGCACCGGTACGATCAGCCCCACGCTCGGCTTGAATGAGATCAGTTTGCCGATCGCCGGGATGTGCGGAAACGCGAACGCGGCGAGGAAGCTCAGCAACACACCCAGGATGCAGCCGATCACGCACATCAACATTCCCTCGATCACAATCGACATCATGATGCGGGCGTTGCTCCATCCGATGGCCGCGAAGATCCCGATTTCACGCGTGCGCTCCTGCGTGGCCATGATCAGCGCGTTTAGCACGTTGAGCGCGCTCATGGCCACCGCGATGATCGATACCGCGAGCGACACGGCCTCGAGAATCGCAAAGTTGCGGTCGTTGTCGAGCACCTCATCGGCGGTCGAGACGGTGACATTGCCGAGCGCCTCGATAGCGGTTCGCACGCGTCCGAGTTCGGCACGACCGGATGCATGATCGACATTGACGTGAATAACCGTGACCTGGCGCGGTCGGATAACTCGCTTCCTGCAGGTCGATCAGCGGCACCATGACCATTCCGCGATTGACGACGGTGGCGTAGTTGGCGATGCCGATGACACGGAAGGTCTCGCCGATCAGCTCCAGCTCGTCGCCGGGCTTCTTGCCCAAGGTGGCGGCGGCCGTATCTCCAAGCACCACGACGCGTCGCTCACCCGCGTTCGGCACGCGGCCCTCACGCAACGGGACCTTCTGCCAAAGATAGCTCGCGCCGGGCCAGCCGAGCGTCAGGACGTTGTTTCCGCGATCGCTTGGAGCGAACATGAACAGCTCGCCCGACGCGCGCATGACGCCGGGGATCGCGGCGATTCGCTCGGCAGTCTGCTCCGGGATGAAGCCGCCAAAAATGTCGGACGCGCCCTTTTGCATCACCACGAGATCGTCGCCGTTTTCGTCCAAGCCCTCGCGCGTGCTATCGCGGATGCTGTGTGACAGTGAAATCAGCGCCAGCGCGCTGCCGACGGCGAGCCCGATGCCGAGAATTGACAGGCTCGTGCGTACGGGCCGCCGTTTAAGATTGCGCAGTGCGAGACCAACAAGGTTCATGTTGCGGCTTTGGCTGCATCCTTGGGCTCGCTCGGTCTGAAAGGCACCGCCGGGTTGGTATCATCGACAATAACTCCATCCCGGATCCGCACCTGTCGCTGGCAGCGCGCCGCGAACGCGTCGTCGTGGGTGACCAGGATGAGCGTCATTCCCGTTGTCTCACAAAGCGTGAACAGAAGATCGGCGACGTTCGCCGCGCTGGCACTATCGAGGTTTCCGGTCGGCTCATCGGCGAGCAGCACCTGCGGTTCGTTGACGATGGCGCGCGCGATCGCCACCCGCTGGCGCTCGCCGCCCGAAAGCCTGGTAACGATGTGATGCATGCGGGACGCCAGCCCGACCCGCTCGAGCACCACTGCGGCGCGCGCGAAACGGAGCTTGGCGGACAGGCGGCGGCCGAGGAGCGCAAGCTCGACGTTCTCCAACGCCGTCAGCGTGGGGATCAGATTGAATTCCTGGAATACGATGCCGATGCTCTGGCGCCGAAGCAGCGCCCAGTCTTGCTGGGTGTGGATCAGCCGTCCGCCCCACAAGATAGTCCCGGCGGTCGGGTGATCGATGCCGCACAGGAGATTAACCAAGCTGCTCTTGCCACTCCCGCTTGCGCCAACGACTGCGACACATTCGCCGGCCCCGATTTGTAGATCGACATTCCGCAGCGCCGCTATGGCGCCACCGTCATGCAGGCGGCTGATGCCGCGCAACGCGATCAATGCCCCGGAATCCGCCGGTTTATCGGAACCGGAGCCGCGCTCGATCACCTGAATCATGCCGGTCCGATCCTCTTCGAAATCGTAGTGTACCTGGGAGCTCTCCGGCGCGATTCAAGCCGCCAGCCGCGACGTTACATTTGCAATGATCTGAAAATTCAAGTACAGACTTGTACGTTAACGTACAAATACTAACACCAATTTCGGCGAGCTGGACAATAGTTAACAACGATCCGGCGATCTAGGCGACTTGAACACAATCTTGCCTGTTAGAAAGGCGGCGATGCGCCGGCATCCTGCCGGCTGCTGAATTTCTGATCAAGAAATGTTTGCCTTCGAGCCCGACGCGCCATTGGCAAGCCGGCTCATCGGCAAGGTTTGTCGCTGAAAGCGGAAATAACCGCTTCAGGTCGAAGTTTCGTGAGGAAATGCCAATCTGGAAATGGGGGCGTAGCGTGCATGAATATGTAGAGATGGCGAACTGGTTCGGATGGAAAGCACCGCACGAACCGGTCGTGGTGGATAGTCTGCCGAACCCGAATTTCATGGTGAAGGGCCGGCCGCAGGTCTCGTTCAGCACCAACAACTATCTCGGAATCGCAACAAGCCCACGCATGAAGGCCGCGGCCATTCGCGGCATCGAAGCCCATGGCGTCGGCAACAGCGATTCGCGGTTGCTCGGCGGCAATCTTGCACTCTACAGCGAGCTCGAACGCAAGCTTGCGCGCTCCAACGGCAAGAGCCATGGCATCCTGTTCGCGACCGGATATCTGGCCAATATCGGGGCTTTGTCCACGCTGCCGCGGGTATCGCGGATCGCTCGCGCGTTCGGCTTTTTGTCGAGCCGGGACTATTCCTACGCATATTTCAGCGACCAATATAACCACATCAGTATTCGCGAAGGCTTGATCCTCTCGCGCACCAGGAAATACAGGTATCGCCATCTGGATCTCGATCATCTCGAGAAGCTGCTGCGCCGGTCGACCGAGACATCCAAGATCATCGTCTCCGACGGCGTCTTCAGCCAGGACGGCGACATCGCGCCGCTGCCCGATCTGCTGAGCTTGGCCGAGCGGTATGACGCTTTGGTCTATATCGACGATGCCCACGGCACCGGTGTGCTCGGCGCCTCCGGCGGCGGCGTCTTGGAGCATTTCAAAGTCGCCAGCGATCGGCTGATCTACATGGGCACCCTGAGCAAGGCCTACGGCTCGATCGGAGGTTTTATCGTTGCGCAATGGATTGATCACCGAAGGTTTGCGGATGTCGTCACCCGCATACGGTTTCACCGCGACGCTGCCGCCGGATCAGGCGATGGTGATTTCGACGGCGATCGATGTCGTTCGCGACGAGCCGGAACGCCGGCTGCGGCTATGGAACAATCAGCGGTACTTCGTCAAACGCATGACTGAGCTGAATTATCGGCTGGTAGCGACGCAAACACCGATCGTCCCGATCTGGCTCGGCGACGAGGCCAAAACGCACAAACTTGCGTTGGCAGTTCGCAAGGAAGGCATTCATGTCGACGCCGTCACGTTTCCGGCCGTGCCGATGAAATCCGCGCGTCTTCGGATCCAATTGAATGCCGGCCATCGCTCCGAGGACATCGATCATCTGGTTGACGTGCTTAAGCGGCATCAGCACCTGGCCGAGCCAGCCCGCCATGTCGTGCACGACGAATGGCAGCCGGTCCCCAGCCCCGCAACCCGCGCTTTGACACGGGCTTTGGTCGGCGGCCTGACCATTCCCCAGACGCTGCCCGCCACCGACGCTGCCCGCCACCACCGACGCTGTGGTCGAGTGAATCCTTCGCAGTGCGTCAAGTGAGGGCGAAACGGCCGCTCTGAGTCATTCGCGACTGGAGCCTCAATCAAGCACCGTGAACTCGGCGGTTTTGAATAGGCCGCCATCAGAGCGATGCTGCCGAACAAGTGGCGCGGCATGCCGTGTGTCAGTGGCCTGACCTCTCCCTGCAGGGAGGGCTCAACCTCCCGTTAACCATATCCGTTTTTACTCCGTTAACCCTCGACCGCCACCCGGCGGCCGGGCGGCTGCCGTTTGGCGCGCTGGCGCCGGAGGTAGGTTGGTTTGGCAGCTTCCGAGGTAGACGGAACGAGCGGGCGCACGCTTCGGCGCGGGGAGGGTGTTGCGCCGGTCCCTGATCGCTGCCGCTGTCGCGGCCACAGCCTTGGCGCCGGTCGCGGGCCGGGCGCAGGCGCCGCCGCCAGCAGCAAACTTCCCAATGCCGGCGTGCTGACGCCGACGAGCGGCATGCTGGCGGCGGCCATTGCCGATCCCAACGCGGCGCTGCTGCAGCCGTCGCTCGTTGGGCAATCCGGCGAAGCCGCTGCGGTTTCGCCGCTCCGGGCGACGTGGCGCAGGACCAGGCGCCCACCACCGGCCAGTTCACGGCGCCGTCGCGCATCGGCGCGACGCCGGTTTACGGCAGTCCGGCAGGGTTCGGCGCCGGCGATACCGGCTTCGATTCCAGCAATACGCCGACGAGCAAAAAGAAGGCGCTGAAGGCCAAAGCGCCGCCTGCGCCTGGGCCGGGCGTGAACGTGCCGCAGACCACCTTCGATCCGCTATCGACGACGCAATTCAGCGCGCCCGCCAAGCCGACGACGATGCAGCCGCTGGCCGCGCCGGCAGCCGCACTGCCGCCCGCACCTGAGGTCTATCCGGCCAAGGCCGCGGCCCGGCCCGGCGCCGTCTTGCCGCCGCCGGTGCAGCCGGTGCCGATCGGCAACGTGCCGCCCGAAGTCTATCCGCTGGCGGCGGCGCATCGGGCCGGCGGCACCGTGCCGGTGCCGCCGCCGATCGACGCCGATGCCTCGGTCTCGACGCCGCCGCCCGGAACGCAGCCGATCAGCACGCTTGCCGCTCGGCACCCGCGCGCAACGGCTGTTGCCGCTCGGCGACGGCGATGCCTATTCGCCGCTCGGCATCCGCGGCGGCTCGTTCATGTTCTTCCCGGCGGTCGAATTGTCGGCGGCCTATGCCAGCAATCCGCAAGCCATACCGCACGGCGCCGGTTCGCCGTATTTCGTGGTGGCGCCGGAATTGCTGGTGCAATCCGACTGGTCGCGGCACTCGCTCACCGCCACCATCGTCGGCTCCTACACCGATTACACCAACGACAGCTTCGTGCCGTCGCTCAATCGCCCGTACCTGAATTCGAAAATCGACGGCCGCATCGACGTTACCCGCGACACCCAGATCGTTCTCGAAAACCGCCTCGTTGGTGTCGACCGACAATCCCGGCAGCCCCAACCTGCAGGCCGGTCTCGCCAGCCTGCCGATCGACACCACGCTCGGCGGCACGCTCGGCGTCGTGCAGAATTTCAACCGCCTGATCGTGTCGCTCAAGGGCACCTTCGACCGCGTGCAGTACCAGAATTCCACGCTGACCGACGGCGAGACCGCGAGCAATGCCGATCGCGACCTCAACCAATATGCCGGCATCGCGCAGTGTCGGCTTCGATCTCGATGCCGGCGTCAAGCCGTTCGTGGAAGTGCAGCAGGATGCCCGCGTCTACGACCTGAGCAGTTCGACAGCGGCGGCCAGCAACGCAGCTCGCTGGGCACCAGCGTGAAAGCCGGCGCCACGGTCGACCTGTTCGGCACATTGAGCGGCGCCATGGCGGTCGGCTATCTCGATCGCACCTATCAGGACCCGACCTTGCCGAAGGTCTCAGGCTTGATCGCCGACGGCGCGTTGATCTGGCAGGCGACCGCGCTGACCTCCGCGAAATTGACGGCCGCGTCGCTGGTGAGCGAATCGACCGTGTTCGGCGTTTCCGGCGAGCTCAGCCGCGATGTCGCCATCGAGGTCGATCACGCCTTCCGCCGCTGGCTCATCGGCACGCTGCAAGTCGGCTACGGGCAGGACAACTATGTCGGCGAAGGGCGCCTCGACAATCGCTACTTCGCGTCGGTCGGGATGATCTACAAGCTCAACCGCGACATTTGGCTCAAAACCGAAGTGCGGCAAAACTGGCTGAGCTCGAACTTCAGCGGCGCCTCCTACCAGTCGACATCGGTGCTCGCCGGCGTGCGCCTGCAGCGCTGAGGTATTAGCCGCCGTTGAGCTCGTCGAGGATCTTCTTGATCTCGGCGCGGAAGCCCGGCGCGATGTCCGCCCGCGCCAGCGCGTAGGAGACGTTGGCGGCGAGAAAGCCGATCTTCGAGCCGCAGTCGAAGCTGCGGCCTTCGAATTCCAGGCCGTAGAACGGCTGCGTCCGCGCCAGCTGGATCATGGCGTCGGTGAGCTGGATCTCGCCGCCGGTGCCGCGCTCCTGGGTGCCGAGCAGATCGAGGATTTCCGGCTGCAAAATATAGCGGCCGGTGAGGATGAGGTTCGACGGCGCGCGGTCGCGCGGCGGCTTCTCCACCATGTCGGTGATGGCGAACATCTTGCCGATGCGCTCGCCGACGCCGACCACGCCATACTGATCGACGCGCTCGTTCGGCACTTCCTCGACGGCGACGATATTGGCAGCCGACGTCAGCCCGCGCGCCGCATCCATCATCTGCGCCAGGCAGCTGCGCTCGTGCTGCACCAGAACGTCCGGCAGCAACAGCGCGAAGGGCTCGCGGCCGACCAGTTCGCGCGCGCACCACACCGCGTGGCCGAGCCCGAGCGGCTCCTGCTGGCGGGTAAAGCTCGTCGAGCCCGGGATCGGCAGTTCCTTGGTGAGGAATTTCCAGCGCGCCGTGCTTCTGCCGCTCGAGCAGCGTCATTTCCAGCTCGAACTGGCGGTCGAAATGGTCCTCGATGACGCCCTTGTTGCGGCCGGTGACGAAGATGAAATGCTCGATGCCGGCCTCGCGGGCCTCGTCGACCACGTGCTGGATCAGCGGCCGGTCGACCACCGGCAGCATCTCTTTCGGCATGGCCTTGGTCGCCGGCAGGAACCGGGTGCCGAGGCCGGCCACGGGAAAAACCGCCTTGCGTACGGGCTTCATGCGGGGCCGTTCGATGTCGGGGATGATGTCGGGACATGGTCAGGGAAGATTTGGCAGGCATGGAAATCGCTTTCTTGCCAAAATGCTTGTTCAAATAAAGACGACGCATCGGTTTTGAGCACAATCCTCGGTAAAGTTTAGCCAAATCTCGTTGCTGCTCTATGAATGTGGGCCGCCGGCAACCGGGGCGAAGCCGGCGTTAAAGTTTCGGTAACCTAGCGAGGGCCCATTGCCGCGGCCCGCAATCGAGAATTTTCGCCATGATCGTTTCCAAGATCCTTTCCACGCCTATCCGGCTGCCTTTGCAGCGGCTGTGCTGCTCGTCGATCGGGTGCGCCGATTTGGCCCACGCGCAGGACAAGCCGGACAACTTGCTGATGCGCCTGTTTCAACCGCCGGCAAGCGGCTCGGTTCCAACGCCGGGCGGCACCGGCAACGGGCGATTGGAGCGGGCAAGCGGGCGCCTCGGGCGATCCGCGCATGACGGCGGACGCCATCCGCGCCGCGGCCGCCGATTTCGGCAATTGCCTTGCCAACCTGTGGCCCGATGCCGCACGCCGCGGCGTTGCCCGCGAAAATTTCCAGCGCTTCACCGCGGGCCTGACGCCCGACCTGCACATTATGGATCTGCTCGACGCCCAGCCGGAATTCACCAAGTCGACCTGGGACTATCTCGATCTTGCTGGTCAGCGACGAGCGCATCGCGCGCGGCCGCGAGCTGTTGACGCAATATGCCTCGACCTTCGCCGCGGAAGAGCGCGCCTACGGCGTCGACCGTACCATCATCGCGGCGATCTGGGGCGTCGAATCGAACTACGGCACCTTGGGCGGCGACCGCCCGGTGCTGCGCTCGACGGCGACCTTGGCCTGCGTCGGCCGCCGCCGCGATTATTTCCGCGAGGAGTTTTTGTCCGCGCTCGACATTCTGCAGCGCGGCGATATCGCGCCCGACCGCCTGGTCGGCTCCTGGGCCGGCGCTTTCGGCCCGACGCAATTCATGCCGACGACGTTCAAGCGCTACGCCGTCGATTTCGACGGCGACGGCCGGCGCGACGTCATCGACTCGGTGCCGGACGTGATCGCGTCCACCGCCAACAATCTGAAAACCGACGGCTGGGTCAGCGGCCAGACCTGGGGCTACGAAGTCACCTGCCGCAGAATTTCGATTATCTGCTCGCCGACCGGTCAAAGCAGATGACGGTGCGCGAATGGCAAAATCTCGGCGTGCGGCGCGCCGGCAACAAGCCGTTTCCCCATGGCGACGACCGCGCCTTTCTGCTGCTGCCCGCCGGCGCCCGCGGGCCGGCGTTCCTGATGCTGCCGAATTTCCGCGTCATCATGAAATACAATCCCGCCGAAGCTTACGCGCTCGCCATCGGCTATCTGGCCGACCGGCTGCGCGGCGGCGCGCCGTTCGTGCAGGATTGGCCGCGCGACGAGCGCGTGCTGACGACTCGACGAGCGCTATGAGCTGCAACAGCAGCTCGCCCGCCACGGTTTCGATATCGGCACCCCCGACGGCCTCCTCGGCCCGCGCACCCGCATCGCCATCCGCAATTTTCAAGCCTCGGTCGGCCTTGTTCCGGACGGTTTTGCCTCCTCCAGCGTGCTCGACCGGCTGCGCCAGCCGTAACCACGCTGCAAATCGGGCCATCTTCAAACCGACATTTTTCCGCTAGAATGAAGGGAACGAGCGCCGGGCCGCCTGGTTAACGGCGGTCCCGGGCGCGATCGGCTGAGCGAGCGTTTTATGGCAAAGCGGAATCGGCAGATGTCTTCGGGCGGCTTGCGATCGCGCTCGCGATCGCCGTTGCCGCGTTGCCGTTTCCGGCCGGCGCGCAGTTCTTCGGCTCGAACAACAATTATTACGGCCAGCGCCCGAACCGCCCGCCGCCGCAGCGCGGCTTCTTCTCGTTCCCGCTTTTCGGCAATCCCGGCGGCGGCGGCGACCAATACAATCCGTTCTATCGGCCGGCGCCGCCGCCGGTCGAATCCTTCAAGCCGCCGCCGCCGCGCAAGCTCGATACGCCGCCGACCACGACCGTCATGGTGATCGGCGATACCATGGCCGATTGGCTCGCTTACGGGCTCGAGGAAGTGCTGTCCGATACGCCGGACGTCGGCGTGGTGCGCAACATCCGGCCGACCTCGGGCCTCGTTCGCTACGACGCCAAGAACGATGCGCTCGAATGGTCCGGCGTCGTCAAGGACGCGCTGGTCAACGAGAAGCCGAGCGCCATCGTGGTCATGCTCGGTCTCAACGACCGGCTGCCGTTCCGCGACAAGGTGCCGCCGAAATCGGCGCCGCAGGCCGCGCAAGCGGCGCAGCCGCAAGCCCAATTCAGAACCAAGACAAGACCGCGCCACCCCCGCCGACGCCGCCAAGCCGGACGGCGAGCAGCCGCCGATCGCCGCCAGCGAGCCGCACGCCAAGGGCCGCCCGGCAGTTACGACTTTCACACCGATAAATGGGCCGAGCTCTACGCCAAGCGCGTCGACGACATGATCGCGGCGCTCAAGAGCAAAGGCGTGCCGGTGCTGTGGGTCGGCCTGCCGGCGGTCTACGGCACCAAGTCGACCAGCGACATGAGCTATCTCGACGAGATTTTCCGCGCCCGCGCCGAGCGCGCCGGCATCGTCTACGTCGATATCTGGGACGGCTTTGTCGACGAAAGCGGCCGCTACGTCACGCAAGGGCCGGATTTCGAAGGCCAGATCCGCCGGCTGCGCACCGGCGACGGCGTGCATTTCACCAAATTCGGCGCGGTGAAGCTCGCCCAATACGTGGCGCAGGATTTGCGCCGCGTGATGTCGAGCCACGTCGTGCCGGTGGCGCTGCCGGCTCCCGAAGGCGGCGCCGGCCAAGCCGGGCGCCGGGCCGCGGCCCGCCGTCGGTCCGGTGCTGCCGCTGACCGCCGATACCAGCGTCGACAGCAACAATCTGCTCGGCGACGGCGGCCGCACCACGCCGGCCAATGCCGACCCGATGGCGGTGCGCGTGCTCACCCACGGCGATCCGATCCCGGCGCCATCCGGCCGCGCCGACGATTTCTCCTGGCCGCGCCCCGGCAGCAATGCCAACGCCGAGGCGGCGCCGGAGCCCGCCGCCGTCACGCCGTCGGCGCCGCCGCCAAAAGGCGCGCCCGGCAAATCCGAAAAAAACCGACGACACCAAGCCCGACGCCAAGACCAAGGTCGCGCCCGCCGCGCCCGCTGCGCCGGCCGCACCGGCGCGCCGGCCGAGCGCGTCGCTCGACGGCGGCCCGCCGCGGCCGCCGGCGCCGGTCGGCGCGGGTTCTAAAAATTCACCGCGGCAGCAGCGTCGAGCCCATCAAATATTTGTCGACCGCGTGCGCGGCTTGGCGGCCTTCGCGGATGGCCCAGACGACGAGCGATTGGCCGCGGCGCATGTCGCCGGCGGTGAAGATTTTGTCGATCGAGGTGCGGTAATCGTCGGTCGAGGCGGCGACGTTGCCGCGCTGGTCGAGCTTCAGCCCGAGGTTCTTGACCATGCCGTCGTGCACCGGATGCACGAAGCCCATGGCGAGCAGCACGAGATCGGCTTTGATCTCGAAGTCGGTGCCGGGGATCGGCTTGATCTTGTCGTCGACCCGCATGCAGTGCAGCTTTTGCACGGCACCGTCGGAGCCGGAAAAGTGCGTGGTGGTGACGGCGAAATCGCGCTCGGCGCCTTCTTCGTGGCTTGACGAGGTGCGCAGCTTCAACGGCCAGTTCGGCCAGGTCAGCGGCTTGTTCTCGTGCAGCGGCGGCTGCGGCATGATTTCGAAATTGGTCACCGACGCCGCTCCTTGCCGGAACGAGGTGCCGATGCAGTCGGAGCCGGTATCGCCGCCGCCGATGACGACGACGTGCTTGCCCTTGGCCAGGATCGGCTCGCTTTCGTCGGCTTTCTCGCCGCTCACCCTGCGGTTCTGCTGCGGCAAAAAATCCATGGCGAAATGGATGCCCTTGAGCTCGCGGCCGGGCACCGGCAGGTCGCGCGGCGCTTCGGCGCCGCCGGTCAGCACCACCGCGTCGTAATCCTTGAGCAGCTTATCGGCCGGCACGTCGACGCCGACATGGGCGCCGTAATGGAACACGACGCCTTCCGCCTCCATCTGCACGACACGGCGGTCGACGTGGATTTTTTCCATCTTGAAGTCGGGGATGCCGTAGCGCAAAAGCCCGCCGGCTTTGGCCCAGCGCTCGTAGACATGAACCTCGTGCCCGGCGCGCGCGAGCTGCTGCGCGCAGGCCATGCCCGCAGGTCCCGCGCCGACGACGGCGACCTTCTTGCCGGTGCGTGCCGCCGGCTTTTCCGGCTTCAAGCCCTGCGCGATGGCGCGATCGGCGATGGCGCATTCGATCGATTTGATGGTGACCGGGTTCTCGTCGATGTTGAGCGTGCACGACGCCTCGCACGGCGCCGGGCAGACGCGGCCGGTGACTTCGGGAAAATTATTGGTCGAATGCAGGTTGCGCGCGGCCTCGTCCCAGTTGCCCAGATAGACGAGGTCGTTCCAGTCCGGGATTTGATTGTTCACCGGACAGCCCGGCGAACCGGGCGCGACGCTACCCGTGCCCATGCAATAGGGCACGCCGCAATTCATGCAGCGCGCGGCCTGATTGGCGTAGTCCGCCTCGGGCAGCGGCAGCACGAATTCGCGCCAATGGCGCACGCGCTCGGCGACCGGTTCGTAGTCGCGGTCCTCGCGGTCGTATTCGAGAAAGCCGGTGATCTTGCCCACGTCGCGCTCTACTTTCGCACTCTGGATTATGATCCCATTCAATTGAATCGGATCATAGTCCGGATTTTTTAGTTGAGCATGATCTTTTCCGAAAACCGGTTTCCACTTTTCGGGATCATGCGCCGGTGCTTCATTCCGCGGCGATCTGCGCCGCTTTCATCTCATTGAGCGCGCGGCGATACTCGACCGGCATCACTTTGCGGAATTTCGGACACCAGGTTTTCCAGTCGCTCAGGATTTTTGCGGCAATGAGCGAGCCGGTGAACCTGGCATGGCGCGCGATCAGATGGTGCAGCCGGTGCGCGTCGAACCGGCTCATGTCGGCCATGACATCGACCATGCCGTGGCTTTCGAGATCGCGGGCATGGTGGAAGATCTTGGCGTTGATGTCTTCCTCGTCGGGCATCGGCTCGAGCGCGACCATGGCCATGTTGCAGCGCTGCTCGAAGGTGCCGTCGTCGTCGAGCACATAGGCGATGCCGCCCGACATGCCGGCGGCAAAGTTGCGGCCGGTGCGGCCGAGCACCACCACGACGCCGCCGGTCATGTATTCGCAGCAATGATCGCCGGCGCCTTCGATAACCGCCACGGCGCCGGAATTGCGCACCGCGAAGCGCTCGCCGGCGACGCCGCGGAAATAGCACTCGCCCTCGATGGCGCCGTACAGCACGGTGTTGCCGATGATGATCGAATCCTCCGGCACGATGCCGGACTGCGCCGGCGGGCGCACCACGATGCGGCCGCCCGAGAGGCCCTTGCCGACATAGTCGTTGGCATCGCCGTCCAACTCGAACGAAACTCCGCGGGCGAGGAACGCGCCAAAGCTTTGCCCCGCGGTGCCCTTGAATTTCGCCACGATGGTGTCGGGCGGCAGGCCGTCGTGGCCGTAGCGCTTGGCGATCGCGCCCGACAGCATGGCGCCGGTGGTGCGGTCGGTGTTGCGGATCGGCAGTTCGATGCGCACCGGCGTGCCGGTCTCCAGCGCGCCTTGCGATTGCGCGATCAGCTTGCGGTCGATGATGTCGTGGATCTTGTGAGCCTGCCGCTCGCTGTTGAACAGCGCCACCTCCGCCGGCACCGGCGGCTTGGTGAACAGTTTTGAGAAATCGAGCCCGTTGGCCTTGGCGTGCGCCAGCACGTTGACCCGGTCGAGCATCTGCATCTGGCCGATCATCTCGTCGAAGCTGCGGTAGCCCATCTCGGCCATCAGCTCGCGCACTTCTTCGGCGACGAAGAAGAAGTAGTTGATGACGTGCTCGGGCTGGCCGGTGAAGCGCTTGCGCAGCACCGGGTCTTGCGTCGCGACGCCGACCGGGCAGGTGTTGAGATGGCACTTGCGCATCATGATGCAGCCGGCGGCGATCAAGGGCGCGGTGGAAAAGCCGAACCCGTCGGCGCCCAGCAGTGCGCCTATGACGACGTCGCGCCCGGTGCGGATGCCGCCGTCCACTTGAACGGCGATGCGCCCACGCAAGCGATTGGCGACCAGGGTCTGGTGGGTCTCGGCCAAGCCGATCTCCCACGGCGAGCCGGCATGCTTGATCGAGGTCAGCGGCGCGGCGCCGGTGCCGCCCTCGTAGCCGGCGATGGTGACGTGATCGGAGCGCGCCTTCGACACGCCGGCGGCAACGGTGCCGACACCGACTTCGGAGACGAGCTTTACAGAGACGTCGCCGTCGGGATTGACGTTCTTCAGGTCGAAGATCAGCTGCGCCAGATCCTCGATCGAATAGATGTCGTGATGCGGCGGCGGTGAAATCAGGCCCACGCCCGGCGTCGAATGGCGCACTTTGGCGATGGTCTTATCGACCTTATGGCCGGGCAATTGGCCGCCTTCGCCGGGTTTCGCGCCTTGGGCGATCTTGATCTGCATCATGTCCGAGTTGACCAGATACTCGGCGGTGACGCCGAAGCGGCCCGAGGCCACCTGCTTGATCGCCGAGCGCATGGAATCGCCGTTCGGCAGCGGCTTGTAGCGGTCGGATTCCTCGCCGCCTTCGCCGGTATTCGACTTGCCGCCGATGCGGTTCATGGCGATGGCCAGCGTGGTATGGGCCTCGCGCGAGATCGAGCCGTACGACATGGCGCCGGTGGCGAACCGCCGCACGATGTTCTTGGCCGGCTCGACCTCCTCGATCGGCACGGCTTTCCGCGCATCCTCGTCCGCCGACTTGATGCGGAACAGGCCGCGGATGGTGTAGAGGTGCGCCGACTGATCGTTGATGATGCGGGCGAATTGCCGGTACTTTTCGTAGGAATTGCCGCGCACCGCGTGCTGCAGCGCCGACACCGTCGCCGCGTTCCAGACGTGCTCTTCGCCGCGGACGCGGAAGGCATATTCGCCGCCGACGTCGAGCATGCTGCGGTAGATCGGAGCATCGGAAAACGCGTCGCGATGGCGGCGAACCTGCTCCTCGGCGATCTCGGCAAGGCCGACGCCTTCGATCCGGGTCGCGGTGCCGGTGAAATATTTGGCAACGAATTCCGACTTCAGCCCGACCGCGTCAAAAATCTGCGCGCCGCAATAGGACTGATAGGTGGAGATGCCCATCTTCGACATCACCTTGAGCAGTCCCTTGTCGATCGACTTGATGTAGCGCTTGACGATTTCCTTGTCGTCAAGCTTTTGCGGCAATTCGCCCTTCATCGCCACCAGCGTCTCGAAGGCGAGATAGGGGTTGATCGCTTCGGCGCCATAGCCGGCGAGGCAGGCGAAATGATGCACTTCGCGCGGCTCGCCCGATTCCACCACGATGCCGACCGAGGTGCGCAAGCCCTCGCGGATCAGGTGATGGTGCACGGCGGCGCAGGCCAAGAGCGACGGAATCTGAATGCGGTCGGCGCCGGCGCGGCGGTCGGAGAGGATGATGATGTTGATGCCGTCCTTCACCGCGGCATCGGCCTCGCTGCACAGCGCCGCGATGGCGGCTTCCATGCCGGCCGAGCCGGCTTCCGCCCGCCAGGTGGTGTCGAGCGTCAGCGACTTGAAGTGTGATTCAGCGACCTCGGAGATCGAGCGGATCTTTTCCAGATTGGCATTGGTCAGGATCGGCTGATGCACTTCCAGCCGCTTGGTGTTCGACATGCCCTCCAGATCGAACAGGTTCGGCCGCGGTCCGATGATCGAGACGAGACTCATCACCAGTTCCTCGCGGATCGGATCAATCGGCGGGTTGGTGACCTGGGCGAAATTCTGCTTGAAATAGGTGAACAGCAGTTTCGGCCGCTCCGACAGCGCTGAGATCGGCGTGTCGTTGCCCATGGAGCCGACCGCTTCCTCGCCGGTGGTCGCCATCGGCGTCATCAGGATTTTCAGATCTTCCTGGGTGTAGCCGAACGCCTGCTGGCGATCGAGCAGCGCCAGGTTGGAGATCGGCGCCGCTTCGGCAGCCGTCGGCAAATCCTCCAGCACGATCTGGGTGCGGTCGAGCCACTCGCGATAGGGATGGCTCTTCGCCAGCGTGGCTTTGAGCTCTTCGTCGGGAATGAGTCGGCCGGCTTCGAGATCGACCAGCAGCATCTTGCCCGGCTGCAGCCGCCACTTGGTGACGATGTCTTCTTCGGGGATCGGCAGCACGCCGACTTCCGACGCCATGATGATGCGGTCGTCGCGGGTGACGACGTAACGCGCCGGCCGCAGGCCGTTGCGGTCGAGCGTGGCGCCGATCTGGCGGCCGTTGGTAAACGCGATCGCCGCCGGGCCGTCCCACGGCTCCATCAGGGCTGCGTTGTATTCGTAGAACGAGCGGCGCTCCTCGTTCATCAGCTGGTTGCCGGCCCAGGCCTCCGGAATCATCATCATCATCGCATGCGCCAGCGAGTAGCCGCCCATGGTCAGGAACTCGAGCGCATTGTCGAAGCAGGCAGTGTCGGACTGGCCTTCGTAGGAGATCGGCCACAGCTTTGAAATATCGGCGCCGAATTTCGGCGACGACACCGACGCCTGCCGCGCCGCCATCCAGTTGTTGTTGCCACGCAGCGTGTTGATCTCGCCGTTATGGGCGATCATGCGGTAAGGATGCGCCAGCGACCACGCCGGGAACGTGTTGGTGGAGAAGCGCTGGTGAATGAGCGCCAGCGCGCTCTCGAAATCCGGATCGTGCAGGTCGGGATAATAGGTGCCGAGCTGATCGGCCAGGAACATGCCTTTGTAGATCACGGTGCGGCACGAGATCGACACCGGATAATAGTGCGAGGTGCTGCGCTCGCGCCGGCCGTAAAGCGTGCTGGAGATGGTTTTGCGCAGGATATAAAGCCGGCGCTCGAACTCGTCCTCGGTCGTGACTTTCGGATTGCGGGCGAGGAACACCTGCTTGTGGAACGGCTCGGTCGGCTTCACCGACACGCCCAAGGTCGAATTGTCGGTCGGCACGTCGCGCCAGCCGAGGATGGTCATGCCTTCCTGCGCGGCAATGGCCGCATAGGTGTCCATGATCTCCTGCCGCCACGCCGCATCGTGCGGCAGGAACAGCGCGCCGACCGCATAATGCCCGCGCTCAGGCAGCGCAAAACCGAGCTCGGCCGCTTTCTTGGCGAAGAACTTGTGCGGCGTCTGCACCAATATGCCGGCGCCGTCGCCGGCGCGCGGATCGGCGCCGACCGCGCCGCGATGTTCGAGATTGACCAGGATGGTCAGCGCGTCTTCGACGATCTTGTGCGATTTGCGGCCTTTGATGTCGGCAATAAATCCGACTCCGCAGGAATCCTTTTCCAGCGCCGGATCAAACAGGCCGAAACCTGACGCGCTCATATCCTCGCACTCCCCGCCGTGGCCCGCATGCTGTGCAGCGGCGCCGGCGCAACCCATCCTGCGCAGGCTCGCGTTGCCTGCGCGCACGGGCGATCAACTCATTCTGGAGGCAACCTTCGTGCCGCTCAAAGGCCTGTGGCTGCTTTTTCGCCGCCGTCCGACGCGCCCTTGCCTTACCGGCGGCTGACCCCCGCGCTCCCCCTCCTGTTTTCCCCCGCCCAAAGGGGAGAGAAGGGAGGAATGGCCGCGCGCAATGCGGGTCACCAATTGGGACAGCAATGCTGTCCTATGCCGAACATGGCAAATTCCCGGCCACAACACAAGGGCAGAGCCCTCGCGCGCGCGACGAAAAGGGTCATTGCTGCACCGATCCGACGCGTATTCCTGCCACGGTCCGCAATGGCTTCAGTGGACCACGGGAACCGAACGGGCGCAATGGTCGACCGCGAGCCGCCGTCTCACTTGTTGATGTAGAACGTGACCGTTTGAGCGATGAAATTACCGGACGCTTGGGCGAGCAAGTAATATTGGCCGGCGTCCAGGTCCGGAATCGGAATCTCGGCCGAGCCGTCGCCGCCGGTGCCGAGGGCGCCGCTCTGCGCGGGCGTCTGTGTTCTGGAGACTTGGTCGATGAAGACGAGGTTGGCGCCTGCCGGCATATCCGTGTAGGTCACGCTGACGCTTTGCGGAGTTTGGCTGACGTAGTTCAGGGCTGGCATCGGGATGTCCTCTGTCACAATGTCGGTTTTGACGGGAATGCGGGGTGCTACGGCGTAAGGGGAAGAGTTGACCTTGGCGTTTGTTCCATTTTATGTGCAACTCCTTCCTTAACACGCACCGCGATCGGTGTCAGACGTGAATTTCGCCAGCGACAACACGGCGCCGGTGGCGCCGGCCATTCTCGACGCCATCGTCGAGGCCAATGCGGGCTTTGCGCTCGGCTACGGCAATGACGCCTGGACTGCCGGCGTCGAGCGGCGGCTGGCCGAGGTCTTTGAGCGCGAGGTGGCGGTGTTCCTGGTGCCGACCGGGACCGCGGCCAATGCGCTGGCGCTGGCGCAGGTGACGCCGCCGTGGGGCGTCGTGTTCTGTCACGCCGACTCCCATATCGCGACCGACGAATGCGGCGCGCCGGAGTTTTTCGGCGGCGGGCTGAAACTTGCCGGCCTGCCCGGCGGCGACGGCAAGATCGCGCCGCAAACCCTGCAAACGGCGCTCGCCGGCTATGGCGGCCACAGCCCGCACCAGATGGTCGCCGCGGCGCTGTCGCTCACCCAGGCCAGCGAGGCCGGCACCATCTATCGCACCGACGAAATCGCGCATTTGAGCGAGATCGCCCATGCCCGCTCGCTCGCCGTGCACATGGACGGCGCGCGCTTCGCCAACGCCCTGGTGCGGCTCAACACCACGCCGGCGCAGATGACCTGGCAGTCCGGCATCGACGTGCTGTCGTTCGGCGCCACCAAGGGCGGCGCGATGGCGGCCGAGGCCGTCATTGTGTTCGATCCCGCCCGCGCCGCGTTTTTCGGCGAACGGCGCAAGCGTGCCGGCCATCTTTTGTCGAAGCACCGGTTCATCGCCGCGCAGATGGCGGCCTATCTCGCCGGCGACTGCTGGCTTGCGCTGGCGCGCCACGCCAATGCCATGGCCGACCGGCTGGCCCGGGGGCTCGCGTCGGTCGGCCTCGAGCCGGTCTGGCCGGTCGAGGCCAATCTCGTTTTCGTGGCCTTGCCGCGCGCGCTCGATTCGAAGCTCAAGGCCGCCGGCGCAAGCTATTACGTGCGTCCGAGCGAAAACCTCGGGCTCGGCGCCGACCAGGTTTTGGCGCGGCTGGTGACCTCGTTCGCGACCGAAGCGGCCGAAATCGAACGCTTCGTGAACTTATGCAAAAAGTTTTGAGTTGCGCCAAAGCGCCGCCCTAATTTTCATTCACGTTTCGCCGGCGAACGGGCAGAATGCAGGGCAGGGGAGGCGTTGCGTGGGTAGAGCGTTCGGTGCCGGCGTCGTGTTCGTGGCGTGCCTGTTCGCGGCTGCGCCCGGCCGCGCCCAAGTTCCAGCGCAAGCTGCGGCCCCGCCGGCCGCCGCGCCGCCCGTAACCCAGCCTTTCACCGGCTTCGTGTCATCCTACGAGATCACCAGGATCGCGCGCTCGGCCGGCTTCGATCCGCTGGCGCCGCCGCTGCGCGAAGGCACCATTTATGTGCTGCGCGCCACCGATTACCGCGGCATCCTCATGCGCGTGGTGATCGACGCCCATACCGGGGCCATCCGCGATGCCAACCGCATCGTGCCCGGCCCGGGGCGCTACGGCCAGTTCTACAGCGCGCCGGCGCTCTACGATCCGGCGGAGCTTGCCGAGCCGGTCATGGCTCCGAGCCCGGCCGATATGGAGCCGCCACCGTTGCGGCCATTGGTGCCGCATACCGCGACGCGCGCGGCGCTGCCGGAAATTCCGCCGCTGCCGCGGCCGCGGCCGGCAGCGCTCGCCTCGCGCAAGCCGCTCGACGACGGCAATCCGGCCGCGAAAGCGCGCCCGATCGCCGATCCGAAAAGCGCGCCGGGTGCCGCGCCCGAAGCCAAGCCGCAGATCGATTCCGCGGTCGTCACCACCGCGCCGCCGCCGGGCTCGGCCGCGCCGGCCCCACCGGCCGCGCCTGGCGCTGCGAAAAAGTCTCCCGCCATAGTTGAACCGTTGAACGATTGATTGAAACGGCAGTTGCTTGTCGAATCGCGCCGCCGCGTCGCACACTCCGCGCGCGCAAAAAATTCCGCCGAACAATAAACCGCAGAGGGGGCGCCATGGCGCCGGACGCCGTTCGATTCGACGCCGCCGATCTGGCGCGACAAATCGAAACTTTAAGCCAATACCAGCTCGACACGCTGCCGTTCGGCGTCATCCTCATCGACCGCGACGGCACCGTCGTGTTCTACAGCCAGAGCGAAGCGCGGCAATCCGGTTACGGCGAGATCCCGATCGGGCGCAATCTGTTCGAAATATCGCCGTGCATGGCGAGCAACGATTTCCAGGGCCGCATCAAGCGTGCGCTGGACGCGGGCCCGGTCGATCTCGAATTCGGCTGGGCCGGCGATTTCGCCGACCCGATGCGCGATCTGCGGCTGCGCGTCATCTCGTCGAGCAACAACGGCATCTGGATTTTTGTCGAGCGCGACGGCGCGAACGATACGCCGCCCGCGGCCTAGAAAGCGATCAAGGCCGCACTCCGGCAAGTCCGATGGGCCTCGCGACGCAAACGCGGCGAAATCGCCAAGCCTCACGCCGCCTGCAACAGCGTCTGCACCTTCGGCCACGGATCGGGCGCCAGGTTCTTGAACGGCGCCCAGTCGGCCTCCTGCATGCGATCGAAGATTGCGGATTTGACCGACTCCCGCGCCCGCACCCGGCCCCACCAGTCGACGATCGCCGGTTCCTGCTGCCACATCGCGCCGAGCTTGAGCAGCTCGAGGCGCAGGATGTAGGGGATCACCGCGCAGTCGGCATTGCTGAAGGCGTCGCCGGCGAGATAGGGGCCGCGCGCGAGATCGTCGGCCATCCACGCAATCATCTTGCGGTGCTGGCCGAGCGCGTCGATGACGAATTCCGAATCGAGGCCGTGCTCGATGACGCTGCGCTTGTATTCGGCGCGGCGCTTGAGCGGCGCCTTGTTGATCTCGGCGAGCCATTGCTCGCGCGTCATTTTGAGAAACCGCGGCCGGAACGCCGTGGCGAAGGTCATGATGGTGCAGGCGTTGTGCATGTATTCGTCGATCAGCTTGTTGTAGAGGCGCACCCGATGCCGCGCGGCCGGCGTCTTGGGCATCAGCGGCGGATCGGGGAACGCCTCGTCGATGTAATAGAGGATCAGCGACGATTCGATGATGACCTTGCCGTCATGCACCAAGGTCGGCACCACGCCGTTCGGATTGAGCTTCATATAGGCCGGGTCGTTCTGGTCGCCCTGCAAGGTGAGCAGATGCTCCGTGACCTCCTGGCGCTTTTCATTGAGCGCGATGCGCACCTTCTGGGCGCAGACCGAATTGATGTTGTTGTAGAGCTCCAGCACGTTGTCCTCCTCGAATTTTTTTGACGCAGCCGGCTATGTCAGGCAGCCAATCTGGCGCGATCATGGGGTTGGCCGAAATCGACCGGCGTTCCTTTCGGGATGATCATCGTCGGATTCACTTTGGCGATCGAATAATAATTGATGACGTAATAGCGCGCCGTCACCGTGCCGGCGATGCCGGGCACCTGGTAGAGGTCGCGCATGTAATTCGACAGGTTCGGATAATCGGCGATGCGCTGCCGGTTGCATTTGAACAGCGAGAAATAGGCGACGTCGAAGCGCACCAGAGTGGGAAACAGCCGCCAATCGGCTTCGGTGATCTCCTCGCCGACCAGATAGCGTTGCCGCGACAGCCGCGCTTCCAGCCAGTCGAGCGTGGCGAACAAGCCGTCATAGGCTTCGTCGTAGGCGGCTTGGGTTTTCGCAAATCCGGCGCGGTACACGCCGTTATTGACGTTGTGGTAGACGCGCTCGTTGACGGCGTCGATCTCCGCCCGCAAGGGCTGCGGATAAAGATCCGTGCGATCGCCGGTGATGGCGTTGAACTCGGAATTGAACATCCGAATGATCTCGGACAATTCGTTGTTGACGATGCGCTTGGTCTTCTTGTCCCACAGGGTCGGCACCGTGACCTTGCCGGTATAGGCCGGATTGCTCGCCACATAGGCTTCGTAGAGATAGTGGAAGCCGTTGACCTCGTCGGGAGTGCAATCCGGATAACGCGGGTCGCGCTCGAACGTCCAGCCGTTCTGCTTGAGGCCGGGGATCGAGTAGGCGACGGAAATGAGGTCCTCGAGCTTCTTGACCGCGCGATAGATCAACGTGCGATGCGCCCATGGGCAACCATGCGCGACATAAAGATGATAGCGGCCGGGCTCGGCCTTGAAGCCTGACGCGCCGTCCGCGGTGATGCGATCGCGAAACACGCTGTCGACGCGCTTGAACTGGCCGGTTTGGCTGGTCTCCTGAGGGAGTTCGCCGTCCGTCCATTTGCCGTCGATAACAACACCCATTGGCACCGCCGCTCGCGATATGAAACTACATGACCTTGGCATAGTGATGCGCCGCCGAGCCCGCGGCAATAGCCGGGAGTCGAAGGCGTCCGCATGGCTGGGGCGCGCGCGGGCGCTGGTCACCGCCCGCATTGCGCCCTAGCATGGCAAGAAATTTCTTCGGGAGGCGCCGCCGTGAAAGTGTGCATGTTCCACCTGATGCCGTATCGGGATTTGCCCGCCGATTTCGTCACGCGTTACAATTCGGCTTTCATCGATCCGGTATGGTTCGACGTCGCAGATTCCGAGAAGGTCGGCGCGTACTACAATGCGACGCTCGATGAATTGCTATTCGCCGCCAAGGCCGGCTTTCACGGCGTGTGCACCAACCAGCATCACCAGAACGTCTACGGTTTCATGGCCAATCCGAGCCTCATGGGCGCGGTGCTGGCGAAAGAGACCAACGGCCAGGATATCGCCATCGTCCAGCTCGGCTCGACCTTGCCGTCGACGACGCCGCCGACGCGCATCGCCGAGGAATACGCCATGCTCGACTGCATCAGCGGCGGCCGGCTGGTCGCGGGGTTTCCCACCGGCCTGCCGTCGGACGCGGTGATCTCCAACGGCATCGTGCCGATCGAGCAGCGCGAGCGCTTCCGCGAGGCGCTGGCGCTGGTGCTCAAGGCGTGGTCGGCGCACGAGATTTTCGCCTGGAACGGCAAGCATTATCAGCTCGGCATGGTCAATCTCTGGCCGCGGCCGATCCAGCAGCCGCATCCGCCGGTGTGGATTCCCGGCTCCGGCTTTTCCTCCACCGCCGAATATGTCGTCGCGCACGACCACTGCTTCTGTCACCTGAGCTATTTCGGCGCCAAGAACGCCAAAGCGGTGACCGACCGCTATTGGGACCACGCGGTGCGCAACGGCCGCGACGACAATCCGTATCGCTTGAGTTTTTTGCAGCTCATCGGCGTCGCCGAGACCGACGCCGAGGCAGAGGATCTTTACGCCGGGCACGCCGAATATTTCTTCCACAAGCTGCTCTACTCGCCGCAGCACTATCTGGCGATCCCGGGCTGCCTCGAATACGGCGGGCTGATGCAGACTCTCAAAAGCAATCCGCGCGCCGCGGTGAATCCACTCGAGCTCAAGGCCAAGGATTTCTACGACCGCGGCTACGTCGTGGTCGGCTCGCCCAAGACCGTGCGCGAGCAACTGCTCGACGGCATCAAGGAATTGCGTATGGGGCATTTGCTGGCGCTGCTGCATTTTGGCTCGATGCCGACGGCATTGTGCAAACAGAACATCGACCTGTTCGCCCGCGAAGTGCTGCCGTATCTGGCCGATCAGTGGGACGACAAATACGAGGATCACTGGTGGCCTGAGCGTCTGAAGAAGAAACGCGCCGCCGCGCCCGCCATGGCCGCCGCATCCTGACGCGCGGAGAGGTGGCATGGCGACGGCGCAAACACGCAGGCTGAAACTCTGGCAGGGCCGCATCGAGACCGAGGTCGAGATCGCAGGCTTCGGTCCGCCGCTGGTTTATCTGCACGGCCCTTGGGGACTTGGGCCCGACCGCGCCTTCGTGGCGCGGCTTGCCGAGACAAGCACCGTCTATGCGCCAAAATTTCCCGGCACCAGCCGCGGCGACACCGAAGCGGCGCACGCGCTCGACAGTTGGCTCGACCTGGTCGTCTATTACGGCGAGCTGTTCGACGCGCTCGAGCTCGCCGCGCCGGCGCTCGTCGGCCACTCCTTCGGCGGCCTGCTGGCCGCCGAAATCGCCGCCGCCACCCCAAAAGCGGTCGGCCGCCTGGCGCTGATCGACCCGGTCGGCCTGTGGCTCGACGATCACCCGGTGCAGAACTGGATGATCCTGCCCAGCAAGGCGCGCCGGTCGCTGCTGTTCGCCGATCCCGACAGCGAGCTGGCCAAGCACTTCTTCGATGCGCCGGCCGATGCCGCCGACCGCGTCGAGATTCTGGCGCAATTCATCTGGTCGCAAGCCTGCACCGGCAAATTCGTGTGGCCGATCGCCGACCGCGGCTTTGCCCAGCGCAGCCACCGCATCGCGGCGCCGACCTTGATCATCTGGGGCGACGCCGACCGCATCATTGCGCCGGTTTATGCGGGGGAGTTTGCGAACAAGATTTCGGGCGCGCGGGTGGAGATGATCGAGCGCGCCGGTCATTTGCCGCAGCTCGAGCAGCCGGACGCGGTGCTTAAGGCGTTGTCGGGATTCCTGGGGCGGTGACTTTCCTTGTTCCCCGGATGCGGTGCAGCGCGCAGCGAAGCGTAGCGGTGCACCGCTGATCCGGGGCCGTCGCGAACTCGGCGCTGTAGCTCTGAGTTTGTAACGATCCCGGGTCTGCAGCGCATCATTCCGCTTCGCTCCATGCTGCGCTGCGCCCGGGAAACATATTCTGTAGCGCGAACGTCTTGACCTCCTGCCTCCCGCGAGCGCAGCTTTAAGCATCCGCCGTAGAGCGGAATTTTGTCTTAGGGAAGGGAAACAGGACATGGCTACGACCACCATTGCGTCGGCCGCTGTTGGGCCGCCCCTCACGTCAAGCGAGCGATGGACCAGTTACAGCGCGCTGGTGCTCACGATCTGCATCCTCGGCTGGGCATTCGACATCTACGAAGCCACCATCATGCAGCTCGCCACGCCGATCCTCATCAAGGAATGGGGCATCACGCCCGCCACCATGGGCACCGTGACCACGATCTCGCGCTGGATCGGGCTCATCGGCACCTTCGTGTTTCCGGTGCTGGCCGATCTTTATGGCCGCCGCCCGGCGCTGATCTGGTCGATCCTGGTCTATGCGGTGTTCACCGGCCTCACCGGCTTCTCGACCGGCTGGATCACGCTTTTGATCTGGAGCTCGATCACGCGCATTGGGCTGGCCGGCGAGAATCCGGTCGGCATGCTGATGGTGACCGAAACGGCGCCGACCAAATGGCGCGCCACCGCGCTCGGCGGCCTCGTCGGCGGCTACCCGTTCGGCTATATGCTGTGCTCGCTCGCCGCGCTGGTCGTGGTGCCGCTGTGGGGCTGGCGCTCGCTCTACTTCCTCGGCATTTTGCCGGCGCTCCTGGTCTTATGGATCCGCATCGGCATCAAGGAAAGCCCGCGCTACGAGCGCGTCACCGCGCAAATGCTCAAAGCGGGGCTGAAGAAGCAGCTCGACATCTTCGCGCCGGTCCGACAATACCCGCGCGAAATGCTGATCGCCTCGCTGGTCTACTTCTTCTATCTGTTCACCTGGCTCGGCTGGTCGGCCTGGATGCCGTTCTATCTCGCCAACGAAAAACATCTCGGCTTCCCGACCATGAGCAAATACCTCTCGGCCTGGATGTTCTGCGCCATCTTCGCCTACTGGATTTGCGGCTGGTTGTGCGACCTCTACGGCCGGCGCTGGGTGATCCCGGCCTTCGCGGTCCCGGCCGCCGCGCTGCTGGTGACCATGGGCCACCTCGACGATCCTTCGAGCCTGTTCTGGGTCGGCCTGGCGACGAATTTTTTGATCACCGGCAGCTTCGGCACCGGCCTGGGCTACACCGCCGAGCTCTTCCCGACCCAGATCCGCGGCACCGCGGTGGGCGCCTCGTTCACCTTCGGACTGGCGGCCGCTTCGCTGGCGCCGATGATCATGGGCTGGATCGCGACCGCGTATTCCATCGCCGCCGGACTTCCTTTGTTGGCGCTGTCATTCCTGATGCTGGCGCCGCTGTTCATCTGGTTCGCGCCGGATATGACGCGCAAGGAGCTGACGGATTTTGTCGGCGAGAAGGTGGGATGATTGTCATCGTCCGCCAACGGGTCCGGCCCGAAGTGGCCGGCCCGATGACAAGCTCCGGCGGACGATCCAGTAATCGCCGCAGTCCGGCATGGGCGTGAGCGAGAGCCATAGGACGCCGCGGTTACTGGATGCTCCGCCTTCGCGGAGCATGACAGCAAGCGTAGCCCACCGCTCAATCCAGCCACTTCGTCGGCGCCAGGCGCATCTGAACTCTCCTGGCGTGGGCGTCGTACAAATGCTCCACGACCGTGAATAACAGCGAGTCGAGGTTGCGAATATACGCAACGCCCGCCCGGGATGCCGCGCTCACTGTGCCGACTGCCGCAACGAGCGCGAGTTTTGACCTGCTGATCATGGTCATTCTCCCGCTTACCGGGCGAATCGGGGGCACCATGCCCTCGTCGACCGTCGTGCAGGGGAGATAGGTCCGGCGTCGCGGTTCTTTAATCGCGGGATTCTTGAATGGACCGTTCACGCAGACGAAACGGTCGAAGGTGACGGCCCGGAGGAGACAAGGGCCGATTGTTCACTCCTTGCGCATAAGCTGTTTCCAATCCGGTTACTAATCGAACCGCATTGGCGATGACATCTCGATGGCAGCGGCGACGCAGCGGGAAACTGCGATCCGCCCGGCCCAAAAGGCGGGCCAATGACCACCACAGGGAGATGTGCGATGAAGAATTTTGCCAGTGCCAACAAATACCTTTCGACAGCGTTTGCTCTCGCCGCGCTCGTCGCCGCCGGCGCAGTGCCGGCGTCCGCCCAGTCCCGCGATCACACCGGCAGCATGATGCCGTTCTACTATGACGAGACCGGTGGGCAGAGAACGGGAGCGTGGTCGAAGGAAGAAGAAGCCGGACCCGCCAATAAGCAGGCGGCGTTGCCGGCGCGGTCGCTCTATCTGTATGCGGGCAAACACCCGCGTCATCACGGCGCCGGGGTGCACTGAGACACCGCGGCGTTTCGGCATCGAGTCGCAACGGCAACGATCGAGTTGTCCGTATCGAGGGCGCGGGCGCGACCATCTCGCTCGGTCGCGCCCGCCGCTATCGCCGATCGAAACGACCGCCGTCTCTTTCTCTGTCTCTTGTTCTCTGTCTCTTGGCGTCATCGGTCCCCATCCCCATCTGTCGGCAAGGCGCCACAGGACCGCGGTCGCCGGCCCGTCGGGCTTGAGCCGCGACAGCTCAATCCGGAGACGTGAAAATGCCGAACAGGACAACAATCGCGCTCGCCGCGGCCATCGTTCTCGGCACCGCCGTCACGGCATCGGCCGCGACCGTGCATCAGCGCAATGCCAATCCGGCGACCTCTCATACGGGGGGCACCATCGCCACCGGTAATACGGGTGGCACCATCACCACCGGCTATTGCCCGCCGTCCGGCGGCCCATCTTGCAGCACCGCTTGTCTGGCGTCCGGTGCTCCTTGCAAGCCAGGATACGACACCTGGTGATGAGCGCGGTGCGATGGGGTGGGGCCTTCGCGAAACGGATTTTGTCGGACGACGATAGGGCAATTGTCATCGTCCGCGCAGGCGGACGATCCAGTAATCCGCGACGGTTCGGCGTTAGCTCGAGCAGAATCCGTGGACGCGGTGATTACTGGATGCTCCGCCTACGCGGAGCATGACAAGCGCGTAGGGCGGATTAGCCGGAGGCGTAATCCGCCATCTTTTTGCTTCGGACAAGAAGGCGGCGGGTACGGCTTCGCCTAACCCGCCCTACGCGTACTCACACAATTGTCCAGATTGTTGACTAAACCGGCCTAGTCACGAAAAGCCGCCCTGCGGGGCGGCTTAAATCCGTCCGCTGCATTCAAGCGGTCCTAACCGCGTTGAAAAATTTTGCAGCAATTATTCTCAAGTCAACCACTGCTCGCGCTTTTCACAACAATAGCGCTTGGATACCTTGTTGGAAAAATCAAAATTGGCAAATTCGCCGTGGGCGGCGTCGCAGGAACATTATTGGTCGGAATCGTAATTGGGCAGCTTGGTATTGCCATCGACAGCGGAATTAGGTCGGTATTCTTTGCCCTCTTCATTTACGCCGTGGGGTTCCAGGGTGGTCCTCAATTTTTCCAAGCACTGAACCTGCGATCTTTGAATCAGCTCGCGTCCTCGTTCGTCATGTGTTTTGTGGGATTGCTCTGTGTGTTGGCGGCTGCGTGGGCGTTCGATTTGGATCCCGGCATGGCGGCGGGCCTTGCCGCGGGAGGCCTCACGCAATCGGCGATTGTTGGTACTGCAGGAGATGCGATCGGCAGGCTGGGGCTGTCGCCCGAATTGATGAAGAGCATGCAAACGGACGTCGCCGTTGGATATGCGGTCTGCTACATTTTTGGATCGCTTGGACCCATTATAATGGTCAGTTGGTTCTTTCCTTTCATAATGAAGTGGGATGTACGCCAGGAAGCGCTGAAACTTGCAAAACAGCTGTCGGGTGGTCACTCGGAACTCGAACCGGGACAATTTAACGCGGTTCGCGGCATAGCAACCCGCATCTATGAAGTTGCGCAAAACAGCAAGGCGGTTGGTAAAACGGCTCTAGCGATCGACAAGGAGCTTTCCGATCCATCACTGGAAGCCATTTTTCGTGAGGGCAAGACCCTTGAATTGACCGACGCCACCATTATTCAAGCCGGCGATCGGATCGCGATCACTGGTATGATCAAAGTCTTGGAGAGTGCATCCGGCTTTTTCGGCCATGATGTACCGGCTCCGGACGGCCTTCTGGTTGTCTTGGAAAGCCGCGAGGTGATGTTGGCGAATCGGGCATTCAACGACCTCCAAGTGGGGACAATTTATGATCGGGTGAACGTCGATACACGCCATGGAGTGTTTTTGACTGCTGTCAAGCGTATGGGATTGGATCTACCCTTGCTCAATAAGCTGGAGCTGAAAATCGGAGACGAATTGCACTTTACCGGCAGTCCCGCTGACCTCAATCGGGTGCAATCGAAGATCGGCTATAAAATCACCGCAGCCACAGGGGCCGACTTCATCTTCTTCGGCATCGGCATGCTGATTGGCATCACCATCGGCATGATCCAATTCAGGATTTGGGGCATTCCGATGTCGATTGGCAGCGGAGGTGGATGCTTGTTGTCGGGTTTATTCTTCGGATGGTTGCACAGCGTATATTCGAGCGTCTCGGCCTTGCCGCTCGGCGCCTCCAGCTTCATTCGTGACTTCGGATTGGCGGTGTTTGTCGGGGTTGTCGGTATTGGAGCGGGGCCTGCGGCCTTGGTTGCCATTCACAAATACGGCCTTACGCTGTTTTTTCTTGGTGTCGGAGTGACGCTGGTACCCCAGATTATCACTTTCTTCTTTTCATATTATGTTCTGCGAATTCGTAATCCGATCGAGGCTTTGGCCTGCGTCGCCGGAGGTCGCGCCGCAAACCCTGCCTTCGCAGCATTGCTGGAAAATGCCGGAAATGCCACGCCGGTCGTTTCATTTACTGTCACCTATGCGGTGGCCAATGTTCTGCTCTCCCTTTGGGGCCCGATCATTATTGGCATCGTCACCAAAAATGCTGTCTAGCCCGTAGCCCGTAGGGCGGATTAGCCGGAGCGTAATCCGCCATCTTTTTGCTTCGGACAAGAAGGCGGCGGGTTACGGCTTCGCCTAACCCACCCTACGCGGGCTAATACGGGGGGCACCATCGCCACCGGTAATACGGGTGGCACCATCACCCCCGGCTATTGCCCGCCGTCCGGTGGCCCATCTTGCAGCACCGCTTGTCTGCCGTCCGGTCCTCCTTGCAAGCCGGGATACGACACCTGGTGACGAGCGTAGCAAGCGTAGCCCGGATTGAGTGACCCGCCTCCGCTCGCTGTGCGAGCTACGGCGGGTTCAAGTCCGCCGAAGCGCGGAGCGCGTAGGCGGAAACGAAATCCGGGGCAAGCCTCGCGGCACAATCCCGGATTTCGCTAGCGCTCAATCCGGGCTACGCTCGCTGGAATTGCCCGGCCATCAAAATCGGGGAACGCACATGAAGAGGCAGCGCTTCGTTATCGTTGACCGGCTGCGCAATCTGGCCGTGTCCCAGGCCATGTGTCTTGTGGTGTGCGGCCTCGTACCGGCCGGATCGGCAGAAGCGGCATCCGACGGCGCCTTCAAGACCGCGTCGGGAAACATCGTCTGCGGCCTGAGCGACATGTTTCTCCAGTGTGTCATCAAGAGCGGGCTGGTGCCGGCGCCGCCGAAGCGGCCCCCCTGCAACGGCGGGGACCCCGTCTACAATCGGGTCGACCTGTCGGCGACCGGTATTGCCGCGCCGACGGACTGTGCCGGCGATCCTGGGCCGCTGGCGGACGAGGCGGATGCGCAGGTTCTCGCTTATGGCTCCACGATCGCGAAGGGTAAGATCGGCTGCGCCGCGTTTGAATTCGGCCTTGTTTGTGCAAACAGCGAAGGCCACGGCTTCTTTCTCAGCCGCGCGTCGGTGCGATATTTCTAGGCCTGTCGTCCGCGGTCGTGTCGCCGATGTTCCTCAGCTAGAGCATGATCCGGAAAAGCAAGCGTAGCCCGGATTGAGTGAAGCGAAATCCGGGGCCAGCCTCGCCGTCAATCCCGGATTTCGCGTTGCGCAATCGGGGCTACGCTCGCTGACCCACGTGATGCCTTACGGCTAACCCGCCATCAAATCTGCTAGCGCGTTTACCCAAAATAGCATTGAATTATTGCTCCTTGATGGAGACAGATATGGTATTGCCAGTTGAGCGAGGTTTTGAACAACTCGGCGGCACTCTGACTTTGCGCCGGCGGCCGGATATTTTCATAAGCCACAATTCACACGATAAACCATTCGTCCGAAATCTCGTAGCTGAGCTTACCAAGATCGGAGTCGATGCTTGGTTAGATGAATGGGAACTTGAGGCAGGAGATTCTTTACACCGAAGTATTGGCGTTGCTTTGGAAAAGAGTCGCTTTGTGGGTATTGTTATTAGCCCCAAATTTACTTCATCAGAATGGTGCATGGATGAACTCGCGCAAGCACTGGCTCGTGAAAGACGGCAAAACGCCAAGGTTGTGATTCCGCTAATGTATGAAGAAGCGATTGCGCCTCCGTTTATCGAGGATCGCCTATACATTAATTTCAGCAAGGACTTTTTTGGAGGCATCGCTGAACTTGGTCAAATTGTCCACAATCTCAATAGAGCTCTTTTTAAGCAAACAATTGCCCGCAGGGCGCCACGCAGTATCGCAGAAGTGTGGCAGTTATTGGCTGATTGTGGATGTGACCGGGCGAGCCTATTCGATGCCAAAGATATTGAGCTACTCAAGGCGCGTCTCGACATGCTTGGGATTAAATACAAACTCGAGTCGAATGGCTCTCTTTGGCTGGATGAAGATGTAATCTTCCGACATAAGCATCAACTTGACGACCTCGCGGTTGTTCAGACGCTTCTAGAACTTTTTGAGAAAAGCGATTATGAGCCTTTAAGTGAAGCCGAGCTGCTTCATCGATTGTCGGCGTCTCTCTCCTCAGACAACGTGACCGCGCTAATGCCTGAAGTTTTTCAACTCGCAAAACTACACGGCGTTAGCCTCTCTGAGATCGGAGACAGATTAGGATTTGCGCTCGGAACAGTTAGTCGCTGGGCGTCGGGAAATACAAAGCCACATAAGATTATTGCAATAAAGGTCATTGAAACGATTCTTGAGTTAATAGCAAAGAAAACTGGCCAACATGTTTATCGCAACCGAGCCCTTAGGGCGGATTAGCAAGCGTAGGATGGGTAGAGCCCTTGCGAAACCCATCATCTTGCTCGCACGAATTTGATGGGTTTCGCTTCGCTCTTCCCATCCTATGCGCTGTTGCGTTTCTCCCAGGAGAGTTTTCCGAGTTCAGAAGCGGCGTTTTTCATGGAATT
Source organism: uncultured Alphaproteobacteria bacterium (assembly GCA_963756245.1). Classification (GTDB taxonomy): domain Bacteria; phylum Pseudomonadota; class Alphaproteobacteria; order Rhizobiales; family Xanthobacteraceae; genus BOG-931. The sequence continues at coordinate 46,188 of CAVWOI010000027.1, forward strand.
GGGATTGTACCAGACGCTCGGTGAAATGCACGCAAGGGGATGGGGACAGGGATGTTGGCTTATCTGCGTTTCAGATATCGGCTGTAGCGATCGGAACGCCGCGGCCTGCGGATATCGAAGCGGAATGCGACAATCTTTGAAGCAGCCGAAAAAAGGAAGGCGTCGAAGGAAGAAATTGTAGCATTGCAATCAGAAGTGGGAGCTGCCGAGTGGTTTTCACAAATTGAAATCCAGCAGCTCCATTCGGATTACTTGAGGAGTGTGGCGTATAAGCTTGTCATCCCGATCCCCTCTTTGGGCGAAAATCTCATGTGGGATAAGCTCAGCGATAACCTCCATTGCCTAAGCGAACACGGTATCAATAAAGTCCGTGCGGACATACGCGCCGAAAAAAAGGCGCGCGTAGAACTGTTCCTCATGTGGATGCCGGGAGTGGTAGGTATCCTCGGAGCGTTGACGGGCCTTGCGGCCGTGCTGGTAGGACACAGATAGTCTACCGTTCCCCCAGCCCCTAGAATAACGGTTTAGCCGCTATTTCAAGCCAATGGATGATTGCTTCAAAGGCACTATGTAGGCTTGGAAAGCATTGGCTTAAAATCAGACCGCCCGCGGCCGTACCAAGTACGGTCATAGCCGCGTCCACGGCCTTATCAGCTTTCTTTGCTGCCCATTTTCCACATTGAATAAGCGCGTTTCGCAGCGGCGCTGCCCAGCGCTTAACAGTGGCAATGTCGGGATTCTGCTGTCCAAATTCGACTTTCAATTCATGTGCCGCTGCACGTATCTCTCGGACCTCTGGTGGATCGAGGTCTTCGGGCGGCTGATTGTGGCCGATGCCGATTGGCCGTCTACGTTCGAGCGAGCTCTCAAGACGACTAAGAGCGATTGAGACGTTGTCGCGGGCCGCCCGTTCCTCGGGCGAGCCATACTGTGAGGTTGGCTCATCCCGGTAAAAGTCGAGAGACTCGGGCTCGTCGTATCGTTCGGACCAATCGATGTCTTGCCAATCTTCGGCTTTTTGAACCGGAGCCCATTGGCCCGGTCCGTGCCGATCAAGTTCTTTGGTTACTTCATCGATTAGCGGCTCAGATGCTATGCCACTGAACTGGTTTTCAAGCTCTTCGCGAGTATCGTATGGGCCGCCCCAAATGTACTGATAACCGCCCTCCGCACTTTCGAAGGGAGTATTTTCCGCGGGGTCCTCAAAGTTCTCGTGAAACCAGTGGATCATTAATTCGCGTTTGTCGGCCTTCCGCATGCGGCGAAATTCCGTCCGCGACACGGGCTTGTATTCTTCATCAAGCAAAAATGGAGTCTTACTGCCCAGCTTCCGCATCGGTGGATTGTATCAGAAAGGCGTTCACTTCTGTAGCAAGCGTGGCCCGGATTGAGTGAAACGAAATCCGGGGCAAGCCTTGCGGCTCGCCCCCGGATTTCGCTGGCGCTCAATCCGGGCTACGCTCGCCGTGCAATCCGGCCGCCGCCGTGCAGCGCCGCAAAGATTCGTACCGCATAGAAAGCCTTGACTGACAGGCACAACTCCTCTTTTGCGAATCTTTAGCGTGGAGTGAAACGCGTCCGGGCTTGCGCACAGCGGCCATCGCTCAGCGCAACCCCGCGATTTGTCTGGATAAATCGAAAAGCCTTTGACAGCGCGGGCGCGGATTTGAATAACGGCGTCCATCCCGTTCATCGTAAGGGACGTCAACCGGTGACGCCGACTGACGGAGCGGGTGCGGTTCCTGGGGGCGGAGTTCGTCGCTGTTAGCCTTCAGGCGGTTTGGGTATCAGCCCGTCCGGCGCGTGCCGGACTGCGAGGTGCTCGCTGCACTGGTGCCGGAGAGGGTCCTCCCGTTTGCATCCGGTGATTCCAGGAAGCGCGGCCCAGGCCGAGTTGGGTATCCCGGCGCATGACCGCGGAGGAGCGCCGAAAGGCGAGCGGTCCGCTTATCGGGCCGCGGCTGCGCCTGCGCAGTGCGGCGCGGCAACTGGAATTGGTGCGCCGTTCGGCGCTCCGCCTCCCTCTTGGGGGAGCAAAGACATCCTTGGGAAGCAAGGACTTGGCCTCCCGTCCGTTCGAGGCAAGCTTTCTTAAAGCGTGAAGGAAGATCCGGATGCTATTCGCATCGCGGCAATGCGGTTCCGCGCCGTCATTGCCGGCTTGCGGTGCGTTGCTGTTTGACATTGTGGATCGGAACGCTTTTTCCGCCCCCGCGATAGCGGGGAGGGGGACCACTGGAGCTCGCGAAGCGAGCGAACCGTGGTGGAGGGGGCGCGGGACTCCATGCTTCGTTGTCGTTGCAAAAGGTGACAGCGATGAAGCTGCTTCGCTCACCTGGAGAAGAGAAACGAGCAAACTTAAACTCGGCGTGGTGTGTCAACTCCTGCGCGGCGTTGCGGTCTGCGCCCCCTCCACCACCCTGCTTCGCAGGGTGGTCCCCCTCCCCCCGCTTTCGCGGGGGCGGAAAAGGAAAAGCGCCCCGGAAAACCGGGGCGCTTCCTTTAGTCCCAGCAAAACTGCTTACGCAGCCTGCTTCTGGTCTTCGAGGACCTTGCCGTTGCCGATCGGGATCGAGCGCGGCTTCTTGGCCTCGGGGATCTCGCGCACCAGGTCGACGTGCAGGAGACCGTTCTCGAGGCTCGCGCCTTTCACCTGGACGAAATCGGCGAGCTGGAATACGCGCTCGAAGGTGCGCGCCGCGATGCCCTGATAGAGCACCTCGCCGCTCTTGCCTTCGTCCTTGGCGTTTTTCTCGCCGCGGATGGTCAGCGTGTTCTCTTTGGCGACGATGGACAGCTCCGGCTCATTGAAGCCCGCGACCGCGACGGAGACGCGATACGCATTCTCGCCGGTCCGCTCGATATTGTAGGGCGGATAACCGGGAGCGGCGCCCTCGAGGCCCTGATCGAGCAGCGAGAACAAGCGGTCGAAGCCGACGGTGGAACGATAAAGGGGAGCTAGATCGAAAGTTCGCATGGCATATCCTCCTTGAGCGACATGCGGTTGGCCCGTCCGGATGGACCAGGCCTGAAAATGCGCATCCCGATTGGGGCCTGCGCGGATTTGATATGGGTGGGTGCCTTAAATCGCGCAAGGGGAGGCAAAATGTTGAAAAATATTGCGAATCCGAATTGGCGCTGAAGATTAAGAATGACGCCTATGAGGCCCAGAAAGCGGCCTTGATCGCATGGATAGCACTCTGTTCGTGTTGGCGATGTTGTCAAGGATCGAAGACCGCCCATTAGCGCGTTTACGCGCGTCTTTGACGCGCTATGGGCGGCGGCGCTTCGCGCCGTCCTTGACAACATCGCCAACACGAACAACCAGCATCCACGCGATCAAGGCCGCCACCCCGATCAGCTTGAATTGGCTTAATCCCGGACATCAGGTTGAGGAGCCATGGCGTACTGTTATAAGCGTCAAGCCGCTAGGCTCTCACAGCTCTCATGAAACTCATCTCCATCCCCGCCAATCCAGTGCCGGACAATTTCGTCACCGGCGAATTGAAAACGCCCGACGGCGTAAGCTTGCGCTTTGCCCGCTGGCTGCCGCCGGCCGGGCGCAAGGGCACGGTGGTCGTTTTGCAGGGCCGCGCCGAATGGATCGAAAAATATTTCGAGACTGTGCGTGATCTGCGCGCACGCGGCTTTGCCGTGGCGACGCTCGATTGGCGCGGCCAGGGCCTGTCGCAGCGCATGCTCGGCGACCGCCGCAAAGGCTATGTGCGCGACTTCGCCGAATACGACAGCGACCTCGAGACCTTCATGCGCGAGATCGTGATGCCGGATTGTCCGCCGCCTTTGTTCGCGCTCGGCCATTCCACCGGCGGCACCGTGCTCCTTCGCGCCGCCCATCGCGGCCGCCGCTGGTTCGATCGCATGGTGCTGGCGGCGCCGTTGATCGACCTGCAAGGTTTTCCGGGCACGACCACGGCGAAGGTTTTGGTGCGCGCGCTGCGCTTCACCGGCTTCGGCAGCATGTATGTGCCCAAAGGCAATGTCGGCGTCCTGGAGTCAAAACCCTTCGTCGGCAACGTTTTGACGACCGATCCGGTGCGCTATGCGCGCAACCAGGCGGTCCTCGAAGCCGCGCCCGAACTCGCGCTCGGCGCGCCGACCGTGGCCTGGACCGACGCCGCGTTCCGCACCATGCGGATGATGCGCGAGCGCAGCTATCCGGCGCATATCCGCCAGCCGATCATGATCATCGCCGCCGGCGCCGACGCCATCGTCTCCAATACGGCTATCGAGGATTTCTCGACGCTGTTGCGCGCCGGCTCGCATCTCGTCGTGGTCGGCGCCCAGCACGAGCTGTTGATGGAGCAGGACCGCTACCGCAGCCAGTTCTGGGCGGCGTTCGACGCCTTCGTGCCTGGCACGGCGCTGTATTGAGTGGGTTTCCCGGATGCGATGCAGCGCGAAGCGGTGCATCGCTGATCCGGGATCGTACCGGGCGCGGAGCCTGCGACGATCCCGGGTCTGCAGCGCATCACTTCGTGCTGCGCTGCGCCCGGGAAACAGATTCCCAATTATTCGTTCAACAGCGCCATGGCATGCTCATGCACGCGCTTGTCGCCGGCGGCGATGATGCGGCCGCCGTTGTGCGGACGGCCGTTGTCCCAGGTGGTGATGATGCCGCCGGCGCCTTCGATGATCGGGATCAGCGCCAGCACGTCGTGCGGTTTCAGCTCGGTCTCGATCAACAGATCGACATGGCCGGCGGCGAGCACGCAATAGGCATAGCAATCGCCGCCATAGCGCGACAGCCGCACCTGCCGCTCGACGCGGCGGAAAGCTTGCCGGTCGGCTTCGTTCATCAACAGCGGGCTGGTGGTGAGCATGATGGCGTCGCGAAGCTCGGCGCATGGGCGCACCTGCAGCGCGCGGTCGCCGGCCGGCCCGCGATAGTGCGCGCCGCGGCCGTCGCCGGAAAAATGCTCCCGCGTGAACGGCTGATGCATCATGCCGTAGATCGGCACGCCGCCGCGGGTCAGCGCGATCAAGGTGCCCCAGGCCGGCAGGCCGCAGATGAAGGATTTGGTGCCGTCGATCGGGTCGAGCACCCAGACATATTCGGCGTCGGGGCGATCGGCGCCGAACTCCTCGCCGACGACGCCATGCTCCGGAAAGGTCCGCTTGATCAGCGCGCGCATGGCGGCTTCGGCGGCACGGTCGGCCTGCGTCACCGGATCGAAGCCGCCGGTGTGGCTCTTGTTCTCGACGCCGAGCGCGCTGCGGAAAAACGGCCGGATGGTCTCGCCGGAGACGGTAGCAAGCTCGTCCACGAAGGCTGCAAAGTCGATGGCGGTCATGAAGGGCCTCGTGCTCCGAGGTAGCGGAGAGTTCCGGCAACGGCAATCGGCCCGTTGCCGAACCGCAACGTTTCGGGGCGAAATGCTTAAGGGAGCCCGAAATAGCGCCAGCCGATCGTGTCTGGCGTACATTTAAGCAGGGCCATTCCTATTCGTAAGAGCCTGGAATCAATCAGCTATTTTTGATGTCACATAAGCTTCAACGAGGCCGAGAGGCTGCCCTGCAAAATCTGTGGGAAAAGTTCCGGCCGAATAGGTCAACAGGACTTGCGTTTTGTGCGGCGCGGTGTATCTTATTGCAGTGCGGTAGCGGGAGGTTTCCTCGCGCTACCGTCGCCCTCCTTGGGCGTTTCCTCCCTAGACTTGGGCCGCTCCCGCAAGGTGAGCGGCCCCTTTCTTTTTGGCCTTCGGTGTCCGCGGCGGCAGTTCGCCGCCGGACCTATTCCGCCGCCGCCCGATAGGGCCGCAACTCCTCCAGCGGGATTTCGGCAAGGCGATCCGAGAGCAGCTCGAATTCGCCCGCCAGCCGGGCGAACGAGGCCGAGCGCTCGTAGCGGCGTTCGTCCATATAGAGCGCCCGGTTGATCTCGAGCTGGATCGCGTGCAGCCCGGTGGTCGGATTGCCGTAGTGCTCGGTGATGAAGCCGCCGGCATAGGGCTTGTTGCGGCTGACCGCATAGCCGAAGCCGCGCATGGTTTCTTCGATGATCTCGGCGACGATGGGAACGCAGCTCGTGCCGTAGCGGTCGCCGAGCACCAGATCGGCGCGCGGGCGCTCGTCGCGGGCGCCGGTGGTCGACGGCATGGAATGGCAATCGATCAGCATGGCGGCGCCGAAATCGCGATGCAGCCGCATGAACAGGCGCCGCAAGGCCCGGTGATAGGGCTTGTAGAGGCCGTCGATGCGGCGCAGCGCTTCGCCGACCGCGATGCGCTGATCGTAGATTTCCTGGGCATCGCCGACCACGCGCGCCACGGTGCCAAGCCCGCCGGCGACCCGCATCGAGCGGGTATTGGCGAACGAGGGCAGCCGCCCGTCGAACATGCGCGGGTCGAGCTCGTAGGGCTCGCGGTTGACGTCGACATAGCAGCGCGGGAAATGCGCCTTCATGATCGGGTGGCCGCGCGCGGCGATGCCGGCGATCAAATCGTCGACGAAACTGTCCTCGGAGCGGCGCAGCGTCGCCAGGTCGAGCCGCGAGGTGAGCAGGAAGGCGCGCGGATAGATCCGCCCGCTATGCGGCGAGTTGAACAGGACCGGGCCGCGGCATTGCGCCGGCTCGACCGCCTCGAACGGGGGATCAAATTCGTCCTGAATTTCCAACATGGCGCCTGACGGGGCTTTTTGGGGCATAGCGACCCGGCACCCGTTCCCTAGCGTGCGCCAACCGCCATTGTCCATAGGAGTCGCGGCTTGCCAAGGGCGCTTTAAGGGCGGTTACATGCGCCGGTTTTCACCTCATCTTTACCGGCCATGCGGCTTATGGAGCGGCAGGGGGCCGGCGGAAGCCGGGTTCGGGTTCATGTCCAAAATCTTGCTTGCCGAAGACGACGTCGACATGCGCCGGTTCCTGGTCAAGGCGCTGCAGAATGCCGGCTTCGACGTGGTGTCCTACGACAACGGCCTATCGGCCTACCAGCGGCTGCGGGAAGAGCCGTTCGAGCTTCTCCTGACCGACATCGTCATGCCGGAGATGGACGGCATCGAGCTCGCCCGCCGTGCCGCCGAGCTCGACCCCGATATCAAGATCATGTTCATCACCGGCTTCGCGGCGGTGGCGCTCAATTCCGATTCGAGCGCCCCCAAGCACGCCAAGGTGCTGTCGAAGCCGATTCATCTTCGCGAGCTGGTCAACGAAGTGCAAAAGCTCTTGGCGGCCTAGCGAGCACGTTGCAACATCGCCTTCTCCAGCATCACGTGGATGCCCTTGGCGCCATTGACCACCTGGGTTACGCGGAGATCAGCGGCCAGGCTGCACAGCGTATAGGCTTCCTCGCGTGAAATCCCGGTGCGGGCGCAAATCAGCTTGATCATGTCGCGCAGCGCGATCACCACCGCGTCGTCGAGGTCGGGATCGAACGCCATGGTGATCATGTGGGTCGGCGTCTCGGCCAACGGCCATTCCAGCGCCATGTCGTCCAGTGCCATGTCGTCGCGCAGGTGAAATTCGAAGGTGCCGATCAGGCCGGTCTCGATCGCCGTGATGCAGACCTCGCCGTCGCCCTGCGCGCCGTGGCCGTCGCCGGTCGAGAACAGCGCGCCGTCGACGTGGATCGGCAGATAGAGCGTGGTGCCGGCGACCAGCTCCTTGTTGTCGATATTGCCGCCGTTGCGCCGTGGCGGCGGCGAAGCGATCTCGCCCCAGGCCGCGGGCGGCGCCACCGCCATGATGCCGAAGAACGGCTTGAGCGGCAGTTCGAGGCCCCAAGGCAGCTTGCCGACCATCCGCGCCTTGTCGAGCGGAATGTGCATGAGGCGCAGACGCTCGAAATCGTTCGGCAATGCGCCGAACAGCGGACGGATGAAATTGTAGCCCCAGTTGCTGAGAAGCTCGATCGCCTTGATGCGCACTTCGAGCACCTGGCCGGCCTTGGCGCCGCGCACCGCGACCGGGCCGGTCAGGATGTGCGGCCCGCCAAGCCTCGGCTTGACCGAAGCATGAATTTCCCGCAGCGCCTCGGGCACGACGAGGCCGGAATTGGCATCGGGCAGGTAGCCCAGCGCGCCCGACACCGTCGAAATCACGACGGTGTCGCCCGGATCGACCGTGATCAGGGGCTTGAGCTTTGCATCGAAATAACCCCAATGCACCGTATCGGGCGCGGCATCCAGCCGATGTGTCGTCATTAGCTTATCTCTTTGGGCTATCTCTTTGGGGTCATGTCTCATTCACCGGCGTGGAGAATGTCGGCGATCCAATCCCACATATAATGAACGCCGATGGTGGCGTCGTCGACCTGGCAATGATGGAAGCCGCCTTCCTCGCGGGTGAAGATTTTCAGCGCCTTCTGCTTGGAGCCGACTGCTTCGTAGAGTTTTTCCGCGATCTCGATCGGGATTTGCTCGTCGCCGGCGCCGTGGAGCAAGAGGAACGGGCAGGTCATCTTCTGGACGATGCCGTCGAGCCGGAAACCTTCGAGTTTTTTCAGCGCAGAAGCGCGGTCGTTGACGCCGAGCACCCATTGCAGATGCTCGGGCGGCACCGACAGCGACAGCACCCGGCCGGAATCGAGCAGGTCGAGCCGCCGCGCCCAGATCTCGTGATAGTCCCATTGCGCGCCCCAGGCGACGCAGCAGGCGAAGCGCTGCTCGAGCGACGCCGCGCGCGGCGCGTAGTAGCCGCCGAGGCTGAGCGCCATCACGCCGATGCGCTTGGGGTCGAATTCCGGGCGCCCGGCGAGATACTCGTAGACCGGCCTGGCGTAACGTTCGGTCTCGGCGATCAGCGGCAGATTGCGGAACCGCACGCTCTCGCCGTTGCCCGGCCCGTCGACGATCAGGCAGCCGATGCCGCGCGCGGCCAGATCGGGCACGCCGTAGCCGTATTGCAATTCCTTGGTGACGTCGAAGCCGTCGAAGAACACCATGGCCGGGGCAGGGCGGCCGCGCGTCGCTTCCGGATCGGGATGCACCAGGAGCGCCGGCAGGCTCGTATTCTCGTACGGCACCTCGACCGGCTCGATGCGCGGGCGACGGATGATGGCGGCGGCTTCCTTGAACAGGCTCACCGACTGCGCATAGACGTCCATGCTGCGCTCGGAGCGCGGATGGATGAAGCGCTCGCCGGTCTGGTAATAACGGCAGGCGCGCATGAAGCACGAGGCCGCAGTGAGCTTATGGCCGGCGCGCATGGCGTCGCGGCCGCGCGCTGTGATCTTGTCGCCCATCCGAGCCCATTCCTCGAACCAGGCGTCGTCGTCGCCGACCTTGTCGGTGAGCGCGCGGCCGACCCGGTTGACCTCGTCGATCTCGACGCCGGTCCACGGCGCGCCGGAGAGGCAGATCAAAAGGCCCATCGACCAGCGGTAATTGGTCGGGAAATAGAGGAAGGCGGGATCGTCTTTTTTGGCCACGGCGGGATCGTCGGTGCTTTCAATGGCGGGACTGGTTTCCTCGTTTAGCATGGCTTACCCCTCACACGGTACGCAACAGGAGTCGTCGTTCGTAGGGCGGGTTAGCCCAACGGGTCCGGCCCGAAGTGGCCGGCCCGATGGCAGGCTCCGGCGTAATCCGCCGACGTTGGGAAGCAGGGCGCAATGGCGGATTACGCTACGCTAATCCGCCCTACACCCTACAAATTTTCCAATCAGATGTTTTCTGCCCCGCCGCCGGCGTCACCCAGGTCAGTGTCGGCGAATAACTCCCCAAGCGGCATCATGCGGCCGATCAAGCCTTGTTGATGGCAATACCGCAGCACCGTTTGGACATTTTTGCGATTGGCGTCGCCGAGGCCATATTGCCAGGGATCGGCGCCCAAGACGTCGAGCTGCTCCTCCCATGCGGTCCTGACCCAGGCCAGCGGAATGCTGCGCGGGTTGGCGACATGGCGATAGGCCAAGGCTTTCGCCTCGTCGAACGCCTTGACCAGATTGGTCGCCACCCAGGGATATTTATCGATGATCTCCTGGCGCACGACATTGACGTGCATGATCGGAAAGATTCCGGTGTCGCGAAAGAACGCTATTTCCATGTCCTTGTAATTCGGAAACAGCCGCACGATACGCTTGTCGCCGTCGCGAAACAGCGGCGGGAGATCGGGCGACAGCATGGCCGGGATCTCGCCCTCCGCCAGCATGACGTCGAGCCGTTTTTCCGGCGGCGCCATTTCGATGCGTAAATCCTTCGGCGGCGTGAATTCGAAATCCTCGCTGCGCTCCACCACCCAGGTGCACTGCCGATGCGGCACGCCGTAATATTCTTCCAAAATGCCGCGCATCCAGATATTGGAGGCCGGCTGGAAATTGGTGCCGCCGATTTTCTTGCCGATCAGGTCTTTCGGCTCGCGGATGCCGGACTTGGCGTTGACGAAGACAAAGCCGTGGCGGAAGCGCCGGTGCAAAAACACCGGGATCGCGGCCAGCGCCTCGCCGCGGTCGCGCGCCATGTAATAGCCGCCGATATTGATCTCGCAGACGTCGAACTCGGTCTTGCGCGCCATGCGCCAGTGCCGCTCGCGCGAGCCCATGCCGGTGAGCATCACAAGCTCGATGCCGTCGGCCTGCACGCTGCCGTCACTGAGCGCGCGCACGATCTCGTAATCGCCGCAGGCGACGGTGAGCTTCAATTTCGCCATTACAAAAACCTCCTAGCGCCAGCGGCTGAATCGGGTCTCGGCGCGGCGCACGATCTCGTTGAGCACGATGGCCATGGCGGCGAGCATGGCGACCAGGCCGAACAGCTTGGTCGGGTCGAAATTCTCGGTGAACATGGTGGTGAAGTGGCCGATGCCGGCGGTCGAGACATAAAGCTCGGCGAGCAGCACGCCGAGCAGCGCGCCGCTCATGCCGAGCCGCATGCCGGCGAAGAGGCTCGGGATCATGTGCGGGAAGATCACCCAGCGCAAAATTTGCCAGCGGCTCGCTCCCATGGAGCGCGCGCTCACCAGCAGGATCGGTTT
>CAVWOI010000028.1:0-144063 GCA_963756245.1 uncultured Alphaproteobacteria bacterium
GACCGCGATCGAGCCGCGGTTGCGGAAATAGGCGACCAGGATGGCGAGCCCGATGGCCGCTTCCGCCGCCGCCACCGTGAGCACGATCAGCGCATAGACCTGGCCGACGATGTCGCCGAGGAAGGTCGAGAACGCCACCAGATTGATGTTGACGGCGAGCAGGATGAGCTCGATCGACATCAGGATGACGATGACGTTCTTGCGGTTGAGGAAGATGCCCAAGATCCCGAGCGTGAACAGGATCGCGGCAACCGACAAATAATGCCCGAGCCCGATGATCATGGCAGCCCCTCGAGCCCCTGCCCCGACTTGACCTTGACGACGTCGATCGCGGTCGCGCGCCGCCGCGCCACCTGATCGGCAATGTTCTGCCGCCGCACATTCGGCTTGTGCTGCAGGGTCAGCACGATGGCGCCGACCATGGCGACCAGAAGGATGATGCCGGCGGCCTGGAAGTAGTAGACGTAGCGCGTGTAGAGCACGAGCCCGAGCGCTTGCGTGTTGCTGATATCGGCAGCCGGCGGGATCGGCGCGGTGATGGCTTTGGCGACGTCAGGCCCGATGACCCAGGCGAACACCACGGTCAAAAGCTCGGCGAGCAGAATGGCGCCGATCAGCGCGCCGATCGGCAGATAATTCAGCACGCCCTGGCGTAGCTCGGCAAAGTCGACGTCGAGCATCATCACGACGAAGAGAAACAGCACCGCGACGGCGCCGACATAGACCACGATCAGGATCATCGCCAGAAACTCGGCGCCCATCAGCACGAATAGCCCCGCCGCATTGACGAAGGCGAGGATCAGAAACAGCACCGAATGCACCGGATTGCGCGAGACGATGACCATCACGGCCGAGGCGATGCACACGGCGGCGAACAGATAGAAGAAGAGAGCGTTGATGATCATGGACGGCGCATCTCACCGATAGGGCGCGTCGAGCGCGAGGTTTTGCGCGATCTCGCGCTCCCAGCGGTCGCCGTTCGCGAGCAGCCGCTCCTTGTCGTAGTAGAGCTCCTCGCGGGTTTCGGTGGCGAATTCGAAATTCGGCCCTTCGACGATGGCGTCGACCGGGCAGGCTTCCTGGCACAGCCCGCAATAGATGCATTTGACCATGTCGATGTCGTAGCGCGTGGTGCGCCGGGTGCCGTCGTTGCGGCGCGGGCCGGCTTCGATGGTGATGGCTTGCGCCGGGCAGATCGCCTCGCACAGCTTGCAGGCGATGCAGCGCTCCTCGCCGTTCGGATAGCGGCGCAGCGCGTGCTCGCCACGGAACCGCGGCGACAGCGGATTTTTCTCGAACGGATAATTGATGGTGGCTTTCGGCTTGAAGAAATAGCGCATCGACAGCACGAAAGCCTGGGCGAATTCCTTGAGGAACAGCGAACGGGCGGCCTGGTCGAGTTGCATGTCAGAATCCTCTGTTGCCGCTCAAAATTTTGGACCGCCGATGGCATTGCCGATCCAATAGCCCGCCGTCGCAAAGATAGCGATGTCGACCGCGAGGATCAGGCGGCGCGCGATGGAAAACTTCTCCGCGAACGCCGCGCGTTGTTCCGGCGTCTGCGGGCCGGCTTGGGCGCGAAAACTGCGCTCGATGGCGCGAATGGCCGGCACGTAGACGGCGACCGCAACCACGGTTCCGGCGAGCGCACCGAGCCAGGCTGGCAGCGAATATTCCATCCGCGTCCTCGCTCATTGCGGCGCCCATCCGGTCACTTGCAGCACGCCGGCCACGATCGCCACCATGGCGAGCGAGATCGGCAGGAAGACCTTCCAGCCGAGCCGCATCAACTGGTCGTAGCGATAGCGCGGCACGAACGCCTTCACCATGGCGAACATGAAGAACACAAAACTCGACTTGAGCACGAACCAGATGACGCCGGGAATCCAGGTGAACGGCGGCACTGGGAACGGCGGCAGCCAGCCGCCGAGGAACAGGATGGTCATCATGGCGCACATGGTGGTGACCGCCACGTATTCACCGAGCATGAACATCATGTAGGGCGTGGAGCCGTATTCGACCATGAAACCGGCGACCAGTTCCGACTCCGCTTCGACCAGATCGAACGGCGGCCGGTTGGTCTCGGCCAGCGCCGAGATGAAAAAGATCACCGCCATCGGGAACAGCGGCAACCAGTACCAGCCGAACAGGCCCCATTTGCTGTTCTGCGCCTCGACGATGGCGGTGAGATTGAGCGAGCCGACGCAGAGCAGCACGGTGATGATGACGAAGCCAATCGAGACTTCGTACGACACCATCTGCGCCGCCGAGCGCAGCGCCGCCAGGAACGGATATTTGGAATTCGACGCCCAGCCGGCCATGATCACGCCGTACACGCCGAGCGAGGAGATGGCGAAGATATAAAGAATGCCGACATTGATGTTGGAGATCACCCAGCCGGCATCGACCGGGATCACCGCCCAGGCGGCGAGCGCCAGCACGCAGGTGACGAGCGGCGCCAGCAAAAACACGCCCTTGTTGGCGCCGGCCGGAATCACCGGCTCCTTGAGCACGAATTTGATCAGGTCGGCAAAAGATTGCAGCAGGCCCCATGGGCCGACCACGTTGGGGCCGCGCCGGATCTGCACTGCCGCCCAGATCTTGCGGTCGGCGAGCAGCACATAGGCCACGGCGATCAGCAGGATGACGAGCAGCAGCACGCTCTGCGCCACCATGACGACCAACGGCCAGATATAGTCGGACCAGAACGCGGCCATGGCCCTACTCCGCCGCCGTCATGGTGGAGCGTCCGTGAGCCAGCGCCGAGCATTCCGCCATGACCGCGGAACAGCGCGCGATCGGATTGGTGAAATAGAAATCGTCGACGCTCGAGCGCAGCGGCGTCTTGTCGGTCGCGCCGCTTAAGCCCACGAGCTTTTGCAGGTCGGCGGCATTGCCGGGCGCGATCTGGCCGATGCGCTGCATGTGCGGGTAAGCGGCGAACAGCGCCTGGCGCAGTTGCGACAGCGAGTTGTAGGGCAGCTTCTTGCCCAGCACGTCGGACAGCGCGCGAAGAATCGCCCAATCCTCGCGCGCATCGCCGGGCGGGAACGCGGCGCGTGTCGCCATCTGCACGCGGCCTTCGGTGTTGACGTAGGTTCCCGATTTTTCCGGATACGCCGCGCCGGGCAGCACCACGTCGGCGCGCGTGGCGCCGCGGTCGCCGTGGGTGCCGATATAGACGACGAAGGCGCCCGCCGCGATATCGATCTCATCGGCGCCGAGCAGGAACAGAACATCCAGCGTGCCCGTCGCCGCCATCTGCCGCGTATTCAGGCCGCCGTCGCCCGGCACAAAACCGAGATCGAGCGCGCCGACCCGCGACGCCGCACTATGCAACACGCTGTAGCCGTTCCAACCATCCTTCACGGCGCCAAGATCGACCGCCGCCTTCGCCGCCAGCGACGCGATCGCTGCGCCGTCGGCGCGCGCAAAGTTCGCCACGCCGACGAGCAAGAGCGGGCGCTCGGCTTTGCGCAGCGCATCGGCAAAGCTGTGCCGTGCAATATCGGCAAGCGTCTCCGGGCCGGCGCCGAGGTAATCGTAAGTGTAAGTCAGGTCGGCTTTCGGGCCGATCACGCCGATGGGGAAATTTCCGGCGCGCCAGCGCTTGCGGATGCGCGCGTTGAGGATGGGCGCCTCCTTGCGCGGGTTCGAGCCGACGATGAGGAGCGCATCGGCGGAATCGATGCCGGCGATGGTTGAGTTGAACAGATAGGCTGCCCTGCCCCATTTGGGATCGAGCACCGAGCCGTCGGGCCGGCAGTCGAGATTGCTCACGCCAAGCCGCGTCATCAAATCCTTGAGCGCAAAAATTTCCTCGACCGCGGCGAGGTCGCCGGCCAGCGCGCCAATGCGCTTGGGATTGCCGCGCGCGACTTTTGCGGCGATCGCCTTGAACGCTTCGCTCCAAGATGCCGGGCGCAGCTTGCCGTTCTCGCGCACATAGGGCTGATCGAGCCGCTGCGTGCGCAGGCCGTCGACCACGTGGCGGGTCTTGTCGGAAATCCATTCCTCGTTGATGTCGTCGTTGGTGCGCGGCAATATCCGCATCACCTCGCGGCCGCGGGTGTCGATGCGGATGGCGCAACCAAGCGCGTCCATGACGTCGATCGATTCCGTCTTGTTGAGCTCCCAGGGCCGCGCCGCGAATGCATATGGCTTCGACGTCAGCGCGCCGACTGGACAGATGTCGACCACGTTGGCCTGCAATTCCGACGTCATCGCCCCTTCGAGATAGGTGGTGATCTCCATGTCCTCGCCGCGGCCGATGGCGCCGAGCTCGGGCACGCCCGCAACCTCGGTGGCAAAGCGCACACAGCGCGTGCACTGGATGCAGCGGTTCATCGAGGTCTTGACCAGGGCGCCCAAATATTTGTCCTCGACCGCGCGCTTGTTCTCGTGGAAGCGGCTGGAATCGATGCCGTAGGCCATCGACTGGTCCTGCAGATCGCATTCGCCGCCCTGGTCGCAGATCGGGCAATCCAGCGGATGATTGATCAGCAAGAATTCCATCACGCCTTCGCGCGCCTTGCGCACCATCGGCGAGCGTGTGCTCAAAACCTTGGGCGAACCGTCCTTGTTGGGCATCAAATCCTTCACGCCCATGGCGCAGGAGGCCTGCGGCTTCGGAATGCCGACCACCTCGATCAGGCACATGCGGCAATTACCGGCGATCGACAGCCGCTCATGGAAGCAGAAGCGCGGAATCTCCGCGCCCGCGGCCTCGCAGGCCTGGAGCAGCGTGTACTCCGGCGGGACGTCGATCTCTTTGCCGTCGACAATAAGTTTCGTCATTTACTGTCTACTCCGCCGCGACCGAAACGGGCTCGGGATGCGGATTAACCGTATATTCGTCGATGCGCCGCTCGATCTCCGGCCGGAAGTGGCGCAACAGCCCCTGTACCGGCCAGGCCGCGCCGTCGCCGAAGGCGCAGATGGTGTGGCCCTCGATCTGGGTGGTGACTTCCATCAGCATGTCGATCTCGCGCTTTTGCGCGCGGCCTTCGGCCATGCGCTCGAGCACGCGCCACATCCAGCCCATGCCTTCGCGGCACGGCGTGCACTGGCCGCAGCTCTCGTGCTTGTAGAAATAGGAGATGCGCGCCATGGCTTTGACGATGTCGGCCGACTTGTCCATGACGATCACGGCGGCGGTGCCGAGCGCCGATTTCTTGTCGCGACAGCCGTCGAAATCCATCAAGAGCGTGTCGGCCTGATCGGGCCCGGCCGGCACCATCGGCATCGACGAGCCGCCGGGGATCACGGCGAGCAGATTGTTCCAGCCGCCGCGCACGCCGCCGGCGTGCGTCTCGATCAATTCGCGCAGCGGAATGCCCATCGCCTCTTCGACATTGCACGGCCGCTCGACATGGCCGGAAATGCAATAAAGTTTCGTGCCGGTGTTGTTGGCCCGGCCGATGCCGGCAAACCAGGCGGCGCCGCGGCGCATGATGTCGGGCACCTGGGCGATGGTCTCGACATTGTTCACAGTGGTCGGGCAGCCGTAGAGACCCATATTGGCGGGGAACGGCGGCTTGAGCCGCGGCTGGCCCTTCTTGCCTTCGAGGCTCTCGAGCAGCGCCGTCTCTTCGCCGCAAATATAGGCGCCGGCGCCGTGATGCACGACGATGTCGAAGTCGAAACCGTGCACGTTGTTCTTGCCGATGAGCTTTGCGTCATAGGCCTGCTGCACGGCGGCTTCGAGGCGTTGGCGTTCACGGATGAACTCGCCGCGCACATAGATGTAGCAATGGTGCACGCCCATGCCGACGCCGGCGATCAGACAGCCTTCGATCAGGAGATGCGGGTCGTTGCGCATCACCTCGCGGTCCTTGCAGGTGCCGGGCTCGGATTCGTCGGCGTTGATGACCAGATAGCTCGGCCGGTCGGTCTGCTTGGGCATGAACGACCATTTCAGCCCGGTCGGAAAGCCGGCGCCGCCGCGGCCGCGCTGGCCTGACGCCTTCATCTCGTTGACGATCGTCTCGCGGCCTTTTTCCAAAATCGCCTTGGTGCCGTCCCAGGCGCCGCGCGCGCGTGCACCGTCGAGGCCCCAGTCGCCCTGGCCATAGAGATTTCTGAAAATGCGGTCCTTGTCGGCGAGCATTTATGAGCGCCTCGGATCGGTTGCATCGGCCATCGGCGGTTTCGGCGCCGGCGCTTCCTGCAGGTTCGCGGCCGCGCCGGGTTTTTTTGCTTCGCTGTCTTGCAAGGCGCTGCCCTCTTGGCCCGATTTTCCATTGGTGGTGTAGAGCGAAGGATCGGTCAGCGTGGTCTGTCCCCCAATCGGCGCGGAGTTCAGTCGGTCGACCTGCGGCCCCGGTTTTGGCGTGCGGCCGAGCGACAGGTCGTTGAGGATGCGCGTAAACGATTCCGGCGTGAGGTCCTCGTAGTAATCGTAATTGATCTGCACCATCGGCGCGTTGACGCAAGCGCCAAGGCATTCGACCTCGGTCCAGGAGAATAGGCCGTCCGAGGTGACGTGGTCCTGCTCGCCGATCATGCGACGACAGACTTTTTTCAACTCTTCCGAACCGCGCAACATGCACGGCGTGGTACCGCAAAGCTGCACGTTGAATTTGCCGACCGGCGACAGATTGAACATGGTGTAGAAGGTCGCGACTTCGAGCACGCGGATTCGCGCCATGCCGAGGAGTTCCGCGGTCGCCTCGATCGCCTTCTGCGGCAGCCAGCCGCCGCATTGCTCCTGCGCCCGCCACAGGACCGGGATCACGGCGGATTGCTGGCGGCCTTCCGGATAATTGGCGATCTTCGCTTTCGCCCAAGCCAAATTCTCCGGCGTAAAGGCAAAGCTCGGCGGCTGTTTTTCGGCGAGGCGGCGCACGCTCATCGGTCGACCTCGCCGAACACGATATCGATCGAGCCGAGGATCGCCGAAATGTCGGCCAGCATGTGGCCGCGGCACAGAAAGTCCATGGCTTGCAGATGGGCAAAACCCGGCGCGCGGATCTTGCACTTGTACGGCTTGTTACTGCCGTCGGCGATCAGATAGACGCCGAACTCGCCCTTGGGCGCTTCGACCGCGGCGTAGACTTCGCCGGCCGGCACCTTGAAGCCCTCGGTGTAGAGCTTGAAGTGATGAATCAAGCCTTCCATCGAGCGCTTCATCTCTTCGCGCCGGGGCGGCACGATCTTGTGGTCGTCGACGGTGACCCTGCCCTGGCCGTCGGGCGCGTGCAGCTTTTCGATGCACTGCTTCATGATGCGGATCGATTGGCGCATCTCTTCCATGCGGATGCAATAACGGTCGTAATTGTCGCCGTTCCTGCCCACCGGAATGTCGAAATCCATCTCGGCGTAGCACTCGTAGGGCTGCGCCTTGCGCAAGTCCCAGGCCGCACCGGAGCCGCGCACCATGACGCCGGAGAAGCCGCGGGCCCAGGCGTCGTCAAGCTTCACCACGCCGATATCGACATTGCGCTGCTTGAAGATGCGGTTCTCGGTGAGCAGTTCTTCCAGATCGTCGCAAACCTTCAGGAACGGATCGCAAAAGCCGGCGATATCGTCGATCAGCTTTGCCGGCAAATCCTGGTGCACGCCGCCGACACGGAAATAGGCCGCGTGCATGCGCGAGCCCGAGGCGCGCTCGTAGAACACCATGAGCTTTTCGCGCTCCTCAAAACCCCACAGCGGCGGGGTGAGCGCGCCGATATCCATCGCCTGCGTGGTGACGTTGAGGAGGTGCGACAACAGCCGGCCGATCTCGCAATAGAGCACGCGGATGATTTGCGCCCGTCGCGGCACTTGCAGCCCGAGCAGCTTTTCCGCCGCCAGGCAGAACGCATGCTCCTGATTCATCGGCGCGACATAGTCGAGCCGATCGAAATATGGGATTGCCTGCAGATAGGTCTTTTGCTCGATCAGCTTTTCGGTGCCGCGATGGAGCAAGCCGATATGCGGATCGACGCGCTCGACGACTTCGCCATCGAGTTCGAGCACGAGGCGCAACACGCCGTGGGCCGCCGGATGCTGCGGCCCGAAGTTGATCGTAAAATTGCGTGGTGCCGGCGCCGCGTCGGCCATCATGCCACCTGAGCCAGTTTTGCCGCTTTCGCCGCGAGCCGTGAATTGAATTTGTCCCACATCACCACAAAGCGGTCGTGACGGCCCTCGCCGATCAGATCGATGTCGTCATGGGCCTTCACTTTGAAGCTGACGCGTTGTCCCGTGACTTCCGCGCACTCGACATCGACCGTCACCGTCATGCCCGGCAGCGTCGCCGCGAGGTGACTGACATCGACGTGCACGCCGAGGCTGCCCTCGCCCGGATCGAGATGAGGCGCGAGCAGTTGGGTGCACACCCATTCCATCAGCACGATCATGTAGCCGGTGGCCAATACTTTGGGCATCGCCGCGATCTCCGGCGATTCCGGAAACGTGTAGGGCACCGTCTTGTTCTCCGGCACCTGGTAGCTGAAGCGGTGCGTCATGCCTGGCTTGAGGGTGGGCTTCATGACGCTTGCCCCTTCTTCGCTTTCTCGTCGCCGGGCAGCACGTAGTCGGTGCCTTCCCAGGGCGACAGGAAATCGAAGGTGCGGAATTCCTGCGCCAGCCGCACCGGCTCGTAGACGACGCGCTTGAGCTCGTCGTCGTAGCGCACCTCGACAAAGCCGGTGAGCGGAAAATCTTTCCGCAGCGGATGACCCTCGAAGCCGTAGTCGGTCAGGATGCGCCGCATGTCGGGATGGCCGGTGAACACGATGCCGTAGAGATCGTAGGTCTCGCGCTCGAACCAGTCGGCGCCGGCAAACACCTCGATGATCGAGGGTACCGGCGTCGCCTCGTCGGTCTCGGCTTTGACGCGGACGCGGATATTCAGCTTCGGCGACAACAGGTGATAGACCACGTCGAAGCGCCGCTCGCGGCCCGGCCAGTCGACCGCGGTGATGTCGATCAGATTCCAGAACTGGCAATGGCCGTCGTCACGCAAAAACTTCATCACCGCGACTATGTCGGACGCTTGCGCGGTCACGGTCAGTTCGCCAAAGGCGACCGCATAACCGGTCACCGAGGCGGCAAGCGCCCCCGTAATGGTCTTGCCGAGCGTGTCGAGCGTCTCGTCCATGTTCAGCGTTCGATCGTCGAAGTGCGGCGGATCTTCTTTTGCAACAGCAGCACGCCGTAGAGCAGCGCCTCTGCGGTCGGCGGACAACCCGGCACATAAATGTCGACCGGCACGATGCGATCGCAGCCGCGCACGACCGAGTAGGAATAATGGTAGTAGCCGCCGCCATTGGCGCACGACCCCATGGAGATCACGTAGCGCGGCTCCGGCATCTGGTCGTAGACCTTGCGCAGCGCCGGCGCCATCTTGTTGGTCAGTGTGCCGGCGACGATCATGACGTCGGACTGGCGCGGCGAGGCGCGCGGCGCGAAGCCGAAGCGCTCGGCGTCGTAGCGCGGCATCGACATCTGCATCATCTCGACGGCGCAGCAGGCGAGCCCGAACGTCATCCACATCAGCGAGCCGGTGCGCGCCCAGGCGATCAGGTCGTCGGCGGCGGCGACCAGGAAGCCTTTGTCGGCAAGCTCGCT
Organism: uncultured Alphaproteobacteria bacterium; assembly: GCA_963756245.1. Taxonomy (GTDB): domain Bacteria; phylum Pseudomonadota; class Alphaproteobacteria; order Rhizobiales; family Xanthobacteraceae; genus BOG-931. Next base: position 9,559 of record CAVWOI010000028.1, read on the forward strand.
GTTGAGATCGCTGAAGAACGGATCGTCCGCGCCCACCGGCTTATTGGTGCGCGGGTCGATGATGGTCCGGCCAGGCGTGGCGACTGCGGGTTCGCTCAATCCCATTCGAGCGCTCCCTTCTTCCACTCATAGATAAAGCCGATGGTCAGCACCGCAAGGAACAGCATCATCGACCAGAAGCCGTACACGCCGACCTTACCGAAGGCCGCAGCCCACGGGAACAGGAAGCTGACTTCGAGGTCGAAGATGATGAACAGGATGGCGACCAGGTAGAAGCGGATGTCGAATTTCATCCGCGCATCGTCGAAGGCGTTGAAGCCGCATTCGTAGGCCGAGAGCTTTTCCGGATCGGGCGCCTTGTAGGCGAGGGCAAAAGCAAAGCCCAGCAGCGCAAGCCCGATCGCCAGCGCGACACCGATGAATACGACCAGCGGTAGGTAGCCAAGCAGGAACTGACTCATCGTCGGGGTCATCGGCAGCCCTTTGCTCGACCGGTTCGGACCTCATTCCTCGCCAAGGAATATGTCCATTGCGGTGCCGTTCCGCGACCCATATCCGCAACCTATGGCACCGCGCTGATTTGCCCCGATTTTCAGCGGATTCGCACTGACGACGGAACTTTGGCGACCCTTAGCGCAGTGCACAAAAAGGTGCAAGGCGGCCTGTGCGTTGAGGTGGCGCGTTGACGCCGTCGCCATGCTCGATACTACGAATAAGCGATACCACGATTGCGTGACTTTGGCCGGGAGAGGTCGATGACGAGTTCAATAGCGCGGGGGTTTGGCCGGTATATGCTTGTCGCGCTCGCTGCCGCAATCGCGCTGGGCCTGCCGGCAGCGGCTGTGGCCGACAATTTCCCCGATCATCCGATCAAGCTGATTGTGCCGTTCGGGCCCGGCGGGCCGCCGGACGTGGCGGCGCGCATTATCGGCGCGTATCTGTCGGACCATCTCGGCCGCCCGGTCGTGGTGGAAAACCATATCGGCGCCGGCGGTACGCTGGCGGCGCGCGCCGTGGCTGGCGCGCCGCCCGACGGCTACACGCTGCTGGCCGCGACCGCGGGCTCGCTCGCCATCAGCCCGCAGCTTTACAAGGACGCCGGCATCGACCCCGTGAAGGATTTTGCCGCCGTGGCCATGGTCGCCTCGGCGCCTTTGGTGGTCGCGATCAACCCGTCGATCCCGGCGCACAACGTCAAGGAGTTGGTCGCCTACGCCAAGGCCAATCCAGGCAAGCTCAATTACGGCGCAGTGATCGGCACGCCGCCGCATATGTGCGGCGAGATGTTCAAGCACATCACCGGGGCCAATATCGTGTTCGTGCCCTACAAGACCGCGTCGCAGGCCACCATCGATGTCCTTGCGGGGCAGATGAACATGACCTTCGAGGGCACCACCGCGATCGTGCCGCACATAAAATCCGGCGAAGTGCGCGCGCTGGCCGTCACCAGCCCGACGCGGATTCCGGAAATCCCCGACGTGCCGACCATGGATGAGCTCGGCTATCCGGGCATGCCGCCGGATTCCTGGCAGGCCATCGTGGCGCCGGCCGGCACGCCGCCGGACGTCGTCGCCAGGATCAACAAGGTCGTGAACGAGGGCTTGGCGACGCCGGAATTGCAAAACAAGCTCAAGCAGCTTGGCGGCGAGCCGCAGCCGAAGACGGTTGCCGATTTTGCCGCCTTCATCGCCGAACAGTACAAGCGCTGGGGCGAGGTGATCCACATCACCGGCGTGACGTTGAACTAGCTCCGCTTCGAGGAACCCAAACCTCCCTTCAAGGAAACCAATGATCTTGCCGAGCGCAGTGTCGCGACGTGACGCAATTCTTCTGGCGCTTGGCGGCGTCGTTGCCGGGACATCAGCGAGCCGCGCCGACGATTATCCGTCGCGGCCCGTAAAAATCGTGGCGCCGTTCGGCGCCGGCGGGCCGACCGACGTCTACACGCGCTCCATTGCCAACGAATTGCAAAAGTCGCTCGGCCAGACGTTCTTCATCGAAGATCGTCCCGGCGCCGGGACCACGATCGGCACCGATCTCGTCGCCCACGCGGCGCCGGACGGCTACACCTTGCTGATGGTGTCGGGCACGCAAACGGTCAACGAGACGCTCTACACCCAAAAACCCTATCAGCTGATGCGCGACCTGACGCCGGTAGCGCCACTGATGGACACCGACCTGGTTCTGGTCGTGCATCCCTCGGTGCCGGCGAAGACGCTTCAGGAACTGCTGGCGCTGGCGCGGGCAAAGCCCGGCACGCTCAATTACGGTTCTTCGGGGCCGGGCTCGAACTACCATATGGCCGCCGAGCTTTTGAAAAGCCTGACCGGCATCGACATCGTGCATGTGCCGTACAAAGGCTCGACCGGCATGCGCAGCGACATTTTGAGCGGGCAGATCCAAATCCTGTTCGACTCGATTCCGACCATGGCGCCGACCATTCAATCCGGCATGGTCCGCGCGCTCGCCACCAGCGGCAGGCTCCGTTCGCCGATCCTGCCCGACGTGCCGACCTTTACGGAAGCCGGCGTGGCCGGCTTTCAGGCCACACTGTGGGTCGGCTTCATGGCGCCGAAAGCGACGCCGCAACCGATCGTCGATGTGCTCAGCCGCACCATCATCGACATCCTCAAGCGCCAAGACATCAAGGACGCCTGGGAGAAACAGGGCGCGTCGCCCATGGTGATGACCCAGGCCGTCTTTACCGCCTTCATGGAGTCGGAAATCGCCAAATGGGCTAAGGTGATCCAGACCAACCACATCGCTCTCATTAATTAAGCTAAACTTGTTTCCCGGGCGCAGCGCAGCACGAAGCGTAGCGGAGTGATGCGCTGCAGACCCGGGATCGTTACAAGCTCCGAGTCTGCGACGATCCCGGATCAGCGGTGCACCACTTCGTGCTGCACCGCATCCGGGAAACACATGTAGGTGAATAATGAACGAGACGACGAAACCCGCCGCCGCGATCAAAGGCGAGGAGCATTGGACCACCAAGGACGGCGCAAAACTGTTCCTGTTCGAAAAATGTGCCGGCGATCCGAAACAGACCGCGGGCACCATCCTGTTCGTCCACGGCTCGTCGATGGCGGCGCAGCCGACGTTCGACCTGCAGGTGCCGGGCCGGCCGGATTCTTCGGTGATGGATTTCTTCGCCCGGCAAAACTTTGATTGCTGGTGCGTCGACATGGAAGGCTACGGCCGCTCCACCAAGGACCGCGACAACAATGCGCCGATCGCCCAAGGTGCCGACGATTGCTTTGCCGCTGCGAGCTATATCGCCAAGCTGCGCGGCAAGCGTCCCCTGCTCGTCTATGGCATCTCATCGGGTGCGTTGCGCGCCGCGCTGTTCGCCCAGCGCCATCCCGATCTGGTCGCGCGTCTTGCGCTCGACGCCATGGTGTGGACCGGCGAAGGCTCGCCGACATTGGCAGAGCGCAAGAAGAAGCTGCCGGAATTTTCGGCAAAAAATCGCCGGCCGATCGACAAGGCATTCATCCATTCGATCTTTGACCGCGATCATCCCGGCACGGCGGAAGAAAAGGTCATCGACGCCTTCGCCGACGCCGTCACCGCGCTCGACGATTCGGTGCCGACAGGCACTTACGTCGACATGTGCTCGCGGCTGCCGGTGGTCGATCCGGAAAAGATCACGGTGCCCACCCTCATCATGCGTGGCCAGTGGGACGGCATTGCCAGCTTCGAAGATTTGGTGGCGTTCTTCGCCAAGCTGCCGAATCCGGACAAGCATTTCGCCGTGATGCCCGGCATTTCGCACGCCAGCTTCCAGCAGAAGAATTACGCGCTGGTCTATCACATCCTGTGGAGCTTCTTCGCCCAGCCGGCGCCGATCTATCGGGGGTAGCGTCATTGCGCTAAACTCCATGCGTAGCGTCTAAAAAGGCGCGGCCAGGGAGGCGAGCATGACGTTGAAGCGACGCGAATTGCTGCAAGCCGGCGGAGCAATTTTTGGCGCGGCCGTGCTGCCGGCGGCGGCGCGGGCGCAGGCCGGCGCGCCTTACGAATTCGTCGTCAAGGACATCGTCTACCATCGCGACGACAAACCGCGGCTGGCGCGGCTCTATCAGCCCGCGGGCACCGGCCCCTTCCCCGCGGTGCTGCAGGTCCACGGCGGCGCCTGGAACAACAAGGATCGCACCGACGGCCAGAACGTCGCGCTCGATCTCGCCGCCGCCGGCATCGTCGTGCTGGCGATCGATTTCCGCAATGCGCCCGAGGCGCCCTACCCGGCGTCGCTGCAGGACATCAACTACGGCATCCGCTGGCTGAAGGCGCACGCGAGCGAGTTCGGCAGCAGCGCCGGCCAGGTCGGTGCCTACGGCACGTCGAGCGGCGGCCATCAAATCCTGTTGGCGGCGATCCGCCCGGACGATCCGCGATACCGCGCGCTGCCGCTCGCCGGCGCGCCCGACATGGATGCAAAATTGGCCTTCGTGGTGTCAGGCTGGGGCGTGTTGTTTCCGCTGGAGCGCTACAAGCTCGCCAAGGCCAAGGGTGACGAAACGCTCGCAAAGGGCCATGACGTCTTCTTCGGCAACGAAGCGACGCAGATCGAGGCGACGCCTGCGCTGATCATCGAGCGCGGCGAAAAAGTTTATCTGCCGCCGGCCCTGGTGTTCCAGGGCACGCAGGATCAATGGACCACGGTCGAGCTCGCCCAACGCCTCGCCACCGACTATCGAGGCGCCGGCGGCACCATGGATCTCGCGCTTTACGAAGGCGCGCATCACACCTTCGTCAACGAGCATCCGTTCGACCCGAATTCGGTGAAAGCGGTCGCCACCATGATCGCGTTCATCAAGAGATACGGCTCCGAGCGGCACGCGCAGCGCTGAACGCTTACCACGTGTAGCGCAGCGTCCCGGTGCCGGCGTAGGTCTGCGAGCCGTTGGCGAACTCGCCGTCGAATTTGCCGAGCAGCGACAGGTGCGGATTGAGTTTCAGCTCGGCGCCGGCCGAGGCCAGCGCCGAATCCGCCGGCAGCGCCGCGCCGTTGACCACAAAACTTGCGCCCGGCAGCGTCTGGAACACCGCCGAGAGCGACGGATTGCTGACCCAGTCGTGGGCCCAGGCCAGCCGGCCGCGTAAAATCAGTGGCAGGCCGTTGAGCATGGTCAGGCCGTCGAAGCGCGCACCCAATTCGCTGCGCGTGTCGGTCGCGTTCATCGCGGCAAAGCTCAGCCCAAAGCCACCGCCGGTGAGATCGATCTCGCTGCGGCTTGGGGTGTGAAAGTTTTGCGCCTGCACGGCGCCATAAGGGGTGAAGCCGATAGCCGGCTGCACCGCGTAGCGATAGCCGGCTTCCACCCGCCCGCCGACGCTCTGCGCGTTGAAGCTCGAGGTGAGCTGATCGCCCAGCGCGGTGCGGTTCGTGGTCATCCAGTTGTTGGCGACGGCGAGCGAAGCTGCGGCATAGGCGGCCCCAAAATATCTGGTGCCATAGACGCCGGCCTGGAACGCGTCGCTGCGCCCGCTGCCGAGCGCTTGCGCGAGCGTCCAATTGGTGCCGCCGCCGGCGAGCGCAAAGCCGAGGATCGTGTCGGGCCGCAGGTGATAGTCCATGCCGGCGGCGAAGCCAAAAGTGTTGGCCGTGAACGTGTTCGAGCCGACGGCCGGATCGCCGTTGGTCTTGTCATTGCCGCCGTATGCGGTGCCCCATGCGGTCCAGCGCTGATCCAATGTCGCGGGTTTTGGCGGCGGCGCCTTGAGGATGGCGTTATAGGCGAGCGCGATGTCGGAGGGGAAATCCGCTTGCTGCTCGGGCGCAAAACCGAGCGCGCCCGCGCCGCCGCTCCCGCCGCCGCCGCTGCGCCCGGCAACGAACGGATCGAGCATCAAGCTCAGGAACTGCGTCATCTGCTGGAAGGTGGCGGCTTCGCCGTCGACATTCGCCTCACCGGACAGCTGCGTCAGCGCGTTCTGCAGATTGCCGCCGGTGAGATTGAACACCGACAAAAACCCTGCCGGCAGCGCGCCGCCGGCGTTGAAGAAATTGTTCAGCGCATTGGCAACGTTCTGCTGGTTGATGTTGAGATTGCCGCCGAGGCCGAGATTGGCGTTGAAGGCAAGCAGCACGTCGGTCGGCGTATAGGTCAGCGTGCCGGTCAAGCCCGGCATGGTGCTGATGAAGCCGTCGAAGGTGGTGCCGCCGAGCCCGCCCGAATGCAGGATCGTGTAGGTCTTGTTCGACAGGCCGCCCTGGATATTCGCTTCGACGTTGCCGGCAAGCGTCGCGGTGCCTGAAACATTGGCGAGCGTCGATGTCGTGGCGTTGAGCGTTGCCACATAGAATGCGCCGGTCTGGAACGCCAGGTTGCCGTTCACCTTCAGCGCCGTACCGGGTGCAATGCCGGGCTGCAGCGTGCCGCCGGCGTCGACATTGAGGTCTTTGAGCGTGCCGGTGCCCGACAGCGTGCCGCCGAGAACGTTCCAGGCGTCATTCTGGCCGAACACCTTGTCCACGGTCCAGAAGCCGCTGACGACGTTGAACACGCCAAAGCCTTCGTACTGCTTGGTCGGGCCGAAGCTGTTGAGCGCGAACGTGCCGTTGCCGGTGCCGCCGAGTTGGAACGTGTCGCTGCCGGTCGCGGTGACGAGGCCGGTGATGACGCTGGTCGGCGCGACGGTCAGCATATAGCCGGAGCTGCACGAGCAGAAATCGATGGCGACGCCGCCGGGCGTGGTGTTGGCGATGGTGCCTGCGTTGAACACGCTGCCGCCGTTCTGCATGACGATGGCATCGGCCAAAGGACCGCTGACGGTGATGTTGCCGGTGGCGTTATTGATGATGGTGTTGTTGGTGCCTCCAAACACGCCGGCCAGGATGCCGACGCCGTTTTTGCCGGTCGTGATGGTGCCGTTGTTGGTGATGGTGGTGAACGGGCCGAGGGCTTCGATACCCGCGCCATCATTGCCGACCTGGATCGCGCCATTGTTGGTGATGGTATTGAGGTCGCTGCCGGTTTGGATGCCTGCGCCGCCGTTGCCGACCTGGATCGTGCGGTTGTTGGTGATGGTGGTGAACTCGACGCTGGACTGGATGCCTGCACCGCCGTTGCCAACCTGGATCGTGTTGTTGTTAATGATGGTGGTGAACTGGCCGCTGGTCTGGACACCTTCGCCGCCATTGCCGACCTGGATCGCGCCGTTGTTGATGATGGTGTTGAACGGGCCGAGGATTTCGAAGCCTTGGCCGCCATTGCCGACCTGGATCGTGCCGTTGTTGGTGAGGGTGCTGAACGGGCCGCTGGCTTGGACGCCTTCGCCGCCATTGCCGACCTGGATCAGGTTGTTGTTGGTGAAATTGCTGCCGCCGTTCATGAACACGCCGACGCTCGGGCTCGGATTGGCCTTGCCCAGCGTGATCGTGCCGTTATTGATGATCGTCGAGCCGAAGCCAAACGACGCGATGCCGGTGGTCGAGGCGGCACCGGTGATCGTGCCGTTGTTGACGATGAAGTCGAAGCCGGAGCCGAACGCCTCGATGCCGATGCCGCCGGCGCCGAGATTGATGGTTCCGGTGCTCGAATTGGTGATCGTATTGGCGTTGACGCCGAAGATCGCGGTGCCGCCGCCGCCGACGGTGATGTCGCCGCGGTTGCGCACGATGTTGTTGTCGCCGACGAAAATGCCGGTGCCGAGGACGCCGGTTTTTATCTCACCGGTATTGATGATGAGATTGTTGTCGCCGGCCAGGATGCCGAATGTCGTGGCATGAGCGTCAATGGTACCGCGGTTGCGCACCACGTTGTCGTCGTTGACCGAAATCGCGGCCACGCCGTTGTCGTGCACCGTGGCGTTGGGACCCACCCGCACGGTGAGCGCATCGACGCCCGGATTGGCCGTGAAGCCGTTGGGATCGTTGCCTTGGCAGATGACGGTCTGGCCGCTCACGGCCGGATCGGGTTGACAGTCGGCGTAGGCCGGCATTGTCGGCAGCAACGCGGCAATGGCAAGCGCGCCGGCCGCGGAACGCAGCAACGCCACTACACCACAGTCCGCACGCCGAAGCGTCGACCGACGGGACACCTGAGCCTCCCCGGCTCGTTCTTGATCGAGCGCCGCCGGCTACCCCACGCGGTCGGCGTCGCCAAAGTTGCCGGGAGAACTTTACGCCCAAGCCCAGCCCGTAACCCCGGTGTAAGGGATACCCTTACGGGCGCACCGGGAATAGCGGCCGAGGCTGTCATATTGCCTGTAAACGGCTTCCGGTTGCGCTTTCCCGCACGCTGTGGCGGCGAAGCAACATTTTGGACGAGCCAGCATCCGCTACCGCGCCGTGCAGGCAGGGTCGGAAAATCCAGCTAGACTGCCGCCCCCTTCACATGCCACCTCATTCAGCAAAGGCTCCCCTCATGGCGTTCTCCAGTTGGCGCGGTGTCGTCGGCATGATCAATCCGACCATGCGGCCTGGCGTGACCGAGGAGGTCTGCCGGCTGTTGCCCGAAGGTATTGGCCTCATTCCGCTGTTCCTCAACATCAAGCGCGGCACCGCGGACGAATTTCACACCATGATGCCGCACTACGAAAAGCTCGTCGCCGTGCTGGCCGAGGAGAAATGCGACCTCATCCATCCGCACGGCGCGCCGCCCTTCATGGTGCTCGGCCGCAAGGGCGAGGCCAAGATCGTCGCTGAGTGGGAGAAGAAATACAAAGTGCCGGTGATGAGCGTGGCGCAGAACCATGTGAATGCGTTGCACGCGCTCAAGGCCAAAAGCTTCGTCGGCGCCACTTATTTTCCTAAAAAGCTCAACGACATTTTCGCCAAATATTTTTCCGATGCCGGCTTCAAGGTCCGCGGCATGGAAGGCATCGACGTGCCGTTCGATCAGGTGCAGACGCTGTCCGGCGAGCAGGTCTACGCCCACATCAAGAAGAATTTTCTCAAAGCCAAAGGCGCCGATGCCATCTATATGCTCGGTTCCGGCTGGCGCACGCTCAACATCATCGCCATGCTGGAGCAGGATCTGCAGGTTCCGGTGGTGCATCCGGTGCCGGCGCGGGTGTGGGAAATGCAGAAGCGGCTGCACGTGCGCCAGCCGGTGCAAGGTTTTGGCCACCTGCTCGCGGCGTTTCCGTGAAGCCCTTTCCCGTCATCCTGAGGTGCGAGCGAAGCGAGCCTCGAAGGATGCACGGCCCGGGCCGTCGCCCTTCGAGGCCCGGCTTCGCCGGGCACCTCAGGGTGACGGGTAAAGCACTGCGGTTCGTCGCATTCGTTTGCGCTCTATTTTTTGTCGCCGCGACCAGCGCTGCCCACGCCCAATCGGTCGAGCAGTTCTACAAGAACCGCCAGATGACCATGATCGTCGGCACAGCGCCCGGCGGCATCAATGACATCACGGCGCGGTTCGTGGCGCGCTATCTCGGCAAATATATTCCCGGCAGCCCCACCCTCGTGGTGCAGAACCAGCCCGGCGCCGGCGGCATCGCTTCGGCCAACCGGCTCTACAACACGTTCGAGCGCGACGGCTCGGTCATCGTCAAGCTCGAGCGCGCGGTGCCGATGCTGGCCATCCAGGGCGACCCGAACGTCAATTTCGATCCGCTGAAAATCACCTGGCTCGGGAGTCTGTCGTCCTACGCCAAGGACTCCTATCTGATGCTGGTGATGGCGACCAACCCGATCAAATCGGTCGCCGAATTGAAGGAGCCCGGCAAATCGATCACGCTCGGCGGCGACAATGCCGCCTCCAGCAATTTGATCTTCGCCACCATCGCCAAGGAGATTCTCGGCCTCAACATAAAAGTGGTGCGCGGCTATGTCGGCGCGGCGCCGATGTTCTTGGCCATGCAGCGCGGCGAGATCGACGGCCAGATCATCGGTTATAGCTCGGTGCGCACTGGCCAGCGCGATCTGTGGAGCCACGACGCGTTCCGCCCGCTGCTGCAATTCGGCCGCTCGACGCGGCTGTCCGACTTTCCCGGCGTGCCGACCGGCAACGAATTGACCAAGGATGCGAACGCGCTGGCGCTGATCGATTTCGCCAATCTGCAATTCGCCATTTCGCTGCCGTTCGCGGCGCCGCCCGGCATACCGGCCGACCGCGCCAAGGCGCTGCAGGACGCCTTCATGGCGATGTGCAAGGATCCCGCCGTGCTCGCGGACGCGGAAAAACTCGGCATCGAGATGAGTCCCATCGACGGCGACACCGTGCTTAAATCCGTCGCCCGCGCCGCCGCCACCCCGCGCGACGTGATCGCGCGCTATAATGCGCTGGTGGGAGCGGATAAGAACTAAAGCGAACTTGAGGAGGCAAGCAATGCAGTACACGCTCACCGATTTCTGCGCCGATCTGTCGACGACGCTCAAGAGCAAAGGCGAAAGCGGCCTGCCCGACGTCGCCCAAAAGCTGTCGCAGCTCCTGCAAAACCAAACCTTCGTCAGCGAGACTTTTGCCGAAGACACGCCGATCGGCCGCCGCGAGCTGTGGCACGATCCGGCGACCGACGTATACGTGCTCGCTCACGTCCAGGAAGGCGGCAAGGTCGGCAAGCCGCACAGCCACGGCGCCTCATGGGCGATCTACGGCACCGCCCGCGGCGTCACAGAGATGACCGAATGGCGCCGGCTCAATCCGGCAAGCGAAGAGAATGTGGTCTTGGAAAAAGCTAAGGCGTACGCCCTCGGCCCGGGCCAGACCCAGGCCTATTCATCCGGCCTCATCCACTCCACCGCCCACCCGCAAAAGGCCTGGGTGATCCGTGTCACCGGCACCGACCTCGACGCCATCCCGCGCTACCATTTTCGCGCCAAGACCGACAAAATCGTCGAAGCGGTGTGAGCGCTGCCGACCTTTTGTGACCGTCGAGGCGCCTCAAATCGGTGCCACGTCGAACCGATTAAGTCTTTGAATGGATGGATAAACTGCCGGGAGCGCCAGAACCCGCCTTGATGTCCACCGGCGGATCCGCGCGATTTATTCGGTTCCTTGCAAAAGCCACGATCACCCAACAGGCTACCGCTTGTCGTGGGACGTCGGGGGATTTGTCCGAGCCGGTAAAAATGGGAAGCGTGGCGCCGTTGGCGCCGCAAACTGTGTGCGGCCGACTCTGGGGAAAGAGCCGGCCGCGGGAGAAGCTAACCCGGTCGGGTACCTGTCGGGGGACACGGGGATCGGGTTAGCTACTTTTTTATAGGCCCTCCATGACAAGCTGTCTGCACACCCTGCGGCGGCTCACGATTATTTGCTTAATGCGTCCAGCACGGCCGTCCGGACCATGCGCCGCCCGCGGGATAAGGCGACCTTCGGTCGACCACGGAGCCTCGCCTTCCCTTGTCATGCAGGACACGTAGCGGTCGGACGCGAACTTGATCCCATCCGTGCATTTCATGAGCGCCGCCTTCCTGTGATCGCTCAGGGCGGGACCATGGCCGGTCAGCGGCGGCGGCGGGTTTACGTCCGGTTGCGCCAAGGCTTGCGATGCGAAGGCGGCGGAAAGTCCAAGCGCGAGAGCAACGACACGTCTATTTGCGATAAGCATGACTCATCTCCCGATGTGTCTTGCCCTCTCCTCGATGCCAATTAAGCGCCCTCCCCGCGTCCGCAAGCCGTGCCCAGGCGATCAAAGAGGCCAAGATCGGGGCCAAGACAGAATGGCCCACCGACCTACCCAAAAGGGGAAATCTGTTGGTTTTTCAAAGTGATAATGAGGGGGATGGCGGGAGCGACGGGACTCGAACCCGCGACCTTCGGCGTGACAGGCCGACGCTCTAACCAACTGAGCTACGCCCCCGCGGGCGCGGTCGGCAGTTAAGGCCCGCCTTCGCCCAAGTCAAGGATTTAGGCCGTAAATCGGCCTTTTCCGCCGGTCTTATTGCCGTCACAGAGTGCCCGCAGATAGCCTCGGATGCGCGAAAACATCGGTGAAATCGGCAAAACAAGCGTGGTCAGCCGCATCCGAATCGTCTAATTGCTTCGCAGTGAGCGGCGCTTTTCGCGCGCTACCGTTCATCGAGGAGGACCTAATGGCAGCCAAGACAACATCCACTACCGTGACATTGAAGCACCTGGCGGCAAGCCTTGCGGAGGATAACGAACTGTCGAAAAAGCAGGCTGAAGCCATCCTTGGCGGCCTGGTCGGCAATATCGTCAAGCACCTCAAGAAGGGCGAGCGCATCCGCATCGGCGGGCTCGGCATCTTGCAGGTTCGCAAGCGCGCCGCGCGCATGGGCCGCAATCCGGCCACCGGCGAAGCGATCCAGATCAAGGCCAGCAAGAAGGTCGCCTTCCGCGCCTCCAAGGAACTCAAGGAAGCGATCTGACCGTTTGATTTGATCGGTAGCGGACCCGGCAACGGGTCCCGCAGCATTCGCCGCCCGTCTGCTCGCTGCCATGCCAACAGCGCGCAGGCGGGCGGTGTCATATTCGGAAGCCCGAGCTTGTGCCGGCCTTCGCCGCCGCGGCGGACTTGTTCGGCAGGGCAGACTTGTTCGTCAGGGCAGACTTGTTCGCCAGACTTGCGTGCTGCCGCACCGAGGCGATAAATCGCGCCATCGTGGGTCAGCAGCTTGGGCGGTTAGCTCAGTTGGTAGAGCGTCTGCTTTACACGCAGAATGTCGGCGGTTCGAGTCCGTCACCGCCCACCAGCCTTCGCAAGCGAAGCGCGCGAAGGCTGCCGCGCCGAAGCCCTATTTGGGCGAAGGCGGGCACCCGCCGCTTGCTACGGCTCGGCAAGCCATCTTCGTTTTCCGCATGGCAGCGAAGGGCTGCGTACGCCCATTCCACATGCTTAGCCCGCATGTAGCAAATCGGCCTCAGGGGTCCAAAAAAGATTTTTCGCCCCTACCCGCGCACTGACACCGACCGGAAAATTGTGAGATAGTTTTGCGACAAACAAGCAAGGGCCGGGTGCCCTCAGGGGGTATGATGCTACGCATATCGGTTGTGACGATCGCTGTTCTGCTTGTCGCCGGGCCTGCAGCACTTGCGCAATTGCCGCCGCAACCGCCGCCGGTGAAGAATTCCATCCAGCAAGGCACCGAACAGGAACGCGCCGCCTGCCATCCGGACGTGATCCGCTATTGCAAACAATTTATCCACGACGACGGCCAGGACGACGTGTTCGGCATCCTCGGCTGCCTGCAAACCAATCGCGGCAAGATCAGCAATTCCTGTCAGCAGGTGCTGACCAGCCACGGCCAGTGACGAACCGGCCGCGCGCTACGAAGCAGCCCTAAGCGACGATCTCTTCGCTCGTCTCGACAAGTGTCGCGCGCTCTTCCATGCGCGCGACATGCTCACCCAGGCGCACCCAGGACTGCGCCAAGGTCAGCCACAGCGCCTTGTCGCTTTCGGCGTCGGCCAACCGCGCCATCGCCACGCATTCTTCCGCGCACTTGCGGTGATCTGTTGTCCCCATCACACCCGACCTGACTGACGCAACATGGCGTCGATTATGACCGGGCGACTGCGGCACGGACGGGATCGTCGGATGGCTAAAACTTGACGCTTAGGGAGTCTGCGCCAGGCGAATGGCGAGTTCCACCGAAGGGTTAGCCGTGAGGGGCCGACGCCTCGAAAAGCGGCTCACTGGTTAGAGCGTCGGCCCGTCATGTCGACGACCGATCGGCGTCGAACAGGTCGGGCAAAACGCCTTCCGGGCAGCATTGCGCCCTCAACATGACGGCATTCGCGTTGTTGCAGGGAAAATGACCAAAATTGGCCATCGACGGCCTTATTCTTGAGAAATTATTGCCGTTTGCATGCAAAATTCACTTAGCTGCACTGCAACAGTTCCATTTTGCAGCGCAGCACAGCGATCTTATATCTAACTGCAATTCAACGACAAATGAGGAAAGGATCCCAAAATGCTTTTGTCGGCAATCCACTTCCTCCACGCCTGGAAGCGCTACGGCGCTGCGGTGAGGGAACTTTCGAGCCTCAACGACCGCGAACTGGCCGATATCGGCATCACCCGTTCGGACATTCCGCGGCTCGCCTGGGAGCATGCGAAAGCTTAAAGCGACCGGACATACAGTCCCAAACCAGCGCCCGCCTCGTGCGGGCGCTGGCTTTTTATGGGGTGCTCAGGACGCCGGCTCCATGCCCTTGGCCTTGATGATCGGCCCCGCGTGCGGCCCGGCCAGGAATTTTACCACCGCCCCCGCCCCATCCTTGGCCGCGGTGCCGACGCCGGCCGCATAGACCGTGAAATTCTGGATGTCCGCCGGCAGCGGGCCGACCAGCACGGCGCCCTTCACCGCCAAAATTTCGCTGATCTGGTGGATGCCGATCTCGGCTTCGCCGTCGACGATGTGATCGGCAACCGCGCCGCCATGGATCAGCTTCGCCTTGGCGTTGATCTCGGCAGCAATGCCGAGCCGCTCGAGCAATTTGCCGACATAGATGCCGCTCGAACCGCCCGCCGCCGGATCGATATAGGCCACCGATTTTGCGTTAAGCAGCGCGCGCTTGAACGCCTCGACCGAACCGATGTCGGGCAACGGCGCGCCGGCTTTGACCACGACGCCGATGCCGGTCTTGGCGAGATCGGCGCGGCTGCCGGCAACCACCTTGCCGTCCTTGATCAGGCCGTCGATGGCTTCCGGCGTCAGCACCGCGACGTCGAATTGCTCGGCGCCGCTTTTGATCAGTTTGAGATGCTGGCCGACGGTCTGATAGGTCAGGTCGAGCGTGTCGCCGCTTTCTTTCTGGTATTGCTCGGCGAGCGCGTTGAGCACCTGCTTGAAGGCGCCGCCGCTGATGACTTTGAAATCCGACGCTGCGGCGCGCTGTGTCATGGCAACCGTGATGGCGAGCGTGAGCGCCGGGGCAAGAACCGCGGCAAGAATTGTGGCAGAAATTGTCGGCAAAAATCGCATGGCGTTGCTGCCAAACATAGTCACGCTTGCCGCCGGGCGAAAGGTGGCAGCGCGGCGCCAAGCGTGCTAACCCGCGGCCATGCCGGTTCTTCCACTCATGGAGGCTGCGGCGCTACTGCCGGCGCGCGGCGCGCTGATCGGTCTCGATCTCGGCACCAAGACCATCGGCGTCGCGGCGAGCGACCCGGATCGGCGTCTGGCGGCGCCGGTCGAGACCGTCGCCCGAAAACGCTTCGGCCTCGATGCGCAACGCCTGCTCGATCTCGCCGCCGAACGCCGCGCCATCGGCTTCGTGCTCGGCCTGCCGATCAACATGGACGGCAGCGAAGGCGCGCGCGCCCAATCCACGCGCGCCTTCGCCCGCAACCTCGCCGCGCTTACCGAACTGCCCATTGCGCTATGGGACGAAAGATTGTCGACGGCCGCCGTAGAGCGTGCACTGATCGCCGCCGACATGAGCCGCGCCAGGCGCAAGGCGGTGATCGATCAGCACGCCGCGACCTACATCCTGCAGGGCGCGCTCGACCGTTTGGCGCAGGCCGCGCCCCGCTGACGTCGCTTTAGCAAGTTTCTCTGGACGTTTTTCGGCGAGCTCGGCGCTCGTCTTTCGCCTCTAGCAATTATGGATGGAGAAGCGGCAATCGCTCGGGTAGCCCGTGGGATAGGCCTGACCGAAGGAGTCGTAGGAGTCGGCCATCGGCGTCACGGCACCTGGAGCGTAATCGTAGTAGCCGTAGCCGTAATTGGGTGAAGCTGCGATCGCGGCGCCGACCGCGACGCCGGCAAGTCCGGCCCCAATCGCGGCACGGGCGCCCCATCGCGGCTCGGCGCCTCCAGTCGACACGGCAGCGAGAGAGAGCGCAGTGGTAAGTCCGATTGTGGCGGCACGAAGCGTCAAGGTTTTGTTTGCCATATTCGCCTCCTAGGGCGTTGCAAAACTCCCGCTCCATCGTCCTCCAGCACGGGCAACCAAGCGGGCGCGAACATGTTCCGCTGCCGCGCCGAGGCCGCGGCGCAGGGTAAAGATCGTTTTCCGGTGCACACCGGCATCGCGGGCCTAATCGAGGCTTGCCGGAACGCTCGGATTGGGCCTATAGCACCGCTTTGATGAGCAAAACCCAGCCGCACACGCGCCATCTCATTTCGATCAATGACCTCACCAATGCGGAGATCGAGACGATCTTCGAGGTCGCGAACGGGTTTTTGAAGGAACTGGCCGACCCCAAAATCCACTATCGAATTGGGCGCAGCACCGATTTGGCTGCCAAATCCATCCTGGCGAGCCTGTTCTACGAGCCTTCGACCCGCACGCGGCTGTCGTTCGAAAGCGCCATGTTGCGGCTCGGGGGCGCCAACATTACCAGCGCCGATCCAGCGGTCAGCTCCGCGGCCAAGGGCGAAAGCCTCGCCGACACCATTCGGGTCATTTCCAACTACGCCGACATCGTCGTCATCCGCCATCCGCGCGACGGCGCCGCACGCTTGGCCGCCGAATATTCGCAAATCCCCGTGATCAACGGCGGCGACGGCAGCCACGAGCATCCGACGCAGACCTTGTGCGACCTGTTCACGCTGCGCTCGAAGAAGAAAAGTTTTAAGAACATGAAGATCGCGATTTCCGGCGATCTCAAGGGCAGCCGCACCATCCATTCCTTCGTCTATGCGCTGGCCCGCTTCGGTGCCACCATCGATCCCCTGCCCGCGCCCGGCATGGAATTGCCGGCCCACGTCGATCGCCGGCTGCGCGAGGAATTCCATTGCCGCATGGTGTCCAAGGATCCCGGACAAGTCGGCTCGATCGACGCACTCTATGTCACCGCCGATCAGCCGCATCAATTGTCGCTCATTCCCGATCCGGAAATCGATTTCGGGCTTTTGGTGCAGAAGAAGATCGACGCCGTCTATGTGACGCGCTTCCAGAAGGAACGCTGGAGCGAGCAGGAGCGGGATTATCCAAAAGTCGACGCGAAATTCTTGAACGAGGCGAAATACTCGGATGCCAGCGTCATGCATCCGTTACCGCGGGTCAACGAGCTCGACGCTTCGCTCGACAGCGACCGCCGCGCCATCTATTTCCAGCAGGCCGCCTATGGCGTGCCGGTGCGCATGGCGCTGATCTCGTTGTTGCTGCACTTGCACAAGAACAAATCGCTGCATCAATTCAACGGCGGTTTTGCCGAGCCGGATTATCCGGTCTATGCGCAACCGATCGGCACCGGCCTGCAATGCGACAACGCCAATTGCATCACCGGCGATCCTTCCGAACGGCAATATGCCGCCAACAAGTTCTACGTCGTCGCGGATGACGGCCCGCAACGCTGCCAGTTGCGCTGCGTCTATTGCGAGAAGGACGTCGAGGACAAGGCGGGCGAATTCGTCGTCGCCGACACGACGCGCAAGACTTTTGCGCCCGATCTGGCGGCGCTGACCCGCGCCGCGGGCGACAAGCTAAAGCACCTCGTCATCTACCGCAGCGCCTCCGACGCGCTCGCCGCAGGCTTTGCGCCGCGCGAGGGCGGCAGGAAAGCGCGCGCGGTCTAAACAACGTTCCCCCGGACCATCATGCCAAACGCGATCGACTGGTCGCTGATGCCCGAATATGCCGCGGCCTTGGTGTTCGGCTATCTGTGCGGCTCGATTCCGTTCGGCATCTTGCTGACGCGGCTTGCCGGCGCGCCCGACCTGCGCTCGGTCGGCTCCGGCAATATCGGCGCCACCAATGTTTTGCGTACCGGCCGCAAGGGCCTCGCCGCCGCGACCTTGCTCGGCGACATGCTCAAGGGCACGGTTGCGGTTCTGATCGTCGCGCATGTCTTCGGCCGTGATGCCGCCATCGTCGCCGCGTTCGGCGCGTTTTTGGGCCACCTGTTTCCGGTATGGCTCAAGTTCAAAGGCGGCAAAGGCGTCGCGACCTATATTGGTCTTCTTCTCGGCCTGAAGTGCTGGCTCGCGCTCGCCGCATTCTGCGTGATCTGGATCGCGATCGCGGCAGCGATGCGCTATTCATCCCTTGCGGCGCTGGTCGCGAGCGCGGCCACGCCTGCGGTCTTGTGGTGGAACCACAACATGCGCGAGGCAGAGCTGTTTTTGCTGCTGACGGTGCTGCTGTGGATCATGCATCGCGTCAATATCGCGCGGCTGCTGAACGGCACCGAAAGCAAGATCGGCTCTTCACGCTGAACAAGCTCCGTTTCCCGGGCGCAGCGCAGCACATAGCGCAGCGAAGTGATGCGCTGCAGACCCGGGATCGTTAGGAACGCCGCGCCCGGAGCGATCCCGGATCAGCGGTGCAACACTTCGTGCTGCACCGCATCCGGGAAACGTCGCAGTTTCAATTAACCGCAGCAGGCGCGCGCGCTGGCGCGCCGTGGGTGTGCGGGATCTTGTCGGCGAACATTTCAACAAAATGATCGGTCTCGCCGCCGGCCGTGTGCGGCCGCAACGCCTCGTCGAAATGCGTGCGCGAGGCCGGGTCGGCTTTGACGCGTGCCATGATGCGGCGATAGCGCCACACCAGCCGCAGCCATTGCGACGACGTTTTCAGGAAATCGACGACCCGCCACGGATAGAACGCAAACGGATTGAGCACCGGCATGCCGTAGCGGCGCTGGGTGCGCAGCTTGCGGCGCAAAAAGCCGAATTGCAGCGGATGCACGCCTTCGATGCGCGACGCGCCGGAGAAGATGGTCAGCGAATTGAGAATTTTGGTGCGGTTGATGCCGGAGACCACGGCGCGGCGCATGATCGTCTCGACGTGTTGGTCGGTGTAATAGCGCGTCCAGGCATCGGCGTAGACCTTCATCCACGCTTCCTTCGACATCAAAGGATGCGCGGTGCAGGCGTGCTCGAGATCGTATTTGTTCATGTCGGGGTCCATCGGCACCCCGCGCGTGAAGAGATTCTTGTGATCTTCCGAGCCCGGCAGCGGTGTCAGATAGAAAAATTCGAGGATGTCGACCGGCAATTCCTTCTTGATGATCTCGATGTCGCGGGCGATGGATTCCGGCGTGTCGGTCGGAAAACCCAGAATATAGCCGGCGTAGGTCATGACCTTTTGCGCCCGCCACGCCAAAAGCATCTCGCGATATTCCCAAATCTTGTTCTGGCGCTTCTTCGCCCCCATGAGCGATTCGGGGTTGATGTTCTCGAGCCCGAGGAAAATCGCCGTGCAGCCGGCACGCGCGGATTTCTCGATAAAACCCGGGATGCGGTGACACAGCGTGTCGACTTGCAGCAAGAGGCGGATGTTGAACTTGTCGCGCTCGCGCAATTCGATCAGGCGGTCGAGGATCGGCTCCCAATTGCGATTGCGGGCAAAATTGTCGTCGGTGATGAAGAACCGGGTGATGCCCTGCGCGGCGTTGGCGCGCACGATGGCCTCGACGTCGTCGGGCGTGCGGTAGCGCGATTTGCGGCCCTGCACGTTGATGATGGTGCAAAAGCTGCACTGGAACGGACAGCCGCGGCCGGCGTCAAAACTCGAATAATGTCCGGCGACGCGGGTGACCACGGCGCGCGGCAGAATAGGATAAACGGCGGCCGCCATTTCCGGCATGTCGGCCAGATAATTGTAGATCGGCTTGGCCTTGCCTCCGGCGACGTCGCGCAACACGTCGGCCATGCGGCCCTCGGCCTCGCCGGCGAACAGATGGATGCCGAGATCGAGCGCTTCCTGCAGGTCCGCCGGCAAAGTCGGCAGCATGGAGATGCAGCCGGAGACATGGAAGCCGCCCATGACCACGGGTATCCCCAGCGCGCGGAACTGCCGCCCGAGATCGAGCGCGCGCGGAAATTGGTTCGACTGCACGCCGATCAGCCCGACCATGCCGCCGCCGGCGGCGCGGATGCGCTTGGCCGCTGCGGCCACGTTGACGATGGTGTTGCACTCGTCGCAGGCATCGACCTCGATGTCGACGTCGGGACCGAGCACGCGGTTATCGGCGCATTCCCGCATCAGCCCATAGACGCTGGCGAGCGAGTTCGACGGCAGGGTCGAGCGCAGCCATTGGATGACATAGCCGTCCTGGTCGTAATGCGACGGCTTGATCAGCTCGACCCGAAACGCGCGCTTGGCCAAATTACCGTGCAAACCATCCTCCGGACGGAACCCGGCGGTTCCTGCGGCGATCGCCCACGACTCTGCGGGTTCGGCCGCCGCTTTGCAAGAAATTCCTGCCCTGCGGCGCTACTCTTCACCTTCCCCTGGAGGGGGAAGGTCGACGCGCGAAGCGCGGCGGGATGGGGTGAAAGCGCACGCAGCGCGCTGCGAATCCCTGCATCGCCGCGCACCCCACCCCGCGTCCCTTCGGGCCGCGACCCTCCCCCTGCAGGGGAGCGTGAAGCGAACGCCTTCTCGCGGCGCAAACCAACAAGTAGCCCGCATGGGCGAAGCGCAATGCGGGGTTATAGTCGGGAGGGCAGACCCCCGGATGTCGCTTCGCTCATCCGGGCTACACTTGCTGCGCTTGCCTGGGGGCAGACGTGAATAAACCGGCGCACGACATCCACCTCACCGACGAACAACGCCTCGACTGGCTGCGCCTGATCCGCAGCCAGAATGTCGGACCGCGCACGTTTCGCGCCCTCATCAATCATTTCGGCGGGGCGCGCGCCGCGCTCGAGGCCCTGCCCTCGCTGGCACGGCGCGGCGGCGCATCTGCGCCGCAGATTTGTTCCCGCGAGTTGGCCGAGCGCGAGATCGAGGCTGCGCAAGAGCTCGGCGTGACGCTCATCGCCATCGGCGAAGCCGGCTATCCGGAGCGCCTGCAGATGATCGATGACGCGCCGCCGTTGCTTGCGGTGCGCGGACATTTGCCCGCGCTCGCCATGCCGGCGGTCGCGGTGGTCGGCTCGCGCAATGCGTCGGCGGCCGGCATGAAGCTGACGCAGATTTTTGCGCGCGGGCTGAGCGAAGCCGGGTTCGCCGTCGTTTCCGGTCTCGCGCGCGGCATCGATGCGGCGGCGCATCGCGCCAGCCTGGCGAATGGCACGATTGCGGTGCTCGCGGGCGGCCAGGACAGAATTTATCCGCCGGAACATGGCGATCTGCTCGACGAGATTTTGCCGGCCGGCGTCGCGATCACCGAAATGCCGCTCGGCTGGGAGCCCCGCGCGCGGGATTTTCCGCGGCGCAATCGGTTGATTTCCGGGCTCGCGCTCGGCGTCGTCATCGTGGAGGCGGCAAAACGCTCGGGCTCGCTGATCACGGCGCGGCTGGCGTTGGAACAAGGGCGCGAAGTCTTTGCCGTGCCGGGCTCGCCGCTCGATCCGCGCGCGGAAGGCACCAACAGCCTGATCAAGCAGGGCGCCACGCCGGTGACCGAGACCGCCGACATCGTCGCCGTGCTGGAGCCCATTATGGGGGTGGTGCTGACGGCGCGGGAGCCGGAGCCGACGGCCGGCGACCGCGCGCCAGACGTTGATCCCGCCGCCGATGAGCGTGCGCGCATTGTCGGCCTGTTGAGCCCCGCTCCGGTCCAGGTCGACGATCTGGTGCGGCTTGCCAAATCGTCGCCGCGCGTGGTGCGGCTGGTGCTCCTGGAACTCGAGCTCGCCGGGCGCTTGGAACGACACGGCGGCGGACTGGTTTCGCTGGTATAGACGGCGATGCGGTTCATCCTGGCGACGTCCACAAAACTGCTGCGGCGCGCGTTGTCGATTGCGGTGCTCGTGCTCGCGATCGGGCAAGCCTACGGCCAATCCGGCGAAACGTTTGACGCTTTCCTCGCCGGTCTATGGAAGGACGCGGCGGCGCAGGGGATTTCGCGGGCCACCTTCGATCTGGCCTTTGCCGGGGTGACGCCGGATGCGCGCGTGCTCGGCGCCATGCAGCGGGCGCCGGAATACGGCAAGCCGTTCGGCGCTTATGTCGAGAGCATCGTGTCGCCGTCGCGCATCGCCGTCGGCACGCGCAAATCCGCGCTGTGGGCCGATACCTTGCGCAGGGTCGAGACCAAGTACGGCGTGCCGGCAAATATTTTGGTCAGCATCTGGGGCATCGAGTCCTCGTTCGGCGACAGCGCCGACCGCTGGGACGTGTTCCGCTGCATCGCGACCCTGGCGCAGGCAAAGATCCAGCACCCCTATTTCCGCGACGAACTGATCAGCGCGCTGAAAATCTTGCAGTCGCATGCGATCGCGCGGCCGCAACTGCTCGGCTCTTATGCGGGCGCCATGGGCCAGGCACAGTTCATGCCGTCGAGCTATCTCAAATATGCCGTCGATTTCGACGGCGACGGCCGCGCCGATATTTGGACGAGCGTGCCCGACGTGCTGGCCTCGATCGCCAATTATCTGCGGCAATTCGGCTGGCAACCGGGTCTGCCGTGGGGGTTTGAGGTTTTGGCGCCGCTCAAGTTCGATTACGGCGTCAGCCGCGGTACGTTTCGCGAGTGGCGCGCCCGCGGTTTTGAGCGCCTCGACGGCGGCCGCTGGCCCGAGACCGGCGACGCCATTTTGTTCTTTCCGAGCGGCGCGCCCGGCCCGGCGTTTCTGGTGACGCAAAATTTCGTCGTGCTCAAAACCTACAACAACTCGGACGCCTATGCGCTCGCGGTGGCGCATCTTGCCGACCGGCTGAACGGCGCCGGCCGGTTCCGCACCGCCTGGCCGATCAACGATGTCCAGCCGTCGCGCTCCGAGCGCATCGCGCTGCAGAAAAAGCTCGCGAGCCTCGGCTACAAGGTCACCGATTTCGACGGCCATTTCGATTTCGATCTGCGCGACGACATCCGCAAGCTGCAACTCAGCTACGGCATGACCCCCGACGGCCATCCAAGCCGCGCGTTTCTCGACCGGCTCGGCCTCCTTGTGCCGTGAACCGGGCGACTGCCTCTGACCCGTCATCCTGAGGCGCGAGCGCAGCGAGCCTCGAAGGATGCCGGCCGAGGCGCTTGGGCCGTATCCTTCGAGGGCCGCTTCGCGGCCACCTCAGGATGACGGAACATGGGCCATCAACCATTGAGAGTGCCGTTTGAGGTCCCTTTGGCGCCCCTCTCCGGCCCTATTCCACCGTCATCGAGGCGCCGCTTGGCCCCGGTAACGATTTGACAGGCGGGGTCGCATTACCCATGTTCCCGGCGACTCGGCGGCCGGTGCTCGGTCCGCACGCGCCAAAAAATGGCTTTTTATCAAAGGCTTCCATGCACTTAGTGCTCGTAGAATCGCCCGCCAAGGCGAAAACCATCAATAAGTATCTGGGCAAGGGCTACGAGGTTTTGGCCTCGTTCGGCCATGTCCGCGACTTGCCGCCGAAGTCCGGGTCGGTCGATCCGGACCACAATTTTCGCATGCTCTGGGAGATCGATCCCAAGGCGCAAAAGCGGCTCAACGACATCGCCAAGGCGGTCAAGGGCGCCGACAAGCTCATTCTGGCGACCGACCCCGACCGCGAGGGCGAGGCGATCTCCTGGCATGTGCTGGAAATCCTGAAAGAGAAGAAGGCGCTCACCAAGCAGACCATCGAGCGCGTCGTCTTCAACGCCATCACCAAGCAGGCGGTGACCGAGGCGATGGCCCATCCGCGCGCCATCGATAACGCCCTGGTCGACGCCTATCTGGCGCGCCGGGCGCTGGATTATCTGTTCGGCTTCACGCTGTCGCCGGTGCTGTGGCGCAAGCTGCCGGGCGCGCGCTCGGCGGGGCGGGTGCAGTCGGTGGCGCTGCGGCTGGTGTGCGACCGTGAGCTCGAAATCGAAAAATTCGTCCGCAGGGAATATTGGTCGCTGGTGGCGATTTTGGCGACGCCGCGCCAGGAGACATTTGAAGCGCGCCTCGTCGGCGCCGACGGCAAAAAGCTGCAGCGGCTCGACATCGGCTCGGGTGCGGAGGCGCAAGCGTTCAAGCAGGCGCTCGAAACCGCGACTTTCACCGTCAATTCGGTCGACGCCAAGCCGGTCAAACGGCATCCGCAGCCGCCGTTCACCACCTCGACGCTGCAGCAGGAAGCCAGCCGCAAGCTCGGCTTCGCGCCCGCTCACACCATGCGGGTGGCGCAGCGGCTCTATGAGGGCGTCGACATCGACGGCGAGACCGTCGGCCTCATTACTTATATGCGCACCGACGGGGTGCAGATCGCCGCCGAGGCAATCAGTTCCGTGCGGCAGGTCATCGGCGCCGATTACGGCGCGAAATACGTACCGCCCGCCCCGCGCCGCTACGAAACCAAGGCGAAGAACGCCCAGGAAGCCCACGAGGCGATCCGGCCGACCGAGCTTACGCGCCGGCCGAGCCAGACCCGAAGCGTTTTAGACGCGGATCAGGCCAAGCTCTATGAACTCATTTGGCTGCGCACGGTGGCCAGCCAGATGGAGTCCGCCGAGCTTGAGCGCACCACGGTCGAGATCACCGCCAATGTCGGCAGCCGCGTGCTCGATCTGCGCGCCACCGGCACCGTGGTGAATTTCGACGGTTTTCTCGCGCTCTATCAGGAAGGCCAGGACGAGGATCCCGAGGACGAGGAGTCGCGCCGGCTGCCGCAGATGAGCTCAGGCGAGCGGCTCGCCAAGCGCGAGATCAAGGCCGACCAGCATTTCACCGAGCCGCCGCCGCGCTATTCCGAAGCGTCGCTGGTCAAGCGCATGGAAGAGCTCGGCATCGGCCGGCCTTCGACCTATGCCTCGATCCTGCAAGTGCTCAAAGACCGCAAATATGTGCGGCTCGACAAGCGCCGGCTTTACCCCGAGGACCGCGGCCGCATCGTGGTCGCGTTCCTGGAAAGCTATTTCGCCAAATACGTCGAATACGATTTCACCGCCGGCCTGGAAGAAAAGCTCGATCTCATTTCCAACAGCGAGGTGGCGTGGCGCGAAGTGTTGCGCGACTTTTGGCGCGATTTCATCGGCACGGTCGACGAAACCAAGGATTTGAAGATTTCCGGCGTGATCGACACGCTCGATGAGATGCTGGCGCCGCATCTGTTCCCGGCGCGCGAGGACGGTTCCGATCCGCGCGTCTGCCCGACCTGCGGCAACGGCCGGCTGGGGCTGAAACTATCGAAATTCGGCGCCTTCATCGGCTGTTCGAATTATCCCGAATGCCGCTATACGCGCCCCCTCACGGCGGACGGCAACGGCGAGGTCAGCAACAAGAAACTCGGCGAAGATCCGGCCACCGGGCTCGACGTCACCGTGCGCTCGGGCCGCTTCGGCCCCTATCTGCAGCTTGGCGAAGGCGCCGACGGCGAAAAACCGAAGCGCGCCAGCCTGCCCAAAGGCGTGGCGCCCGACGAGATCGATCTCGACCGCGCGGTGGCGCTGTTGTCGTTGCCGCGCAAAGTCGGCCTGCATCCTGAGGATGGCGAGCCGATCCTCGCCGGCATCGGCCGCTACGGGCCTTACGTGCAACACGGCAAGACCTACGCCAATCTCGAAGACAGCGACGAGGTTTTTACCATCGGGTTGAACCGCGCGGTGACATTGATCGCGGAGAAAATCTTGCGGCCGTCAAAAGGCCGCCGCTTCGGCGCCGATCCGGGCCGCGCGCTTGGCGATCATCCGGCCAAGGGCGGGCCGATCACGGCCAAGAAGGGCCGCTACGGCCCCTATGTCAGCCACAACGGCGTCAACGCCACCTTGCCGGCGGACAAGACGCCGGAGACCGTGACGCTCGACGAGGCCGTGGCCTTGATCGACGCCCGCGCCGAGCGCACCGGCTCAGCGCCGCACGCGCGCCCGCGCAAAGCGAAGCGGCCGTCGCCCGGAACGGCGCGCGTCGTCAAAGCGTCGTCGAAAAAGCCCGGCGCCGGCAAACGGCCGGGCGCCCGCAAGCCGCCCACGGAAGCGGCCGAATAATTTTTGCTTGTTGCCGAAATGGGCCGCCGGACTAGACCAATGAGCGGCCCAAAGAATTCAAGATGAAACACTCCCGCCTGCCCTCCCGCGAGGAGCTTGTCGCCTTTATCCGTGAGCGCAGCGGCAAGGTTGGCACGCGCGAGATCGCGCGCGCGTTCGGCGCCAAGAACGCCGACCGCGCCGCCCTCAATCGCATGCTGCGCGAGCTTGCCGACTCCGGCCAGATCGATCGTCTGCGCAAACGGCTGCACAATCCCGGCACCTTGCCGCCGGTTGTCCTCGCCGACGTCACCGGCCGCGATGCCGACGGCGAATTTCTGGCGCGGCCGACCGAATGGGACGAGGCCGCCCACGGCGCGCCGCCGGTGATCCGCATCGTCATGCCGCGCCGCCCGCGCCCGGGCGAAGTCGCCGGCGTCGGCGACCGCGCGCTGTTGCGCATCGAGAAGAGCAGCGAGGAGGAAACCACCGCGCGCGTCATAAAGCTTTTGGACCGCGCCAAGCATCGCGTGCTCGGCATTTTTCGCGGGCTGCCCGGCGGCGGCGGCCGACTGGTGCCGGTCGACAAGAAACAGCTCGGCCGCGAGATGGCGATCCCGGCGGATCGCGCCGGCGGCGCCGTCGATGGCGATCTTGTTGCAGTGGAGGTATCGCGCAATGGCCGACTCGGTCTGCCAATGGGCTCGGTCGTCGAACGACTGGGCTCGATCAAGAGCGAGCGCGCCGTCAGCCTGATCGCGATCCACTCCCACGACATTCCGCACGTTTTTCCCCGCGCCCTGCTCGATGAAGCCGACGCGGCACGGCCGGCGACGCTTGCCGGGCGCGAGGATTGGCGGCCAGTGCCGTTCGTCACCATCGACCCGCCCGATGCCAAGGATCACGACGACGCGGTGCACGCGGTGCCCGATCCCGATCCGCATAATCGCGGCGGTCATCTGGTCTCGGTCGCCATTGCCGACGTCGCGCATTACGTGCGGCCCGGTTCAGCGCTGGATCGCGAAGCCGTGCGCCGCGGCAACTCGGTGTATTTTCCCGACCGTGTCGTGCCGATGCTGCCGGAGCGCATCTCCAACGACCTTTGTTCGCTGCGGCCCAACGAGGACCGCCCAGCGCTTGCCGTGCGCATGGTGATCGGCGCCGACGGCCGCAAGCGCTCGCACACCTTTCATCGCGTGATGATGCGCTCGGCGGCGAAACTCAGCTACGAAGAGGCGCAGTTTGCCGTCTCGGGCCGCGCCGACGAGCTCACCGACCCGCTCGTCGATCCCGTGCTCAAGCCGCTCTATGCCGCCTATGAGACGGTGCGCCGCGCCCGCGATGAGCGCAGTCCCCTCGATCTCGACGTGCCCGAGCGCAAAATTTTGCTCAAGGGCGACGGCTCGGTCGATCGCGTCATCGTGCCGCCGCGGCTGGAATCGCACCGGCTGATCGAAGAGTTCATGATCTTGGCCAATGTCGCCGCCGCCGAAAGCTGCGAGCGGGCGCGCGTGCCGCTGATCTATCGCGTCCACGACGAGCCGTCCCAGGAAAAGCTCAACGCGCTTCGCGAATTCTTGGCGACCATCGACATTTCGCTGGCCAAGGGCGGCGTGCTGAAACCCGACGGCTTCAACCGCATCCTCGCCCAAGTCAAAGGCCGCGAGGTCGAGCGGCTGGTCAACCAGGTCGTGCTGCGCAGCCAGGCGCAGGCCGAATATTCGCCGGAGAATTTCGGCCATTTCGGTCTCAACCTGCGCCGCTACGCGCACTTCACCTCGCCGATCCGCCGCTATGCCGATTTGATCGTGCATCGCGCCTTGATCCGTGGGCTGAAGCTCGGCGGCGACGGCCTTCCGGAGGATGTCGATGTGCCGGCGCTGGCCGAAGTCGCCGCTAATATTTCCGCCACCGAGCGCCGCGCCATGAAGGCCGAGCGCGAGACCGCCGATCGGCTGATCGCGCATTTTCTCGCCGACCGCATCGGCGCCACCTTCGACGGCCATATTTCCGGCGTCACCCGCGCCGGCCTGTTCGTCGAGCTCGACGACACCGGTGCCGACGGATTTATCCCGGCGCGCTTCATCGGCGACGAGTATTTTCGTTTTGACGAAGCCGCCCGGGCGTTCATCGGACACTCGGAAACCCATCGGCTCGGCGATCCGGTCACCGTGGAA
This sequence comes from uncultured Alphaproteobacteria bacterium, assembly GCA_963756245.1. Taxonomy (GTDB): domain Bacteria; phylum Pseudomonadota; class Alphaproteobacteria; order Rhizobiales; family Xanthobacteraceae; genus BOG-931. Next base: position 37,344 of record CAVWOI010000028.1, read on the forward strand.
CTGGTCGAGGCCGCGCCGGTCGCCGGCGCCCTGCGTTTCAAGCTCGTGCGCCATGCGAGCGCGGCCAAGCAAAAGACTGGACATCGGCCGCCTGCCGGGTCGAAGTTCAGCCAAAGCCGAAGCCGAAAACATCGCCGCCGGCGCTAGAAGCGAGACAGGCATATAATGAGTGACACCAGCGGAGATCCGCCGATCGAGGGCGGCATCGCGGCCGACCGGGTCGAGCGACTGACCAAAACCATTCGCGATCAGACTTTCCCGAACCTGAAACCGCGGGATTCGGCGACGCTGATCCTCATCGACCGCACCGAGAGCGTGCCGAAAGTCCTGCTCGGCCGCCGCCACGAGCGGCACCGTTTCATGCCGGGCAAATTCGTTTTTCCAGGCGGCCGCATCGAGCCATCGGATCGCCAGATGGCAACACTTTCCGCTTTGCACGACCGCCACGTCGCCCGCCTGATGACCAAAGTCAGGCATGCCAGCGCCACGAAAGCCGCAGGCTTCGCGCTGGCCGCGATCCGTGAAACCTACGAGGAGACCGGGCTGATGCTCGGCGTGCCGAGCACAGCCCCGATCGTGACGCCACCGGGCCCGTGGGAGGCCTTTGCCAAAGCCGGGATCGTCCCCGACCTCAGCGCCATTCATTTCATTGCGCGTGCGATCACGCCGCCGAAGCGGCCGCGGCGTTTTGACAGCCGTTTCTTCGCCGCCGATATCGCCGCGATCGCGCAGCGCGCCGACGGCTTTGTCGGCCCCGACAAGGAACTGGTCGAGCTGGTCTGGCTGCCGATCACCGAAGCACGCCGCCTGGATATGCCTGGGATAACCGCGATCGCGCTGGAAGAGCTGCAGGACCGCATGGCGTCGGGCATGAGCTACGATCACCCGGCGCCGCTGTACCGCATGCTGAACAAGCGGTTTGTCCGCGAGGTCCTGTAGGCAGTATCGGAGCTTTTGCGGGGTTTCTTGACATTCGACCGCCGCTGACTAGGTTGGCGGCCAGCAACAAGGATTTAGCCATGGCCAAAGCAACGACGATCAAGGTCAAGCTGGTGTCCAGCGCCGACACCGGCTTCTACTACGTCACCCGCAAGAACTCGCGCACCATGACCGATAAGCTGGTGATGAAGAAATACGATCCGGTGGCGAAAAAGCACGTCGAGTTCCGCGAATCCAAGATCAAGTAGCGCAACGAAGCAATTCTTCACTCGTCATGGCCGGGCTTGTCCCGGCCATCCGCGTCTTAGGAGGCGCGAGCGAGTAGAAGACGTGGATGCCCGGCACGAGGCCAAGCGGGACGCATGATGCGAAGACAAAAGGTGGCCGGCCGGAAGCGGTGATTTGAGGAGGCCACTCGCACCGCTCCCAGGCCGGCCGAACCCCACGGACCCAGGAGATGCGGCGGACCTGAGCGCTCCGTAGGGTTATCGATAAGACCGCACGTCTCCCGGCACCCAATCGGCGCTCAAGAGTTCGCTTTATCTGGTAATTTTCGCCGTTCCTGGACGCTAGCGAAACGGTTGCGGAAATCAATCGACAACCCGCCGCCGGCATGGCCGAATTGGCGTCAACCACAAAAATTGTGATTACCGCTTAACACCTGAACTCATTAACGCGCGGGCGATGTCTGTTTTCAGGATACCGAATGAGCGTGGTCAGGTACGCATTCGACGCAAATTTTGAGGTCGAGGTGCCGCTGTTGATCGTCGGCGCCGGCGCGGCCGGGCTGTGCGCGGCGCTGGCGGCGAAAGAAGCCGGCGTCGAGGTTTTGATCGTCGAGCGCGACGCCGTCCCGGCCGGCTCGACGGCGCTGTCGGCGGAACTCATTCCCGCCGCGGCAACGCGGTTCCAGCGTGACAAGGGCATCGTCGACAGCCCGCAACTGTTTGCCGCCGACATTGCACGCAAGGCGAAGGGCGAGGCGGATGCCGCCGTCGTCGACGCCGTGGCGCACGGCTCTGGCCCGCTGGTGGAATGGCTCGCGGACCGCTACGGCTTGCCGTTCGACGTGGTCGATAATTTCAATTATCCGGGCCACTCGGTCATGCGCATGCACGGCTTGCCGACCCGCACCGGGTTGGAGCTGATCGATCGGCTGCGTCATGCCGCGGAGGCGAACGATATCGCCATCCTGCCGCAACGCATTGCCGATGTGCTTTTGGCGGAGCCCGATGGCCGTATCCGCGGCGTGGAGATTTTGCGCGGCGACGGCAAGCGCGAACGCATCGGCTGCAAAACTCTCATCCTTGCCTGCAACGGCTTTGGCGGCAATCAGGACCTCGTTCATCGCTTCATTCCCGAGATGGCAGGCGCGCTCTATTTCGGCCATCCGGGAAATCGCGGCGACGCCGTGATGTGGGGGGAAGCGCTCGGCGCAAATCTTGCTCACCTCGGCGCCTATCAAGGCCACGGCTCGGTCGCGACGCCGCACAATATTCTGATCACCTGGGCCGTGATCATGCAGGGCGGCATTCAGATCAATCGCGACGGCTCGCGGTTCTGCGATGAAACGCAGGGGTACTCCGAGCAAGCCGCGGAAGTTTTGGGCCAGCCCGGCGCCATCGCCTGGAGCGTATTCGATGGGCGGATCGCAGCCGTGGCGCGGCAGTTCGAGGATTTCCAAAACGCCGAACGCGTCGGCGCCATACTGACCGGCGGCAGCGTTGCAGAGCTGGCGAGTTTGATGCGCGTACCGGCAGCGACGTTCGCCGCGGAATGGTCGGACGTTGGAAATTTAAAGGCAAAGAGCGGGACAGATCGCTACGGGCGTCAGTTCACGCCGGAACAGCTTTGCGTGGCGCCGTTCCATGCGGTCAAGGTCACCGGCGCCCTGTTTCATACCCAAGGCGGCCTCGCCATCGACGGCGTTGGTCGTGTCAGGCGCGAGGACGGGACGCTGTTGCCGAATTTATTTGCTGCCGGCGGCGCGGCGGCCGGTGTATCGGGCTCGAGCGCGGCCGGCTACCTGTCCGGCAACGGTCTTTTGACCGCAACCGTGTTTGGCCGTTTGGCGGGACAGGCCGCGGCACGCGCATCCAGTTAACAGGCCATCTCACGCCGCGTCGGGCACCACGCGGTTGCGGCCGTCGCGCTTGGCGCGGTAGAGCGCCTGGTCGGCGCGCTTGAGCACGCTCGCCGCGGTATCGTCCTTGCCGCGCAAGGCCGCAATCCCAATCGAGATCGTCACCGGGACGACGCGGGAGCCCTGCTGGATGGCGAACGGTTCGGCGGCGATGCGCCGGCGCAGCCGCTCGGCGACCATGGCGGCCACCGCCATGTCGGTTTCCGGCATCACCAGGACGAATTCCTCGCCGCCGTAGCGGCAGGCCAGATCGATGCCGCGGATCGAGCGCTTGATGCGCAGCGCGAAATCGCGCAGCACGTCGTCGCCGGCGTCGTGGCCGTGGCTGTCGTTGATGGCTTTGAAATAATCGATGTCGACGACCATGACGGTGAGCGGTTTGCCGCGCGACGCCGCCTGCTCGACCAGCGTCGCCAGGTGGCTCTCCATGTAGCGCCGGTTGAACAGGCCGGTGAGCGCGTCGGTGATCGCCATCTCGATCGACAGCTGCACGTTGTCGCGCAGCCGCTCTGTGTAACGGCGTTTGCGCACCTGGCTGCGCACCCGCGCCAACAATTCGTTCTTGTCGATCGGGCGGAGCAGAAAATCGTTCACGCCGATTTCCAGCCCACGCACCATGCGCGCATTGTTGTCGGGCTCGGTGATCACCAGGATCGGAATATTCCGCGTGCGCTCGAGCGAGCGCAGCTGGCTGCACAGCCGCAGCGCGTCGAAATTCTCCAGGCCAAGCGAGACGATCAGCAGATCAAAATTGCTGTCGGCGGCGCGGAACAGCGCGTGGTTCGGATCGGTCTCGACCTCAACCTCCTGCTCCTTGCTCAGCATCGCGGCGACCCGTTCGTAGGACGACGGGCGATCGTCGACGATCAGTACGCGGCCGTTGCGGCCGGTATCGGCCAGCGCCTCGCGCTCGGGAAATTCGATGCCGATATCGCGCGAGGTCAGCGCGCGCATGCGCAATTCGTCGACCACCATCTTGAGCCGCGCCAGCGAGCGCACCCGCGCGGTCAGCGCCAGTTCGGGGATCGGCTTGGTCAAAAAATCGTCGGCGCCGGCTTCCAGCCCGCGCACCTTGTCGGACGGCTGGTCGAGCGCGGTGACCATCACCACCGGAATGTGGTGGGTGGCGGAATTGCTTTTCAGCCGCCGGCACACTTCGAAGCCGTCCATGTCGGGCATCATGACGTCGAGCAGCACGAGGTCGCAGGCGGCGCGCTCGCAGATCGCCAGCGCGTCGGCGCCGCTCATGGCGGTGATGACGTCGAAATATTCCGCCGACAACCGCGCTTCGAGCAGTTTCACATTGGCCGGAACGTCGTCGACGACGAGAACGCGGGCGGTCATGGTTTTGCTTCCGGATTGCCCAGGAAGTGACGCACGGTTTCGATGAACTTGCCGACCGAGATCGGCTTCGAGAGATAGGCCTCGCAACCACCTTCGCGGATACGCTCCTCATCGCCCTTCATGGCGAAGGCGGTGACCGCGACCACGGGAATGCGGCGCAGCTCGGCATCGTCCTTGAGCCACTTGGTGACTTCGAGCCCGGACACTTCGGGCAGCTGGATGTCCATCAGGATCAGGTCGGGGCGGTGTTTTCGCGCCAGGTCGAGCGCCTCGATGCCGTTGCGCGTGCCGACGGTGGCGTAACCATGGGCCTCCAATAGATCGTGGAAGAGCTTCATATTGAGCTCGTTGTCCTCCACAATCAGGACAGTTTTGGCCATCCCCCGGTCCTTTGGCTGCCCCCAGCCATAAATTCCCAAAGCGGCGTACGCGATTGCGCCGCCGCCGTCACCGCCAAGCTAGTCTTGATTTCTTACGGAAAGGCAAATGGAACCCGATGAAAAGGCCCTCCTCTGCCGCGCGGGAAGCCGCGGAAACCTTGGCGATTGCGGCACTTGCCTTCATCGCCGCGGAACCGAAGCGGCTCGAAGGCTTCCTCGGCGCCACCGGATTGACGGTCGACCGGCTGCGCGAGGCGGCAAACGCGCCTGACTTTCTCGCCGGCGTGCTCGAGCATATGCTCGCCCACGAGAGTCTCTTGCTCGCCTTCGCCGATAGCGCCGCCATCGATCCGGCCGCCATCGCACGGGCCCGCAGCGCGCTCGGAGGCAACTGGGAACGCGATTTGCCTTAACCTGGATTTAGCGTGGCCCCATAAACTCAATCACCGGCCCGGACCTCATTGCAGCCATCGTGGCGCCGGTCCTTACAGCAGTCCCGCTCTTTGCAGCAGTCCTCGTGCTTGCCCTGGCAACAAGCATGGCAGGGCTCGCGGCACGGCTGCTTGCAGGAGCAGTTGTCCCAGATCGTATGCGCGATCACGTCCACGCCTTTGACCGGCGCATGCGGATCGTCGCTGTGGATGACCAGTTCGCAAGCCCGCGGCTCGCGCTCGATAGCGTGATACTCGATCACAACCGCCAGGCTGGCGCCTGGCCGAATCGTCGCCGGGAACGGGTTGTTGATCAGTCGGAACGCGCGGTGATGGTGCTTGAGATCGACCGCGCTCACCTTCAGGTCGCAGTCGCCGGTGTTGCACACGAACACGGTCCGCTGTTCGGTCGCGCAGCAGGCGACGCCGCCGAAAACGGCGGAGCCGGCAACGGTCAATATCCCAAACGGCGCCGTGCCCTTCACGCCGATCGATTTCGCGCCAGCGGGATCATTGCTGTACACGGTCAGCGTCGCGGACTTGGCCCCGATGCTGGTCGGTGCAAACCGGATCGGCAGCGGTATCGAACTGCCGGGGCCGACGATCAACGGATAGGTCACCACTTCCGGCACGATGAATTCTGTGGAAGAGGAAGTCACGCCCGTGACCGACAGCGGGCACTTGCTGCTGTTGCTCAGAATCAGCGGCCGATCCACAAAGCGGTTGACGCAGGCTTGGCCAAGGTCACCGGAATCGGCCATGACCAGGTCGAGCCGCGGCGTATCGGCTACACCACCGACGGCAATCTTGTGCGACCCGGACGGGTCGTTGCTGTCTACGGTAAGCGTCGCGAACACCGGGCCGGAGCCGGTCGGTTGGAAGCGCACCGTGACCTCGATCGAGCTGCCGATGCCGACCAAGAGCGGATAGGTGCTGACATCCGGCACCAGGAAATCGGGCGAGGACGAAGTGACGTTGGAAACAGCCAGCAGTCCGAAGCCGGTGTTGTTGATCGTCAGTTGCAGGTCCACGAAGGATCCAGCGCAGACGTTGCCGAAATCGCCGCCATGGGCCAACGCAGATGCCAGGATCGGCAGATGCGCCAGCGCGCCATAAAAGCGCGTAGCGTGAATGCTCCCCCAGCCGGTACAGGCGTCCCAGCCCTTCACCGCGGTATAGCCGGGCGAGGTGATCACCGTCGGCGGGTTGGGCGGCTTCAGCGTGAAGCTGAACTTGTTGCTGCCGCCGTCGTCGATGTCGTTGAAGATGTTCCAGCCCGGCGTCATGCCGAACGCGTACAGCGTCGGGTTGATATAGCCGAGCCGATAGCCGAGCTTGGCATTCAGCACGGCAACGAGGCCGGCATAGAGCGGCGAGGCCTCGCTGGTGCCCCACCATGATCCGGCGGGCGCGCCGTAGAGTCTGATATCGTAGCCGTTGGCGTAGCCCGCGATATCAGGGATGCCGCGGCCGCGCGTCGTGCCGTCGTTGATCGACGGCGGAACGCCGGCGCCGACTTGCCAGCTCGGCAATGGAAAAACCAGATGACCGCTGGAGTCGGTTACCATACTGATCCCGCCAGCGGTGACGCCGTTGTCGTTCCAGGTCACCTCGGCGAATGATGTCCCGGAGACGTTGCCGATGGTCGTGCCGCCGACCGCGGTGACCCAGGGGTCGCAGGCGGGGAAGCAGACATGGGCGCGCCCGTCGGACTCGTCGGCGTTGCCCATCGTGCCCTTGTCGCCCGAGGCGGCGATGATCGTAACACCCTTTGCGGCGGCGAGCTGGAAGAAGGCGGTGATCGCCTGCAGCTGGCTGGCGTTCCAGTCGTCCTCGCGCCAAGCCCAACTGATGGTGATCACCGAAGGCGAGGGCTGGCCCGGACCTGGGATTGCTGCCGTCGTGACGGCCGAGATCCATCCGATATCGGCATTGGTTGAAATGAAATAGACGGCGATCGTCGCGCCACTGGTGACCGAGCCGGCGACGTCGATGTCGAGCGCGACTTCGGCATCGTCGTTGTTGGTATGCCCTGGGCTCCCAAGCACGGTGTTCGTACCACCCAGGATCGAGACCGGGGCGGTCAGCGTTGGGGCGGGGAGCGGCGGGTTGAGACCGGAGAAGAACGCGTCGACGTCGGTCGGCTTGCCACCGCTGACCGCATACCCGCCGCCAAATTCGAAAATCCCGATGGTTTCGCCCGCGATGGCCGGCGGGATGGAAGGAAATCCGTACAGCTTCGCGACATCGGGCGGCGTCAGGTTGGTGATCGTCAACCCCGTCCCGCTGGCACGCGCCGCCAGGCGTCGGTTGTCGAGGCCGAAGACGGCCTTCACCACTTCAACGAGTTCGGCCGGCAGATGGAGGTCGCCATCGTAGCCGCGATAGGTCTGCGTCGGCGCCTCATAGATAGAAAGCGTAGTGCCGAACGCCTCGTTCATCCTCTCGATGGTGCCGGAGAGCTGGACGGTCCGTCGGGCGGCATTGGCTTCGACGACAGTCAAGCGGCTTTCGGCAGCAAAGGCGATGACTTTGTCGAGGTCTTCCGATGCAGCGCCGTGCAACCGGTCCGCTTCCTCGTTCGAGAGATATGTTCGTTGGCCCGGCGGCGTCTTTGCCCAGTGCTCCATGCCGGGCAGATCAGGCGCGTCGGGGCGCCGCCGCACGACCAGGATGACGCTGATTTCCTCCGCGGTATCCGCCGAGCGGAGGCGCTTGGTTGCAGAATGGTGACGACGGTCGCTGCCTTCCCAACGGGCGTAACGGCGTCTTGCGGGTGTTGCCATGATGGCCTCCTGCGGTTTCCATCAGAAAAGTGGCGAATGACAATTCATCAACTTAAGGTGGATCATAGCCATTTTGTCCGAGGCTCGGAAGCCCTATTCGGGTGTGGATCGGCTGCCCGGCGCATCAAACGGCGGTCGGTTTCTAGCCGAAGAGCGTTGCATTCCAATTCACCGCCGGGTGCGCCATGACAGCTTCGCTCAATCCGGGCTAAGCTGGTGATCGCTGGAATCTGTATCGTGCCGGCGGAAGAGAAAATTAGCGCGTAATCGGGGAAATGCGGGCTTGAAGGTTTGCCGTGAGCGCAAGTTTCTGCCGCGACTGTCTCGCCAACGCTCCGCCACAGTCGACACGCTGCGGTGCCTGCGGTTCGCCCCGCTTGCTGCGCCATGACGAGTTGGCGACGCTTTCGATCGCGCATGTCGATTGCGACGCCTTTTACGCAACAATCGAAAAACGCGACGACCCGACGCTTGCCGCCGAGCCGGTAATCGTTGGCGGCGGCCGGCGCGGCGTCGTCGCCGCGGCCTGCTATGTGGCGCGCACCTACGGCATCCGATCCGCGATGCCGATGTATGAGGCGCTCCGCCTGTGCCCGCATGCCAAAGTGGTGCGGCCCAATATGGAGAAATATTCCAAAGCCGGCCGCGAAGTGCGGGCGATGATGCTGGCTTTGACACCGCTGGTCGAGCCGTTGTCGATCGACGAGGCGTTCCTGGATCTCGCTGGCACCGAACGGCTGCACGGCATGTGGCCGGCCAAGGCGCTGGCGCGGTTTGCCGCCGAGGTCGAGAAGACGCTGCGCATCACGGTGTCGATCGGGCTCGCCTGCAACAAGTTCCTCGCCAAGATCGCTTCCGATCTCGACAAGCCGCGCGGCTTTGCCGTGCTCGGCGGCAGCGAGGCCGCGGCGTTCCTGGCGCCGAAGCCGGCAAGCTTCATCTACGGCGTCGGCAAGGCCAGCATGACGCGGCTCGCCCGCGACGGATTCCACCGCATCGCCGACCTGCAGCGGGTCAGCGAAATCGAGCTGTTTCGCCGTTACGGTGAGGAAGGCCGCCGCTTGGCGCGGCTCGCCCGCGGCCTCGACGAGCGCACGGTGAGCGCCGATCGCGAAACCAAGAGCGTGTCTTCGGAAACCACGTTCCAGCGCGATCTGTCGGATTTCCGCGCGCTCGAAAAAATCCTTTGGGGCCTTACGGAAGAAGTCTCGGCTCGCCTGAAGGCCAAGGAGCTCGCCGGCGCGACGGTGACGCTCAAACTCAAAACCGCGGATTTCAAAATTCGCACGCGGGCGCGCTCGCTCAACTCGCCGACCCAGCTCGCCGGCCGCATTTTTGCCGCCGCGCGCGACCTGCTCAAGCGCGAAGCCGACGGCACGCGCTTCCGGCTGATCGGCGTCGGCGCGAGCGCGCTGGTCACCTCCGATCAAGCCGATCCCGCCGACCTGGTCGACGGCCGCGCCGCAATCGCCGAGCACGCCGTCGACCGCGTCCGCGCCCGCTTCGGCGACGACGCGGTGATTAGGGGGCTGGCGTTCGAGGGGCCGGAGGAAACTTAGGGTGCCGACAGTCGGGACCGCTTGCGCCTTCGCGACGACCTCAGCAGCGGGGAGGTTGCCGGACTTCGAGGAGCTTACTCGGCGGGCTCGCCGCTCAGCCGATAGTCGTCGAGGACGGGGCGACTTCGCTGGGAAGCAAGTTGAGTCTCTACCTGACGAATCCAACCCATCCGCAAAGTATTAATGCGACCTACGATCTCACTGATTTGCTCGGCCGTGTATTTTGGCCAGAACTGATCTGTTTTCGACATGGCACACCTTCCGTGTGTCCCGACACATCCCAGTGTCAGGGTGCCCTCCTGGGCAGTGACCGTCCGGTCAAAATTGCTCACCGCGGCGCTCGGCTCTGGGTGGCCACCGCCAGAATCGCGCCGGAGTTCAGTGCTTCACCGGGCCCGTGGCAGGCACCTTTTTCGGAACCCGCGTCACCAGACAGCCGCAGATCACGAACGCCATCAGGACGGCAACGAAGATTCCCAGTTCCAGATTGTCCGCCATGCTTTCTCCGCTTCGGGGAGGGGCGCCACGGTCACGGCGCGGGGACTTCCATCCCCATTGCCTCGACAACGCAGCCATCGCTGCTGCGGTTCCGCGCGCCGCGGCGGCCAAAGGGGCTGCGGCGCGGTGATCAGAGGGCTTGCGTTTGCGGGGCCGGCGGAAGGCTAACCGTCATTGCGAGCGAAGCGAAGCAATCCAGGCGGAGCCCGGGGAAAACTGGATTGCTTCGCTTGCAACGACGACCTACGGGCAGGGCTTCGGCTCTTTGAGCTCCAGCGATGAAAGCTTCCCGCTTACGACAAAATCGTTGTAGTCGAGCACCAGCGCCCGCGAAATGCCGTTCTCGTAAAGCTCGAAGCCGATGGCGTAAGCCGGTGCCTGCTCGCTATTTTCGGTCTTCTTGCTCTTGTCGAAATAGCTGATCGTGACCGGCCAGCGCGCGATGCCGGCGAGCTTGTCGTCCGTGGCGGCGGCATCGTCGTGCTGGCGCTCGTTGGGCGCGATTTTACGGCCGATCACGGTGAGCGTATCGAACACCTTCTGGCCGGTGTCGGAGCCGTCATAGACCGGAAATTCGAGGATGCTTTTGCCGGCTCGCGCCGCCGCGATGACCCGCACCATATGCTGGGTCGGGAACACCACCGCGGCGTCGAGATCGAGGGTCTTTTGCTCGGGCTTTGACAGATCCACCGCGGTTTCGTCGGGCCTGCGCTCGGCGTGACCGTCGACGGTATCGACCAGGTTCTCGTTGACGAAATTCTGCGAGGTGAATTTAAAACTCTTGGCGTCGGCGCCTTCCCAGGTGGTCGAGCGCAGGTCGCTGGTGGAGTCCTTGTCCTCGCCAAACTCAAGCTCCGAGACCTGGCGGAATTCCAGCGAATAGCCTTCGCAGGCATTGCCGTCGAAATCGTAGAGGATGCGGCCGCGCACGGCCGAAACTTGCGAATTGCCGCGGGTCTTTTCCAGCGCCAGATCGTAGACCGCCCGGTGCGGCACAAGCTTAACCGGAGCGTCTTGGGCGCAAGCGCCCGAGGCGAACGCGCTCAGGATCAGGGCAAGGGCTGCGCCCCGGGGCGTGATCGCATGATCCACGGCAATGAAACCTTTCGCACAGCCTTCAAGCGGTACCGGCCCACCCCTAGCCAATTCCTCTTGCGTCTCTTTTCGATCCCGGATTGCGGCGAAGATAGGGACCTCGCCCGCCCGCCGCAACCGTGATCCGACTTGCATGGCCGGTCCCGATCAGCCAAGACAGCCGCCTGAATTTGCCTGCCGAACCACCCATTTGGAGGACGCCATGGCCGGTGCCGTCGAAAGCAAGCTCAACGCGCTCGGCATCACGCTCAAGGAGCCGGCCAAGCCGATCGCCAATTACGTCGCCTATGTGCGCACCGGCGACCTGCTGACGGTCTCCGGCCAGCTCTGTTTTGGCGGCGACGGCAAGCTCGTCGCCACCGGGCAAGTCGGTGCCGGCGTCACGATCGAGGACGGCCAGAAGGCGGCACGGGCCTGCGCCATCAGCCTGATCACCCAGGTCAAGGCCGCGCTCGGCGATCTCGACAAGGTCAAGCAGGTGGTGCGGCTCGGCGGCTTCATCAATTCGGCGCCCGGCTTCACCGACGGCCCAAAGGTGATGAACGGCGCCTCCGATCTGATGGTCGAAGTGTTCGGCGACAAGGGCAAGCACGCGCGCTCGACCGTCGGCGTCGCGGCGCTGCCGGCCGACGCCGCCGTCGAAGTCGAAGGCACGTTCGAAGTCTCCTGAACAACGGTGTGGACCTCGCTCGATTGGCTGATCGCCCGGCCGTTCGCCCATCGTGGGCTGCATGATGCCGAGCTGGGCATCATCGAAAATACCGCCGGCGCCGTGCGCGCGGCGATCGCCGCCGATTACGGCATCGAGGTCGATGTCCAGATCAGCGCCGACGGTGAGGCCATGGTGCACCACGACGACATGCTCGGCCGCCTCACCGAGGGCGAGGGCCGGCTCGACAGCCTGACGGCTGCTGAGCTCAAGCGCGTTCCGTTTCGCAATAGTGAAGAGCACATGATGACGCTGGGCGAACTGTGCGATCTCGTCGGCGGCAGGGTCACCATGCTGGTCGAGCTGAAAAGTCGGTTCGATGGCGACAGCCGCCTGCCCGCGCGCGTCGCCGACATTTTGGCCGGTTATCGCGGTGCCGTGGCGCCGATGTCGTTCGATCCGCGGCAGCTCGCGGTGTTGCAGCAAAAGGCGCCACAGCTCGTGCGCGGCATCATCGCCGCAAAATACCGGCCGCACCCCTATTGGGACCTGATGCCGGTATGGATGCGCCACGGCATGGGCTACCTGGTCACCGCCTTGACGGCGCGGCCGCAATTCGTGGCTTATGGCATCGCCGATCTGCCGGCGCTGGCGCCCTTGTTCGCGCGGCACGTTTTAAGCATGCCGTTGCTCACCTGGGCGGTGCGGACGCCGGCCGAGCGGCAACGCGCGGCACGCTGGGCCGACCAGATGATTTTCGAAGGTTTTAGGCCATGAGTGTTGGGCCATGAGTTTTAGGACATGAGCATGCAAGGCCAGTCCTTGCCCGGCGATGAGCGAGAAGGCGCAGAGCTGCGCGTCCACGCGGTTGGCAGCATCGGCCAGGTGCCCGCGGCGGAGTGGGATGCTTGCGCCAATCCTGCGCCGTATTCCGCGAACACCGCAAATGCGATCGCCGCGCCACCTCCAGCGGAAGATCAGGAAAACGTCTATAACCCTTTTATATGTCACGATTTTCTGTCGGCGCTGGAGGAGTCCGGCTCAGTCGGCGGCCGATCCGGCTGGCAGGTCCAGCACCTCGTCGTCAAAACCGCCGACGGCGCGCCGCTCGCCGTGGCGCCCTGCTACGTCAAAAGCCATTCGCGCGGTGAGTACGTGTTCGACCGCGGCTGGGCCGAGGCCTACGAACGCGCCGGCGGCGACTACTATCCGAAGCTCCAGGTCGCCGTACCGTTCACGCCGGCGACCGGACGCCGGCTTCTGGTCAAGCCGGGCCCGCATGCCGACGTCGCCCGCCAAGCGCTGGCCGCAGGCCTGCTCGAACTCTGCCGGCTCGACGAGGCCTCCGGCGTGCACGTCACCTTCGCCACGAAGCCGGAGTGCAAATTGCTGGGCGAACGCGGCTTTCTGCAGCGCACCGACCAGCAGTTCCACTGGGAGAATTCCGGCTACGCCACGTTCGACGATTTCCTCGCCGCGCTGTCGGCGCGCAAGCGCAAGACCATCCGCCGCGAACGCCGCGATGCCCTGGCCAACGGCGTCACCGTGCACTGGCTGACCGGCAGCGAGCTGACCGAAGCGGCGTGGGATGCGTTCTTCGAGTTCTACATGGAGACCGGCTCGCGCAAATGGGGCCGGCCCTATCTGACGCGCGAATTCTATTCGCTGGCCGGCCAAAAAATGCCCGACCGCATCGTGCTGATGATGGCCAAGCGCGCCGGACGCTGGATCGCCGGCGCCATCAATTTCATCGGCTCGCACACCTTGTTCGGCCGCCACTGGGGCGCCATCGAGCATCACCCATTCCTGCATTTCGAGCTGTGCTACTACCAGGCCATCGATTTCGCCATCGCGCGCAAGCTCGCCACCGTGGAGGCCGGCGCCCAGGGCGAGCACAAGATCGCCCGCGGCTATATGCCAAAAACCACCCATTCGGCGCATTACATCGCCGACCCGGCGTTGCGCCGCGCCATCGCCGAATATCTGGTGCGCGAGCGCGCCTATGTGGTCGCGGCCGGCGCCGAGATGGCGGCAATGGCGCCCTATCGCAAGGATTTGGTTCTCGATCCGGAATGACCGATTGTCATCGAGCGCAAGCCGCGGAGGGCGCCATGCCGAGCTACGACCCGAACAACATCTTTGCCAAGATTTTGCGCGGCGAACTGCCCGCCCACAAAGTCTACGAGGACGACAAGGCAATCGCCTTCCTCGACATCATGCCGCAGGCGCCGGGCCACACCCTGGTCGTGCCCAAGTCCCCTGCCCGCACCATCCTCGACATCGCGCCGGACGATCTCGCCCATGCCATCAAGGTGGCACAGAAGATCGCCAAGGCCGCCGTGCCGCTTTATGCCGCCGACGGTGTGACCATCATCCAGTTCAACGAGCCGGCCAGCGGCCAGACCGTATTCCACCTGCACATCCACGTCATTCCGCGCAAAGACGGCGTGCCGCTGCGTCCGCACGGCAGTTTTAAGGAAGAGCAGCAGGTATTGACGGATCAGGCTGCCAAGCTCGCCGCAGCGCTCAAAGGCGCCTAGTCAGCCCATTCGCCCGCGGGAGACGCGTTCGATCTCGGCGCGGACCAGGCGCTCCACCATGCCGGGGAGATTGTCGTCGAGCCAGGCTTTGAGCATCGGGCGGAGCATTTCGCGCACCAGATCCTCGAGCGTGCGGGCGTTCTGCACCAGCACGGTCTGGGCGAGCGTGTTGAAGGCGGAATCGACCGCCGCGCTGGTCACGCTTGACAACAGCTGATTGCTGCGCCCGTCACCGTGGTACGGATTGTCTTCGCTCGGCAACGCAGCGCGCGCCTCGGGCATTTGCGGCGGCATTTGCGGCGCCGGTTTTTCGTCGTCGTAGCTGACGTCGAAATTGCCGTCGATGGTACGGAACTGCGGCGCGGGTTTTGCCGCCGGCGGCGGCGCCGGCATCGGGGCCGCCATCTGCTCGGTGAGATCGAGGATGTCGGAGGCTTGATCCTCCACCTCCGGCATCGGTTCGGGATCGGCAGCTTCCGCTTCGTCGAGGCTCGGCTCGGGCGGAGCAACGCGCGGTGGCGCCGGAGGTGGTGCCTGCGGCGGCGGCGCAGGCCGGGCAACCGGAGCCGGCGCTGCAGCGGCGGGTGCCGGCGGCGGCGGCTCTGCCGGGCGCGGCGCGGATTTGCTGGCATCGTCGTCGGCGATGATACGGCGTATGGAGGCGAGAATTTCCTCCATCGACGGTTCCTGCGATTTCGCCGGTTGCGTCATGCGCGCATCCTCGCCCGTTCGCTGTCGCCCCCCAGCATCGACCGTCGCAAAGCCATTTCCTTCGGCCGGCACGGCGGCGGCGAATCACCGGCGATAAGTATGAAACGCCACGAGCGATTATGTCATGCCAAGAATCGAAGGCAAACAACGATTTGTGGGCTGTGCGCAACGGCTTGCCGGATCGCGCAGCAAACGCTGCGATCGCTAGCGGCCGTCGGGGATACGGACGCCGATCCAGG
This sequence comes from uncultured Alphaproteobacteria bacterium, assembly GCA_963756245.1. Classification (GTDB taxonomy): domain Bacteria; phylum Pseudomonadota; class Alphaproteobacteria; order Rhizobiales; family Xanthobacteraceae; genus BOG-931. Next base: position 52,658 of record CAVWOI010000028.1, read on the forward strand.
CATCGCGCACTTGTTGATAATGCACCTGCGGATCGTAGATCGTCACGTTGAGGCCTAGCCGCGGCATCGACAGCCCGCCGACCGCCGCCAGCAACGTGTAGGACGCCACCACGCGATCGTGCTGGGCGGTGACCAGCGCGACGCGGGCATTGACCAGCTCCTGCTGGGCGTTGAGCACGTCGAGCGTGGTGCGCTGGCCGACGCGCGCTTCCTCGCGCACGCCGTTGAGCGCGATTTCGGCGGCGTTGACTTGCGCCGTGGTCGACTCGATCTCGGCCTTGGCGGCGTCGAGCTGGCCCCAGCTCTGCACCACCGTGGCGCGGGCCTGGTCGCGGTTGACGTCGAGATTGAGGCGCTGCTGGCCGAGCGTCTCTTTCGATTGCCGGATGGTGGAGAACTCGCCGCCGCCCTGATAGAGCGGAACCGTCAGCGTGCCGATGATCGACGCCAATGTCTGCCTGTTGATGGAAGCGGTGGGGTCGTAGTTTTTCGACGCCGTCGCCGCCACCGCCAGATTGGGATAGAGCGCGCCCTCGCTGACCTTGACCGCGAGCTCGGCGACGTCGACGCCGTACATCGCCGCCAGCACCGTGGGGCTGAGCTGCTCGCCGTCGGTGATCGCCCGCGGCAGCGTGCTCGGCGAGAACCGGTCGACCGGGCTGCCCGGCGCCAACTTGCCCGGATTGACGCCGATGACGCGCCGGTAGTTCGCCTCCGAGGTGATCTCATTGGACTGCGCGTTGAGCAATTGGCCGCGCCCGGCGGCGAGCCGCGATTCCGCCTGCGCCACGTCGGTGCGCGTCACCTCGCCGACATTGAAGCGGTCGCGGGTCTGCTTCAGCTGCTCGGTGAGCACTTCGACGTTGCGCCGGTTCAGCTCCAGGATCGCCTGGTCGCGCAGCAAATTCATATAGGCGGTGGCGGAATCGAGCAGCACCTGCTGCTCGGTGACGCGCAAGGTCTCGCGCGCGCCCATGACCTGGCTCTCGGCCTGGCGGACCCTGTTGGCGGTCTGATTGCCGTTGTACAGCGTCTGCGTCGCGGTCGCGGCAACGCCGCGCTGCTCATAGGGCTCGGCAAAATTGGTGTACTGCACGGTATTCGGAAACACCGACTGAACGACCGTGTGCGCCAGCGTGCTGGAATAATCGTAGCCGCCGTTGGCGGTCACCGAGAGTTTTGGACGATAGCCGGACAACGCCTGCGGCACGTTCTCGTCGGTCGCGCGCAGCGACGCGCGCTGCGCGTTGAGCGACGGATTGTTCTGATAGGCCTGCACCAGGGCCCATTCGAGCGTGTCGGCGGCGGCGCCGGCGCAATTCACGCCGAGCACCGCACCTGCCAGAGCGAGGCTTGCGATGGGCCGACAAAACTGCGCCCGCAGTCCTCTGCCACTCATGTCCCGCACAACGCTCCCCGTACCACCCTGCCCGCTGCGCCCGGCAGATTCTCCACCTGGACGACGGCCGGCATCCCCGCCGCCAACATGGCGAACGGAGCCGAACACGGAACACTATGCGGCAGGAATGCAAGGTAAAACCCCCGCAAGGGGGACAACTTTCAGAATCCTGGGAATTGGCACATAAGCGCCACAGGTGATGACCCTGACCGGGCGCGGACGGCCCCGAACATCCAAAATCGACCGATGCAGCCGCGGCGCGGGCCGTTTTGCGCGCCGAACCTTGTTTTGCGCGCCAAGCCTTGTTTTGCGCGCTATGCCTTAAAAAACGAATGCCAGCGGCGCGACAAAGCCCGGCAGCACCGGTGCCGCCGCGTCGAACACCGGGCGGCCGACCAATTGGCCCTCGGCCTGGCGGTAGATCATGGCTTTGCCCGTCGGCCCGCGGCCGAAAATACAGGCGAGCCGGCCGTCCGGCTTCAACTGGCGACCAAGTGTCTCAGGGACGATCTCGGTCGCGCCGTTGAGCAGGATCACATCGTAGGGCGCCGCCTGCGGCCAGCCGGCGGTCAACGGCGCCGTCGCGACCGTCACATGACTACCATCGGTCGCAGCGAGCGCTGCTTTCGCCTGCTGCGCCAAGGCTGCGTCTTCTTCGAGCGCCACCACCGTGCCGGCGAGCCGCGCCAAAACCGCCGACGAATAGCCGGTGCCGCAACCGACATCGAGCACATGGTCGCCGCCGCGCACCCGCGCGGCCTGGATGAGCTTGGCCAGCACCATCGGCTTGAGCAGCACGCGGCCGTCGCCGATCGCAATATCGCCGTCGCGATAGGCCTGCTCGGCGAGCGCCGGCGGCACAAAGCGCTCGCGCGGCAGCGCCGCCATGGCGGCGATCAGGTCGAGGTCGGTGACGTCGGCGGTACGGACCTGTCCGTCGACCATCATCCGGCGCGCCGTAGCCGTGTCGAACATGAATTCGGTTCCCTTGGTCCGCCGGCAGCTTTGTGCGGCAGCGACCGGGAAAACGCAAGCTTCGCCTGCGACAATAGCGGCGCCGCGGCGTTAAGGTTTAAGCGCGACTTCTCCCTGTAGCGTTGCCGCCAGAGGGACGTTCCTCTATAGAGCGAAGCATTATTACGGGGGACCGGTTGCAACCACGCCGGTGCCCCGCAAGGCCACGTGGCGGAGTGGTTACGCAACGGTCTGCAAAACCGTGTACCCCGGTTCAATTCCGGGCGTGGCCTCCACTTTATAAATCAACAGCTTGCACGGCATCGAGGTCGTGCTTCGGGATCACGAGTCTTGCACTGGTGCCTCGGCGGCTTACCAACCTCGGCACCGCCAGCCAATTGACAAGCAACCGCCGGCCCATGCGGGCCGAAGGCGAGCCAACTGAATCTGTAAATTAGCGAAAATCGGCAAGAGCCCGAATACGATCCAGCTACGTGGCTCACGCGCCGAGTGTCCGCGTCTGTGTCCAGCGAGGCAGCCTCTGCTGTCGCGCAAGAGAATTCAACCGGCGGCGAAAAACTGCAAGTCTTTCGTCACCCCGACGGTTAGTAGTTGCAAGTGACGCCGGCCGCGCAGCGTCGCACCGCTCGCCGTTCTGCGCGCCGATGGACCCCGGCAACACTCCCCGGCGTGAGGGGCCGCCCGATCTCCGCTTGTGCGCGATCGACCGCAAGCATGACGCCGGATGTCGCCGAGCTTTTGACCGATATTGGCATTGCGCAAAGCACTGCACCGATCGCCGCTGTCGCGCAGACGAGCGCGGCTTTGGTGTGGAATATCGACATTTTTATCCTCCTTTGGAATATCTTTCTTGTAGAGCGCAGTGTGAACTAGCATGGACTCCCGCTCCCAACATTGATTCAGATCAAGTCGTCCGAACGAGCTGAGGCATCGGCATGTCCGACCGACATGCGTTCGATGTTCAAACGGGTTGAGCAGCCAGCCGGCGTGTCCAGTTTGGATCACACGTTCTCAATCACCGGCGATGTAAAAATCAGCTTTGGAAACCGTCGTTCTCAGGATGTGGAAGATCACCGCCGTGGACCAGCCAAAGAGCAGTACGCCATTCATCGCAGTCATCGGGCCAAGCAGACGCCAGCGCACCGTAGGAACGACGTCGCCATAGCCGAGCGTCGTGTAATTGACAAAGGCAAAATAGAAATCGTCCGCGCCTTGCGCCGCCGCATCGACCAAGGCGTAGGCGATAGACCAGATGCCGATCTCCAGAAGGTGCGCGGCCATCAGCATCGAAACCGCCGCGATCATGACCCCCACCAATCGAAGTCCCGGTCTTGATGGCGCATTGGCGTGCACCGCCGTCCTGGCCCGGAGAATGAGCATCATCATCAGCGCGTGCGTTGCGATACTGATCAGGCTGACGGTGGTACCGAATATGATCTGCCGTAACATGAGATTCACCCGGCCCGTTTCGATCGCCCCGCCCTTCATGCCCGCTGTCCAGGCAAAACGGCCATGGCAGCCGCGCGGGGTTTTGTGAGCGAACTCGGACATTGAACCCGGGTCAAGTGGTACCGAGTGGACGATCGCCGTCAGCCCGTTCCAACTCCGAGCACGATGCCGACGATCTGCACGGCGATCACCTTCACGATGGTCATCGAGGGAAAAATCATGGCGTAGCCGATATCGGGCCGTTCGGTGGGCGCCATGCGTGCCGCATAGACCAGGATCGCGGGGTTTCCGGTCGCGCCGGAGGCCACCCCCAACAGATCGTCGAGGGGAATCTTCATCACCAGATAGCCGACGACGAGCACGATGAGCACCGTGGTCAGCAGGACCGCGGCGCCGATGAACAGCATCGTCAAGCCGGACTCCGACAGCGTGCGAACGAACGGCTGGCCGGCGTTGATGCCGACCGCGGCCAAAAATATGGCCAGGCCGTAGTTGCGCAGCACGATATTCGCCGGCAGCGGCATGACCCAGAGCAGCGGACCGGTGCGGCGCAGCTTGCCGAGGATGAGCGCGACAATGAGCGGGCCGCCGCCGACGCCGAGCGTGACGGTGCCGACGCCCGGAATAGGAATGGGAATGAGCCCGAGCAGCAGGCCGAGGACCATGCCGACGCCGAGCGAAACGTAGCTGAACTCCGCCGCCGCTTTCACGGTGTCGCCGAAATAGCGCCGCACCTCCTCCTTGCGGTCGGGCGGCATCAGCACGCCGACGCGATCGCCGAATTCCAAGGTCAGGTCGGGGCGCGGAACAATGTCGGAATCGTAGCGTCTGACGTGCAGCAGATTGATCGGGAATCCGGCCGGCAGTTTGAGCTCTCCCAGCGGCACGCCGACGACGGCGGCTTTGCCGACGAAAACCCGGATGTAGTCGAGGCTGGAGCGATCCTTGACGATCCGGCCGGGCGCCAGGCTGCCAAGCTTCGCTGCCGCTTCCGCGAGCGCGCCTTCCTGCTCGGCGACGAGCATGAGGCCGTCACCGGAGGCCAGGATGAGATCGTCCGATGGGACAAGGTTTTGGTGCTTCGTTCTCACCATCGTCACCTGAACGCCGGCCGGCAATTCTCTGCTCAGATCGCCGAGGCTTCGCTCCGAACAATTGTCGCCGAGCGTGATCTCGCCCATATGGAAGCGCTGCGATTTGGGCGGAAATTTCTGCTGCACCATGCGCGCCAGGAAATAAATACATAGGATCGGGCCGATGACGCCGAACGGATAAGAGATCGAATAGCCGACCGAAGGCTCGCCGTTCCCCGTGGTATCGAGCGCCGCCTGCAGCGTGGCCGTGCTCGTCATCGAACCGGCATAAATGCCCAGCGTGTGACCAACCTTGATGCCGAATACATGGCCAAGCCCGAGCGCGACAAACAGGCCGGCGATGCAGGCGACGAGCGCCAACAGATTATACTTGCGGCCGACGCCGCTCATTCCTTCAAAAAATTCGCGTCCATAGAGAATCCCGATGCCGTAGAGAAACATGATCAACCCGGTGAGACCGATCGGGCCCGTGATTTGCGCTTTCGGCGCGAACGCACCGATGGCCAGCCCGACGAACAGCACGGCGCCGACACCGAGCGAAAAGCTGCCGATCTTGATCTGGCCGACCAGATAGCCGACGCCGATGGCAAGAAAGATCGTGAGAATGGCCTGGCTGCCGAGGATTTGGCGGACGGTGTCCAACATGAGGTTCTCTCCGGCTCGTATTCGAGGCGTTCGATTGGCGATGACGCAGTCAGCGGGCGTTGCAGCCCGCGGCACGGAATTGTTCGATAACGCGGTTGGTGAGTTCGGCAGTGGGCGTTGCCGTATCCAGGTGCTTGTATTCCAGGTTCATCGCCTTCCACTTGAACGCACCGAGCTGATGAAACGGCTGCACTTCGACCCATTGGACGTTCTTCATCGGCGCCACGAAGCGCGCGATGCCTTCGACATTCGCGGGGTCGTCGGTTGAGCCCGGCACCAGCGTGAACCTCACCCACACCGGCTTATTGAGCGCGGCCAGCCGTTCGGCAAAGCGCAAGGTCGGAGCCAGATCCCGACCCGTCACTTTGCGATAGGTTTCCGGATCCGAGCTCTTGATGTCGAGCAGCACCAGGTCGACAACGGACAGGTAGCCGTCATCGGCGCGGTCACCGAGAAATCCCGATGTTTCAATCGCGGTGTGCAGGCCCATGCGCTTGGCGCCGCCAAGGATGCGTCGCGTGAAGCCGAGTTGCACCATCACCTCGCCGCCCGAGATGGTCAGGCCGCCATCGAGCGAGCGCAGCGCCGGCGCAAAGCTTCCCAGGCGCTCGATGACACGTTGCGCCGAAATGTAGGTGCCGTCCTTCAGATGCCAGGTGTCTGGATTGTGGCAGTAGGTGCAGCGCAGCAGGCAGCCCGATACGAACAGGACCGCCCGTAAGCCGGGGCCGTCGTAACGGGAAGAGGTCTCGTAGGAATGGACGTAGCCGAACGCGCCATCGGAATCGTCGTTCGCTTGGCTCTCATCCGGCGCGTCCGGCGATTTTCCAACGCGAAGATCATACCGGCTGCCGGCATCGATGGTGCCTTCTTGCGACATAACGCGTCCTCCAGGCCCCAACGCAGCCCGCGCACGCGGCGCCAAAGTGCGTGCCGCATCCGTCAAGCACAGTCGATCAAATGCGATATCCGTAATGCATCATGCAGGCTGCACCTGCGGCGTAGCGCTGGCCGGCCTCATTGACCAGGATATGATTGCGATTGAGCTGCGCCGTGCACAGCGTCCAGGCTTCCTCATATGTCGGCTTCTTCGCCTCTTTGGTCTTCGCGACGGCGGACTGCGCGGCGCCGAGCGCGATGGCGACGGATACGGCCATGATGACGCTACGCGTCGGATTGGACATTCGCATATCAACCTCCTGGTTTAAGCTCTGCCGATAAAAGTCATGGTGCGTCACATTTGGCCGTGGAACGTGCGGCCGATCACATCCTGCTGTTGCTCGCGGGTCAGGCGGACGAAGTTCACCGCATAGCCGGAAACGCGAATGGTCAGCTGCGGATACTTGTCGGGATGCTTCATCGCGTCCTCGAGCGTTGCCTTGTCGACGATGTTGAGGTTCATGTGGAAGCCGCCAGAGTCGAAATACGTGTTGCAGGCCTTGACCGCCGCGTCGACGAGCTCTTCGCTCGACAGGTGCGCCTTTTGCGGCGCCACCGACACGGTGTAACTGATGCCGTCCTGCGCATCCTTGTAGGGCAGCTTCGCAACCGACAGGCATGACGCGAGCCAGCCGTGGCTGTCGCGGCCATGCATGGGATTGGCGCCAGGCCCAAACGGCTCGCCCTTGCGCCGGCCGTCCGGCGTGTTGCCGGTGTGCTTGCCGTAAACCACGTTCGACGTGATCGTCAGCACGCTTTGCGTATGCGTCGCTCCACGATAGGTCGGATGCTTGCGGAGCTTGCCCATGAACCGGGTGACCAGATCCGCGGCGATGCTGTCCACCCGATCGTCGTTGTTGCCGAATTGCGGCAGCGTTCCCTTGCTTTCGATCTTGTAGTCGATGGCAAGGCCGGTGTTGTCGCGGATCGGGATAACCTTGGCGTATTTGATGGCCGCAAGGCTGTCGGCGGTGACCGACAAGCCGGCGATGCCGAACGCCATGGTGCGCAGGATGTCGCGATCGTGCAGCGCCATTTCCAGGCGCTCATAGAAATACTTGTCGTGCATGTAGTGGATGCAATTCATGGCGTGCACATAGGTGCGCGCCAGCCACTCCATGGTGCGATCGAATTTTTCGAAAACCTCGTCGTAGTCGAGGACGTCGCCGGTCACCGGTGGCGTCGCCGGCGCGATCTGATCGCCGGTCATCTCGTCCCTGCCGCCGTTGATCGCATAGAGCAGCGCCTTCGCCAGATTGACGCGCGCGCCGAAGAACTGCATCTGCCGGCCGAGCTTCATGGCCGAGACGCAGCAGGCGATGCCGTAATCGTCGCCCCAGTTCGGCCGCATCAGGTCGTCGTTCTCGTATTGCAGCGATGACGTGTCGCGGCTGACCTTGATGCAGTAGCGCTTGAAATTGTCGGGCAGGTGCTTCGACCACAGCACCGTGATGTTCGGTTCCGGCGCCGGCCCGAGATTGGTCAGGGTGTGCAGCATGCGATAGCTGCTCTTGGTCACCAGCGACCCACCGTTCAGATCCATGCCGCCGACGCATTCGGTGGCCCAGTACGGATCGCCGCTGAACAGCGCATCGTAGTCGGGCGTGCGCAGGAAGCGCACGATGCGCAGCTTCTGCACCAGCTGATCCCACAATTCCTGCGCACCGGACTCGTCCAGCGTGCCCTCGCGCAGATCGCGCTCGATATAGATGTCGAGGAAGCTCGAGATACGGCCGACCGACATCGCGGCGCCGTTCGCCTCTTTGACGGCGCCCAGGTAAGCAAGATAGGTCCACTGCACGGCTTCATGGGCGTCGTCCGCCGGCCGCGTGATGTCGCAGTCGTAAAGTTTTGCCATCGCCGCCAGATCTTGCAGGGCGCGCATCTGCTCAGCGAGCTCTTCGCGGATGCGGATCACTTCGTCGGTCGGCCACATGTCGTCGACCTGGGCCCGCTCCGCGTGCTTGGCTTCGAGCAGGTGCTCGGTGCCGTAGAGCGCGACGCGGCGGTAATCGCCGATGATCCTGCCGCGACCGTAGGCGTCCGGCAGCCCGGTGATGATGCCGGACCTGCGGCATTTCATGATCTCGGGCGTGTAAGCATCGAAGACCCCGTCGTTATGGGTCTTGCGATAGTGGGTGAATGCTGCGTGGACCTGCGGATCGGCCTCAAAGCCGGCGGCCTTGAGGCCCGCCTCGACCATGCGCAAGCCGCCGTAAGGGAAAATCGCGCGTTTGAACGGCTGATCGGTCTGCAGGCCGACAATGACTTCGTTGTCGCGATCGATGTAGCCGGCCTTGTGCGCGAGCAGGGTCGAGGGTGTCTTTGCGTCGACGGCGAGAACGCCTGTCTTCTGCTCTTCCTTGAAATAAGGCTGGAGCTTCTCCCACACCGCCTTGGTCCGTTGCGTCGGCGCGGCAAGGAATTTCTCATCGCCGTCATACGGCGTGACGTTGCAGACGATGAAATCGCGGACGTCGATGGTGCTGCACCAGGACCCGGGTTGGAATCCTCGCCAGCAACTTTCATCCTTGCGATCCTTGGCAAGTCCAGCGGACCCTTCCATGGCACTCTCCTCGCCTTGCTGCGCGTCTTAAACGGGCATGGCGCGCTTCCTATGGGACATAGCCGCGCCACAAGCCTGCGGTTTGATCAGGATCAAGTTCGATCAAACATTTTCGGCAACGGTCGCGCCGGCCGTCGCGGCGCCGCGTTTCAACAGCGCCAAGGTCTGGCGCGCGATCATCAATTCCTCGTCGGTCGGCACGACGTAGAGCCCGACCCGGCTTTCCGGATGCGAAATCACGGATTTGCCGGCGTCGTTGGCCACCGGATCGAAAACGACGCCCAGCCACGCCAGCCGCTCGGCAATGCGCGCGCGGATGACCGCGGAGCGTTCGCCGATGCCGGCGGTGAAGACGAAAGCATCCAGCCCGCCGAGCGCGGCGGCCAGCATTCCGGCGTTGAGCGCCACGCGATAGACGAAATAGTCGACGGCAAGTTTTGCAGCCGGCGCGGCGTTCGCTTGCAGCTCGCGCATGTCGTTGCTGATGCCGGAGAGGCCTTTCAGGCCGCTTTCGCGATAGAGCAAATCCTGCACCGCGTCGGCTGTCATGCCCTTCTCGGTGATCAGGTAGAGCAGGACGCCGGGATCGATCTGCCCGGGCCGCGTTCCCATCGGCAGTCCGTCGAGCGCGGTGAAGCCCATCGTGCTCTCGACGCTGCGGCCTTTGGCAAGCGCGCACATCGACGCGCCGCTGCCGAGGTGGGCAATGATCACCCGGCCCTTGGCGATGGCCGGCGCCACCTCGCGCAAGCGCTCGGCGACGTATTCGTAGGACAGCCCATGAAAGCCGTAGCGGCGGACCCCTTCGGCATAGAAGCGTTCCGGGATCGCGTAGTGGTCGGCGACGGCACTGTGGCCGCGGTGGAAGGCGGTATCGAAGCAGGCGACCTGCGGCAGGTCGGGGAAGCGGGCGAGAAGAACGCGGATCGGCGCCAAGTTGTTGGGCTGGTGCAAGGGCGCCAGCGACACGTAACGTTCGAGATTGGCGAGCACCTCGCCATCGATCCTGACAGGCCGATCGTATTGCGGGCCGCCATGCACGACGCGGTGACCGACGGCGGCGGGTTCGAGTTTTTGCGTCTCGCGCAGCCAGGTGCCGGCACAAAGCAGAGCCGCCGGAACGTCGCCGATTTGCGCCGGCGCGTAGGATTGGTCGATTAGGAGCCGCGCATCGGGACCTTCGGCGCGTAGCTGCGGCCGCGTGCCGATGCCGTCCATCTGCCCTTTGACCAGGCGGCGCAGCCCGCTGTCGCCGTCCGCCGCGAACACCTGGAACTTGACACTCGACGAGCCGGCATTGACGACCAGGATCGTGTCCATGGCCGTCATGCCGCCGGCAAGGCCGTGCCGCGCCGGCGGGCCTCGGCGTAGAGCACGGCGGCGGCGCAGGAGGCCATCCGGCTGCGCACGGAATCCGCGCGTGAGGTAAGAATGATCGGCACGCGCGCGCCGAGCACCATTCCGGCCGCATCCGCTTTGGCCAGGAAGGTGAGATTCTTGGCCAGCATATTGCCGGCCTCGAGGTCGGGAACGACAAGGATTTGCGCCCGTCCGGCAACCGGCGACACGATGCCCTTGATCTTCGCCGCTTCCGGATCGATCGCGTTGTCGAAAGCAAGCGGCCCATCGAGAACGCCGCCGGTGATCTGGCCGCGATCGGCCATCTTGCACAAAGCCGCGGCCTCGATGGTCGAGGGAATCTTGGAGGTCACCGTCTCGACGGCAGACAGAATGGCGACGCGCGGGGTGCCGAGGCCGACCTGATTGAACAGGTCGATGGCGTTCTGAATGATGTCGCGCTTGGCGTCGAGATCGGGGAAGATGTTGATGGCGGCGTCGGTGATGAACAGCGTCTCCGGATAAGTCGGCACGTCCATGATGAAGACGTGACTGATCCGCCGCGCCGTGCGCAGCCCGGTCTTGCTGGCCGCCACCTCGCGCATCAGCTCGTCGGTATGCAGGCTGCCCTTCATCAAGAGCTCGCCTTTGGACTCGCGCAGAAGCTCGACCGCTTTCGCCGCGGCGGCTTCGCTATGGGCGACGTCGACCACCTCGAATTTGCCGATATCGAGTCCATGCTCCCGGGCGACCGCGTCGATCTTGGCGGCCGGTCCGACCAGTATCGGGACGATGATTCCGGCCTCGGCCGCTTCGGTGACGCCGCGAAGCGAGGTCTCGTCGCACGGATGCGCCACCACGGTTCGCGCCCCGATACCCTTGGCGCGCGCGATCAGACGATCGTATTTCGACCCCGGCGGCTGACTTAACGGGCCCAGCGCCCGAATGTTGCCGATCTCGCTGTCGAGCGTGGATGACATGGCGGCGCCTCGGGCAGTTAGCCTCGCGATAAGATAGCCGCGCCTTGCCGCCGCGATTTGATCTGGATCAAGCAACCCGCTTGCCTGGTCGACAATAAGCTCTAAGTCAGTTGCAAAGATACGCGCACAATCCCCGCTTGGCGCCGCGTATTGACGCGCAAGCCGCATTTCTCGAAGACTTTCAACATCGCGCTATTGTCCGCCAGAACGTCGGCGATCAATTCGGTGAGTCCGGCGTGCCGCGCGATCGCGATGAGATGGCGCAGCAGTGCGGCGCCGATGGACTGGCCTTGGTATTGATCGACAACAATGAACGCCAGCTCGGCTTGTCCGGGCTGCACGACGACATAGCGCCCGCCGGCGACGATCGTAGGCTGCCCCCCTTCTGCAATGACCACGACCAGCGCGACATGGTTGACGAAGTCGACATTGACGAAATATGCGATTTCCTTGTCGCTGAAATAACGTTTTGCGCCGAAGAAGCGCCGATAGCGCGACTTGGGGCTGCTGCGCTCCACTGCCGCCAGGAGTTCGACCTGATCGTCCGGCCGCAGCGCGCGGATTTCCATCGGCCGGCCGTCGCGCAGCGTCTCAACCGCCGAATACCTGGCCACTTCCAACGGTGAGCCTCCAACCATGTTCAGCGTCGAGCCAGCGCCCAGATAGCCCAAAGAAATTTCGCCGAATTGACTTGGATCAAGCTTGCGGTGCGCAGGCCGGCATAAAATTGCTGCTTAGCGCGAACACTTCAAGATCGAAAGGCGCGTCTCCAGTGTCCTTGGGGACAATATACAGCGGGCGAGCTGGCGCACACTTTGCGTATCGCGATTGGGGACGACGTCAGCGCCAAATCGCTCTTGATCAGCGAACGAGGGGCGCGGTTTGAGCAGAGGCGGTGCCAACGCGACCATCATCGGCGAGGACTGAGCTTATTGGAGTTGAATGGTCGTGGAGCGGCGGAGCAAAGTCGTATTTGTCGTGGACGACGATCCGGGCTTCCGCAAGAGCATTGCGCTGCTGCTCAGCAAATGCGGTTTCAGCCCCGAACTGTATCCCTCGGCGGAGGCGTTTCTCTCCACTGCCAAATTGACCCAGACGCGCCATAGCTGCGTCGTCGTGGATATCCAGCTCGACGGAATGTCCGGCACCGAGCTTGGAAAACAGCTCGCGCGAGCCGGACATGCGCTTCCGATCATCTACATCACCGGCAATGACAATGACGCAGCGCGGAACGCCGCCCAGCAGCAAGACTGTATTGCGTACTTGACGAAGCCCTTTGCGGCGAAAGCTTTGGTCGACGCCATCGACCAAGCATTGGCCTGACATGACAAATTATGGCAGTTCCGGCGATCGACAGGGCATAAACCCGCATTCGAGCTGCTTGTTCACGAATTTCTGATGGTGCGGCGGCCCCGATCGCCTGTATGGGTCATCGCTGTGTCTGCCCTTATTCACATCGTCGATGACGATGCGTCCTTCCGAAAGTCGCTTGCGCAACTTTTGCAGGCTTGCGGCTATGAGGTGGCGCTCTACGATTCGGCTGAGCAGGTTTTGCAGCTGCCGCCGGATGCGAGACCCGGCTGCATTCTGCTCGACGTCCGCATGCCGGGCCTGAGCGGCCCGGAATTGCAGGACCGTCTCGCGCAAGTGGGATCGCCGCTGCCGATCATTTTCCTGAGCGGCCATGCCAACATTCCGACAACGGTGCGGACGATCAAGGCCGGCGCGGAGGACTTTCTCGCCAAGCCGGTCTCGAAAAAGGCCTTGTTGGACGCCATAGGACGCGCGCTCGAGCGCTGCCACGCGACGTTGGCGCAGCGCGGGCAGATCGAGTTTTTGCAGGCCCGTGTCGGCAAGCTGACGCCGCGCGAACGCAAGGTCTTCGAATTGGTGGCGCGCGGCCAGATCAACAAGCAGATCGCGTTTACGCTCGGAACCACCGAGCGAACAATCAAGGCGCACCGGCAGAAGGTCATGCAGAAGCTGAACGCCCACTCCGTGCTGGAGCTTGCCGCCGTCGCCGAACGGCTCGGCATCCTGAGCGCCCCCGAGGGTAAGCAGGGATAGTCGAACATCGCTCCGCAATGCGGCGCGCTCAGTGGGCGTGGCTTATTTCGGTCGTCAGCGGCAGCGTAAAACGAAATACCGCGCCACCGCCTTCGCGATTTTCCGCCCAGATCTTGCCGCCGTACAATTCGACGATGGTTCGGGCAATCGACAGACCAAGGCCGGTCCCGGTCGCCTTGGTGGTGTAGAAGGTATCGAAGATCTTTCTCAGCGCATCTTTGGCAATGCCGGCCCCTGAGTCCGACACCAGGACTTCGACGTCGGATTTGCCGCTTGGGATCGCTTGCACCATGAGCCTGCGGCGGCTTGGCGGAGAGTCCGAGACCGCATCCATCCCGTTGGCAACCAGATTCAATATGACCTGCTGCAATTGCACCTGATCGGCGCGCACCGGAAACCCGGTACTGGCGTGCGTGGTATCAAGAGCGATGCCGCGTTTGCTCGCCTCCGGTCCAACAATGCGAATCGCCGCCTCGATCGCATCGTTGAGATCGAACGTCTGCAGCTCCGTCTCGCTTCTTTGCTGCAATAGCGTACGCATATGCTTTATGACGTCGCTGGCGCGCTGGTCGTCTCGGCGAATATCGGCAATGATCTCCTTCAACAACTGCACATTCACCGATTTTTCGTCGAGTAGAACTTCGGCAGTCTCCGCGTAGTTCAGAATGGCTCCCAGCGGCTGGTTGAGCTCATGGGCAACCGAAGCGGACAGCGCGCCGGCGGTCGCGGTGCGGTTCAGGTGAATGACTTGGAGGACCCGCCGGCGCAATTCTTCTTCCGCCGCGCGCCGGCGATGACGCTCGAACGTCAGCCTGCCAATCATTCCGCTCTGGATCAGCACGATCCCGAGGGCGGCCATGATTTCCCAGCGGTACTGCTCCCAGAGGTCGGGACTACGGAAGCGAATTTCGCTTCTCGGGGGAAGGCTGCTGTCGCTGATATTCCATCGTCTGAGCTGGCGCCAATCGAAGACCGGCTTCGGGTCGCTGCTCGCCGTGACCGGGATATTCGACGGGTCTTCCCCTCCTAGAACCCGAAGCGCGAGCTGGCCGGCTTCTTGCCCGACCTGCCGGGGAGACAGCAGATAGCCGCCAATTGCGCCGGTGCCGAAATAGGTCTCGACGCTCACTATGATCGGTCGATTGGCCACCTCGGCAATCTGCGGCACAAGCTCCGCTGAAACGTATACCGCCGCTCGATCGGCATTGATGCCGATATAGAGGATAACCGTGTGCTCAGGGAGAACCGCTACGCGTTGTTTGACTTCGGCTAGCGGCAGTCCGGTGAGATCGAAGAATTGAAAGTCTTTGGAATAGTCGACGAGCTCCTGAGAGAACCGACCGTAGTAGAGTTGATTTTTCAGCAAATCGCCCACAAGGGCGAAGCGGGTCGTATCCGGGAGCAACGATCGGGCCGCCTTTATCATGTCGGCAAGAGTCAATTGAACCGTAATGCCTGTCACGCCCGGCACGATGTTCAAGTCCGCTGTCTTCTTGTCGACGGCGGCGAACACGATCGGCACGTTAGGCCAAATGGATGTGCGCAGGCGCAATGCATAGTCGAGTGCCGAGGACCCGACGGTGGCAACGACGCCAATCGGCTTGTCGCGATACTTGTCCCGAAAATACGTTGCCAGGGTTTCCAGGTAGCCAGGACTATTGAACCGATAGAGGTCGAGATCTTCCACATAAACAGGCGCCGATCCGCCGGCGCGGTTGCTCATGACGGCGCGGATTTCGGTGATGATCTGGTTCGGCCAGGGTCGAAACGAATTCGATTGATTGAGAACGAGAACGGAAGGCGATGATGCCGGATCAGCCAAAGCGACGGAGGCGAGGGAACTCGCCGCCGACCAAAGAGCGAACGCCAGTGACAGTACGCGCATGGCTTCGGCCGCCGACCAAACATTCGCTTGCTTGGCGTCACTCCATATTTGCGCAACCCGGCCGACAAGTATAGCGCGCGGCATGCCGCGCCTTTGATTGATCAGGTCCAAATTGTGCTGGTTTTGTTGCAATTTTTGCGGACCTGGGCGTTCACAAGACTGTCATGTTAGCAGGCTTACGGGACGGGCTTTGGGGTATTGGACCTAGGTCCAATGTCCCTTGGTACAATATCGCCGCTTACACTTTTTAGGCGAGCATTGGGGGGTGGCTCTCTCGCAACAACGGTGAGGCGTTCGCCGTGCAATCGCTTGCAGTGAAGGCTGAGAAGTCCAGGGCTCTCGCGGGCCACATGGTATTTGGGATTCCCCGCGGTCCCTTTCCGAGCTCTGCCGAACAATTTGACCTGATTGGCACCGAGGTCGCTTTTCCGCGCAACGGTCAATTCTATGTCGAAGGCGATCCGTCGACTTATCTTTATAAGATCGTAAGTGGCGTCGCGCGCAGCTACCGGATGACCGCCGACGGTCGACGACAGATCGTTGCCTTCTACGTCTCCGGCGACGTCTTCGGCTTTGAGGTCGGGGATAGCCGCACGCTTTCGGCCGAGGCTGTTACGGACGTGAGAGTTCGCCTGGTCAAGCCCGCCTCGCTTTTGAATATCGCAAGTCACGACGACGACGTCGCGCACCAGCTATGGCTGAACATCGGCCGCGAAATTCGCCGCAACCAGGACCACATCTTGCAGCTCGGCAGAGCGGCCCCGGCTCGCGTCGCCAGTTTTCTCCTGGAAATGGCCAGACGCATGCCGGGCGCCGATGCAGTTGCTTTATCGATATCGAGGCTGGATATTGCCGACTATCTGGATATCAGGATCGAAACCGTATCGCGAACACTGACGCAGCTTGCGAGGTCGGGAGCGATCGCACTGTCCTGCCGCAAGATCATAGTTCGTAACCGAGCCCTCCTGACCGAACTCCTGGATTAGCGGCCCGAACCATCTCGCGTGGGCGGGCATGAGATCGACGCCGCGCAAGACCTGCAAACTGTCGTCGGGGACGCGTTGCGCGAAAATGACAAAGGCGACGATGCGTGACAGCGAACGCTGGTTTCGCTACCTGCCGCTGCTGCGCTGGCTGCCGGAATATCGCGCCGATTGGATAGCCAACGACCTCGTCGCAGGCGTAACGCTCGCGGCTTATGCGATTCCAGTTTCGTTGGCCTATGCCGGCCTGGCCGGCTTGCCGCCGCAGACCGGGATATACGGCTATCTGCTCGGCGGGCTGGGTTACGCGCTGTTGGGCTCGTCGCGTCAGCTGGCCCTCGGACCGACCTCCGCGATCTCGCTGATGATCGCGGCAACAGTCGGGACGATGGCCGGCGGCAACGCGGAGCGCTATGTCGAGATAGCAAGCTTGGCGGCCTTTACGGTGGCATTCCTCTGTTTTGTCGCCTGGTTGCTGCGGCTGAGCGTGATCGTGCGCCTGATCAGCGACAGCATTTTGGTTGGATTCAAGGCCGGCGCCGGACTGACCATCATCATGACTCAGTTGCCGGCTCTGTTCGGCGTTCCCGGCGGCGGACAGGATTTTCTGGAACGTGCGGCACTCTTGGTCGGTCAGCTCGGCCAAATCCACTACCTGGTGCTGGCATTGGGCGTCACGGCGATCGTTGTGCTGCTGCTCGGCGAACGCCTGTTCCCCGGCCGGCCGATCGCACTCGGCGTCGTTGTGCTGGCGATCGCAATCGCGACTTTGTTCGGACTTTCCGCGTACGACGTTCCCACCACCGGATCGGTTCCGCGCGGCCTGCCGTCGCTGTCGTGGGCGGAGCTGCGCTGGCGCGATGTCGACGGGATTTTCCCGCTGGCCGCCGGATGCCTGCTGCTTGCCTATATCGAGAGCGTGTCGGCGGCGCGAACTTTTGCAGCCAAGCACGGCTACAGCCTCGACCCGCGCCAGGAATTCTTAGGGCTTGGCGCGGCCAATCTTGCGGCGGCTCTCGGTCATGGCTACCCGGTGGCAGGCGGATTGTCCCAATCGGCCGTCAATGACAAGGCCGGCGCCCGTACGCCGGTTGCGCTGATTTTCGCTTCCCTGACGCTCGGTCTGTGCCTGTTGTTCTTCACCGGCCTTCTTTCAAATCTGCCAAAGGCAGTCCTCGCCGCAATTGTCGTGACTGCGGTGCTTGGGTTGATCGACCTGCCCGCGCTCTTTCGCATGCGGCGTATCAGCAAAATCGATTACTTTGCCGCGCTGATCGCGCTTGGCTCAGTTTTGCTGCTTGGCATCTTGCAGGGAATCCTGCTCGCTGCATTGGCCTCGGTTCTGATGTTGCTGGGGCGGGCCTCCCAGCCGCACGTGGCGTTCTTGGGCCGAGTCCCGGGAACCAAAACCTATTCCGATATCGCCCGGCATCCTGACAATGAGCCGTTACCCGACCTGCTCGCCTTCCGGCCCGAGGCGTCGCTGCTTTACATCAATACCGAAGCGGTTCTGGCTTCGGTGCTCAATCGCCTCAACGCGGCGGGCGGCGCGAACATCCGCATGGCGGTCTGCGATCTGTCGGCATCGCCCTATATCGATCTCGCCGGGTCGCAGATGTTGCATCAATTGCATAGCGAGCTCGCGCGACGCGGCATTCCGCTTTGTATCGTCGGCGCCCATGGTCAATTGCGCGATCTGCTGCGCGCTGACGGCATAGGCGAAAAAGTAAGCGGTCTCGACCGCCGCATGACTTTGGACGACGTGCTCAAGGACGCTGGCTTGCGTGACCCTGTGGGGTAGCGCCGGCAAATCCGCCGGACACGCAGCTTGCGAATTTCGGTCTCCCAGACTTGATCTTGATCAAATTCCGGCCCGCCCGGCAGCGGTAATAAAGACAGCTCATATGTTCAGCTTTGATGCCGCTATCACGCGCGCGTGAAGCGACCTCCAAACCAGACGGAGGCGTCGATGATGTTGCGGGCTATCCAGTCCTTGTTGCTGGCCATGGTCATCCTGGCGCCGATCGGCGCGATGGCGCAAACGCCGGCGCCCTCCCCTGCCGCGACAAATGCGCAACCCTTGAAGCCCGCCGAACTTGATCAGCTCGTGGCGCCGATTGCGCTCTATCCGGACCCGCTGTTGGCCGAGGTGTTGATGGCGTCCACCTACCCGCTCGACGTCGTGGAGGCCGAACGTTGGCTGCAAACCAACAAGAATCTCAAAGGCGATCCGTTGAAGGCCGCCGTCGACAAGCAGGATTGGGATCAGAGCATCAAGTCGTTGGTAGCGACACCGGACGTGCTGGCGATGATGAGCACCAAGCTCGATTGGACGCAAAAGCTCGGCGATGCGATCGTGGCCCAGCAGGCGGACGTGATGGATGCCATCCAGCGTCTGCGCGCCAAGGCGCAGGCCAACAACAAGCTGACATCGACCAAGCAGCAGACCGTCAAGGTTCAGCAGGTGGCGAACAAGCAGGTCATCGCCATCGAGCCGACGGATCCCGATACGATGTATGTTCCCTATTATGACCCCGGCGTCGTCTACGGCGACTGGCCGTATTCCGACTATCCGCCCTATTACTTTCCCGCGCCCGGCTATATCGGCGCCGGGCTTATCGCGGGCGGTATCGCATTCGGCGCCGGTTATGCGCTCGGGCGCTGGACGTCGGGCGGCAATTATTGGGGCGGCAACTTCAACTGGGGCAACAACAATATCGGCATAGGCCGGCCGGGCGGCGGTGGCGCTGCGTGGCGGCCCCAGGTCGACCATCGGCAAGGTGCCGCCAACCGCGGCGGTCGCCAGCAGGGACTGAATTTCCGCGGCAGCGGCGGCCAGCAAGTGCTCAAGCCCGGTAACGGCAATCTCAGCGGTCAGAATCGTCCCGGCAATCGTGCGGGCGCGGGCGCAGGCAACGCGCGGCCGAGTGCCGGGACGCGCCCGTCAGGCGGCGGTCAACGGCATCACGCAACAACGCGCCCCAGCGGCGGCGGCGCTCAACGCGCGAGGGCGAACGCCGGCGGCGCCAATCGCGGCGGTGGCGCTGTTCATCGCGGCGGCGGCGGCGGCGGCGCCATGCGCGCGCACGGTGGTGGCGGCATGCGCATGGGCGGCGGTGGTGGCATGCGCGGAGGTGGCGGTGGCGGCATGCGTGGCGGCGGCGGTGGTGGCCGTGGCGGCGGCGGACGCCGCTCCGACATCATGCTCAAGCACGATATCGCCCTTCTCGGCCATCTCGACAACGGCCTCGGCTTCTATCGCTTCACTTACAACGGCGGCAACACGGCCTATGTCGGCGTCATCGCCCAGGAAGTGCAGCAGGTCATGCCGCAGGCGGTCGTGCGTGGACCAGACGGCTATCTGCGGGTGTTCTACGACGAGCTCGGGCTGAAGTTCGAGACCTACGAGCAATGGTTGCGATCAGGCGCGTACATTCCGCACGGCCACTGACACTCGCACGGTCGGCCGTCGGCTGCGCACGACGTAGCTTGCGCGCAGGTGCCGCGCTACGACGCCGCGGCCTGGCGCGCTGTTCGTACTTGCAGCAATGAGACTGCGTTGGCGGCGCCATCAATACCGAACAACCGCGCGATCTCGCCCAATCGCTTGCTGTCCTCGCCGGACAGCGCACCCGATGCCTCCAGGACCGTCTTGATCAGGCCAAAAGCCTCGGTGCACACGGCAGGGTCCGCCGGCAGCATGGATGGAATGGCCGCAAGCGCGCCGTCGGGATCGATATGCAGCATGTAGAATTGTTCGCGCACCAGCGACTTGAATTCCGCAAGCGGGGTGTCGCCATAGGCTTTTCGAATGCGTCGCACGGCTTCAAAGCCTCGCTCGTCGACGGCGGCCCGCGTCATGCCGACATAGAGCAGCGCGCGGACGGCGGCTTCACGCAAGCCCCCGACCGCGATGCGTGATTTGATCTCGGCAATTCGCTTTTGCAAAAGCTCCTGGTGCAGCGAGCTTTTGACCGCTTTTCGCGAGTCGCGCATCCCGGTCTGATCGATGCCGACGGCGGCCTGAAGCGCGGGCGAGCCGTAAATCGTCATGAACATGCTTTCGGCCAGCCGTTCATTCATCTCCCGCAAACCATCGAGCGCGGCAACGATGTGGCGCGAAGCTTCCTGCTGCAGCGCGATGAATGGATTGCCGGCGGCAGCCGGCTTGCGCTCGCTGCGGACCTGCTCGGCGATTTTGGCAATCGGCGCCATCGTCGGATTGGCGTCGGAGAACAGCGCGTATTGCAATCGCAATGGATGCAGGTCCCGCATCCGGTCCGCCGCGGACGGATTGACGAAGGCGCGTATCGCCGGTTGCGCGAAGGTGCGGTAGAGCGCCAAGTTTATTTCCGACACGCGGGCGGCAGTCGCAAACCGCCGTTCGTCGGCGTCATCGTTGCCGCCAAGCGCCCGAATGTCATCGAGCGTCCGCGTCTCGCAGCGCATCACCCAGTCTCCGGTCACCAGATCGGGATGCGCCGTGCCGCTCGCGGCCGGTTCGAAGACCGCCTCATAAAGACCGGGCGGCAAGGTGTCGATCAGGTCGATATTGCTCGAGAACTCGTCGTGCTGCTTTTTGGCGACGCCCCCGGAGACGAAAATGCCGAGGTGGCCGATACTTTCGTGAATGGTGTAGACGATGGTCTGGCCGTAGGAGCGGATCTCGTCGACGTTGTCGTAGAGATCCAGGATCCATCCGAGCGCCTGCTGTGGCGGCGTGACGTTGTCGCCCTTCGAGCAGAACACGACGATCGGCGAACGAATGTTGCGCAGATCGACCGCCACGCCGTCCGAGGTATGGATTTTGCCGGCGGCAAGATTGTTGCCGATGAACAGCTCATCGACGATGAACTGGATTTCCTCGGCATTCAGATTGACGTGGCCGCCCCACCAGCGCTCGAAGCCGAGATAGCGTTCGGCTTCCGTGTCGATCTTGGCGTACAGATTGTATTGCTTGGTCCAAAGGGTATTGGCCGGATTCTGGTTCTCGAAATTCTGTACCAGCCAGGCACCGTCGAATTTGCCGTGACCGAGATCGCTGGTCAGCGCGGTCAGCCAGCTGCCGCCGAGCAGGCCGCCGCTGTAGCGCATCGGATTCTTGCCGTGGACGCCGGCCCAATACGACAGCGGCGAGCCGGCGATGATGATGGGGCCGAACAGTTCCGGGCGGATTGCCGCCAGCATCATGATCGCCCAGCCGGCCTGGCAGTTGCCGATCACGCACGGCTTGCCGTCGGCCTCGGTATGGAGCGCGGTGACCTTTTCAAGGAACATGGCTTCGGCGCGAGCGATGTCCTCGATGGTCTGGCCCGGCATCGGGTCGGGCAGGAAGCCGACGAAATAGCAGGGATGCCCGGCCTTGAACGCGACGCCGATTTCGCTGTCCGCTTTGAAGCCGCCGATGCCCGGGCCATGCCCGGCGCGCGGATCGACGACGACGAATGGCCGGCGCTTGGGATCGATCGCAATACCTGGCGGCGGAACGACCCTGGCCAGGCCGTAATTGACCGGGTGCTCGAAAGTGCGGCCGTCGAGGACCAATTCGACGTTGTAGTCGAGCACGTGAGGCGCTTTCTCCGCCAGATGCTCGCGGTACTGATTGCCACGCTGGCGCATGACGTCCCAGAACAGCACGCTGCGCTGGGCGGCATCGATCATGTAATCCAAGGCGGGCGCGAACGGACCGAAAAATGGCGCCACTGTGCTGGCCGACGGTTGAGCGTCCTGATCGGAGGGCATTGCGCTTTGTTCCTGATTTTGCGTTTTGTTCGCCTGGCCGAAACCCGCGGCACACGGGCCATTATCCAGGCTGGGACTGCGGCAAAAGCAGTTTTCATCTGCCTTGATTCACGAAACCGTCATGCAGTCGCCTTGGATCACTTAGCCTAGTCGGAAAACATGGCAGGGCTTTGACCTAGATCAACAAGGACGCGCCGGTCCGTAGTATTGGGATCATGATGGTTTTCCAGCGCAATTGGCGGAAAGGTCCCGCGCCGCAAGTTTCGGCGGCGGGAGACGACGAACGATGATTCCTGAAGTCAAAGCCAAGCTCCTCGACGGCAAGAGGGGCCTTATCGTCGGCATCGCCAACGAGAACTCGATCGCGTGGGGTTGCGCCAAGGCGTTCCGGGCCCTTGGTGCGGAACTCGCGGTCACCTACCTCAACGACAAGGCAAAGAAATATGTTGCGCCGCTTGCCAAGGAGCTCGAAGCGCCGATCGTCATGCCGCTCGATGTCGGCGTGCCCGGCCAAATGGAAGCGGTTTTCGAGCGAATTGCCAAGGAGTGGGGCAGGCTCGATTTTGTCGTGCACTCCATCGCGTTTTCGCCGAAAGACGCGTTGCAGGGACGCGTCGTCGATGTGTCGCGCGACGGCTTTCTCACCACCATGGACGTGTCGTGCTGGACTTTCATCCGGATGGCGCATCTGGCGGAGCCGCTGATGCGCAAGGGCGGGACGCTGTTCACGATGACCTATTACGGCAGCCAGATGGTGGTCAAAAACTACAACATCATGGGCGTCGCCAAGGCGGCGCTGGAATGCGCCGTCCGCTACCTTGCCGCCGAGCTTGGCCCGAAGGGCATCCGCGTGCACGCAATTTCTCCCGGGCCGCTGGCGACGCGCGCAGCGTCAGGCATCCCCGAGTTCGATGCCTTGCTCGACAAGGCCAAGGCGAAAGCGCCGGCGCGCAGCCTCGTCAGCATCGACGACGTGGGCATTGCCACCGCGTTTCTGGCGCACGATGCCGCAAGGCTCATTACCGGCGAAACGCTCTATATCGACGGCGGCTACCACATCATCGACTAGCGCCTCGCGGACGTCGCGTCGTCCACTCTTGAGTTGCCTATGGGACCTTCATCGATTGCGACAGCGCGATCAGATTGTGCGGCAGCACGCGTATGACGCCGCCGCGCGGGCTGTCGATATCGGCGATCAGCATGAACGAAACCGACACGATGACGGGCAGGACGAGAAGCAGAAGCAATCCGCCGCGCCGCTCGCCATAGCCGATCAATATGTTGCACGCGATGGCGATCAGCCCCATCATCGCCCACGCTGCGACCGGTATCCGGTTCCACCAGGCGGCCTGGGTGTAGCTCTGCGCGTTCAACACGTCGTTCATCCCCTCGACGGCAAGGGCGACGACGGGCGTCGGTTGATTTTGCGCCGGACGCAAAATCGCGGACCACAGTTCGGCTTGCAGTTTTGCCGCGTCGGCGTCCAGTTCGCCGACCCGGCTCTGATCGCGCGTCTCGTAATCGGCGATGCGCCGGGTCAGGTAGTCCCGCAGCAGCTGCTGCACCTTCGCGGTATCTTCGGCCGGCAGCAACTCGGCGCGGACATATTCAGTGCCGATGGCATTGGCCTCCGCCGCCTCGTAATTCTTGCGCTGGTCATAACGGGTCACCGCCATCGAGAAAGTGAAGCCGATGATCAGCGCCAGAAGCGTCAAGGCGGCCGCTTGAATCTTGTCAAAGTCCGTCAGTTCGTCCCCGTGCAGCCGGTGCACCCGCCTGCGAACCAAATCGCCGCAATAAGCCCCGAGCCACTGGGTGGCCAGTGCAACCACGAATACGAGCAAAGGGCTGTCGAGGGTGCTGCTCATCCGACGGCTGTTCGGCCAAAACAAAAAAGGCGTTTGCGCAAAAACGGCCCCCATGCGCCGCACGCAACCGTAATCATTCTTCGTTGACGTGAAAAGCACGTTGATCTGCATCAACGTATCGGCGCAATTTCCGTGAAAACACGACAAGCGAAGGACAGCCGTTGACGCCGCTGTGCCCCTCACCCAGGCACGGTTGAGAACGCCGGATGCGGCTGCGGTCGGGATTTTGTTCTCGTCTCCCTCTCGACCTTGGCGCTGCCCGTTTTAAGGCCGCCCGGCATCCCTGGCCATCTGGCGGTCCTTGGCGACCGACATATCCGGCAAGCCGCCCACTGATCCGCCGGGGCCGGCCGCAATTGGCCTGACCGACGAACAGCTCGGCGCCAATGGGCGTTACGCGGACACTCGCCATAGCCCAACGGGCGAAGGCGGGCCGCGCAAACCGCCGCGAGCGGCGGTTGGCCAGCCAGGCTTAGGCAAAACCAGGGCAAACGCACCGGGATTTCCGCCGCTTTGCGGCTTTCAAAGCCGGCCCGGCTTTGTTATACGCGTTGCGCGCACGGCTGCTGCTGTTCCCCGGTAGCTCAGCGGTAGAGCAACCGGCTGTTAACCGGTTGGTCGCTGGTTCGAATCCGGCCCGGGGAGCCAAATTTTTCACGCATGGCTTGAGCGCAACTTCCTCACCCGGCCAAACCGGACACCCACGCGCCGTATCGTTTAGCGGCGCTTGGAGCGGATCGATCTCACACTTGCCGGAAGCCGACCGCCGAGAACCACTCGCCCGACAAGTGGCCGCGTGGCCACCCTGCCGCGGCGGTCCGCCAACCTTGACTGTGGTAGAGAGTGCCGGTTTCAGCTTAGAGTAGAGCGCCGCCATTTGGAGAATACGGCTGTCCCGGGAAATCCAACAACGTGGAGAGGGGGAACGACGTGGCCGAGCAGGGAGCATTCATTGCGCAGCTACTCAATCGCGATTTTGTCATCCAACAATTGGAGGATATTCAACAACAGCTGCGCGGCGACGTCGATCAAAAACGCGAAGGCGGCCCCGACCAGGCCGCCGAACTCGGCTGGAGCGACTACGAGGCCGCGCACGATCAAGTCGAGACCGCGCTGCAAAAGGAAAAGTCAGCATCGTCCGGTCAGCCGGGCTTCGTGCCGCCGCCCCCGGAGCGCAGAGGGAGAGAATCTTCCCCTCCTCTCGACGATTTTGCCTTCATAAGCCGTGAACCGGTCATCAGCATCGCCCAGAGCGCACTCGAGTTTTACTTCAATCACGCCGAGAGCAAGGCCGGCGCGGTTCAACAGGAAATGCCGGACGACAGGCGGCGCAGCGATAGCGAAGTGCCCATCATCACCGACAGGCGGCTGCCCGGAGGCGGCGCGCGGCGCGGATCGGGCCGGCGCCTGCTCGACAAGTTCTCCATCACCGATCCGGCCTGGGTGAGTTCGCTGATCGCGACGGGCGTGCGCTGGTTACGCAAACGTCACGCATTCAATCCAGCCCCGCCGGAGCCGGTGCAGATCGGGGACCGGGCACGCGTCATTGTCGTCGGCGATTGGGGATCCGGAATCCCGCGCGCCCAGCGCGTCGGCACGGCGATGCGCATGGCCGTCGAACAGGGTGTGCGCGACACCCGCGATGTACACGTTGTTCACCTGGGCGATGTTTTATTATTCCGGCTGGGAGTACGAATATCGGAACCGCTTTCTGCCATATTGGCCGGTCAAGGCCGAAGAAGCCGACAGGATCGGCTCGTGGTGCCTCAACGGCAACCACGACATGTATTCAGGCGGCCACGCCTATTTCGAGTTCTTGCTGAAAGATCCACAATTCCGCAAACAGGGTCAGGCGAGCTTTTTCCGCCTCTACAATCAAAATTGGCAGCTGCTCGGTCTCGATACCGCTTGGGACGATAACGGCCTGAAAGACCCGCAGGGCAACTGGGTCAAACAAGTGCTCGATCAGAACAAGCAGAAAACCCTCTTCCTCACGCATCATCAATTATTCAGCGCTTACGAGCCCGATCCGGCGGTCGGTAAGGTGCTCGGTCAAAAACTCGCGCCGGTGCTCAACGAGAAGCGGATCGACGCCTGGTTTTGGGGCCATGAGCACCGCTTCGTCGTCTACGAGCCGACCGTCAATGTGCAACATGCTCGACTGGTCGGACATGGCGGCGTCCCCGTCTACATGACGCACAAGGCCGGCGACCCTTACATCAAACCGGCGATCTACGAAGACCGCCGATTTATTCCGCGCGGGCTCGAGCATTGGGCGATGTTCGGGTTCGCCATCCTCGACTTCGACGGCACCACGATCAGCGTCAGCTATGTCGACGAAACAGGTAGCACGGTCAAAACCGAGACGATTTAATTTGGAGTCAAGCCATGCCTGCAAAACTCGATGCGCAAAATGCCGCGCGGCAAGCCATACGCCTGATCGGCAAGGGAGACCTGCGCGGCGCGGCCGCTGCCATGCGGTCCGGGCCGTCCGCGCGACCCAAGCTCGGCGCCGAAGCGCGCGCCGATCTGGAAAAAATCGCACGCAGGTTGGAACGGCTGCTGCAGGGCAAGGTCTCGGCGTCGGACCGGCGCGTCATGCTGGCGCTTCGTCGCGCCGTGCAGAAGTGGCTGGCATCTGCCACGACAAAACGTACGGCAACAGCGCCAAGGGCAGGATCGCCGAAAACGAAGTTGCGAGCCAAAGTCCAGTCGCCACCCAAAGTCGCCACGCGGCCACGAAAGAAGGAACAGGCCGTTGCGCGCACAAAGACGACTGAGGCGGCGGAACGGCGGGAGGTCGCAGGCGTTCCAAACATTCGCAATTTTCGGCGGTCGAAATCGCCGACGTGGCCGGACGGAGCGCCATCCTGACTGTGACCGGAGCGGTTGAGGTCGCCGGAACCGGCACCAAGGCCGTGCTCGAGCGACACCAGCCGGCAGGTATCAATCCGAGCGTATTGCTGCTCAACCTCGACACGGTCGCAGGCGGAGCAGGCCAACTCGTCAGGTTTGTCGAAACGACCTATCGGCTGAAAGCGACCGCGCGACAATACAAAGAAGTCAATATCCTATCCGAAGGCAAAATCGTCGCGCGCGCGACGGTCGCATATCCGCTAAGCGTAAGAGCTCCCGGCGTTGGCAAGCCGGCGAAGAAATCGCGCAGGCGAGAGCCGACGGGCGGAACTGGCATAACCCTGCCGCGGACTCCTCCGTTGCCACCGCGTTCTGTCGACTTCGACCTTAGCGGCAGCGAGGGAGGAGGAGGAGGAGGAAGCGGCGAGCGGACTCTTCCCAGCAGGCTGCGGATCCTGGCTGAGCTAGCACCGCCCGTGCCCGAGCCAGCCGGGCAGCGCCGCAGACGGGCGATCCCGCCGACAGATAAGACAATCATGCGCCAGCCTACGAGCGGTGGGCCCGCCGCCACCCCAATAATACGGCGCACGCCCCACATGGATATTCCGCCCAAGCCGCTGCAGCCCGGCGACACGTTCGAAGTCGCGGTGTATGTCGATCAACAGGCGGCGCGGCCCGGCGAGGCTACCACCGACGTCGTCGTCCCGGTCAAATCGCAGGTGGAGATTCAACTCGTCGTCAGCGAGCACTTCACCGTCAACGGTTCCGCGGTGACGTCCATGACCATCACGGACGCACCGCGTTCTGATGCCGACCGGACGTTCAGCGTCACCGTCGTCCCGGCAAACGAACTGCCGACCAAAGTCCCGCCGAGCCTCATTGCCCAGTTCTTCTACAAAGGCCGTCCCAGCGGCAAGGTCAGCCGCACGGCGACCATCGCCGGCGTTGCGACAACAGCGCTTGCGCCAGGACGGGCACGGGTCGAATTGCAGGATGGGGTGGCGGCCGACCTCATCGTCGTGGTGACGGCGGCGGTGGCGAACGACGGGCGTCAGTTTTTTTGCACGGTGCGAAGTCATCTGCTCGACAAATATAAGGAGGGGGTCAAGGAGCCTTGGAACCTGCCGCAGGCAACCGAAGACATCGTTCTGAGTTTTATGGAAAGGATCACCGCGAACGCCATCACGTCGAGCATGTTGCTGGCCGAGTTGAAAGGGGCCGGCCGTCAGCTTGATGACGCTTCGCCCAAGGTCTTTCAGCAGGCGTTTTGGGATCTCGTCGATTCGGGACGCGAGTTCAAGACAATCGCAATCGTATCGCAGGAGCCGTTCATACCTTGGGAACTGATGAGACCCTATCGCAAGGTGAGCGGAAAAACGCAATCGCGCGATGCGCTCGGCACCGAATTCTCCATCGGACGCTGGCCCACGCCGGATGGGATTTCACCGAGCCAAAGTATTCCCCT
Organism: uncultured Alphaproteobacteria bacterium; assembly: GCA_963756245.1. GTDB lineage: Bacteria > Pseudomonadota > Alphaproteobacteria > Rhizobiales > Xanthobacteraceae > BOG-931. Next base: position 80,909 of record CAVWOI010000028.1, read on the forward strand.
GCGCGACAGTTTCGTGATCGCTCCCACCTATAGTCCACCGCTTCCCATTTCGGCCGACGAGGCCAAGCTGGTGGCCGACAGCTTTGCCGGTGAAATCATCAAGCCGGCCGATTTCGACAGCATCAAGAAGAATCTCGGCGGCCAAGGAAAGACCCTCGTACATTTCGTGTGCCACGGTCAGGACGAGGAGACGCAAGCCGAAGCCCAGGCCCAAGTCATCGAGAACCCGGACGAGAGGCGGACAAGAAATCGCGTGCAGGTCATCAAGCTCGATAACAGCGAGACGCTCAATTCAACGCAAATTCTCGGCATCGACGGCATCGAGACGATCTTTGAGGACATGCATCCATTCGTATTTCTCAATGCCTGCGAGATTGGACGCACGATGCCGGCGCTGGTCGGCGTCGGCGGATTCGCAAAGTCATTTCTTGATCTCGGCGCGAGTGCCGTTATCGCCCCGCTTTGGAGCGTCAAGGACACCATTGCTCACGAGATTGCGGAGACTTTCTACAGCCGGGTCAAGGCCGAGCCGAATATGCCATTTGCGCAAATCATGCGGGATCTGCGGCAGAAAACCTACAGCAGTGGCGAGGACACTTATGCGGCCTATTGTTTCTATGGCGATCCCGCCGCCTGCCGATCAACCGCCGGGTGATTGGCTTTAACGCTTGACCGCAAGCTGTTCCGCGAAAAATGCCGGCGCCTCGTCCATCGCGTCGGCCTTCGCGGCGACATTGCCATCGACGCTCTGCCGCTTGCGGCCGGGATCGTCGAAATCGTGGGTGGCGCCGGGGTAGAGTTTGATGGCGATGTCGCCGCCCTGGGCGCGGCTTTTTTCCACCAGCGCTGCACAGCGTTTCGGCGACACTTCCTCGTCGGCGTCGCCCATGAAGACGCGGATCGGCGCGTAGGGGCGATAGCCGTCCTCGAACATGCCTTTCAATCCGCAGGCCGGATAGAACGCGAGCGCCGAGCGGAAGCCGAGCACCGGACTGTGCGCCATAACGCCTGGCGTATCGGCCGCCACCACCGCCATGGTCGCGAGCGTGGCGCTGCCGCCGTTCGACCAGCCCTGCAGCACGATGCTGTCCGGCGTTACGTCCGGCCGCGAGCGCAGATAGCCGAGCGCGCCATAGGCATCGAGCGGCCGCACCGTCACCTCGTTGAGCGCTTCGGGACGCTGATCGTAGCTGCCTCGTGGAAAGCCCTGCGGATAGCCGCGCGGGCCAAAGCCATCGACCAGGATCGCCACATAGCCCAGCGACGCCCACAAGCGCCCCCACATCTGATGACGCTGCGACAAGGTCGAGGCGTCGTAGCGGCCGTTGGCTTCGGTCGAATACGGGCCGGCGCGACCGTGCATCATCACCACGGCGGGCGCGCGGCCGGTCTTGTCCGGCGCAAAAACGTAGCCGACGAGTTTTGTCCGTCCGTCCATGCTCGGGAATGCGACGCGCGCCGGAACCGCGTCCTGGGCGGCGGCATCGGCGCACATCGCCAAAACGATCGCCATACCAAGAACGGCCCCGATCATTGCTGCCGCGGTCTCTGTCGTGCTTGGCGCCATGGTATTCATCTGGTGAATTGCTACAGGTAAAATTCGACCTCGGCTATCGGCTGGGCACGGACGGCGCTCCGACACACGTGCCCACGATAACACCTCATTTTCGCCCGTTTGCCGCAAGCCTTCGCTTACTCCTGTGTCATACCCCGGTACCGTCGATATTCGGGCGGGGGCGCATGGAGTATCTCGGGTTCGTCGTCGAGGCTTTTGAACCAGGGCCCGGCAAATGGCGGGCCAAAATTTTACGATCCAGCGGCAAGCCCCTGATCACGGGCCGCAAGAGAATCTGGCAATTCGTCACCGGCGTCGACGCCACGACGGCATCGGCGGCCTTGCTCATGGCGCTGGAAGCCATCGACGCGGGGACCTTTTCGTGCGCGGCGCCGTTGCCGGAAAAATTCTGGCGCCGCCGCGGCCGGCGCGCGAAAGCACCGGCATCGGACGACCACGCCGTCCCTTCGGCACAGGACGCTCAAGACAGCGCCAAGCAAAAGCGGTTGCACAAGTAAGCCGCGAAAAAGCGATTTTCAGGCAAATGCGAGGAAAATCCGAATGCCGGCGTTAGGCCACCGCCAATGGCCGTTCGCTAGGTATTGAGGGGCTGTCGCCATCGCCATGGCGCGGCCGTCATGTGGAGCCGTGCATCATGAGTTCGGTCGATATCGAGGAAAGACGCCGCGCGCCGCGCCAGCGGCTGGGCAAGCTGGCCACCATCAAGCTCGGCATTGGGCTGGCGCCGCGCTACTGCCTGGTCAGCAATATTTCCACCGAAGGCGTGCGCATTCATGTCAACGGTTACGAAGTTCTCGACGAATTCGTTCTGATTTTCCCCGAAGGCGGCGCGGCCGGCCAGAGCGGCACCTACAAGGTGGTCTGGCGCAACGGCCAGGATGTCGGCGCCAAATTCGTCAGCGCGGTGACGCAAAACGCCTGACATCGGGCATGCCCGGCGAGCCGACGGTTGGTCCGATTGCGAACACGACGCAAAAGCGTCGCCGTCTTTACTGCTCCATCGCGAGTAATTCAGGCAACGCCTTGTCGAGGCTTTGGGCGAGCAACGCGCGGGTCGCGTCGCGCAAGCCCGAATCCGTGTCCGGCGCGGGTGGCCAGGAGAAATCCTTGAGCTCACGAATTGGCCCGCGTATCGGACTCGTCCGCAACAAGTCATTCACGATAGGATCAGGTACGATCTGCTGGCCGGTCGGAGCAACTTTCTTGAGGATATCGAATGTGTGGCCGTCAAAAACGAAGAGAGTCGTGATGGCGAACAGATAGGTGCTGCTCACATACTTGATGATACCCATGCCCTTGACCCCCAGATTGATCGTCGGGCTCGATCCGAACTTGTTCACGCCCTTGACGACGGCAATGTAGCGTTCGCATCCGCCGGCCCGCGCAATGGTTTGCACGACGTTCTTGAGGTCGTTTTCGGGATCGCCGAACAGGCGCATCGGTGGCTTGTCGTACGGCTCAAACGCGTTTGCCGTATAGGCGATCCGGCGCACCGCGCTGCCCGAGCCTGCGGCGGCGCGCACGCGGGCGACGACGAGATCGTCGAGCCCCCAGGACTCGATGGGAACCTCCTTGAACTCGTTACTGAACAACCCGAAATCCTGCACAGCGAAGAGGTCGCCTACATGGGGAATGACGCCGATGCAGGGGCCGTGCTGGGCGGCGACCGCCGTGGCGGCAGGAGTCGCGCCGGCGTCCGATTTTGGCGGTGTGGTTTTTTTTGCAGCGGGCTTGGCGGGCGAAGGCTTGGTGGGTGAGGGATTGGGCGCGGGTGTTGGCGCGGTCTGGGCCAGAGCCGACTGCGCCACCGCGAGCACAAGCAACAGGGCGACGGTGCGGATCACGACGAACTCCTCTCCTGGCTCCCGCAATTTACGTAATACTAACCATAAGCGCGCAGCATCGTGGCTACCTGCTACGAGGCTCGAAATCATGGGTTATCTATTGCCGCGTGCCGTCATCGTGCTGATTGCCTGGGGCGCCACCTGCCTGATCATGAATACCTTCACCAGCGTCGAACCGCTGGTGTTTTACATTGCCGGCGGGGTGTGGGCCTTCGTCGGCCTGATCTCTTTCGGCTATATACACAAGCTGCGGCGCGACGAGGATGCGCAGTTTGCCCATGCCATCGCCCGCGCACGCGCGGCTGCTCGCAACGAACAGTCTCTTAGTCGCGGTTAGGCGCGCCCTGCCCGGTTAGGCACTGCGCGGTCAGGCGCCGCGCCCGGCGCGGTTCCAGCCGCGGATGCGGTCGCCGTAGACCTCAAAGCCGTTCGGCTGCACGATCACCGTATCTTCCAGCTTGATGAATCCGCGGCGCGGATGCTGCAGCGTGGTCTCGACCGAGACCACCATGCCGGTCTCCAGCGGCCGCGTCGCATCATAGGCATCGTAAGGCACCGGGCCGGAATTGGTCAGCCGCGGCGCTTCGTGGCTCACCAGTCCCATGCCGTGAGCGAGGAAATGCGTGTGATTGTGCAGCTTTGATTTGTGCAGCACGGCATTGGCCGCGTCATAGATCTCGCTGCCCAAGGCGCCGGCGCGGATCGGCTTCATGGACGCCTGCTCGATGGCTTCGACTTCGGCCAACAGATCGACCAGTTCCGCGTCAGGCTCGCCGGCCACGCCCATGCGCGCCACGTCGCCGATGTAGCCGTGATAATTGCCGCCGGAATCGATCGACAGCACGTCGCCCTTCTCCCAGCGCTGGTCCGACGGCGCGCGGTTCAAGCTCGATCCCGCCGCGATCAGGCAATAATCGAAGGTCAGCCCGCGCTGGGTTTCCTCGCGGCGCAGCGCTTCGGTCAGCTCGTTCTTGGTGGCGCCGGGGCCGAAATTCTGAAACACCGCTTCCATCGAATCGATCACCGCGTCGGAAGCGATCTTGAGCATCTCCAGCTCATGCGGCGTTTTGCGGGCACGCAACCGTTCAAGCACGAACAGCGCATCGACGGTTTCGGCATTGGGGAAAGCCTTGCGCAACACGGCAGCGGAATCGAGCGGGATGAATGCGGTCTCGATCGCGATGCGTTTGGCATTCGGCACGAGACGGCGCAGATAATCGACGGCTTTTTCCATCACGTCGACGGCGCCCGAGCTCTTGGTGTTGACCTCGGCAACCCAGAACGGTTTTACTTCGTTCTGAAAGCCCTCCATGCGGTGGCCGAAGAAGCCGGCCTTTTGCGGCGCGCCCTTTTGGTAGACGAAGACCGGCAGGTAGCGGCTCAGCCCCATGGCGTCCATGGATTCGAAGAAGAAGGCGCGGTGGCCGCCGAGCAGGTATTGGACATTGTGCTTCGACGTCGCCACCAAGACATCGATGTCCGCCTCGTCCATGAGCCGGTCGAGGAGTGCGGTATCGAACGGGGCGGTGTCTTGGCGCTTGGTGACGTCGAGCATGATGGATCTCCTGGACGTTTAAAAATTCATCGGGGCGTGACGCCACCCTAGCAAATCCGCTGCCGCGGATGAACCCGTTCCGATTGCGTCCGGCCCAAGTTCGGGACACAGGTTCGGAGCGCACGCTCCGGGCGCGCGCGCCGCATCAAAACGCCGTCAGCCCGCTATTTGGGCGCCCTATTCTACTGCGCCAGGCAAATTCAACTCGTGATTGCGGAGCCTTTTCTGAATATGCAAAATTTACACAGACCGCCGCAGCGTTTACGCGTGTGCAATGCAACATCATGAATTTCTTTTCATCTTCCAGAAAGGTATTCGCGCCGCTATAGAGTAAAGAGTAGAAGACTTGCAGCCAGTATAAGCGACGCGGCGACTCGCCGAAGCGCGCTTTTTTAGAGGGAAGCCCGTGGAAACGAGCCGGTTCGGACCGGGCCGTATGAGCCGTCGTGCCGTCCTGACCACCGCCGGTGTCGCCGGCTTGGCGGTCCTGGGCCTGTTCTATTGGTATTGGTCGCAGGGGCCCGATCCGGCCCATGCCGCACGCTCCGCCCGCACCGCCGTACCGGTCAGCGTCGCCACCGCCTCGCGCCAGGATGTGCCGATCTATCTCACCGGCCTCGGCACCGTGCAGGCGATGTTCACCGTCGGCATCCACGCCCAGGTCGACGGCAAGCTGCAAGAGGTGTTCTTCAAGGAAGGCCAGCGCGTCAACCGCGGCGACGTCCTGGCCAAGATCGATCCCCGCCTCTACCAGGCCGCCCTCGATGCCGCCAAGGCGCATAAGGCGCTGGACGAAGCGGCGCTGATCGCCGCCGTCAAGGATCTTGCCCGGTTCCAGGCGCTGGTGCTCAAGAACGCCGAAACCCAGCAGAACGTCGACCTGCAACAGTCCAAGGTCGATCAGAACAAGGCGTCGATCGCCGCCGACGACGCCGCCATCGAGACCGCGCAGACCAACCTCGACTACACCAATATCGTGGCGTCGAGCGACGGCCGCATGGGCGTGCGCATGGTCGATCCCGGCAACATCGTCCATGCCGGCGATCAGGGCGCGATCGCGATCCTCACCCAAACCGAGCCGATCACCGTGACATTCACGCTGCCGGCGCAGAACCTCGACGACGTGCGCGATGCCATGGCGCGCGGCACCGTCGAAGTCGCCGCTTACGACCGCAACAACACCCGCCTGCTCTCGACCGGCACGCTGACGACCATCGACAACCTGATCGATCCGACAACCGCAACCTTCCGCCTCAAGGCGACGTTCAAAAACGACGACGAAAAATTGTGGCCGGGAGAGTTCGTCAATGCCCGCATGCTGGTCGACACCCGCAAAGACGTCGTCGTCATCCCGCCGCTCGCCGTTCAGCGCGGCCCGCGCGGGCTGTTCGCCTGGGTGGTGAAGGCGGACGGCACGGTCGAGCCGCGGCCGATCCAGACCAGCGCCACCACGGGCGACCGCACTATCGTCAGCTCCGGCGTCAATGATGGCGACCGCGTCGTCACCGACGGCCAATACAAGCTGCAAACCAATGCGCCGGTCACCATCACCGCGCCGTCGACGGCGGCGACGCCGGGGAATGCGTCGTGAATATTTCCGAACCGTTCATCCGGCGGCCGGTCGCGACCACGCTGATGATGGCGGCTTTGGCCTTCGTCGGCATCGTCTCGTTTCCGTTCTTGCCTGTAGCGCCGCTGCCGCAGGTCGACTTCCCGACCATTCAGATCACCACGACCTGGTCGGGCGCCAGCGCCGAGACCATGGCGACCTCCGTCGCCGCGCCGCTCGAGCAGCAGTTCGGCCAGATCGCCGGCATCACCCAGATGACGTCGCAGAGCTCGCTCGGCGCCTCGACCATCGTCATCCAGTTCGATCTCGAACGTAACATCGATTCCGCGTCGCAGGACGTTCAGGCGGCGATCACGGTGGCGGCGAAGACGCTGCCGCAGGCGCTGACGACGCCGCCGGCCTATAAGAAAGTCAATCCGGCGGACGTGCCCGTGCTGTTGCTCTCGGTGCATTCCGACACCGTGCCGCTGATCGACGTCGACGAGTACGCCAACGTTTTCATGGCGCAGCAGATTTCGCAGGTGTCGGGCGTCGCCCAGGTCTCGGTGTTCGGCGACCGCACGCCGTCGATCCGCGTGCAGGTCGATCCGGCGAAGCTTGCCTCGAGCGGCATTACGCTGGAAGACATCCGCGGCACGCTGATCAATTCGACCACCAATGCCGCCAAGGGCGTGATCAATACCGACAAGATCACATTCACCATCGCCGCCAATGACCAGATCACCGACGCCAGCAAATATAACGACGTCGTGCTCGCCTACCGCAACGGCGCGCCGATTAGGGTGCGCGACGTCGGCCAGGCGGTCGCCGATCAGGTCGACCGCACCGTCGCCGGCTATCAGAACAACCGCGACGGCGTCATCCTCGCGGTGTTCAAGCAGCCCGGCGCCAACGTCATCGACACCGTCGACCAGATCAAGGCGCAATTGCCGCAGCTCACCGCGCGCATTCCGCCGGCGGTCAAGGTCGAAACCATTCTCGACCGCACCACCACCATCCGCGCCTCGGTGGCCGACGTCGAGTTCACGCTGGTGCTCACCATCTGCCTCGTAGTGATGGTGATCCTGTTGTTCCTGCGCAATTTCTGGGCGACGCTCATTCCGAGCGTGACGGTGCCTCTGGCGCTCGCCGGCTCGTTCGCGGCGATGTACCTGATGCATTTCAGCCTCGACAACCTGTCGCTGATGGCGCTGACCATCGCGGTCGGCTTCGTGGTCGACGACGCCATCGTGGTGGTGGAGAATATTTATCGTCACGTCGAGCACGGCGAACCGCCGTTCACCGCGGCGCTGCGCGGCTCGCGCGAGATCGGCTTCACGGTGCTGTCGATCTCCTGCTCGCTGATCGCGGTGTTCATTCCGCTCTTGTTGATGAGCGGCATCATCGGCCGGCTGTTCCGCGAATTCGCGCTGACCGTCACCGCCTCGATCGCGGTGTCGGCATTGGTGTCGCTGACCTTGGCGCCGATGATGTGCGCGCGTTTCATGAAGCGCGAGCCGGAGACCCACGGCCGCGTCTACCGCGTGATCGAGTCCGGCTTCAACGGCATGCTCAATTTCTACCGGCGCACGCTCGACATCGTGCTGCGTAACCAGCCGATCACGCTTTGCGTTTTCTTCGCCACCATGGCGCTGACGGTCGTGATGGCGATCGTGATCCCAAAGGGCTTTTTTCCGATCCAGGACACCGGCCTGATCCAGGGTTTTGCCGAAGCCGCGCAGGAAACCTCGCCGGATCAGATGATGCGCCTGATGCACGTCGCCGGCGACGTCATCCTGGCCGACCCCGACGTCGAAGGGTTCGGCTCGCAGACCGGCTCTACCGGCAGCGCGCAGAGCGCCAATACCGGCCGCTATTTCATCGTGCTCAAGCCGCGTGACGAACGCAAGCTCAGCGCTTCACAAATTATCGATCGCCTGCGGCCACAGCTTGCCAAGATGCAGGGCGTGAATCTCTTTCTGCAGCCATCCCAGGACATCAATGTCGGCGCCCGCATCGCCCGCGGCAGTTTTCAGTATACGTTGCAGGACACAAATATCGACGAGCTGAACGACTGGTCGCAAAAGCTTCTCGATAAGCTGCGCACCCTGCCGCAGCTCGCCGATGTCACCAGCGATCTGTTGGCCAATGCACCGAAATTGCAGATCACCATCAACCGCGACCAGGCCGCCCGTTTCGGCATCTCGGCGCAAGCGATCGACGACACCTTGAACGACGCCTTCGGCCAGCGCCAGATCACCCAGTATTTCACCCAGCTGAAGACATATTTCGTGGTGCTGGAAATCCTGCCCGAATTGCAGAAGGACCTCTCGACGCTCGATCGTCTCTACGTGAAATCGCCGCTGACCGGCGCCGCCGTGCCGCTCTCCGCTCTCGTCTCCGTCGACTCTAACGGCGTCGGACCGCTTTTGATTTCTCATCAGGGCCAATTCCCCGCCGTGACCATCACGTTCAATCTGAAACCCGGCGTCGCACTCGGCCAGGCCGTCGACGCGGTCAACGATGCGTCGCGCGACATCGGCATGCCGGCCGCGATCATTCCGACCTTCCAGGGCAACGCGCAGGCGTTCCAGACCTCGCTGCGCAGCGAGCCGGCGCTGATCGGCGCCGCGCTGATCGTGGTCTACATCATCCTCGGCATCCTCTACGAAAGCTTCATCCACCCGCTGACGATTCTCTCGACCCTGCCGTCGGCCGGCATCGGCGCGCTGTTGGCGCTGAGCCTCGGCCACATGGATCTGTCGGTGATCGGCATCATCGGCATCATTCTGCTCATCGGCATCGTCAAGAAGAACGGCATCATGCTGGTCGACTTCGCCATTTCCGCCGAGCGCGACCGCCACATGGCGCCGCACGACGCCATCCGCGAAGCCTGCCTGCTGCGCTTCCGCCCGATCCTGATGACCACGGCCGCGGCGATGCTCGCCGGCATCCCGCTCGCTCTCGGCAACGGCACCGGCTCGGAAATGCGCCAGCCGCTCGGCTACGCCATGGTCGGCGGCCTGGCGCTGAGCCAGGTGCTGACGCTCTACACCACGCCGGTGGTCTATCTCTATCTCGACCGGCTGCAGACCTGGCTGTTCGGCGGGAAGCGCGGCCCGGTCGAGGCGGCCGAAGAACCGGTGCACGCGGTGGCGGCGGAATAAATCACGATTTACGCCGCATCCGCCGGTCGCACGCGGCGGGTTATCTCGACTCCCCGCTCGCGCTCAACCACCGCGATGTCGAACTGGCTTTGCAGGTCCAGCCAGAATTGCGCGCTATTGCCGAAATAGCGGCCAAAGCGGACTGCGGTGTCGGCGGTAATCGACCGCCGGCCGTTCAAGATGTCGGTGATGCGACCCGACGGCACGCCGATATCGAGCGCCAGCCGATTGGCGCTCAATGCGCGCGCGCTCAATTCGCGCTTCAACAAACGGCCAGGATGTACGGCAGTGCACTTTTTCATGATCACAACGTACCACCTTTTTCGTCATTGCCGGACTTGATCCGGCAATCCATGTGGCTTCTCAGCATGGACCACCGGGTCAAGCCCGGTGGTGACGAGGTGGGATAAAGCCGAAGCCTCCTCCTCGCCTTACTTCCACAACTCCTTGCTCGCGATCTTCGCGCCCTCGACCAGCGCCCCAAGCTTCGCCCACATGATGCTCGGATGCACCCGGCGGTGGAACGGGCCTTGGGCAAAACCGCAGTCGGTGCCGGCGAGCACGTTTTCGCGCCCGACCAGCTTTGCCAGCCGCACGATGCGCTCGGCGACCAGTTCCGGGTGCTCGACCACGTTGGTGGCGTGGCTGATGACGCCGGGGATGAGCACTTTGTCTTTCGGTAGTTTGGCGCTCTCCCACACCCGCCACTCGTGCTCGTGGCGCGGATTGGCGCCTTCGATGACAAAGGCACCGACATTCATGCCGAGGATGAGATCGACGATGTCCTTGAACGCCACGTCGGTGGTGTGCGGGCCGGGCCAACTGCCCCAGCAGACGTGATAGCGGATGCGGTCCGGCGGCAAGCCTTTGATCGCCTCGTTGAGCACCTCGACCTGCAGGCGCAGCCAGTTGCGGTAATCGTCAAAGCTGCCCGGCGGCACCATGCGGTCGTAGGTGACGGCGGCGCGGGCGTCGTCGAGCTGCAGCACGAAGCCTGCGTCGATGATCATGCGATATTCGGTGCGCATCGCGGCGCCGATGGCGCGGATCAAGTCTTCTTCGCTTTTGTAGTATTCGTTCTTGCGGTCGGGAATGACGCTGGCCGGCGCCGCCACCGGCAGGAACGCCTCGACCACATCGACGCCGTTGAGGGCGGCTTTGAAATTGTCGATGTCGCGCTGCAACTCCGCCTGGCCGGTATAGGCGATCGGCCCGACGCACACCGCCTCGACGGTGGTGGCGACGCCTTCGCGGGCGTCGAGCTCGGCGTAAAATTCGGCGAACTGCTCGCGGTCGACGCCGCGGGTAAAGGGATTGCTGCCCGCCTTGATCGGCCGCCGTTCGAAACCGCTCAGCCGTTCGAGCACGTATTGCGACCAGCTGATCGATTTGCCGAACTCGCCGTCGCTGATGACATCGATGCCGACCTCGGCCTGCTTGTGCACGACGTCGGCGACCGATTCCGTCAGGCACTTTGCATAGGCCGCCTCGTCGTAAGCCTTGCCGGCCTGCTTGGCGCGCAAGAAGTCCTGCAGCGCTTGCGGCCGGATCAGGCTGCCGACATGGGTGGTCAGGATGCGGTCGGTACTGCGTTTCATTGGTACTCCCTGGGGCGCGGCCGCGCCGGCTGCGAGAGCTAATACAGCACCACGCAGCGTGCGCAATGCCACGCTGCGGGCGCAGCGCCGCTCCCGCGCCGCGGCAGCGCACCACAGCAAATGGGCGGCATCCCATCTCGCCTCAACCTCCGCGGCACGCTACGCTAGGCCTCGCGCATCCAGAACAAAGATACGCTTCGCTCCAAGGAGGATACGATGATCACATTCACGCGGCGCTCGCTGGCTGTGCTGCCGGCGATCGCGCCCTTGCTGTCGGCCGAAATGGCCCGTGCCGTTGCCATTGAACTCAATCCGGCGGCAATCGCTTACCAAACATCCGACCAGATCAAATGGTCGGATCCGAGCCCCGCCGGCGCGCGCAACGCGGTGCTGGTCGGCGATCCGACCAAAGAAGGCCTCTATGTGCAGATGGTCAAATGGCTCGGCGGCGATCACTTCAGCCGCCCGCACTTCCATCCGCACGACCGTTTCATCACCGTGCTCGGCGGCACGTGGTGGGTCGGCACCGGCACGAAATATGATCCGGAAGCCACCTTGCCGATGGGCCCGGGCGCGTTCGTCACGCATTTTGGCGGACAGGTCCACTACGACGGCGCCAAAGAGGAGGACGCAACGCTCCTCATCGTCGGGCTGGGTCCGGGGACCTCGACGCCGGCCGAAGTGAAGTGAGTTTTGCCGGTGGCGGCTACGCCGCGGATTTCGCCGCCGCTTTGGCGCTTGCCGCGCGGTCGGCGGCGGCGCTGGCGCGTTTGACCCGGTCGAGGATCAGCTCGATCGAGGCGATCTCGATGCGGTTGCGGCCATTATCCTTGGCGCGATAGAGCGCGTGGTCGGCTTGCGCCAGCAGCGCCGAGAGATCTAGCACCGCGTCGTAGCTGATGACGAGGCCGATGCTCACGGTAGCGACCACCGGCTTGCCCTCGACCATGCCGGTCATTTCGACGAAGGATGAGCGAATCTGCTCGGCGACGGAGAGCGCGCGCTCGCGCGAAGTGTCGACCAAAAGCGCCGCAAATTCCTCGCCGCCGAGCCGGCCGAAAATGTCGTAACGGCGCATGCAGCCGGAGCCGATTTCGGCAAACATCTGCAGCACGCGATCGCCCATGGCGTGGCCGAAGCGGTCGTTGATGCCTTTGAAATTGTCGAGGTCGAGCACCATCACCGCCATCGGCCGCGGCTCGGTGGCCTGGCGCTTGAGCTGCACCTCGGCGTCCTGCAGGAAGGCGCGGCGGTTGGCGATGCCGGTCAGCGGATCGATCAGCGACGCCGTCTTGTGGCGGTGCTCGGTGCGCTCCTTGGCCATGGCCAAGAGGATGAAGGCGATGGCGATGGTGAACAGCAGCGCCTCGAAGCTGAGCACGGTGATCCAGACGCTGGCGAACAACTGGTTGTCCACCGGCGCCAGCATGGCGCCGAACGGCGTGCGCAGCAGATAGAGCGCGCCGTGGGCAAAGAACATGAAAATCGCCGGCCAGCGCGACACCAACGGCTCGCTGCGGCCGCGCCAGAACTCGTAGGCCGTCGCCCAGGTATAGGCGGTGATGATCCCCGAGGAGATCAGCATACGCAGGTCCCAGGAGTTTTGCACCGCCGGGATGCGATACAGCACCAGCCAGAGCGCGGCGCCGGCGAACAGCAGGATCCATTGCGGCTTGCGGTGGTCGAACACCCGCGCGCCGGTCCAGGTCACCGCAAACGCGGTGAACAGGAGCACATTGGCGAGGTCGATCGAGATCAGATCGGAGACCGAACCGTACTTGCCGAACAGCATGATGGAAGCCGCGCGCATCAGATCGGCAAAACCCCACCACGCCACGGCATGGATCGCGGTGTTCTGCACCCAGGCGAACAGCAGCAGCAATCCGAGGATCGCTTCCACGTAGATGGTCACGAGGAACAATGTGTTGACGTCGAGATTCATCGCGTTCAACCGACAGGTCCGATCCGGGCAAACGAGTGCTGATAACCCCTTATGGTTTTCGCATAGCGCCGCGGCCGCAAAGAATCGGTGAATTCTTACGCTCCCGCATCCGCCATGCGGCGGTATGGTTTCGATAAGCTTTCGTTAAACCGCGACATTGTTCCCGCCTTGTTTCCGAAGACTTGGTCATCTAGGGTCGCGCGGCCTGGAAAGTGACGGAAATGCAGGTTCGTAACGGGATTATCGAGGCGATCGGCAACACGCCGCTAATCAAGCTCGAGCGCGTGTCGGCGGCTACCGGCTGTGCCATTTTGGGCAAGGCCGAATTCATGAATCCGGGCCAGTCGGTCAAGGACCGCGCCGCCTTGTTCATCATCGAGGACGCGGTGAAGAAGGGCGAGCTGCGGCCGGGCGGCGTCATCGTCGAAGGCACCGCCGGCAATACCGGCATCGGGCTGGCGCTTGTCGGCAACGCCATGGGCTTCCGCAGCGTGATCGTGATCCCGGAAACCCAGAGCCAGGAGAAGAAGGACACGCTGCGGTTATGCGGCGCCGAATTGATCGAAGTGCCGGCCGTGCCCTACTCCAATCCCAACAACTACGTCAAAGTCTCCGGCCGGCTCGCGGCGCAACTGGCCAAGACCGAAAAGAACGGCGCGATCTGGGCCAATCAATTCGACAACGTCGCCAACCGCCAGGGTCATGTCGAAACCACGGGCCCGGAAATCTGGCAGCAGACCGACGGCAAGGTCGATGGCTTTGTCTGCGCCGTCGGTACCGGCGGCACGCTCGCCGGCGTGGCGATAGCGCTGAAGGCGCGCAGCAACGCCGTGCGCATCGCGCTCGCCGACCCGATGGGCGCTGCGCTCTACAGCTATTACACGACCGGGAAGCTGAAATCGGAAGGCTCCTCGATCACCGAAGGCATCGGCCAAGGCCGCATCACCAAGAACCTGGAAGGTGCGCCAATCGACATCGCCTACCAAATCCCCGACGCCGAGGCGGTGCCGATCATCTTTGATCTGCTCGAGCACGAGGGTCTGTGCCTCGGCGGCTCGTCCGGCATCAACATCGCCGGCGCGGTGCGGCTGGCCAAGGAGCTCGGCCCAGGCCGCACCATCGTGACCATCCTCGCCGACTACGGCACGCGCTATCAATCAAAGCTGTTCAATCCGGATTTTTTGCGCGAGAAGAAGCTGCCGGTGCCGGGCTGGCTCGAGCGCAAACCGGACATCAAAATCCCCTACGAATGAACTTAGCCGGCGCGCCGGCGTTATTCATAGAATCGAGAAACAAAAATGCTGCGAACCGAACCGGACCCTGCCCCGTCGCCGCCGAGCCGTTGGCTTAAATCGACCGAATGGCTCGCCGAGCATTTGCGCGATCCCGACGTGGTCGTGGTCGACGCCTCGTATCCCACGGTGATGCAGAAGCGCGACGTTCACGCCGAGTATCGCGCAGGCCACATCCCGGGCGCGGTGTTCTTCGACATCGACGCGATCGCCGATCACTCGACCGAACTGCCGCATATGCTGCCCGGCCCAAAGCATTTCGGCGAGGCCGCCGGCGCGCTCGGCATCGGCGACGGCGATACCATCGTGGTCTACGACAGCCTCGGCCTCTATTCGGCGGCGCGGGTGTGGTGGACGTTCCGCATTTTCGGCGCCAAGAACGTCTACATCCTCGATGGCGGCTTGCCGAAATGGAAGGCCGAGAACCGGCCGCTGGAAACCGGCGACGGCAAACGGCCGCCGCGTTCGTTCAACGCGCAGATGAATGTCGGCGCCGTGGCGATGCTGGGCGACATGCGGATGGCAGTCAGCGATGACGACGTGCAGGTCGTCGATGCGCGCTCGGCAGCGCGGTTCAAAGGCCAGGCGCCCGAGCCGCGGCCCGGATTGCGTTCGGGCCACATGCCGGGCGCATTCAATGTGCCGTTCGACCAGTTGGTCGAGAACGGCACGCTGGTGTCGCGCGAGCGCATCGCCGAAACCTTCACCGATGCCGGCGTCGATCTCAAAAAACCGATCATCACCTCGTGCGGCTCCGGCATGACGGCGGCGATCCTGACATTCGCGCTGGAATCGATCGGCACCACCGCCAAGGGCCTCTACGACGGCTCGTGGACGGAATGGGGCTCGCGGCCCGACACTCCCGTCGAGCGCGAATAACATTTTAGTGGACATGATCTTTTCCGAAAACCGGTATCCACTTTTCGGGATCATGCCATCGGGACCATTGTCATGGCGACAGCGAAACCCGTTGCGCTGGTGACCGGCGGCGCCAACGGCATCGGCCGCGCCGTCGCCCATCATCTGCTCGCGTCGGGCTGGCGTGTCGGCATCATCGACATACCGGGCAGCGGGTTGAAGCGCGCTTTTTCACCGCGCGACCGCAACGTCATTCTGGTCGAAGGCGACGTCCGCGAGGAAGAGACGGTGTCTCGCGCGACAAAAATGCTCGTCGAAAATTTTGGCCGGCTCGATGCGGTCGTCTCCAACGCCGGTATCATGATCCGCAAACCGCTGCGCCGGCTGACGCTCGCCGAATGGCATCGCGTCATCGACATCAATCTCACCGCGGCATTCCTGTTGGCGCGTGCTTCCGAGCGGTTTTTGCGCAAGGCGCGCGGCGCCATAGTCCTTATCGCCTCGACCAGGGCGCTGATGTCGGAACCCAACACGGAATCCTATTCGGCGTCGAAAGGCGGGCTGGTCGCGCTCACCCACGCGCTCGCCATCAGCCTCGGCCCGGACGTGCGCGTCAATTGCGTCAGCCCCGGCTGGATCGCAACCAAGAATTACAGCGCGCTCCGCCGCAAGGATCACGCCCAACATCCCGTGGGCCGCGTCGGCAAGCCGCAGGACATCGCCGAGATCGTCGCCTGGCTCCTTGACGCCAAGCGCTCCGGCTTCGTCACGGGCGCCAATTTCGTCGTCGACGGCGGCATGACGCGCAAGATGATCT
This sequence comes from uncultured Alphaproteobacteria bacterium, assembly GCA_963756245.1. Classification (GTDB taxonomy): domain Bacteria; phylum Pseudomonadota; class Alphaproteobacteria; order Rhizobiales; family Xanthobacteraceae; genus BOG-931. Next base: position 97,107 of record CAVWOI010000028.1, read on the forward strand.
ACGAAGAGTAACAACCGGAGCGCGTTCGCCGAACAGGGCAATTTTCCCGTCGAGAGAGATTTTTTTCATATCCGGCCACCTCGCGCGCGCTTTCATTCTAGCATAGGCTAGATGCGCAGGAGGAATCGCCCATGATCTTCCGCCAGCTATTCGACGCCACCTCGGGCACCTACACCTATCTCATCGCCAGCCGCCACGGCGGCGAGGCGCTGATCATCGATCCGGTGCTCGAACGTGTCGACCGCTATTTGCAGCTCGTCCGCGAGCTCGACCTCAAGCTGGTCAAGGCCGTAGACACCCACCTGCACGCCGACCACGTCACCGGCCTCGGCGCGTTGCGCGACCGCACCCATTGCATCACGGTGATGGGCGAGCACACCCACGCCGACGTGGTCTCCATGCGGGTCGCCGAAGGTGATCGTATCGAGATCGAGGGCTTGCGCCTCGACGTGCTGTATACGCCCGGCCACACCGACGATTCCTATTCGTTCCTGTGGGCCGACCGCGTCTTCACCGGCGACACGCTCCTCATCCGCGGCACCGGCCGCACCGATTTCCAGAACGGCGATCCGCGCGCGCAATACGAATCGCTGTTCCACAAGCTGCTCAAGCTGCCGGACGAGACCATGGTCTATCCGGCCCACGATTACAAAGGCGACACCGTCTCAACCATCGGCGAGGAGAAGCGGTGTAATCCGCGGCTGAAGGTGAAATCGATCGACGAATATGTCGACCTAATGAACAATCTGAAACTACCCAACCCGAAAATGATGGACGTGGCGGTGCCGGCCAACATGCACGTCGGCCTGCACCAGGACGCGGTCGCGAAAAAGGGCTGGGCGCTGTCGGCTGCGGAGGCGATGGCGCTGCGCGGCCGCGCCGACGTCGCCATCGTCGATCTGCGCGAGAAAGGCGAGCGGGAAAAGCACGGCGTCATCCCCGGCTCGCTGCATGCGCCCTACCCGGCTTTGCCGGAACATATTTGCGCCGGCGGCATGCTGCAGGAGCTCGCCGCGGTAACCGGCAAACGCATCGTGTTCTACTGCGCTTTCGGCGAGCGCTCGGCCATGGCGGTGCAGGCGGCGCAGGATGCCGGCTTGAAGACCGCCTGCCATATCCAGGGCGGTATCGACGCCTGGAAGAAGGCCGACGGGCCGCTGGCGCGGTAGTACTACCGTCATTGCGAGGAGCGCAGCGACGAAGCAATCCATAGCTCAGAGCTGGATTGCTTCGCTCCGCTCGCAATGACGACTCAAAAGATGCAAAAGCCGCAGGAACTCGTGTCCTGCGGCTCTCGCTTTGGCGCCCGCTGCGGGGGAGGCGAAAATCAGCGGTCGCCGGCAATTTCAAGCGGCAATCAGAGTTGCGAATCCTGATCGTCGTCGTTGTTCATCAGGTTGTGCATGTGGCCGTGGCGCCAGCCGCGACCGTCTTGGCCGCCTTGCCCATCTTGCCCGTCCTGGCCGTCGCGGCCGAAGCCCGGGCCGTTTTCGCCGAACCGGCGTCCGCCCCAGCCACGACCATCCTGGCCGCGGCCGTCGCGATCGAAATTGCGGCCTTCGCGCCGCTCGCCGCCGTTGAAGCCGCGGTGATGGGGCCGCAGCATCCGCGCCAGCATGGTGAAGCGGGCCTTCTGGTCGTCATTGAGGCTTTGATAGAGCGGCGCACCGGCGTCGGCGATCTGCTTGAGCGCACCGCTGCGCTTGCTCATGGCGTCGGCGCGCTTGGCCAGCCGATCGAACGGTGACGCGGGCGTTTGCGTCTGGTCCTGCTGTTGCGCCGCCTGGCGCGCTTTGATGCGGTCGAGGCGCAGCTGCACCATGTTGCGCAGCGCCGTCTCGAAGGCCGGCCAGTTCTTGGCCTGGTCCGGCGTCAGTTCGAGTCCGGCCTTCAGCGCGGCGATGCGCGCATCGGCGAATGCGGCCACGTCATCGGCGCTGAAGCGATGGCGTTGTTCGAAGCGCGGGCCGCCGTCGCGGAAACCGCGATAGCCGCCCTGTTGCGCGTAGACGAATGTCGAGCCGGCGATGGCAAGCATTGCCGTCGCGGCAATTACGGGCTTGAGCATGATCATCCTCCACAGATGCTTTTCGTGCCACGATGATGAGCCGGTTCCACGCCGAAGCAAGTTAAACTTCCGACAGGATGAAATGAGCGACGGATTACAACTTTGTAATCTTCGCCGAAATCGTTAATTCACAAAGTAAAGTTCCCGAAGGGTGGTTACCGCGTCGGCCACGGCATGATCGGAACGGTGCTGATCGCATTCGCCGGTGAACCGTTGATGATCTTGGTACTGATGGCGAGGTAGACGAGCGTGTTCCGAGGTTTGTCCACCATGCGATAAATACGAGTCGTCTTGAAGAATATGCTGGTTTTCTGACTGAACACTTCTTCATTGTCATCGAGCTTTGACAGGTCGACGTCGATTGGACCATTTTGTCTGCACGAGACTGAAAAATTGGATGGATCTTCGTTCAGACCGAACGGCTGGCCCCATCCGCCTTTTCTAGCCTGCGAAATATGGCACACGATGCCGGGCACTTTCGGATCGTCAAAGACGCTGACGCACACCTTGTCGTTGGGAGAGAGCGCATTGAACGTGGTGCTGACGCAGCTCAAGTCAGTGGCATATGCCGAATGAGTTGATATAACGACCAGTACGGCCGCCATAAAATGCCACTTCATTGGTATATCTCCGCATTGGCCGCGACGGCGCGCTTCGGCCATATCCTACTCCGATTTCGACCCTCCCGTTTTGAATTTTTTTGTACCGTTCAGCGCAGGATTTGCTGCAGGAAAAGCCGCGTGCGCTCGTGCTGCGGGTGGTCGAAAAAGCCTTTCGGCTCGTTGATCTCCAGGATTTGACCGTCGGCCATGAAGATCATGCGGTCGGCGACTTGGCGGGCGAAACCCATCTCGTGGGAAACGACCAGCATGGTGATGCGGTCGGAAGCGAGCTCCACCATGGTGTCGAGCACCTCCTTGACCATTTCCGGGTCGAGCGCCGAGGTCGGCTCGTCGAACAGCATGATGTTCGGATTCATGCACAGCGCGCGCGCGATCGCCACGCGCTGCTGCTGGCCGCCGGACAGCCGCGCCGGATATTTTTGCGCCTGCTCGGGGATCTTGACGCGCTCGAGATATTTCATGGCCAGCGCCTCGGCGTCACGCTTGGGCATTTTGCGCACCCAGATCGGCGCCAAGGTGCAATTCTCCAGCACGGTCAGATGCGGGAACAGATTGAACTGCTGGAACACCATGCCGACGTCGCGGCGCACCGCGACGATCTGCCTGGGATCGTCGTTGAGCTCGATGCCGTCGACGACGATGCGGCCCGATTGCCAGTCCTCCAGATGGTTGATGCAGCGCAGCAGCGTCGACTTGCCGCTGCCGGACGGCCCGCAGATGACGATGCGCTCGCCGCGCGCCACTTTCAGCTCGATGTCGCGCAGCACGTGAAATTCGCCGAACCACTTGTTCAAGGCGATGATCTCGACCGCGGTTTCGGCGCGCGGCTCGTCGGGGCGCTTGTCCATCATCGCCCCTTATACGCCGAGCGGCGCGCCAGCCGCGCTTCCACCCGTTGCGCGTAGCGCGACATGGCATAGCAGCACACGAAGTAGAACATCGCCGCAAAGGCATAGCCGGTGAGGCTGGTGACCGGCGAGGCCCATTTCTGATCGCCTCGCGCCACTTCGACGGTGCGTAAAAAATCGAAAATGCCGACGATGAAGACCAGCGTGGTGTCCTTGAACAGCGCAATAAAGACATTGACGATGTTCGGCAGCGTCACCCGCAACGCCTGCGGCAGGATGATCAGCCCCGTCATCCGCCAATAGGTCAGGCCCAGCGCCTGCGCCGCCTCGTATTGGCCGCGCGGGATCGCCAAAAGCCCGCTGCGCACCACCTCCGCCATATAGGCCGAGGCGAACATGGCGACGCCGATCAGCGCGCGCACCAGCTTGTCCGGAGCGAGCGGCTCGGGCACGAACAGCGGCAGCATGACGCTTACCATGAACAGTACCGTGATCAGCGGCACGCCGCGGACGAATTCGATGAACATGATCGAAAGCCAGCGTACCACGGGAATGCGCGAGCGGCGGCCGAGCGCCAGGAGGATGCCGAGTGGCAGCGAAAACACCATGCCGATGGTCGCAACCACGATGGTCACCAAAATACCGCCCCACAGATTGGTCGGCACATAAGAGAGGCCTATCAGCGGCAAACCGCCGAGCAGGATCAGCGACAGGATCGGCAGCACGATGAAGAAGTAGACGGCGCCGAGATCGCGGCGCGGCGCGCGCAGCCACAGCAGCCAGCCGGTGCCGAATGCCAGCGCCAAAAAGAACAGATCGACCCGCCAGCGCTGGCCGGCCGGGTAGAAGCCGTAGACGAAATACGATGACCACACCCGGATGAAGGCCCAGCAGGCGCCGGGGTTTGGACGGGCCGGCGACGGGATGCAAGCCTCGCGATCGGCGCCGGACCAGGTCGCGTCGATGACCAGAAAGCGAATAAGCGGCGGCACGATCCAGGCGATGAACAGGATCGCGATCAGCGTCAGCGCGATATTGAAGGGTGACGAAAACAGATTGGCACGCAGCCAGCCGAAAACACCGGCGCGCGACGACGGCGGCGGCAAGCTCGCCGCCGCCGCCTGACGCAGGAATTGGACCGGCGCGGCCATGGTCTCAGCGCTCCACGATGGCGACGCTGCGCCCATAGAGATTCATAGCGAGCGAGGTGAACAGGCTGATCGCGAGATACACCGCCATAGTGATGGCGATCACCTCGACGGCCTGGCCGGTGATGTTCAAAACCGTGCCGGCAAAGACCTGGGCCAGGTCGGGATAGCCGATGACCACGGCGAGCGAGGAATTCTTGGTCAGGTTGAGATATTGGCTGGTCAGCGGCGGGATGATGACCCGCATCGCCTGCGGCACCACGACAAGCCGCAGGATGGTTCCCGAACGCAAGCCGAGCGCCTGCGCTGCCTCGGTCTGGCCTGTCGAAACCGAAAGCACGCCGGCGCGCACCACTTCGGCAATGAAGGCCGCCGTATAGATCGTCAGCGCCAATAGCAGCGCGGCGAATTCCGGCAAGATTTCGAGGCCGCCGCGGATATTGAAGCGGCCCATGTCGGGAATGCCGAAGGACAGCGGCCGCCCGGCGACGATGAAGACGAGCAGCGGCAAGCCGAAGATCGCGGTCAGCATCATCCAGAGAATGCGGATCTGCTCGCCGGTGCGCTCCTGACGGCGCCGCTCCCAAACATACAGGCCGATCGCGATAATTATTCCAATCGTCAAAGCAATGACGACGGCGCCGAAATCCGGCGCAAAAACCGGCCGCGGCAGGAACAGGCCGCGATTGTTGAGGAAACCGCCGAACGGCAGGGCGACGCTGCCGCGCAATTCCGGCAGCGATTTCAGCACGGCGTTGTACCAGAACAGGATTTGCAACAGCAGCGGGATGTTGCGGATAAGCTCGACATAACCGCCGGCCAATCGCGACACCAGCCAGTTTCGTGACAGCCGCGCGATGCCGATGATGAAGCCAAGGATGGTCGCGAGCACGCAGCCGATGCTGGCGACCAATAACGTATTGAGCAAGCCGACCCAGAACGCGCGGCCGAAGGTCGAGGTGCTCGACGAGTAGTCGATCAGCGTCTGGCTGATGTCGAAGCCGGCGGTGTTGTTCCAGAAGCCGAAACCGTGGGCGATGTTGGCGCGCGCCAGGTTTTGCGCGGCATTGTGGGCGGCGGCGACGGCGAGTCCGACGACGACGACAAGCAGCGCCGCCTGCAGCGCCAAGTTGGCAAAACCTCGCGAAAAACGCGGGCGTGGTCGCGCACTATCGGCGCGCGCAATATCAGCCATGGGCCGACCCGTGGCGGCGGCAACACCCAGTCAAGCGACGTAACCTTCAGCGAACGGGCAGACCGTATTGCAGGCCGCCTTTGGTCCACAGCGCGTTGAGCCCGCGCGCGATCTTCAGCGTCGAGCCCTGGCCGACGTTGCGCTCAAAAACTTCGCCGTAATTGCCGACCGACTTGATGATGCGATAGGCCCAGTCGTTGGTCAGCCCGAGCGCTTCACCGAACTGGCCTTCGAGGCCGAGCAGGCGGCGGATTTCCGGATTGGTCGAGCTCTTCTGGTCGTCGACATTGTTCTTGTTGACACCAAGCTCCTCGGCGTCGAGCATCGCATGGTGGGTCCAGCGCACGACGTCTTCCCAGGCGTCGTCGCCCTGGCGCACTGCCGGGCTCAGCGGCTCCTTGGAGATGATTTCGGGCAGCACGATGTTGGCGCCCGGGTCGGCGAGCAGCACGCGGGAGCCGTAAAGGCCGGACGAGTCGGTGGTATAGGCATCGCAGCGGCCGGAATCGTAGGCTTTGAGCGCCTCGTCCACCGTGGCGAAGGTCACGGTCTTCAGCGACATGTGGTTGGAGCGGAAATAATCCGCCAGATTGAGCTCTGTGGTGGTGCCCTGCTGCACGCAGACCGACGCGTCATTGAGCTCGAGCGCCGAGCTTACCTTGAGCACCTTGCGCACCATGAAACCCTGGCCGTCGTAATAGGTGACGGCGGCAAAATCGATGCCCAGCGAGGTATCGCGCGACATCGTCCAGGTGGTGTTGCGGGCGAGCACGTCGACCTCGCCCGATTGCAGCGCCGTGAAGCGATTGGCCGCGGTGAGCGGCACGAACTTGACCTTGGTCGGGTCGTTGAAGATGGCCGCCGCGATGGCGCGGCAGAAGTCGACGTCAAAACCGGTCCAGTTGCCTTGCGGATCGGGGATGCCGAAGCCGGCCAATGAGCCGTTGGCGCCGCACACCAGCTGGCCGCGGTCCTTGACCGCTTTGAGCGTCTGCGCGGCTGCCGCCTGCATGCCGAACGCAAGCACCGTTGCAATGGCGAATGCCGTAGCTAAACGTTTCATGATCAGGCCTTTCAGCATGGGTGGCGCGAAAAGTTCGGCTTTAAGTGACTTTGAGAGGCTGTAAGTGGTTTTGAGTTTGGCCCCGCACCCGGGACGCTTAAGGCAATTCCCCGCCCAAAGCCATCTGAGAACGATCGCGCTGCAAGGTCAAGGGGTTGACGAATGTGGCCGCTGCCGAGGTAACGGCGTATTGAGCGAAGTTTGTGGCAGCGGAGAGACAGCGGCATGAACGACTCCGGTCATGACGGTCGCTCTCCCCCGCCGGCACCACGACTGCGCGGGGCGGCTAAGAGAGCCTCGCCATTCCGACAACTGCACGCCATATCGCACGGCCACGAACTGGCGGCCCGACGGTACGCTTTCATATCCGGCTCGAGGCGGTCGAGGACTTGACCGCCGATCTCGAAGGCGGCTTTGCCGCGCTCGCGGCAGCGGCGTAGATCGACAGCCATTAGAGCAACTCGTGCGTTTCAGCGTGAATTGTGCTACAATGATTGTCTTTGAGGAGATACATGCACGAACGCCCTCGCCTCACCGACGCAGAGCTTGCCGAGATTCGCCGCCGCCGTCCCGGCATGCGGGCTTCGCTCGCGTGCGAAGGCATGTACCTGACGGCGGAGGAGGAAGCGCTGTTCGATCAAATGGAACAGGAGCGGTTGACGCCGGATGAGCGCGCCGCGCGCATTACTCAATTCAGCCGCGCGCAGCGCCGCCAGAAGACTCCTGCCTAGGCCTGATGGATCATCCCTATTGTTACCCTGGCACGGACGTATACCGGAACAAGGAAAATATCCGCGACAAGGATGAGCCCTGCCCTTTTTACGCGCTCACACCTTTTGTGGTGCCTGTTGGCGTGCTTCGTCAAGAAACGTTACGACGGCTACGCCAACGTCCGAAAATGTCTTCGCCGCGTCGAATGCCTTGCTGCGGACGATCCAAGGGCGTCTTCGCGGCCGAATATCCTCACGGCCGATAGAGCCATCAAACTGAACGACTGAGTTCCAAATGAGCGCTTCGTACAAAAGACCAACGTCCGGAGTTTTTCGAAGACTTCCATTTCGAAATTTTGAACGCAACCAGATTGCTTCGCCATCGTCGTATTTTTCGAATTCAGCGGTCCAGCCCAAAACGCTAAGATCGGTCAAGTGAGCTCGGTAGATTTCGCCAATATCATTGAATTGTGGAACCTTGATGTTATGTGGGTCCCATTCGATCTTCTCGTCTTCCGGCGTTGGGACCGGCCCTCGCAATTCAATCTTGTCGAGTGAAAACGCCTTGACTGCATTCGACGTGTAACAACGGGCGCGAACCTTATCGCCATTAATTTGAAGCGGGGCGATCTCTCGATAAGAGCCGGGCTGGGAGCCGCCATGATAAATGATGCCGATTAGCTGACCGGTCCCGATGGCTTGTTCTAGGTGATCCCTTATCGTCGAATTAGAACCCATCACATCCCCCGAAGTAAAACGGTTGCTGAGGAAATTATTACACGTCATCGCGAGCGTAGGGAAAAAAGAGGCCAGAACTACGGCGACAGCCCACCTCGTCAATTCATTCAGTTGCATCCGCCGCTACGCGGCGGCCTTTTGCTCGCGCAGGACGAAATACAGATTGCGCAGATAGACGAAGACGCCGAACGCCTGGCCGGCGATGAAGACCGGATCCTTGCGGTACAGCGCGTAGACCAGAAGCAGCAAGCCACCGGCGATGGAGAAATACCAGAAGCCGACCGGGATGACGCTGCGCCCGGCCCGTTCGGAAGCGATCCATTGCACCAAAAAGCGCATGGTGAAGAGGCCCTGGGCGACAAAGCCCAAAAACACCCACCAATCGAGCTTGGTGATGAAAACGTCTTGCAAGTAGGCGCCGACCGCACGCGACAGATCAACGAGCAAGGGTTATCTCCTCGGATTGGGGGACGCGCTTTTTGCGCCGGATCAGCCACCACACGCCGGCGAGATCGAGAATGCCGATCCACAGCCGGTCGAAGAAGCCGTAATTCGACGTGCCGTGCCGGCGCGGCCGGTCGACCACGTCGACATAGCCGACGTCAAAGCCGTCGCGCCGGACCAGCGCCGGCAGGAAGCGATGCAGGCCGTCGAAATACGGCAGGCCCAAGAACACATCGCGCGGGAACGCCTTGAGGCCGCAGCCGGTATCGCGCGTGCCGTCTTTGAGCACGGCGCTGCGCACGCCATTGGCGATGCGCGATTGCCAGCGCTTGAAACCGCCGCTCTTGCGCCCGACGCGCTGGCCGGCGACGAGGCCGAGCCGCGGTGCGCCGGCTTCCAGCGCCGCGATCAGCGCCGGAAGATAGGCCGGGTCGTTCTGGCCGTCGCCGTCGAGCGTCGCCACGATCGGCGCGCGCACCGCGGCGACACCGGAGCGCACTGCCGCCGATTGGCCGCTGGATTGCGCGTGCCGGATCTGCCGCAGCCACGGGTACTGCGCCATCAAGCCGCGCAATTCGTCGGCGGTGGCATCCTGCGAGCCGTCATCGACATAAACGATCTCGAACGCGCGGCCCTGCAATGCGGCTGCGATCTCAGCGACCAGGGGCGCGATATTGCCGGCTTCGTTGCGCACCGGCACGACCACGGATATCGCCGGATTTTTCGCCCCGTTGCTCTGCGGCATTGTGCTCAAAGACATGCCGGAAGCTTCTAAAGCCCATCCCGAGCGGGTTCAACCCTTCGAAATCTCTGGCTTTTTGCGCAAAACTTCGCGCAGCGCCGCCTTGACCCGCGGCCACGACGGCCCTGGAAAGGCCTTGAGATCGATGGCGGAAAACAACAGCCGGCGCGCCGCAAAGGCGCGGCGCAGCCAAAGCGCGCCGACGGCGCCGACCAGCGCGCCGGCAATCACATCGCTCGGATGGTGCGCCAAGACGACGACGCGGCTGAACATGATGACCACCGCGTAGAGCCACATCACCGAGCGGCTCTTTGGCCACAGCGCGCCGATCGCGATTGCCGCCGACGCCGCCGTCGTGGCGTGACCGGACGGCATGCTGGCATATTCGGGCGCCCAGGCGAACGGCCGATAGACGAAGGGGTTATCGGGACTGCCGACATAAGGCCGCGCGCGGCCGATCAGGCGCTTGACGATGGTGACGAACAGCCCGGGCAGGCCGATCGCCAGAAACAAAAATCCGAACCGCACCGTGAGCATCGCCAGCACGCCCTGCGTCAGGCGCGTCAGCCGCGGCGACGTCACGGCGGCGAGACACAATAGGATGAAACCGAACGGATACAGGAACCAGCCACCCAGGCCGAGATCGGTGATCCGCTCGAAAATATCTTCGAACCACTGCGGCAGAGTGCGCGCCCAGGCGCTTGCCGCCGTGTCGATGAGGAACATGCAAGCGATCGAGGCGACCAGCAGGGCGATAACGGCCGCGATGCCGCCGGCGGACGGCGGCGGCACGCTCGCCCGCGGCGCGCGTATGAGAACGCAGATCCATTGCTGGAAATTCCTCAGCATGTTTTGCCGCGGCGCGGACGAGGCCAAGACCTTGCCGCCATTCACGGCGCGCCCGCGGCGGCGAATACCGCGATGCTGATCGGCCGGCCGGTGCTGACGTTGTAGCCGTCGACGCGGGGCCCGCGGGTATATTGCAAGCCGATCGCTTCGGCACGCAGCGCAAAGGCGCGCTCCTGGCGGCTCTCGATGAAGGCGAAGCGGCAGCTCCCGCCATTGAGGAAATCGGCGGCGCTCGCAGCATCGGTCAGACGGGTCTCGGTGCCGGCAAGAAACACCAGGCTCGGCTCCTCATAGCCGGCGCTCGCCGCGACGGGATGTGCGCAACCGGCATCGCGCAGGACGCGGGCCAACGACACCGAGGGAAACACCGGCCGCAGCCACGGCATGATGATGGAAAAGACGCCGATCGCCAGCATCACCATGCCGGCCGTCGCCCGCAGCAACGCGCGTTCGGCGCCGTCGTCTTCATAGAGCAGCCACGCGAACAGGCCGCAGATGATGGCCACGGCAAAAAACGGCCACGCCGGAAACGCCGGATCGCGGGCGACGATGACCGCGAAGGTCACCGCGGCGACGGCGATGATGATCGGCGCGAAGAACCACCACGCGGCGCCCCGAACGAGCCAGGTCCGCCGCGACAGCACGTTGGATTCGACCGCGCCGGCGATGAGGATGGCGATGGCGGGATAGAGCGGCAGCACGTAATGCGGCAGCTTGGTGACGATCAGCTCGAACACGATCCACGCCGGCACGAGCCACGCCAGCAAAAAACGCGCGGCCGGCTCGCGGCGCACCTTCCACACCGCGGGCGCCGCAAGGCCGGCAAGGATCGAGCCCGGATAGAACGTGGCAAAGAACAACACCAGATAGAGCCCGGGTGGCGCGCCGTGGGCCTCTTGGGCGTTGGCGAGCTTGCCGAGCATGTCGTGGCCGACCGAATTGACCAGGAAGGCGTAGCCGACGCGCAGGTAGATCGCGACGAACCACGGCAGCACGATGATAACGAGCCAAGCCACGCCCGCAAGCGGCCGCAGCGCCAACAGCCAGCGTCCGGAGCGCTCAAAGATCGACAGCGTCACCGCGGCGAGGCCGACGATCATCAAATTAACCGGCCCCTTGAGCAGGATGCCGGCGGCGAGCGCGGTCCAAAAGATCGCCGGCAGTGCCCAGCCGAGCCGCCCGTTGCCGGCTTCGCGCGGCGAGAGATAAGCGCGCGCCAGCACCCCCATGGCGGCGACGATGGTGAACAAGAGCATGGCGTCGGTCTTGGCGAGCCGCGCTTCGCCGCCGAGCAGCGTCGACGCCGCCATCATGATCGCGGCCAGGATGGCGCCGCGTCGGGAGATGAAGGCGAGCCCGCACCAATAGGTGGCCAGAACCGCGCCGACGGCGCCGAGGAGCGACGGAATGCGGTAGAGCCAGATGGTGGTCCGCGCATCGGGGAAACGGAAAATCTCGGCGGTTTTCACCACGGCGGCCTGCAGCCAGTAGATGCCGACCGGTTTGCGGTAGCGAATGTCGTCCTGATAGCGGATGTCGACATAATCGCCGGTTTCGATCATCTGCTTGGTGGCCTGCGCGAAATAGGCCTCGTCGCGATCGACCGGCGGAATCTGGAAAAACCCCGGCAGAAACAGGATCAGCGAAATGAGCACGAGAATGGCCACGGCACGCCGGTGCGAGCCCGCGCCGACGTCGAAAAGCGCGCCAAGGCCGTTTGCCGGCCACAATCGCTGCGCCGCGCTATTTGTCGTGGTCATGCCCGCTCAGGTGTAAACACGCCCAAATCTTCAAGCGCCAAGTCTTCAAATGCAAGGTCATCCAGCGCAAGCCGCAACGCAATCATGTCACGGCCGCTCGATGACCTTCCAATTCTGGTAATAGACGAACTTGAAACTCTGGGTCAGCAAGCGAACGGCTGAGACGACCGCACGCATGACGGCTGGAAACGGCGTCGGCCGGATCATGTCGACGAACAGGCAATAGCGCGTCTGATCGGTCTCGTTGAAAGACTGATGCAGCAGCGTGTCGTCGAAGATGAAGAGCTTGTTCTCGCGCCAGTAATTGGTCCGTTCGCCGACCACGATATAGGCGGAGTTGTCGGTCATGTCGTTGAGGTTATACAAAATCCGCAGCGACGCCCGCAGATAGCCGAAATGCTTCGACGTCGAGACCTTCTTGTTGAAGACTGAAATGCCGATGGTCTCGATATATTGCCACGGCTGCCGCAGCGCCGGCGCATCCAGGAACGTGTTCTGGTCGACGCCATACCAGCGGAAGAACGCCATGGTCCGCGGATGCTGCTTTGACGCTTCTTCCATTTGCGCGACGAGATTCAATTCGTTGGCCGCCTGGATCAACCGCGTCACCTCGTCGCGATAGGCGGGCGGCAGATCGTCGAGCCGATAGACGCCCTTGTTGACGTGAGGAAGCGACAAGAGATCGAGCAGGCAATTGAACGGCGACACGACCCAGGTGAAAAAGCCGTTGCCGATGAAATAGCGCCGCAGCGTCGTTGCGCTCAGCCCGGAATTGCGGCTGACGTCGTAGGCGCCGCAGATGGCGTAAAGCAACGCGGTCTTGGGCAGGAAATATATGAACAGGCCGAAGCCGCAGACCGGCATAATAAAGCGGCGCAAAGCGTATTTGCCGATGCGGACGAGGCGCTCTTTGTCGGTCAGTGCTGCGGAGAATGTCGTGCTCACGGATGGCTTCCCTTGCGTCGTGGCCTTCTACGCTCACGACCGCTTCGTAGCAAAGCTCACGCTCAATCGGGCTGGCACGCGGTCCTGGTCGAAAATAGCCGGAAGTTCCCCGGCTTTCCGTCGCCCGGGCGGACGATAGCCCGCGGCAGCTTCATTGGGAAGGCAGGATTTAGGCGCGCCAAATGTCCGCAACGCCTTGTTCCGAAAGCATTTAAGCCGAATGTCGGGGCCGGCCGGTTAGCGTGCCGTCAATTTCGCCGCCGAACCGTCGTCCACGCGCACTACGGCGGTGGCAGTTGCGCCTGCCGAGTTGATGACCGTCACGCGCGAAAATCCGGGGCCGTCGGGCCGAAAGAACAGCGCGCCGCGATCTGGCTGCGGAACCGGGACGCCGTTGACCAGCACGGTGAGCGGCGCCACCGCGCCGGTGATCTTCAGCGGCACCGCTTTGCCGTCGGTCGCCGCCAGATCGAGCCGGGCGCCATCGGGCGGGAATAAAATGTGCAGCGACGCTTGCGAACTCACGCCGCCGAGACGGCCCGGCGCAAAGCGCTTGAGCGGCGGCGGCAATTTGGCGCTTGTCGTCACCAGGACGCCTTTCGGCGCGCGCGGCAACGCAGCGGGCGGCGCGCCCAGGCGCGCGAACGCATCGAACAGGATCGGCGCCGCCGCCACTCGCCCGATCAATCCCGGCACCGGCGCGCCATCGGGCCGGCCGACCCACACCCCGATCGTGTGCTTGCCGTCAAAGCCAACCGACCAGGCGTCGCGGTAGCCATAGCTGGTCCCGGTCTTGAACGCGATGCGGCCCGGCGTGCCGTTCTCCGGCGGCGGCGAGCCGATCAGCACGTTGCCGACATACCAGGCGGCGACCGGCTCCATCAGCCGCAGCGTCTGCGGCGGCGTCGCGCCGAAATGCACGTTGAGCGGCACCGTCGTGCCTTGGCGCGCAAGGCCGGCATAGAGCATGACCAGATCGGACAATTTTATGCCGACGCCGCCAAGCCCGATGGCCAAGCCGGGCGCCTCGCCCGGTGGCAGCACCAGCGAGGCGCCGGCCTGGCCGATTTGCGCCGTGAGCCGGCTCGCGCCGACTTCGTCGAGCACGGCGATTGCCGGCACGTTGAGCGAGAGCTGCAACGCCTTGCGGACTGTCACCGTCCCTTGAAAAGTGGAATCGAAATCCTTCGGCGCGTAGCTGCCATAGGCCACCGGCCGGTCCTCGATCAGCGTCTCCGGATTGATCACGCCGTCTTCGAAGCCAAACCCGTAGATGAACGGTTTTAGCGTCGAGCCGGGCGAGCGCAGCGCCTGCGTCATGTCGATTTGGCCGGCGCGGCGCAGGTCGAAATAATCGGGCGAGCCGACGCTCGCCAAAATCTCGCCGGTTGCGTTGTCGACCGCGAGGATGGCGAGCGAGACGTCGGGCCCGAGCGTCGTGGCAAGCGCGCGCACGCGCTCGCGCGCCAGATTTTCCAGATTCTTTTGCACGACAGCGTCGATGGTGAGCCGATGCACTTGCAGTTGCGACGATTCGCCGACGACCTTGTCGGCGACATGCGGCGCCAGCAGCGGCATCGGGCGGCGACCAGTCGGCACCGGTTCGGTCTTGGCGAGGGCGATCTCGTCGGCCGGCACGGCGCCGGTCGCGGCGAAGCGGTCGAGCACGCGGTCGCGCGCCGCGCGCGCATTCTCGGCGAAACGATCCGGCCGGCGCAGTTCCGGCGATTGCGGCAAGGCCACCAGGAGCGCCGCTTCGCCGAGTGACAGCCGCCGCGGTTCCTTGCCGAAATAGGCAAGCGACGCCGCGCGAATGCCCTCGATGTTGCCGCCATAGGGCGCGAGATCGAGGTAGAGCGCGAGGATCTGGTCCTTGGTCAGCGCGCGCTCGAGCTCAATCGCGCGCACCATTTGGCGCAGCTTTGTCACCATGCTGCGGCGCACTTCGGGCGGCTCGAGCAACCGTGCCACCTGCATGGTCAAGGTCGAGGCGCCGGAGCGAAGCCGGCCGCTGGTTGCGAATTGCAACGTCGCGCGCAGCACCGCGCGAGGATCGACGCCGTGATGCTCGCGAAAACGTTTGTCCTCATAGGCGAACAGCACGTCGAAGAAGCGCGGATCGACGTCGGCGACCGTCGCCGGCAATCGCCAGCGGCCCTCGCTCGTCGCATAAGCGCGCAACAGGCGCCCTTCCCTGTCGACCACGGTGGTCGAGAAATCGAGGTTCTTGCCGAGCGGTGGCGGCCCGAGCGAAGCGACCCACCACGCCGCGCCGGCAAGAGCCGACACGCACACGAAAACGCCCGCGAGAATGAGGCGCGTCTTCTTACGCATCATTTCGCCGCCGTGACCTCGATGTTGCCGCTGCCGGTGCGGCCGTAGCGGTCCGGACGGTACATGTCCTCGACGACCGCCTGCGGCCGCACATAGCTGCCGGGCGAGACCGCGCGCACCACATAGGCCACGGTGAACACCGCCGGATCGCCGCGCTTTCTTTCGAAGGCGGCGGTGAAGCGGTCGTCGCGGAATTCGGTGTTCGCCGGCTCGACCGCGTCGGTGATCCACGCCAGCGTGCCGGTATCGCCGGAGGAGACGAGATGCGGATTGTCGATCTCAAAGCCCGCCGGCAAATAATCGGCGACGATGATTTTGCCGAATTGTGGCTGCGCTTCGGTGATCTTGAGCACCACCACAAGGCGGGTGTTCTGCTTGACCTGCGCCGCATCGACCGGATCGCCGTCGGGCGTATAGGTCAGGCGCTCGATGCGAAAGCCGTTCTCCGCCGCGGGCTCCGGCGTCAGCGGCGCGCCGGTGACCGTGACCACGGCTTTGACCTCGGTGTCGCCGGTATTGGTGACTTTCACCGGCTCCTTGAGGTCATTGGCGCGGATGGTGCGGTAGAGCGCGCGCTGCACCGCCTCTCCGTTGACGTCGAGGGTGACGCTGCCGGAATCTTTGGCCATGGCGCTCGCCGCCAGCAGCAGCCAGGCGTCTTCCTGGGTCGACGTCGGATGCAGTTGCGCACGCGACGCTTCGACCCGCTGCACCGCGGCCTGCACGGTCGCCGGCGCAGCACCGCTTTCCGATGCCAGCGTCACCAGCGCCGCGGCATCGCGCAGGTTCGAGCCATAATCCTGGCGATTGAGCCAGTTCTCCGACTGCGGATCGATGGCCGCAAGCGCCGCGGCGTAGACCCGCTCGGCCCGCGCCCGATCGCCGACCAGCGCCAGTGCCGCGGCCACCTGGGCCTTGGCAATGGGCGTCGTCAGCGCATCGAGTTTTGAATCGGCGAGGTAGCGCAGATCGCCGATCGGCACCACACCGTTGCGCGCCAGCACATAGAGCGCATAGGCGAGCTCGGCACCGCCGTTCTTGCTCGGATCGGCGGTATTGGCAGCAAAATTGCGTAAATGGTCGAGCGCGAGCTTGAACGCGGTGTCAGGCACCGCGAATTTTTGCTCGCGCGCGCGGGTCAAAAAGTCGGTGACATAGGAGTCGAGCCAGACATCGTTGCCGCCGACGCCCCACAGGCCGAACGAGCCGGTGGAATCCTGCCGCGTCAAGAGCGCCTCGATGGCGTTGCGCACCCGCTCGTCGGCGCCGGTCTGCAGCGCCAGATGGGTCTCGCTGGCGAGCCGCGCCACATAGAGCAGCGGCATCGCGCGACTGGTGATCTGCTCGGAGCAGCGATACGGATAGCGATCGAGCGCGGCCAACAGGCTTGCCGCGTCGAGCGCCGCCGATGAGCCGACCGAGATCGAGACGCCGCCGGTGCCTGGCACGAGATCGGCGAACATGTCGCTCGATAGCGTCACGCTGTCGCCCTTGGCGATCGGCTTGACGGTACGCCGTGCCAAGATTTGCGCCGGCGGCCGCACCACGAGCGTGTAGTTGCGTTCCAGCGCAAAGCCGCCAGGCCCGCTGACGTTGATCTTCACGGCACCGTTGCCGGCGGCGCTGGCGGTGACCGGGATCGTGACCGCGCCGCGCGCCTTGGCGCGCAACGTGAGTTTTTGCGCGGCGCCAACGCCGGCCACCACGGCGTCGCTGGTCGACAGCGTGATCGCATAATCGCCGGGCTGACCTTCGACGTTGTCGAGATCGAGATGCACCGTGGAGCGGTCGCCGGGCAACAGGAAGCGCGGTAAGGTCGCGGTGAGCACCACCGGATCGCGCACGATCACGTCGGTGGAGGCTTGGCCGACCTTGTCCTTGGTCCAGGCCACCGCCATGACGCGAACGGTGCCGGCGAAGTCGGGAATGTCGAAGGCGACATCGGCGCTGCCGTCCGTACCGACGGTGACGATGCCGGAGAAGAACGACAGCGGCGGCCCGGTCGGGGGAATGCCTTGCAACGCGGCGCCGGCGTCGCCGCCGGTGCGGATCAGGCCGCTGGTGCCCTGCATGCCGTCGATCAGGTCGCCGTAGAGATCGCGGATTTCCGCCGCCAGCGCGCGCTGGCCGAGATAGTAATCGTTGGGCGACGGCGGCTTGTAGTTGGTGAGATTGAGAATGCCGACATCGACCGCGGCGACCGCGATCCGCGCTTCGTCGCCGGGTTTAAGCCCGTCGATCTTGACCGGGATGTGCAGCGTGGTGTTCGGCCGCAACAGCGCCGGCGGTTTGAGATCGACGGTCAGCGTCTTCGCCGCGCGATCGATGGAGAACCACTGCACGCCGATGGCGCGGCCGGGCATGCGTTGCGCCGGCGCGTCGAGCGGCCGGCGCAGCGTGGCGACGATATAGGCGCCAGAGCCCCAATCGGTGCCAACCGGCACTTTCACTTGCGTAACGCCGGCCTGCTTCACGTCGGCGCTTTGGCTCGCCAGGAGCTTGTCGCCGATGACATTGAGCGTCAGACGCCCGGCGCTGCGTGCCGTGACGGCAACGGTCATGGTGTCGCCGGGCCGGTACTCGCTCTTGTCGAGCGCGGTTTCCAGCATGTCCGGCGTGTCGGCGCTGGCGTCGACATACCAGCCGGCGTCGAACGTCACCGACGTGGTCGGGCCGTTCGGCTCGGGCGACGAAACGTTGAGCTGGTAGCGGCCGAAATTCACCGGCAGCGCGATATGGCCGGGCTTGTCGCTCGCGGTATCGATTGCGCCGTCGGACAGCCGCGACGTGGTCTTGACCGGCTCGAAATGCCACGAGCCGTCGCGCTTATAGAACTGATAATGGGTTTCCACGCGCAGCAGTTCGTAATGCAGGCCCTTGGTCGCGACCGCGGTGCCGTTGGGCGCAACGACCACGACGTCGAAGGCGGCGCTGGCGCCGTCGGCCAGCGAGCGGCCCGCGAACAGCGGCTTGACGCCGATCATGTTGCCGCTCGCCGTGACCGGCAGCGTGATCTTGTGCTCGACGGCGCGGCCGCCGGGCTCCGCCATGCGCACGGCGATGCGGGCTTCCAGCGGATGCGTGCTCGACGGCAGCTTGTCGATATCGACGGTGAAGCTCGCCTTGCCGGCATCGTCGGTTGACGGAAGACTATCCAGCGGCTGCTGCACGGCGGCGACGTCTTCGCCGTCGAGGCCGAACTGATAGCCGGCAAAGCCGGAGCGCTCGGCCGCCACGGCGATATTCATGTCGCCTTCGAGATCGAGGTTGGAAGCCGGCGCGCCATAGAGGAAGCGGCCGGCAAGATTGATGGTGGCCGGATTGGTCTTGGAGATGGTGCCGCTCGGCGACGACAGATCGAATTCGATGCGCTCGGGCACGTAATCCTCGACGAGGAACGTGGTCTCGCCGACCGCCGCCCGCTTCGGATCGGTGAAGACGTGCACGTGCCAGGTACCGGTCGGCGCCGAGGCCGCGATCGGCAAGGTCAGCCCGTGGCCGCCCAGACCCTGGTCCGGCACCAGCGTGCGCCGATACTCGACGCCGTCCGGCCGCTCGACCACGAAAGTCAGCGGCACGCCGGACGATGCGGCGCCCTGGGCGTCGCGCAGCAGGGCCGTGAGATTGGCGGTCTCGCCCGAGCGATAAACGCCGCGCTCGGCATAGACGAAGGCATCGAGGCCGTTCGGTGCCGGGCGGCCGGAGACGCCGCGGTCGGTGAGATCGAACGCCGGCCCGGTGAGGTTGAGGAAGGCAAAGTCGCCCTGGCCGTCATTGGCGGCGATCAGGGTCGGCGTGGCGCCGCCCTCCCCGCTGGCGAGGCCCGATTCGAATTGCACATGGCCGCCGGCATCGGTGCGGCGCGTGGCCAAAACCTCGTTGCTGCGCGAAATCAGCCGCACCTCGACGCCGCTCTTGGCGTCGGTGGTCGCCAGCGAATTGACGAAGGCGTGGATGCCGTCGTTGCCGGAAAACGCCGCGAGCCCGAGATCGGAGACGATGAACCATTGCGTCGCCAGGGCATCGTAATTGGTATCGATATTTTTCAGCTCCTGCGGCTGCGCCACCATGACGTAGACGCCGGGTTTGAGATCGCCGACCGCCTGATCGACCGGAAATGCCGTGGTGACATCGGTATTGAGCGGCGCTGCGTCGACGGCGAGATCGCCTTTCCAGACCTGGACGCCGCGGCTCTCCTTGAGCTGCTCGATGTCGGAGCGGTCGAGGCTCTTCTGAAGATTGCCGGCGTCGTAGCTGGTGACGCCGGCGATGGCGCCGACCAGGTTGCGGTCGCTGATGCGGTAGATCTCGACGGCGACCGATTTGGTGTTGACGCTGATCACCGGAATGCCGCGCTGTCCGGTGCGCGGCAGCACATAGGCCGTGGACGAAAACCGTACCGCGGGCTTGCGGTCGCGCACATAGATGACGAAGTCCGACGACTTCGACAGCGACTCGTGCACCACCGACGGCAGCCCGGCGCGCAGCGTCACGGTATAACTGTCGCCGTGCTTAAGGCCTTCGACGCAGAGCTGCTTCTCGGCCGTCGAAATGGCCGGCTTGTCGGTGCCGGCAAGCACGATGAACGGCGAGAAATCGGTACGCGCCGGCAAATCTTCCGAGAACTGGAAGCAGGCGCGCGGCGACGCGGTATCGGCATCGACCGAGTAATCGAGCACGCGGAAGCCATATTGGTCGCGCAGCCGCTCGTATTGGCCGCGCACATTGGCGGCCTCGCGAATGTCGAGCGAGAGCCGCAGTGCGTCGAGCGCCGGGCGCCACAACTGGCGCTGGCTCATGACGTCGCCGAGAAACGCGAGGCTGTCCGCCTCCTCGTTGCGGTTGGTGGTGCGCTCATAGGCGATATAGGCCGCGGTCGAGGCGCGATCGAGCAAGGTCGCGCGCTCCTGATCGTTGACCGGGCGGATCTGCATGACGGTGCGCGCCATGCGCAGCCAAGTGGTGGCGTCGTTGGGCTGCGCGGCGACGATCTGGCCGAGCAAGGTCATGCCGGTGCGGAAATCGTTCTTGGCGAAGGCTGCGTCGGCATCCTTGCGGATTTGCGCCACCGGCTTGGTGGCGGCGCCCGCGTCCGACTTGATCTGGCCTTCGAGCTGAACCGCGCTGTCGGCGAGATCGCTGTCGACAAACGGCTTGTCCGCGGCATGGGCTGCGAACGGCGCAACGGCAAAAAGCGCGGCCGCGATAGCTACCGCGAAACCGGCGCGAGTAAGCGCAAACATCGCTGAAGTCCTCCCAAGGGCCGCAATTTCGACCCAGTGCGACAAGTTGAGGCGACGATCTTGTCGGGTTCGTGGCCGAACGAGTCCATGAAAGCTAAACAATTTGCAACCTTCCGATCGCCGCGGCAGAAGCGGCGCGCGCAGCCTGGACGCCGATCTTAGTTGCGCGAGGCGGGCGGCGCGTTCATTGCCAAATTCTTGGCCGGATTCTTGGCCGACTTCTTGGCCGCCGGCGGTATGCCCATACGCACGATTAACCGCGCGTTGCGGCGCAAGATTCTGTATATGCTGATACGTCGCGTGGCCCCGTAGCTCAGGGGATAGAGCAACAGCCTTCTAAGCTGAAGGTCGCTGGTTCGAATCCAGCCGGGGTCGCCAATAAAATCAGAGGCTTATTGCATTCTCGTCGGCCGTTTTCCGCCTCATGAATCGACCAGGGCGGATTGGGGGCGGAACGCACTCGTTCGTTGTGAACGAGCGCTCGGTGAGGTTCATCGAAAACAGATGGCAGGGACACGCTGTGTGACGTAAGGCACAGTGCCGAAGCGATGTTCAATGTCGGCTACTTCCCGCCGAACACGCCGCCCACTCCTCACTAACCCACCTATCAAAGCGGCTGGCCTGAGCTAATCTTATCGTCGGGCGACGCAGACAATGGGCAACCCGAAGGGCGTTACATGACCAAAATCATAGCGAAGCTATTCGCCGTCGCAGTCGTACTCACTGCGTTTGTGCATGTTGGACCGCTGCATGCGTCGCCCTTCGCGTTCGTCGCAACCGGTGGCAGTGGTGTCACTTGCGGCAGCACAACGCCTTGCGCATCAATAGCCGAAGCTTTGACCGTCGTGGATGGCGGCGGTGAGATCTTTTGCCTTGATTCTACCGTCTACCTGTCAGGCGGCTCCGCGTATTCGTCTTCTGTGACAATAGATTGCCCCGGCGTGTTTTTGTTGGTCGACAATGAATCAGCAGCTCTCACATTGACAGGCAATCAGGCGGTGACGATCCGTAATCTCACGATAAGGTCTGAAAATGGTGCGTTCCCTGCGGTTGAGGTAATCGGTAGCGGTACGTTGATTCTCGAGAACTGCGTTTTCGAGAGAATGAACGGCACCGCGCTCGACATTGAGCCAACCGGCCTGCTGAACCTTGTGATCAGAAACAGCCGAATATCGAATGGCAGCAGCGTTGGCGTGATTCTCAAACCGGCCGCCGGCGGGAGTATTAACGCCACGTTCGATCGCGTTACGGTTACAAAAAATAGTGCCGCCGGAATAAGGCTCGACGCCACGAACGGTCCAGTCGCGGTGGACCTCACCGACAGCGAAATCAGCAATAATGGCGGCAACGGCTTTGGCGTTACTTCGGGTGCGGGACAGGGAGTGGTCTCTATTACCCGCAGCGTCATCGCCAAGAACGGTGGAGTCGGCGTTGCGGCAAACGGTGCAACCGCCGGCGTTATGATTGATGCGACACTGCTCGACAGTAATTCGACCGCGACCTCGGCTGCCTCGGGCGGTCACATCCTTACCTACGGCAATAACCGCATCGTCGGCCCGGCGGGTTCAGGCTTCACCGGACCGGCGCCGCTGCAATAGTGATCGGAAATGGCGCGGGGCGAGCATTCGGCCAGCCCCGCGCTGTAGCTGTCAGGCGGCGCGATGACAAGCGGCTGGGGCATCCAAAACAAAGGTGCCCGCACAGCGGCCGCAGGAAGCCCGGCCTTGCGTCAAATCGGGCGCGGCGGCATTCCGTCTTGGCGCCTACTGCTGACCGCTCCCGAGCGCATCGGCGAGCTTGTCGTAATTTTTGGCGACGAGGTCGATATTGCCCTTGTTCTCGACGGGCGGCGGTGGCGACTTCAGCGACTCGTTGAGGTCGGCGAGCGCATCCTTCTTGTCCTTGGCCGACATTTGCTTGTTGGCCTGGACCGAAGCGATCTGCGCCTTTGTCGCCGCTTCGAAGCCGACATATTTTTTGGCGACCGGATCGAAGCCCGAAAGCACCAGCGTGATGTTGTCGACGACATCATTGTATTGATCGTAGCTGGCAAAACCATTCTTCTTGGCTACCGCATCGAGCTGCGCGACAACCTTCGGACTCGGCGGGGCATTGGGCGGCAGCTTCTGGGTGATCGCATCCATGTCCTTCTGCGCGGCCAGCACGCCGTCGATCTGTTTGTCGGTCAGCGCCATCTGCTTCAGGGGTGGCGGGGCGGCCTGGGCCGGAGCCATCTGGTTCGACGGCTTGGGCTGCGCCAACGCGCCGCCCGCGGATAAGACGGTCAAGCCGGTGGCGAGACAGGCAATACCGAGGACGCCAGCGAGTGGGCGAAGGAAGTCGCGCATGGGGCTCTCCTGAGTTTTGGACCGGGATTGATCGCAGTCAATAACGGCCGGCCAGGTCGGTCAAGCCGCGAACCCAGTATTTATTTTTCCGGTGCGCTTGCGCCGCTTCCCGCTGCCGCCGTTATCGTCAGGGCCGGCGTTTCTCGCTTGATGCGGATGGTAACAAGCCAATGGTGCAGGCCGCGCCTGACGCGCTCACGAAACGATGACAGCATCGTACGGCACGGGCATCCGGTTTTTCGCCACAGCCACCAAATGGCCGCTGCCAGCAAAAGGCAGGCGCCAAAAGGCTCCGGCACGAGGAACATGCCGCATGTGGCGAGCGCGACCGGTGAATTGATCCTGCGGAAATTTGGCATCGGCTCAGGCGCAGCTGCCTCGGGGCAAGGCCGGAACCTTAACAAAGTATTAACGGCAAGCGTTAAGAACGACTGGGGTATGGTTAACGCGCCGCCGCATCGCAAGAGTGTCTCGTTTTGCACAGGCGTGCGCCGGGAAAGGCGGTATGGCTTGGCGTTTGGCTGACCAGCGTCGGCCAGCGGTTGGCTTTTGACGCGGCATTCGGTTTGTGCCAACAACCCTGGGGTTTACTTTGAATGAAAGGATTTCAGACATGGCGAAAGCGTCAACCACCCGCAGAGGGCCCACAGCCGTAGATGCCCACGTCGGGCAAAAGATTCGCGCCCGCAGAATCTTTTTGAAAATGAGCCAAACGGAGGTTGCCGACGCGGTCGGCATCACGTTCCAGCAAATTCAGAAATACGAGAGAGGCGCGAACCGTGTCGGTGCGTCACGCCTGCAGCAAATCAGTGATGTGCTGGGCGTCTCGCCTTTTTACTTCTTCGATGGCGCACCAACCGTCGGCAAGAAGATGCCGGCGCAGAAAGACGGCGAGCTGTCGGAAGGCGCGATTCTTTCCTTCCTCGCGACCCGTGAGGGCGCCACTCTCGTCCGTGGCTTTCTCGGCATCGAACAAAAATTAATTCGCAAGAATGTCATCGATTTTATCGAGACTTTGAAGACGCGATGACTGTGCCGGCGCGTGGCGAGCACCGCGGTCGGCCCGGCATATTGCCCAACACGCCGCCCGGGGCCTTCGATAATGACAGGGGGCTATCACGGGTCGTCCATGCGCCGAGCCCGGCGCTGCAATAAAATCGCCGGCGCGGTGTTGGTGACTACGCAGCGTCGCAACATCAGGAGATCGGCCATGAGAATCCTGCTTTTCGTGCTGGGAACTTTCTTCGTGACGGCCGCAATCGGCTCGCCCGCCCAGGCGCAGAATTATCCGTGGTGCGCAGACTACGCCGGCTTCGGCAGCCAGAATTGCGGGTTCACGACTTTGCAGCAGTGCCAAGCGGCCTTGAGCGGCAACGGCGGCTTCTGCAACGCCAACACGCAATACGTTTCGCCGTCCGCGCAGCCTGCGCCGCGAGTTCACAACCACTCGTGATCGCTGGCTGGGGCGCGCCTGAGCGTCGCAACATCAGGAGATCGGCCATGAGAATTGTGCTTTTGTTACTGGCAATTTTCGCCGTGACCGCCGGCATCGGCACGTCCGCGCAGGCGCAAAATTACCCGTGGTGCGCCCAATATAGCGGGCTCGGCGGCACCAATTGCGGGTTTACGACCTTTCAACAGTGCATGGCCACGCTCGCCGGCATGGGCGGCTTCTGTAACGTCAATACGCAATACGTACCGCCCGGCGGGCAACCGGCGCCGCGCGGCCGCAGGCAATGGTGACCGTCCGCTGGCGAGCTCTATAGAAAAAGTTGGGGCCGCCAGAGGCGGCCCCGTGCAATCCTAATTGGGCCAGCACTTTTTGCCTTCCGGCCCGAGATGATAACCCGGCGGGCAGGCCCTGCCGTCGAACATCGGATGGCACCGGCCGCCCGGACCGCGCCAAAATCCCGGCCCGCACCCTTCTGCAGCCTTGATCACCGAGCTGTTGGCCTTGCCAACAGGAGCGGGCGTGACTGCAGCGCCGGCGGCGGTCGCAAGACCGAAAGCCAACGCGACACCCAAAAAGACCGTTCGCGTCATCCAGTAGTCCTCCCTGCTTATATGAAACTGGTCGCCCCGGTTAATTGAACTGATTCACGGGACATTGGGCAACATGTTTCTGGTTGAGGGCGCAAAAGCCTCAATCCGCAAAAGCGCGAAGCAGCCGGTTAAGGGAACCCCGGTTACTCCAAGTCGGCGGTCTGCTTCGTCCGCGCGGCCGCCGTGCTCAAGACCGCCAGCATGAACTGGATCAAATTGCCGCCCGCCGCCGTTCGCAATTCGTCCGGGGCGATGCCGGCGCGGATCGCATCCTCCCGGCACAGCGCCACCAACCGCACCGTTTCCCGCATCCGGTACTCATCGGCAACCGCCGCGACATGGTCCGACATCCAGTGCTCCAAAAATTCGCGCGCCCGCTCGCTCATCTTGGGCTCCTCACGCACACATTCATCCCAGATTTTTCCGGCTTCGCCGCTTGCCGCATTGTACCTCCGCGGTATTGCGCACCCGGATGTCAGCGTCCGGTCGTGGCCGAATTGCGCAATTCAAATGGCCAAATGATGGTATCGCGCCACCATTGTGATTGACTCTCGCGAAGCAGATGCGACAGTGCTTGCGTACGTGTAACAGTCGTTGCGTTTGGGGGGACGTTCCGTGGCCTCGCCTGCGTATTGGGCCTCCACGGGTTGGAAAGCAGCCGCGACGTCGCTTTGGGCGATCGTTGCGGGCTGGCTGCACAATTCATCGCGATATTTTTGGACGACCGCGAAATATCTGCGCCGATCGACCGCGTACCTCTGGCCGATCGCCGCGTTCCATCTTCGCAAATCGGGATATTTCTGCGCCGCAGCCGTAACAGGCTTGCGCCAATCGGCTGAATATCTTGAGACGACCATCGCCAGCCACCTTGGCAAATCGTCCAAGATCCAATTTGCCGCCGTCGCCGCGCTTGCGATCGCGTCGGCTCTCACCGGCTTTGTGACGACAAGTGCGTTCTTGCGACCGTCGGCGCCAGCGCCTACCCCTGCGCCGCACCAGGCACGGCTGCAAGCAAAACTCTCCTGGGTGACGGATTATGAGATCGAACGCGCGCAAAAACTCGGCCGGCAGTTGCTCGACATCAGCCCCGCTCAGCTGCTGACGATGTACGAGCGCAACGGCAGCGATGCGGTCGAGACCTATCGGGATGCGTGGGTCAAGATCGACTATCCCATCATGTCGTTCGACCGCCAGACGTTCGGCAAAACCACCTACGACGTGGTCGAGGCGGCGGCGCATTTCCAATCGGTATTCCCGGGGAAAATCATCGCCATTTTCAACGCCCAGCAGTGGGGCAAACAGCTGCGCATGCACCGCGCCGGCGACCAGATCGTGGCGTTCTGCAAGTTTCGGGAAATCGAGCGCGAAGAGGTTTTGACAAATATTCACCGGCTGTGGTTTTACGGGACGGGCTGCGACCTGCCGCAGCTTTTAGAATCTACCAATGCAATGAATATTCGCTGATCTTGCTGCCGGGATGGCCGGCCATTGCAAAGCCCAATAGGGAGAGCCTGATCCAATGAAAGCGGCTTACATCGAAAAATTCGGCGGCCCCGAAGTGCTGCAATACGGCGACCTGCCCGACCCGATCGCCGGCCCGGGCGAAGTGGTGGTCGACGTCCATGCCGCCACCGTCAATGCCGCCGACTGGAAGTTCCGCGGCGGCGAATATGGGCGCCATGCCAATGTAAAGTTTCCGCAAATCCCCGGCCGCGATTTTTCCGGCGTGGTCAGCGCGGTCGGCGACGGTGCCGATCTCAAGGTGGGCGACGCGGTGTTCGGCGTGCTCGGCGCCGGCAAGGAAGGCACCTATTGCGAGAAGATCGCAATCCCTGCCGCCCTCGTCGCCAAGAAGCCGGACGGGCTGTCGCATATCAATGCCGCGGCGCTGGCGCTCACCGGACTGACCGCGATCAATTCGGTCGAAGACACGCTAAAACTTCAGCGCGGCGAGACCATCCTGATCCAGGGCGGCGCCGGCGGCGTTGCCGGCTTCGCCATTCAGTTCGCCAAATATCTCGGCGCCAAGGTGATCACCACATGCAGCGCGGCCAACGTCGACTATGTGCGCGGGCTGGGCGCCGATCAGGTGATCGACTACAACGCGCAGAATTTTACCCGCGAGGTGTCCGGCTGCGATGCGGTGTTCGACACGGTCGGCGGCGACGTGGCAAAACAATCCTTTGCCGTGCTCAAGCCGGGCGGCCGCGCCGCTTTCATTGCCTCAGGCGCCGAGCCGCCGAAACCCGATCGCGGCGACGTCACCGCGCTGCGGCCGCCGGTGCCGCGCTCGCGCAAGGCCATGGAGCGCATTGCCGAATTGTATGTCGCCGGCGCCGTCAAGCCGCCGGAGGTCAAGCTTTACAAGCTCTCGCAAGCCGCCGACGCGCACCGGCTGAGCCAGGCGCGGCATTTCCGGGGCAAGCTGGTGTTCCAGGTGCGCTAAAACTCAGGTCGCGGCGGGATCAAAACCGCTGTCGTATTCGTCGCTGCAAAACGGGCCGCCCTGGTACCAGTCGCCGATCGGATCGGCGGCAAGCTTCTTTTGCGCGGCGAGCGCCGTGGCGGCGAATTTTTCGGCGCGGCCGGTCGGGCGATAGCCGTAGCGGTAGGCCGCCTCGTTGTCCCACCAGCTGCGCTCGTTGTGGGAGGCGCCGAAAAATATCTCGTGGCGCAGATCCGGATGCTCGAGGCCGATACGGATGAGCTGCACCAGATCTTCCGGGCTGATCCAGATGGCGAGCCGCCGCAGATCGACCGGGGCGTCGGCGAAATTGCCGATGCGGATGCAGGTCACCCGCAGACCGTGCTTATAGGCATAGAGCGCGCCGATCGCTTCGCCGAAGGCTTTGCTGACGCCGTAGCGCGAGTCCGGGCGCACCGGCTCGTCGGTGCCGATCTTGCGCTGCCGCGGGTAGAAGCCGACCGCGTGGTTCGACGAGGCGAAGACGATGCGCTTCACCTTCTGGCGCCGCGCCGCCTCGAACAGGTTGTAGCAGCCGATGATATTGGCCTGGAGGATACGGTCCCAGGATTGCTCGATCGACTCGCCGCCGAGATGCACGATGCCGTCGACGCCCGTGACGAGCTTTTCGACCTGGGCGAGATCGGCGAGATCGGCTTGGACGAAAGTCTGGCGCTTTGCCAGACCGGACGGCTTGCGAATATCGCTCCAGCGAATATTCGGATAGACGCTGTCAAGCAGCTGGCGCAGCCGCGTACCGATACCACCCGCCGCGCCCGTCACCAGAACTGTCTGCATGGCTCTCTCGATTTGCAAAATTCACGATGACGCGGCAGCCGCCGCCGAACCGTCGCCGATCGCGGCCACGAGTTTTTGATAACGCTTGCGGCTGTCGACCAAGTGGCGCCGCATCGCGGCGCGCGCCGTGGCCGCGGCGCCGGCGCGGATAGCGTCGAGGATTTCCATGTGCTCGTTCTGGATGCGCTTGAGATAAGCGCGCTGATCCTCGATACGCGTCAAACTCTTACGGATGCTCTGGCGCGAAATGATGAAACGGCCGAGATAATCCAGAAAGCGCTTGAACTGCGCATTGCCGGTGGCGTCGGCGATGCTGCAATGAAACGAAAAGTCTTCGTCGACCGCCGTCTCGCCGCGCCCGATGGCGTCCTCGATGCGCCGAAATGCCTCGGCGATCTTTTTGATGTGCGCGCCGTCATGGCGCTCCGCCGCCAAGCCCGCCGCTTCGATCTCGACGCCGGCGCGCAACTCCATGACGTCGAGCGCTTCGCGCAGCGAATCTAATTCGTCGACTTCGATGCGGAACGGCCGGCGCACGTCCGCGGCGACGAAGGCGCCGACCCCCTGCCGCACCATGACCAGACCATCGGCGCGCAGGCACGCCACCGCCTCGCGCACCACCGTGCGGCTCACCCCGGTCGCGGCCATCATTTCCTTCTCGGTCGGCAGTTTTGAGCCGGGCGGCAGGCGGCCGCCTGTGATGTCGGCTGAAATGCGCGCGACCAATTGCTCCGTCAGCCCGCGCGGCGCCACGAGCGGCCGGAATGTCGGCAGCGGTTGCTCTACGGACCGGGCGGCCAAAGCTTGACACTCCTGACTGATCTGGTCATCGTATGACCTGATAACATGGACTGTTGGGAGCTTCAACGGCTCAAAAGGCGTGCAACGTTCCGCCAAGCGGAACCTCGCGGGAGGAGCAACATGGATCGCCGCGCATTCATTCGTCTTGGTGCAGGTCTTGGTGCACGTCTTGGTGCCGGCACCGCCGTCGCCGGCCTCGCCGGACATCTTGGCACGCCCGCGTTTGCGCAGCAGAAGCTGGCGCTCAAAGCCTCCGACGTGCATCCCGCCGGCTATCCGACGGTCGCCGCGGTCGAAAGTCTCGGCAAGAAACTCGAAGCCGCAACGCAAGGCCGGCTCAGCGTGCAGATGTTTGCCGCGATGCAGCTCGGCGGCGAGAAGGAAGCCATCGAACAGGCGCAGGTCGGCGCCATCCAGATCGCCCGCGTCTCGGTCGGCACGATCGGCCCGGTGATCGACGAGCTCAACGTGTTCAATCTGCCGTTTCTGTTCAACAACACCGCCCACATGCAAAAGGTGATCGATGGCGACATCGGCACCGAACTCCTCGACAAGGTCACCAACAACGACAAGGCGGGATTGATCGGGCTGTGCTGGATGGATGCCGGCGCGCGCAGCGTCTACACCATCAAAAAGCCGGTCCACACCATCGCCGACCTCAAAGGCCTGAAAATCCGCGTCATCGGCAATCCGATGTTCGTCGACATGATGAACGCGCTCGGCGGCAACGGCGTCGCCATGGGCTACGACCAGGTGTTCAGCGCGCTGCAGACCGGCGTCGTCGACGGCGCCGAGAACAATCCGCCGAGCTACGTGTTCGACAACCACTACACCGTCGCCAAATATTACACCCTCACCCAGCACCTGATCGTGCCGGAGATTTTGGTGTTCTCGCGCAAGACTTGGGACACGCTGTCCAAGGACGACCAGGCGCTGGTCAAGAAATTCGGCCGCGAGGCGCAGGCCGAAGAGCGCGAGCTTTGGAACAAATACGAGGCGGCGGCGCTGGACAAGGCCAAGGCCGCCGGCAACGAGATCATCGACGTCGCCGACAAAAAACCGTTCCAGGACGCGGTCAAGCCGGTATGGGATAAATACGGGCCGAAATATTCCGGCATGATCAAGCGCATCCAAGATGTTTCGTAGACCGCGAACCGAACGGCGATCCGCGTAACGCCCCTCCCCTTCGCAAGCACGCATCGAAGGCAGCACATGGCGCTTCTCTATCGCAAGCTGATGGACGCGCTGTACCTCGTTTGCGTCGTCATCGCCGGCACCGCGCTGGTTTTGATCTCGGCGGTGATCCCGTGGGCGGTGTTCACCCGCTACGTGCTCAACAGCGCCGCGTCCTGGCCGGAGCCGACCGCGGTGCTCCTCACCATCGTGCTCACCTTCATCGGCGCCGCGGCCTGCTATCGCCGCCAGCTGCACATGAACGTATCGTTCTTCGTTCAAATGTTTCCGCCGCAGCTGCGCAGGCTCACGGAGCTTTTGGCCGAGCTTTTGGTCGCGACCATGGCTGTGTTCATGATCGTTTACGGTGAAAAGCTGGTCGCGGCCACCTGGTACAACAGTATCGCCGATTTTCCGTCGCTGTCGGTCGGCGTGACCTATCTGCCGATCCCGGTCGGCGGCGCGGCGCTCCTGCTCTTTGTCATCGAACGCCTGGCTCTCGGCATGCCGAGCGAGCCCGAGCGCGTCATCGTCCCGTTTGATTGATCGATCGAGCCGCACGGACAGCACCATGGACGTCGCCGTTCTGCTCATCACGATGTTCTTCTGCTTCTTCATCGGCGTGCCGATCGCCTATTCACTGGCGCTGGCCGCGATCGCCGGCGCGCTGTGGATCGGCATTCCGCTCGAAGCGGTGATGCTGAAAATCTCCGACGGCGTCAGCAAGGTCGCCATGCTGACGATTCCGTTCTTTGTGCTCGCCGGCGCCATCATGGCCGAAGGCGGCATGGCGCGGCGCCTGGTCGCCTTCGCCGACGTGCTGGTCGGCTTTACCCGCGTGCGCGGCGGCCTCTCCGTGGTCAACGTTTTGGCCACGACCTTTCTCAGCGGCATCTCGGGCTCGGCCGTCGCCGACACCTCGGCAATCGGCTCGGTGATGATCCCGCAGATGGAGAAGAGCGGTTTTCCGCGTGTTTTCGCCACCAATGTCACCATCACCGCGTCGGTGCAGGCGCTGCTGGTGCCGCCGAGCCATAACGCGGTGATCTATTCGCTCGCCACCGGCGGCACGATTTCCATCATCTCGCTGTTCATGGCCGGCGTCGTGCCCGGGCTGTTGCTCGGGTTTTCCCTGGTCGTGCTCTGCCTGGTGATCGCCTATCGCGACGGTCACCCGCGCGGCCAGACCGTGCCGCTGCGCGAGGCGGTGAAGATCAGCTTCGACGCGCTGTGGGGCCTGATCACGCTCGGCATCATTTTGGGCGGCATTTTGGGCGGCGTGTTCACCGCCATCGAGGCCGGCGCGGTCGCCTGCGTCTGGGCGTTTTTCGTCACCATGTTCATCTACCGCGACTATCGATGGAAGGATTTGCCGGCGCTGGTGCATCGCACGCTGCGCACCGTCGCCATGGTGATGACGCTGATCGCGTGTGCGTCGAGCGTCGGCTATGTGATGGCGCTGACGCAAATGCCGGCGAAGATCACGGCGTTCTTTCTCACCATTTCCAGCGACAAGAACGTCATCCTCCTCCTCATCAACGTCATGCTGCTGGTGCTCGGCTGCCTGCTCGACATGGCGCCGTCGATCCTGATCTGCACGCCGATTTTGCTGCCGGTGATGATGAATTTCGGCGTCAGCCCGGTGCATTTCGGCATCATCATGATGCTCAATCTCGGCATCGGGCTGTGCCATCCGCCGGTCGGCGCGATCCTGTTCGTCGGCTGCGCGGTGGGCAAGGTCACGATCGAACAGGTGATGCGCAAGATCTGGCCGTTCTACGGCGTCATGCTCTTGGTGCTGATGCTGGTGACGTATTTCCCGGCGATCTCGCTGTGGCTGCCGCACCTGCTCGGCTTGTGAGCGTTCGCATTGCGCGCGCCCCTCGTCACCACCGGGCTTGACCCGGTGGTCCATGCTGACTGGCCGCGTGCTATTTGGGCCCATAAGCATTCTACGAAGCTCCATGGACCACCGGGTCAAGCCCGGTGGTGACGAGCCTTTTCGTTCTCGCGATGCGCCTTCGCATCCGAGCTTTGCCTACGCCAAGAAAAGCCAAGCGAAGAAACTCCCCCCTTAAAAAGAAGGGAGGCGGAGCGCCGAGAGGCGCACCATCGGGCCGCATCGACAAACGATGCGGCGCGCGCCCTTTCTCCTGTCCTCCTTGCGGAGGACCGAGGTCGCCGGAGACCTCAAAAAATGGAGCGGGCGCGCTCGCCTTTCGGCGCCCCACCGCGGCATCCGAGGTTTTTTAGGCCTCGGCTCGGCTCGGGCCGCGCTTCCTGGAATCACCGGATGCAAACGGGAGGACCCTCTCCGGCACCAGTGCAGCGAGCACCTCGCGGTCCGACACGCGCCGGACGGGACGATGCCCAAGCCGCCCGTGAGCGCAGTGTATGGCCGCGCCCACGAGAACCGCTCCCGCTCCGCCCTTAGGAGTACCCTCGCGAAAGGCGTCCCTTTGCGAGCGGGATTTTGGCTATGTAACCGTAATGGGGACGTAAGTCAAGGGCATTGTCGCCTTATTAGGGACGCATCGTAGGGCGGATTAGCGCAGCGTAATCCGCCATCGCGCTGTCGAAAGGCGACGGATTACGCCTTCGGCTAATCCGCCCTACCGCGCTTCGGATTACAGAAGGGCCGTGACCCGAAAGGCCAAGACGCAATATCTCGCCTTCCGGATCAACTGCGCTCGGCGGGCGCAGCGAATGGAGCCCGGTCCGGCAACCCCCGGACACGCAATTATCACATCGCCCTTGCCGCAATTCTCCGAAAGGATCATGCTACCGTAGGCTGCACAGCAAAGGCTGGGGTTATGTCGATTTACGAACTTGTCAACGAAATCGACAATGGCGACATTGTCCTTCCAGCCATCCAACGTGACTTTGTTTGGGATGAGGCCAGAATTGAGCTGCTGCTCGATTCAATGTTTCGTGGATACCCGGTCGGCATTGTTCTTCTTTGGGAGACGTACACGCCTATTCAGTATCGGGCTTTTGCACAAAACCACGTACCCGGTGGCATCTATAACTTTGAGGAAAATAAAAAGGGCAAGCGTATTAAATTGGTTCTCGACGGCCAGCAGCGCTTAAGTTCCGCCTATGTTGCGTTGAAAGGCACGTTCAACGGCCGCAAGCTCTACTACGACGTATTAAGCGGCCGCGAGTTCGATGATCACTCAGAGGTAAAATACCAATTCAAATTCGCAGACGATGCGGAAGCTAAGGCTCTAAACCGAGAGCAAATCGCCTCCCGAAAGAGAGGCTCACAAGCGAAGCGAGACGACGAACGGCAACCAGCCTATTGGATACTGCTTTCTGACGTAATCGGGCGCAATCCGCGTGACATTCAAAAATTACGCGACGACCTGACGCTACACCTTAAGCTTTCGAATGATGAAAAGCTGCGTCTGGAATTAAACATACAAACAGCAGGCTATGCACTATCTGACAATCAAGAGATCTTAAGACTCAGACGATTGACAGCAAACTGCCTGCGAACGACGAGAAGAGAAAATCAGCGTTCGAAATCTTAGAGATTTTTTGTCCGCGTAAACACCCAGGGCATGATACTCCGACGCTCGGACCTTATTGTCAGTATGCTTCGGCTTTATTGGGCGGAGGCCAGCGTGCTTCTTCCCCGCTTCATTAAAGAAATTAATGATGCGGGAAATCTGAATATCGACAATGATTTCATCATACGTTGCATGTTTTCCACGGCAGGCATTGGGACGCGGCTGGACTTTGAATTACTGCGTAAAAAGAGCAACGTTGACAAAATCCAAACCACCTATCGCCCCTGCTTCGATGCGATACGTTCTACGGTCGACTTTGTTCGAGCCGAGTGCGGCATCGACTCCTCTCGGCTCCTTGGTGGCATCAGCACAATGGTGCCGTTTGTGCACTATCTCTTCCACTTGTCTAAGCATACTTTCCCTAAGGGGACCAAGGCGGACGCTCGGCGAGCACTGTTCCTATTTGCGTTTGCGAAAACATTTACACAGCACTCGGAAAGCCGTACTGGCGCATTTATACGCGACTATCTCCCTGCTCCGAAGGATATCGCGAAAGGTGATGAATTTCCGTTTCAAGGTGCGGCTGAATATGTATCTTGGCGCACTAATTTCGACTTGGACGATGACCGACTCTTCGCGAACAATGTAGATTTGGCTCTCGCTCTGGTGCAAAGGCGAACGGGTGGGAAAATTCAGCTTTCAGCAAACATCCCTGAAATTGATCACATCTTTCCCCGCTCTGTCTTGGAAGAAAAAGGCATTGAGGCGCAGGAAATCGATGACCTTGGAAATCTTTGGATTCTTCCTCGTGGCATGAACAGGAACAAAAGTGCTAAACATCCGCACGACTTTCTTAACGACTTAGACGATAGCACCTTGCAGGGTGCGATGATTGACCGCAATCTTCTCGATTACCGTAGCTACAGGACATTCATTCGCACGCGCCGTGCCAAGATGGCTGAAAAGCTTCGAGAAATAACTGACTTGACGCCCAACAACCTTGCCTTCTTGGAAGAACGCGCAGAGGACGCCGCAGAGTGACCCGCTAGCGGGCGCAGGGTGGACAAGGGCGCGCAGCGCCGTCCCACATCAGCATGACCGCAAGTCAGCCGTGGGCACGCTTCGCTTTGCCCACCTTACGCTCGCTTGAGGTCCAAACAACAACTGTTGTGTGTCACCCCGCCTGAACAATCGCGTTAAGGTGCATTGCGATGGGCTGATTGGCAGCAAAATCGATTTGGGCTATTCTCTTCGCCTATTGGAAAAAGACTGACATTCGGTGCGACATCGTGAGCGACATCCAAAGACAGATTTTTGACTTTATAAATCACAATGAAATCGTCTCAACCATATTAGGTTCAGCGGTGCTTGGAGGTCTCGCGTGGCTGGGTACATGGTACCGAAATATGCGCGATAGCAAGGCAATTTACGATTTTTTGGAAGACTCACAGCGAACAACAAAATACACATTTCGCTCAACAGAGGCTATTTCTGCGCACACAAAGATATCGGCAAGTCGAGTGGAGGCACTTTGTATTAAGCACGCAAAAATTAAGCGAAATGAAAAGGAGAAGGAATTGTGGCAACTTCGCTGAAATAGCCCGATCCGGTTGGCGATGCGATCTTTGAATGTTGTTGAAACGCCGCTTGAGCCAGTGCGTAGGATGGTTTGGGCGTAGCGAAACCCGAAGCGAAACCCATCACCTTCAACCGTGCTACGCTCGCGCGGCGACGAACTATCGGCGAAACTTCATCTGCGGCGGCAGCTTTTTCATGGTCAGGTTCGGTGTCTACCCACTCGATTGGGCGGGCGGGCCGGCCGACGATCGATCGCGTTTCGGCGAAGGATGATGGGTTTCGCTGCCGCTCAACCCATCCTACGGGCTATGGGTTGAGAATCGATATGAACGAGATCAATGTCATAGAACCCTACCGCTATTTGGAAATGTGGGTTTTCGA
Source organism: uncultured Alphaproteobacteria bacterium (assembly GCA_963756245.1). Taxonomy (GTDB): domain Bacteria; phylum Pseudomonadota; class Alphaproteobacteria; order Rhizobiales; family Xanthobacteraceae; genus BOG-931. The sequence continues at coordinate 132,915 of CAVWOI010000028.1, forward strand.
TGATCCGAAGGTCGGGCTGTCGGCGGAACCGTTTGTCGGTGGGGCCGACACCATGATCGACCTAGTCACCGCGAACCTGCCTAACGCGGATCGGGGTTTCGTTATGGTCTTTTCGGAAAATCCCTTTCCTGGCCATCAGTTTCATCTCGAATGGAGAAGAGAAGAGGGCACCGGGAACGTTTACTATTCACGCGAACTCGATGCCGAAGGCTGGCTCTGTCCAGCTCTCCTCCGCTATTTTGAAGCGAGGCCGTCAGAGATTTACGTTCAGGTAAAGGCCAAGGTCGCCGGAACCTGAACCCGTACGATGGTTTGAACGAAGTGAAACCCATCGCCTTGCCGCGGCGGCGTTTCAGCGAGCGTTGGGTGGGCAAAGCGAAGCGTGCCCACGCGCTGACTTGCAATTTGCGTTGACGCCGACGTGGGTACAGCGTTACGCGCTTTTGCCCACCCTACAAACTATTGGCTTAGACTGATTGTCTGCGTGACGATCGTGACCGAATCGACATTGGCGGGAATCCAGGGTGGGACAGGTTGGGTCGGCCCGACCATGAAAAACAACGATCGAGACGACGGCTTGTCGACGCCCATCGGCCAGATGACGTCCCTGCAACTGACCGGCGTGACGGGATTCCAATAGGGATTGTAATCGGAATTCTTCGCGGTCTGGCGCAAGTCGGTCGTGGTCAGTTCCAGATAACCCGCGGGGTAGTCGAGTGTGGTGCCATCCTTGTACGTGACAAATTTGTCATCCGTGCAAATTCGCAACCCGACTTGGTTTCTCGGGATGTTTTCAAGCTGCAACTCGCAAAATTGCGTGTAGTTCGGCGATGGCTGCGGGTCAGACTGTAGTGGAGCGCATTTGACAGGCGTCAGCTTCGACGGGTCGGAAATTTTTATCGGGACCGGAGCGCTTCTGGCGACTTTCGATTTCGCCGGGAGAGCGATCGTCTCGAGCAGTTGGTAGTAGCCGCTCGCGGCCCCTGAGATCGTCGAGTCCTGTGCGATGATCGTGGCCGGCCGATCGACCTCGACACAGTCGCCAAGGCCAGGATGCAGCACCTGCGGCTGGGCCAGCGATGCTGCGCCGTTCGGGCCGGGTCCATCCGTGGTCCAGACGAAAAGATTTATCGCATTTGCGGTTCCGGAGAAATTGGTGACGCAGACTCGCACTCTGAAAGGAACAGGATATTTGAACGCCGGATCAGCTGCCGGATCATGATCGACCGCGTTGCGAACGAGCATGACCAGACGTCCGTCGCCTGGCGTCGACCACAAAGCCTGCGGCGCGTCGTACCGTGACCCTGCGGCGCCGCCATCCTGCTGCGCGGCGGCGGGAAGAAGCAGCGTCGTCCAGGCGGCGGCGCAAGCCGCAAGCGTGCTCAAAAGTTGCTTCAATGTCATTGCCCCGCCGGTCAGCACATCCGACGTTTTCCAGATGAAAGTCGGTATGAGAGAACGTCGCAGTATTTGTGAATTTTGACAAGAACATAGCGATGCGGCCACCCTTCGACGCGATCCATGGGTGAAAAGCTGGGTGCGTCGACCAAAAAGCCCGTAGGATGGGTTGAGCCAAAGGGCCCGGCCCGATGACAGACTCCGCGAAATCCATCCCCTCCGCCGTGCCATGCCCGCGCGGTAACGAACTATCGGCGAAATTTTACCTGCGGCGGCAGTTTTTTCTTCACGGCCAATCTGGCTGAGCGCCGCTTGCGTCTTCTTGTCGATGACATCATTTCGGCGAAAGATGATGGGTTTCGCTGCCGCTCAACCCATCCTACGGGCTGCCCGGGACGCCCGGTTTTTCGCAAGTGGGCATCGGCGGGCGCCCCGTCGTTATGGCCATTGCAGTGGGATCGGACTGGCTCGGCCTGGCTGCCGCGCGAGGAAGCGGCTTTAGCCTTTAACGCAAGTTGCGCGCTTCATGTCGGGACGGTAAGACGTAACTCCAAGCAAAAGATCGAGGGAGCGAGGCGTGACCCGGAGCAACATCCTTTATCTGGTCTTAGGCGCCTTAGTCGTCGTCGTCGCCGTGCTCGGTTATCAGCTCTACCAAGATCGAAAACAACCCGAAGGCATGCGAATAGACGTAGGCCCGAACGGGCTGTCTATCGAAAAGAAATGAGAACATGCAGAAAGCGTAGCCCGGATTGAGCGCAGCGAAATCCATCCTGCCGCGCTGGCGTGCTTGGCAGATTGGAGAAAGCCGAAGCCTCTCAAGGACGGCACCGATCATGCCGAATGACCGAGCAGCGCCGGGCAAATAAAGCCGCGACCCAGTTTAGACTTGATCCAAAGAAACCGCCGAAGAGTGATTGGCGCGCTTTCGACGCCATGAGCGCGGCGCAGCGTCACCGCGCCGCTGCGTCCGACCCCGACTGTCTGCCGGCCAGCAAGGCGCAGTTGGCGCGGGCGCGCCGTGTGCCGACTGTGGCGGCACTGCGCAAGAAGCTGAAATTGACGCAGGAGGAGTTCGCGGCGCGATTTCATCTCCCGCTCGGCACCGTGCGCGACTGGGAGCAAGGCGCGCACCGGCCCGACCAGGCGGCAATGGTCCTGCTCACCGTCATTGCCAAGGAACCCGATGCGGTGGCGCGCGCCCTCGAACGGTAGGGCGTACCGCGCTTGCGGCGCTAGACTAGATCGCCGCTTCAGATGCCGTGTCGGCAACCTGACACCGGGACGGCGAAGGTCCCTGCTGCCCACCCTATCCTGCTGCATTTTGCAGCAGGATAGGCCGCGCCGCGCCCCTTACCGCCCCTAGCCGGTTTCGCGTGATAAGCGTATGGTTCGCCCCACGCCAATAAACGTAGAAAAACATGGCGGCCAAACGGAGGACCTGATGACCCAAACACGCCTGAACTCCCCTACCCGCCGCAACATTCTCAAGAGCGCGGCACTCGGCTCGGCCGCAGTCCTTGCGGCGCCTTACGTCAAAGACGCCTACGCCGCCGGATCGCTGTCGCTCGGCGTCTGGGACCATTGGGTGCCCGGCGCCAACAACACCTTCACAAAACTCTGCAACGAGTGGGGCGCCAAGAACAATTGCGAGGTCAAGATCGATTACATCACCTCGCAGGGCGAGAAGGACAAGCTGACCGCGGCGGCCGAAGCCCAAGCCGGCACCGGCCACGACATCATGTCGCATCGCGACTGGAACATCCGCATTCACCAGAACGTGCTGGAGCCGCTCGACGACCTCGTCGGCCAGCTGACCACGAAATACGGCCCGATCAGCCCGGTCGCCGAATATCTGGCCAAGATCAAAGGCAGCTGGCGCGGCGTCCCGACCACGGTCGGCAGCCAGGTCAAACCGTGCTGCTCGCGCTTCGATCTCTACCAGCAGCACGCCGGCATCGACGTGCGCGACCTGTTCCCGGCTGACGAAGCGAAATGGGACAAGGCCAAGACCGATAGCTGGACCTGGGACACCTATCTCGCGTCGGCGCAAAAGCTGCATGCCGCCGGCTTCCCGGTCGGCCTGCCGATGGGCCAGTCGAGCGACGCGGTCGATTGGGTCGGCGCGCTGTTCAATTCCTACGGCGTGGTCATGGTCGACGCCAAGGACAACATCAAGGTCAACTCCGACGAGACCCGCGCGGCGCTCGAATACATGAAGAAGCTGATGGCGGTGAACCCGCCGGAAGTTTACGCCTGGGACGACGCCGGCAATAACCGCTGGCTGATCTCCGGCAAGGGCTCCAGCATCATGAATCCGCCGAGCGCGTGGGCGGTCGCCAAGCGCGACAACCCGACGGTGGCGGCGAACTGCTGGACCCATCCGATGCCGATGGGCCCGAAGGGCCGTTTCGTCGGGCAATTGCCGCAATTCTACGGCCTGTGGGCGTTCTCCAAGAACAAGCCCGCGGCGAAGGATCTGCTGCTCTATCTGTCGCAGAAGGAATCGGCGGCGCAACTGGTGCAGGCGTCGTTCGGCTACGATCTGCCGTCGTTCAAGACCATGTACGACCTCGACACCTGGAAGATCGTCGAGCCGCCGGTCGGCACCGTCTATGGCTATCCGCCACGCGGCGACGAGCAGACCTCGATCGCCGGCGCGCCGGCGCGGTCCGAAGTCGGCGCCCAGATCTACAACCAGGCGATCAACACCGTGATGGTCGCCAAGGTGACCCAGGGCAACGAGAAGATCGATGCCGTGATCAAGTGGGCCGAGAACGAGCTCGAAGGCACTTTGCGCGCTTAAGAACTTTGGCGCGCCCGAGATTTTGGCGCGCCTAAGATTTTGGCGCGCCTGAAGTCCGTTCCGGTTCGCCCGCTACTGCACATGCCGGCCTTGGGGGCCGGCATGTGTTAAACGCGATGGGAGGCTGACCCGAAAAGGTCAGCGGCGTGAATGGCAGACACCGTCCAGACGTGGTCACCGGGGGTTCGGTCACCGGGGGTTCGGTCACCAGGGCTTCGGTCTCCGGGACTTCAAGACGCAGGCCTGCAACCGTCGGCAAGCCGGAATTTTCGGCTGTTCATGCGCCGGCGCTCGACCATCGCCTTCCTGATGTGCCTGCCGCTGATCGTCATCATCACCGGCCTCGTGCTCTATCCGGCGCTGTATTCGATCTACCTGTCGATGCTGAACAAGGCGCAGACCCGTTTCATCGGGCTTGGCAATTTCACCTTCCTGTTGTCGCGCGACGTGTTCTGGATGGTGATGGAGCAGACCGCCATCTTTGCGCTCAGCGCCGTGTTCTTCAAAGCCCTGATCGGACTGATCACCGCGCACCTGATCAACAACCTGCCGGTCAAGGGGCAGCGCAAATGGCGCGGCATGCTGCTGGTGCCATGGGTCATTCCGCTGGCGCTGTCCTCGCTCGGCTGGTGGTGGCTGTTCGATCCCACGCACTCCGCATTCAACTACATCCTTTCGAGCCTCGGCTTCGCCGAAGTGCCGTGGCTGAGCAGCCCTTATTGGGCGCGGTTTTCCGTCATTCTCGTCAATGTCTGGTACGGCGCGCCGTTCTTTTTGATCATGTATCTGGCGGCGCTCAAATCGGTGCCGGAACAGCTCTATGAGGCGGCCTCCATCGACGGCGCCAGTGCCTGGCAGAAATTCATCCACATCACGCTGCCGATGATGCGCAACATCATCGCCATCACCGTGCTGTTCTCGCTGATCGTCACGTTCGCCAATTTCGACATCGTGCAGATCATGACCGCGGGCGGCCCGCGCAACATGACGCACGTGTTCGCGACCTACTCCTTCATGCTCGGCATCCGCTCCGGCGACCTGCCGCTGGGAGCCGCCACCTCGCTGTTCATGTTCCCGATCCTCGGCCTCGCCGCGATCTTCATCCTGCGCGGCGTGCGCAAGCGCGGCAGGGAAATCGGATGAGCACTGCCGCCGTCGCCGCCCGCGCCCCGCAAGAACGTCTCGGTGTCCGCGCCAGCCTCAGCCGCAACCGGCGCTGGGCGCTGATCACGTCCTATGTCTTTCTCATCATCTTCGCGATCTTCTTTCTGATCCCGCCCTTCTACATGGTCGTCACGGCGCTCAAGACCGACGCCGAGGTGGCGCATATGGCGACCAATCCGTGGATCATCGCCGACGGCGTTACGCTCGATCAATTCAGGATCCTGTTCACGCAGACGGATTTTCTGATCTTCTTCAAGAATACCATCATCGTGACGGTCGCCACGGTCGCGATCACCATGGTGGTCAGCGTGCTCGCCGCCTTTTCGCTTGGCCGGATGAAGTTTTGGGGCTCGAGCATCCTGGCGACGGGAATTTTTCTCACCTATCTCGTGCCCGACACGCTGTTGTTCATCCCGCTGTTCCAGATCGTCAAAGCGGTCGGGCTGCTCAACTCCTATTGGGGCATGATCCTGGTCTATCCGACGCTCACGGTGCCGTTCTGCACCTGGATCATGATCGGCTATTTCCAATCGATCCCGAAAGAGCTCGACGAGGCGGCGCTGATCGACGGCGCCGGCCACATCCAGATGCTCACAAAAATCTTCATTCCGGTGGCGCTGCCCGGCATCATCGCGGCCATGATCTTCGCCTTCACGGTGTCGTGGGCGGCCTTCGTCTATCCGATGGCGTTTCTCTATTCGGCCGACCAGCAGGTGCTGACCGTCGGCACGGTGACGAGCCTCATTCGCGGCGACGTCTACAAGTGGGGCATGCTGATGGCCGGCGCGCTGGTCGCCGCCGCGCCCCCGCTGGTGATCTACGCGTTCCTCATGGACTACTACATCGCCGGCCTGACCTCAGGCGCCACGAAAGGCTGACCAAGATGGCGGAAGTCGCGTTGCGTAACGTGGTCAAGCGCTTCGACAATGTCGAAGTCGTGCGCAGCATCAACCTCGATATTCCGGATAACGAATTCGTCGTGCTGGTCGGTCCGTCCGGCTGCGGCAAGTCGACGACGCTGCGCATGATCGCGGGCCTCGAGGAAGTCACCTCCGGCGACATCTTTATCGGCGGCGAGGTCGTCAACGACCGGCCGCCGAAGGATCGCGACATCGCGATGGTGTTCCAGAACTACGCGCTCTATCCGCATATGTCCGTGTTCGAGAACATGTCGTTCGGGCTGAAGCTGCGCAAATTCCCCAAGGAAGAGATCCGCAAGCGCGTCGACCATGCCGCGCGCATCCTCGACATCACCGAGTTGTTGGACCGCAAGCCCAAGGCGCTGTCCGGCGGCCAGCGCCAGCGGGTGGCGATGGGCCGCGCCATCGTGCGCAATCCAAAAGTGTTTCTGTTCGACGAGCCGCTCTCGAACCTCGACGCCAAGCTGCGCGTGCAGATGCGCACCGAGATCAAGCGCGTGCATCAACTGGTCAAGACCACCACGGTCTACGTCACGCACGATCAGGTCGAGGCGATGACTTTGGCCGACCGGGTCGTGGTCATGAATAACGGCCGCATCGAGCAAATCGCGACGCCGCAGGAGCTCTATCATCATCCGAAGACGCTGTTTGTCGCGGGTTTCATGGGCTCGCCGGCGATGAATTTCATGCGCTGCCGCCTGGAGCAGAACGGCGTCGGGCTGCGCGTGCGCCTTTCCGATGCCGTCAGTTTGCCGGTGCCGGCATCGCAGTCGGCCCGCTACCAGGCGCTGACCGGCAAGGAGCTGGTCTTCGGGCTGCGCCCCGAGCACATCACCGAGCCGCGGCGCAACGATCGTGACCTGCAATGCGAATTCGCGGCGACGCTCGACGTCGTCGAACCCATGGGCATGGAGACGATGGTATATTTCACCGTCGACGGCCAGGAAGTCTGCGGCCGGGTCGATCCCGGCAGCGCGGCCGGCCCGGGTGAACAGATGCGGCTCTATGCCGACATGGACCGCATGCACCTGATCGACCCGCAAAGCGGCGCGGTGCTGTAACCCCATAAAGGCAAAGCCCGGTCCCAGCGGCGCTGGAACCGGGCTCTATTTTTACGCGGCAGCGGGGCCTTGCGCTCGGCCGCCGCATATCGACCGTCTGCTAATCCTCGCTGTAGGCGTCCGCCGAAATATCCTTGCCGGTATAGTCCGGCATCATCGACGCCGATAAGAGGCTGACAACGGCGCAGACCGCGATATAGAACGCGACCGCATAGCCGGTGTGATAGGCGGCGTACAAGCCGAGCGCAATGCTTGGCGCCGGACCGCCGGCGATGATCGAGGCCAGCTGATAGCCGAGCGAGGCGCCGCTGTAGCGCAGGCGAGGCGTAAACGACTCGGCAATCAGCGCCGCCTGCGGCCCATACTGCATGTCGTGCGGAATGAGCGACAGCACGATGGCGAGGAAAATCACCGACGGGACCGCCGTATCCAGCATCCAGAAATACAGGAACCCGAACAGTCCGATGGTCACAACGCCGATCAGGTACATCTTCCTGCGCCCGATGAGATCGGAGAAGTGACCGGACAGCGGGATCGTGAAGAACGAGACGCAGGCCGCCACCGACACCGCGAGGAGGATGAAGCCCCGGGTCATATGCAGGGTGTTAACCCCGTAAAACAAGATGAAAGTGGTGAAGATGTAGAACGGCGCCTGTTCCGACATCCGCAGCAGTGCCGAGTAGAGGATCTGCAACGGCTGCTTCTTGAACACTTCGACGATCGGGGCCTTCTCGATCTTGTCGTTGTCCAGGAGCTGCTGGAACACCGGCGTCTCGAGAATGCCGAGGCGAATCCACAGACCGACGCCGACAAGAACGATTGATAGCGCGAACGGAATGCGCCAGCCCCAGGTGAAGAAATCGTCGCCCGACCAGGTGCTGAAGGCATAGAACGCCAGATTCGACAAAAGCAGCCCGCAGGGCACGCCGAATTGCGGCCATGACGCCACCAGACCGCGTTGGCCGTGCGTGCGCGACCATTCCATCGCCAAGAGTACGGAGCCGCCCCATTCGCCGCCAACGCCGATGCCTTGAAGCGTTCGCAAGACGGTCAAGATCACCGCCCCCCAGATGCCGATCGACGCGTAAGTCGGCACGAAAGCGATGGCGAACGTCGCAAGTCCCATGAACAGCAACGTGGCGATCAGCGTCGCCTTGCGCCCGATGCGATCACCGTAGTGGCCGAAAATCGCGGCGCCGATCGGGCGTCCGACGAAGCCGATGAAATAGGTCGTGAACGCCCCAAGCGTTGCCATGACCGGCGTCTGATTGGGGAAGAAGAGCTTGCCGAAGACGAGACCGGCGGCGGCGCCATAGAGAAAAAAGTCGTACCACTCGATCGCCGTACCGACTGTCGACGCGATGACGGCTTTGCGCAGTTGCCTGCTATGTTCGGCCTCGGGCAGCGCCCCGATCGTTGTTGCCATAGCCATTTGGCTTCCCTCCCCATTTCCTCGTTGTCGCGGAGCGGGCTGTTGTCGCCCGGTCTCCCGCGGTCACGATACGTCAGGCCAGCGCCGATGGCTATAGATCAAAGGTCGCGCGCCGCGCCCCTGGCGGGACGCGGCCAATTGGCGCTTTTTTGCAGTGCGGAAATCGGAAATTTTCGGCGAGACTTATTGGCTCGGCCGGTTCGACGCCATCACGGTGACCGGCGTGTCGCGATATTGATCGGCGAACAGCCGCTTCAAATTGCCGACCTTCGGCTGGTCGTTGACGACGATGTACGGATAGGTCGGATGCAGCACCAGGAAATCCTGGTGATAGTTTTCGGCCGGATAAAAGCCCTTGAAGGCTTCGAGTTTTGTCACGATCGGCGCCTTGAAGACGTGGGCCTGATCGAGCTGGGCGATATAGGCTTCGGCAACGTGTTTCTGCTCGTCGTTGGCGTAGAAGATCGCCGAGCGATAGGACGGGCCGCTATCGGGGCCCTGGTAGTTGAGCTCGGTCGGGTTATGCGCCACCGAGAAGTAAATCTGCAAAATCTTGCCGTAGGAGATTTGCTTCGGATCGAATGTCACCTGCACCAACTCGGCGTGGCCGGTGCGCTCGGTGCCGACCATCTCATAGTGCGCCGTGTCCTTGGTGCCGCCCGAATAACCCGCGACCGCGCTGGTGACGCCCTTGGTGTATTGAAACACCGCCTGCACGCCCCAGAAGCAGCCGCCGGCGAGAACCACGGTCTGGGTGTCGGCGCCGGCCGGCGCGGCGGCGTCCTGCGCAGGCGGCGGGATGGATACGGCCGGCTCCTGCGCCGACGCCAGGTTCACCGCAAAGCCGAGAACCGGGATCAAAAGCAGCGCGCCGGCGATCGTCCACCTGCTGGAAGCCATTGAATTCCTCCCTTGCGCGCATTCTTCGCGCCACCACCAGATGGGCTTTTAGGCCGCTTCGCGCAACACGCGCCAATCACAATTGCCGCCGCCCAGGCGCGCGACGCAATCACGCCATCGTGTACTATTCTATTGTCTGATAGCCGCGGATGACGCGCTCGGAGCCAAAACCCCAGTAGTTGCGCAAGGTGTCCGGCCCCCACACTTTCGGCCGCTGCGGCCGGTCCTGGTGCCATGGCCGCGGATCGAAATAGCCCAGCGCCTCGTCCTTCATCTGGTCCATCTCGCAGAAAAACTCGACGCGGACCTTGTCGGCGTTGCGGTGATAGATCGCGATATTGTGGCCGATGATGTGGCGGCCGGGGCCCCAGACCAGATGCATGTCGTGGCGGGCCAGCGTTTCGGCGGCGCGCTGGATCTCCGCCCAGTCTTTCACCTCGAAGGCGATGTGGTGCAGTTGCGGCTCGGCGTCGTGGACGAAATTGACGGTGTGGTGGTCGGTATTGCAGCGCAGGAAGGCGAATGTGTCGTCACGCCAATCGGAGACGCGAAAGTCAAGCACGTCGCAATAGAACTTTACGATCTTCTGCACGTCGTCGACCCGATAGGCGACATGACCGAGCTTGAGCGGCATGATGCCGGCGGTGCGGCCGTCATCCTTGGCGAACACATAATCGGAAAAAATCTCGATTTTTGTGCCCTTCGGATCGGTGAAGACCACGGCGTCGGCGACGCCCGGCGAAATGCCGCTGGCCCGCTCGGCCTTCACGCCGTCTTTGGCAAGCGCGCGCGAGACTTCCGCCAGATCGGTCTCCGGCGCGACCTGGAAAGCCAGCCGCGACAGCGCATTGCCCCTGCCCGGCTCGAGCGCGATCGCTTCGAGGCCCATCTTGCAGGCGAGATAGACGCGGTCCTTGGTCCGCTCGACCAGGGTGAGGCCGACGACTTCGGTGTAATAGGCGATCTGCCGCTCGATATCCGGCGTCGTCAGCGTGGCATGACCCAGTCGTTTGACGCTGATCACCATCAACCTCCCGATGCGGCGCGCGGCTGTTGTGGCGGCTCGGCGTAGCGGCTTGCCGGCCGCTTGAGGCCGAGATTTTCGCGCAAGGTTTTGCCTTCGTATTCGCTGCGGAACAAGCCGCGCCGCTGCAACTCGGGAATCACCAGTTCGACGAAATCATCGAGCCCGCCCGGCAGGACCGGCGGCATGATGTTGAAACCGTCGCAGCCGTCGTTGCGGAACCATTCTTCCATGTAATCGGCGATGGTTTGCGGCGAGCCGCGGATCACCGCCTTGGCGCGGGCGCCGGCGACGCGCGTCGCGACCTGGCGGATGGAAAGCTTTTCGCGCCGCGCCATCTCGGTGACCTGTTGAAAGATGCTCTGGCTGGCGTTCGAGCGCGGCAGGTTCTCCGGCAGCGGGCCGTCGAACGGATAGGGCGCCAGATCGACATTGCCGAGTACC
>CAVWOI010000029.1:0-94913 GCA_963756245.1 uncultured Alphaproteobacteria bacterium
GCCGGTGCTAGGTTTCTGCCATTCGCACGTCAGTGACGCGTCTTGCGCGCTTTTGTAACTAAACGGCGCCGGCCTACTGTTAATCGCGCCCGGAAGCCGCTGATAAGGAATAGCCGTACCCCGAGGCCGTAATGGCGATGAACGCCCAGCCGACGTGATCGGCGCCTCCCAATGGAGCGCCTCGAGTTTGTCCCCGGACGCTTGGGAACAATGCGTGAATCGACGATCCTTGCATCTGCGCATATCGGCGTGGAAAGGACGGCGATGGGGAACTGATCTTTGCGTTTCGCGTTGGCGTCTTGTTTGCTGAGGAAACAAGGTGCCCAAAAGCCGAGACTACCCGGGAAGCAAAGGCCAGGCACAAGGTCGGGACGCGGAAAAATCCTTGGTTGAAAGCGAATCGAGGTATCGCCAGCTCGTCAATGCGGTGGTCGATTACGCGATCTTTCAGCTTGATAAAAAAGGCAACGTCACCACTTGGAATCCCGGCGCCGAGCGCATCAAAGGCTATGCTCCCGACGAAATCATTGGCCAGCACTTCAGCCGCTTTTATACCGATGAAGACCGCGCCGCCGGCGTTCCGGCTGCCGCGCTCCGTCAGGCCGCCGAGACCGGACGTTTTGAAGCAGAGGGCTTTCGCGTTCGAAAAGATGGCACGAAGTTTTGCGCATCCGTCGTCATCGATCCGATACGCGACGATAGCGGCAACATCGTGGGTTTCGCTAAAGTCACGCGGGATATCACGGAGCGGGTCGAAGCAGCGCAAAAGCTCAAGGAGGCTCAGCAGCAGCTCGCCGCATCTCAAAAGTTGGATGCAGTGGGCCAATTGAGCGGCGGCATAGCCCATGATTTTAATAATCTCCTTATGATCGTGCTGGGAAATCTCGAAACTATCCAGCGCCATGTGCGGCAGGGTTCAAGCAATCCAAATCTTGTGCGCGCCGTCAACAACGCGATGCGTGGTGCGCAACGAGCTTCGTCCCTGACAAACCGGTTACTCGCGTTTTCGCGGCGGGCAGCGCTCGATCCAAAACCGATCGACGTCAATAGCTTTCTTAACAACGTTGTCGAATTTCTGTACCGCACGCTCGGGGAGCAGATCGAGATTCAAACGGTTGGCGCCGCAGGCTTGTGGCAGATCGAAGCCGATGTAACCCAGCTTAAATCGGCGATGGTAAATCTCGCAATCAACGCGCGCGATGCGATGCCTCAAGGGGGCAAGCTTACAATCGAGGCAGCCAACGTATTTGTAGACGATGAGTATCATCGTACAAATCCGGAAATCACGCCCGGCCAGTACGTGGTGGTCTGTGTCACGGACACGGGCACAGGCATGACACCCGAAACGCTCTCTCAGGCATTCGAGCCGTTCTACACGACTAAAGAGCTGGGCCGCGGTACGGGATTGGGCTTGAGCCAAGTTTACGGCTTCGTCAAACAATCAGGCGGCAACGTCAAATTATACAGTGAGCTGGGACAGGGCACGACCGTCAAGCTGTACTTTCCGCGTTTCGTCGGCAAGAGCGCGCAAGACGATGAGATACAAGAGCGTGATCTTGCCAGCGGCGAAGCCGAGGCCATTTTGGTGGTGGAGGACGATCCCGATTTGCGATCGTACCTTGGAGAAATATTGCGGAGCTTGGAATATCGGGTCGTGGTGGCATCCAACGGCGCGGAGGCTTTGGCGCTTCTTGCAAAGAACGGGCGCCATATCGATTTACTCTTGACGGATATCATCATGCCGGGCCTCACTGGTCGACAGCTGGTGGAAAAAGCACGAGATCAATATCCGGACCTTAAGGTGCTCTACATGACAGGATACTCTCGCAACGCAGTGGTGCATCAGGGCAGATTGGATGAAGGCGTAGATTTGTTGCAAAAGCCGATCTCACAGGCCGAGCTGGCTCACCGCGTGCGCGTCATTCTTGACCGCAAGAAATCATCACGCTAGAGGCGAATGAGGATCGCACGGCGCGCCGGGCAGTCTGCAACTGGATTTGCAGCATGAATCGGCCCGCTTCACCAGCGCAAATTCGACGAAATCTCTCTTGTTCGCGGTGGCAATTTCCGGCGCGAAGTCTTAAAAGGCCCGGTACTGCCGGGTTAGCTCAGCGGTAGAGCAGCGGTTTTGTAAACCGTTGGTCGGGAGTTCAATCCTCTCACCCGGCACCACGTTTCCGCCGCCGCGAAATCGCGTCTTTACCTCTGCCATCGCGCCCTACAACGTCTTCTGCTTATCCCCGCATTCCTTGCAGGTGTAGGCCACGCGGGTCTCGCCCGGGGCGGCGGTGACGCGGTTGGGGGCGCCGCACTTGCCGCAGATGGCTTCGATGCGGGTGTTGCCCTGCTTGACGGCGACGGTCTTGCGCTCGAGCGCCTCTTTCACCAGCCGCTCGGCTTCGTCGCGTTGCGCTTGTTTCGACATGTTTCGGTTTTCTTCCTCGGTGGCGCCCAAGTCCTGGAAGCGCAGGTCCTACATGCGATTGCCGCAATCGGCAATGCGTTTATCGGCTTATCTCCGTTGCAGCGTCTTGCCCCGGCAGTCGCGGCTGGCGAATTTGCCGGTGCTGCGGCAGTCATCGAATTGTAATTTGCAGGCGGCCGTGCAGCTGGGGTTCTGAACCGCCGGACACCGCGTGGCAACGCACTGGAAAAAAGCCTCCGAGCAGGTCGTCGCGATGGTGCAGATGCCGGCATCGCCTTGCGCGGCCGCTTCGCCTGAGGCGGCGGCAAGGAAAGCAGCGAACACGATCCAGCGACACTTGAGCACGGGCCCAAATCCCCTCGCGTTTTTCGCCATAATGCATTGCAACTATGCTTACCATCGGCTTCTTACCATCGCTTTGGGGCCGCCAAAAGGATGCCGATGCTGACCCGCCGCTCTCTCCTCGCCGGCTCCGCGGCCCTGGTCGCCGGCGCCGATCCGGCCGCCGCCGCGGCGCCGCCGGCCGACATGCAGGCGCCGGGCATTTATCGCTACAAGATCGGCGCGTTCGAATTGACCGCGCTCTATGACGGCATCTGGTATCGGCCGATCACGGAAAAGTTCATCCGCAACGCGCCGTTCGCCGAAGTCGAGCACGCGCTCGATACGGCCTTCATGCCGCACGACAGACTGGAGACGCCGTTCACCACGCTGATCGTCAATACCGGCAAAAAACTCGTCCTCATCGACACCGGCACCGGCGGCCAGATTTCGCCGACCGCCGGCATGATCGGCACCAATCTGGCTGCCGCCGGCATCGATCCAAAAGCCGTCGACCAGATCGTCATCTCGCATTTCCATCCCGATCACATCAACGGCATCAAGGACAAGGACAACGCGCTGATCTTCCCCAATGCCGAGATTTTGGTGCCGGCGCCGGAATGGGCCTACTGGATGGACGACGCCAATCTGAACGCGGCAGCGCCGGATCTGAAACTCACCTTCCTCAACCAGCGGCGCATTTTCGCCGACATCGCCAAACAGGTGACTCGCTACGAACCGGGCCGGGAGGTTTCGCCCGGCATCGTCACCCTGCCCGCGCCCGGCCACACCCCGGGCCACACCGTCTTTGCCGTCCATTCCGGCGATCAGTCGCTGATGGTGTTGAGCGACACCGCGCAACATCCGGCGGTGTTCGCGCGCCATCCCGACTGGCAGGCCGCGTTCGACATCGACGGCGATGCCGCGGTGGCGACGCGCAAAAAACTATTCGATCGCGCCGCAGCCGACCGCATGCTGGTGACCGGCTATCACTTCCCGTTCCCGGCGTGCGGCCACCTGATCAAGACCGCAAGCGGCTACGAGCACGTTCCGGTGCCGTGGCAGCCGACGCTGTGATTCCTTCCCTTGTGGGAGCGAGCCGGAGAAGCGACGCACCGTTCGTCAACGTTTGCGCAATGCCTCTCGACCCCCACCCCTACCCCTCCCCACAAGGGGGAGGGGAATAAAGATCGGAGGCCGACTTTTTGGGCCGGCCTCCCTGATCCCCGCGGCATTTATTGTTCACATTCGAGCGCGGCAGCTTGCGCCGCGTCCGGCCGGGGACGACTATTGTCCGACTTGCGGGCGAACGGCGAGCACATGGAACGCCCGCAAGCCGGTGCATGCGATCCGGGCTCCGACCTCATCACTGGTTCCTGAGATCCCGGACCGCAAGCAATTCCGTCAGGCGGGCGACTTCACGGTCTTGTTGGTCTTGGTCACCTTGCCGGGCTTGGCGAGGTGCTTGGTCACGTGGTCAACGTGCTGGGCAACGTGATAGCGCCCATAGGTTCGCGCGTAGCGCACATGGTTCCGCGCGTGCCTGACCGTCTTGACCGGCTTGCGGACTTCGGTCTGCTTGATCGCGTTTTGCCCCTTGATGGTGGTGGGCGCGGCAGGAGCAGCGGCAACGGCGGGAGCGGCGGGGGCCGCGCCGGCATTGCTCGAAGGCTGCGCGGCGAGTGCCGGGCCGGCGATCAGGGCGGTCGCGATCAAAACTGCGGTAAAGTTCCTCAACATGGTGGTCTCCTCGTTGTTTGACGGCGTCGAATACGAGTCGCGCCGATTGTCGGGAGGAGATTTACGCCGCCCGCACTGAATGGCCCCTGAAGTGCGGCAGCGGAAACCGTTCACCTACGTGAACTTTCGGTAATGACAAGTCTTTTTCCGGTCAGGGCCAAGTCTTTTTCGGTCATGGCGTCGTCGGGATGAATCGCTATGATGGCGGTGTTCTTATCGCGGTACCCCGAACCGGGAGGAGCCCATGCGCAAAACCCCCTTGCTTGCCGCCATCGTCCTGAGCGTCGCCGTCGGCGCGCCCCGCTTTGCCGCCGCCGTCGAGACCAACAGCCCGGCACCGCCGGCGCCGCAAAACGCGCAGCCGTCCGGCACCACCACCAAGCAGAAGACCAAGAAACCAAAGACCGGCTCGGCCGATAAATTCCTCAACGACTGGCACAAGGCCTACGCGCTGGTCTACGACAAGAGCGACTATGTCGGCGGCATCGCGGTGCTGCGCGCCATGGGCTATGACGACAATGTCGACGTCGCCACCTTGATCGGCTACGCCAGCCGCAAGCTCGGCCGCTACGACGACGCCAAATATTGGTACGACAAGGCGCTCGCCGCCGATCCGAACCACGCGCTGACCTGGTCCTATTACGGCATGTGGCAGGCCGAGCAAGGCAATCTGCTCAAGGCCAAGGACGACCTGGAAAAGGTGCACATGATCTGCGGCAACACCGAATGCCACGAATACGTCGCGCTCAAGGAAGTGATCGACGGCACCAGGACGTATTAAGCGCCTCACTTTCAGCATCCTCCCCTGCTCCGCGGGGGAGGATGATTGTTTTTGACAGAACCCGCTATCGGCGCGCCGGGAAATAGCGGTCGAGCCAGTTGCGCAAGGTGAGCGCGACGCGCGGATCGGCGTTGACGAACATGAAATGCGTGACGCCGTCGAGGAGATGCAGCTCCACCGGCGGCTTGGCGCGGCGCACAAAACTGAACGCCTCCTCGTAATTGGTCACAGTGTCGGTTGCGCTGTGCAGGATGAGGAGCGGCCGCGGGCCGATGCGGGCGACAAAATCTTCCGGCCGGAACATGAAGAAGCCGATCGCGGTCCCGCCGGTGAACTGCATCAGCGAATCATTCGATGTCAGGTTGACCTGCAGCGATTTCGGCATTTCGAAAATATCGAAGCGATGGATCATTTTCGAAGTGCCGGTGCGCTCGCGGTGCGCGGCGACCTCGTCGAGCAAGGCGCGGAATTTGGCCCACGACTCTTCGCTGTGCATGCTTCGGATCATGCGCTCGCCATTGGCGACGCCATTCTCGACGATGACGGCGGCGACCCGCGGATCGATGCCGGCCGCCTGCACCGCGACGCCGCCGCCGAGGCTCGATCCGCATAGCGCGATCGCGGCGGGGTCGACGTCGGCACGCGCCGCCATATAGGTGACAGCGTTGCGCGCATCGGCGACTTCCTCGACCGCAATGACGCGGCCGCGCTCGCCTTCGCTGTCGCCGCAGCCGCGATAATCGAACCGCAGCGCGACATAGCCCCAGGCGGCGAATTGCCCGGAAATCCATTCCGGGCCGCCACTTTTGTTGGCGCCAAAGCCGTGCATCATGATGATCGCCGGCCGCTTTTCGCCCGGCCGATAATCGTCCGGCACGTGCACGACGCCGGACAGCTTTAGGCCATCGGACGCAAAGCTGACGGGCTCAAGCATCGCGCCGCCCTCGCCTCGCCGCCAGGTTCGATGTCATTCCAGATGCACGCCGGTCTCGCGCGCCACCCCTTGCCACAGCTGCGTCTCGTCGGCGATCACCTTGGCCAGCACGTCCGGGGCAAGCACGTGCGGTTCCAGGCCGATCTTTCTGATCCCTTCGCGGATCGGCTCGCTCAAAATATGCAGGTTGACCGCCTCGTTGAGCCTGGTGACGACCGTCGGCGGGGTGCCTGCGGGCGCCATCAGCACGAACCAGACCGCGGTCGGGAAACCATCGAGCCCGCTCTCGCGCAACGTCGGCGCGTCGGGCAGTTCCGGCCAGCGCTCGGCGCTCGACACCGCGAGCGCGCGCAGCTTGCCGGCCTTGATCAGCGGCAACAGCACCGACTTGGCGCTGGCGTTGACCTGAATGTGGTTGCCCAAAACGTCGGCGATGGCCGGCGCGGCACCTTTGTAAGGCACGAACACCATGTCGGCGCCGGTACGCACCCGGATGAATTCGAGCATCAGATGCGGCGCGATGCCTTGCGTGGCGCCCGACGTGAGCTTGCCGGGATTGGCCTTGGTGTAGCTCGCCAGCTCCGCGAGCGTATGCACCGGCACCTCCGGATTGACGACGATCGCGTTGGAGTCGGTCGCCACCGCCGATATCGGCACAAAATCCTTCGCCGGATCGTAATCGAGGCTCTTGTACAGCACCGGCGCGATGGCGTTGTCGTTGGTGCCGCCGAGCAGCAGCGTGTAGCCGTCGGGCGCCGCGCGTGCGACGTCGCGCGTTCCGATCCGGCCGCCGGCGCCGGCGACATTTTCAACGATCATGCCCTGACCGAGCGTTCCGGCAATATTTTGGGTGGCGAGACGCGCCACCGTGTCGGTCGGGCCGCCGGCGGGATAGGCCACGACCACTTTGATCGGCCGATCGGGAAAGGTTTGGGCATGAACCGGCGCGACGGCGGCGAGCGTTGTGGCGAAGGCCGTGAGGATGATGGCGACGACCTTGCTCATGTCTTCTCCCCTTGCGTTTCCGCAACGATCCAAGCGTGGTAGTCCGGATCGACGGTCTCGACCGGCAGCACGAGTATGGCAGGCGTGGTGTAGGAGTGCATCTGCCGGACCGCCGCACGCACGGCTTCCGCAAGCGAGGCGCGGGTCTTTATGATCATCACCACTTCGTCGCCGCGGTCGATCTTGCCCTGCCACCAGTACAACGACACCATGCCGGGCAGGATGTTGACGCAGGCGCACAGTCGGCGCTCGACCAGGGCGCGGCCGGCAGCCTCCGCCTCGACAATGGATGGATAGGTCGTATAGACGAACACCGCGCGTTCCATATTGACCTCCCGCGGCGCCGCGCCGCCGTTTTAAAGCCCGAGCCCCTCGAGCCCCCGTTATGGCAAAGCGCCGGATTGCATCCCGTTTCAAGCGTGTCGCCTTCGTCGCCAGCGACGTGCCGGCGGCGCAGCAGGCCCGCCGCCGGCTCGTTCGCCGCTACGGCGACGCCCGGCCGGAGACCGCCGACGTCGTCGTCGCGCTCGGCGGCGACGGTTTTATGCTGGCGACCCTGCAACGGTTCATGAATTCCGGCAAGCCGATCTATGGCATGCACCGCGGCACGGTCGGTTTCCTGATGAACGAGTTCTCCGAGAACGGCCTCGCCGAGCGGCTCAACGCCGCCCATGTCAGCGTCATCCATCCACTGTTGATGCGCGCCCGCGACGCCGCCGGCCGCGTCCATCGCCACCGCGCCATCAACGAAGTGTCGCTGTTCCGCCAGAGCTACCAGGCGGCGCGGCTGCGCATTCGTGTCGACGGCCAGGTTCGGCTCCCAGCGCTGGTCGCCGACGGCGTGCTGCTGGCGACGCCGGCCGGGTCGACCGCCTATAATCTCTCGGTGCAGGGGCCGATCATTCCGATCGACGCGCCGCTGTTGGCGCTGACCCCGATCAGCCCGTTCCGGCCGCGGCGCTGGCGCGGCGCGCTGTTGCCCGACCGCGCCAAGGTCACCATCGAGGTGCTCGAAGCCGACAAGCGCCCGGTCGCCGCCGTCGCCGATCACGACGAGGTGCGCTCGGTGCGCTCAGTCGAGATCAGCATGGATCACAGCATCGACATGCACATGCTGTTCGACCCCGGCCACAGCCTCGACGAGCGCATCTTGCGCGAACAGTTTGGATACTGAGGAACAGACGACGGAAGACAGACGACGGAGGACGGATGAAGAGTATTCCTTATCTGTCGTCCGTCTTCTGTCCTCCGTCGTCCGATAAAAGGAGTCGACCATGGGCACGGCGACACGGAGCGGGATTCGCATGAAAATTATTCGCCGGCTTGCCGCGGCATGTCTCGCGGCGCTGCCGTGGAGCGCGGCGCGGCAGGCGGAAGCTGCCGAACCGCCGCTGGTCATCGCCAAATCCGGGTATTTGTTTGCCGGCGGCAACATCGATAGTTCGCTGCCCGGCTCGCCGATGGTTGGGCAGCTCTATGCCGAATTCCAGATTCCGCAAAAGCTGTTGCACCCCTACCCCATCGTCATGATCCACGGCGGCAGCCAGACCGGCAGCAATTTCACCGGCACGCCCGACGGCCGCGAAGGCTGGGCGCAATATTTTCTGCGCCGCGGCTATGCCGTCTACGTGGTCGATCAGGTGGCGCGCGGGCGCGCCGGCTATTGGACCAACAGCTACGGTGCTGTCACCGCGCCCGAGCTCGAGCGCGAGCTGCAGCGCTTCGCCGCGCCGGAGCGCTATAAGCTTTGGCCGCAAGCGCATCTGCACAGCCAATGGCCGGGCGCGGCGCAGCCTGGCGATCCGGTCTTCGATCAGTTCTACGCCTCGCAATTTCCGTCGCTGAAGGATTTCGCCAAGCAGCAGGAGCTCAATCGCGACGCCGGCGCGGCGCTGCTCGACAAGATCGGGCCTTCGATCCTGCTCACCCACTCGCAATCCGGCGCCATGGGCTGGCCGATCGCCGACAAGCGGCCGAACCTGGTGAAGGCCATCGTCGCCGTCGAGCCGAGCGGTCCGCCGGCCCACGATATCGACTTCAAGGGCGCGCCGGATTGGTTCGCCGATGCCGCCAAGACCAAGATCTCCGGCCTCGGCGACGTGCCGCTCACCTACGATCCGCCGCTCAAGGACGGCGAGGAACTCGCCTTCGTGCGCCAGGACAAGCCGGATAAATCCGATCTGGTGCGCTGCTGGTCGCAAGCCGAGCCGGCACGCCAGCTGACGACTCTCAAAAACATCCCGATCCTGATCATCTCGTCGGAAGCGTCCTATCACGCCTCCTACGATCACTGCACCGCCGCCTACCTGACCCAGGCCGGCGTCGCCAACACCTTCATCCATCTCGCCGACCGCGGCATCCACGGCAACGGCCACATGATGATGCTGGAGAAAAACAGCGACGCCATCGCCGGCGTCATCGAAAGCTGGCTGAAGACGCTGCCGGCCAAGCCGGCAGGCCATTCGGCGCAGCACTGAAACCGCGTATCTCCGCGGCTCCCGCCTGTCCAGCCGGAAGCCTTAACTGCGCATTAAGGACAAATATTTACCTTTTCACCGTGCGGAGGTGCGCCCGGCGCCCGCCGCGCGGGAGCTTGCATGGTCCGCATCGATTTCAACCGGCTGCGCTTTCTGGTCATCGACGACAACGCGCATATGCGGCGCATTTTGCGCACGCTGCTGCACGGTTTCGGCACCCGCGAAGTGTACGAGGCCGAAGACGGCGCCGCCGGCCTCGAAGCCTTCACCCATTACATGCCCGACATCGTGCTCGCCGACTGGGTGATGCCGATCTTCGACGGCCTGGAATTGACGCAGATGATCCGCCAGCACGGCGCCAACGCCAATCCCTACGTGCCGATCATCATGCTCACCGGCCATTCCGAGAAAAAGCGCGTCATCGGCGCCCGCGACGCCGGCGTCACCGAATTCCTGGCCAAGCCGATTTCTGCAAAAGCGCTCTATGAGCGCATCTTCAACGTCGTCGCCAATCCGCGCCCGTTCGTGAAAACCAAAACCTATTTCGGGCCGGATCGGCGCCGCAACGTCAACCCGAACTATGTCGGCCAGGAGCGGCGCAAGGGCGGCAAGGCCGAGGTAGTGCGCCAACAACCGCTGCTCGAAAAGGCGCGGGTGATGGTCTGATGCCCGAAGGTTTGATGTCCAAAGGCTTGATGTCCAGGAGTATGACGAGCAATGTCCCGTCGTAAAGACGACACCCCATCGGTCGCCACCTACGCCGATTACGAAGTGATCACGCCGCCGCACGAGCTGCGTAAGGTGTTGGCGGCGGGCGGCGACCACATCGACGATCCGGTGGCGCGCGCCGAAGCGGCCTTGGCCGAACTGTCGAGCGAGTTCGCCGGCTGGATGGAGGCCGAATGCGACCGGCTGGAGGCCGCGCGGCAGGACGTCAAGCAAGACGGCTTCACCAAGAAGAGCCACGACACGTTGTTCCGCGCCGCCCACGACATCAAGGGCGAAGCCGGCACGTTTGGATTTCCCGCGGTCGCCGGTGTCGCCGAAAGCCTGTGCCGGCTCATCGAGCACACGCCGGACATGCAGCGCATTCCGCTGAGCCTGATCGACCAGCACGTCGATGCCATACGCGCAGTGGTCCGCGAATATGCCCGTCCCGACCTGCTCGACGCCGCCGCCATGCTGACCAGGCGGCTGCGCGAAGTCACCGATGAGTTCCTCAAGGCGGAAAACACTTTCCGGCCGGACTATCTGGAAAACATTTTTGCGCCGCCGCTGGTGCCGGGCGGCTAAATTGCAGGTTGGAGCGTGACCTGGAAGGGCCCGCCTCAGAACTCTTCCGACGCCGGGTAATTCTATTGCCTATTCCTGCTCAAGCCAGATTCTAATCTTCAACGGCCAAAAATCGGCGCTGAACATGCTTTTCGGCACGATCGCTGATGGATATCCTTAGCCGAACCGGGCGACTGAGCGGGCGAAAAATGCGATTCGATGCTTTTATTAGTTACTCCAGCCGGGACAAGTCGACCGCCGACGCGGCCTGCGCCATTCTCGAAGACGCGCAGATTCGCTGCTGGATGGCGCCAAGGGACATACTTCCAGGCCGGGATTGGGGTGAGGCGATCATCGACGCTATCGGCGAAGCAAAGGTATTCGTGCTTTTTTTTTCGCAGCATGCCAACAAATCTCATCAGATAAAGCGGGAAGTGGAACGGGCGGTCAGTAAAGGCATTCCGATCATTCCGGTGCGAATTGAGGACGTCCAACCGACGAAATCCCTGGAATATTTCATAAGCACACCCCATTGGCTTGACGCGATAACCCCACCACTGGAGAAACATCTCAAGGCCTTGGCGACCACGGTCCAAGCGCTGATGGATGCCAACCGGCCAGGCGAGGCTCCCTCGCCCGCCGCGCCGATTAGCCTTGCGGACATACCGTCGGCACGCTCGCAGTCGAAACCCCTGCCGCCGGGATTGTCTACAAAGCCCAAACGATACCGTATGGTTATAGCGGGCTTGGTCGCCGCCGTATTGCTGTGTGCCGGCGGACTTGCAATCTTGCAGAAATCCTATTTCACGCTTGGATCGTCGGCCACGCAGCCTGAAACGCGAAACCAGAAGATTCTTTTCAATATCCTGCGGGCATCCTACAGCGAGCCGCTTAATTATTTCTCAGCCACTGCTAAGTCCACAACGCTCAGGCCAGTCAGTCTCGACGATGTCAGTGACGGCGTTCTCGCCGGGTATCCGCCAGAATTGCTACTTTGGCTATTCACTGACGAGTTTCGGCTCCACGTCGATGATCAAGAATGGGGCTACCGATACAACCCGCCCGACGATTATGGCTGCTCCAAATCCGATCCGCTGCAGCGGTGCTACATCGACTGGGTCCGCCTGGCGACTATTGTCGGCTTGAAAGTGCAGCATAAAACAGTCGACACGGGGCCGAATGCGGCTACGTACTCGCGATTTTGTTTGGACAAGATCCTTGCACTTCAGGCCGCAGCTAACTTACCTGACGCCATAGTTGAGCGAGCATTTCGCACCTTCGCTATGGCGCCCTCAGTGGCGTTTAGTTCTTCTATGGGGTGCGGGGCATCCTGGAAGCCGGACGGTCAAGCGGAGCGCGGAATATCGCCGCTCGTCATCGTGGGGCTGCCACAGCAGATCAGTTTTGACATCGGTGCCCGTTCAGTAGACGGAATGTTCCAATTTCTTGGAACCTTGCTGCGGTTGCAAAGAGACCGGATCAAGCCGTCGAGCTTCGCATTTGTGCCGCCCGATCGAGATGACGTATCGGCCGCGCCGACCCTGCTGACCGCGCATGACGACCCGAATCTCCTGACCATCGTCCCGAACGGCAAGGGGCCATGTTTTACGCAGTTACGTCTGAATTCCATCGATTATTGCGTGCCCAGCGAAGCCACGACCACCAAGAAGGTATTCGGTTTTCTGATTCAGTTGATTGGCCTTGCTGAGAGGCCCGGCGGCGGTTGATGCGACAACACTCTAAGCGGCGACCGAGCAATCTTCAAACTCGGCCGGCTCCGCCACGAGCCCATCGCAGAACAGACGCGCTTCCTCGCGCGCGGCTTCGGTGGCGAAGCGGCGCAATAGCGTGAGCAGCGGCTCGAGCTCGCCGAGGTCCTGATCTTCGCAGCGCGTCAGCACGCGCTCGATCATCCGCCGCTTGAGCCGCGCGGCGTCGCCCGGCTCGCTGGCGAAGCCGCCTTCGCGCATCGCCTCGATCGCTTCCTTGAATGCCGGATAGGTCGAAGACGGCAGCGCCGCCCGGTCGAACAGCGCGCGCAAGCCGGCATTGCCGCGGTCGTGAATGAGGCCCGAGACGCGCGCT
Source organism: uncultured Alphaproteobacteria bacterium (assembly GCA_963756245.1). Taxonomy (GTDB): domain Bacteria; phylum Pseudomonadota; class Alphaproteobacteria; order Rhizobiales; family Xanthobacteraceae; genus BOG-931. Next base: position 13,041 of record CAVWOI010000029.1, read on the forward strand.
ACCGGCATGTCGGCGAGCTCAGCCAGCGCCTCCTCGAACAGCACGACATTGCCGGAGAGCAGCGCGCGCAAAATCAGGCCGGCCGTGAGCTGGCCGGTCACGCGCAAATGGCGGATGAGCGGGCGAACCTCGGAGGTTGCGCTGTCGGCAGCGATGGCGACCGTCGCCTTCTCGCAGGCTTCGCGCGCGATGCGTTGCGCGTGATCGGGGTCGAGCCAGGCGCGTCCGGCGACAAAGCCGGCGAGCGTCGCCGACAATTTGGCGACCAGGGTTTGGCGCGTCGCCACCGCGAGATCGTCGCGCGCCAACAGCGGCTCGCGGATCGCGGCCAGATGACCGAAGCGCTCGACGATGCGATCGGTCGACAGCGGCGCCAGGTCGGCGTCTTGATTTTCGACCAGCACCAGGCAGGCTTCCGCGGTGCCGACTTCGGCAATGGCGGCGGCGACCGAGCGCGGCAGCGCCGCGCGGCTCGCCACCGCGGCCTGCACCGCCGGACCGCCGGTCGCCACCGCATCGACCAGATCGGCATCGACCAACAGCGGCGACAGCGCCAGCACCGGCGCGGCAATGCTCGGCTGATCGGCGGCGAGCGCGAAAACGATCGCCGGCGGCGCATCGGGGCTCGCGGCCAGCGCGTCGGCCAGCGCGCGGCGTACCAACGGCGAGGGATCGTCGAGCAGCATCAACATGGCGCCTTCGGCGGCGCCGAGATCATCAGCCGACAGATCGGAATAGAGGAAGGCGCGCGCCAGCGCGCTGGTCGCTTCGGCGCGCTCGCCGGCCGGAGCAGTGCGCACCCATTGGAGAAAATGGCGGACGATCATTGCTGGTTCACGCAACACCGGATCATTGCAGCGGCGATCCTAAGCCGCGCCCGCTTAACAAAGCGTTCACCATAAATGTTTGCGATTGTTGCCGAAACGTTAAGACGCGGGGTCGCTGAACAGATTGCGCATGTCGCCGCGGCGCGACGGCTGCCCCGCTGCGCCGTTGCCGTCCATTGGCGTATTCGGCGTGGTCCAGAGCTGGCTGACAACGGCGGCGACCGGCGCGGTGCGATCGGTATCCTGGAATAGTCCATGGAACATCTGGTTCACCGCCTGCGCGGCAGGCGTCGGCGTGGCCGCAGCGAAGGCGCCGGTCATGCCGGCGGTATCGGGCACTGCCGCTGTCTTCGCAGCGGGCGCGGGGCTCGGTGCCGCAGCAGGAGTTGGCGCCGCGAAGGCGGCGAGATCCAACGGTGCGCCGGTGGCTTGGGCAACGCTGAGCGTGCCGGGACTAACGGTCGCGCTGGCGGTTTGCGCGGCGCGCACGGCATCGCTGCGGGCGACATCGTAGCGCGCGGTGAGAACGTCACGCACCTGGGCGAGGCTGCGCGCGTGGCCGGTGGCCCGGTCGTAGAAGATCGAAGAATTGGCGCTGGCCGCGTGCGGGAAATAGTCCGTGCCCTTGGCATTGGGATCGTTGGCGGCAAGCGAGATCAGCCGCGCCGCGCCGCCGGCGCCGAGAAAGTGCGCGATATAGAGCTCGCCTTCGCTCGGCTGCCGGCCGAGTTTGGTCGCCAGATAATCGGCATTGGCCTTGGTGAAGGCCCCGGCCATGACCGCGTTGGCGGTCGGATCGTTGCGCAGCTTGAGAATCTCGGTGCGCATCGCCGGATCGCTCACCTGATAGTGGCCGTCAGAGGTTTGGGTGATGGCATCGGCGTAACGGCCGTAGCCGAGCTGGGCGCCGGACTGCTTGATGGTGCCGAGCCAGGTCTGCTCGATGAACTGAAACAGCCCGCGCGCCGACGACGTCGCGGCGCCGGCCTGCGGGTTCAACCCGGACTCGACCTGCGCCGTCGCCAATAGATAATTGAAGCTCGTACCGGTGGCCGCCGACGCCTGACGAATAGCGCCCGTCACCGTCGAACCGGCGGCGTAACCGCTGGAATCGACCAGCATTGCGTTGGCTCCCTCGCCGGCTCCCACCGGACTTAGGAATGATTAACGATTATGGTAAACGGGGGCTTAATGGAACCGTGCATGATCCGGAAAAGTGGACACCGGTTTTCCGATAAGATCATGCGCCATCAAAATGCTGGAGCGGCAATCGGCCCGTTTTGGGCGATTGCCGCTCTGGCCCTGGAGACGAAAAATGACCCAGCAGGCAGCCGTTCGGCACAAGCGCGGCGGGCTCTATTTCGAGGATTTCATCCCCGGCGAGACCGTCGAGCACCGCTATACCCGCACCGTCACCCAGATGGACAACATGCTGTTCTCCAACATGACGCTCAATCCGCAGCCGCTGCACATCGACCGGCAGTTCTGCGAGCAGGAGACCGAATGGGGCCAGCCGCTGATGAATTCGCTGTTCACGCTCGGCCTGATGATCGGCATCCAGGTGGCCGACATGACGGTCGGCACCACCATCGCCAATCTCGGCATGACCGACGTCAAATTCCCCCACCCGCTGTTCGAGAACGACACCGTGCATTGCACCACCGAGATCGTCGGCAAGCGCGAATCGAAATCGCGTCCCGGCGCCGGCATCGTCGAGTTTCATCACCGCGCCTATAATCAGAACAACAAGCTGGTCGCCGAATGCCGCCGCCAGGCGTTCATCCTGATGCGGCCTAAATCTTGATGCGGCCCAAATCTTGATGCGTCCGATGTAAACAAGCCTGCGACATGCGCTCCCTTCTGTTCGTTCCGGCCGATAGCGCCAAAAAACTCGACAAGGCGATGACGAGCGGCGCCGACGCGCTCATCGTCGATCTCGAGGATTCGATCGCCCACGACGGCAAGGCCAAAGCACGCGAGAGCGCGGCGGCATTTCTCAAAGATGCAATAGCAGTAGCATCGCGGCCTTATATCCTGGTACGCGTGAACGGGCTGCAGACCGGCCTGATCGATGCCGATCTCGATGCCGTGGTGCCGGCAAAGCCCGACGCCATCATGCTGCCGAAGGCGGAGGGCGGCGCGTCGGTCGTGCATGCCGATGCCAAACTCGCCGTGCGCGAGGCGATCGCCGGCCTGCCCGACGGCCACGTCAAAATTCTCGCGCTCGCCACCGAAACCGCGGCGTCGCTGTTCATCACCGGCACCTTTGCGGGCTCGAGCGCGCGGCTCACCGGTCTGACCTGGGGCGCCGAAGACCTTTCCGCCGAGCTCGGCGCGCAGGCGAACCGCGACGGACAAGGCCGCTTTCTCGATCCCTATCGGCTGGCGCGGGTGCTGTGTCTTGCCGGTGCCGCCGCCGCCACTGTGCCGGCGCTCGACACCGTCTATGTCGACTTCCGCAACAGCGAAGGATTCCGGCGCGAATGCGAGGAAGCCCGCCGCGACGGCTTTGTCGGCAAGATGGCCATCCATCCGGCGCAGGTGCCGATCATCAACGAGGTGTTCACGCCGAGCGCGGATGCGCTCGCGCAGGCGCAATCCATCATCGATGCGTTTGCGCAAAATCCCGGCGCCGGTGTCGTCGGCATCGGCGGCGTGATGTACGACCGGCCGCATCTGGCGCGGGCCAAACGGCTGTTGGCGCAAGCGACGCGATCCTCTTGACAAAAGCGCGGCGACGCACGATGTAAGCGTCAAATGACGCGGGGTTCATTCCCTGGAAGTTTGGTGGCTCCGGTGCAAACCGGGGCCATTTAGCTATTGGGGAAGCCGTTACGGCCGAACCCCCTTCGCAGAAGGGAGCTTTAGGATGAGCGAGGAACGAGACTGCGAGAGATGCGGCAAACCCATCCCGCCGCGCCGCTTGGACGTGTTGCCCTACACGCGGCTGTGCCTCGAATGCAGCGAAGAAATCGGCGGCGACTTCAAGACCTACGTCATCCCGGAAAACACCGGCAAGCCCGGCAGCCTGAAAAAGAATTACGGAAGCTGGAAGGTCAAACGCAAGCTGCGCGAGATCACGCCGCTCGACAAGAAATAGATCGCCGCTGGTTATTTTTCGCGACCGTAGGCCGTCTTCGGATCGAACACGCGCTCGTCGCGGAATTCGAGCGTCGCCGCCCCGGATTTGCCGAGCGGCACCGCGCGATAAAAGCACGAGCGGCGGCCGGTGTGGCAGGCGCCGGCGATCTGCTCGACCTTGATCCACACAGCATCCTGGTCGCAGTCGATACGCATCTCGACGACGCGCTGGGTGTGGCCGGAGGTCTCGCCCTTCTTCCACAGCGCGTGGCGCGAGCGGCTGAAGTACCACGCCTCGCCGGTGGCGATGGTTTTCGCCAGCGCTTGCGCATTCATGTGCGCGACCATCAGCACGTCGCCGGACGCCGCATCGGTCGCGACGCAAGTGACGAGTCCGTCGGCGTCGAATTTCGGCGTCAGCGCTAAACCTTCTTCGAGGTCGGCGCTCGTTCCCGGCGGTGCGAAGGGTGATGTGTCGGACAACGAAGCCCCCACCCTGCCGGCGTCAACCCGCAGCCGCGGCGCCGCGCACCAGCGTCACGAACCGCATCTGGTCTTCGGGGCTGTCGCGGAACGTGCCGAGAAACCGCGTGGTCACGGTCGAGACGCCCGGCTTGCTGACGCCGCGAACCGACATGCAGGTGTGCTCGGCCTCGATCAGCACGGCGACGCCGTGCGGCTTGAGCACGTCCTCGATGGCCGCGGCCACCTGCGAGGTGAGCTGCTCCTGGGTCTGCAACCGGCGCGCATAGACATCGACCAGCCGGGCGAGCTTTGACAGGCCGACCACGCGCTCGACCGGGCGGTACGCCACATGGGCCTTGCCGTAGAACGGCATCATGTGGTGCTCGCAATGGGAGGTGAAGCCGATGTCGCGGATCAGCACGAAATCGTCATAAGGCTCGGTTTCGCCAAAGGTGCGCACCAGCGCCTTGGCCGGCACTTCGCGATAGCCGTGATAAAGCTCATCCAGGGCCGCGACCACGCGCTTGGGCGTGGCCTGCAGACCCTCGCGGGTCGGATTGTCGCCGATATAGGCGATCAGCGCCCGCACCGCCGCCTCGGCCTCCTCGCGCGAAGGCCGCTGTTCGACCGGCACCGGCGTAGAGTGCACGTGGTCGAACAGCTCGGCAGACCGTTGCTTGATAGCGGCGTCCATTGTCTCTCCCATCGCGCGGCACAAAGGCCGGGGTCTCGGCCCCCGGCCCCTCGTCCGAACTTCAATTCCACCACACCAGCGCCTATATAGTCGATTGGCGGGTGGAGACAATAAACCCAGGCACGGACAGTAAAGACCCGGCCAGACAAATCTGCGGTTCTGCCATGCTCAACGAAGTCTACAATCGCCGCATCATCGAGCTGGCCGGGACGATTCCGCGGATCGGGCGGCTCCACGACCCCGATGCCAGCGCCACCGCCCATTCAAAGCTGTGCGGCTCGACCGTCACCATCGATCTGAAAATGGACGGCGACACGGTGACCGATTTCGCCCACGAGGTGAAAGCCTGCGCGCTGGGCCAGGCCTCGTCCTCGATCATGGCGCGCAACATTGTCGGCGCCAAAGCCGACGAGCTGCGGACGCTGCGCGAGACCGTGCGCAAAATGCTTAAGGAAAACGGCGCGCCGCCGCAAAACGGCAAGTGGGCCGATATCGCCGTGCTCGAGCCGGTGCGCGACTACAAGGCCCGCCACGCTTCCACGCTTTTGACCTTCGACGCCGTGGTCGACGCCATCGGCCAGATCGAGAAGAAGCGCGGCGCTACACCGGCAGCGCCGTAACGCGTAGGCCATGACCCTCGACGACTTGTTCGACGCTTCTCGCCGCAGCCCGCGCCTCGCCGGCCGGGGATTTGTCAAAATCTATCGGCTCACGCTGTCCCCGCTCATCGGTTTTCATTGCCGGCATCTGCCGACATGCTCCGACTACGCCGACCAGGCGCTCGACCGCTTCGGCCTGTGGGCCGGCGGCTGGATGACCTTGGCGCGGCTGTTGCGCTGCCAGCCGTGGGGCACGTCCGGGTTGGACTTCGTGCCGGAGACGTTGACGGCGAGGGCGCGCTGGTACCTGCCGTGGCGTTACGGCCGCTGGCGCGGCGTCGACGACCGTCCTCGCGCCTAAGCGTGAGCGCTATTGCGCCGACGCTTCAAGCTGGGCCAGCGGCTGGGACGCCGTAGGCGAGCCGAGCGCGACGGCCTTTTGGTACCATTGCCGCGCCTGCGCGGCGTCCGGCGCGGCGCCGATCGCACCGAGGCGGCGGATGATCAGCGGATCGAACGTGGCGCCGAGCGCCAGCGCCGCTTCCGCACTGCCCGCCTCGGCGGCGCGCCGCAACAACAGCCGCGCCGCGGCCAGATCGCCGGTGCTGAAAGCATCTTTGCCGCGCTTGAGCAGTATGGCGATCTCGTCGGGATCGAGCGGCAAGCTGACAGTCTGCGCCACCGCGGCATCGCTGCTCGGCGGCACCGCTGCCGCCGGCGGCAACGCAACCGGCACAGCCTCGGCCGGCGCCGGCGCCGCGTTCGCCTCGCTCAGGCCGTGTTGCAGCAAAAGGCCCGCCGCCGCGGGCGTGCGCAAAGGATCCTGCTTCGGCGTGTCCGCGACGGGCGGCGGCGCCGCAACGTCGGCGTGCACGACGTCGTGGCGTAACAGCCGCGCGCCCGGCAGCGATATCACCAACCACGCGACTGCCGCGGCGGCGCCCGCGACAACGCATAGCCGCAGCGCCATCGGCCACAGCGATTGAATATCGTCCACCGGCGGCTCCGGGACTGCGTCGGGATCGAGCGCCAGCTGACGTTGCAGCTTTGCCATGGCCAGATCGCCGCTGAAGGCACGGTTGCCGATATCGATGGGCCGCAGGCTTTGCGGCGAGCGGACCAGTTGCGCTGAGGGCCGCAGTCCCCCCTCGCGCGCCCACGGCGGGGCATAGTGCAACGCCTCGTCGAGGTCTTCGGCGTGATGGATCGGAGAACTCATGATCGCCTCCCTGTGTGCTCTCAAGCTCCGATGTCTGGTTACAAATCAAATCGATAGTCGACACTCTCCCCCGCTAGTGTTGGTGCGCCTGCCACTGCAAGAATTGCTGGAACAATTGCTCGCGCTCGGGCGAGGCGTCGGTCCCGATATTGGCGCCGGCCGCGCGCTTGCCGGCCAGGAACTGATCGAACTGATCGCGCGTCGCCGCCGGCGCCTGAGCCGGCTGCCCCTGGCGATTTTGCGTGAGCCATTCGTCGGCTCCGGCAAACCGCGTCCAGCCCGGCAGCGTCGCGGCGAGATTGGTCTCGTGCCATTTCGGATGGTGCGGCGGCTTCTGCAACGCAGCGATCTTGGGAAAGAACGCATTGACGAAACTGGCGATGCGGCGGTAGCGGTCGGAATCCTTGGGCCAGTTGTAGGCGATCAGCACGGCGCTCGCCGCGATGGTGTTGACGTCATGGCCGCTCTCGACCATGCCGGGATAATCGCCGTGGCCGAGCACCGCCGGCAGGTAGTCGGCTTGCAGCGGCTTCGAAAACGGCACCGTCAGGAACTGAAAGCCGTCGCTCGACCGCAGCTTGCCCATGGCGCCGGTCGGCTTGCCGGCAATCAGGATGGTCGCCGCCAGTTCGCCGGTCTTGAGTTTTTCCAGCGCGTCGCCCTGCCCCATATTCACTTCCTGCGGGTGCACGCCGAGGCGGCGGAAAACATCGCGGCTGGAAAGCTGGCTGCCGCTGCCGATGTCGCTGAAATTGACCTTCTTGCCGTCGAGCTGTTCGAGCGAGGTGATGCCGGAATCGGCACGCACCACCACGTGCATCTCTTCGTTGAACAGCTTTGCGATATAGACGATCTTGTCGTCGATATTGCCGATCTCGTTGCTCTCGCGGAATTCGTTGAGGATGATCGACTGCGTGATGCCGAGGTCGATGCCTTTGAGGAAGCGGACGTCGCGGATGTTCTGGCCGCCGCCTTTGCCGATCACCGGCAGGATGCGGAAATTGTCGCCGTCATCGAGCACGTCGGACATGTCATAGGCGATGGTCAAATAGGTGGCGTTGGGATTGCCCGACACGATGGCGATCGTGTTGGCGTTGAGCCGCTCGCCGAGCGTGCCCAGATTGGGCTTGTCGGGCAGCGGCCGCGCGCCGGGATGCACGGCATACGCCGCATAGACGGCCTGGAGGGAAAAGGCTGCGGCCACCAAAACCGCGACCAATACGCAAATCACCTGGAATGGCCGGTACGGCCACCGCAAGCCCCCCTTCTTCATTGTAAACCCCCGACGGCGGACTGCCGCTTACGCACACACACACCGGCGTTGCAGACCGCAACGTTTGAACGCTCACCCTTGCCGCGCTTGAGTTCTTAAACGCGTTTGATTGCGATACGCGTTCTGCCGCGGACGTGGGTTCCACGGTCGTCAGGCAATGGGGCGGCGGTATGATCTTGCCTTGATGATTCTTGGGCGACGCGCGCCGCAATTGCCCGCTCCGCCACATTTTCAATCTGCTTGTTCGCGCCGTCGGATTGTCGCGGGCGTTTCGGAGATGGAGGGCCGCACAAACCCGGTTGCGCGGCCAATTTCACCTGCTATATCCCTTTTCCCAACGCTTACCTGCGTTCGTAGGCAGCGAGTGAGCAAAGGAGCATACAATGGTCGCCGTGACCTTTCCCGACGGCGCGCGTCGGGATTATCCGCCAAACACCACCGGCCTCGACATCGCCAAGGGGATTTCGCCGTCGCTTGCCAAGCGCACGGTCGCCATGGCGCTCGACGGCAAGCTCGCCGACCTTGGCGATCCGATCGACCACGATGCCAAGATCGATTTTCTCACCCGCGACGATCCGCGTGCGCTCGAACTCATTCGCCACGACGCCGCGCATGTGCTCGCCGAAGCGGTGCAGACGTTGTGGCCCGGCACCCAAGTCACCATCGGGCCGGTGATCGAGAACGGTTTTTATTACGATTTCTTCCGCAATCAGCCGTTCACGCCGGAGGATTTCGACGCGATCGAGAAGAAGATGCGCGAGATCATCGCCCGCGACAAACCGTTTACTAAGGAAATCTGGTCGCGCGAAGATGCCAAGAACGTGTTTCGCGACCGCGGCGAGAGCTTCAAGGTCGAGCTGGTCGACGCCATCCCGGAAGACCAGGAGCTCAAAATCTACAAGCAGGGCGACTGGTTCGATCTGTGCCGCGGGCCGCACATGACGTCGACCGGCAAGATCGGCAATGCGTTCAAGCTGATGAAGGTCGCCGGCGCCTATTGGCGCGGCGATTCAAACCGCGAAATGCTCTCGCGCATCTACGGCACCGCGTTCGCCAAGCAAGAAGAGCTGGACGCTTACCTCAAGCAGATCGAGGAAGCGGAGAAGCGCGACCATCGCAAACTCGGCCGCGAGATGGATCTGTTCCATTTCCAGGAAGAAGCGCCCGGCTCGGTGTTCTGGCATCCCAAGGGCTGGACGCTGTTCCAGACGCTCGAAAACTACATCCGCCGCCGCCAGAGCGACGCCGGCTATGCCGAAGTCAACGCGCCGCAGCTGATCAATTCCTCGCTGTGGGTGGCGTCGGGCCACATGGCGACATTCCGCGACGGCATGTTTTTGGTGCAGCCGCGCGAGGAGGACGAGCGCACCTTCGTCATCAAGCCGATGAACTGCCCCGGCCACATCCAGATTTTCAAGAACGGCCTGAAATCCTATCGCGACCTGCCGTTCAAGATCGCCGAGTTCGGCAAGGTGCATCGCTTCGAGCCGTCGGGCGCGCTGCACGGGCTGATGCGGGTGCGCGCCTTCACCCAGGACGACGCGCATATTTTCGTCACCGAGGAGCAGATCGCCGACGAGGTGCTCAAGGTCAACGATCTCATCCTGTCGATCTACCAGGATTTCGGCTTCGAGGATGTACGCATCAAATTTTCCGACCGTCCGGACAAGCGCATCGGCGACGACGCGGTGTGGGACAAGGCCGAAGCGGCGTTAATGCAGGCGCTCGAAGCGTCCGGCCGGCCGTGGACGCTCAACAAGGGCGAAGGCGCCTTCTACGGCCCAAAGCTCGAATACGTGCTGCGCGACGCCATCGGCCGCGACTGGCAATGCGGCACCGTGCAGGTCGATCTCAACATGCCGGGCCGGCTCGGCGCGTTCTATATCGACGAGCACTCCAACAAAGTCACGCCGGTGATGCTGCACCGCGCGATGTTCGGGTCGCTGGAGCGCTTCACCGGCATCATGATCGAGCACTATGCCGGGCATCTGCCGCTATGGCTGTCGCCGCTGCAGGCGGTGATCGCCACCATCACGTCGGACGCCGACGATTATGCGCGCGAAGCGATCGCCGCGGCGCGACGTTCGGGGCTACGCGTCGAAGGCGATTTGCGCAACGAGAAGATCAATTACAAGGTCCGCGAGCATTCGCTGGCAAAAGTGCCGGTGCTGCTCGTGGTCGGCCGCAAGGAAGCCGCCGAACGCACCGTCTCGATCCGCCGCCTCGGCCGCGAAGGCCAACAGGTGATGCCGCTCGATGCGGCGCTCGCCGCGCTGGCGCAGGAAGCGGTGCCGCCGGATGTGGCGCGGATGAGAAAGGCGGCGTGAAAGCTTCGCGAAGATTACTCAGAGGGGTTCACGGCGCCGACGCCGCGCCGACTACGAGCCGGGATTGACGAGGATCGGGATGAGATCCTGCTGGGCCGCTACGGGCGTTGCCCAAGCGCCACCGCCCGAGCTCCAGCCGTTGTTGCTGTCGTAGCTGACGTTACGCTGCAACGCTCCGGTTAGATCCACCAGAATGCCTCGCGCATAGGCCTTATAGCTCACCGTGCCGGCGCTGAACGTAGCCTGGGCGAACAACAGCAGGACTTTCTCGACCGGCATGACGACCTCGATCCCGCTGCCGCTGAGCGGCAGCGCGACCAACGGGCTCGGCTGCTGGTCAGCGCTTGGCAGCGCGATGCCGCTCGTCCATTGTTGAAACGACGCACTGCTGAGTGAGATCGCCGAAGGCGTGCCTTGTGCAATGACGGTGAGTTGGCCGTTCCCGCCGACAACGGCGGTTTGCCCGAGATCGATGGCGATGGCGCTGCTGACGGCAATATTGCCATTGGGAGTGATCGGGCTGGTCGACAAGTACGCGCGGTACTGGTCCATCCATGTCACCTGCGTGTTCATAAAGAAACTGCGGGTTTGGAACCAGACCAAAGGGGCGGCACCTTGGGTCGTTGTCTTCACCGCCTTGAAGCCGTAAAGGGCGAAGCCGTTTCTGGACAGAACCGTCACAGTCGCGGGCGTCATCGTGATGTTGATGGTGTATGCCTGCGGCATGTCATTACTCCCTGTCGTCCTTGAGCAAAGGCGCGTGTCTTCGTGGATCACGGTGAACGTGAAGCCGCGGCGTAGCTGCTACACAATTTGAGATTGTCGGCCGAAAGGCAACACTATTCCACCGTTTGAACGAACGCAAAGGGCGGGCAAGAAAATTTCAGCGCGAGCGCACCGTCTCGATCCGCCGCCTCGGCAAAGAAAACCAGCAGGTGATGCCGCTTGATGCGGCGCTCGCGGCACTGGCGCAGGAAGCCGTACCGCCGGACGTGGCGCGGATGAGAGAGGCGGCGTGAAAATTATCAGGCCGCTCGAAGCAAACTTGCGACAGAGATGTCTTCGTCAATGTCCGGCCAATGAATGCCATGGCCGCGGCCTATGAGGTGCCAGTTGCCCCGCTGTTCCTCTGTGGCGTCCAACAAACGAGGAAACCATGTCAGCGGTGCTGCCAGTTCGCGGCCGTCCGCCAAGATGACCACAAGGCGGTCGTCCTTCACCGCCACGTCGATGGCAGTCGCATCGAACTTAACGGCGGAAGTGGACATTCCAGGCCTCCAAAAAGCTGAAGCGGTGTTCGATAACAAGCAATCGCACACGGTTGAGCTCATGAATACGGAAACCGCGAGATTCCGCAAGGCTTACCGGTTCCAGCCAGAATTTCGCAATGTTATCACCGTGCTCGACGTGAATATGCGGCGGTTCTGAACCTTCCAAACTATAGAAGAAGAAGCGAAAACCGGAAATCCGCAGGACAGTCGGCATGGTATCCCCTGCAAGATCGCAGGGCCTCGTCCGATTTGTTCAACACCCACGAACGACAAATATAGCCGTTGCCACTGGATCACCGCGCCAGCACCTCGACCTCGCCGTCGACGCCGGTGATGACCTTGAAGTCGCGCTGATAGGTCTTGCCGGAGTTGCGCGCCACCAGGTGATAATCGCCCTCGGCAAGGACGACGCGCGGAAAAGCGCCGATCAATTCCTTGATGACGTCGCCGCCCGGCGTCAGCACCGTCCATTGCGTATTGGCGAGCGCCTCGCCGCCTAAGTCGTTCACCAGCTTGAAGGTCAGCGCCGCGGCGCGGTGGGTGACGACGATGTCGGTGAGCTTGGCGGCCTGCACGCGCACGTCCGAGCGCACCACGGAATTGGCCTCGCCGTAGTTCGACACGATGTAATAGGTGCCTTCGGGCAACAGCACCACATCGCCGGTGATGACGTTCTGCGCCACCGGCCGTCGATTGGAGGTGTCGAACTGGCTGCCCGGATAGACGTCGAAGGAAATCTGCCCGGGTGGAATGCGCACGTCGCCGACGCGGCCCTCGAGCCGCACGCCGCCGGCGGGGATATCGAACATTTCGCGGACTGTGTCGGCGCGCAGCTGGATCGCCTTGGCGGCGCTGGCCAGCCCCAAGCTCGCATGCACGACATAGCTGCCGGGCGGCAGGATGAAAGTCGGCGCCGCGCCGCGGTCTTCCTTGATCAGGCGGAATACGCCGGTGGTGTCGGCCCTGGCCGCATAGACCCGCCAGATCAGGCCGCCGGAGATCGCCGGCGCGTCGCGGCCGTAACGGGCGGCCACCGCAAGCGCCACGTGGCCGGCCGGGACGATCGGCGTGGCTTGCGCGCCCGAGGGCGAGAGCGGCGACGGCGGCGCCAACGGGACCGGGCTCATGATCGTCGCGCCGGGCGCGCCGGGGGGACCGCTGCCCGCCGTCGGCGGCACCGGCACCGCGGCTTGCGGCGCCATCAAATTCTGCGCCGAGGCGGCGGCGGGCGCCAAGCAGATCAGCACCGCCGCAAACAGCCACCACCGCCGATATGATGTTAAGCCCCGCCCGGACATGCCGTTTTTCTCAGGCCTAATCGCGGCAATTTCAAGCCTGGGCCTGTAGCCCAGCCTTTCGATAGCCGTTAGCCTGGCACTTTCGACGGCTCCGGACGTTGCCAACGCGATTAAAACATGAGGGTTAAGTTGAGCATCGCTGACGTTGAAAGCCCTGTTGTTGAAGCCAAAACCGTTGCCATCAACACTGTTGCGGCCAAGAATACTGTTGCGGCAAAGACCAATGGAGCCGATCGCATCGGTACCGAACGCGGCCGTCCGTTGATCGGCTTGGTACTGGGTAGCGGCGCGGCGCGCGGTTTCGCCCATATCGGCGTTATTCATGCCCTCAAGGCAAGCGGCATCGTTCCTGACATCATCGTCGGCACGTCGATCGGCGCTGTGGTCGGCGGCTGTTCCGCGACCGGCCAACTCGATCCGCTGGAGGAATGGGCGCGGTCGCTGACGCGGCGGCGGATCATCAGCTATCTCGATGTGAGAATCGGCGGCTCTGGCTTGGTTGGTGGGGGCCGGTTGGCCGCGCGCCTCCAGGAATCGGTCGGCAAGACGCTGATCGAGGATTTGCCGGTCCGTTTCGCGGCAATCGCGACCGAGATCAGCACCGGCCACGAAGTTTGGTTGGCGCGCGGTTCATTGGCATTGGCGTTGCGTGCTTCCTACGCGCTGCCGGGAATATTTGCTCCGGTCAGCGTCGGCGGCCGCTGGTTGGTCGATGGCGCGCTGGTCAACCCGATGCCGGTTTCGGTCGCACGCGCGTTCGGGGCTCGGGTCGTCATCGCGGTCAATCTCAACGCCGATCGCTTCGGTCGCGGTGCCACAATCGCGAGTCACGGCTCCGACGCGAGCGACGAGGCGCCGATTGCACCCGCCGAGACGTCGAGCAACGGACTGCTCCGCATGTTCGGCGCCGAGCGCGCGCTCAAGCGTCAAATCATTGCCGGTACGGCACGACCGGGATTCTCGACGGTCATGATCGAGTCGTTCAACATCATGCAGGATCGCCTTACCCGCATGCGGCTCGCCGGCGATCCGCCCGACATCCATATCACGCCGCGCATCGGCCATATCGGCTTCCTCGATTTCCATCGCGCGGCGGAAACCATCGCGGTCGGTCAGGCTGCCACCGAAAAGGCGCTGGACCTCATCACGGAATCGATTGCCCAGCTGCGTTGAAGCCTGCGCGCCGATCACGGCGATGGCGACATTCGGGAGCAGACTGGCTATTGACCGACCGGAGGTGCGGGCTGAGGTGTTAGCTGTAACCCCTGGGAAGAACTACGAGAACAGACGGATTGACACGCAAGCTGCGTCGTCGTGCAGGCCATGACGCACGACGTGCTCGCCGTCGGATTGGCACCCGGGGATTGGGCCTGGGCGATCGTTGTCGAACCGGCCGCCGGGGCCGGCGGCAAGAAACAGGTGGTTTGGCAGGTCGCGGCCTGCGCATTGCAACTCATCATGCAATTCGTCGTGGTCGATGATTGCGCCAAGCGGATTTTTTCGCCGGCGGACGCCGCGCCGGCGAAGCCCGCAACCACGACGCACAGAACGGCTAAGCACCGCATGGCAGCCTCTACCGGTCTTCAGTCGCCCTCGACACTATAGCCCGATAGAGGCCGATGCGGAATGCAGCTCCGCGACGCGTTTACGCGGTCAGGATGTAGTCGCGCATCGCCGCCGAGTCGCGCTCCATCTCCTGCAAGCGGTGCTTGACCACGTCGCCGATGGACACGACGCCGGTGAGCCGGCCCTGGTCGACGACGGGGACATGGCGGAATTTTCCGGCGGTCATGCGCTCCATGATCGAAGCGATTGTTTCGCGCTCGTGAGCGGTGGAGACTTTGCGGGTCATCGCGCCGCTCACCGGCTCGTCGAGCGCCGCCGCGCCGCGCTCGGCGAGCGCGCGCACAATGTCGCGTTCGGAGAGGATGCCGATGATGCGGCGCTCGGCGCCGAGAATGAGCAGCGCGCCGATGCGTTTTTCGGCGAGCAGCGCCACTGCGGCTCCAAGAGTGGCATTGGGTTCGATGGTGACGACCTCGCGGCCTTTGCCGGCAAGGATGATGCTGACTGTCATCATAGCCTCCCTATGCTTCACCGTGCGGTGCTCGCTGCGGCGGGTCGGCACGGTGAAGGTGCTAGTTACAATGTCTTACACCCGTGACGGGTTCCTGCGGCATCACAAATGCACGTGTTGCAACGCACTGTGCGTGGTGCAACGCGGCAAGAAAACGTGCCACTAATCGCTCGGCCCGGTGTTGGTCGGCCCGGTATTGCTCGGTTCAGTGGTCGGTTCCGCTTGCGGAACTGTCGGATCGAAAGCGTTGAACAGGATCAAGCCTGCAAAAAAGCCGCCGATGTGCGCCTGCCAGGCGATGGCCTGTCCGTCTTCGCCGCCGATCGACACGGTGCCCAGCCCGAACAGCATGTTGAGACCGAGCCAGACCACGAGGAACATCAGGAACCGGACGTCGGTCAGCGTCGCCAACAGCGGCCGCGCCGGCACGCGATGAGCGTCGGCTTCGCCCGATAGGCCGAGCATACCGCCTTGCTGGAACACAAAGCGCATCGCCGCCGCCATGGCGCCTGAAATCGCCGCCGACGCGCCGATCATTGGCGCCATCTGGTCGGGATTGCTGACCAGATAAGCCAGCGCGCCGGCCGCCGAAGTCACCAGCATGAAGGCGGTATAGCGCAGAGCGCCGAAGCGGCGCGCCAGCGCTGTGCCAAACGGCAACAGCCATGCCAGATTGAGACCGATATGCAACAGATCGGCGTGGATGAAAGCGTAGGTGAAGAAGGTCCACAGCTCGGCGCCAAACCCGCCGGGAAATGCGCCGGCCGCAAGGTTTCCGTCATAGCGCGCCGGAATGAACGCAAAGGTCAGCAGAAATTGCGTGTCCTGCGCTTCGCTGAACACCCACATGCGCAACGCATGAACGAGCAGCAGCACGGCGACAGTCGCCACCACGACCGGCGGCACGTTGAAGATCGGCTCGTGGCGTTGTGTCACCGGGCGGATACCTGCGCCTTGCCGAGATAGGTCGTCGTGGCGGCTCCGGCAAGCGCGCGGCGCTCGGGGGCAAAACAAAAGGGAGGGTTTTGGCCCTCCCCTTTGCACCCTGTAAGCGGATTTCTGCATCGACGACCATGATTTCGGGTTGTTCCCTCAATCTTGTCGCGGCACTCGATGCCACGCCGTCGCTCGCAAAAACCTCGCCTCCCTCTATGCGATGAACGCCGCCCCGGATCGCGCGGCGGCGTCTGATTGAAGTTTTGTCTTCGTGAGCGGACCCTAGGCGGCCGCAACGGGGCAGCCAACGTCAACGTTTCGTTAAGATTAATTTTGCGTGCGCGCCGCCGCCGCGCTGCGCCGCGCCGCCTCGGCACGCCGCCTGCTCAGCACTCCAGCAAGAGCCGCACGAAGCAAAAGCTGTCCCGTTGCGGGACAGCCGGGCGGTCGGAATGCAGGAGCGGGCCGTCATGAAACACGCAGCGAGCCAGGAGCTTTACGCTTACTGGGAAGAACGGCGCGGCCAGCGCCCGGCGCCGGAGCGTACCGATATCGAGCCGGGCGCCATTCGGGCGGCCTTGAGCGATACCTTCATTCTCGAACTGGATGCCACGGACAGCCATTCGTTCCGGCTCGCCGGCACCCGGGTCTGCGCTTTGTTCGGCCGCGAGCTCAAAGGCGAATCCTTTGTCAATCTCTGGGACGTCGGCAGCCGCGGTCCGATCGCGGATCTGCTCGCCATCTCGACGGACGAAAGCGTCGGCACCGTCGCCGGCGTGACCGCGCACTCCACGGCGGGCGAAGCGGTCGAGCTCGAGCTTCTGCTGCTGCCGCTCGGCATGCGCCGGCCGCGGCTGGCGCGCACCATCGGCATATTGGCGCCGCTCAAGCCGCCGGCGTGGCTCGGTGCGAACCCGATCGGGGCGCTGACCTTGGGCAGCCGCCGCCACGTCGGCGCGATGGCCAAGACCCGCCTTTTGCCGCGCTTCATGGCGCCGCGGCGCGGTCTCGTCGTCCACCAAGGCGGGCGCTCTTAGTCCTTCCGGCTGTCGCACCGTCCGACGCCACGCAATTATGACAAACGCTTGCGGATGGCGGCTAACGAGGCATTAACATCGCGCGCCTAGGTTGGCCACGAGCGGTGGCAGGCGCATTGATCGCATGGCTTTGGTCGAACGAAAGGCGAGTTTGCGGGCGCTCAGCCAGGACCGCCGCCGCCACCAGCGCGTCAAAGTCAACCTGCTCGGCCGCTATATGCTGGCGGACCGCCGCGAGTTTCCCTGCCAGGTCGTCAACATGTCGCCGGGCGGCATGGCGCTGATCGCGCCGGTCGGCGGCGCGCCGGGCGAGCGCATCATCGCCTATGTCGATCATCTGGGCCGCCTCGAAGGCCACATTGCGCGCATTTTCCAGAACGGCTTTGCCATGACCATCGGGGCGACGGCGCGCAAACGCGACAAGCTCGCCGCCCAGCTCACCTGGCTCGCCAACCGCAACATCCTCGGCCTGCCGGAAGACCGCCGCCACGGCCGTATCGTGCCGCGCAACCCGGTCGGCCGTCTGATCATGCCCAACGGCGTCAACCTCACCTGCCGCATCATCGACGTCTCGCAATCGGGCGCCGGCATCGCCACCGACCAGCGGCCGCAGATCGGCGCGCTGGTCACGCTCGGCACCATACAGGGCCGCGTCGTGCGCCATCTCGAGGACGGCTTCGCCATCGAGTTCACCCGCCTGCAGCATCCCGACTTTCTCGAAGACAACGTCACCGGCGGGTAAAGGCCGGCGTGACAATTGTCGGCTTCGCCGCGCCTCGCGCGCCGGCCGTTCCGCGCTCTCTTCACCTCGCCAGACGCCGCCAACCGCAAACGCCCAGCCGGCGCGAGACCGCTTGCGCATTGACAAACCTGCGCGCAGCGCGATGGCGGCGGGATAGATACAATTTGAATCAAAATAGAATAGTTCAAATTTTATACAATATTCGCGCCAGTAATCCCGAGACTTTTGCAGTCTATTGAACCGATTTTACTTCAAATTGAGCGATTCAACTTAGCGGCCCCGCAAAAGCTTTGTGCGAAACGTGTCCCCGTTGAGACGGGATGGGGTCACATGCGTTCGCGTACAAAAACAATTCTGCGGCGGAGTGCGGTCGCGATCTTCGTCGCCGCTACCCTGATCGCTACGGAAAAAACCAGCACGGCGGAAGAGCGGGGGCAAGAACGGGGACAAGAGCGTCCGCTGTTCATCTCGGTCGGCGAGGCCACACGTGCGCCGATCGGCTGGGTCGAGTTCTGCATCGAATACGATCCGGAATGCAAGACAAAACCGTCGGCACCGCGCGACGTTGTCCTGTCGGGCCAGGCTTGGAAAGACCTGGTGCGGATCAACCGCTGGGTCAACACCAACGTCAAGCCGATGACCGATATGGATCATTGGGGCGTCGTCGAACGCTGGAATTATCCGGACGACGGTTACGGCGATTGCGAGGACTACGTGTTGGCGAAGCGCAAGATGCTGATGCAGGCCGGCTGGCCGCGCGAGGCGCTGCTGATCACCGTGGTGCGCGACAAGAACAACGACGGCCACGCCGTGCTCACGGTCAAAAGCGACAAGGGCGAATACGTCCTCGACAACCAGACCGACGACATCGTGCTGTGGTCGGACACCGGTTACCGCTTTGTGAAACGGCAGTCGCAGTCCGATCCGAATGTCTGGGTCGCGCTCGGCGAACCGCGGCCGGTGCCGCTCACCGCAACCGCGCGCTGATTGCGAACGAATACAGGAGCTACGCGAGCTCGGTCACGTCCCCACCCCTCCCCGTCCCCAGACCGGGTTCGCGCGCGGCCGGCTCTCCCCCAAGAGCCGGCCGCACCTTTTTCTGCAATGCCACGTTGTCCGAACAGCAAGGCAATCCGCCAAATTACCCTCCCCGCAACGCTCGCCTGCCGGTTTTCTTCGAAAATTCTAAGAGTGGCAGCGATGCGCATAAACGCCGCGTAAACAAACGCTCCGCTTCAGCGACGGTTTGCGCCTTGCTGTCCGCGGCAATAAGCCCGTAAGTGTCGTTCGGCGCGTCGCTTCCGTTGTCGCGCTGTGGGCGTCATCGTCTCTTGCTGGGAATAGGCATCCATGGCGCGCCCCGCGTGCCGTGGTCGTGCGGGCTCAAGTCCTGGGGACTCAAGTCTTGCGAGCAACGGGTGACAGGGGACATTTTTCCGGATGATTGCGCTCGTCCGCATCGCGCTCCGACGCCCTTACACGTTCGTCGTGCTGGCGCTCGTCATTCTGATCGTCGGGCCGCTGGCGGCGTTGCGCACGCCGGTCGACATCTTTCCCGACATCCGCATTCCGGTGGTCGCCATCGTCTGGCAGTACACCGGCCTGATGCCGGAGCAGATGGCCGGACGCATCACCACGCAATCCGAGCGCGCGCTGACGACCACGGTCAACGACATCGAGCACATCGAGGCGACGTCCTATAACGGGCTCGGCATCATCAAGGTGTTCTTCCAGCCGGGCGCCGACATCCGGCTCGCCAATGCGCAGATCACGGCGATCTCGCAGACCCAGCTCAAGCAGATGCCGCCGAGCACCACGCCGCCGCTCATCCTCAACTACAACGCCTCCACGGTTCCGATCATCCAGCTGGCGCTGTCCGGCTCGGGCCTCTCCGAGCAGACGCTCGCCGACCTCGGCCTCAACACCGTGCGCACGCCGCTCGTCACCGTGCCCGGCGCCGCGATTCCCCTGCCCTTCGGCGGCAAGCTGCGGCAGGTGCAGATCGATCTCGATGCGCAGGCGATGCAGGCACGCGGGCTGTCCGGCCAGGACGTCGCCAACGCGCTTGCCGCGCAGAACCTGATCACGCCGGCCGGGACGCAGAAGATCGGCAGTTTCGAATACGCGATCATGCTCAACAACGCGCCGTCGGTGATCGCCGAGCTCGGCGACCTGCCGATCAAGGCCGTCGATGGCGCGATCGTCTACATCCACGACGTGGCGCATGTGCGCGACGGCAATCCGCCGCAAACCAATATCGTGCACGTCGAAGGCAATCGCTCGGTGCTGATGGTGGTGCTCAAGAACGGCACGGTCTCGACCTTGGCGATCATCGACGGCATCAAGCAGAAGCTCGCCGAGATCAAGGACATCTTGCCGAGCAACCTGAAAATCGCGCAGATCGGCGATCAATCGGTCTTCATCAAGGCCGCGGTGAGCGGCGTCGTCCGCGAAGGCATCATCGCGGCGGCGTTGACCAGCGTGATGATCCTGATCTTCCTCGGCAGCTGGCGTTCGACGCTGATCATCGCCACCTCGATTCCGCTCTCCGTGCTCGGCTCGCTCGCGACGCTCTCGGCGCTGGGCGAGACGCTCAACATCATGACGCTCGGCGGGCTGGCGCTGGCCGTCGGCATTTTGGTCGACGACGCCACCGTGACGATCGAGAACATCAATTACCATCTCGAGCAGGGCAAGGCGGTCGAGACCGCCATCCTCGACGGCGCCGCGCAGATCGTGACGCCGGCCTTCGTGTCGCTGTTGTGCATCTGCATCGTGTTCGTGCCGATGTTCTTTTTGCCCGGCGTGGCGCGCTTTCTGTTCGTGCCGATGGCGGAAGCGGTGATGGCGGCGATGATCTGCTCGTTCATCCTGTCGCGCACCCTGGTGCCGACCATGGCGAACTACCTGCTGCGGGCGCATGCGCCGCATACCGACATGCATGGGCTCGACGGCCCGCTGCCGCCGTCGCGCAATCCCTTAGTGCGGTTGCAGCGCGCCTTCGAGCGCGGCTTTGAGCGTTTCCGGCTCGGCTATCGCGAGATCCTGATGCTCGCCATGCGCCGGCGCCTCGCCTTCGTGAGCTGCTTTTTTGCCCTCGTCATCGGCTCGTTTGCGCTCGTGCCCTATCTCGGCCGCGATTTCTTCCCGACGGTCGATGCCGGAACGATCCTCATGCATGCGCGGGTCCGCGTCGGCACCCGCATCGAAGAAACCGCGCAGCAATTTGCCGAGATCCAGAAGGCGATCCGCCAGATCATTCCGCGGCAAGAGCTCGCGACGCTGGTCGATAATGTCGGCGCTCCGTCGAGCGGCATCAACATGACCTATAACAACTCCGGCACCATCGGCACCCAGGATGGCGATGTCCAGATCAAGCTCAACGAAGACCACCGGCCGACCGCGGACTATGTACGCCAGTTGCGCGAAGAACTGCCGGCGCGCTTCCCCGGCGTCACCTTCTCGTTCCTGCCCGCCGACATCATCAGCCAGATCTTGAATTTCGGCGCGCCGGCGCCGATCGACCTGCAAGTCCGCGGCCCCGATCTCAATGCCGACTATAGCTATGCGCAGAACCTGCTGCGCCGGCTGCGCCATGTTCCGGGCCTCGCCGACGCGCGCATTCAGCAGGCGCTCAACGGCCCGGCTTTCGACGTCGATGTCGACCGCACCCGCGCGCAATATGTCGGCATCAACGAGCGCGACGTCACCAACAGCATGGTGGTCAATCTCGCCGGCTCGGGCCAGGTCGCGCCGACCTACTGGCTCAATCCCGAAAACGGCGTCAACTACGCGATCGTGATGCAGACGCCGCAATATCAGATCGATTCACTGAGCGCGCTGCAAAATCTGGCCATCACCGCGGCCGGCGCGCCGCCGCAAACGCTCAGTGCGATCGCCGACATCACGCGCGTGAGCGTGCCCGCGGTCTATTCGCAGTACAACATCATGCCCATGGTCCAGATCTACGGCACCACGCAGGATCGCGATCTCGGCGCCGTCGCCGCCGACGTTCAGAAGGTCGTGACGGACGCGGCCCCGGATGCCCCGAAGGGCGTACAAACCGCTTTGCTTGGACAGGTCAGGACCATGAACAGCGCGTTCACCGGTTTGCTGTTCGGGCTCCTCGGCGCGATCGTGCTGATCTATCTCTTGATCGTGGTCAATTTCCAGTCCTGGGGCGATCCGTTCGTGATCATCACGGCGCTGCCCGCGGCGCTTGCCGGCATCGTGTGGACGCTGTTCTCGACCCACACGACGCTGTCGGTGCCGGCGCTGACCGGCGCCATCATGTGCATGGGCGTCGCCACCGCCAACAGCGTCCTTGTCGTCAGCTTCGCCCGTGAGCAACTCGAAAAAGGCGCCGAACCCGTGGCCGCCGCGATCGAAGCCGGCTTCGTCCGCTTTCGCCCGGTGCTGATGACGGCGCTGGCCATGATCATCGGCATGGCGCCGATGGCGCTCGGACTGGGCGAAGGCGGCGAGCAGAACGCACCACTTGGCCGTGCCGTGGTCGGCGGCCTGATCTGCGCGACCGCGGCCACGCTATTGTTCGTTCCGGTCGTGTTCAGCATGCTGCACGACCGCAGTCGCGCCGCAACATCTGCGAATGGAGAGCCCCATGCCGCCTGACCCCGCTCCATCCGCGCTGTCGCGCCGCAAGCTTTATTTCGCCGGGCTCGTCGGCGGCTGCCTCGCCGCCGTCGTCGTCATCATGGGCATCACGTCGCGCAAGATGGCCGACGCCAAGCTCAGCGAGTGGACCGAAAGCCAGGCGGTGCCGGTCGTCGCCGTCGCCATGCCCGATACCCACGGCCAGAAGACGACCTTCGATCTTCCCGGCCGCCTCGAGGCCTTCACCCAGGCGACGCTCTATGCGCGGGTCAGCGGTTATCTGAAGGAGTGGAAGGCCGACATCGGCACCCCCGTAAAGGCCAATGACCTGCTCGCCGAAATCGACGCGCCGGACCTCGACCAGCAGATCATGCAGGCGCAAGCGGCGCTTGCCAGCGCACAAGCCAATTCCGTGCTCGCGGCCGCGACCCTGCAGCGCGGCCAGCAATTGATCCCGTCCGGTGCGGTGTCGAAACAAGACCTCGACCAAAGGGGAGCCGACGCCGCCAACAAGGACGGCCTGGTGCGCTCGGCCCAGGCCAATCTCGACCGCCTGCGCGTTCTGGAAAAATACAAGCGCATCACCGCGCCGTTCGACGGCCTCGTCACCGCGCGCAATACCGACGTCGGCATGCTGATCAATGCCGGCGGCGGCGGCGCGCCGCTGTTCGTGGTGTCGGAGACCAGCAAGCTTCGCGTCTATGTCAACGTGCCGCAGAATTACGTGCCGAACATTCGCCTCGGCACCAAGGCACAGATCATGGTTCCGGAATATCCGGGGCGGAAATTTTCCGCGACGGTCGAGGCTTCCTCGCAGGCCGTCGACGTCGCGTCGGGCACGACCCGGATGCTGCTCGTCGTCGACAACGCGAGCGGCGAGTTGATGACCGGCGCCTACGCCAATGTGAGCTTCGAGCTGCCGCACCCGGACGTCGCCATCAACGTGCCGGCGAGCGCGCTGATTTTCGACCGCAGCGGGCTTCGCGTCGCGACCATCGACAGCGCCAATCGCGTCGTCCTCAAGGCGGTCACGATCGCGCGCGACCTCGGCAAGATGGTCGAAATCGGATCGGGCCTCGCCGCCACTGACCGCGTCATCGAAAGCCCGCCGGACGGCATTGCCGCGGGCGATCTGGTCCGTGTCGCCGGCGCCCCAGGTGCGCCGGCTGAGCCCGAGACCGCGCAGGCCAAGTAACGGCAAGTCAAGTAACGCGCCGCGATGGCGGGCCTATTCAGCGACGGCGGTGTTCAGCGGCGCACGTCGCTGCGCGACTGTCAAAATACCAATGCGACGGCGACGATGAACACGACGCCGGCGGCAATCATCAGAATTTCGAGGGCGTCGTAGCGTGGAACGTGATTGTCTGTACGTTGTACGCCTTGCACGGACATGGCTGTACTCCCTGTCAACAAACGCCGGGTTATCCTTTGGCTTCTTATTTGCGTGGGAATGCGGGCGAGCGCATTCCGCATCGAGTTTTTTTGCGCAGACGTTCAGCGGCTCAACGGTTGCTGCTGCGCGTCCGAGCGGCCGATCACAAAGGTGGCGACGCGATGGCTTCTGCGAACGGCAAACCTCTTATGAGGTGTTGCACATGCCGAGTTGAGAAACGCGGAGCCGAATTCCGTGCAGAAGTCCTCGGTTGGCGAGAGACTCGCGGCGGCGACGGAAGATATGGCGACGGAGGATGGCGGCGTCGGCGCAGTCGAGCCGATCGGCAATGCCCATGCGCTGATCCGCGTGAGCGAACCGACCGCCGTTGCGACAACCACGAGGCCGACCAGCGCGTACGCCATGGTCGTGAAAATTTTCGGCCGGCGCACGGGCCGATCCGGGCGTCTTACCGCTGCCGGGGGCAACCGCTTGGCCGTGCGATGGCCACGACGCGGCAAGGCGGACCGGCCTCTGGTGTTGACCCGGGGATTCCGCTGTTGCGGCAAATGACCGTGCGGCCAAGCGCGCCATTCCACCGGTCGAATATTGATCGGTGTGCCGAAGTCGCAATTGATCCAGTCGCCGGCATTGGTCCGCTGACACGGGAATTCAAGAGTCGAGATCGCGGTTCCTTCGCGCACACGAAGCTCGACAACTCGATTGCAAGGCGCCGTCGAGATCGGATGCCAAGTTTTCGGATGCCAAGGCTGCGAACGAAAGTGCAAAGCAAACGCCATTTCACAACTCGTCGGCTTGGCTCGCGACGCATGCGTGACGGAAGCGCGTCAACGCGATGCCGCGCGAGGCTCGGACGTAATCGTCGTGACCCTAGGGGCGCCGGCGCAATCGCTCTACTCTACGCAAGTTAGAGTGCACTACCGAAAGGGATAGGAACCCTATACGAAGGTTTAGAGCGCTTGAGGGAGCGAAGACGGCGGCTCAGATGCCGGCGCGAAATCGCGTCATGACGACGATGATCGCCACTTGCATCAGCCCCTGCAGGGCAACCGCGTAAAAGTACCACCGCATCCAAAAACTGATCTTGGTCATATCCGGCTTGGGCTTCTGCAGCTGCAGGCAAACGTAGACGTTGACCGGCGTCAGGAAGCCGAGCCCTTGGATGGTCATCAGCGTGACTACGACCAGCGCCGCCGCCACCCAGCCAAAAGCCGGCCAATCGAGCGCGGTGTAGCCCAAAGCGACGGCGAGAAACCAGCCGGTGGTGCCGGAGATGATCGACACCGTCGGCATCAGGAACAGCGTGCGCGGCGTCAGCCGCCGCACGATTTCACGGCGCACCGAAAGGTCGACGCGGCGCAGGATCGGGCCGAGCACGAATCCCATGAACAGATCGACGCCGGTCCACAACAGGCTGGAGAACACATGGACGAAGTCGAGCAGCCAGATATTGCCGACGACGATGACCGCGATCATGGCCGCGATCGCGGCCAGCGCCCACGGCAGATAGCGCCACCGGATCAGTCCCTCGGAGGTTTCGGCCGCAATGACCGTCATCACATCTCCTTCAGCCCCTTCGCGTATTGCTTGAAGCGGCGGACGTAAATGTCTGCGCCGCCTGCGATCGACTTGATCGCGGCTTCGTCGAGAGTGCGGATGGCGCGCGCCGGTGAGCCGACGATCAGCGAATTGTCCGGAAACGTCTTGCCCTCGGTGACCAGCGCGCCGGCGCCGACCAGCGAGTTCTGGCCGATGCGGGCACCGTTGAGCATGATCGCGCCCATGCCGATCAGCGAATTGGCGCCGACAGTGCAGCCGTGCAGGATCACGTTATGGCCGATCACGCAATTCGGCCCAATGACCATCGGGAAGCCGGGATCGGTGTGCAGCGTGGCATTGTCCTGGATCTGCGAGCGCTCGCCGAGCTCGATCCATTCGTTGTCGCCGCGCAGCACCGCACCGAACCAGACGCTGGCATCGAGCCGCAGTCGCACCTTGCCGATCAGCGTCGCGTTCGGCGCCACCCAATAGCGGCCGGCCTCCGGAAATTCCGGCTTGTGGCCGTCGAGCTCGTAAATCATGAGTCCATTCCCCTTTAGGGGGAACGGATATCAGACGTGGAGCAGCGCTTGAAGCGCGAGCACGACCACGGTTCCGGACATCAGGCTCCACAACCCGGCGATGATGGTCGCCACCATGACGAGGTCGGTGCGGCGTTTCTCGAGGCGGCGGCCGCGCAGCGTGTTGCGCATGATGATGTAGGGCGCCGAAAACATCAGCAGCGGAATGGCGGCAAAGCGTGCCGCAACCGGGCCGACTTCGAGCTGCCGGAAGCTCGGGAAATGCTTGGCGAACAGCCGATAGCCGCTGGCGCAGAATCCGGCCACGGCAAAGCCCCAGGCCAGCGCAAAAAAGGAATTGATGGCCTCCGGCGTGATCGCCTGCGGCATGGCTGTGAACATTCCGGCCTCATCTTGGAGGAGCATGATCTTTTCCGAAAACCGGCATCCACTTTTCGGGATCATGCCTTGGCCGGAAATTCATCGCAGAGGACGGCGCCGGCCGCCACGGCTTGCTTAAGGAAAGGTTAACGCGCGTGCCGTAGTCAGGGACAAGTCTCGAACAAGCGGTCACGAACCATGACGGCTCACGTCCTGCCCCAACGCAATATCCGCCGCCCTGCGCGCGGCAGGCTGATGCTGCCCTTCGCCGGCCTCGCTTCACTGGTGCTCGCGGCCGGGATTGTCGTCGCCTACATGCTGTGGCCGACTTGGCCCAGCGCACCCGTCCCGCTCGATGCGCCGGCAATGCCGATCACCGTCACCAATACGCTGTTCGACGTGCCGCCGGCGGCGATCCGCGCCGCGGTGCAGCGCCATCCGGGACCGCATGAGCGGGTCGATCTTGCCTTCCTGTGGCCGTCGCTCAAGCCGCCGCAACCGGACGCCAAAGGCGCCGACCGGCCTGCGAACGAAAATGACGACGACGCGGCGGCGAAGCCGGTCGATGCGACCCAGCGGCTGTTCGTCACCATCGCCGGACTGGGCTCGGTCCTGCCGCCCGCGGAGCGGCTGCGGACCATCTATCCGCGCTACATCGAAGCGCAGGCCCTTGCCGGCCCGGACGGGCTCGCCATCGTGCCGTTCCGCGCCGGCACGCCCTACGACG
Organism: uncultured Alphaproteobacteria bacterium; assembly: GCA_963756245.1. GTDB lineage: Bacteria > Pseudomonadota > Alphaproteobacteria > Rhizobiales > Xanthobacteraceae > BOG-931. The sequence goes on from CAVWOI010000029.1 coordinate 40,062, forward strand.
GCGAGGACTTGGTCTATATCGGGACCAATCCCGAGCAGTTCTTCGCCCGCTGCACGCGCCAGATCGGCGCCGTGCGCGGCACTTGCCTCTATGAGCGGCTCATCGATAGCGCCGAGGTCACGCTGCGCTTCCCGCGCACCTGGCTCGACGATTGGCGCGGCGTCGTCGCCGGCGCCGACCGGCTGATGGCGCAACTGCATCCGCAGAAAAATAAATAATCTCCCGGTCGCGACCAAGCCCCGTCGCGCGCATGTTCTTCACCGATTTTGTCCCGCGCGCCGTGGCAACGCTGTGCGCTTTCGCAATTCCTACATGGTCATTACACATCGTCGTCGCGCTCACTCTGCAATTCTAATGCGAACGCTCATCGTAGCTGTCCGGGCCGTCTGCTCGCGGCAACTGCGGATGGTGTTCCTCGATTTCACTTGCATCAGGAGAGGGCGAATGAGGCATCCGGTCATTTTCGGCTGCATGGTTGCAGCTTTCACAATCGCGACCGCTCAAATTGGGGCGTTCGCGGATGACAAAGACAAGGACAACGCTCCGGCCACCAAGACGCCGATCAAGCACGTCGTCGTCATATTCCAGGAGAACGCGTCCTTCGACCATTACTTCGGCACTTATCCGGAGGCGTTGAATCCGGCCGGCGAAGCGAAATTTATCGCCGCAAAAGGCACGCCGAAGGCGAACAATCTTCTGCATCCGAAGGATTTGGAAGATCAAAATCCCAACTCGCTGCTGTCGCTACCGTTCCGCCTCGGTCCGGAAAACGCGTTTACCTGCTCCGAGGATCATGGCTACAGCGACGAGCAGAGCGCGGCCGACAGCGGCGCCATGGACATGTTCCAGGACACCAGCCACACCGGCACCGGCTGCCAGTCGGCGACGCAGGGTCCATTCGCCATCCCGAACCCGACCGACAAGGGCTTTCCCGGCACTTTCCTCGCAGCGCCGACCGTGATGGCCTATTTCGACGGCAATACCGTCACGGCACTTTGGAATTACGCGCAAAACTTCGCCATGAACGACAACTCGTTCGACTCGGTGTACGGGCCGTCGACCAACGGCGCGATCAACCTGGTTGCCGGCCAGACCCACGGCGCGATCGTCGAAACGGCGTCGAGCTCGCACAGCAACGCCACACCGGTGCTGGTGACGACCCCCGGCGCGGTATTCGTCGACAATCCGGTCACCGGCGAAGGCACGCTGTTCGGCGATATCGATCCATTCTTCGACGACTGCTCGCCCGGCTCCACGGCAAAGTTCCTCGGCAAGAACATCGGCGACCTCTTGAACGAGAAGAACGTGACCTGGGGCTGGTTCGCGGGCGGCTTCGCGCCGACCGTCACGGCGGCCGAAAACGGCGGCATCGCGGTCTGCGGCGCTTCCCACGCCGGCCACCCCGGCGTGGCGCAGCCGGACGCCGAGTTCGACGGTCCGAATCCAAGCCTGCACAACCCGGTGACGGACTACGTCCAGCACCACATGCCGTTCCAGTACTACGCCTCGACCTCCAATCCGCATCATCTGCCTTTCAGCAAGGTCGACAAGATCGGCAAGACCGATCAGGCCAACCATCAGTACGACCTCAACGACCTGACCACGGCAATCGACGCCGGCGTGCTGCCGGCGGTCTCTTTCGTCAAAATGGCGGCCTACCAGGACGGCCATCCGGGCAATTCGGATCCGCTGTCGGAGCAGAACGGCATCGTCACCGTGGTCAATGCGCTGATGCAGTCCAAGGATTGGAAAGACATGGCGATCATCATCAGCTGGGACGATTCGGACGGCTGGTATGACCATCAGTTCGCCCCGACCGTGAACGCGTCCTCGACGCAGTTCGACTTCCTCAACGGCAACAGCCAATGCGGCAAGACGGCGCCGGCGGTCACCGCCTTCCAGGCCCGCTGCGGCTTCGGTCCGCGGCTGCCATACCTCGTGATCTCGCCGTGGGCGAAGACCAACTTCATCGATCACACTCAGACCGACCAGTCCTCCACGATTGGCTTCATCGAGGATAACTGGCATCTCGGCTTCATCGATGGACCGAAAAACCCGCCGGCCGGCCAGGCCTCTTTCGACCGCACCGCAGGTTCGATCGAGACCATGTTCGATTTCAGCCAGTCGCCGTCGAAGCCGCTGATCCTCGATCCGAACGACGGCACCGTCGTCAAGGACAAGAAGGACAAGAACTAAGACGAATAGGACGCATTGCAAAATGCAGGCAGGGAGGGCCATCGCCCTCCCTGCTTTTTTGCGGATTAATGATGAGCCGCTTTGCCGCCTACCGAGCTGTTCAATCAATGGTCGGGCTTGGCCGCGGTCTGCAGCGCTTGCATCTGCCGGATGGCGTCGTAGTGCGCATCGTGAATCTTCGGATTGAACAGCGACCACGGCTCGGCGGCCCGCAACGCCGCCCCCACATTCGCCGACGCGACGTAGCGGTAGTTCTGAAATTCCGCCGCCGCCCGGTCGAAGTCGCCGGCCGCGGCCGCAAGCTCGATGCGGCTTAGATTGAGCAACATACCCTTGAGCACAGACCGCGCCCGCTGGCGCTCGGCCTGGCCGCCGGGGATCGTCGGATCGCGGTGGTCGGGGAACTGCTCGATCAGCTCGCGCAGCTCGTTGTCGATCGTGTCCACCGTCAGCGCGACGGTCTCGGCGTCGTGAGCCGGTATCGCGGTCGCCAAAACGCTAGCGAAACCGCTGATTTCCTGGAGCGCAACGCCGATACGGTTGGCCACATTGGGGCGCCAGCCGTCGCCAATGGCATTCAGATAGGCGACGAGATCGCGCGTATCTTGCGGCGAAAGCTCCAGGTGGAACACGCGGTCGAAATAGCCGACGACCTGCTCGTAACTATCGAAGCGCCCGTCGTGAAAATAGGGCGCGTTGAAATTGGCATTCATGAGCGTCGGCGTCTTGAACAGGCCGCCCGAGCCGACGTCGTGCTGCCGGTGATCGAGAAAGGCGCCGGATGGAACGTGACAGGCGGCGCAACTCAGGCCGGGGTCATGAGGAAACGGCTTGTTGAACAGGGCCTGCCCGCGCAGCTCCGCTTCATTGCTCGTCACGAGCCGCCCGCCCGGGCCGAGGCGCCGATTGTCGAGAAAGTCGATGTCCTGGATATAGGCGACCAACGCATCGAGGATCGCGGACGACGGTTCGGGGCCGGCGAATTCGCCGACGATGACGTTGCGGACGAAGTCGCGCAACGAGGCGGTGCGCCCGTCATTGCCGTAAGGCGCCAGATAACGCGCGCCGCGCAGGCTCGGTATGCGCACCGGGTCGAAGACGCCGTTGTCGGCCTTGGCATTGAACAGCGGGCCGGTGGTGTCGAAGGTCCCCGGATGCCGCGACAATCCCGGAATAAAGAATTTCGGATTTGACGCGCCGGCGACATGGCAGGTGTTGCAACTCATCCCAGCCCGGCGTCCGATGCCGCCCAGCAGAGCCGGCGAGTTGAAGGCTAAGTCGCCGAGCTTCACCATATAGGAAGGGATGCCCTCGGCGGCTTCGGTGCGGAATTGCTCCCGCGGCACCGTGAGCGCGTCTTGGTTGAGCTCGGTGCCGGCCGGAAGCACAGTCTGATCGCCGTAGAGCGGGAAAGACGCCGCGTCGCGCACAGCCAGGACCGGCAGCAACACCAGAACCGCCGCGCATGCCATCCGGCTGGCCCGACCGCGGCGACGCGCCGTCATTTGACGGGCCCTTCGAGGGTCGGCGTCGCCAAGCCGAGCTTGGGCCCTGCGGCCTGCCATGCCACGACGAGCGCCTCGCTGGTCTTTTGCAGGTCTTCAGGATCGACTTGCCTCAAGTCTTGCACCTTGAGGATCGTCTTGAGCTTGTCGATGCCGTCGCGGATCTGCACCGCCAGCTGCGGATCGGCGCCTTCCAGGGACGCGGCGAACAGGATGCTATAGGCAAGCTCGATGCCATCGGCGTTGTTGCGCATGTCGTCGAGCGAGGTGCCGCTCAATCGCGATTCGCCACCGTCGACTTTGCTGTCGCCGACCTCGAACGAGAGCCGCGTCACCCCGTCGAGCAGACCTTGCGGGGTCAGCGGCATGGCGCGGACCTGCGCGTCCGCTTCGGTCAAATGCGCGACCAGCATGTCCAGCACGTCGCCGAAGCCGCCGGGATTGGCACTGAACAGCTTGGCTTCGATGCCGTGAAATCCAGCGGCCGCGTCGGGCCATGCATCGATGGCGTCGTCGAGTTCGGGAATGAAAGCGCTGGTGAATACCTCGGAGCGCTCCCAGCCGATCCGCGCCTTGATCCAAGCCTCCTTTGCGGCGGCAATATCGTTGGCGTTGAGGTAGTCCCGCAGTTGCCGCGAACCGGCCAAGGCTCGGTCCATGTCGGCAATCATGTAGCCGCGATAGCGCTCGGTCGCCTCGTCAAACGGCGCCGCATGACACCCCTGTGACCCCGCGGTCGCGACGGCCACACAAAGCAATGCCGCTTGGAACAACGTATTGCCGCCTGAAACAGAATACAACCAAGTCCCCTTGGATCTGCTCTGTCGCGGGTTTGCATGGGATCGAGCAACCGGCATCAGTACCGGCGGCCGTTTAATCTTTCTCGTCGGTTTGATGACGATTGGACGACAGCCAAGGCGCCTGATTGCGCCCCGTTCGGCGCAAACGGCTCAGGCTAAATCCATATCCAAAATCGGCATTTCAAAAATATAGGACTTCTGTCGTCCCTTCTCGTCGTCGACGAACAGCACGCCGATGAACTCGTCGCCGATATAGGCTTCGAGCGAATCCCTTTTCTTCGGCCGCGGCACGACGCGAATGCCTTCGTTGTCGAATTTGCGCCTGAGATAGGTGTTCAGCACCTTGAGCTGGTCGATATCGCTGACCTGTCCCAAATCGATTTCCATGCGGAAATTATAGGAGCGTTCGTCGTCCTCATCGTCGACGTTGAGATCGCCCAGCCTCTCCTCGCCGATAAAAACCTCGGCCAAATCGTCCTTGCGCGGCTGCGGCACCACGCGGATGCGCGAATTGCCGAACAGTTTTTTGAGATAAGCGTCGAGCTTTCTGACTTCTTGAACGTCCACTGCGTGCCTCCAATCAAAGCCGCATAGCACGCAGCGGCACTGACAACAATCGCCACAACAACGTTATCTTGTCCGTCAAATCCCGTCGTGAAAGATCTGGTCCATGGTGCGCGCCGGCTCCGGGCAGCCGGCCTGGCCGATCACCTTGGCTGGAACGCCGGCCACGGTGACATTGTTCGGCACCGGCTTGGTCACCACCGAGCCCGCGGCGATGCGGGCGCAATGGCCGACCTCGATATTGCCGAGGATCTTTGCGCCGGCGCCGATCATGACGCCGTAGCGGATTTTGGGGTGGCGGTCTTCCCATTCCTTGCCGGTGCCGCCCAGGGTCACGTCGTGCAGGATCGACACGTCGTCGCCGATCTCGGCGGTCTCGCCGACCACGAGCCCGGTGGCATGATCGAGGAAAATGCCGCGGCCGATCTTGGCGGCCGGGTGGATATCGCACTGGAACACCGCCGACGAGCGGCTTTGCAGATAGAGCGCCAAGTCGCGGCGGCCCTTGTGCCACAGCCAGTGCATCAGCCGATGCGTCTGGATGGCATGAAAACCTTTGTAGTAGAGCACCGGCTCGATCAGCCGGTGGGTCGCCGGATCGCGGTCGACGGTCGCCATGAGATCGGCGCGGAATGTCTCCGCGAGCGCCGGAATATCCTTGAGCGCCTCGGCATAGGCTTGGCGGATCAACTCGCCCGACACGGCAGGATGGTCGAGCCGCTCGGCCAGCCGATAGACCACGGCCGTTTCCAGCGTGTCGTGGTGCAGAATGGTCGAATAGATGAAGGTGGCGAGCTCAGGCTCGCGGCGTACGATCTCTTCCGCCTCGCGGCGGATACGCCCCCATACCGGATCGACGGTATCGAGGGCCGGCTTGGCCTGTTGCTGCGCCATCGGATCGCCTCCCACTTAACGGCGAAAACGCCGCCTTCTATCATATTGGGAAGCACTTGCGTCAAAGCCAAGAGTTGTGAAATCCGGTTGCGAAATCTGATCCGAAATCTGGGCCAATGGCCTGAAATCAGGGCCAATGGCCGATAAACTAGGCCATTGGCCGTGTAATTCCTTAACTTTAGGGCCGTTCGGCGAGGAATTTCAGGACCCCGGCCTTAAACACCCGGTCGCCGACCGCCAGCATATGATCGCGGTCCGGAATGGCCAGCACCTGCGCGCCGGGCATGAGGGCGGCGAGATCCTCCGGCGCGCCCGCAACCAAATCCTTGGTGCCGGTGGCGACCAGAACCGGCACGGCCATGCGGGCGAGTGCGTCACGCTCCAGCGGCTGGCGCGAGCCGCGCATGCAGGCGGCGAGTGCCCGCAAGTCGGATTTGGTCTGCTCGGCGAAGGCGCGGAAGACGTGCGCGGTGGGATCGGCGACGTCGGCGAGCGACGGCGCCTCGAGCCCCTGCGCAATCGTGTCGGGCTCAAGCCCGACCCCGCCGACGAGGCGGCCGCCGACACCACCGAGCACGGCGGAGCGTGCATGCTCGGGACTGGCAAGCGCGAGGAAGGCCGTATTCCGCGCGCCCATGGAATAGCCCATGACATCGGCGCGCGGCAGGCCGAGATGATCGATCAGCGCGCGCACGTCGTCGGCCATGATGGCGCTGTGATAGGCGGCCGGATCGTAAAGTTTGGTCGAGGCGCCATGGCCGCGATTGTCGAGCGCGATGACCCTGCGCCCTGCGCGCGTGAGCGTCGACACCCAGCCCGGCGCGACCCAGTTCACCTCCTTGTTGGAGGCAAAACCATGCACCAGCACGATCGGCTCGCCTTCGCCCTCGTCGAGGAAGGCGATCTCCACGCCGTCATGGCTAAAACCGGGCATGGGAGGACAATACGGCGCAATCGGCCATGCAGGAAAGTCTGGTGCCGAAAGTCTGGTGCCATTCCCGGCGGATCGGATTAGGCTAAGGCCAACGATAAAATTCATGGGAGGATGACGATGCGACGCATTTGGCTTGCCGGCTTGGCCGCGCTTTCGGTCTGCCTGAGCGGCGCCGCGAGCGCGCAGGTTTCCGACGACGTGGTGAAAATCGGCGTGCTCACCGACATGTCGGGACCGGCTTCAACCCCGACCGGCCCGGGCTCGGTGGCGGCCGCCGAAATGGCGGTGACGGATTTCGGCGGCACCGTGTTGGGCAAGCCGATCACGGTGATTTCCGCCGACCACCAGCTCAAACCCGATGTCGCCGCCGGCATTGCGCGGGAATGGTATGACCGCGATCAGGTCGACCTGATCGTCGACGTGCCGGTGTCCGCCGTCGGGCTCGCGGTGCAGGGCGTCGCCAACGACAAGAAGAAGCTCTTCATCACCCATTCGACCGGCACCGCCGATTTCCACGGCAAGTTCTGCTCGCCCTATACGATGCAATGGGTGTTCGACACTCACGCGCTCGCCGTCGGCACCGCGCAAGAAGTCGTCAAGCGCGGCGGCACCAGCTGGTTCTTCCTCACCGCCGATTACGCTTTCGGCTATTCGCTGGAGAAGGACGCCTCCGACGTGATCAAAGCCAACGGCGGCACGGTGGTGGGTTCGGTCCGCCATCCGTTCCGCACGCCGGATCTGTCGTCGTTCATTCTTCAAGCGCAGGCTTCGAAGGCGAAAATCATCGGCCTGGCCAGCGGACCGCCCGACAACGTCAACGCCATAAAACTCGGCGGCGAGTTCGGCCTTTTCGCCGGCGGCCAGCAGATGGCGGGCCTTCTGGTGCTGATCACCGACATCGACGGCCTCGGGCTGAAGACGGCGCAGGGTCTCGTTCTCACGACATCGTTCTATTGGGACATGGACGATAAGACCCGCGAATGGTCGAAGCGCTTTTTTGCCAAGGTCGGGCGCATGCCGACCATGTGGCAGGCCGGCGTCTATTCGTCGGTCATGCATTATCTCAACGCCGTCAAAGCCGCGGGCACCGACGATCCGCTCAAAGTCGCGGCAAAGATGCGCGAAATGCCGGTCGAGGATTTTTTCTCGCGTAACGGCAAGCTGCGCGAGGACGGGCTGATGGTGCACGACCTTATCCTGGTGCAGGTGAAGAAGCCGGAAGAGTCCAAATATCCATGGGACTATTACCAAATCCTCGCGCATATCCCCGGCGATCAGGCGTTCGGGCCGCCCAATCCGGCTTGCCCGCTGGTCAAAGGTTGATCGCCGCGAGCGGCGGCGCTTGTTGTGAGTGACACGCAAACCGCGGCCTCCGTCGAACGCGGGGCCGCGGCGGCTTTCGACGTAAGGAAACTCACGCCGGAATTTCTCGAAAATCCCTATCCGACCTACCGCGCGTTGCGCCAATGCGATCCCGTTCACCTGATGCCGGACGGATCGTATTTCCTGACGCGCTACGATGATTGTCTTGCGGTCTACCGCGATACGGCGACGTGGAGCTCGGACAAGAAACTCGATTTCCGGCCCAATTTCGCCGACAGCCTGCTTTACGAGCATCACACCACGAGCCTGGTGTTCAACGATCCGCCCTATCACACCCGGGTGCGCAAGCTTTTGGCGCCCGCTTTCACGCCCCGCGCGTTGCGTGAATTGCAGGCGCGGATCGAGGTTTTGGTCGATCGGCTGCTGGAGAGTGCCGCCGAACGCGGTGAGATCGATCTCATCGCCGATTTCGCCGCCGCGATTCCGATCCAGCTCATCGGCGACATGCTCGGCATTCCGCAAGGCGAGCGCGAGCCGTTGCGCGGCTGGTCGCTCGCCATCCTCGGCGCGCTCGAACCGGTGCTCAGCCGCGAGCAATTCGACGGCGGTGTCGGCGCGGTTGCGGAGTTCAAGGATTATTTGAGCGATATCATCGCGCGCCGGCAAAAAAGCGACGCCAACGATCCGGCGGAAATCTTGTCAAAGCTCATCGCCGGCACCGACCTTGGATCAGCCAACGCGACGGGCGAACGGCTCTCAAAACTCGAGCTCATCCATAACTGCATTTTTCTGCTCAACGCCGGGCACGAGACCACGACCAACCTGATCAGCAACGGCGTCGACCTTCTCATCCGCCATCCCGACGTCATGGGCGACCTGCGCCGTCATCCGCAGACAATCGAAACGGCGGTCGAAGAATTTTTACGCATGGAAAGCTCGAACCAGCTCGGCAACCGCAGAGCGGCCAAAGACACCGTGCTCGGTGGCATCGCCATGGCCGCCGGAACCTACGTGCACATCGGTATCGGCGCCGCCAACCGCGACCCGGCGCAATTTCCCGACCCCGATCGCCTCGATATCCGCCGCGAGCCCAACCGCCATCTCGCCTTCGGCACCGGCATTCACGCCTGCGCCGGCATGTCGCTCGCGCGCATGGAGGCGCAAGTTGCGATCGGCCGGCTGCTGCAGCGTTTTGGCCGGATCGAGCCGGGCGGAGCCTTTACCAGGAGCGGCCGCGCACGCTTTCGCGGCTTCAAGTCTTATCCGGTGCGGCTGATTTAGGACGTGTGCTCATAAATCGTATCGGCCAGTGCTGCGAGCGAATGTCGGCGTTTCCCTCAAAAGCGGACCGACATCGCGCCTGCTCTTCCAGCGCTAAGATCGGCAATCGGCTCAGACTACCTGTTGGAGAGAGCGCCGCCATACGCCCTCGAGCATTGCGGGAATCCATGTCGACGCGGGGCACCTGCTCCAACTTTCCTCCATAAATATGAGAGACCGTCCGTGATCGAGTTGACTGGCCGTGCCGATTTCCAGAACAAATAGGGAGTTCTTGGGGAAAGCAGTCCCATTGAGAGTGCCCTTTGCGGTGGACTGCCGATAGACGCTAACGGGTGCGCGTAAGCACTTCCCTGCAGCCACTTCGGCTGAGAGTACCTTCCTTGAATCTACATCGGCATATAGCGAACGCATCTGGCGAAGACTTTTCGCAAGGTTATGGACAGCGATTCCGATCGCGTTCACCGCAGAAAGATCTTCGCCAACCATCTTCGCAAGAACGCCCTTTGCGCGGCGGACCTTTCCCGTAATAAACCACCAGCACATCTTCGCTAGATTCGAAGAACGGGGAGCTGCTACAAGAACCAATGCTGCAGCCCAACTCTCCGGCGTCGCGGTGAAATCGTTTCGAAATAACCGTCCCAGCACCTGTTGCGCGAGTATGCCGACCTCTGCTTCCGAACCGACCCCCTTAACCCATTCCGCCAGGGGCTCCAAGCCAATTGGTCCAGCCCTAACCGTAGCCACCTGGTCGTTTAGTTTGCGCCACAGTTCACCCTGCGCACGAGCTCGCTTTTCACAAAGCCGTGGCTCCATCGTTGGGAAACGCCGGCCTTTGAACGAAAGTACTATGAGGGAGCGTTTTAGCAGAAACCAATTTATGGGGCATGTACGTGTATCGAAGAATCGATCCACAATAGGGTCGTTGGCAAGAGCCTTGATTTGGTTCGGATCGCTCACTTCAAATAGGTTGACGATGCCGGGAATACGTCTCTGCTTCAAAGAGTCACCTCTCGCTTCGGCTTTCCCAAGTGCACGTTGCGGTGTGTGGCATTTGGTTCAATCATGAGACTTCAAATACCGGATCATAACGGCGGAGCTATTCGCCGCCAGTGCGATGTCCGTTTTATCCCCGAACCCGCATCGGTGGACGCTTTGGGAGTACACGCCCTGGCTTCATGCCGTCAGGCCCGCGCCGACACCGCCAGCAAACGCAGCTCAGCGTCACGCATCCGGCGCGCCTTGCGCCAGCGGATGTAACGCAGCGTCATGCGCTCGGCCGCGGCTTTGCACGACGAGGCGAAGCCGAGCAGCATGAGCGCTGCCCAGAACAGCCACATCGCCAGATCGAGCGCGCTCGCCGTGAGCACGATGGCGGCGCGGCCGAGAAGTTTTATGATGGCGCGGGTTTTGGTGCCTTTGGCGGCGGCGAGGCGCGCCAGGCGCGACACGTCCTGCGGACCCTCGGCAACTTTCAGGCTGTCCAATGCCGCCTGCGTGCCGGCCTTGGTCTCGACGCGGCCGACATTGCCGACAAGCTCGACAAGACCGCCGGCCTGTTCGACCTTGACCGCTTCGCGCGCGATGCGCACCGCCAGCACCGGGTTGAGGCGGCCGGTGCGGCGCGCGACCTTGACCAAGGTCAGACCGACCCGCGCTGGCGTCGCGGCTCCAACCGAAACATATGTCGCAGCAGTGATCGCTATGCCGACGCCGGCGAGGCCGAGAATCCATGGATCGGCGGGCTTGCCGCTCAGATAGCGCGTGCCCTCACGGGCGGCGTCGCGGATATCGCCGAAGACGAAGAGATCGCCGACCGCGGTGCCGGCAAGGCTCGCGCCATCGACCGGCTCACCGGTCCACAAGCCCTGCACAAACCGTCCCGCCGTGCCGGCAACCGAGTTCGCTTTCAACTGCGCCTGCTTGACCTGGTCGGCCAGCGCCGGATCGATGGCGACGCTGCGATCGGCCGCAAGCTCGACAAAACTTTGCGCCAAATCCATATCGCCCGCGCTAAGCGCCGCGCGGATTTCGCGCTCCGCGACGTCCCGGTTGAAAACGCGATCGAGCGCCTGGTCGCTGATTTGGACCGGATCATCCACGGCAAGCCGCGCCCGCGCCTCCATGCCGCCGCGAATGACCGCAAAAGCGGCGATCGCGAACACGATGGCGCCCACCCCCGCAAAGGCGGGATGGCGCAGCACGGCAACGAATCGTTTTCGGCCCAAGGCGTTAGTCATGGCGTAAATATAGTCTTTCCAATGCGCCGGCGCATTGCCAGCCATTTGCGGCTTTTTGACAGCCGGACGCCAAGTGGCGTGCTCAGGGCGGACAAATATATCCCGGCCCGCTCGGATTCTTGAAGCAGCCGACCGAAGCGGGGATGACCTGTTTCGGCAGCCATAACACGGCCTTGGGAAAATAGATGGCAAAGGCGATAGTGACCAGAAATACGACGTAGATCGGCAACGCCGCGCGCAGCGCTTTGGAGAATGGCACGCCGACGAATTTCGAGGCCATCAACAACACGAGTCCGTAGGGCGGCGTGATCAGGCCGAAGGCCAGCGTGGCGATCAGCACCACGCCCATATGCACCGGATTGATATTGCCGGCCTGCGTCAGCGTATTCACCAGCGGCATGAAGATGATGATCGTCGGCACCGGCTCGATGAAATCGCCGATGATGGTGAACAGCACCACCATCAGCAGCATCATCCGGTGCGGGTCGTTGCCGGCAAGCGAGGTGATCCAGTCCGCGATGACCAGCGCGCCGCGCAGATAGGCCAGCATCCAGCCGAACGCATTGGCGGCGCCGATGGTGATCAGGGGCAGCGAGAAGATCAGGCCGGCAAGACAGAAATCGTACGGCAAATTCCGCAGATGACCGCGGTTGAGCAGCGGAATGACCGCGACAATGATCCAGACCACCGCGACGACACCGGCTTCGGTCGGCGTGAACCACCCGGTCAGGATGCCGCCCATCAGGATGACCGGGATCATCAGCGGCAGCGCCGCATCCTTGGCCGCGACCGCGACCGAAAACAACGACGCCCGCCGCCGTCGCGTGCTGATCGGACCGAACAGGTAGCAATAGATCATCAGGCCGAAGCCGATCATGAACCCCGGCACCACGCCGGCCATGAACAGGCCGGCGATCGAGACGTTGCCGACGGCGCCATAGACCACCGCCGTGATGCTCGGCGGTACCAGCGCCGCGATCGTCGAAGCCGCCGCGATGATCGCGGCGATGAACGGCGGATCGTAGCCCTCACGCTTCATCGGACCGCCGAGCGCGCGGCTGATCACGGCGACGTCGGCGGTGGTCGAGCCCGACATTTCGGAGAACATCATGCTGAACACGGTGACGACCTGCGACAGGCCGCCGCGAACGTGGCCGACCAGCGCCAGCGCCAGATTGGCCACCCGCGTGACCACGTTGGCGGAGCTCATCAGCTCGCCGACCAGAAGAAAGAACGGAATGGCGAGCAGCGCCTCGCTGTCCACCCCGTCGAACATCTTTTGGATGATCGCCGGCATCGAAACGTCGGTGAACATGGCACCGGCCAGGACGCCCGCCATCAACGAGAACGCGACCGGCACGCCCATATAGCCGAACACCAAGAACAGCCCGGTCATCAACGCCAGAACAAGCGGGGCGCTCACAACAGCTCCCCCTTCGCAATCAGGTCGATCGGCGTGATGTGCACCGGCTCTTCGGGCGGCTCGGGATGGTCGAAGCCGTTGCGGATGCCGTTGACGAGCTGCTCGACGGTGAACAGCGCGATCAGCACTCCGGAAATCGGGATCGCCGCGTACAGGGACGCAATCGGCGTCATCGAGGGCATGCGGAAGCTGCCGAAGCCGCGCAGAAAATTGATGTAACCGAAACAGACCAGACACAGCGCGACACCGAGAACCACGACGCGAATGACGATCTCGATCGCCAGCCGCGGCGTGCCGTGCATCGCTTCGGAAACCGCCGTCAGATAGAGGTGATCGTTGCGGCGCGTGGCGACCGCGGCGCCGATGAAGATCGCGTAGACGAAGAACGTGGACGTGACTTCCTGCAGCCACAGCCACGGATGACCGATGCTGCGGGTGACGATGTCGAAGGTCACGGTCGCCGAGAAGCCGAACAGCAATATCCCGCACAGCATCATCAGGACGAGTTCGAGCACGTCGAAGGCGCGCCATTTCAAATGACGCTGGCGCTGCAGTACGAGCTTGTCGGCGAAGCGCATTGTCCGGCGCCTGATAAACGTCACACGGCCAGGCCACAGTCTCGCCGTGCCGGCGGAACGACTATTGGATGCTGCCGATCAGTTTTTGGATCTTGACGGCGTGCGGGCCGAGGCCTGCGGCAAGCTGGTCCAGATACGGCGTGGCGATGGTGACGAAGCCCGTCTTGTCGACGTCGGTGACGACTTTGACGCCGATCGCCTTGAGCTTGCCGATCGACTGGTGCTCGAGCTCGAACGCCTTGGCCGGCTCGACTTTGTTGACCTCGGCGCCGGCGGTCTGCACCCATTGCTTCTGCTCGGGGCTGAGGCTTTGCCACAGCTTGTCGCTGATCCAGACCAGGCTGTTATTGGCCTCGTGCTCGGTGAGCGAGAGCACCGGCGCCACTTCGTAATGCTTGTTGGCGAGATAGATATTGATGCCGTTTTCGGCGACATCGACGACGCCGGTCTGCAGCGAGGTGTAGACGCTGCCGAACGGCATGTGCACGACCTGGGCGCCATAGGCAGGGAAGATGGTGTCCTCGGTCGGCGTCGCCTGAACGCGGATTTTCAGGCCCTTGATGTCCGCGACGTTGTGGATTTCCTTCTTGCTGTACATCGAGCGCAGGCCGAGCGTGGCAAGCCCGATCACGTGCGAGCCCTGCACCGTCTCCTCGATCATCGCTTTGACGGCGTCGGAAACCCGCGGATCGGCGATCGCCTTCGTCAGATGCTCCTCGGAGCGGAACAGGAAGTGCAGCGACATCACGCCCGCCTGCGGCGACACCGTCGCGGTATTGGCGGACGAGGTGATGGCGAAATCGATGTCGCCGGATTTCAGCAATTGCAGCACCTGCGGTTCCTGGCCCAGCTGCGCGCCGGGATATTGATCGACCAGGAACTGCCCCTTGCTCAATTCCTTCATCTTGGCGGCGAAGGTGTCGCCGGCGATGCCGTAGCCGGTCGTTGCCGGCTGGTCATAGGCGAAGCGGTAGTGTTTCTCCTGCGCGCCGGCGCCGGACGAGATGGCCGCGACGGCGGCGCTCAGCAGGATGCGTCGTACAAGCGAAGAAACGCGAATGACAGACATCGGATTCCCCCCATTTGATGGCGCCAAGTGCTGATGGCGCCAAGTGCTGATGGCGCCAAGTGCTGATGGCGCCAAGTGCGCCGGTGCAATGCGCCCGACGTCTTGCCTCGTGTTTGTTGACCGAAAGGGTCGTCCGCTAATCCTTCTTTGTCAATGAGAATACCTTGCTCGCCGCATATCGAGCCGGCGATCCGAGGCGGCGCTAAGCCGCCCTAGGCATCAAGCGGCCGGACCGCTATGGTGCGGCTCGAATTCAAAACCGTGCTTGAGGCCATGACGGACAGCATCGTTCCCCATTTCCACAACGACCTGGGCGTGCCGGTGATCGAGATCGGCGCCCGGGAATTCATGTGCGTCGGCGCGCTGCCGCCGTTCGACCATCCCCATGTGTTCTGCGACATGGGCGACGACGCCGAATATATCTGCCCCTATTGCTCGACGCTCTACCGCCACGATCCGACACTCAAGCCGAACGCGGCGCGGCCGGCGGAATGCAGATTGCCTGACACGTACGTCTGAGCGCACCGGGGAGCGTGTACCCTGCCCGCGTCCCGTACCGTCATCGTCGCCGGCGCCGGCATTGCCGGGCTTACTGCGGCGCTGGCGCTCGCCCGCAACGGCTTTCGCGTCGTCGTGCTGGAGCAGGCCGAGCGGTTGGAAGAGACCGGCGCCGGCATCCAGCTCTCGCCCAATGCCACCCGCACCCTGATCGAGCTCGGCCTCGGCGAGCGCTTGCGGCCGCACGTGGTCGCGCCGCAGGCCTTGCGCGTGCTCAACGCCAAAAGCGGCCGCGAAATCGTGCGCATGCCGCTCGGCGATTCAGCCGAGCAGCGCTACGGCGCGCCCTATTGGTCGATCCATCGCGGTGATCTGCAAGCGGCGTTGAGTTCGGCCGTCGCCGCTAGTCTCGACATCAACCTGCGGCTCGGCGCGCGGGTGGACGATTTCGTCGCCCATGACAACGGCACCACCGTGTCAGTCCAGGGCCGCAGCGGCGTCTGGCACGAACGCGGCGACGCGATCATCGCCGCTGACGGGCTGTGGTCGGTCATGCGCACGCGCATGGGCTATCGCGAGCCGCCGCGTTTTGCCGGGCGCACCGCCTGGCGGGCGCTGGTGCCGGCCAAGCAGGCGCCGCCAAATTTCCGCGAACCGCTGGTCTATCTGTGGCTCGGCCGCGAAGCCCATATCGTGCACTACCCGGTCAAGGACGGTGCCCTCATCAACATCGTCGTCATCATCAACGACGATTGGAACGCGCCCGGCTGGAGCGCGCCGGCTCAGCGAGACGAGCTGTTGCCGCGGTTGTCGGTCGAGCGCGTGGCGCCGCAGCTACTCGGCTTGATCAACCAGCCGAAAACTTGGCTGAAATGGGCGCTGTTCGACCGCCGGCCGTTGTTGAACTGGTCGCAAGGCGCGGTGGCGCTGATTGGGGACGCTGCCCATCCGATGCTGCCCTATCTGGCCCAAGGCGCGGCGATGGCGATCGAGGATGCGGCGGTGGCGGCGCAATGTCTCGCGCAAACGCCGGACGACGCGACGGCGGCGCTGCGCGCCTATTGCGCAGTACGCCGCGCGCGGGCCTGGAAAGTGCAGCGGCTCGCGACCCGCAACGGCGGGCGTTATCACTTAGGCGGCATCAGCGCCGTGGCACGCAACACGGCGATGCGGATCATGGGCGGCGCGAGGCTGTTGCATCACTACGATTGGCTCTATGATTGGCGCCCGCCCGCAACGCTGTCGATCACCTGATGCTGTTTCCCACCACCATCGCCGGCAGCCTGCCAAAACCCGCCTGGCTCGCGGAGCCGAACAAGTTGTGGGCGCCGTGGCGCCTGCAAGGCGAAGAGCTTGCCACCGCCAAGGACGACGCCACGCTGCTGGCGATAAAACTGCAGGAGGACGCCGGCATCGACATCGTCGGCGACGGCGAGCAGGCGCGCCAGCATTTCGTCCACGGCTTCCTCGAAGCGGTCGACGGCATCGATTTCAACAAGCGCGTCGAGATGGGCATCCGCAACGACCGCTACAAAGCGATGTGCCCGACCGTGGTCGGCGAATTGAAACTGCGCCACCGCGTCCATGCGCGCGAGGCGCGGCTCGCCCGCGCCCATACGAAGCGCAAACTCAAATTCACCTTGCCCGGTCCGATGACCATCGTGGACACCATTGCGGACGCCCATTACGGCGATCGCGTAAAAATGGCGATGGCGTTTGCCGCGCTGCTCAACGAAGAGATCCGCGGGCTCGCCGCCGACGGCGTCGACGTGATCCAGTTCGACGAGCCGGCCTTCAATGTCTATATGGACGCCGCCGCCGGCTGGGGTATTGAGGCGCTGCATCGCGCCATCGATGGCGTCGAGTGCACCAGCGCGGTGCATATCTGCTACGGCTATGGCATCCCGGCCAATATCGAGTGGAAGGCGACGCTCGGTGCCGAATGGCGGCAATACGAGAAATTTTTCCCGGCGCTGGCGAAAAGCCGCATCGACCAGGTCTCGCTCGAATGCATCAACTCGCACGTGCCGATGAGCGTGCTGAAGCTGCTCGACGGCAAGGATGTGCTGGTCGGCGCCATCGATGTCGCCACCGATCGCATCGAAACGCCCGAAGAAGTCGCCGCCGTGATCGGCAAAGCGGCAGAATATGTGCCTGCGCAAAAAATCATCGCCTGCACAAACTGCGGTATGGCGCCGATGCGCCGCGAAATCGCCGCATTGAAGCTTGAAGCACTCGGCCGGGGCGCCGCGTTGGCGCGAGAGAAATTCGGTTGAGTCTGCGGCTGCTGTAGCAACATCCTACCATCGCGATGACAAGCGACGACGTTGTCCGCCGATACGGACAGGCGATGGCTTGGCATCGCCGCCAATCCGGCGACGGGTAGGATTTTGTTAAAGTTTTGCCGATTGATTGGATGGGGAAAAGCGCGAAAGTGCGAAGGGAAGCGAAAATGCAGGTGCCGTTCGTAACGACTGTCTCATTTGCCGACCGCGACGGCACCGCCGTGCATCTGCAATACGGCGTCTCCGCCGGCAACGAGCGCGAGGCGCGCAGCGAGCTCGAGCGCCGGTTGATCAATCAAGAGCTTTTCAACTATTCGATTTTGGAAATCAGGCGCGCGACCTCCACCGAAGCCGCCTCGCTCGACCTGCCGGCCGGCACCATCAGGCTGTTGAACTAAATATTCCCTGTCATCATCCGCCAACGGGTCCGGCCCGAAGTGGCCGGCCCGATGACAAGCTCCGGCCGATGATCCAGTAATCACCGTCCGACTGCGTTTACTGGATGCTCCGCCTTCGCGGAGCATGACAAGTCAAATATTATCGGGAGGCGCTTACCTGTCGCTGCGCGACAGCACGTCGATCAATTCGCTGACCTTGCGCCGCTGCTCGGCCTTGTTGCCGGACGCGATGGCGTGCTCGACGCAATGCGCCGCGTGGTCGGCGAGGATCTCCTCCTCGGCACGGCGCAGCGCGGCGCGCACCGCCGAGAGCTGCGTAATGATGTCGATGCAATAGCGGTCGTCCTCGACCATGCGCGCGAGCCCGCGCACCTGGCCTTCGATCCGGTTCAGGCGTTTCAACACCGATGTCTTGGCAAGCGGCTGCATGCCCGTTATATACCCCTACCGGGTATCTGTTTCAAGGAATTTTCGCCGTGGACCATTCGACCCATGCCGGTGCGACCGTTATCGATCCGGTGTGCGGCATGACGGTCGATCCGGCGAAAAGTCAGCATCGCCTCAGCCACGCGCAAAAGACCTATCGCTTCTGCTCGGCCGGTTGCCGCGGCAAGTTTGCCGCCGATCCCGACAAATATCTGCATCGCGCGAAAGGCGGGCCGGCAGCAGGCTCCAAGAACGCGATCTACACCTGCCCGATGCACCCGGAAATCCGCCATGTCGGCCCGGGCTCGTGCCCGATCTGCGGCATGGCGCTGGAGCCGGAAACCGGCGGCGCGGACCACGGCGGCGAGCTTGCCGACATGACGCGCCGCCTGTGGATCTCGACGCTGCTGGCGCTGCCGGTCGTGGCGCTCGATATGGGCGGACATTTCAGTCTCTGGCATCTGCCCGGCCACATTTCGGCGTATGCGGAGCTTGTGCTGGCGACGCCCGTGGTGTTGTGGGGCGGCTGGCCGTTCTTCGTGCGCGGCGCCCAGTCGCTCGTCACGCGCAACCTCAACATGTTCACGCTGATCGCCATGGGCATTGGCGTCGCTTATGGCTACAGCATCGTCGCCGCGCTGATGCCCGGCCTGTTTCCCGCGGCGTTTCACGATGCGCATGGCGGCATCGCGCTTTATTTCGAGGCTGCCAGCGTCATCACCGTGCTGGTGCTGCTCGGCCAGGTGCTGGAATTGCGCGCCCGCGCCTCGACCTCGGGCGCGATCCGCGCGCTCATCGCGCTGGCGCCGAAGACCGCGCGGCGCATCAGGGATGACGGCGGCGATGACGACGTGCCGCTCGAAGCCGTCGTGGTCGGCGATCGGCTGCGCGTTCGTCCCGGCGAAAAAATTCCGGTCGACGGCGTATTGATCGAAGGCGGCTCGGCGGTCGATGAATCGATGGTGACCGGCGAAGCGATGCCGGTGACCAAGGCGCAAGGCGCCGAGGTCGTCGCCGGCACGCTCAACGGCAGCGGCGGTTTCGTCATGCGCGCCGAAAAGGTCGGCCGCGACACCATGCTGGCGCACATCGTGCAGATGGTCGCAACCGCGCAGCGCTCGCGCGCGCCGATCCAGCGGCTGGCCGACCGCGTCGCCGCCTGGTTCGTGCCGGCGGTGATCGCGGTGGCGCTGATCGCGTTCGCGGCGTGGGCGATCTGGGGGCCGCAGCCGCGCCTGGCTTACGCGCTGGTCGCCGCGGTGACCGTGCTGATCATCGCCTGCCCCTGCGCGCTAGGCCTTGCCACGCCGATGTCGATCATGGTCGGCGTCGGCCGCGCCGCGCAGGCCGGCATTTTGATCAGGAACGCCGAGGCGCTCGAACGCCTGGAGAAAATCGACACGCTGGTCGTCGACAAGACCGGCACGCTGACCGAAGGCAAGCCCAAGGTCACCGCCATCGTGCCGGTGCAAAATTTCGACGAGAATATCTTGCTGCGATTTGCCGCCAGCGTCGAACGGGCCAGCGAACATCCGCTCGCCGCGGCCATCGTCGCGGCCGCCGCCGAGCGCAAGATCGATCTCTTGGCGGTCAGCGATTTCGCCTCGCCGTCCGGCAAAGGCGCGACCGGCGTGGTGGAGCGCCGGGCGGTCGCGCTCGGCAACGCAAAATTCTTTGCCGAGCTCGGCATCGCCACGGCGGCCTTGCAGGGCGACGCCGAGCGGCTGCGCGGCGACGGCGGCACGGTGATCTTCGTCGCCCTCAATGGCGTGCTCGCCGGCCTTATTGCGGTTGTCGACCCGCTAAAACCTTCGACGCGCGCCGCGCTCGACGCGCTCAAGGCGCAAGGCATCGCCATCGTCATGCTGACCGGCGACAGCCGCGGCACCGCACAAGCGATTGCCAGACAACTCGGCATTACAGACGTCGAAGCCGAGGTCTTGCCCGAAGCAAAAAGCGCCGCGATCGAGGCGTTGCGCCGCGCCGGCAAAATCGTCGCCATGGCCGGCGACGGCATCAACGACGCGCCGGCGCTCGCTTCGGCCGACGTCGGCATCGCCATGGGCGGCGGCACCGACATCGCCATGGCGAGCGCCGGCGTAACGCTGGTCAAAGGCGATCTCATGGGTATCGTGCGCGCGCTGAAACTTTCCGCCGCGACCATGCACAACATCCGGCAGAATTTGTTGTTCGCGTTTATCTATAACGCAGCCGGCGTGCCGATCGCGGCCGGCGCGCTCTATCCGCTGTTCGGCTTGCTGCTGTCCCCCGCGTTCGGCGCCGCCGCCATGGCGCTGTCGTCGGTCAGCGTCGTCGCCAATGCGCTGCGGCTGCGGCGCATCGCGCTCTAAGCTCATTCCCCCGTTAATCTATTCGCATTTGCCGGCCCAGCCACTATAGTTTCATAACCGCCCGTTCCGCGGCGACCATGCGCCGCGACCGACCTTTGGCTCTGCTCCATGCTCACAGCACCATCGCCGACCAGCGTGGCCCTGCTTCTGGGCTTGAGCTTTTTCCTAGGCCTGGCGTTCGAGGATTTCTTCGCTGGTGCCGCGCAGCAACGACCCGGCGGCGTGCGCACGTTTCCGATGCTCGCGCTCGCCGGCGGCATGCTCTATCTGCTCGAGCCGGCGCACGGCATCGCCTTCACCGCGGGCCTCTTCGTGATCGGCGCCTGGCTCGTCATGTATTACCGCACGCACCTGATCGAGCCTGACGAGACCGGCGAGAGCAAAGCCAATCTCATCGTACCGTTGCTCAACATTCACGCTTATCTGCTCGGCGCCGTCGCCTTGGCGCTGCCGCCATGGGTCGCGGTGACGACCACGGTGGCGGCGGTCCTGCTCTTGACCGGCCGCACCTGGCTCCACGACCTGGCGCGGCGCATCGACATGAAGGAGATCGTCACCGCCGGGCAGTTTCTGATCCTGACCGGGATCATTCTGCCGCTCCTGCCCAACGAGCCGGTGACGACGCTGACCGCCATCACGCCGCGCCAGGTCTGGCTGGCGCTGGTCGTGGTCTGCACCTTTTCCTATGTCAGCTATCTGGCGCAGCGCTACTGGGCGGCGGCGGCGGGCGGATTGTGGATGGCGGCGCTGGGCGGGCTCTACTCGTCCACCGCGACGACGGTGGTGCTGGCGCGGCAGGCTAAAGGCGACCCCGCGGTGCGGCGTCACGCCCAGGCCGGCATCACGCTCGCTACCGCCATCATGTACGTCCGCATCCTGGCGATCACCGCCATCTTCAACCTCACGCTGGCGCGTCGCCTGGCGCTGCCGCTGCTCGGGCTCTCGGCGGCAGGACTGCTGATCTGCGCGTTGCAATACTGGGTCTTTGGCAAATCGGCGGACGGTCAGCAGGCGCAGCAAGGCCCGATGAAACTTGCCGCGAGCCGCAATCCGCTGGAGCTCGGCGCGGCGATCGTCTTTGCGGTGCTGTTCGTCGCCACCTCGTTCCTGTCGACCTGGGCGACGAAGGAATTCGGCGCGACCGGCATCTATTCGCTGGCCGCGATCGTCGGCATTTCCGATATCGATCCGTTCGTCCTCAATCTGGCGCAAGGCGGGCTGACGGGCGTGTCGCCCGACACGCTGGTCGGCGCCATCCTGATCGCGGCGTCGTCCAACAATATCTTGAAGGCTTTTTACGCCGCGTTTTTCGCCGGCGGACGCGCGACCGCGGCCAGCGCGGCGGCGCTCGTGGTGCTGGCCGCCGCCGGCGTTGCCATCGCGTTGACGATCATCCGGCTGCAGTCGTAGTCAGCGGATCGACTGGTCGCTCTGGAACGTGGTGGTGAGCTCGCATTTCTTGTCGTTGGCTTCGCGCTGCACCAGTTTCTCCTCGGTGAGCACGCTTTCGTAATCGGTGCGGTAGGCGACCGCGCCGATCACCGCGCCGGTCCCGCTCTGGCTCGCTTTGTCCATCAGCGCGCGCAATTCGTTTTCCCGGGTGGTCAGCTGCTTCCATCGCGTCACCAGGTCGTTGCAGTGATAGACCTCGTAGCGGCCGGGATCGACCAGCCAGGAGCCCGGGCCATTGCCGAGCCCACAGCCCGCGAGCGCCATGCCGGCGGCGGCGACGGCGCAAAGCAAAAAGCTGTGGCCCAATCGCGCCTGGCGCCGACGGCTCGATGCGAGAATTGGTTCCGTGACGATCCCCTCTTCTCCACGCGCGCCCCGACGCGTTGGGCAACACCACCGTTCGATCGAATTATAACGCGTTTCGTTCGCAGTGTGGTGCGCCGCAAATAAGGCGAAGATTCAAGGCAAAGCCGGTGGACCGGCCCTAGCCTAGGCCGAGCTACTCTTGGGAAGGCGTCGGGAATTCGACGCCGGCGGCCAGTCCGTCGCGCCAAACCAGCCGACAGTGGCGTCGCGCTTCGCCGCTGCGGGTGAGCAGCAGGATGAAGCGTTCCGGCAGCTCGCAGTCTTTCGCGAGCACGATACGCGCGCCGGTCGCCGAAATGTCGGCGATCTCGCAAGGTTGCGGCAACGACTTGGCATCAAGCAAAACGCTGGCATTGTAATGGAAATTCCGGCGCGGCTTTCTGCGCAATTCGGCTTGAGAAGGCATCAAAATCTCCGCGTGCAAAACGCAACCCCGGCACAAACAATGACCTTAAAAATATTGCATTAAGGAGCGGTAAATTCGGTGATCTGGCGGCGCAAACCGGCTCATCCCGCCAGCCGGCCTCACGCGTTGCCGTGACAAATAGCCGGTCACGCCGACCGAACGTTTGGCTTGATCTCGCCTTATATGTCGGGCGTATTACATTTTCATGAGCGTTCGGTAACGCCCGCGGAGGCAACCCGATGAGCGTCGCGTGGCTCGACTGGTCGAACCCGGTCGCGATCTGGTGGGGGTTTTTGCTCGTCGTCAGCGCGGTCAACATCGCGGCGCTGCTGCGGCTGCGCGCCCGCTACCGCGCCAGCCGCGGCGATAAGCCGGCCGCCAAGCCGGCCACCATTTGGCTCGAGCCGCTCTTCCTGCTGTGCGCCGTCTACGTGCTCGGCTGCGCCTTCCGCTCGGTGCTGCCGCGCGCCGACGTGCAGCGCATCTGCCTGTTCGACACCTGGCTCTCCAGCGTCATGATCGGCCGTTCCGTCGCCACGGTTGCCGAGCTCTGCTTCGCCGCGCAATGGGCCATCGTGCTCTACGCGCTCGGCAGGGTCGCCAACTCCGACACCGCGAAAAACATCGCCAAGGCCATCGTGCCCACGATCGCGCTCGCGGAAATCTCTTCCTGGTACGCGGTGATCACGACGAATTTTCTCGGCAACGTCCTGGAAAATTCACTGTGGACCATCACCTTCCTGCTCATCGGCATCGCGCTGTCGCGCCTCGTGCCGCGCTTCCGCGGTCCCGCCCAATTCGCCATCGCGGCGGCCGCCGCCGGCATCGCCGCCTACGTGGTGTTCATGGCCACCGTCGACGTGCCGATGTATTTCGGCCGCTGGCAGGCGGACATCGCCAGCGGCAAGGACTATTTGGGCCTCGTCGCCGGCCTGCACGACGTCGCCACCCGCTGGATCGTCACCCACGACCTCGCGCCATGGCGCGACGAGATCGCCTGGATGTCACTTTATTTCAGCCTGGCGGTGTGGGGGAGCTTGGCGCTGGCGGGCTTTGGCTTGGTGAAGCACCAGTTGCCGCGCTATCGCGCGCGGGCGCCGTTGAGGCGGGCTACGCGGCGGCCGGTTGCGGTGCGGGTGCGGCCGTCTTAAACACCTCCAACAGTGTTTTTAGATAGAAGGGGGCCGCGAATGTCAAAGCAAGAGCTACCTTGGTTCAATCGTTGGGGCTGCAGGCACCAAGTCGAGCCTAGAATTTCGGCATAGCGTCCTCTGCTTTACGGCGTTCACAATCCTTAATTTGCTGTTCGTTCGTTTTTAGCGTGGTCGCACGCAAGCGCTCGACCAGCGCAACATTCTCGACGGAAATTATTACTTGCCCTTTGAGCTGATAACTGCCGATTTCTGCTCTCGGCTCCGAAATATGCGCCGTAAGAGTTTCATTGCCCTTGATGTATTTCAATAACGAGTATTTTGGGTCCGTTGTTTCGGAGTTTGGCTGTCCATACTTATCCTTTACCGCAGCTACCGCGACTTCCCGTGGTCCCTGATAGCGCGATCGCGAAACGATATTGCCAATTACCTTTTCTGCGGCCGGGTCGTCGTAGATGATAATATCTACTTCGTCATCGTCGGAATATCGAATGCTGCCAATTTCCGCGACGACGATATTGCACTTCATTTCCTTCCGACTCGTATGCCACGGTTGTCTTGGAATTTTATTTAGGGCCATGCCAAGACCCATGCCGCGCACATCGAACCGTCCTTGCTCCTGCGCGAAGGATATCGATGGCATAGCAGTTACCAACGCTATCAACACCGGCATTCCCCTCAGTTCGTTCATAAAAGTCCCTTCCATCTCAGCACTATCAATCCCATAATCACCAACGCGATAAGGAAGGCGCAGACGCCAACTTTCCCATGTGCGCCCACCTCGAAGCCTTTGTAGCTAACGTATAGATGGTCTTCCGCCTGATTTCTCTTGGTCATAGCTCGGTCCTCAGCATTGGTTGAGACGAGCTGCCCAATATTCGCATATCGCTTCTAGCCACAACGCACCGCCTGCACCCCGAGCATTTACAAGGCAAAACTTGTGTTATTGCAATGGGGTATGGCAAGCGCCCGTCCATCCCTATACGATTCAGTCAAGATCGCAGGCAGGGCGCGCGGAACGCCGACTCTATCGGAATCTGCGAGGCTCGTTGAGCGTAGCGAATAGAGCCCGGTCCGGCGCGGGCGGACGCGCAAATTGTAATTGCTCATACGGCACGCATTGGACAGGATGGACGTTACACATTCGGCGGGCCGCCTTGCGAAACGTCTTCGATCAATACTCACAACCGGAAAATCGCGTCACGCACGCACTAATGACCGCAATCGATGCGGATCGCACTTTGCTGCGGCTGTTTCTGCGCGAACTTGTGAGGATAAAACTACCCACGACCGCTCGAAAACTCCAACTGAGGGAACAACAATATCCATGGGCACCAGAAGCGCGTGAGGAAGAGCCCGAACGTGAGGGGATACCCGACGGATGGATATTCGATGACGGCGGACGGTGCGTCTTTATTGAGAGCAAAGTTCTTATGCCGCTCACGGCGAAACAAATCCTCACTCACCGGCACGCTGCGAAGCGTCGTGGATTCCGCATCGTAATCGCAGTCGCAATCGTGGCCTACCGGCCGACTTCGCGTTTCGAGAATGTCGTCATCCTCGAATGGCGCGATGTTTATACGTGGCTCTGTCGTCATCGAACCCAAAGCGAATGGGCGGCGCGAGCCGCCGACTTCTTGGAGATTGCGGAAGCGAAGCTTATTGGCACTAAACAGTTTAGGGAGGGCAGCTTGACAAAATTCTCGGGGATTCCGTTCGGACATAAATATCCCTACGCCTATCTCGAAGGTAAGCGCGTACTCGGCCTCGCGCTTGAACAGCTACGAAACCGCCGTGACCTCAAGACAAAACTTGGCATGAACCCCAAGGTTCTCGGACGCGGCGCAATCACGGGAACCCGATCTGACGCGGTGTGGAATTTCCTCTCCCTCTCAAACGCACGCGATGCTGACAACTTCACCAAATATCCTCACCTGACGTTGGGCATCACATCGTCGGCTGCTGAGGTCATGGTGACTGTGCCTCACAGAGTCAGCGGAGGCTTAAAACGAAATCTCAAGGATTTGGAAGAAGATGGATTTCAACAAACGATCGAAAAAATCGTCCAAAACATGAAGCCGCTTCTAAGGCGGCACCCCGATGTCACGCCGTGGTTTAGGGGGGTGCAGCGGCGCTATCGGTCGCAAAGGGCGACACCCAATATCGACGCTAGAATAGATTTTGATCTACGCACGGCGATTCCTTCGAGAGGACCGCCAAAGACCCAACCCAACTGGCTGTCTGCCGCCTATGGCTCTTTCGTTAAAAAACGAGGCTCGAATTATCAAATCCAAGTTGGCGCAGTATTTCGCTATGACCGCTGCCCTGAACTTCGGAGCGCCGACGCAATTGGATTGTTCGCCGAGACTTGGCTTGCCTGCAAGCCGCTCGTTGATTTGATGCGTTAGCCCCACCCTCGAACTCGAGTGGGAGGCGTCAAGGGACTACGAGTCGTTTGTTAGCGCGAGCGCTGGCGAGAAAAACCTTGGTGCGGACGGCCGGACTTGAACCGGCACGGGAAGTTACTCCCGAGGGATTTTAAGTCCCTTGCGTCTACCATTTCGCCACGTCCGCGGACGCGAACAGCTATAACATGCTCCGCGGGAACGGACATCCATAACGCGTCCGCGAAATGGACATACCACGGCATGTAAGCACACGCCGCCCGCACGCGCGGAGCAGCGGTGCTAACTCGCTACTGCTTATTCTTCGCCGTCGCCTGCGGCGCCGTGTTTTGCGGTGCCGGGCGGATGTTGCCCCAGGGGTCGACGGTGGTCTTTTTGTCCGGGACCTTGTCCAGCGCCGCCTTGTAGTCCTTCTCGCGCTGCTGTTTCTCCTTGAGCTCGTCAGGGGTCAGTTTCTTTTCCTGCTCCTTGAACGGCGACAGCGCCACCTGCGCCGAGGCCGGTCCTGTCACCAAGGCTAGGATCGCGGCGGCTTGGATGAGGTTTCGCAGCATGGTCAAATTCCCTTTGCGCTCCTTCTGACGCCGCAGTTCGGCACAATCAGGGCAGCGAAAGTTTTTTTGGTCCTCGAACGCCTTCCCTAAAGACCTAAGTCCTTGAAGACTGGTTCCTGAAGACCTGACCCTTGAAGACCTGATCCCCGAAGACCTAGTCCCTGAAGATTTGGGCCCCTGAACGCTCAGTCCTTAAACACATGCGCCCACAGGCTGTCCCAGTCGGCGCCGGAAATGTCGGTGATCCTGCCGTCCTGTTCGTAGAATTTGTTCGGCACCTGGAACATGGCCAGCATCAGCCCGCCTTCCGGCGTGCAGGCGACATGGCGGCTGCCGGCCTCGCGCCAGACGAACTCGCCGGGGCCGACGGTGAGGTCCTTGGCCGGGCCTTCCTTGTCGACCAGCTTGCCTTCGAGCACATAGGTCTGCTCGATCTTGACGTGCTCGTGGTCGGGCAGGACTGCGCCGGGGGCAAATTTCATCAGCGCGGTGACGACGCCGCTCTCCTTGTCGAACAACAGGCCTTTCACCTCGCAGCCGGGGAAGCGCGTTTTCTTCCACTCCATCTGGGCGGGACGCACCACATGGGAATGGGTATCGAGCGTGTCGTGCTTGGCCTTCGGCGTGATGGCATCCATGGGACGTCTCCTTCGGTCATCCGGTCTCGGTCAGTCGCATCATAGCGGATTGCGCCGGCTGTTGCTCTACAATCCGCCTTCGCGAATGGGCGGCTGGAACGCCAGCCCGGTGTCCCAGGGAAAGTAGATCCAGGTGTCCTGGGACACTTCGGTGATGAAGGTATCGACCAGCGGTCGGCCCATGGGCTTGGCGTAGACCGTGGCGAAATGCGCGCGCGGCAACAGCGCCCGTACGATCTTGGCGGTCTGGCCGGTGTCGACCAGGTCGTCGACGATCAGTACGCCCGAACCGTTTCCCTTGCCCAGTTCGACGATCGATGGCGCGACGCCCTTGAGCACGCGCAATTCGCCCTGCTTGGTATGGTCGTAGCTGACCACGCACACGGTCTCGATCAGCCTGATGCCGAGTTCGCGCGCCACCACCGCCGCTGAAACGAGGCCGCCGCGGGTGACGCAAACGATCGCCTCGAACGGCCCGGCGCCGTTGAGCCGCCACGCCAGCGCGCGCGAGTCGCGATGGAATTGGTCCCACGACACCGGAAACATTTTGTCCGGACTACGCGGCGGGCTCGATTGCTGTGGCTCAGTCAACTTCAGCTCAGTCATGGCGATGGTTCCTCAAGCTTGGCCGGCCTCAAGCTGCGCCCGCACCCGCGTCAGCATCGCCTCGACCGCGGTTTTGGCGGCGGCGAGCTTTTGCCCATCGCGCGAGCGCACCACCACATTGGTATTGCCGCCGCGTTCGTCCATGAACGGATAGGAGCCGATGATGACGTCGGGATGCTTTTTGGCGATCTCGCCGAGCTCGGTGCCGATATCGCCTTCGCGGCAATCGGCGCGCACCGAGTCCGACAGCATTTTGACGCCGGTTTTGAGTTTTGGCGCCACATAGTCCAGCATCACCTGCATGATGTGCGGCACGCCGGCCATGACGATGACGTTGCCGATCCAAAAACCTGGCGCCGCGGACACCTTGTTGTAGACGAGCTCGGCGCCGGCCGGCACGCGCGTCATGCGCATGCGCGCTTCGTTCATCACGCCGCCGGTCTCGGCAACTCGTTTCTCCATCATCGCCACGGCTTCCGGGTGCGGACCGATTGTCGCGCCGAACGCCTTGGCAACGCTGTCGGCGGTGATGTCGTCGTGGGTCGGGCCGATGCCGCCGGTGGTGAACACGTAAGTGTAACGCGCGCGCAGCGCGTTGAGCGCCGCGATGATGTCGGCCTCCTCGTCGGCGACGACGCGGACTTCCTTGAGATCGATGCCGATATTGGTGAGGTATTCGGCGATATAGCCGATGTTCTTGTCCTTGGTCCGGCCAGAGAGGATTTCGTCGCCGATGACGAGGATCGCGGCGGTGACGATACCTGCCTTGTTTTCGGCCTTGTTCTCGACCTTGGGGTCGGCCATTGGGATCAAAACTCCGTGCTGCAGCCTCCTCTAGCGCGGCAGCGAAGGCGGCTCAAGGCTCGCCGCGGCATTGGTCACAGCGCCCAATTCGTGAGCAATAATGGGCCGGCGGCACGCCCCAAGCCGTCCCGCCGCCGGAACAATTTGGCGCGAAGATTGCTTGAATGTAGCGTGGGATGGGCCAAAGGGGCTGGCTTAAACTCGCCTTGGGCTATCGTCCGTGCAGGCTGGAGCGGCCGGGTCATGTTCGACGAAATGCAGGACAGCGCCGGCGCGGTGCGGCCGGCCTATGCCGCGCTGAAGGACTGGCTCGGCCAGATCCCGCCCGACGTGCTCGACTACCGCCGGCGCGAGGCCGAGCTTCTGTTCCGCCGCATCGGCATCACCTTTGCGGTCTATGGCGACCCCGAGGCGCAGGAGCGCCTGATCCCGTTCGACGTCATCCCGCGCATTATCGCCGCCAAGGAATGGGACATCGTGCGGCGCGGCCTCGAGCAGCGCATGAAGGCGATCAACGCCTATATCAAAGACGTCTATGGCCGCCGCGAAATCCTCAAAGCCAACATCGTGCCGGAAGACCTGGTCTTCCAGAATCCGGTTTTCCGCCCGGAGATGAACGGCCAGAAAGTGCCGCACGACCTCTATGTCCATGTCGCCGGCATCGACATCGTGCGCGTCGACGCCGAGACCTTCTATGTGCTGGAAGACAATGCGCGCACGCCGTCCGGCGTCTCCTACATGCTGGAGAACCGCGAGATCATGCTGCGGCTGTTTCCGGAATTGTTCTCGCGCTACCGCATTGCACCGGTCGAGAACTATCCCGACGAACTTTTGGCGACGTTGAAATCGATCGCGCCAACGTCGGCGCCGGGCGAGCCCACCGTCGTGCTGCTGACGCCCGGCGTCTACAATTCCGCCTATTACGAGCATTCGTTCCTGGCCGACAAGCTCGGCATCGAGCTGGTCGAAGGCCGCGACCTCATCACCAAATCCGACGTCGTCTATATGCGCACGACCGAAGGATTGAAGCGGGTCGACGTCATCTACCGCCGCATCGACGACGATTTCCTCGACCCGCTGGTGTTCCGCCCCGACAGCGCGCTCGGCGTGCCCGGCCTGATGTCGGCCTATCAGGCCGGCAATGTCACGCTCGCCAACGCGGTGGGCACCGGCATCGCCGACGACAAGGCGGTCTACAGCTACATGCCGCAAATCGTGAAATTCTATCTCGGCGAAGAGCCGATCCTCAAAAACGTGCCGACCTGGCGCTGCCGCGAGGCCGAGCATCTCAGCTATGTGCTCGACAATATCGAGGAGCTGGTGGTCAAGGAGGTGCACGGCTCCGGCGGCTACGGCATGCTGATCGGGCCGAAGGAAGACAAAGCCACCATCGCTGCGTTCCGCGCCAAGCTGAAATCGGACCCGAAGAATTTCATCGCCCAGCCGACGCTGGCGCTGTCGACTTGCCCGACCTGCGTCCAGGAAGGCATTGCGCCGCGCCATGTCGATCTGCGGCCCTTCGTGCTCGCCGGCCGCGACCGCATCCGCATCGTGCCGGGCGGACTGACGCGGGTCGCACTCAAGAAAGGCTCGCTCGTGGTCAATTCCAGCCAAGGCGGCGGCACCAAGGACACGTGGGTATTGGACGAATGAAGACGATTCACATGCGCGCTCCCCTCCCCCACCCGGGCCGCGCTTGCGCGCGCCCGAGTGCAAGCTTGTTGGGGAGGGGTTGGGGGTGGGGGTCGCGAGGCAGTGCTCACGCGTCAACGCTCGCGAGCGACCTCCCGACCCTCCTCCCCAACCCTCCCCCACAAGGGGGGAGGGAGAAGTAAGATGCTGTCGCGCACCGCCGATAATCTTTACTGGCTCGCCCGCTATGTCGAGCGCGCGGAATATCTAGCGCGCATCCTCGACACCACGCTGCGGCTGACCGCGCTGCCGCTCGCCTATATCGGCTCCTCCAACGAATGGGAATCCGCGGTCGCCACCGCCGGCTGCGCCAAACCTTTCTTCGCCGCCTATTCGGAGGCCAACGAGGAGACGGTGACGGAATTCCTCGCCTTCTCCACCGACAATCCGTCCTCGATCCGCAATTGCATCGAGACCGCGCGCCTCAACGCGCGCTCGGTGCGCACGGCACTCACCATCGAGATGTGGGACTCCATCAACAGCGCGTGGCTGGAGCTGCGCAAATGGGGCAACGGCCCGCCGTCGCGCGAGGAATTCGCCCGCTTCCTGCGCTGGGTCATGGGCTCGTCGCTGAGTTTTGACGGCTCCGCCTACCGCACCATGCTGCGCAACGACGCCTATTGGTTCTCGCGGCTCGGCGTCTATATCGAGCGCGCCGACAACACCGCGCGCATCCTCGACGTGAAATATCACCTGCTGCTGCCGGCGCAGGAACAGGTCGGCGGCCCGCTCGATTATTTCCAGTGGGCAGCGATCCTGCGCTCGGTCTCCGCCCTCACCGCCTATCACTGGGTATATCGGCAGAACGTCAAACCGTGGCTGGTCGCCGACCTCCTCATGCTGCGGGACGAGATGCCGCGCTCGCTCGCCAGCTGCTACGAGAACCTGGTGCAAAACCTCGACCGCATCGCCAAGGCCTACGGCCTGCAAGGCCCGGCGCAACGCCACGCCCGCGCCGTGCGGGCGCGGCTGGAAAACAGCAAGATCGAGGAGATTTTCCAGCACGGGCTGCACGAATTCATCGACGATTTCGTCGAGGACAACAACCGCCTGGGCAGCGCGGTGGCGCAGCAGTATTTGCTTTAAGCGGACGACGGACGACAGACGACGGAGGACAGATAGGAGTGTTTGGTCTATCGTTAAAACAATCCGTCCTCCGTCGTCCGTCGTCCGTCGTCTGACATGCGCCTTCGCATCGCCCATAGCTCGGTCTACCGCTACGATCCGCCCGCAGCCGGCGTGATCCAGGTGCTGCGGCTGACGCCGCGCAACCACGAGGGCCAATATGTCGGGCGCTGGCGCATCGACGTCGTGCCCGATGCGCGGCTCGCCGCCCACGAGGACGCCTTCGGCAATATCAGCCACGTTTTCACCGCCGACGGGCCGCTCGAGGAATTACGGGTCGAGGTCGACGGCGAGGTCGAAACCCAGAACGCCAACGGCGTGGTGCGCGGCACCGTCGAGCGCTTTCCGCCGAGCCTCTTCCTGCGCGACACCGCGCTCACGCAAGCCGACGGCGCGATCCGCGACTTTGCGCAAAAAATTCGCGACGTGAGCGGCGGCGTGGCGCTCGCCGAACTGCACGGCCTGCTCGATCGCCTGTTCGAAGAACGCGCCGGCGATGTCGCCACGTCACCTGCGCCGGCAAATGCGGCCGAGGCTTTTGCGCGCAAGCGCGGCGCACCAAAAGATCTGGCGCATATCTTCATCGGCGCCGCGCGCACGCTCGGCATCCCGGCGCGTTATGTCCGCGGCTACTTTCGCCGCCCCGACAACAGCGCCGAGGCGGACACCAGCCACGCCTGGGCGGAAGCTTTTGTGCCCGATCTCGGCTGGGTCGGCTTCGATCCGTCCGACGGGCGCTGCCCGACCGACGGCCATGTCCGCATCGCCATCGGGCTCGATTCGCTCGGCGCCGCGGCGGTGCGCGGCACGCGGCTCGGCGTCGGCGCCGAGACTTTAGCCGTCGCCATCAAGGTCGATCAGTGATCCTGCCCGCGACGCGGCGAAGAATGCTATAGAGAGCGGGCCAGGGGATCAGCGAATCAATGACCTATTGCTGCGGAATTCTCGTGCGCGAGGGGCTGGTGATGTTCGCCGACACCCGCACCAATGCCGGGGTCGACAACATCGCGACCTTCCGCAAGCTGCACGTATTCCAGGACCCGAAAAAGCGCATCATGGCGATTGCCTCGGCCGGCAATCTTTCGATCAGCCAGTCGGCGGTCTCAATCCTGATGGAAGGCTACGACAATCCGCAAACCGGCGAGCGCGAAACGCTGATGAACGCGCCGACCATGTTCCAGGCCGCCCAGCGCGTCGGCTATGTGGTGCGTTTGATCCACTCCATGGAGGGCAAGGCGCTCGAAGCCTCCGACGTGAGTTTCGACGTGTCGTTTCTGTTCGGCGGCCAGATCATGGGCGAGCGCATGCGCCTTTTCATGATCTATTCCGCCGGCAATTTCATCGAATGCACCACCGACACGCCGTATCTGCAGATCGGCGAGCACAAATACGGCAAGCCGGTGCTCGACCGCGCCATCACCTACGAAATGGACATTTACGACGCCCTGAAGGTCGGCCTCGTCTCCATCAATTCGACCATGCGCTCGAACCTGAGCGTCGGCCTGCCGATCGATCTCATGGTGGTGCGGCGCGACACCTGCACCGCGGAGCTGATCTACCGCATCGAGCCCGGCGAGCCCTATTTCACCGACCTGCGCGAACGCTGGTCGGCGGCTTTGCGCGCCGCCCACATCGCCATCCCGCGCCCGCCTTACGGCAACCGGGCGTAAAGCGCTGAAAAGCCTGCATTTGCGCCGCCCGCAACGCGCATTGACACTTCATTAACGCCGCCGATGGGATTTACGCCGCGTTACCGCGGAATTGGTTCCATCGCTTTGAACTGCAAGCGTTTTTCAATCATTCCTGCCTAGGGTCTAGGCGCCGTCTTTATAACCAATGGGTGGAAGCGTGTTGCCTGCGGCGCAATCGCATATCGCCGGGGGACGCAAGCGGTCGCGCTGGGACAAGGCGCGGCTCAGCCTCGTTTTGCCGATCGGCGCCATCGTCGTGGTCGCGATCCTCTGCGTAATCGTGGCGGTGCTGACGTCGGCGCGGCGCGCCGATGAGGTCTCGGCCGGCCGCGAGCAATCGCTGCTGCAAGATGCCATCGTCGGCAAGGGCACGCGCCTCTTGCGCGAGCTCGAAAGCGCAGCCGCGACGGAACGGGCGACGAGGAGCATTCGCAACACCTACAATTCGCAATGGGTGAGCCGCCGCGCCCAATGGCTGATCGACTTCTATAACGACGACGTCGTGGCGGTCGTCGATGGCCACGATCGCATCACCTACACGCTGTTTCGCGCGCCGTCCGAGGCCGTCGCCGTCAATCTCGACGCCCAGATCGCTGCGACGCTGGATCTGTTGCGCGGCCGGCTCGACGCCGTGCCGGGGCATACCGTTGCGGTCCTCGCCAAGCAGGATCCGGCAAAGCCCGGCCGCCGCACCGCGCTGATCCAACGCTTCATGGACCGGCCCGCGATCGTCGGCGCGGTGGCCGTCGGCACCGAGACCGATCTTGCCACCGGCAATGCGCAAGCGCCGGTCGTCGTTGCCGTCCGCTATATCGACACGGCGATGCTCAAGGAGATCGGCGAGCGGCTGCAACTGACGAACCTGCGCAAGATCGACGCGGCGACGCCGCCGGCCGGCGAGCGCGCCATCGAATTCGCCGACACGCAAGGCAACGCGGTCGCCCGCTTCGCCTGGCAGCCGACGCGGCCGGGCGGCACCATCGTCGGCAGCGTGTTGCCGTTCATCGCCGTGGCGCTCGGCGGCTTCGCGCTGCTCGTCGGCCTCGTGCTGCGCTACATGCGGCGCAGCGCCGAGGAGATCAGGGCCGGCGAATCGCAACTGCGCCATCTCGCCTTGCACGATCCGGTGTGCGGCCTGCCCAACCGCATCTATTTCGGCGAGCGGCTCGAGACCGTGATCAATGACGTGCGCGCCGGCGGCGAGACCGCGGCGGTATTCTACATCGACCTCGATCATTTCAAGGACGTCAACGACACGCTCGGCCATCACATCGGCGACGAGCTGATCCTCAACGTCACCCAGCGGCTCAGCCACATCATGCGCGGCGAGGATCTGGTGGCCCGCCTCGGCGGCGACGAGTTCGCCATCATCACCCATTGCGCCTCGGATTCCTATTCGCTCCAAGCCATCGCCGGCCGCATCATCGCGGCCGTTTGTGCGCCCTACATGATCAGCGGCCACAACATCATCATCGGCGCCTCGATCGGCATCGCGGTGATCGACCGCCGCGCCCGCGATGCCGCCGACATTTTGCGCTACGCCGACATGGCGCTCTATCGCGCCAAGAACGAAGGCCGCAACCGCGCCTGCATCTACGACGCGGCGATGGACGCCGATCTCTCCAACCGAAAACTCCTCGAAGGCGACCTGCTCTACGCCATCAAGAACGACGGGCTCGCCGCCGCCTACCAGCCGATCATGAATTCGAGCGGCGAAAAAGTCATCGGCGTCGAGGCGCTGGCGCGCTGGAACCATCCCATCATCGGGCAAATCCCGCCGTCGCAATTCATTCCGATCGCCGAGCATTCCGGGCTGATCATCGATCTCGGGGAGTGGATGCTGAGGCGCGCGTGCCTCGACGGCCGCGCCTGGCCGAACCTGACCATCGCGGTCAACGTCTCGCCGCTGCAATTCCGCCGCTCCGACTTCGTCGAAGTGGTCGAGCGCATCCTCGCCGAGACCGATTTCGACGCCAGCCGGCTCGAGCTCGAGCTCACCGAAAGCACGCTCCTTGGCAACCTCGACACCGCGGAGCTGTCGATGCTGCGGCTGAAAGCCATCGGCGTACGCTTTGCGCTCGACGATTTCGGCACCGGCTATTCGAGCCTGCTCTATCTGCGCCGCTTCCCGTTCGACAAGCTCAAGATCGATTCCAGTTTCGTGCGCTCGATCGAAAAGGCGCCCGATGCAGCCGCCATCGTCCACGCCGTGGTCTCGCTCGGCCGCGGTCTCGGCATGAAGGTCACCGCCGAAGGCGTCGAGACCGCCGAGCAGCATCTCTTCCTGCGCGCCGCCGGCGTGCATTCGATGCAGGGCTACCGCTTCGGCAAGCCTGGCGCGGCGAGCGAGATCAACACGCGGCTCGCCCACCCCGACGACTACCGGGTCAGCAGCCCCGACCAGGAAGTGGCGCTGGCGAGCTGACGCCGCTGTCATGCCCGCGAAGGCGGGCACCCAGTAATCGCCGGCGGTAGTGTACAATCCCAAGCTATGAGAATACTGGGTCGTCCGCCTTCGCGGACGATGACAGGCTTGGAACGTGGGGAGACGCCGATGACCGAAAAAATCGCAATCGTGACCGGGGCCGGCACCGGCGTCGGCCGTGCGGCAACGCTCGCGCTGATGCGCGAGGGTTATACCGTGGTGCTGGCCGGTCGGCGCCAGGACATGCTCGACGCGGTCGCCAAGGAAGGCGCGCAGACGCCGGGCGCGGCGCTCACGGTGCAGACCGACGTCGCCGATCCGGCCTCGATCAAGGCGCTGTTCGCCAAGACCAAAGAGACCTACGGCCGGCTCGACCTGCTGTTCAACAATGCCGGCATCGGCACGCCGGCGACGCCGATCGAGGACATGCCGTTCGACAAATGGCAGGCCGTGGTCGCCACCAATCTCACCGGCGTCTTCCTGTGCACCCAGGAAGCGATCAAGATCATGAAAGCGCAGGACCCGCGCGGCGGCCGCATCATCAACAACGGCTCGATCTCCGCGCACGCGCCGCGGCCGGGCGCCGCCGCCTATACGGCGACCAAGCACGCCGTCACGGGGCTCACCAAGCAGACCTCGCTCGATTGCCGGCCCTACAACATCTGCTGCGGCCAGATCGACATCGGCAATGCGGCGACGCCGCTCACCGACCGCATGGTGCAAGGCGACGGCGTACCGCAGCCCGACGGCCGCAAGATGATCGAGCCGCGCATGGCCGCCGACGACGTCGGCCGCGCCGTGGTCTACATGGCAAGCCTGCCGCTCGACACCAATGTGCTGTTCATG
Source organism: uncultured Alphaproteobacteria bacterium (assembly GCA_963756245.1). Taxonomy (GTDB): domain Bacteria; phylum Pseudomonadota; class Alphaproteobacteria; order Rhizobiales; family Xanthobacteraceae; genus BOG-931. The sequence continues at coordinate 76,985 of CAVWOI010000029.1, forward strand.
ACCGTGATGGCGAATTTGATGCCGTTCGTCGGACGAGGGTGACGCGCGCCTATGCTCGCAGGATGGCATGAGTTTTATGCGCTGCTCGGTACCGCCGCGGCGGCGCTGGTCGCGCTCTTGTTCGTTGCGGTCTCGATCGGCACCAGCGTGCTCACGCCGGAGCCGGAGAGCCGCCGCAACACCAGCACCTACTTGAGCCCGGTCGTGTTCCACTATGCCAACCTTCTGTTTCTCAGTTTGATCGCGCTCATTCCGACGCAAACCTGGGAATCCTTCGCCCTGGTGATTGGTGTCGCTGGGGCCGGCAGCGTGATCTATTCGATCGTCATTGCGGTGCGCGTGCATCGCAATTCCATTTCCGATCTTGCCGACCGCCTGTGCTACGGCGCCATTCCGGCGCTCTGCTACGCAACGGGCCCCGTCGCGGCGCTCTTTCTGCTCGAAGACAAGACCGCAGGCCTCAATCTATTGGCCGGCGCGGCGCTGCTGCTGCTCGTCATCAATATCCGCAACGCCTGGGATCTGATGATTTCCCTGGCGCGACGGGTCAATCGGCCGCCGTCACCTTGATCTTGGTGCCGGCCTTCACCTTGGCCAGCGTCTTCACATCGCCGAGCGCCTTCGCCCAAATATTGCAGGGGCTGGCGAGCCGTGTCTCATCGCCTTGCGAGATCGGCGTGCGGCCAAAACCGAGCGCGATGGCATGGCCGTCGGGCCAATAAGCAATCTCGCCCGGCGTCACCACCGCGCGCGCATCTTTTTCCCGCGGCACACTCACGGGGATATCGAAATAAACCTCCTCGCCCCACGTCATCGCCGAACCTGAAATCGGCAACGCCTTGGCGATTGCGTTGGCAGTCGGCGTATCGAGCAACTCGGCGTCGAGCGTGAGCGAACCGAAGTCGAAACGTATGCGCATGGGTTTCTCCTCTTTCCTACCCCGCGATAGCGGGGAAGGGGGACCACCCGAAGGGTGGTGGAAGGGGCGCGGGCCTCGACGCGACGCAAGCGCTTCAAGGCGAGCTCGGCGCCGACGTTCATTGTCCTGCAACGACAACAACGCGTCGAGTCCCGCGCCCCCTCCACCACGGTTCGCTCGCTTCGCGAGCTCCAGTGGTCCCCCTCCCCCGCTATCGCGGGGGTGGAAGGTGCGAGCGATCCCGTTCTCGCGGCGCGCTTCGCGCCCGAGTTTTACGGCAAGAACGAAAGCCACGGATGTTTCGCCTCCAAATAAATAAGGGGAGGCGGAGCGCCGGAAGGCGCAAACGAAATTGGCCGCACCACACGAACAGATGTTGCCACCTGCCCGCGCTTCGGGCGCGGCGCGCGCCACGGACGATCCGCTTGCGCGAACCGCCCGCTTCGGGCGCGCTCGCCTTTCGGCGCTCCACCGCAGCTCTGGCCGTGGTTTCTAGGCCTCGGCTTTTCGACTTCAGGCCAGGTTTCCTGGGACGCGGCCGTTTGCGGGCGTTACCCGCGCTTGCCTGTCCCAGTCCAGCGGCTGCACCCCGCGCACCGGCCATAATACCGGCGGACATGATGCCCGAAGCCGCCCGGGAGCGGTTTGCGAGACCGCCCGCGGGAACCGCCCTCGCTCCACTTTCAGGATCGCATCTAGAAAGCGCCCTTGTTGAGCGAGACGGTGGCGCAGTTAGTCGTGATGCAGATGAAGGTCAAGCACAATCGGTGAATTTATTCGTGCGGCTTTCTAAGCCTCTGAAATCCAATTTGTTTGGCGTGAGACATTTGCAGTGAAACACGGCCGGCTTTCTTTTGACCGGACCAAAAATCGAACTGACAACTGCAAAGATTCGCAAATGCAGCTTAAGTTACGAAGACGCCTACAAATTTTTTGTAGCGTGGGCTGAGCCAATCGGGCCGGCCCGAAGTGGCCGGCCCGATGACAGGCTTCGCGAAGCCCACGTTACGCGCGCTTTTCACCAACGCCGATAGCCGCGCCAGTGCCCGTAGCCATAGGCATAGCGAGGCCCGTAGCCGCGCCAATACGGCCCCGGCCCGTAATACGGCCCCGGCGCGACGACGTAAGGCGGCGCGACATAGGTGCCGTATTCGACGGGCGGCGGATAGCCATACGCGGCGGGCGGCGGAGGCGGCGGATAGTAGCCCTGCTGTGCTGGCGGCGGCGCGTAATAGCCGGGCGGCGGCGCCGGGTAACCGGCCTGCGCCTCGGGATAGGCCATGTCGGCGGCTTGCACCGGCAGAGCGGCGCCGAGGCCCAGCGCCCAGGCGCCGGCGGCTAAAGCCAATTTCGCGAACGTTTGCATTGAAATGCTCCTCGTCGGGTGACAGTGGGTGAACCCGATTAGAGGAGCGCGGGGCGGCAGAATTAGAGCGCGTCCGCGGCGGATTTTTGCAATTGCGGCAACGGATGTTCAGGTTCGCGGATTCGTTAGAATGGGAGAAGTACCATATTATATTGGCATTATGAGCATGAAGACCTTGAGAAAGCCGTCGCCAGCCTGCCGCCCGACCAGTACGCAGAATTCCGCATTTGGTTCGAAGCGTTCGAGGCCGACCGCTTTGATCGCAAGATCGAGCGAGACGCCCAAGCCGGCAAGCGGCGGCTCACGCGTTCGGCTAATCCGCCCTACCCGCTACGATTGCTCAATTATGGGCCGTACGCTACAAAATTATCTTCCGCTTCAGGTCGATCAGCGGCTGTAATGGACCATGTCTGTCAGAGAAATACCGTTCATAATTATCATTTTCGATATTATCAAGAACGCAGGTTCTACCGCGGACACCAAGTTTCGATATGTGCCTTAACAGATAAAGTGGATAGGCCAGGATTGCATGATCCCGATCGAAGGCAAATACATCGTCCTTCAGATATTCGACGCAAAGCTTTCGTATTCCGTGCCCCCGCACAAACCGAAATAATTGATTTTCTGCAGGCTCAAGAAAGCGAGCAATACGATAATTAGCATCTTCGCGTTTTGACATCAGCCACTCAAAAGGCGCTACTCCGTCGATCGCCTGAGATAAGAGCGGACTATTCGAAAACTCCTGTTCAAATATCGAAAATACAAATTTGTGCGTGGATCCACGAACCTTAGTCGGCGCGCGCGCTGGAAACGCGCTAGCGATGCTTTCAACCCAAAACTCCTTTTTCTCGGAATAATACAAGCATACATTTTCTAGAGCCAGGAGAGCCCTTACTGCATAAAATGTGCAATAGTAAAGCTTGATTGTGGGCCACGTTGAGAATCCCTGCTCCAGCCCTTGCAAGGCGTCGGCAATAGAAAGCAAAGACGAGTAGATGGATTTTTGCGAATCGTTAGCGAGCTTATCAGCAAGAATTTCGGCCTCTTGCCTTGTGAGCGGCCCCCGCAATGGATTTAGCGCAGCTTTGACAGGAAGCTGAAGGGATGAAGCGTAATGGCTGGCCTCAAACAATTCTCAGACCTCGTAGTCTGCCTTGGCCAGGGAAGGCTTAAATAGTCCAGTAAGTCGCTCTTGTATGACCAGCGCCGCCTCCTTGCCGCCCTTACCTTTCACCTCCTCTTGAAGGATAAGGTCTCCGGTCGATATAGAAAAAGCCTTCTCCATCGTCTTCTGGGTGAAGGATTTTCTATCCTGACAGTAAGCAAGCATTTTAGTCTTCAGAAATTCAACACCGCCAATAAAGCCTGCACCAAACATAAAAGCATTTGTCGTCTCGTACCATCGCTCGCCATATGCAGCTTCGAGGGCGAGAAAAAAGTTCTTGATTATTTTCTTTTGAGTTTCAAGATCAAGAATGTTTCGTTGCTCGAAATCGCCCTTTGCTTCAACTAGATTCTTTAAGGCGCTAACCACAGTTGAAAGCGCTATGCCGCCTCTGCTTCTTGGTGACCCGGGAAACTTGATTGTTGCGAGATAAGGCGAATCGTCGTCCTCGTTAAGCGCAATAGCGATGTCGCGCGCTCGGACCGCAGCTGCATCCACCAGCTCGGCATCCGCTACTCCGTATAGATCATAAACCAATGACCGCGGCACAGGCTTTTGCTCGGTGTTAATGGACAGGAAGATATTGGCGCACTGCGCCGTCGAAAGATTCTGATAGATTGCGACAGGGATTTCCAGCTCGGCGATAGCCTTATTTTTCTCCATCGCCGCCCGCAGGCCCTCGACCCGATGTTGTCCGTCGATAAGTTGCGCAGAACGCGGCGCGATTGGAATTTCTACAGAATCGCCGTTAATATGAAGTTTTTGTTCTGTGCTTATCCAATTCAAAACTATGGAATTAGGGAAAACTCCCACTGATAAAGCAAAGTCTGCAATTGAACTAATTCTCCTGGTATTTAGGATTCGCTGCACGGCTCCTTCCTCATCATCCTGACCTCGCACCGACGCATAAGTTATTTGAGCAAGAACTCCGGCCGTGAGCCGGGTGAGATAGAACGAGGTATCGCCTTGCTCAACCTTAACAAATTTGGTCTTCACGGCAGGCGGCGTTTCAGTTTTCTTTGCCACGGGGTTTCCTACTGTCCAGCCAAAAGCCCAGGCCGCGATCTCTGGGTCGAGGAACGTCAGCGGCAGCCCGTAGATTAGCACAAGGGGTGGGAAGGGCGTATAGCGTGAAATCCCTTCGGCGCTATGCATTACCCCACCATTCAGAATTGGTTTCCCCTTTCTCGTGGACGAGCGGATGGGGTTATAAACCTCTTGTCAGGAATTCTGGACTTCCTCCACAAATGCTCAACCTCCAATCCACCCTCGGCATCCTCGCCCTCCTCGGCCTCGCCTGGCTCATCAGCGAGAACCGCCGCGCGGTGAATTGGCGGCAGGCGAGGATCGCGCTTGGCGTCACCCTCGTCCTCGCGCTTGTCATGCTCAAGGTGCCGAAGGTCGAGGTGGTGTTTGCGCTGATCAATGACGCGGTGAATGCCATTGCCACCGCGACCCGGGCCGGCACCTCCTTCGTGTTCGGCTATGTCGGCGGCGGGCCGTTGCCGTTCGAGGTCAAGGAGCCGGCCGCCACCTTCATCCTCGGCTTTCAGGCGCTCCCCGTCGTGCTGGTGATGAGCGTGCTGTCGTCGCTGTTGTTCTATTGGGGCATCATGCCGCCGATCGTGCGCGGCTTTTCGCGCCTCTTGGAAAAGACGCTCGACGTCGGCGGCGCGGTGGGGTTGTCGACGGCGGCCAATATTTTCGTCGGCCAGGTCGAGGCGCCGCTGTTCATCCGGCCGTATCTGGCAAAACTGTCGCGCGCGGAAATGTTCGTGGTGATGACCGGCGGCATGGCCGGAATAGCGGGAACGGTGTTTGTGCTTTATGCGACGATCCTCGCCAACGCCATCCCTGATGCCGCCGGCCACATCGTGGTCTGCTCGGTGCTCGGCGCGCCGGCGGCGATCTTGATCAGCTTCATCATGGTGCCCGATCCGGGTGAGCGGCACACCGGCGGCGATCTCGGTGAGGTCGAGCAGGTGGCGTCGAGCACCATGGACGCCATCGTCAAAGGCACCGGCGCCGGGCTCGAGCTTTTGCTCAACATCGTCGCCATGCTGATCGTGTTCATCGCGCTGGTTTATCTCGCCAACGCCATCCTCGGCCTGTTGCCGGATATTTTGGGCGCGCCGGTTACCTTGCAGCGCATGCTCGGCTGGGTGATGGCGCCGATCTGCTGGCTGATGGGCATTCCGTGGGCGCAAGCGGTGACCGCGGGCGGCCTGATGGGGATCAAGACCATCCTGAACGAGCTCGTCGCCTATCTGCAGCTGGCGGCGCTGCCGGCCGATGCGCTGGATCCTCGTTCAAGGCTGATCATGCTCTACGCCATGTGCGGTTTTGCCAATTTCGGCTCGCTCGGCATCATGATCGCGGGGCTCTCCACCATGTGCCCGGAGAAGCGCGACGAGGTGGTGTCGCTGGGCCTGAAGTCGATCGTGTCCGGCACGCTGACGACGTGTCTGCTGGGGGCGATCGTGGGGATGCTGACGCCGTAGCCGGCCGCGGCCCAAGACGGGGGTAAGCCGCCGCAGCCGGCGGCCTCACGCTTTTCGGGGCTTGCCTGTTTGATCTAGGTCAAACACCACGTCGGCGTTCGAGAGCATTGTATGTTCGAAAAGCGAGGTCGAAAACGCTGACGCGGAGGCTCCCATGACGCAGGCGCGGCGAAGTTCCAAACGCAAACGTGGCAACGCAGCCTTGTCTAAAAAGGCAGCCTTGGCATTTGGCGCGGCCGGGGTTTCTCTGGCGATGACCGGCGCTGCATCGGCAAGCGCGCCCGTAACGACTGTGCCCGCGCAGGACAACACGCGGCAATTCATTCTGGCCGAGGAGGAAATCTCCGACGTCAGTCTGGCGACCTTTCATATCTTCGATCGGGAAAACCCCTCGCTTAGCCAGGACATAAAGGAGGCCCGTGGCGGCTGCGGCCGCTGCGGCGGTGGTGGTGGTGGCCGCTGCGCTGGTGGCGGCGGTGGCCGCTGCGCCGGTGCTGGCGGTGGCCGCTGCGCCGCTGCCGGCTGTGCCGCCGGGGGCCGCTGCGCCGGTGCTGGCCGTTGCGCCGCCGGTCGCTGTGCCGTTGGTGGCCGCTGCGCCTGTCGAGGCGGCTGCGCTTGCGCGGTAGGGGTCGGACGCGCCTGCTTGGGTTGCGCGGGCTGCACCGGAACGTGCACGCAATGGGACCCGAACCTGGGCCAATGGGTCAACGTCTGCTATTAAGCCGGACTCGTCAGAACCCTCGTGCGGTGCGGCGCGCTATCCCGGATTCTTAGTCCTACGTTCACGAACCCTGGATTTCGCTTCGCTCCATCCAGGCTACGAAAGCTGACGTGACTCAGCGTTTGTTCCCCGGATGCGGTGCAGCACGCAGTGGTGCACCGCTGATCCGGGGCCGCGGCGCACTCGGACGCCATGTCTGCGACGATCCCGGGTCTGCGGCGCATCATTCCGCTTCGCTTCATGCTGCGCCGCGCCCGGGAAACAATCACGGAGTGAGTGGCACTGCCGCGCCCTGCTTCCATTCCGCCAACCACTTCGGAAAGCGCTCCTCGCCCTGCCCCGGCCGCCACATCGCGTAAGCCGCGCCCTCTTCCGCGATCATCACCACGGCGTCCATGCCCTTGGCGCGGCGCAGCGTCTCGATGGCCTGCTCGGGGGTTTGCGCGATCGGGCCGCCGACGTTGAACGAGGTGTTGACCGCGACCTCTTCGCCGTTGCGGCGGCCGAGAGCTTTCAGATAGGCGTAGGTCAGCGGATCGGTGTGCTCGCGTACGATCTGCAGCCGCCCGGTGCCGTCGGCGTGGATCACGGCGGGAATGCGCGCCGCCGCCTCGGGCTTCGCCTGCGCGGTCAGCACCATATAATTATAGGCGTTGTAGTCGGCGTCGGCGGTGCCGTCCGGCAGCTCGAACCATTTGAGCGCCGCCTCGCGCGTCATCATCGGCGCCAGCGGCCGGATCGCTTCGCGGTATTTTACCCGCGCATTGAGAAACTCCCGCGTGCGCGGATTGCGCGGATTGGCGAGAATGGAACGATGGCCGAGCGCGCGCGGCCCGGTCTCGGCCGCGCCCTGGTAGAGCGCGATGATGCCGTCCTGCGCGGTCATATAGGCCATGAGATCGGCGATCGCCTCGCGGCCAGCGGCGCTGGTCACGTCGCCGATCGGCGTCCAGGCCACGTCCGGCGCGGCGGCGAACGCATCGCGGATCGCGGCATCGCTCGCCGCCGCGCCGCAATAGAACGCGTGCTCGAGCGGCGCACCGACACCGGCACCGGCCAGATAGGCCCCCATAAAAGCCGCGCCCATCGCCACGCCGGCGTCGTTCGGCGTCGGCGGCACCCATAGATGCAGCCGGGCGCGGCGGCCGAACTGGCGCTGAAAATAGCTTTCGTCGAAATGTTGCAGGAGCCGCATGCTGGCGACGGCGTTGAGCGCGGTGCCGCCGGTGAGCACCAATTGGTCGCTGCCCGTTAAGCGGATGAGATGATCGATGATGTGGATGAGCGCGTCCTCGAACACCATCTGCGTGGCGGCGGCCTTGTCGAGCCGTTCCTGGGTGTCTTCCTTGTGGCGGATGTCCTCGACTCTCAGCACCGCGTCGGGATTCCACATGTCCTTGAGCGCGATCGGCTCGCCGAGGATTTTGATCAGTTCCTTGGTGTAAGGCGCCATCCCGTTGCGCCCCCAGTTCGCCAGGTCGCGGTTGACGAACACTTGCCCGTCGGGGGCGAGGTCGAGGATTTGCCGCAGCGGCGCGTAAAACGGATTCGTTTCGCGGTCGCCGTTGCCCCAGGCTGCGGCGCCCATGTAGCGGCCTTCGCTCGACAGCGCCGTCCAGCCGCCCTGGGTCGAGGAGATGACGGCGTAGAAAATGCCGAGCGAGTCGGTGAAGCTGTCGTTGCAGTAGAGCTCGCGCATCACGCCGCGCTCGCAGACATAGAGCGAGATGGCGCCGCGATCGCCAAAGCCGTCGACCGCCGCGATCATCACCGGGCGCTCGCTTCTGGCAAACGGCGACACCGCAAACGAGAACCAGGCGTGGTTGTCGTGATGCGCCGTGGCGATCACCGGCGCATCGCAGCCGAGCCGGCGGCCGAGATTGCGCGCCATGCGCAGGCCGGCTTCGAGCCCGTGCGGGCTGAAGGCCGAGATATCCGGCGTTCGCAATAGACTTAAACTTGCCGGCGCCTCTTCCACCGCCGCGCGCAGCATCATGGCGACCAGCGCCGGATAGTCCCAGGCGGAAAACCAAGCGTCGATGCGTTCAGGTTTTATCCCGGCGCGTCCCAGCATCGCCTTGAGCTCGTCGATCGAGCGGTCGGGAAATTTCGTGGTGTGGCGCTCGCCGGAAAAGCGCTCTTCCTCGTTGTTGCAGATCAGTTTTGGCCCGCGCTCGCGGCTGACTTCGATCAGCGCCACGCCGGTATTGTGGGTGCCCGAAGCGCAGATGCCGCCGAGATAAAGCGTCTCGCCGGCGTAAAGCTTGCGCCGCAGCGCCGCGATGCGCGCCACGCCGGCGGCGCTGCCAGCGCGAAATATGCCGCGCCGCGCGCAGAGCTTTTCATAAAGCCGCAGTGTCAGCCGATAGACTGCTCTACCGAGCCGTGGGTGGCGGGGGCCGATACGCATGGAGGATCAGGTATCGGTTATCAGCTATAAGAGAATCAACTTGATCCCTGATCCCTGATCCCTGATTGCCGATCCCTGACCTCAGTGGAGGCGGAATTCGCCGTCCACCGCCCTGATCTCCGCCGGCTTGATCAGCCGCGCGTGCGCCACCGTCACCGAGTGCAGCGGGCCCTCGAGCTTTTCCAGCCAGAAATTGAGGAATTTGTTCAGCGCCGGAAAGTTCGGGCAGAGATCGTAGTCCTGCCAGACATACGTCTGCAGGAGCCAGGGATGGTCGGGCCGCCGGTAGAGGATGTTGGCGGTGGTCAGGCCGTAGCCCTGGAGCTGCCGGCGAAAATCGTCCGAAACGCGACCTTGTTGCGAAACTGAAGCCCCTTTCGACACCATGGTGCCCTCCAATCCCCGTCTCGGGGATGTTTCGAGACTCGCCGCTCCATTACAAGCCTCAAGTTTAAATAAGTTGTTTATTATCAAGGCACTAGCAGCATCCTTCGGTCCGTGCTAACAGCTAGGTTCCGCTATTTCCTGACGCGACGGCAACGGAACTTGCGGCCAAGAAGTTTCCCCGCCCGGCCGCTGTATATTTTTGAAATTGCTATGGAACCGGCCCCCGTTAACCTTTCTAAAAGAGTTGTTGGCAATCGCTTACGGCGAGTGCTAAAAAATTTTCAGGGACCTCTTGTGGGCAAAAAATCGCGCCCCATGTCGTTGCCAGGGGCATGAAAGTGCTCGCCATCAGGCGATTATTCGCGGCTTTCCGCGGGGGATCGCTCCAACCACAAACCACGTCGTTTCAATAACTTAGGAGGACACCATGAAGTTTCGTCCGCTTCACGACCGCGTAGTCGTCAGGCGCCTCGATGCCGAAGAGAAGACCGCTGGCGGCATCATCATCCCGGATACCGCCAAGGAGAAACCCTCCCAGGGCGAAATCACCGCCGTCGGCCCCGGTGGCCGCGACGAAGCCGGCAAGCTCATCCCCATCGATCTGAAGGTCGGCGACCGCGTGCTGTTCGGCAAATGGTCGGGCACCGAGGTCAAGATCGACGGCCAGGATCTCCTGATCATGAAGGAGTCCGACATCATGGGCGTGCTCGACGAGCCGGTGGCCAAGAAGAAGGCCGCGTAACCCCTTTGTTGTTCGTCATGGCCGGGCGTGACCCGGCCATCCATCTTGCCGCGTGAAGGAAAGATGGATCACCGGGTCAAGCCCGGTGATGACGAGCGGAAAAGCAAAAGCAAACCAAATTCAGGAGTGAATTGAAATGTCTGCCAAGGAAGTCAGATTCTCAGTCGATGCGCGCGACAAGATGTTGCGCGGCGTCGACATCCTCGCCAATGCGGTGAGGGTGACGCTGGGCCCCAAGGGCCGCAACGTCGTGCTCGACAAATCGTTCGGCGCACCCCGCATCACCAAGGACGGCGTCACCGTCGCCAAGGAAATCGAGCTCGAAGACAAGTTCGAGAACATGGGCGCCCAGATGGTACGCGAGGTCGCCTCCAAGACCTCCGACATCGCCGGTGACGGCACCACGACGGCGACCGTTCTCGCCGCCGCGATCGTCAAGGAAGGCGCCAAGGCGGTTGCCGCCGGCATGAACCCGATGGACCTCAAGCGCGGCATCGATCTTGCGGTCGAGCACGTGGTCGAGGAGCTCAAGAAGAACTCCAAGAAGGTCACCTCGAACGCCGAGATCGCCCAGGTCGGCACCATCTCCGCCAACGGCGACAAGGAGATCGGCGACTACCTGGCCAAGGCGATGGAAAAGGTCGGCAACGAAGGCGTGATCACGGTGGAAGAGGCCAAGAGCCTGGAGACCGAGCTCGACGTCGTCGAGGGCATGCAGTTCGACCGCGGCTATATCTCGCCCTATTTCATCACCAACGCCGACAAGATGCGCGTCGAGATGGAAGACCCTTACATCCTGATCAACGAGAAGAAGCTCTCCGCGCTCAACGAACTGCTGCCGCTGCTCGAGGCCGTGGTGCAGACCGGCAAGCCGCTCCTCATCGTCGCCGAAGACGTCGAGGGCGAGGCGCTGGCTACCCTCGTGGTCAACAAGCTGCGCGGCGGCCTCAAGGTCGCGGCCGTGAAGGCGCCCGGCTTCGGCGATCGCCGCAAGGCCATGCTGCAGGACATCGCCGTCCTGACCGGCGGCCAGGCGATCAGCGAAGACCTTGGCATCAAGCTCGAGAACGTCACCCTGGCGATGCTCGGCAAGGCCAAGAAGGTGATGATCGACAAGGAGAACACCACGATCGTCAACGGCGGCGGCAAGAAGAAAGACATCGAGGACCGCATCACGCAAATCAAGGCGCAGATCGAGGAGACCACCTCCGACTACGACCGCGAGAAGCTGCAAGAACGTCTTGCCAAGCTCGCCGGCGGGGTCGCGGTGATCAGAGTCGGCGGCGCCACTGAGGTCGAGGTCAAGGAGCGCAAGGATCGCGTCGACGACGCGATGCATGCGACCCGCGCCGCGGTCGAGGAAGGCGTGCTGCCGGGCGGCGGCGTGGCGCTTCTGCGCGCCACCGAGGCGCTCAAGAAGGTGCGTACCGCGAACGACGACCAGAAGACCGGCGTCGAGATCGTGCGCAAGGCGCTGCAGTCTCCGGCCCGCCAGATTGCCAGCAATGCCGGTGAGGACGGTTCGGTCATCGTCGGCAAGATCTTGGAGAACTCGAACTACGGTTTCGGCTTCGACGCCCAGGCCGGCGAGTACGTCGACATGATCAAGAAGGGCATCATCGACCCGACCAAGGTCGTGCGCCAAGCGCTGCAAGGCGCCTCTTCGGTCGCCGGCCTCCTCATCACCACCGAGGCGATGGTTGCCGAACTGCCGAAGAAGCAGAACGCCATGCCCCCGATGCCGGGCGGCGGCGGCGGTATGGACTTCTAAGTTTCACGTTTCAGGCGACGTGTGAGTGCGAAGGCCCGGGACAAAATCCCGGGCCTTCTTTCATGGCGGCGACACGTCTACGCGTTGTCGGGCGCACGCGGCACCTCGGCGCGGATCTCCGTCGGCGTGCGCCCGTAGCGGCGGCGGAACGTGCGATTGAAATACGAAAGATCGTTAAATCCGGCGGCAAGCGCGATCGCGCTGACGGTTAGCGCGGGATCGGTCAGCAGCATGCGGTGCGCGCTTCCGAGACGTTCCGTGAGCACGAACTCCGAGAACGACTGGTTCTCGGTCTCGAACAGCATCTGCACGTATCGCGGCGTGACGCCGAGATGCGCGGCGACGGTGTTCGCCCGCAAATCGGGCCGGCGCAGCTGTTCGCGCACAAAGGTCTTGGCTGCCGCGCGGCGCGCCGCCCGCACGCCGCGGCCCTGGGCAATCTCGGCGGCGTCGCGGGTGGCGCCGAGCGCAACGGCAAGGAGATCATGGACGTGGCTGGCGACGAGCTGCTGCAACTCGGGCGTTTGCAGGGCCTGCACGTCCTTGGCGTTACCCAAATAACCCATCAACAATTTGAAGGCCGGGTTGTCGGGCGAAATCGGCCGCGCGATGACGGCGCCGAGATCGGGAACGAGCGGCCGGATGGCCGCCCGCGGCACGCTAAACGACATGAATTGCGTGCCCGCTGCCACCGCCACCGAGCCAACGTCTTCGTTGCTCATCATCACGCTGTCGCGCGGTGCCATGTCCGTCGTGCGGCCGAGCTGCGATGCCGTAAAATGACACGCTGGCGCCACCAGGAACGACAGATCGTCGTCTCTGATGAGTTCGCGCGGATGGTGACACTTATGCGCGTCACTGAAAGCGAACAACACCGCAAGTCCCGGCAACAGGTACGCGGTCGCCTCGGCGCGAAACGTCTCGGGATTTGTTGGCTCGATGTCTACGTTGATCACCGAGCGGCCGACAGCATCGCGCCATGCCGACAGACGCTCGCGCTCCGCGAAAGCGTTTGTCGAAAAGTGGAACATACGAGGGCCCCCGGCGGGCGGGGCTTTCGCGGTCATCGCGTTACGGTCGCGCTCGTTGGATCACTGTTAGTTGCACGATAACAACACAAGCTGAACTTTTGAAGCCACTTCGTCTCAGTCCTGGGGGAGTTCGCGTCAGTCCAAGCCCTTAGTCAGCGGCGCTCATATCGTGACGCCAACGGTGGAGGGGGAAATGAAGCGTATTCTTTGCGGCATCGCGATCCTCGCAATTGGTGTGAGCGGCCACGCTTACGCGGCCGATATGCCGGTCAAGGCGCCACCGGCGCCGCCGCCGCCGGCATTCGGTTGGACCGGTTTCTACGCCGGACTCAATGCCGGATACGGCTGGGGCGAGACCCGGCAGACTTATACCGGCGACGTTGCTGGAACCCCACAGGGCGCAGGCAATATCGTCCTTAACCTTCTCCAGAACATCACCACCTTCCCGGCCAGCTCGGCCAACAATCCGTTGTCGCTGCGCGATCGCTCTTCGGGCTTCGCCGGTGGCGGCCAGCTCGGCTTCAATAAGCAGTTCGACCCGAAGTGGGTCGCCGGCATTGAGACGGATTTGCAGTTTGCGGACCTCAAAGGCAGCAGTTTCTTCGCCCCGCAGCCACCGGGCGGCGTCACCTTCTCGCTCACCGAAAACGACCGCCTGAAATGGTTTGGCACGACGCGCGGACGGTTGGGTTATCTACCGACAGAGCGGCTGATGCTCTTCGGTACCGCCGGCGTCGCCTATGGCCGAACCAGCGACACGACCGCGATCGCAAACACCAGTGCTATTGGATTCCTTGTCGGCGGCGGGCCGACCACAATCTTTTGCCCGGCATTGCTAGTCTGTCTTGCCAATGCGGAATCGCACACCGGGGTCGGCTGGACCGCGGGCGGCGGTATCGAATACGCCGTAACAAACGCCGTATCGCTGAAGGTTGAATATCTTCACGTCGATCTTGGCTCGCAGACCTTCAGGCTCGTCGCTCAGCAGCCGCAACTGGCGCCGTCGACCGGCAACGGCTTCATCACCGCCAAATACGAAAACGACTACGACATCGTACGTGTCGGCGTGAACGTGAAATTCGACCGGCTGTAATTGCCGCTTCGGGTCCGGCGTGTTGACCGCACGATACTGATCGCAAGCAAACGGGGGCCGTTATGAAGAAAATCTTATTCGTAATCGCGGCGCTGGCGGTCCTTGTCGCAACTGACTTGGCCCACGCCGCCGACATGGCGCTCAAGGCGCCGCCGCTGCCCGCCCCGGTCTATAGCTGGACGGGCTTCTACGTCGGCGCCAATGCTGGCTACGGCTGGCACGATCCCACGGTCAGTCTCACGCCAAACGATTTCTTGATCCAGAGCCAAACCTGCGCGGCAACGGGTAGTGCGGCCGGCACCTGCCCCGCCCCGACCGCATTCAACATCCAAGGCGGCCTTGGCGGTCTGCAGGCGGGTTACAACTTTCAGGTCAATCAGAACTGGGTGCTGGGCCTCGAAGCCGATTTCGACTGGTCACGCATCAAAGGCACGGGGACATCGAACTTTTTCATGTCCGGATTTATCGCGCCGTCCCCGACAAACTATCAGGCCAGCGACGATGTCAAATGGTTCGGCACGGTCAGGGGACGTATCGGTGTCCTGCCGACCAGCAATCTCATGCTCTATGCAACGGGTGGCCTTGCCTACGGGCGCGTGCAGGAAAATGTCGTGGTCAACGCCCAGCCCGGCGCAATGGCCCTGCCGGGTCCCGCGGGCTTCTCGTTCAACTGCGTCGCTGCCGCGCCCTGCTTTGCCGGCAACTCGGCGCGCACCGCGACCGGTTTTACCGTCGGCGGCGGCGCCGAATACGCGCTCTGGAATAACGTCAGCCTGAAGGCCGAGTACCTTTACGTAAATCTGGGAAGCGGCAATGCCTTCAATGTGACGGCGCAGGCCTCATTCGGCGGTCAACCAAATCTGTCGTCATTCTCGGCTGCTTATGGCAGGACCGATTTTCACATCGCGCGCGCCGGCGTGGACTGGAGGTTCTAAGGCCAAGTTTAGCCTCGTCGCCCGCGGCTCGATCAGGCGTTCGTGGCCGTAAGGCCGAGGATCTGCCGCGCCTCGTTCGGCGTCGCGACGTGGTCGCCCAGAACTTCGATGATCCGGGCCGCCTTCTCGACCAGCGCCGCGTTGCTCGGCGCCATCTTGCCCTTCTCCAGATAGATGTTGTCCTCGAGGCCGACGCGCGGATGGCCGCCGAGCAGCACGGTTTGCGCCACCATGGGGAATTGGTGCAGCGAGATGCCGAAGGCGAACCACGGCGCATCGGGCGGCAGGAGATTGCGCATATAGGTCATGGCCTCGGGCGTCGCCGGCTGGCCCCAGGATATGCCGAGGCAGATCTGGAACATGCCCGGCGGCTTGACGAAGCCGTTCTCGATAAAACGCTTGGCGAGGAGCAGATGGCCGGTCTCGAACACTTCGAGCTCGGGCATCACGCCGGCGTCCTTGATCGCCGCCGCCATTGCCTGCAGGTGTTTTGGCGTGTTGACGAAGACACGGTCGCCCATGTTGAGGCTGCCCATGTCGAGACTGCAAATGTCTGGCTTGAGCTCGACCACGTGGCGCACCCGGTCCTCCGGCGATCGGAGCACGCTGTCGGGGCCGGGCTTTGTCGGATCGGCATCGTCGTGCGAAAACCGCGCGCCCGGTCCGGTGGTGAGGTTGATGAGCACATCGCTACCGCTTGCCCTGATGCGCTCGACCACCTCGCGATAGAGCGCGCCGTCCATGCTCGGCTTGGTGGTCTGCGGATTGCGCACGTGGATGTGTACGATTGCCGCGCCGGCCTTGGCGGCGTCGATCGACGAACGGGCGATCTGTTCCGGCGTCACCGGCACCGCAGGATTGCGCCCGGGCGTATCGGCCGAGCCGGTGACTGCGCAGGAGATGATGACTTTGCGTTGCATGGGGAAGTCAGACGACGGAGGACGGACGACGGAGGACAGAATAAGGATAAAGCATTGAAGGGGCCGGGCAACCCCTGCAAATCCGTCCTCTGTCGTCCGTCCTCCGACGTCCGAAAACGACCACGAGCGAGAGGCGCGCGTTCATCCGGCGTCGCCTGATCGTCGTGGCCGTCAGGGCGATGGGGGCTTACTCTCACAGACCATCGCCGGTAACAATTGGAAATTAGCAGCGTTCGGTGACACTCCTATGACTCCAAAATCGGGCCACATCCGTATCGGTATCGGCGGCTGGACGTTTGAGCCGTGGCGCGGCGTGTTTTATCCAAAGGGTTTGCCGCACGCGAAGGAGCTCAGCTACGCCGCCGAGCGGCTGACCTCGATCGAGGTCAACGGCACGTTCTACCGCTCGCAGACGCCGGCGACGTTCCGCAAATGGGCGAGCGAGGTGCCGCCAAATTTCGTGTTCGCGCTCAAGGGCCCGCGCTTTGCCGTCAACCGGCGGGTGCTCAAGGAGGCCGGCGACTCGATCAAGCGCTTTCTCGATTCCGGCATCACCGAGCTTGGCGATCATCTCGGCCCCCTGCTCTGGCAATTCGCGCCGACCAAAAAATTCTATGCCGCCGATTTCGGCGGCTTCCTCGACCTGTTGCCGGATAAATTCGACGCCCGCGCGTTGCGCCATGTCATCGAAGTCCGCCACGACAGTTTTCGCAATTCCGAATTTTTGACGCTGCTGCGCCAGCACAAAATGCCGGTCGTGTTCACCGACCACGCCACTTATCCGAATATCGCCGACCTGACCGGCGATTTCGTCTATGCCCGCCTGCAACGCGGCAAGGACACGGTGCCGACCGCCTATCCGCCGAAGGACATCGCCGCCTGGGCCGGGCGCTTGCACGCGTGGGCGACGGGCAAAGCACCGGACGATTTGCCCCATGTTGAACCGTCAAAGAAACCCAAACCCGCGCCACGCGACGTCTACGCTTATGTCATCCACGAAGGCAAAGTGCGCGCGCCGGCGGCGGCGATGGCGCTGATCGGGCGGTTGAAAGATAACTAGGACGGACTTGTCCCGAACGGCCTGCCGGGAACCGGACCGATCCTAGGAATAATTCCCGCCTCTAGTCTTTTAGCACCGAGCTTGTCGACCGCGGGCGTCGTGCTACCATAGAGCGTCGCTATAACAAGATGCGGCGCGATTTTTCCGAGGGTCGCGAAAATTTCGGAACGCGTCTGCTTTAATTCGCTCGCAGTGATGGACCAGGTCAACGCGCGGCACTAAGTGGTTTTATCTGTTTCGGGAAACTTCTTCGTCGTGACGCCGTTGGATTGTGTGCCGGCCGTATCACAGGGGAAATTCCATGCGCACCCGCGTCATTCACCTGATCAATCCGAAAACGGAATCGCTGACGACGCGCCCGATCTACCTCAATAGGGCGCTGTACTCTCCGCTCGCCGGCCTCCTCGCCGTCGCCGCATCCATTCCGCGCGATCAGTACGAAGTGGTGCTGACCGACGAGAACATCGAGCCGATCGACTTCGAGTTGAAGGCGGACCTGGTCGGGATTTCCGCCATGACCAGTTACGTCAACCGCGGCTACGAGATTGCCGATCAGTTCCGCGCCAAGGGTATGCCCGTGGTCATGGGCGGCGTGCATCCAAGCTTCATGCCTCAGGAAGCATTGAAGCATTGCGATGCAGTCGTGGTCGGCGAGGTCGAGCTCGTGATCGACAAGCTGCTCGACGATCTCGAACAAGGAGCGATGCGCGGCACGTATAAATGGGACAAGCTGCATCCGATGGTCGGGATGCCGATGCCGCGCTACGATCTCTTGAAGAAGAACCGTTACGTGAACTGCACGTTCGTCCGACTTCGCGCGGCTGCCACCAAGGCTGCACGTTCTGCGCCGAGCCGCTCATGAACGGCCTGAAATTCCGCTACCGGCCGGTCGACGAGGTGATCCACGA
>CAVWOI010000030.1:0-59336 GCA_963756245.1 uncultured Alphaproteobacteria bacterium
GGGTTTAGGAGCTTTGGGGGTTTATGGAAGCACGTTTCTCAGGGGCCACAAATTAGCCCGGCCGGAGCGAACTAGTCGAGATGGATCGGCACCTCGATGGCGTCATCGCCGGACACCGCGGTGAAGATCAAGGTGACGTCCTTGCCGCTTGAGCCGGGCGGCAGCCCATCGAGATCGAAGGTGAAGCGGCGCAGGTCGCCGTCGGTCCCACTCGGCTCCGGCAGCGGCAGCGACCAATCGGACGTCGGCCCTTCGGCAAAAAGATCGACCGTCGCATCCTTGGGCGCGGCAACCTCGACGACGACGCGGTCGTGCTCGCCGCCCGGCTCGCGATGGGCTGAAATCACGCCGAATCCTTTGCCGGGGCCGGGTGCGACGCGGCGCGGCACGCGCAGCTCTTCCTTTTCCAGCGCCGTCTCTTCGGCGCCGTCGCCGGACAGCTCAAGCTCCAGCGTCGCTTCGGCCGGCACGCACAGATTGCCGCAGACGGCATAGTTGAGCTTCAAATGCACCGACGAATGTTTTGCGGCGTCCTTTTGTACGACGCGCAGCGGCAGCACGACCCGGCCGACATAGCCGATGGAATTGCCGCCGGCGCCGTCGGGAAAGCGCTCCGGCGCCGGCCACTCCACGGTGACCGATTTCACGTTCTCGGAGTCGGAAAAATCAAACGTCGGCGGCACGCCCGAATCGCCGGGCTCGCGCCAATAGGTCTTCCAGCCGGCATCGAGCCGGATTTCGACGCCGGCGTGCAGATAGGTCGCGTCGGCCGACTTCATCACCGAGCCTGCAATGAGTCGCGCCTGCGCATGCGGTTGCTTGTCCCAGGGCGACGCGTCCTGCGCGCGGCCGGTGGCCGGCCCGGCGAGACCGGCCAGCGTCATTGTCACAATCGTTAATCGCGGGGCGGCGAGCATGGTGCTGTCTAGGGCGAAACGCGCGCCCATGCCACTGACATGATTGTGACTATCGGCAAATTGCCATGGTGGCGCCGCACCGCCGCTATTGCGCCTGCAGTAAGGCATAGAGGGTGTTCATGAACTTTTGACCGCGCCGTTCGTTTGCAAACCCGGAGTGATCGGCTAACCTTTTGGGTATGAAATTGCCACGTGGTAGTGCGGCAAAGCGCGGGCGCGGTTATCTGGACGGCCAGATGCTGATCGCCATGCCGGCGATGCTGGACGAGCGCTTCGCGCGCTCGCTGATCTATGTGTGCGCGCATTCCGCCGAAGGCGCCATGGGCATCGTCGTCAACCATCCGGCACCGAACATCAGCTTCTCCGATCTGTTGGTAAAACTCGACGTCATTCCGGCGGCCGACCGCATCCAGTTGCCGACGCGGGCCGGCGGCGTGAAGGTGATGCGCGGGGGGCCGGTCGAGACCGAGCGCGGCTTTGTGCTGCACTCCGCCGATTTCTTCATCGAGAACTCGACCTTGCCGATCGCCGAGGGCATCTGCCTCACCGCCACCATCGACATCCTCAAGGCGATCGCGCGCGGCGACGGGCCGGCCAGCGCCATTCTCGCGCTCGGCTATGCCGGCTGGGCGCCGGGCCAACTCGAGACCGAGATCCAGGGCAACGGCTGGCTGCACTGCACCGCCGACCCCGAGCTGGTCTTCGGCCCCGACGTCGGCGGCAAATATGACAAGGCCCTGAAGAAGATCGGCATCGATCTCGGCATGCTGTCGAGCGAGTCGGGGCACGCGTAGATCGGACGACAGAAGACGGACGACAGAGGACAGATAAAGAATTCAAGAATTATCCGTCGTCCGTGCTCCGTCGTCCGCTACCTCGCCATCTCCATATTTTTATTCGACTGCAGCAACAGCTCGCGCGCCTTCTCCGCCGTCATCGGGGCGCCGAACACGAACCCTTGCGCGTATTCGCAGCCGAGCTGCGACAGCTCGACGGCGTCGGAATCGGTCTCGGCGCCTTCCGCCACCACGTCCATGCCGAGATCGTGGGCGAGCGACACGATCGAGCGCAGGATCACCGGGCGCGTGCCCTTCGACGTGGTGCGCACGAACGACTGGTCGATCTTGATGGTGTCGAACGGAAAGCGCTGCAGATAGGACAGCGACGAATAGCCGGTGCCGAAATCGTCGAGCGCCAGCCCCGCGCCGAGCTCGCGAATCCGCGCCAGCATTTGCGCCGCGTGTTCCGGATTTTCCATCACCACCGATTCGGTGAGCTCGAGCTTGAGCGTGCCGCGCGCCACCACCGAGCGCGTCAGCACCGAGCGCAGATCCTGGATCAGATCATGGCGCAGCAATTGCCGCGACGAGACGTTGACGCTGACGAACAGCGGATTGCGCTGCCGCAAGGTGCGCTGCCAGGTGCTCAGCTGCTTGGCGGCGCGCTCCAGCACGAACAGCCCAAGCTCGACGATCAGCCCGGTCTCCTCGGCGATGGTGATGAATTCGGCCGGCGACATGCGGCCCAATTTCGGATGGTTCCAGCGCGCCAGCGCCTCGAAGCCGGCGACGGAGCGGTCCTCGAGCCGCACGATCGGCTGGTAGAGAATCGAAATCTCTTCCCGTTCGATGGCGCGGCGCAGATCGGATTCCAAGGTCAGCCGGTCGGTCTTACGCGCGCGCATCGCCGGCTTGAACACTTCGATGCGGTCGCCGCCGCCGCGCTTGGCGTGATACATCGCGAGCTCGGCGTCCTTGAGCACTTCCTCGCCGCGCTGCGGCTCGTTGTCGCCAAGCGTCATGCCGATCGAGCCAGTGACGAAAATCTCGCGGTCGTTGAAAGTGATCGGGGCGCGCAAGGTGCGGCGGATGGTTTGCGCGACCGCGGTGACCTTCTCGGCGCCGCTCTCCGACAACAGGATCAACGCGAACTGATCGCCGGAAAGGCGTGCCAGCGTGTCCTGCGCCTTGATCACGCGCGTGAGCCGGCGCGCCAAAGTGAGCAGGATCGAGTCGCCGATCGCCATGCCGACGGAATCGTTGACCTGCTTGAAGCGGTCGAGATCGATCACCATCACGGTCGGCTTGAGCGCGCTGTCGGTCTTGGCGAAGCTGAGCACGGCGTCGAGCCGGTCGAGGAACAGTTCGCGGTTGGGCAGACCGGTGAGATTGTCGTGCACGGCGTCGTGCAGCAGGCGCTCCTCGGCGGTTTTGGCCTCGGTGACGTCGGTCAGCGTGCCGACCAGGCGGATCACCTCGCCATCGGAGCCGACCACCGGCCGCGCCCGCAGCGCGAACCACAGATAATGGCCGTCGGCCGTGCGCAGGCGGAAATCCTGGGTGACCCGGCCGCGCCGCTGTTCGAGCACATTGTCGAGGGTGGCGCGGAAGCGGTCGCGGTCGAGCGGATGCAGCACGTCGAGCCATTTTGCCGCCGAGCCTTCCAGCGTTCCGACTTTCAGCCCGAGCGCGGTTTCGGTCTCGGGGCTGGTGAAAACCTTGTCGGCGGCGACGTCCCAATCCCAGATCATGTCGCCGGCGCCGGTGAGCGCCAGCGCGCGGCGCTCGACGTCGGAGACGATGCCCTGGGTGATGCCGCCGGCGAAGGCGTGCTGCATCACCGTAAAGCCGATCAGCATGACGATGAGGACGAGGCCGCCGAGCAGCGCCGGGCCGACGATGTCGTTGGTGACGAAGCCCAGCACGGTCATCGCGGCGCCGACCACCCAGACGACCAGCAAGAGCCAGGTCGGGATCAGCATTACCGCGCGGTCGTAGCCGTGGGTGGAGAGGTAGACGACCAGGATGAAGCCGAACACGGCGACCATGAACAGCGAGATGCGCGCGATGCCCGAGGCGATATCGGGCGAGAACAGCGCGATGCCGACCAGCGCGCCGAGGAAGGCGAGCCAGCCGACGGTGATATGGGCATAACGCACATGCCAGCGGTTGAGGTTGAGATAAGCGAACAGGAACACGAGCAGTGTCGCCGCCAAAATCGCTTCGCCCGACGCGCGCCAGATGCGTTCGGCGCCGGCCGACATGTCGAACACCTTGTTCCAGAAGCCGAAGTCGATGCCGATATAGACCAGCACCGCCCAGCCGAGCGCGGCGGCGGCCGGGAACATCACGCTGCCTTTGACGACGAACAGGATGGTGAGGAACAGCGCCAGCAAGCCGGCAATGCCGATGACGATGCCTTGGTAGAGCGTCAGCGAATTGACCTTGTCCTTGTAGGCGTCGGGCTCCCACAGATAGAGCTGCGGTATGTTCGGCGTGCGCAATTCGGCGACGAAGGTGATCACGGTGCCGGGATCGAGCGTGACGCGGAACACGTCGGCATCGGCGCTGTCCTGCCGCTCCGGCGGGTCGCCCGACGACGGCGTGATGTAGACGATGCGCGAGCGGCCGAGGTCGGGCCAGATCAATCCGGAGCCGACCATGCGGTAATGCGGCGCCACGATGAGGCGGTCGATCTGCTCGTCGCCGTTATTGGCGAGGGCGAACACCGCCCAGTTCTTGCCGGCTTCGCGGGCGCGCACCTCGATGCGCCGCACGATGGCGTCGGCGCCGGGCGCGGTCGAAACCTGGATGCGGTCGCCTTCGGTGTGTTGCGGGTCGATGGCGTCGGTGAGATCGATGGCCGCCGCATCGGTGCGCACGTTGACGGCCTCGACCGCGCGCGCGGCGGGAACGCCGGCAACGACAAGGATCGCCAAAGCGATAAGGGAACCGCAGGCACAAAACCTTGCGGCGCGCAGAAATGCCAACAGTCGCCCTCCCGGGCCGGCAGCCGGCGCCGATCGCGCCACCACGGTCACACGTCCCCCGGAACAATAGCGAACCGGCTTTGCGCCGAATTCACGGCCGCTGGCTTCCCGAACGAGCCAAAACCCCTGCGCCATAAGGCCTTAGTAACCTTTGCCACGGCGGAGGGCAAGGATATTGCCGTTTACTTTCAAAGGGTCAGGGCGAACCAGGCCGGGCATTTTGCCGCCGGCTATGGGGCTGTGGGCGTGTGACAAGCGCGCGTGACGCCATTAACATTTGCGCCGTTTGAGGACGCCAACGATGCCAGGGATCGACCCGGACGATCTGCCGAAGAAAAAGATCACCCACGAGATGGGACAGGAATTAGCATTGCTGTCGGTCGGCGAGCTCGCCGAGCGGATCGCGTTGCTCAAGGAAGAGATCGCGCGCCTCGAAGCGGAGATGACGCGCAAGAACGCGTCCAAATCGGCGGCGGATATGTTCTTCAAGAAATAAGCTTTAGAAACTTGGTTAACGGCCGAAGACCTGCGTATTTCAAGCCAAACAAATTTGGTTAATGGCGCCCGCCATATATCTCAGATTAAGCTGTAGGAAGATTCGGCAAGTTTCTGCGATTCCTTAACCTTTCGTTAAGCTTTCTCGTTCATTACAGGCGTTGTCCATCTTCTGGACATCGAGTGGCTCCTGTCCACTCTGTTTGACGCCTCCCTGTTATCACCTTGAGCCGCCGGCAACGGCGGCTCTTTTTTTATACATTGGCGCTATCAGGGCATTCGGCGCGGCAACTATGTCGAAAGCTTTGCGGCAACCCGGCTGGACTCGAAGCCCGTCGCGAGCGATGCTGTGCGCCGGTGTGAGGCGTACCAATGTCCGAGAAGCGTTCGATCGAGGCCAATGCGGTCTCCTTCAGTGAGCGGCTGGCCAATTCGCAAGTTTTCGCCACCCTGTTTCGCGACGGGATGGCGCTGGTCGAGGAGACGGCGAGCTATCTCGACGGTGCCGGCCGGACGGAATCCAAGAAACTTGAGCGCAGCGCCGCCTTGGTCTACGCCACCGAAAGCATGCGGCTGACCACGCGGCTGATGCAGCTCGCCTCCTGGCTGTTGCTGCATCGCGCCGTCAAGGAAGGCGAGATGACCCTCGCCCAGGCCAGCAAGGAAAAGGGCAAGGTGCGGCTTGCCGCCTGTGATCCGGGCGACGCGAAATCGATCGCGCTGTTGCCGGAGAAGCTCCAGGAGCTGATCTCCCGTTCCGTCAAGCTGCAGGCCGAAGTGCGCCGGCTCGACGCTACCATGCACGCGCCGCAGCCGTTGAAGATGGCGGTCGGCAACCCGGTCGAGCGGCAGATGGGGCTGTTGAAGGCCGCGTTCGAGCAGGACGGCCTGTAGGCTACGCCATTTCACCAGCAGCGTCCGACTGGGACATCGGCATAGCCCGCACCACGGCTGCGTTTAAGGCATTGAGGCGAAGATCGTTGCCGATACCTTTGCAACTGAGGTGTAATCACCGGGAGACGGCGGGAGCAGCGTCACGAAAAGATCGACGCTCATCAGAAATCCTGAGTCAAAATGCAAAATACTCGATGTTACCCCGTACCAGTCTTTGCTCCTGTTTGGATTTGACGCCTCGCTTAAGTCAGGATGCCGCCCCACAGCAAAGCCGGCATTGCGCAATATGGTCTCGGCGTCACCAAATGGCATTCGTGCTTGGATATAGGGCAAGACCGCGTCCGCTATATCTGTGCCGCCGCCTGATAATCTCCGCGCCGCCCGCAAACTCTCATAGGCCCGTTGCAGTGACGCCCTCAGTTCCTTCCCACGCTGCTCCAGGTTATTGGCACTGATCTGGTGGGTGGTTGTTTCGGCCGCTCCGATTGAGACGTCGATCGCTGTCTGCGACGCCGTCGCGAGCAGCAGCAAAATAACGAGACGGAGCGTAAAGAAAGTTTTCCCGTTCATTTTGCCTCAGTCAATCGCGAGTCGATTCCAATCTCTCCCTACTTCACCGGCGCCGCATCGGGAATGAAACGCTGGCCGAACACCGGCTCCTTGTAGGGCGTCGGCGGCAATTCCCAGGCTCCCGTGGACGGCGGTCGCACTTCGGCGTCGACATGCACGTCGAGCAGGAACGGCTTGTTGGCCTTGATGGCGTGTTCGAGCGCGCCGCGGAAATCTTCCGATTTGGTCACCGTGAGCGCCTCGACGCCGGCGGCTCTCGCCCAGGCGGCAAAATCCGGATTGAACGGTTTTTTGTTGGCGCCCTGGTGGAACATCGTGCCGTATTCGCGGCCGCCGAACATGCCGAGCTGGATGTCGCGGATCGAGACCCAGCCGAAATTGTTCCAGATCACCCACACCACCGGAATGTCGTATTCGACCGCGGTGCACAGCACGTGCGGCACCATGGTGAAGCAGCCGTCGCCGGTGACTGCGACCACCGGCCGGTCGGGCGCGGCCAATTTCGCGCCGAGCGCGCCCGAGGCGCCAAAGCCCATGCCGGAAAAGCCCCAGGAATTGAGCATGCATTGCGGCTGTCGCGCATTCCAGAACTGCATGTACCAATTGTGACTGACGCCGACATCGCAGCAGATGATGCCGTCCGCCGGCAGCACCGCCTGGCAATCGGCGACCACGCGCTCCGGCCGCATCGGCGAGGCATGGATATCGAAATTCGGCCGGGTGAAATCTTCCCACTCGACGCGCCATTTGGCGATGTCGGCGAGCCATTCCTTGGTGCTGGGTTTGGCGCCGCGGCGATCGATCTCGGCAAGGAGCTGGCGCAGGAAGGTGCGCGCATCGGCGAGGATGCCAAGGTCCGGCGGATAATTGCGGCCGAGCTCGGCCGGATCGACGTCGACATGGATGAGTTTTGTGTGCGGAAAATTCCACGAATAACCCGGCATCCATGACGACGCAGACCGGTCGTCGAAGCGCCCGCCGATGGCGATCACCACGTCGGATCGCCGGCCGGCTTCGTTGGCCGGAAACGCGCCGTTGCGCCCGATGAAGCCGAGCGACAGCGGATCGGTCATGTCGATGCAGCCCATGCCGTTGGGCGACGAGATCACGGGGATGCCGAGTTTTTTGGCGAATTCGGTCAGTTCGCGGCTGGCTTCCGACAGGGTGACGCCGTGGCCGATGAACAGCACCGGCCGCTGCGCGGCAAGGATCATGTCGAGCGCGCGCGCCACGTCGTCGGGCGAGGCACCGCTTCGCTGCGTGTTGAACGGCGGTGCCGCCGGCGGCATCTCGACGTCGTCTTCCTCCTGAAAGACGTTGAACGGCACGTCGATATTGACGGGGCCCGGCCGGCCCGACAGCATCGTGGTCATGGCCTGGCGCAGCGCCAGCGGCAGCATGTCGACGCGGGTCGGCTGGAAACTGCGCTTGACCACCGGGCGCAGCACATTGACGAAATCGGCCTGAAAATGCCGGTTGATCTCCTGGAACGGGCTGCGGTTGAACTGCGAGGTCGGCACGTTCGCGGTGATCGCGAACACGGCGGAGGAATCGGTCAGCGCGCAGGCCAGCGGCATGACGATATTGGCCGAGCCCGGCCCGCATGAGGTCAGCGTCGCCACCGGCTGGTGGCGCACCCGGAAATAGGCGTCCGCCATATGGGCGGCGACCTGCTCGTGGCGCGGCGAAATGAGCTTGATGCGGTCGCGCGCTTCGTAGAGCGGGTCGAGCATGCCGACATTGCCGTGGCCGCATATGCCGAACACGTAAGGAATATCGTTGGCGATCAGATAATCGGTGATCAGCTCGGCGCCCTTCATGCGTGGCATCGGTACTCCTCAAACGTGCTCGAAGCGATTGTGCAGCGCAGCCTAGACTGCGCTAGAGTCAATCCGCAATAGTGGCGGCGCCAATATAACTGGCGCAAAGGATAAACTGATGATCCTGCTTTCCAACGGCGGAACGAACGCGCACCGCAGCCGGGCGCACTCGGACACGATGGTGATCGGCACCGTCGACGGCATCGTATTGCTCGAACGCGCCGCTCAGGGCTGGAAGATAAAACACTGCGCGCTCGGCGGCTGTTCCGTCAGCGCCGTCACCGCGTCCGAAGACGGCACCTTGTACGCCGCGACCCACGGTTTTGGCGCCGCCAAGAGCGACGACGGCGGCTTGACCTGGACCTGGGTCCTCGACGGCCTCGACCACATGGATTTGTGGTCGGCGCGCGCCGGCAAGCTTGCCGGCCGCGACGTGGTCTGCGTCGGCGCGCTGCCGGCGCATCTTTACATCAGCGAAAACCGCGGCAAGACTTGGCGCGAATTGCCGGCGCTGCGCAACGCGCCGAGCGTTTTGAAATGGTGCTTTCCGCCGCCGCCGCGCATCGGTCACGTCAAGGACATCGTGTTCGACGGCGACCGCCTGCTGGTCGGCATCGAGATCGGCGCGCTTCTGGTGTCGAAGGATTTCGGCCAAAGTTTCACCGAACTTGTTGTCGATCCCGATCCGGTCGAATGCGATATCCATCGCGTGCTGGTGCATCCCGATCGGCCGCATCGCCTCATCGTCGCCAACGGCATCGTCGGCGTCATGTCGAGCAACGACGGTGGCGCCACGTGGCGCAAAAATCCGATGCCGCCGCACGCCGATTATCCCGACGCCATCGTCGTGCATCCCGACGCGCCCGACACGGTGTTCCTCACCGCGGGCGTCGGCTGGCCGTCGCATTGGTATGAGATCGGCAAAGCACGCGGCAAAATCGCGCGCAGCCGCGACGGCGGCAATACCTGGCAGCGCCTGCTTGGCGGCTTGCCCAACGGGCAGCGCGCGTTGTTCTCGGCGCTCACCATCGAAGCGTGGCCGGGCGGTTGCGCGCTTTATGCCGTCGATACCGATGGCGAGGTTTTCGAGAGTACGGACGAAGGCGACAGCTGGACGATCATCGCCGAGGTGCCGCCGGTGTCGAAAGGCGAGTTTTATCGCGCCTTGGCGCGCGACCGCGGCAAGCTGGCCGTCGACGATATCGTGGTCAGCAAAACCGCCAGCGAACGGCTCGCCAAGGTGGTCGCGCGACGCTGAGCGCTCAAAACCGCGGCTTGAACGACGATCCGGTCTTCTCGATATGGCCGGCGAACGGAAAGCCGACATGGCCCGGGAAAACCAGTGCGCCGGTCGACGCGCAATCGTCCAAGACGCGGCGGCGGCTGACTCTTGCTTCTTCGACATTCGAGTTCTTCGGGAAATTCCAGTCCGGATAATAGACCTGCAGCAGGTGATGAAAGACGTCGCCGATGAGCGTCGCGCGATTGCCGCCGACGTTCAGGTTGAAAACAAAATGTCCCGGTGAATGGCCGCCGGCGGGTTGAATATCGATGAACTCGTCGAGGCGGTGCGGTCCGGTCACCAGATCGGCGCGCCCGGCTTCGACCACCGGCACGACGCATTCACGGAACGAGCCGAACTCCGTCGGCGCGGTTGCGGGATCGTTGTCGAGCTTGCTGAAATAATCGAAATCGAGTTTTGAGAACACGTAGCGCGCGTTGGGAAATCGCGGCACCCACTTGCCGTCCTTGAGCTGCGTGTTCCAGCCGACATGGTCGTGATGCAGGTGCGTGCACATCACCAGATCAATCTCGTCGGGCCGCGCGCCGGCCGCGGCGAGGCGATCGAGCCACGGCGTGTCGAGCATGTTCCACGCCGGCCGCAACGGTCGCGATTTCTGGTTGCCGCAGCAGCCGTCGATCAGGATCTTGCGGCCGTCGAGCTGCAGGAGCCAGCTATGCACGCTCAGCTTGATCTTGCGCGAGGCCGGATCGTAATGGTGTGGCGCCAACCAATGCGCGTGTTCGACGAGTTGCGCCTCGGTCACCGCCGGAAAAATATCCGTCACCGGATAGATCGGCAGATAGGTTTCCTCGATACGGGTGACGGTGGCATTGCCGACTTTGAAGACTGACATCGGCCGGTCTGCCATCGCCGTCCCGTCGCCGCGGATTTAGCCCTTGAGGAAGCCCGAGAATTTCTTGTTGAAGCGCGACAGGCGGCCGCCGCGGTCGAGCAGGTGCTGCTGGCCGCCGGTCCAGGCCGGGTGCGATTTCGGGTCGATGTCGAGATGCAGCGTATCGCCCGGCTTGCCCCAGGTAGTCCGGGTGGTGAATTCGGTGCCGTCGGTCATGATCACTTTGACGGTGTGGTAGTCGGGATGGGTATCGGCTTTCATGGTGTGGTACCGGTCTGTCTGTGTTGCAGAATTTGGCGGCTCTATACCGCGGCGATGCCGCGGAAACAAGCCAAAGCTGCGATTGACGTGTACGTTGCCAGGGCACTGCGCAAGGGGCATTGTCCGGCGGCAAACGGCGAAGGGCGGAAAAAAGGCACCGCGACGCATGAATTTCACGGCCGATAACAATTCGGCGACGCTGCAAAGGCCAGCGGCGGCCGAGACAGCGGCCGGACCGGCGGTTGAGGCGGCTGCGGCCACGCCCGAGCCCGCCGATAAGCGCCGCACCAATCTGCGGCCGCTCGCCTCGCTGTTGCCTTACGTGATGCGCTACCGCTGGCGCGCGACGGCCGCGCTCGTCGCCTTGATCGTGGCGGCGGCGGCGACGCTCGTCGTTCCGATCGCGGTGCGGCGCATGGTGGATTTCGGCTTCACCGAGCGCGGGCTGACGCTGATCAACAATTACTTCCTCGCCATGATCGGCGTCGCCGCGGTGCTCGCCCTCGCCAGCGCTTCGCGCTATTTCCTCGTCACTACGCTTGGCGAGCGCGTCGTCGCCGATCTGCGCGGCGATGTGTTCGCCCATCTCACCGCGCTCTCGGCGGACTTCTTTGACGAGGCCAAGACCGGCGAAATAACGTCGCGGCTCACCGCGGACACCACGCAGATCAAAGCGAGCGTCGGCTCGTCGCTCTCGATCGCGCTGCGCAATGTCTTGCTGTTCCTCGGCGCCAGTACCATGATGGTGGTGACGAGCCCGCGGCTCGCGGCCTACATCGCTGTCGCCATTCCGGCGATCGTGCTGCCGCTCTACGCTTTCGCCCGCGCCGTGCGCCGCCGCTCGCGCTCGGCGCAGGACACGCTCGCCGATGCTTCCGCCTATGCGACGGAACTGATCGGCGCGGTGCGCGTATTGCAAGCCTTCACCAACGAGCGCCTCGGCATCGCGCGGTTTCGTGGCGCGGTCGAGAGCGCCTTCGAGGCCGCGCGCCGTTCGATCCGCGCGCGCGCGGCCCTGATCGGCCTGGTCATTTTTCTCGTTGCCACGAGCGTCATCATCGTTTTGTGGGTCGGAGCGGCGGAGGTCCATGGCGGCGACGTCACGCCGGGGCGCCTCATGCAATTCATCATCTACGCCGTATTGGCCGGCGGTGCGCTCGGCTCGTTGTCGGAAACCGGCGGCGAGATTGCGGCGGCGTCCGGCGCCGCCGAGCGGCTGTTCGAAATCCTCGCCATCAGGCCCGCGATCACGCCGCCGGCGCATCCGGTCGCGTTGCCGTCGCCGCCGCGCGGCGAGGTCGCGTTCGAGGAGGTGCGGTTCGCCTATCCGACGCGCGCCAATGTATCGGCGCTCAACAGCGTGTCGTTCCAGGTGCGCCAGGGCGAGAAGGTCGCAATCGTCGGGCCCTCGGGCGCCGGCAAGAGTACGATCTTCAACCTCATCCTGCGCTATTACGATCCGGCCGCGGGTCGTATCACGTTCGACGGTGTGCCCCTGACCAAGGCGGATCCGGCGGATTTGCGTGCCCGCATCGCGCTGGTGCCGCAGGACAGCGTGATGTTCGCCACCACGGTGCGCGACAATATCCTTTTTGGCCGGCCCGACGCGTCCGACGCCGATGTCATGCGCGCCGCGGAATTGGCCAATGCCGGCGCTTTCATCGCGGCGCTGCCGCAAAAGTTCGACACACCGGTCGGCGAGCGCGGCGTCACGCTGTCGGGCGGCCAGCGCCAGCGCATCGCCATCGCGCGGGCCATTTTGCGCGACGCGCCGCTGCTGCTGCTCGACGAGGCGACCTCGTCGCTCGATGCCGAAAGCGAGACCCAGATCGCCGCCGCGCTCGCCGATCTGATGCGCACGCGCACCACGCTGGTCATCGCCCATCGGCTCGCCACGGTGCAGTCCTGCGACCGCATCCTGGTGCTCGATGCCGGCCGCATCGTCGAGGAGGGCACGCACCAGACGCTGGTGGCGCGCGGCGGTCTCTATGCGCGGCTGGCGAAATTGCAGTTTCAGGGCGCCTGAGGCGGCGATTGCGCGGAACTGAGACTTCCCGCCATGGCTGTACGAGATTTTATTCGACGTTGAAGCATTGCGGCGCCGCATGTAATCTCGATCCGGGCCGGCGACGTACTCTTCCTTCGCGTGATGATTCACCGCGTCTTCATCAGCTATTCCAGCCAGGACGAGCGCGCCGCCGATGCCGTTTGCCAGGCATTGGAGGGAAACGGCATCCGCTGCTGGATCTCGCACCGCGACAACAAGGCGGGCGCCAGCTGGAGCGAGATGATTCTCGCCGCCATCAACGAGGCGCGCGTCGTCGTTCTCGTCCTGTCCGGACACAGCAACAAATCCTCGATGGTGGCGCGAGAAATCGAACGCGCCGCCAACAAGAACATCCCGATCGTGTCGCTGCGCATCGAAGACGTGACGCCGAGCGGGTCGCTCGAATTCTTCCTGAGCGCCAATCACTGGTTCGACGCCTATCCGCTGCCGGTCGAGCACTATGTCGAGGCGCTGCTTGCCGCCGTTC
Source organism: uncultured Alphaproteobacteria bacterium (assembly GCA_963756245.1). GTDB lineage: Bacteria > Pseudomonadota > Alphaproteobacteria > Rhizobiales > Xanthobacteraceae > BOG-931. Next base: position 13,399 of record CAVWOI010000030.1, read on the forward strand.
GCCCGTTCTTGCGCAAGCGCGCCGGCAAGGACGGCCTCAATCTCTATCCCTACATGGTGGCGCGCGGCCCTGCCGCGCACCGCGCCTTCACCGGCGAACCGGAAGGCCCGTGGGACGCAACGATCCGCGGCTCCGAGACGATCGACGACCTGCGCACCAAGCTGCTGCACAAGCCGATTCAGCTGCCGAAGCCGGTCGAGATCAAGGTGCGCGGCACGCTGTTTCCCTGCGCGCTGCTGTCGAGCGGCTGGTGGGAGAAACAAAAGAGCGCAAAGGTCCAGCACCTGAAATGGCGCGACGGCCTGCAGGAATGGCTGTTCACCGGCTTCGATCAATGGGGGCCGTCCTGGGATTTCACCTGGGACTTCGACAATTGGGCGAAGAGCCGCGCACATCGCCATTTCATCGCGCAACTCGGCGACGGTGACGAGGCGAACTCGATCCCGGTGCTGTTGCCGCCGTCGAAGGCCAAGCGCCTGCAGGAGGTGTTCAAGTCGCGCTGGGGCGGCACGCAGGCCGAGATCAGCGGCGTGCTCGGGCATCGCAAGCATTTCGCCAAATATGTCGACCGCGAAGCGCTGGCGCTGTTCGGCGGCCTGCTCGACTATTGCCTGTGGCTCGACGAGGACAACAAGAAGCACGTCATCTCGGTACGGGCGGAGAATACCGAAAGCTATTCCGGCTATCTGTGGAAATGCGTGGCGCCGAAAGCGCTGCTGCACAGCGCGTCCGCCTGCCTCAACGACGTTTATTTCATCTGGGAGCATACCAATTTCGCCAACGCCGACGCGATCTCCTATTGCCTGGAAGCGATGCGGCACAAGGAGGACTACATCCGGCGCCAATACGGCGATCTCGTCCTGGTGCAAAAATCCTCGTCGCTGGTCGAGGGCACGCCGGCGCTCGAGGCCGAAAGCGTCTACGGCATGCTGTTGGGAAAGACCGGCGAGGAAATCTGAGCGCTGTCCGCTCACGGCCGCCAGCTCATGCGATGCACCGGCTTGCCGGAGATCGGATTTTTGCCGGCGCCGCTGATGACAAATCCGTGCTTGCGGTAAAAGCCGACGGCGCGGGCGTTGTCGATGTTGACGTCGAGATCGAGACCTGACGGCGAGATGCGCTTGGCTTCGGCAATGAGCGCGCTGCCGACCGCCGAGCGCCAATGCTCCGGCGCCACCACGATCTGATCGAGATAAAACGTCTGCGGATCGACGGTGACGAAGCCGATCATCGTGCCGTGGGCTTCCGCGATCACGACGTCGGCGACCGGCAAAAGCTCGTTGCGCCAGCGCTCGCGCCACCAGTCGAGCCGCTCGGCGAAATCAAGCTCCGGATAAGCTTTCTGCCAGGTCCGCAGCCACAGCGCGACGGAGGCGTCCTCGTCGTTCGGCTGGTAACGGCGCAGCGTCGCCGCCGGCATCTTGTCACCGCTCCGTCAATTTCAGCTCGATGCGGCGGTTGTGGCTGAAGGCTTCGTCGCTGCTGCCTTGATCGATCGGCTGGAACTCGCCGAAACCGGCGGCGACCAGGCGCTGCGGCGACACGCCTTTGCTGATCAGGTATTGCACCACCGAGATGGCGCGCGCCGCCGACAAGTCCCAGTTCGACTTGAACGGCGAGGTGGCGCTGAGCTGCCTGGTGTCGGTGTGGCCGTCGACGCGCAGCACCCAGTTGATCTCGGACGGAATCTGCTTTTCGAGATCGAGCAGCGCGCCGGCGAGCTGGTCGAGCTCGGCGCGGCCTTCGGGCCGCAGCGCCGCCTGGCCTGAGTCGAAGAACACTTCGGATTGGAACACGAAGCGGTCGCCGACGACGCGGATGTCCGGCCGGTTGCCGAGGATGTCGCGCAGCTTGCCGAAGAAGTCCGAGCGGTAGCGCGACAATTCCTGCACGCGCTGCGCCAGCGCGAGGTTGAGGCGCTGGCCGAGATCGGCGAGGCGCAATTGCAAGTCCTTGTCCTTCTGCTCGGAAGCGCCGAGCGCATCTTCGAGCGCGCCGATCTGCTTGCGCAGCGCACTGATCTGCTGATTGAGGTTCTCGATCTGCGCCACGGCACGCGCGGTCGCTTCCTTCTCCAGATCGATCTTGGCGGTGTCGCCTTCGCCGGGTCCCGGCGCCGGATTTTGGCTCGCACTCGTGGCGCCGCGCAGCCGGTCGCGCTCGCCCTCGGCGGCGGTCAGCGAGGCGCGCAGCTGCGCCACCTGGTCTTCGAGATTGGCTTTGCCGGTCTGCTCCAGCGACAACAGCTGGCTCAGCCGCGAGATTTGCGCGTTGAGCCGCGCCAGCGCGGTGTCCTTGCCGGCGACTTCCTGCGACAGGAAGAATTGCGCCACCATGAACACGGTGAGTAAAAAGATGACGCACAGAATCAGCGTCGACAGCGCGTCGACGAAACCCGGCCAGTAATTCATGCCGCTATCGCGACGGCTGCGGGAGAGCGCCATGGGGCCTCCTGAATAAATATTTACTCGCCGATTATCTTTCGGCGGGTTCCCGCGCCACCTGCTCCATGAAGCGGCGCAAATCGCGGTTGAGCTTGGCCTGCTCGCCCGCCCAGTCGCGGATCATCTGCTGCTCGCTGCGCATATGCTGCACGAGTCCCTGGATCGCCTCGGCGAGATTGGCCATGGCCACCGTGGTCGCCTTGGTGGCGCCGCCGTCCTCGACCGAATGGCGCAGCCGCTCGAAAGCGTCGAGGATGCCGGCGGGCAGCGCAACGCCGCCGCTCGTTCCGCCGACGTCCTGCACCGTGGTGGCGAGCCAGTCTTCGAGATTGGTGTAGAAGCGGTTTTGCGCCTGACTGGTCTGCAGATCGAGAAAGCCGAGCACCAGCGAGCCGGCCAGCCCGAACAGCGACGACGAAAATGAAATGCCCATGCCGCCGAGCGGCGCGGCCAGACCTTCCTTGAGCGTCTCGAACACCGTATCGGCGTCGCCGCCGATTTTCAGGCCGTTGATGATTCCCCCGACCGAACCGACGGTCTCGATCAGGCCCCAGAACGTGCCGAGCAGGCCGAGGAAGACCAAAAGCCCGGTGAGATAGCGCGAAATGTCGCGCGCCTCGTCGAGCCGGTTCGCCAGCGAGTCGAGAAAGGCGCGCATGGTCTGCGCCGAGATGGCGACGCGATCGACCCGCTCGCCGCCGAGCATGGCCGCCATCGGCGCCAGCAATTTGGGCTCCCGCCGGGCCGCGAGTTTCGGATCGGCGCTGCGATAGCCATTGACCCAGGCCACTTCGGGAAACAGCCGGATGACGTGGTGGAACGACAGGATGATGCCGATCAGCAGCACGGCGACGATCAGGCCGTTGAGCCACGGATTGGCGAGGAAGGCGTTGAAAATCTGGCGCTGCAGCACGAACGCGATCAGGCCGCACAGGATCAGGAACACCAGCATCCGGATGAGGAAGATGCGGGGTGACGAAAGCTTTGTGAGGTCGTTTCCCATCGGTCCGGTTCAGCGCGCGGAATCGCCGCCCGATAATGGCACAGCGCGTGTGACAGGAGAACGCATGTTCGTCACCCTTGACTATCGGCCGCAGCCCGCGACTTGCCCATTTAAGACTTGGCTATTTAAGACTTGGCCATTTTAAGACTTGCGCCAGCTTTTGCGGCGGGTTGATGGCACCTATGGCGCAACGGCCTCCTTGCTTGCCTCCTGATTGGCCGCCTTGAGCAGGCGCAAGAGCTCGCGGTGCATGGTGTCGTTGCCGGCGACGACCTGCCCCTTGGTCAGGACGGCGTCCTTGCCGTCGCAATCGCTGACGAAGCCGCCGGCTTCGCGGACCAAGATCATCCCGGCGGCGAGATCCCACGGCGACAGATCGCGCTCCCAATAGGCATCGAGCCGGCCGGCGGCGATCCAGGCGAGATCGAGGGTGGCGGCGCCGTAACGGCGCAATCCGGCGAAGTTTTGCTGCGCGGCGGCGATTTCATGGCGCGCCAGCGCCAGATCGCCGCCGCGGCCGTAATGCGGCAGGCCGCAGGCGACCACGGCGTCGGCGAGCCGCTCGCGCGCCGCGACCCGGATGCGCTGGTCGTTGAGGAACGCGCCCTTGCCGCGCTCGGCGATGAACAGCTCCTCGTTGGCCGGATTGTAGGTCAGGCCGGCGACCACGGCGCCATCGCGCTCGAGCGCGATCGACACCGCGAAATGCGGGATGCCGTGCAGGAAATTGGTGGTGCCGTCGAGCGGATCGACGATCCACCGGTGGCTCTTGTCGGTGCCGGCACGCGCCCCGCCTTCCTCGCCGAGAAAGCCGTAGGCCGGCCGCGCCTTGGCCAGCTCCTCGTAGACGATCTGCTCGGCGCGGCGGTCGGCGGCGGTGACGAAATTGCGCGGCCCCTTGAGCGACACCTGCAAATGCTCGATCTCGCCGAGATCGCGCTTCAGGCTGCGCCCGGCACGGCGCGCGGCCTTGATCATGACATTGAGCACGGCGGAATGCAGCATGGCGGTCCCGTACCCGTCGCGGCGCGCTAGCGCAAGCCCGCAGGCTTTTCAGCGGCGCACTTCTTCCCACCTTCCCCTGGAGGGGGAAGGTCGACGCGCGAAGCGCGGCGGGATGGGGTGAAAGCGCGCGCAAGCGCGCTGCGAACCCCTGCGCCGCTGCGCACCCCACCCCGCGCACCTGCGGTGCGCGACCCTCCCCCTGCAGGGGAGGGTGAAATAAGCGATCTCGTCCTCACAACGCGATCCGCGTCGGAGTTTTATTCAGGGCGAGGCGCGAATTGGCAAAGTCCGCTTCGCTATCCACCACTCACCACTTGCTTTTGTCTTCCCTCAAATAAAAAGGGGAGGCGGAACGCCGGCAAACGCTGATCCGTATCCTCCGCATCTTGCGATGCGGCTCGCGCCTCATGAAGGCGCGCTCATCTGACGGCGTTCCACCACGGCTCTCACCTAAGGGAATTATTCCATCCCAAAGGCTCGGCTTCAGGCCAGGCTTCCTGGGACGTGGTCTGCACGGGCGTTACCCGCCTTCGCCTGTCCCAGTCCAGGGATGCACCTCCCACCCCGGTCATAATGCCGGGAGACATGATGCCCAAGCCGCCCGGGAGCGGACTGCAAATCCGCCCGCGAGCACCGCACCCGCTCCACCTCACGGCTTGCCTCCGGTAGGCGTCCCTTGGTGAGCGGGATTTTTGATATGTAACCGATATTAGGACAAATGTCAAGAAGACACTAGAAAGGAGACAAGCGGGAATGGCCTGACGTAAGTGAGATGACAAGCGATCATCTCGGGCTGGGCGCCAATTCTTGTTGCTTCAACTCAGGTTAGAATTGAGAATTGGTTTGGAATTTTAGAGGTCAGGATGCCAATACCGATTGCAGCAGGCTTCTGGAGCTATGTCCATTCAGACGACGAGCACGAAAACGGACGCATTGTGCGGCTTCGTCAGCGACTGGAACGTAGCATCCGTTTTTACTCCGGAATTAGAGAGTTCCGCATTTTTCTCGACGGCAAGGATATAGGATGGGGCCAGAAGTGGGTCCGTCGCCTTTCTGAGTCGTTAGAAGATTCGTTGCTTCTGTTTCCAGTTGTTACGCCATCTTACTTTTCAAGTGGGCCGTGTCGGGCGGAAGCTCTTGCGTTTCAGAAACGTCAAACAGCACTTGCGCGCGACGATCTCATTTTGCCGATCTATTATCTTTCAGCCGAACTAATGGATGATACGGATGACGGAGCTTTTCAACCTGCCGAGCTCATGGTCGGAAAGCTATTAAGATCCCACCAATACGAAGATTGGCGATCCCTTCGGATTACCGAAGAGACAGATCCGAGTTATGCGAAAGCTATTGAGCGTCTCGCGCAACAGGCGACAAAGGCTTTGAAGCGCGGCTCTGCGGGAAATGAAGGCAGCGCTCCGTCGGCAGGTACCGTGTCTTCCGAACTCGAAATGCCCCAGCCGGCAACTGAGAGTGATGCGTCTTCTCCAGCGATGACGATGGAATCTGCTTCCGCGAATGCGCATGCCGCGCCCGGGCACGTCGTTACTCTAACAGTAAGCCAGATGCCAGGCAGAGCACAATTCACCAATATCTCTGACGCGATAGCGCGCGCCCCAGGAGGAGCGAGAATTGTAGTTGCACCAGGTCACTATCGTGAGAGTGTGGTCGTTGATAAACCGCTAGAATTAATTGGAGAAGGGTTGCGCGATGACGTCGTTATTGAGGCGATGGGTCCTGAGCCTCTAATTTTCGACACCAATATCGGCATTGTTAGAAATTTCACTCTGCGTCAGAGTCAAACTGAAGGAGATGATTATTGTGTTTGGATTAAACAAGGTCGGCTTGAGCTTGAGGATTGTGACATTTCGAACAGCAATGGTGTCGGAATTGCAATTTTCAACGGTGCCGATCCTCGAATCCGACGCAATCGAATCCACAATTGTGGGCAGTCGGGCGTCTTGGTGAAGGACGCGCGGGGCACCTTCGAGGACAATGAAGTTTTTGCCAACAGTTTGGCCGGATTTTCGATTCGAGATGCCTCCGATCCAACTCTGCGCCGAAACCGTGTGTACGATGGACAGCAGGGAGGTATTCATATTTACAATAACGGTCGTGGAACATATGAGGAAAATGAAATTTTCTCGAATGCATTTGCAGGAATAACTGTCAAAACGAATTCTAATCCGATTGTTCGAAGAAACAGAATCTACGATGGAAAGCAGTCAGGCGTCTACATTTTTGATAGCGGGCATGGGACCTTTGAAGATAATGATATTTTTGGAAACGCAAATGCAGCTATATCAGTCAAAACCTCCGCCGAACCAATAATCCGCCGCAATCGAATTCATAATGGCCGTCAATCTGGAATTTTCGTGTACGACAGCGGTGGTGGGATTTTCGAAGACAACCAGATTTATGAAAATGGCTATGCCGGGGTCATGGTCAAGGCTGGTGCTAATCCAGTTGTTCGTCGTAATCGAATTTATGGTGGCAAACAAAGCGGAATCTACTGCTATGAAAAGGGAGGCGGAATCTTTGAAGAGAACGACATCTGTGATAATGCCTTTTCTGGAATTAACGTCGCCGAGGAGGCCGTCCCCATCATTCGTAAAAACAATATCCATAATAATAAGCAAAATGGGATTTTCGTTTGGAAGCGCGGTCGGGGCACATTTGAGGGCAACGAGATTATTGAGAATGCGCGGGCAGGTATATTGGTCGCGGACGAGGGAAGTCCAACTGTCCACAAAAACACAATAATGAAGAATCGATATGAGGCAGTTTGGATCAAGGAGGGCGGCTCTGGCGTTTTTACGGAGAATAATCTTACTGACAATGGTCGCGGAGCGTGGGATATTCATGGGGCCTCTTTGGATAAAGTAACGCGAGAGCGTAATCGCGAATAGCAAAAAGCGAGTAGCCCGGATTGAGCGGAGCGAAATCCGGGACAAGCATGTCCGGCTCAAATGCCGTTCCCGGGTTTCGCTCCGCTCAACCCGGGCTACGATTTTCGTCATGCCCGCGCTCGTCGCGGGCATCCACGTCTTTGCAGGTGCGTCAAACCAAAGACGTGGATGGCCAGAACAAGTCCGGCCATGACGATGTGGATGCGTAATTCCTCTCCCGCTTGCGGGGGAGGGTAGGGAGGGGGCCTGCGGCATCACCGCTTGCGTAAGCGGGGACTTGCTCCTTCGCGGGTCGCTTTCGCCTACGCGCTACGCGCTTTGGCGGACAGGTCACTCGCGACCCCACCCCGCGCACCTGCGGTGCGCGACCCTTCCCCTGCAGGGGAGGGTGAAGTGCGCGCCTTACGACGGCGGCCCCTTCAGCGCATCGAGCCACTTCTTCGCCGCCGCTTCGCCTGCCGCGCGCTTGTCCGGGTCGAGCTTGGCGACGAAATCGTCGAGCGCGAGATCGTTCTCGCCGCGGGCCTTTGAGATCAGGTGCCATTTGACGGCGGCGACCGGATCGGCGGGGGCGCCGATACCGGATGAGAGGATGTGGGCGAGGCGGTTTTGCGCGATCGGATTGTTCTTCAGCGCCGCTTTGTGGAAGAGGGCGGCTGCGACCCCCTGGTTGCGCGCGACGCCGTCGCCGTTATAGAGCGCGATGGCGTATTCGACTTCGGCGTCGGTGTAGTCGGCGAGCGCGGCGAGGCCGAACAGATACACCGCCTGGTGCATGTCCTTCGCCACGCCGCGGCCGCCTTTGTACAAGGTGCCGAGCGCGTATTGCGCTTCCGGATTGCCGGCCTCGGCCGCGATGCGCAGCAGTTCGGCGGCGCGGTTGAAATCCTGCGGGAACAATTGGCCTTCGATATAGAGCAGCGCCAGGTCGTAGGCGGCGAGCGGCTGGCCGAGCTTTGCCGCCGCCGCGAGCCATTTGGCGCTGGCGTCGCGGTCGCGCGGGCCGGCACGGCCGGCGAGGCGGAACATGGCGAGCGCGAACATCGCCTCGCGGTCGCCGCGGTCGGCGGCGAGCTTGTACCACTCGGCGGCTTTTTGATCGTTCTGCGGCACGCCGAGGCCGTTGGCGTAAAGCTCGCCCAACAGCGTCATCGCTTTCGGGTCGGCCTTGTCGTCGACATTCTTGGTCGCGAGCGCAAACGCCGTGATGTAGTAGCCGCGCTGGAAGGCGCCGAAAGCGAGATCCGGTTCGCGGCCGTTGGCGGCTGGGGCGGGCGCCGGCGTGCTTGGCGCCGCGGCGGGCGGCTTCGGTTTCGCCGGCTTTGCCGGTTGTGCTTTCGGCGCGGCCGGCGCCGGCGGATTTTGCGCGGCAGCGGGCAACGGTAGAGTCGCCGCGGCGAGCGCCGCGAGCCCAAGCACAATGGCGAGCCGGCGCGCCACAGCGGTCACGGCGCCGGCTCGGCCAGCGCGCTTGCCGCCATCGTCACCGCGGCGGCGGCGCCTTGCGGATGCGTCCATATCCAATCACCAAGCGCGACGAAATCGGCGCCGGCCTGCGCCAGCAGCCGGACTTCGCCCGCCTCTCCGGCATAGCCGATGCACGGCACTTCGACGAGATCGGCCCACCATTTGACCCGGTCTTCCACCGCCCCCCATTGCGGCCGGTTGCCGCGGCGATCGGGCTCGCCGAACAACACGTAGTCGGCGCTAGATTCGCTGGCCAGCATGGCATCATGACGGCTGCGCAAGCCGCCGGCGCCGGCGATGCGGTCCGGTTTGAGGCTCGGCAGCGCCGCGGTGAACGCCTCGATGCCGGTCAGATGCGCGCCGTCGGCGCCGACCCGGCCGACGATCTCGGCGCGGCCGTCGAGCAGAAGCGCAATATCGCGGCGCTGCACCGCTGAGGCTACCGTCTTGGCGCGGTTGACGAGCGCGCGCTCGTCGGCGTCGGCGAGGCGCAGCAGCACGGCGGCGATGTCGGCGGCATCTAATGTCGCATCAAGGTCCCGGATAAATGATGCGGTGTCATCGAGTTCGGGCGTCAACAAATAAAGCCGCGGACGAGGGCGCTGCGGTTTCATAGTAAGCCGTTAGGCGCAATAGCACCTTCCCCTGGAGGGGGAAGGTCCATAGGCGGCCCTTGGCCGCCGTACTTTACGTAAAGAACGCCGATGCAAAGCATCGGCTGTGGCGAAGCGCGGCGGGTTGGGGTGAAAGCGCGCGCAAGCGCGCTGCGACTCCCTGCATCGCCGTGCACCCCACCCCGCGCACCTGCGGTGCGCGACCCTCCCCCTGCAGGGGAGGGTGCAGAGCTGCGCCCCCTCACGCCGCTTTCCGTTCCAGGTCGGCTTTCCATTGGCCGAGCGCGGCGAGGCTGTTCATCATGGCGCGGTGGTTGAAGGCGCGTTGCGCTGCCGCCACGTTTTCGGATTTGCCGGACCAGGTTTTTTGCGGCGCGGCCTGCAGCGCGCGGCCGTAGGAGAACGAGACGTGCCACGGCAGCGGGCCCATCTTGTTGATGGCGTCGAGATGGGCGGTGGCGTCTTCGTCGGACTGGCCGCCGGACAGGAACGCGATGCCGGGCACGGCGGCCGGCACGCATTCCTTCAGCACGCGCAGCGTCTTCTCTGCGACTTCTTCGACGGAAGCGCGCTTGGACGACTTCTTGCCGGGGACCACCATGTTCGGCTTGAGCACCATGCCTTCGAGCGCCACCCGATTGAAGAACAGCGCCTGGAAGGTTTCCTTGAGCAACCAGGTGGTGACCTCGGCGCAGCGGTCGATGTCGTGGCCGCCATCCATCAACACTTCGGGCTCGACGATCGGCACGATGCCTTGGTCCTGGCACAGCGCGGCGTAGCGGGCGAGCGCGTGCGCGTTGGCGTTGACGCAGGTGTAGCTCGGCATGCCGTGCTCGCCGATGTCGATCACCGCGCGCCATTTGGCGAATTTGGCGCCGAGCCCGCGATATTCGGCGAGCCGCTCGCCCAAGCCGTCGAGGCCTTCGGTAACCACTTCGCCCGGGCAATTCGGCAACGGTTTGATGCCCTTGTCGACCTTGATGCCGGGTAGCGCGCCCGCCTGCGCGATCAGCTTGACCAGCGGCGTGCCGTCCTTGGCGTTCTGGCGGATGGTCTCGTCATAGAGGATGACGCCGGAAATATATTTGGACATCGCCTCCTTGGTGCGGAACAGCATTTCGCGGTAGTCGCGCCTGGTGTCGGCGGTCGATTCCACGCCGAGCGCATCGAAGCGCTTCTTGATGGTGCCGGTGGATTCATCGGCGGCCAGAATGCCGCGGCCGGGGGCGACCATGGCCTCCGCCACTTTGTTCAATTCCGCAACGTCCATCGCGCTCTCCCGTAAAACGTTCATCCAACCTGGCGCTCTCACTCCCTCTCCCCGGAGGGGAGAGGGTGGGGTGAGAGGGTTCGGACTTCAGAGCAAAAACTCGGACTTCCGAACCCCCTCATCCTGTCCTTCTCCCCTCTGGGGAGAAGGGACGCAGCTCGCCGCCGTTAGCGTCACCGCTGCCACATCAATTCCGCCGCCGCCGATTCGGCAGCGTGTTTGACTTTATTCTATGCGCTCGTGGCCGCGGAAGTCTCGCGGACCAACAGCACTTCCACACCCGGCAGGGTCTTGCCTTCGAGCAATTCCAGGAATGCGCCGCCCGCGGTCGAGACATGGCTCAGGCGGCCCACGACGCCCGCCACATTGAGCGCCGCCACCGTGTCGCCGCCCCCGGCAAAACTGACAAGCTTTTTGGCTTCCGTGAGTTCCGCCACCGCTTCCGCCACCGCGACGGTTCCGGTGTCGAACGGTTCCACCTCGAAGGCGCCGAACGGGCCGTTCCAGACCAGGGTTTTGGAACGGGCCAGCACCGAGATCACGTGCTCGATGCTGCGCGGACCGATGTCCAAAATCATGTCGGCCGCGCCGACGTCCTCGACCGCGACCACGCGGGTCGGCACATGCGCGGCGAGCTTTTGCGCCACCACCACGTCGACCGGCAGCACGATCTCGCGCTTGAGCGCCTTGGCGTTGGCCAGAATATCGCGGGCGTTGGGGATCAGATCGTGCTCGCACAGCGACTTGCCGATCGGCTTGCCCTGGGCGGCGAGGAACGTGTTGGCCATGCCGCCGCCGATGATCAGCGTCTCGACTTTCGATAACAGATGCCCGAGCAGATCGAGCTTGGTGGAAATCTTTGCACCGCCGACGATCGCCACCAACGGATGCTGCGGCGTCTCGAACGCCTTTTGCAGCGCATCGAGCTCGGCCTTCATGGCGCGGCCCGGATAGGCCGGAAGGTTCGACACCGTCACGATCGCGGTATTGGCGGCGTGCTCGCGATGGGCGACCGAAAAGGCGTCGTCGACGAACAGATCGCCCAGCGCTGCAAGTTTTTTGGCGAACGCGTGATCGTTTCTCTCTTCCTCGGGATGGAAGCGGGTGTTTTCCAGGCACAAAATATCGCCGTTCTTCATCCTGGCGATGGCGCTTTCCGCCTTAGGGCCGATGCAATCTGCGGCGAAAGCCACCGGCCGCTTCACGATGCGCGCGACTTCGGCGGCGACGGGTTTGAGCGAATCCTTCGGGTCAAACCCCTTCGGACGATTGAGATGCGACAGCAAAATCACCTTGCCGCCCTTGTCGGCAAGCTCGGTGATGGTTTGAGCGATCTCCTCGATGCGGGTCGCGTCGGCAACCTTGCCGTCGTGCATCGGCACATTGAGGTCGACGCGCAGCAAGACGCGTTTGCCTTTGACGTCGGCATCATCGAGGCTGCGGAACGTGTTCATGACGCGTGGATCGAAAGCTTGCGAAGCGAGGACCTTCAGGCGAGCTTGCCCATCGCGACCGCGGTGTCGACCATGCGATTGGAGAAGCCCCACTCGTTGTCATACCACGACATCACGCGCACCAGCGTGCCGTCCAGCACCTTGGTCTGGTCCATGTGGAAAACCGACGAGTGCGGGTCGTGGTTGAAGTCGCTGGAGACGTTGGGCGCCTCGGTATAGCCGAGGATGCCCTTGAGCTGCTGCTCGGCGGCGCGTTTGACAGCGGCGTTGATCTCGTCCTTCGACGTCGCGCGCTTGGCGACGAATTTGAAATCCACCACCGAGACGTTCGGTGTCGGTACGCGGATGGCGACGCCGTCGAGGCGGCCGGCGAGCTCCGGCAGCACCAGGCCCACGGCCTTGGCGGCGCCAGTCGAGGTCGGGATCATGTTGAGCGCCGCGGCGCGGGCGCGGTACAAATCCTTGTGCACCTGATCGAGCGACGGCTGGTCGTTGGTATAGGAGTGCACCGTGGTCATGAAACCTTTGTCGATGCCGACGGCGTCGTTGAGCACTTTTGCGACCGGCGCCAGGCAATTGGTGGTGCACGAGGCGTTGGAGACCACGGTGTGCGCCTTGGTCAGCTTGTCGTGGTTGACGCCGTAGACCACGGTGAGATCGACGCCGTCGGCCGGCGCCGAGATCAGCACGCGCTTGGCGCCGGCGGTCAGATGCGCCGCGGCCTTGTCCTTGGTGGTGAAGATGCCGGTGCATTCGAGCGCGATGTCGATGCCGAGCTCCTTCCACGGCAGCTTTGCCGGATCGCGTTCGGCCGTGCACCTGATGGCGCCGTTGCCGACGCTGATGCTGTCGCCCTTGACTGTGACCTCGCCGGGGAATCGGCCATGCACCGAATCGTAGCGCAACAGATGCGCGTTGGTCTCCACCGGCGCCAGATCGTTGACGGCGATGACCTCGATATCGTGACGGTCGGCCTCGACAATGGCGCGCAGGATATTGCGGCCGATGCGGCCAAAACCGTTGATGGCAACGCGGACGGACATTCTTTCGCTCCCGGCTAGGGCTGCTTCATGCCCCGGTTTTCGCGGCGCATCCAGCCTTTTTCTGCATTCTATTTAACGGTCCTTATTTAACGGTCCTTGGCGCCGGCACAAGCGTCCGGGCAACCCGGAAGCCGGTGCCGGTGCTCCAGATGTCGGATTTGACCCAATAGCGGAAAAAGGATTGGAGCAGGGTGCCGGGGTAATACCAGGAACCGGCGCGGATCACCCGCTTGCTGCAGTCGCCGGTAACCCAGGCCGAGCCATCGGCCGGCGCGCCGTCGAAATTGTCGTGCCAGCAATCCTCGACCCACTCGAACACGTTGCCCACCATGTCGTGGAGGCCGAAGGCGTTGGCGGGAAACGCGCCCACCGGCGCGGTTTGGCCGCCGTCCCAGGGGCTGCCGCAGTCTTTGCAATTGGCGTTGTTGGTGCCGAGCTGGTCGCCCCACGGATATAGTGTCTGCGTTCCCGCCCGCGTGGCATATTCATACTCGGCCTCGCTGAGCAGCCGATAAGGCTTGCCGGTGACTTTGGACAGCCACGCGACATAGCGCTGCGCGCCGACCCAGCTGATGTTGATGACCGGCTGGCGGGCGCGGCCATAGCCCGCATCGTCGACACTGCCGCAATCGCCGTAGTTAACGCAGGTGTCCCATTCGCCGAATGTCAGCTCGTATTTCGCCACCGCAAAAGGCGCGGCGATCGAGACCCTGTGCTGCGGTAATGCGGCTGATTGGTTCGGTTGGTTCGGCGTCGTCGATCCCATCATGAATGAGCCGGCCGGCACGACCACCATCTGCGGGCAATAATCCGTGCCGGCCTCGACCGGGCATTCGCGAAACACGTCGCCCGGTTTGAGCGCCGCCTCGGCGCCGGCAGTCAAGACGTGGGGCATCATCGTCGCCTGCATGAACGGGCGCACGACTTCGAACTCGCGCCAGACCATTTTGCCGACAAGGACGATGGCGACCAACGCCACCAGCGCGACCGGCAGCGCCAATCCGCCGACCAGCACTCGCATGCGCAACGAGCGCCGGCGCGCGGTCTTGCGGCTCAGCTCGACAAATTGCCGGTCGGGCGGCGGCAGATCGGCTGAGCGTTTGGCGAGCCAGGTCCGCGCTTGCGACAGCGCGAAGCCCATCAGCAGCGCGTCGTTCTTGGAACGTTGCGGTGCGGCCTGCCAGGCGCGGCGCGCGGCTTCGAGCCCGCTGCGCCAGATCAGGAACTCGCGCTCGGCGGCGATCCATTCGCGCAACGTGCCCCAGCGCCGAAAGATCGCCTCGTGCGCGACCTCGGCATAGGTTTCGCCCGCCGCCGTCGCCGCCGTGACCAGGAGCCGGTTGGGATAATCGGCAAGCTCGGAGACCAGCCGCCATTCCTCGTCGGAGAATTCGGCGCGCGCGGCGCGCCGTCGCGTCGGCTCGCCGTCGTCGCGCACGGCCGCGAGACGGAGCGTCAAGACCCGCCGCAGCGCATCCTCGGCGCCGGGATGGGTCGCCAGAAACTTGTCGGCACGGTCGACCAATACGCCGCCGAGCTCGAACGATTGCGCCGGCAGCCGCAGCACGCCGTCGTCGGCGCGCACCATCTGCGCCCACATGTCGTCGAGCGTATAGGACAGGAGCGGCAAGGCGCCGACGTCCTTGATCGAATCCTCGGCGGTGCGCCGGGTGATGATGTCGATCAGCCCCTCGGTCTCGAACCGCGCCGCCAGCAGCTGCGCCGGGCGGCTGACGACTTCGCGCAGCTCGGCTTCGCGCAGCGGCGGCACGTCGATGTGCTGGCGCGCCTTGAATAACGGCTCGTCGCGTTGCAGGTGGCCGAGGAAATCGGAGCGCATGCTCATCATGGTGTGCAGGCGCGGATCCGCCAACGCGCCCGCGATCAGTGCGGAGAAGCGCCGGCGCTGATCGTCCTCGGCGCGGGCGTAAAGCTCCTCGCCCTGGTCGACGTAGAGGAAAAAGCCCGGCGGCTTTGCCTGATCGAGCTCCTTGCGGCGGCGCTCGGTGGCCTCGATCAGGTCCGACAGCGTCGCCTTGCCGTCGCGCAACAGTTCGAGCCAGCCGTTCTGCTGCTTGGTCCGCTCGAAGTCGGTGGCGCTGAACTGCCAGGTGTCGAGGAACGACTCCACCAGCGCCTTGAGCGGATCGGTGCCGGGCTTGAGCGACAGGTAGCACCACTGTCGGCTGTCCTGGAAAACCGGCGGCCAGGCATTGGGCGCGCGGGCATCCTCGGGCCACGCCTGGCGCTTGAGGGCTGCGAGCACGCCGGCCTTCGCCAGCGAAGATTTGCCGACGCCGGAATTGCCGATCAGCACCGGAAGCCGGTCGGGCGCGCCGGCAAGCGCGGAGAGCACCTCGACGGTCTCGGTCTTGCGGCCGAAAAAATAATCGCTGTCCTTTTCCTCCATCGCTTCGAGGCCGCGATAGGGCTGGGTGTAACGCCACAATTCGCCGGGGCGCGTGCCGCCGCCGGCGGCCGCGTCGTACAGCCGCGCGACATCCTTCTCCGACGCCGGATCGGCGCTGATGACGAAGTGCAGGCGGCGGACGAAGGGCAGCCCGGGCACCGACTGGCCTTCGAGCAACAAGATGATCAGCGGAAAGTCGGCCGGCGACTTCACCCAGCGGTCGAGCGCCTCGTCGTATTCGGGCACCTGCCATTGCCCGACGCCGGCTTCGCCGACCAAAAGAATGAAAGCGTTCGCGTCGGCGATCTCCTGGGCGAGCTGCGCCGACCACGAGCCGCCGGCGCGCAAATTTGTCGGCGCGAAGAAGACGCGCGTTGCGGAATCTTTGCGCTCGATGGCGGCTTTGAGCCGTTCCGCCAGCGCCTGATCGGGCGAGTGGTAGCTGAGAAACCAGCGCCGCATTCAATGCACCGCGGGTTCAACTCAGTTTGCTCAATGCCGCTTGCGCCACCTTTTCGGCGGTGATGCCGAAATGCTGGTAAAGCTCCTTGTACGGCCCGCTGGCGCCGAAGCCGGTCATGCCGACGAAAACGCCGTCGGAGCCGATGATGGCGTCCCAGCCCTGGCGGATGCCGGCTTCGACCGCGACGTTGACGCGGGCCTGGCCGACGACCGCGGCGCGCTTACTCGCCGGCGCGGCAAGGAAAAGCTCGAAGCACGGCACCGAGACCACGCGCGCCGAAATTTTCCGTGCGGCGAGGAGTTTCTTTGCCTCGGCCGCGATGGCGACTTCCGAGCCGGTGGCGAACAGCGACACCATGGCGTCATCGTCGTCCGCCGCGATCAACTCGTAGGCGCCGGCCGCGCAGCGATTGTGCTCATCAAAACCTTGGCGCAGCTGCGGCAGGTTTTGCCGCGTCAATGCCAGCACGCTGGGGCCGTCTTTGGACTCCAATGCCAGCTGCCAGCACTCCACCGTCTCGACCACGTCGCATGGCCGAAAAACTTTGAGGATGGGGATGGCGCGCAACGCGGCGAGATGCTCGACCGGCTGATGGGTCGGCCCGTCTTCGCCGAGCCCGATGGAGTCATGCGTCATCACATGGATGACGCGCTGGCCCATCAGCGAGGCGAGGCGGATCGCCGGCCGGCAATAATCGGAGAACACCAAGAACGTGCCGGAATAGGGGATGACGCCGCCGTGCAGCGCCATGCCGTTCATGGCCGACGCCATGCCGTGCTCGCGCACGCCGTAATGGATGAAGCGGCCGCCGTAGTCCGCCGCGTCGAGCACTTTCATTCCCTTGGCGCGGGTATTGTTGGAGCCGGTGAGGTCGGCCGAGCCGCCGATCATTTCTGGCAGCGCCGCGGTGAGCGAGTCGAGCGCCAACTCGGACGCCGCGCGCGTTGCGATCTCCTTCGGCGACGCGCTGAGCTTCTCCTTCAGCGCGCGCACCGCGCCGGGAAACAGCTCGGACAGCTCGCCGCGCAGGCGGCGCTCGAACTCGGCGTGATGCAGCGGATCGCTCGAGGCGAGGCGCTCTTTCCAGGCCAGCCGCTCCGGCTTGCCGCGCGCGCCGGCTGAGCGCCACGCTTCGAGGATCGCCGCCGGAATTTCGAACGGCGGCGACGTCCAGCCGAGTTTTTCGCGCGCGCCCTTGATCTCTTCGGCGCCGAGTGGCGAGCCGTGGGAGGACGCCGTGCCGGCCTTGGTCGGCGCGCCGAAGGCGATGGTGGTGCGGCAGGCGATCAGCGACGGCCGTGCGGATTTTTTCGCCGCTTCGATCGCCGCCGTGATCGCCACCGGATCGTG
Organism: uncultured Alphaproteobacteria bacterium; assembly: GCA_963756245.1. Lineage (GTDB taxonomy): Bacteria > Pseudomonadota > Alphaproteobacteria > Rhizobiales > Xanthobacteraceae > BOG-931. Next base: position 30,828 of record CAVWOI010000030.1, read on the forward strand.
GCCGTCGATCAAGGTCGCCGCCCAGCCGGCGGACTCGAAGCGTTTCACCTGATCGACATTGTCGGAGAGCGACGTCGGCCCGTCGATGGAAATGCCGTTGTCGTCGTACAGCACGATCAGCTTGTTGAGCTCGAGGTGCCCGGCAAGCGCGATGGCTTCCTGGCTGATGCCTTCCATCAAATCGCCGTCGGAGCAGAGCACGTAAGTGTTGTGATCGACGAACTCGCTGCCGAACGCGGCGGCGAGGTGCCGCTCCGCGAGCGCCATGCCGACCGCATTGGCGAGGCCCTGGCCGAGCGGGCCGGTGGTGGTTTCGACGCCGGGCGTGTGGCCGTGCTCCGGATGGCCCGGCGTGAGCGAGCCGAGCTGGCGGAAGCGCTTGATCTCGTCGATGGTCATCGCCTCATAGCCGAGGAGATAAAGCAGCGCATAGAGCAGCATCGAGCCGTGGCCGGCCGAGAGCACGAAGCGGTCGCGGTCGGGCCAGGCCGGGTCGGCCGGGTCGAATTTGAGGAAGCGGGTGAACAGGACGGTCGCGATATCGGCCGCGCCCATGGGCAGGCCGGGATGGCCGGATTTTGCCTTCTCCACCGCATCCATCGCCAGCGCGCGGATGGCGTTGGCCATGCGGTCGTGGTCGGCGCGCGCACTCGGGCTCAAGCCGCTTGAGGGCAAGCCGCTTGAGGTAATGCGTGAAGGCTCAGCGGTGCCCGCCGCAAGCGAACGTTCCGGCATCGTCATGGGACTGGCCAAGCGCGGCACGGGAGCGAAAGGCCGCGGTGATTTGAAAGGCTGGGCACAGATAACATGGGGACCGCTTGAGTCAATTGCGGGTTCCGGGCCCGGCATCGTCATGCACAGGCATGAATGCGCAGCGCGCGTTAGGCGTTGACGTTCCAGCTCGATACGACGTAAGCTTCCGTTCGTAAATCGTTGCCTGCACACAATTTTCGCGCTCTGTGCGACAGCTGGGTAAGCGCATGAGCGAGACCGATTCGATCGAGGCTGCAAGCCGCCGTCTGACGCTGGCGCTCGAGGCGCTGGATGAGGCGGCGGAGCGCCGGCGCGAGGCCGACCGCGGCGTGGAGGCGTTGGCCAATCAGGTCCACGCACTCGACACCGACCGCTCACGCCTCGCCGGCGAGCTCGACCAGGCCGCGGCCCGCACCCGCGCGCTCGAGACCGCCAATCGCGAAGTGGCGCAGCGCATCGATCAGGCCATCGATACGATTCGCGGCGTGTTGGAGACCGGCGGCTGAACGCGGCTTTGGGCCGCGGGTTGAACCGGCTTTGCGTTGGGGGGAAGGGCAATGTCGCAGGTCAGCGTCACCATCAACGGGCGGCAGTTCCGCATGGCCTGCGAGGACGGCCAGGAAGGCCATCTCATGGAGCTCGCCCGCGATCTCGATACCCGCATCGAAGGCTTGCGCACAAAATTCGGCGAGATCGGCGACACCAGGCTCACTGTGATGGCGGCGCTCACGATAGCCGACGTGCTGTCGGAGAACGCGCAACGCATCAAACGGCTCGAAGACGAAGTCGCAGCCTCGGCCGACGCCCGCGCCGCCGCCGCCGATCAGGCCAAGACCGTGCAGGGCGCGGTCGCCGCAGCGCTCACCGCCGCCGCCGAGCGCATCGAGATCATCACCAAGAAGCTCAACCAGTCCGGCGGCGGCAACGGCGTCGCGCTGGGGTGATCGTCATGGGTCGTGCCGCCAGTCACCTCGCCTGACGACAATCACATATAGGTCACCAGCCCCATAAAACCTTCGTCCTGGTGATCCTGGTGATGACAATGCAGCAACGCGGGGCCGGGATCGTCGGCGACGAAATCGATCTCGACGGTGCTGTAGCGCGTCATGTTGACGGTATCTTTCATCACGCCGGCGGTCGCCTTGTCGCCCACTTTGGTGATCTCGAAGGTGTGACGGTGCAGGTGGACGGGGTGGTTGTCGCCGCTTTTGTTATTCAGCGCCAGGCGATAGCGCTTGCCGACCGCCGTGGTGAATAGCGGATTGGTGGCCGGCCAGGACTTGCCGTTGATGGTCCAGCGGTTATAGCCGCCATGGCCCCCCGGCACTTTTTCGAAGACCAGTTCGAGACGCTCGTCCGGTGACGGCACCGGCCGATTGTCGCCGAAGACGGTGTAATCCCATGGCGAATTCGGCGGCGCCGACCATTGCGGCTCGCCGTGCTCGCCCGCATATTCGACGACGACGCCCAACCCCATCTTGCGGTCGTCGTCCTTGACGCCGCCAAATATCCAAATGCCCGGCCGGTTCATCTCCACGATCACGTCGGCACGTTCGGCAGGCGCCAGAAACAGCGTGTCGACGTTTTGCTGCGAGGGCACCGGATTTCCGTCGAGCGCGATCACGTTGAAGCGATGGCCCGGCAGCGCCAGCGTGATGTTCTCGGTCGGGCTGGCATTGAGCAGTCGAAACAGCACGCGCTCGCCCTGCCGGACGCGGACCGGTTCGCCATGGCCGAGCATCTTGTCGTTGAAGGACGCCGACGCGTAGAGCACCTCGAGGCCGTTGTCGGGCGGCGGCCCTTTGCGGATATCCTGCATGCTGACCCACGCGCCTTCCCAGTGATGGGCCGCAAGCAAAACTTCCCTGTCGTAGCGGCCGGGATCGCCGGCCGGCTCGACGATCAAAAATCCGTACATTCCCGAATACAGGCTTCGCGTCAGGTCTTTTCCGGCAACGTCGTGGCTGTGGTACCACCGCGTGCCGGTGGGCTTCGGCACGAACGTATAACGCGCGGTGCCGCCAGGCCCTACCATCGGCGAGCCCTCTTCCATCGCGCCATCGGCGGCCGCCGGCACGTAAAGCCCGTGCCAATGAATGATGTCGTCGATGTCGGTGTCGTTATGGATGTCGATGCTGACTTGGCGGCCTTCGCGAAGACGCAGCACCGGACCGGGAACCGTGCCGTTGTAACCGAAGGTCTGGATCATCTTGCCGGGAGCGAGCTCGAGCTTCAGCGGCGCAATGCGCAGCGTATAGTCCGCTGCCGTGGCGATTTGCGTATAGGCCACGTCGATCGCCGCGCCGCACCCCATTCCGGCGACGCCCGCTCCGATCAGAAAGGCGCGGCGATCCAGCCATGAGGTCGAGGTGGGCGGAACCGGGGGCGAAGGTTTGCGCATCGATCATCCTCCTGTGCCCCAGGAAATAAATTAGTGAGCCAATCGAGGCCCCGCAATCGCGCGAGAGCAACGGCGTCGCACAAGGCCAGACGTCATTGCGAGGAGCGCCAGCGACGAAGCAATCCAGCCTCGGCGCCCAGGCTGGATTGCTTCGCTGCCGCTCGCAATGACGGTTCTCCGCGCGCGATCTCCCTCTCCCCGCGTGCGGGGAGAGGGCGGGGTGAGGGGGCCTCTCCGCGATTCTGAGCGCCTCACGTCCGAGCGCCCGTCAACGCCCCTCATCCCACCCTCTCCCCGCAAGCGGGGAGAAGGAGCAGCGCGCGGCATAGCCGAGATGGCTTTGACCCGCGTAACGCACTACATTGACGGAGCGGGGCTGCCCGGTGCGTAGGAGCACACTTCCGGGGCCTTACGATCCCACAGGGAGCTGTCCCTGGCCGAGCTCCTGGGTTCGGTCATATGGCGCCCACCTACTTATGTAGGTTCCCGGGATCAGCCTCTTACGGCCAAGGCGGCTCCGCACTCTTTGACTGTTGCAACGCGCGCACTACCCTTTTCCCGTCACCCTGAGGTGCGAGCGAAGCGAGCCAACCAAGTCGGCTGTTGCCGACTTGGACACTTGAAATTCGAAATCGGGTATACCCGATTTCGTCGGGGCGACGGCCCGAGCGCCTCGGCCGGCATCCTTCGAGGCCCGCGCTGCGCGCGGGCACCTCAGGATGACGGATCGCGGGCGTGGAAACCATTTCAAATGAGAAGGCAGAACTGCGCGTCGCTGCGCAAGCACGTCGCGATGCACTGCCGGCGGATGCGCGTATGGCCGCTGCTGAAACGATTGCAGCGCGAAAATTTTCACTTGCAATAAAGCCAGGCACAATCATCTCCGGCTTCATGCCGCTCAAGAGCGAGATCAATCCGCTGCCGCTCATGCAGAAGCTCGCTGAAGCCGGCGCGCGGCTGGCGCTGCCCGCCATCGCCGGGCGCGGTAAGCCGTTGATCATGCGGGCTTGGGAATTTGGCGCGCCGCTTGATCGCGGGCAGTGGGGGATTCGGGAGCCGAAGCCCGATGCGCCGGAAGTGGAGCCCGATATTCTGCTGGTGCCGTTGTTGGCGTTCGACCGTGCCGGGCACCGGCTCGGCTATGGCGCCGGGTATTACGATATGACCATCCATCGGCTGCGGGCGTTGAAGCCGGTCACCGCCGTCGGCATTGCCTTTGCCGCGCAGGAGGTTCCCAAAATTCCGACGACACCGCGCGACGAGCGCCTCGATCTCGTGCTAACCGAGCGCGAGGTGATCGATTTGCGGTAAGCTGTGAGCATGAATCGGAAAAGACTTACCTCCTCCCTGATCCTCCCCCGCAAGCGGGGGAGAGAATAGACATGCGCATTCTCTTCGTCGGCGATATCGTCGGCCGCAGCGGGCGCACTGTCGTCATTGAGCGCTTGCCCGGCTTGGTCGAGAAATGGAAGCTCGATCTGGTCGTGGTCAATGGCGAGAACGCGGCCGGCGGGTTTGGCATCACGGAGGCGATCTATCGCGAGCTGATCGAGGCCGGCGCCGATGCGATCACGCTCGGCAATCATGCTTGGGATCAGAAGGAGGCGCTGGTTTTTATCGAGCGGGCGCCGAAACTGATCCGCCCGATCAATTATCCGGCCGGCACGCCGGGCCGCGGCGCGGCGATGATCGAGGCCAAGAACGGTGCGCGCGTGCTGGTGGTCAATGCCATGGGCCGTATCTTTATGGACCCGCTCGACGATCCGTTCGCCGCCGTCGACCGCGAGCTCATGGCGTGCCCGCTGGGCCAAGCCGCCGACGCCATCGTTCTCGATTTCCACGGCGAGGCGACCAGCGAGAAGCAGGCGTTCGGCCATTTCTGCGACGGCCGCGCAAGCCTCGTTGTCGGCACCCACACCCACACGCCGACCGCCGATCTGCGCGTGCTGCCCGGCGGCACGGCGTTCATGAGCGACGTCGGCATGACCGGCGACTATGATTCCGTGATCGGCATGGGCAAGGACGAGCCGATGCAGCGTTTCCTGCAGCGCATTTCGTCGGCGCGGTTCGAGCCGGCGACCGGCGCGGCGACATTGTGCGGTGTTGCCGTCGAGACCGATCCGGCCACCGGGCTGGCGATGCGGGTCGGCGCGGTGCGGCTCGGCGGCTGCCTGGAACAAGCCAGTCCCGCTTTCTGGTCTTGAGTTTTTGGCGCGGTCCGCTCTATCTCCTAAAGTCATGACGCCGTCCTGTTTCAAAACCTACGCGGATGCGGATTTCGATCTGCAACGGCCGGCCGACGTTGCCGTGATCATGCCGACCATCATCCGCCCGACGATGAAGGAAGCGCTGCAGTCGGTGTTCAGGCAGGCGCCGGCGCGCCGCATCCAGATTTTGATCGGCATCGACCGGCCGGACGGCGACGTTGCCCTGATCGAAGCGATCTGCGCCGAGCGTCCGGCCCATTGCTGCGTCAATGTCATCGATCCCGGCTATTCGACGTCGGTGCGGCACGGCGGCCTGCACCCGGCCGCTGACGGCGGTGTGCTGCGCTGTGTTTTGACGTATCTGGCGAACAGCCGCTACGTCGCCTATCTCGACGACGACAATTGGTGGGCCGACAATCATTTGCGCACGATGCTGGCCGCGATCAAAGATCATCACTGGGCTTTTGCGCTGCGCTGGTTCGTGCATCCGGATACGCGGCGCACCATCTGCGTCGATCAGTGGGAATCGGTCGGCCCCGGGCGCGGCGTGTTCGCGCAACAATTCGGCGGCTGGGTCGATCCGAACTGCCTGATGTTCGACAAGCTCGAATGCCACCAGGCCATCCCGTGGTGGACCCGGCCATTGCCGACCGACCCGACCCACGGCACCGCCGACCGTCAGGTCTTTGGCTTTCTCAATCAGCATTTCCGCGGCCGCGGCACCGGGGAAGCAACGGTCTATTATCAGCTCAACGCCGCCGACCTTAATCACGCCGACCGCGTGCGGGCTATCGGCTCGGCCTATGCGGCCGCGGGCGTGCCCGATGCCGCCGGTATTGCGCTCCCATAGCGGCCGAAATATCAGGTGTCGCGATAGACGTAAGGAATGAACGATGGCCGGCCATTCGCAGTTCAAGAACATCATGCACCGCAAGGGGCGGCAGGATGCGGCGAAGTCGAAATTGTTCGGCAAGCTCGCCCGCGAAATCACCGTCTCGGCAAAACTCGGCACGCCCGACCCGGCCATGAACCCGCGGCTGCGCGCCGCCGTCATCGCCGCGCGCGCCGAGAACATGACCAAGGACACCATCGAGCGCGCCATCAAGAAGGCCTTGGGCGGCGACGCCGAAAACTACGAGGAGATCCGCTACGAAGGCTATGGGCCGGGCGGCGTCGCGGTGATCGTCGAAGTGCTGACCGACAACCGCAACCGCACCGCGGGCGAAGTGCGCGCCACCTTCACCAAGAGCGGCGGCAACTTGGCCGAGACCGGCGCGGTCTCGTTCATGTTCGATCATGTCGGCGTCATCGAATACGACGCCAAGGTGGCGAGCGGCGAAGCCATGTTCGAGGCGGCGCTGGAAGCCGGCGCCGACGACGTGGTGTCGAGCGAAAGCGGCCATGAGATTTACGCGTCGCCGGACAAATTCGGCTCCGTCAACAAGGCGCTCGAAGCCAAATTCGGTGAGCCGCGCAAATCCGCTCTGGTGTGGCGGCCGCAGAATACGGTGGCGGTCGACGACGAGCAGGGCGAGAAGGTCATAAAACTCATCGATTCGCTCAACGAGCACGACGACGTGCAGAACGTTTATGCCAATTTCGAAGTGTCCGACGCACTGGTCGCCAAGATGAGCGCCTGAACATCGAGCGGTTCCGGTTCGTCGCGCTGACGGATGCCTGGACACAATTTCGCGGCCATGATACCCCGGTTGCTGTTGGGGGCGATTTTATCCAGTTGCGGACGACGCGACGGCGGTCTCACGACTGCAGAAAGATGCAGTTATGAGCAGTGTTTCCCTGGCGGAACCGGATAAGGTCGTCAGAATAAAATATTTGGAAACCTTCGGGTTTCTTTTCTGCCATTTGATTGCGGCATTGGCGCTCTTGCCGTGGTTCTTTAGTTGGACCGGCGTCATTCTTTTATTTGTGGGAAATTTTGTCTTTGGCGTGATCGGCATCAATCTGACTTATCATCGGCTGGTATCGCATCGCGCTTTCTCGTGTCCGCGCTGGTTCGAATGCACGCTTGCGGTCATCGGCGCATCTTGCTTGCAGTACTCGCCGGCGCATTGGGCCGCGGTCCATCGCCGGCACCATCACCATACCGACGATGAGAACGACCCCCACAGCCCGCTCAAAAGTTTCTTCTGGGGGCACATGGGCTGGCTTCTGGTCAAGAAAGAAAATCTGACGCGCCGGCCGCTGTTGGAGCGGTACGCCAAGGACCTTATGCGCGACCCGTTCTACGCGTGGCTCGAGACGCGCAATAATTGGATCAAGATCGGCCTATTGTCGTGGATCGCCTATTTTGTCGCCGGATTTGCTGCGGCGTATTTGTCAGGCTCGAGCGCGGCTGCTGCGGTACAATTCGGCCTCAGTCTTTTGGTCTGGGGCGCGGCCTTGCGTACGGTCGTGGTCTGGCATTTGACGTGGTCGGTCAACTCGGCATCGCATCTTTGGGGTTACCGCAATTACGAGACGCCTGACCGCAGCCGCAACAACATTTTCGTGTCGCTTATTGTCGGCGGCGAATGGCACAACAATCATCATGCCGATCCGCGTTCGGCGCGACAGGGCCACCGACGGTGGGAAATCGATGTGGCTTGGCTGACGCTCTGTCTGTTCCGGCGCCTCGGTCTGGTGAACGAAGTTGTCCTGCCGTCGCCTGCTCTCAAGGCGAAGATCGATCCACGCCAGGTTATTGGCGCCGGCCTTAATTGAGCTTGTAGTTCACGCCGATTCGCGCCACGTCATCGCGCTCGCGGATTTTCGTGCTCCAATAGTAGCCTGCACCGACCGCGAAAGGTGCGGTCGCCGCGATGAGCGGCGAATTGGACGATATCGTGCCAAAATCGATGTACGCCAATTCAGCTTTGACCGACCAGTGCGGCGCGAAAGCATATTCTGCGCCGCCACCCACGACCCATCCGGCTCTGTCCGTTGTTGTCGAACTGACATGAACTGCGCCGTCATAAGTCGCGGTGAGCACTCCGGTGGTGGCGAATGTAACGTTGGTCTGCGACTTGATTTCACCGACTGCCAAGCCACCCGTAACGTAAAGAAACAAGCGATCCCACGCATAGCCGGCGCGGCCACGGAAGGTCAGCAGGCCTTCCAGGCGGCTCGATGCCTGTTCGGTGTGTGGGCTGTTTATGAAGACGGGGTTACCGGTATCGGGGAAGGCGGCATAGCTTGTGTTCACGGAGCTTTTGAGGCTGGTCCATTGCGCATCGAATTCGGCGCCGAACACGTACTGGCCTGCTTGCTTGTTGCAGCCGGCCTGCTCGCCGATCAGGGCGCCCGACCCGTCGCGGGTGTATGAATTTGACAAGGCGGCGATGTTGGAAGCGAAATCGCCGGTTCCAAAAAAATTCGGCGGCGCGTCAATGGCGGGGGGATTGAGATAGTTGCCTGACGGCGCGAGTGTGTAGTGGTCCCGGCTTCCGATCCATCCTGCGTTGGCGCCGATATAGCAGCCGGTCCAGTCGTAGGCAGCGGCCGACGGCGTTTTGAGCGCCATATCCGCAGCTAGTGCAGGAGTGCCAAACAGCGTTGCCACGGCGGCAATACCGAGCGCCATCTTCCTCATGAATGGCCTCCTGAAACTAGTTGAGGCTCAATCTAACATGCTAGGGTTGTCCGGGGTGTTGCCAGGACGCCACGGTGAAGTCAGAAAATCGCCCCCTGTGACTCGTCCGGTTCCGCGTGGCCGCTTCGGTTCATGAACGGACATCGTTGTTCCGCGGTCAGGCGGATTCGGCAGTGATACCGCGACGCTCTGGATATGTCGTCACGTTGACTGTGTTCCGTCGGCAACTGCTCGTGGAAAAACATTTGCGAGGTCAAATCCGGAGTCGTGCCCGGGCGGGTAGGCTGCGAAAATCGCAACCTGGAGTGCACGCTCGGCAGGGGCGCGATCATGAACGGCAAAGTCGCCGGTGGATTAACGGTTTCAGCGCTGCTTTTCGCTTCAGCCTTCAGTGTCGCTGGCGCGGCTGACTTGCCGCTCAATGTGCCCTCCGTGACTGTTGAACCGGCGCCAACGTGGACCGGCTTCTACATCGGAGGCACCATTGGCGGTGGATGGGGGGATGACCGAGTGAGCAACCCCGTCACCTCGTTTTCAGCAGGAGGATTTGGCTGCCCCGCTGCATGCGGCCCTGCTGCCGCTGCCGCGACGCCTTCCCTTTACCCGACCAGGCCGCACGGCCTCTTGGGCGGCATAGAAGAGGGTTTCAACTTCCAAACGGGTCTCGCCGTGTTCGGCGTGGAGGCCGACTATTCGGCGGCGCACATTGCTGGAAGCAACGGCCAATCCGCGACGGCGCAAATTGCCGGATTGCCGGCTGGCGATGGATTCACCGGATCAGGGCTGGCACAGCAGAATTTGAAATCCTTTGGAACGGTGCGAGGTCGCCTCGGAGTCACGCCGACGCCCCCCGTTCTTCTGTATGCGACCGGCGGCCTCGCCTATGGGCAGGTGACCTCGACCACGTCGCTCACGCTTAGTCCCGTCGGGGCATGCGGCTTCTGCGCTCCTGGTACTCAATCCGTGACGGCGACAGGATCGTTGACCGGTTGGACCGCGGGTGGCGGAGTTGAATGGATGGTCGCTCCGCACATAACCATCAAAGCGGAGTATTTGTATTACGACCTTGGCAACTTCAATTACAGCGGGCCGGCACCCATTTCGAACATAGTGACAGGCGGATTTCCAGGGCCGGCGCTCCAATCCATTGCCACGGCATCGGTGGCAGCTTTCAAAGGCAATATTGTCCGCGTAGGCGGAAACTATAAATTTTGATGGCGGCGTCGATCGGAACGCTCGGCCGATTTCATGAATGCGCGCCGCTAGCGCAGCAAAGCATCGAACAGCGGCAGGCTGACCAGGGCGGCTGCCGCGATGATGGCATAGGCGATGCGGCGGTAAAGCTGATCCGACGCGCCGTGGAAATATTTGGCGCCGATGGCGGTGGCGAGAAAAAATGGAATTGCCAAAAGCAAAGCCAGCGCCAGCAATTCCGGCGTGAACAGGCCTTGCCAGAAATAGACCGCGCAGGAGGTCAGGCCGAGCAGCAGGAAATAGACCAGAAAATTGGCGCGCACCGTGATGACGTTGTTGGTCGTGCCCAACCAGTAGATCAGCACCGGCGGCCCCGCGATCTGCACCGCGCCGGAGCCGAATCCGGAGAAGAAGCCGACGGCGGCGGTAATCGGCAATTTCGGCCGGCCGTGATAGCGCCAGCCCGATATCAAAACGCCGACCAGCGACAGCACAAGGAAGGCGATGAACCAGCGCAGCACGATCGGGTCGATCACCAGCAACGCCCACGTGCCGATCGGAACCGCGATGGCGGCGGCGATGTACATCGGCAGGACTTCCGGCCAGGTGCAATAGGCAAACGCCCGCACCGCGAACGGCGCGGCGCCGAGCGTGTCGATGATCAGCAGCGTCACCGCGGCGACGTGGGGGCTATATACCGCCGCGATCAGCGGAATGTAGATCTGCGCCGAGCCAAAACCGGAAAAGCCGCGCACCAGGCCGGCCAGCACCGCGATGGCAAGCGCGATCCAGAAGCGGTGATCGGCGACCGCGGCGGCAAACAGCGCATATTCCGGGATGCTCACGGCGGGATGGCTCTTTGCTCCGGGCGCGCGGGACGCTGTGGATTTGGCGCTTTTATGCCTATGACACGCCGTGTTGGCGGCGAATACTGCCTCGCGCTAGGCGCAGGCCGGCCCCGGCGCTATCACGGAAGCCAGATGACGCGCCCGATTCGCATTCTCGGCATCGATCCCGGGCTCCGCCGCACCGGTTGGGGTGTCGTCGAGATTGCCGGCAACAGGCTCGGCTTCATCGGCTGCGGCTCAGTGACTAGCAACGACCGGGACACCATGGCGATGCGGCTCCTTGCCATCCACGACGGGCTCATGCGCATCCTCGACGAATTCCGCCCCGACGAGGCCGCGGTCGAGGCGACCTTCGTCAACAAGGATGCGCAGGCGACGCTGAAACTCGGCCAGGCCCGCGGCATTGCCATGGTGGTGCCGGCGAGGGCTGGCGTGCCGGTCGCCGAATATGCGCCGAACGTGGTGAAGAAAAGCATTGTCGGCGCCGGCCACGGCGACAAGGTGCAGGTGCGCATGATGATCGGCGTGCTGCTGCCCAAGGCCGACCCGGCCTCGCACGACGCCGCCGACGCGCTCGCCATCGCGGTGACGCATGCACATCACCGGCGGAGCGTGGTGCTCAAGGTGGCGGCGGCGCCAAAGGTTGCGGCACGATGACGGACGAGCTTCACATTTTCCCTCCCCCGCTTGCGGGGGAGGGTAGGGAGGGGGCCAGTGGCGGAAACGCTCGCGCATTCGTCCAGGCCTTGCCCCCGCCTGGCGAGCTTCGCTCGCCTTCCTCCCCCGCAAGCGGGAGAGGTAAATAATGATTGGCAAGCTCAAAGGCATCATCGATAGCTACGGGGAGGACGCCGTCATCCTCGACGTCAACGGCGTCGGCTATCTGGTGCATTGCTCGGTGCGGACCTTGCAGGAATTGCCGCGCGCCGGCGAGGCGGTGACTTTGTCGATCGAGACTCATGTGCGCGAGGACCAGATCCGCCTGTTCGGTTTCACGTCCGACCTCGAGCGCGAATGGTTCAAGCTGTTGCAGACCGTGCAAGGCGTCGGCACCAAGGTGGCGCTCGCGGTGCTCGGCACGCTCAAGCCCGCCGATCTTGCTTCGGCCATCGCGCTCCGCGACAAGGCCATGGTGGCGCGCACGCCGGGCGTCGGCCCAAAAGTCGCCGAGCGCATCGTCACCGAACTGAAGGACAAGGCGCCGGCCTATACGCAGATCGATCCGGCGCTGGTGCGGCTTTCCGGCGCGCTCGACGAGAAGCGCGCGCCGGCGCCGTTTGCCGACGCGGTGTCGGCGCTGGTCAATCTCGGCTATGGCCAGCCGCAGGCCGTGGCCGCCATCGCCGCCGCCGCGCGCAGCGCCGGCGAGGGCGCCGAGGTGCGCACCCTGATCCGGCTCGGCTTGAAGGAACTGGCGAAGTGAAACGGCCGGCGAAACTGGGCAAAGCCGACAAGGAATTGATCGCGGCCGCCACCGCGGCGATCAAGCTGCGCTACCGCGACGACTGGCAGGAAGTCGGCGCGGCGCTGCGCACGCGCTCGGGAAAAATCTTCACCGGCGTCAATCTCGATGCTTATCTCGGCCGCATGGCGGTCTGCGCCGAGGCGGTGGCGCTCGGCCGCGCCTTCGTCGATCTCGGCGACGACGGTATCGAGACGATCGTCGCGGTGCGGCATCCGGCGCCTGGCGACAAGGATCAGACCATCGCCGTGGTGTCGCCGTGCGGGGCGTGCCGCGAGTTGATTTTCGACTATGATCGCAAAGCGCGCGTCATCGTGCCGAACGGGCGCACGCCGGCGGTGGTGCCGATCGGCGAATTGTTGCCGAACAAATACAGCCGGGGGCCGGAACGGTGAGCTTGAGCCCGGAACGCAAATTGGTGGCGCCCGAGCGGCGCGAGGAAGACGCCGCCGAAAGCTCGCTGCGGCCGCAGCGGCTCGCCGAGTTCATCGGCCAGGAGCAGGCGCGCAAGAACCTCGGCGTCTTCATCGCCGCCGCGCGCGGGCGCAAGGAAGCACTCGACCACGTGCTGTTCGTCGGCCCGCCCGGGCTCGGCAAGACCACGCTGGCGCAGATTCTCGCGCGCGAGCTCGGCGTCAATTTCCGCGCCACTTCGGGGCCGGTGATCGCCAAGGCTGGCGATCTCGCGGCGCTGCTCACCAATCTGGAAGAGCGCGATGTGCTCTTCATCGACGAGATTCACCGGCTCAATCCGGCGGTCGAGGAAATCCTTTATCCGGCCATGGAGGATTTTCAGCTCGACCTCATCATCGGCGAAGGACCCGCGGCGCGCTCGGTGAAGATCGATCTGGCAAAATTCACCCTGATCGGCGCCACCACCCGCGCCGGGCTCCTCACCAATCCGCTGCGCGACCGCTTCGGCATTCCGGTGCGGCTAAATTTTTATTCCGAGGCGGAGCTTGAACTCATCGTCAATCGCGGCGCCCGCGTGCTCGGCATCGGCGTCACCGCCGACGGCTCCAACGAGATCGCGCGCCGCGCCCGCGGCACCCCGCGCATCGCCGGACGGCTGTTGCGGCGCGTGCGCGATTTCGCTTCCGTCGCCGGTGCCACCGCCATCGATCGCGCCACGGCCGACAAGGCGCTCGCCGCGCTCGAAGTGGATGCCGCCGGACTGGACGCCATGGACCGGCGCTACCTGACCACGATCGTGGTGAACTACGCCGGCGGCCCGGTCGGCGTCGAGACGCTCGCCGCCGCTTTGTCGGAGCCGCGCGACGCCATCGAGGACATCATCGAGCCCTATCTGATCCAGTGCGGATTTTTGCAACGCACGCCGCGCGGCCGCCTCGTCACCGGCCACGGTTTTCGTCATCTCGGTTTGCCGGAGCCGGCGCGCGATCCGGCGCAGTTCGGGTTGTTTAACGGCGATGAGCAATAACGCCGGAAAAAGTTACTGGTGCTGCAGAAGCACCGAAGCAAGCTCCTCGACGCGCTGAAGCCGGATACCTTTGCGTTGTTCAACGGCAAGCGGGTGGTCGGTCGGTTCAAGGTCGACGAAGGGACGTACGCCTTTGTTGCGGAGATGAACCTTGGTCTTCAAAGCGGAAGTTGACGGATAAACGGAAAGCTCGTTACAGAGCCAACCGAAGAAGGGCGGTTCATTGTCCCTTATTTCGGTTTCCCATAATTCCCCGATGCGGGCAAAGCTCGCTTCCGATAGCGACACCCACACGCTCCAGACAAAAGGATCTTTGCAGTCGAGAATGGGTATTTCCAAGCAGCCACGAATAAAGAACTGTTTGTCGTCAATGATGCATTGGTCGCTGCCGAGGACAGCGCGCCGATCGCGTTCCAGCTCGGGAATAGCAAACCAAGGATCGGGCGCGATTGGCGCAAAACTGAGCGGCAAGGTATTGAACTCCTTGCTACAGCAGCGGCAGGTCCAAACATGGTCCATGGCGGTCGCACAGGGCGGTAAGCTGAAGTAACCTATGTTATCACGCTTAGTCGGACAGCACGGCTCAGTTCGGAGCAGACATGGTGCAAATCTACGAAGGCGGCTGCCATTGCGGGCGGGTGAGGTTCCGCGTCAACGCGGATCTGTCGCGCGTCACCTATTGCAATTGCTCGATGTGCGCCAAGAAGGGCTTTCTGCATCTCATCGTGCCGCCGGAAAATTTCGAGCTGCTCAGCGGCAAGGATGCGCTGACGACCTATCGGTTCAATACCGGCGCGGCGCGGCACACGTTCTGCGCCACCTGCGGCATCCATCCGTTCTACGTGCCGCGCTCCGATCCCGACAAGATCGACGTCAACGTGCGCTGCCTCGACGGCGTCGATATCGCGGCGCTCGACGTCAAGCAGTTTGACGGCCAAAATTGGGAGCATGCCATGGCGGAGCGGGTGCCGTGGAGATAGGTGCCGGCGTTGGCTCGCAGGCGGTGGGGTGATAAGGTGCAAAGATGAAAACGACGACTGAGAAAGCAGCCGAAGCGCTCGATCTTCTACCCGAGGAGATGCGCGAGCCGGCCGTCGCCTATCTGCTTGAGCAAGCGGAGAAATTTCGCGCACTGAAGGAGCAAATCGCCGACGGCCTGGAGGACGTTGTTGCCGGGCGCGTGTCGGAATGGAATTTTGCGGAATTCTTGCGCCAGGCGCAGACGACGAAGCTCAAATAGTAGCGGAATGATCGTTCTTCTTTCCGACCGAGCTAAGTTGGACCTGTTTCGCATCTATCGGTACCTCGAAGAACGCAGTCCGAATGCGGCGAATGACTTTATTCAGAGAGTCGATACGAATTTCGCGAACTTGGCTCGATTTCCGTTTATTGGCCGGGAACGTTCGAGCCTTGCTCCCGGGCTCCGTTGCCTCGTGGTAGGACTCCACCTCATTTTTTACACGGTCAAGTCCAGTCAGATTACCGTAGTTCGCGTGATCGACGGCCGTATGGATGTCGAAGAAGAATTCCACCGATGACCGATCCGCAGCGCATCCCCCTCGACGGCGAAATCCGCGACGGCCGCCACGTGCTCACGGTGCGCGTCTATTACGAGGACACAGATTTTACCGGTGTCGTATACCACGCAAGCTATTTGCGCTTCATGGAGCGCGGACGGACCAATCACCTGCGTCTGTTAGGCGCCGACCACCGCGCGCTGTTTGAGGAGACCGAGAGCGAAGTGCCGGGATTTGCATTCGTCGTGCGCGCGATGAACGTCGAGTTTCTCAAACCGGCGCGCATGGATGACGTGCTCGAGGTTATCACCGAGCCCGATGAGGTAAAGGGCGCGTCGATCACGCTGGGCCAGCGTGTTGTGCGCGGGGACGAGGTGCTCGTTCGAGCAAGTGTGCGCGTGGCCTGTGTCGCCGGGGGGAAAGCGCAGCGAATTCCCAAACCGTTACGGATCGCGATGGAAGGCGATCGATTAAGGAAAGACGGGGTCGCGTGATGATCGAAATGACTTCCGCCTTCTCGCCGCTGCTTTTGCGCGTCACCACCCAGGCGGCGAAGCCTGCTTTTCAAGCAGGCCAAGCCGCGTCCGTCAGCGCGATCGGGGGTATGTTCCGGCGCACTCGGAGGTAACACACGACAATGCTGAAGTTGCTTAAACGGACTGTTCATCGCGCTACTCGCGCGATGGGCTATACCCTCGTCCGCAATCCTGTCTTGCATCACGTTGAAGAGCGCGGCGCCGGCGATCGCCCAATGGTCGGTTCGAGCCAGACAACGGCGTTCGATTTCGGCGAAAAAATCCGTTCCGAGCAGCCGATGGCGGACGACCGCTTTGTCGAGATTGATGCGATGCTCGGCAAGGTTACGCCATGGTCGGGATATGTTCCTGATGGCTATATGACGGACTTCCTTGGCATTCTCACGGACGAAAATTTCCTCTGGACCAAGGCCGTGCCGTTCACGCCGGGCGGCGGCTATGTCACGCCCGAACGGCCGACCTTGGCAACCTTTGGTGAAACCTATTTCGAGATTGCCGATTGGTTCTATTCCGCGCTCGATGCCAGCGATCGGTATGTGGCGGTCAGCCTCGGCGCCGCCTACGGCTTCCAGCTCGTCGGTGCGTGGAAGACGCTGCAGGCCGTCAATCCGATGCCGGCCCATCTCGTTGCCGTCGAGCCGGTGCCGGTAAATTGCCAATGGACCCGCAAGCACATGGTGGACAACGGCATCAACCCGGACGAGCACTCGATCATCCAGGCGGCGCTTGGTGCGGACAACGAACCAATTCTGTTTCCCATAGGAGCTCCCGGCACCGGGGTCACTTCGGCCATCGGCGTCAACGCCGCGGCATCACGACAGGTCTATGTCGATTTATTTCAACAGTCCGGTCAAAGCGAACAAATCCTGCGCAACATTTTCCTCTATAATTCCACGGGAGTTTCGCAGGAGCTCGGGCTGGGTTACACGGGTGAGCTTAAATTCGTCTCGGCATTGACGCTGCGGGACGTGCTGTCGCCTTTCGAGCGCATCGACTTGCTCGAAGTGGATATTCAGCGGTCGGAATTGGACGTCATTGCGCCAGCTTTCGATATTGTGAACCGGAAGGTGCGGCGGGTTCATGTTGGAACGCACGGTCGCGATATCCATGCGGCGCTTCGCGCGCTTTTTTCCGACGCCGGTTGGCAAATCGTTTTCGATTATCCCCCCGATAGCCGCCACAAGACGGAACGTGGCGTCCTTGAGCTGGGTGACGGCATTTTGACCGCGCGCAATCCCGCTGTGTAACCGTGCGGCAGCCGCATATGACCAAGAAGACCGGCCAGGACGCGGCGCAGGCTTGAGTTCCGTTTTGGCGGCGCACGTGAGCACAAAACGGGTGGCCGCGATGGCATCGCACCCTATATTGTTTCCATCATGAGCGAGCTTGTTACGAAAGATCTTGTTATGAAAAATCTTGGTTTTGCATTGTTCGAAACGGCGATCGGCCACTGCGGCATCGTCTGGAGCGAGCGCGGCGTCGCCGGCGTGCAGTTGCCTGAGCGCAACGAACAAGCGACCCGCAATCGGATTCTCCGACGCTTTGCCGCGGCGCGCGAAACCGTGCCGTCCGGCGGGCTGCAGCGCGCCATCGCCGACATCGTCGCGCTGCTCGGCGGCGAGCCGCGCGATCTGACCCATGTGACGATCGACACCGACGGCGTGGCCGACTTCAACCGCCGCGTCTACGCCATCGCCCGCACCATCCCGCCGGGCGCGACGCTGTCATACGGCGAGATCGCCGAGCGGCTGGGCGATAAAAATCTGGCGCGCGACGTCGGTCAGGCGCTGGGACAAAATCCGATTCCGATCATCGTACCCTGTCATCGCGTGCTGGCCGCCGGCGGCAAGGTCGGCGGCTTCTCGGCGCCGGGCGGTGTCGTCACAAAGCTGCGGCTGCTCACCATCGAGGGCGCGCAGCCGAGCGGTCCGACCTTGTTCGTCCGGCTGCCGCTGCAGGCGCCACGCCGGCACGTGTGAGCCGCGGCATAGACTTACAAACGCGCAGGCGGTATCCGCTTCGAGGCGGGTGCGAGAAAACCGCGGCCAAGGAGCGGCTTTCGAATATCCCATGAAGATCGTGATCCCGGACGATTATCAGAACCTCGTCGATCATCTCGATTGCTACGATCTGATTCGGCACCACCAAATCACCCGCCATCGCGAGCCGGCACGCGATCTCGATCAACTGGTCGAGCGCCTCGGTGAGGCCGACGTCGTGGTCTCGATACGGGAGCGAATCGCGTTCTCGCGCGCTTTGCTGGAGCGGTTGCCCAAGCTGAAGCTGATCGCGCTGGTGGGACGCAATTCGCAGACAATCGATTTCAAGGCTTGTACCGAGCTCGGCATTCCGGTTTCGACCGGCCAGAGCAACTCTCCCGTCGCGCCTGCCGAATTGACGGTCGCATTGATCCTCGCCGCCCGGCGCAACGTCGCTGTGGAGGCGGAGCGCATGAAGCGTGGCGACTGGCCGTGCACCCTTTCGCGTCGGCTGCGCGGGTCCACCTTGGGCATTTTCGGCCTCGGCGCGATCGGTCAGCTGGTCGCCGAAGCCGGCCGCGGTCTCGGCATGGACATTGTGGTCTTCGGCCAAAGCGCTTCGGCGGCAAAGGCCCAGGCGGCAGGTTACGGCGTCGCGCGCGACAAGGCCGATCTGTTCGCGCGCTCCGACGTTCTTTCGCTGCATGTGCGGCTGCGACCCGAGACGACCGGCATCGTCACGGCAGAGGACCTTGCGCGCATGAAGCCGACGGCGCTTCTGGTCAATACGTCGCGGGCGGAGCTGATCGCGCCGGGCGCCCTGCTCGATGCGCTGCGCCAGGGCCGGCCCGGTTACGCCGCCGTCGACGTCTATGAGCAGGAGCCGATCGTCGGCGGCGATCATCCATTTCTGTCGATGCCGAATGTCCTGTGCACGCCTCACCTCGGCTGGGCGGAGTGGACCAATTTCGAGCTCTATTTCCGCGAAGCCTTCGAGCAGATCGTGCTGTTCGAGCAAGGCCGTCAGCTCAGACTGGCCAATCCTCAGGTCATCATCGCGCGCCGCGGATAGCGGCCGGGGGCCTGCGAATACCCCACGTCTCCTAAATCCACTCCTCATGTTCTTCGACGTGCGTCGGGAACATGTTGACGTATTGCACCATGCGCGGCCGCGTGCCGCGATTGGGGCTGGCGCCGTGGGGCAGCGCCTGATGCCAGATGACGAGATCGCCGGCGCGGCCGCCGATGGCGCGCGGGCCCAGCGCGTAAAGGTCTTGCTGCCGCGGGTCGGCGTCGCGCGGCAAGGCTTGCAGCCAGGCTTCGCCCCAGCGCTGAAATCCCGGCACCACGGTGAAGGCGCCCTGCTCGGGCGGCGTGTCGGTGAGATAAAGGATGCCGCCGGTGCCGAGCGGGAACGGCGTCTTGACGCTGACATCCCAGTGCAGACGCGGGCCGGGGAACCGAAAACCTTCCCGCTCCGGCGCATTGAAGCCGACGCGATCAGTGGTCACCCACAGATCCGCCGTGCCCCAGAGCTGGGCGAAGGCCTTATGGATGCGCGGTGAGCGGCGCATCGCCTCGAAAGCGGGGTGCTGGAAATATTGCACCATAATGCCGTGATCGTTCGGGGGATACCACGTCTGCGGATCGTCCGGGTCGGCATTGAGATGCCGCCACAGCTCAAGCGCCGCCGCCTCACGCGTCGCCGGCGTCACGGCGTCGTGCAGCACGACATAGCCGTGCTCCTGCCAGCAGGCGAGATCGGCTGCGTTCAGCACCGGCGCGCTCGCCTCCACCGCGGCGATCCAGCGCGCGGTTTCTTGCGGAATGGCGTCCCCCGCGACCGCGGCATTGATGCGCGCGACCTGCTGCGCGGCGATGCCGCCGGTGGTGGTGACGATCCAGCGCTCGAACTCTTCGAAGCTCGGCGCTTCTTGGCCGAGAAAGCTGGCCGTCTGTTCGAGGCCGAGCCCGCTGGCGTGGATGACGAGATGGTCGAGATGACGGTCGTGCAGCGTCGTCGGCAAGAACCGGCCCGCCCGCCCGGCCATGGCGCGCGACCACAGCCGCTTGAGCTGATAGATGCCGAGCGCGCCGGTCTCGGTCGCCGGCGCCAAGCTTGTTGAAACAAGACCTTGCGCAGGCGCGATGTCCGCTAGTGTCATGATGAGCAACGTCAAGATGTCGGTCGCTCAGTAAACGTAGCGCGTGTTCGGCCGTCAACCGGCTCGGATGGGGCGATCCGGCGTATGGTCGACGACTCGGCCGGGCTAATGTAAAAGCTATTTACATGAACTGGTCGAAGGACGACAGGCATGGCCCACGCGGCTATCACCACGGCAATTTGCGCGAAGCGCTCATTCGTGCCGCCCTCGAACTGATCGCGCAAAAGGGCGCCGCCGGCTTCACCTTCGCCGACGCCGCGCGCTGGGCCGGCGTCAGCCCGGCGGCGCCTTATCGCCACTTCCGCGACCGCGATGATCTATTGGCCAATGTCGCGCTGCGTGGATTCGAGCAATTCGAGGCCATGCTGGCGCGCGCCTTCGACGATGGCCGCCCCGATGCTTTCACTGCGCTCGACCGCATGGGCAAAGCCTATCTCGCCTTCGCGCGGTCCGAGCCGGCCTATTATTCCGGGATGTTCGAAGCCGGTATTCCGCCCGATACGATCCCGGAGCTGCGCGCCGCCAGCGATCGCGCCTTCGGTGTGTTGCGCGCCGCCGCCGAAAAAGTTTGCGCCCAGATTCCGCCGAAGGAGCGGCCGCCGGTACTCATGCTGGCGCTGCATATATGGTCGATGTCGCATGGCATCGCGTCGCTGTTCGGGCGCGGCGACGCGGCGCGGCGCGCCTTGCCGATGTCGCCGGAGGAATTGCTGGAAGCCGGCTTGCTGGTCTATTTGCGCGGCCTCGGCGTGACGCCAAAAGCGGGCGGGGCCTCCTAAAGCCCTGTTTAACCTTCAGGAAACTGCCTGCATCTGGCCTTTAAGCGATCTTTCACGGACCCGCCTTGACAGGGCAGGGGATCGAATGTAAATGTTATTTACATTCACACGGGAGCTTTGCCATGCCCATTGCGCTCATGGTCCTCGGCTGGTGGCTTTGGTGGCCGCTCGGGCTTGCCATCCTCGCAGTTTTCTTTCTCGGCCACTGGATGTGGTGGCCGCTCGGCCTGCTCGTGCTGGCCTTCATCATCGGGAGTGGACGAATGGGTTGCTGGAACCATCACGGCATGAGCCGCTGGGAAAACAAGATGCAGCGTATGCAGGATAAAATGGAGCGCGTGCGCGCCAAGATGGATGGCGTGCGCGGCGGCGATTGGTGCGGGACGCCATCGAGCGGCAACCGGGCGTTCGACGACTATCGCGCCGAGACGCTCAAGCGCCTCGAAGACGAGCAGCGCGAATTCCGCGATTTCCTCGATCGACTGCGCTTTGCCAAGGACAAGACCGAGTTCGATCAGTTCATGGCTGAGCGACGCAACCGCGGCCCTGACGCCGGTCCCCAGCCGCAAGCCCCGCAGCCGCAAGTTTAAGCTGCCGCGATATCGAAGCTGGCAAACGGCCGCCCGCCGCCGCGGGCGGCCGCTGTCATTTGGCGGCGCGTTGCCGGGGCCGTTCGCTGCGGTCTTAACCCCCCATTAAGCACAGTCGGGCTTCGTTAGGCCCGGACGACCGGTGTGGCGCCCTAGTTTGGACATGTTTCGCGATGAATTCGGTCTGGCCGGTGGCGGGTCCGGCGCGGGTCCTAGCGAAATTTCGGCTGTTGGTCGGTGCGCGCGAAGCGGCTGCCTTATGCCCTTTGGTCCCGGCGCCTGTGCGCTATCCCGGTCATGGTGCCGGTTGGACTGCGGTTTCGGCCGTTGGCCGGCCGAACCGTTGAAGGGGACGCCCCATGACTCTTGCCGACATCAGCCCTGGCGACATCGCGCCCTCGGTCGCATCAGGTCTGACATCGTCGAACCTGTCGCTGTTCCACCTGTTCTGGCACGCCCATTGGATCGTCGAAGCGGTCATGGTCGGGCTTCTGGTGTGCTCGGTCTGGGTCTGGGCCATCGCCATCGACAAGACCATGCTGTTTTCCCGTATCCGCAAGGCCGGCGACCATTTCGAGCAGGCGTTCTGGTCCGGCCAATCCCTTGAAGAGCTTTATAAATCGCTCTCGGCCAAGCCGGAGCACTCGACCGGCGTGCTGTTCGTCGCCGCCATGCGCGAATGGAAGCGCAGTTTCGAAGGCCATGCCCGCTCTTTCGCCGGCCTGCAGATGCGCATCGAGAAGGTGATGGACGTCGCCATTGCCCGCGAGATCGAGCACATGGAGCGGCGGCTCCTGGTGCTGGCGACGGTCGGCTCGGCCGGCCCCTTCATCGGGCTGTTCGGCACCGTGGCCGGCATCATGACCAGCTTCCAGTCGATCGCGGCGTCGCAGAATACCTCGCTGTCGGTGGTGGCGCCGGGCATCGCGGAAGCGCTGTTTGCAACCGCAATTGGCCTCGTTGCCGCCATTCCGGCGACCATTTTCTATAATAAGTTCACCTCCGAGGTGAACAAGCAGGCCCAGCGGCTGGAGGGGTTCGCCGACGAATTCACCGCGATCCTGTCGCGGCAGATCGACGAGCGCGGGTGAGGGGACTGTGCGGGTGAGGGGACAATGGCTGGAAGCGTGATCGCGTCCGCATCGAGCGGCAGGCACGGCCGCCGCCGCCGCGCCGTCATGAGCGAGATCAACGTGACGCCGTTCGTCGACGTCATGCTGGTGCTGCTGATCGTCTTCATGGTGTCGGCGCCGTTGCTCACGGTCGGCGTGCCGATCAACCTGCCGCAGAGCCAGGCCAAGTCGCTGAGCCAGAACACCGATCCGCTCACCGTCGCGATCGACCAGCAGGGCCAGATCTTCCTGCAGGATGCCAAGGTCACGGACGACGAATTGCTGCAGAAATTGCAAGCGGTTACCGCGACCCGCGGTGGTTTTACGGCGCCGATCTACTTCCGTGCCGATAAGGCGCTGAATTACGGTATGATCATGCGGTTGTTGGGACGCTTGAACAGCGCCGGCTATAGCCGCGTCGAGCTGGTGACGGAATTCGGGCAGGGATCGTGAACGCTAACGCCATGAGGGGAAGCCTCACCATATCGGCGACTGCGCACCTCCTCGCGCTGGGGGCGTGTCTGGTCGCCCTCGCGGCGCAGCCGATGGAGGCGCCCGCGACCCCGGCCATGACCGTCAACACGATCTCGGTGAAGGATTTTACCGAGCTCACCAAAGGCGTGAAGGACACGCCGAAGCTCAAGGTCGACGATATCAAGCCGGTCGCCGACAAGGTCGATGTGCCAAAACCCGTCGACCAGGTCGCGCCGAAAGTCGCCGACAACAAGCCGGAGATCAAAACCGACACGTCGGCGAAGCAGCAGCCCAAGCCCGACCCGAAGCCCGACCCCAAACCCGCGGACAAGCCCGCCAAGGCCAAGCCGCCCGACTACAAGCCCGACAAGATCGCCGACCTTCTGAAAAAGGACGCCGCCAAGCCGTCGAAGCCAGACGACAAGGCCAGTCCTCCCGATACGCCCCAGCGCGATTCGCCCAAATTCAACGCCGACCAGGTCGCCGCCTTGCTCGACAAGCGCGATCCGCAGCGCCAGATGGCGGCGGCCGAGACGTTGAACAATCAACCCAACCTCGGCGCGTCGACCGGTGCCGCGGCGCAATTGTCGCAAAGCGAAATCGACGCGCTGCGCGCGCGCATTCAAAGTTGCTGGAGCCCGCCGGCCGGCGTCAACGCGTCGACGAAAATCTATGTCGTGCTCCGCGTCCTGTTCAAACAGGACGCGTCGATGTCGCGAGAGCCGGTGCTGGTCGAGGGCACCGCGTCGGCGCTCGGGCCGGCGCTGGCCGAGAGCGCCAAGCGCGCGCTGCTGTTGTGCCAGCCGTTCACCATGCTCAAGCCCGAGCATTACGACCAATGGAAAGACCTCGAGCTGAAATTCGATCCGCAAGAATTGCTCGGCGGCTGAGGTTTTGAGAATTCAAACGTCATGAATATTTTGCGATTGCCCGATCTCTGCGTGACCCGGCGGCGCGCGCTCGTGCTCGGCGCCGCGGCCGGCGGCTTGATGCTGTCGGCACGCCACGCGGGCGCCGTCCGGATCGACATCACCGAGGGCAATTTCCAGCCGCTGCCGATCGCCATTCCGAATTTCTTCGGCGGCGCCGACAGCGACAACGACACCGCGGTCGGCGTCACCCAGATCATCACCGCGAACCTCAAAGGAAGCGGCCTGTTCCTGCCGATCGATCCCGCCGCTTTCCTGGAAAAGCTCGCCAGCGTCGACAACGTGCCGAACTTTCCCAATTGGCGCACCATCAATGCCCAGGCTCTCGTCACCGGCCGCATCACCCGCCAGAGCGACGGCCGGCTGAAGGCCGAATTCCGGCTGTGGGACGTGCTCGCCGGCCAGCAGCTTGCCGGCCAGCAATATTTCTCCACGCCCGACAATTGGCGCCGCATCGCCCACATTATTTCGGACGCGATCTACGAGCGGCTGACCGGCGAGAAGGGCTATTTCGACACCCGCGTCGTCTTCGTCGACGAGACCGGGCCGAAGGATCGCCGCATCAAGCGGCTCGCCATCATGGACCAGGACGGCGCCAATGTGCGCTACCTGACCCGCGGCGACGACCTGGTGCTCACGCCGCGGTTTTCGCCCTCGACGCAAGAGATCACCTACATGGCCTACGGCCAGGGCGATCCGCGCGTCTATCTGCTCAACATCGAAACCGGCCAGCGCGAAGTCGTCGGCAATTTTCCCGGCATGAGCTTTGCGCCGCGGTTCTCGCCGGACGGCCAGAGCGTGATCATGAGCCTGCAGGAGGGCTCCAACGCCAATCTCTTCATCATGGATTTGCGCTCGAAGGCGACGACGCGGCTGACCAACACGCCGGCCATCGACACCGCGCCGTCGTACGCGCCCGACGGCTCGCAAATCTGCTTCGAATCCGACCGTGGCGGCCATCCGCAGATCTACGTCATGCCGGCGGCCGGCGGCGCGGCGCAGCGCATCAGCTTCGGCGACGGCACCTACTCGACGCCGGTGTGGTCGCCGCGCGGCGATTACATCGCCTTCACCAAGCAGTCGGCGAGCACATTTGCCATCGGGGTGATGAAGCCCGACGGCTCCGGCGAGCGCATCCTGACCGAGGGGTTCCACAACGAAGGCCCGACCTTCGCCCCCAACGGCCGCGTCATCATGTATTTCAGCGACACCGTCGGCGCCCCCGGACCGTCATTATTCACCATCGACACTTCAGGGCGCAATCAGCAGCGGGTGCCGACACCGAGCTTTGCCTCCGATCCCGCCTGGTCGCCGCTGTTGTCGTGAGCGAGCCTCGCCGGTCGCAGTTGCTGGACGACCGATACGCACGTTATGATCAGGCATGAACGAGCGCCCGGATATCGGCCAGATCAAAGCACGACTTGCCGCCGAACTCCTGCAATTGATCGGCGGTGCTGATCCGCAGGCGCCTGGCGACCGTGCGGGTGCTCCGAAAATCGATCTCGCGCGGCTGCGCAGCGGCAACCTTGACGACGTTTCGATCGAGGACCTGGTTGCGTTTTTGAATCTGTTGGACCGTCACGTCGCTGTGACGATCAGCCAGGCCGTGGCCGAGGAACCCCATTCCCTCATGGAAAGGATTGCCGCCATCACGGCCGCCGTTCCGATGCACGAATGGGAAAAGCTGCCGGCCGACTTCGCCATAAATCACGACCACTACCTTTACGGCGCGCCGAAGCGCGAGTGAATGAGAACCGTCTTTGCCGATACGGTTTATTGGGTCTCTCTCGTCAATCCCCGAGATGCCTTTCATCACGACACGATCGCAACCGCCAGGCAACTTGGCGATCATCGTATAGTCACGTCCGAGATGGTTCTTGTGGAAGTCCTAAATTTTCTATCGGCGCACGGGACAGCGTTGCGGCAGGCCGCGGTCGATCTCGCTTATGCCATCGCGAGCGGCCAGGGCGTCGAACTGGTTCCCCAGGACAGCCAACTCTTTCGCGAGGCGCTCACCCTCTACCGCGACCGTCCGGACAAGCAATGGAGCCTGACCGACTGTGCCTCTTTCCTGATCATGCAGGAGCGCGGTCTGACCGAAGCCCTGACCCTCGATCAGCATTTTGAGCAATACGGCTTCCGCGCGCTTTTGCGCAGCTGAAGGCGGCGGCCGCTGATGCCCGGTCGCATGATCGCCGTATTCACGCCCCATTAACCATTGCCAGAGCTTTCACGGGGTTCCTCGGGGTCTAGGCTTCTTTGTAAGCCCCCATCAAGGTTGACGGAACGTTCGTTTAACGAAGGCGCTGCTAGACCCGGTGGCAACGCATACGGAAGCAATGGAGGCACCGGAATGAACGTCGTGAGTATCGTCCGCGGCGCCAAATTCGCGGCCGTCATCCTGGCAGGCCTGATGATCGCCGGCTGCGCCAAGCAGCAGGTCGATCAGGCGGGCACGTCGGCCGCGCCCGGCAGCCAGCAGGATTTCGTCGTCAATGTCGGCGACCGCGTGTTCTTCGAGACCGATTCCTCGGAGCTCACCGAGCAGGCCCGCGCCACGCTCGACAAGCAGGCGCAGTGGCTCACCAACTACAACCGCTACGCCTTCACCATCGAGGGCCACGCCGACGAGCGCGGCACCCGCGAATACAACATCGCGCTCGGCGCGCGCCGGGCCCAGACGGTGCGCGAATATCTGGTGTCGCGCGGCATCGCGGCGCAGCGCATGCGCACCATCTCCTACGGCAAGGAGCGGCCGGTCGCGGTGTGCGACGACATTTCCTGCTGGTCGCAAAACCGCCGCGCGGTGACGGTGCTCGATCAGAGCTCGTAAGCGGCTATCAGCAGCGGGTATTTTATCAACCGGCGTCTAGGCCCTGATCCGCTTCAACTGAAGCGGATCAGGGCCTAGATTTTGCGTTTGAGCATGATCTGATCCGAAAACCGGTTTCCACTTTTCGGGATCATGCTCTCGGCGCGCCGGTTGCGTTTTCGGTCACGCCCAGCTCAAAGTCACGCCGACGTCGCCCGGCATGCCGCCGGGAAAGTCGACGATCTGGAATCTCAGTTTGTAGCCGCGCGACTTGAGGTGTTTCTGCCAGAATTCATAGAACTCTTTGGGCAATCCGGTGAGCGTGCTCTCCCAGCCGGCTTCCTGCTGATTGATGGCGCGGCCATGATCGGTGCACAGCGCATTGGGAAAGCGCGCGATGAAGACCTCGGTCAGGCCGTTATTGGCGGCGCGTTGGATGATCGCCGCCACACGCTTCATGCGCTCCTCGTCGGAAACGCCGGACGGCTTTGAGAACTTTTCCATCAAAGCCTGCTTTTCGGCTTCCTCGGCGTTCTGGGCCTTTAGAGCCGCGGACGCCTTTTCGGCCTCCCGCAAGGCAATTTTCTTCATCAAATCCTTGGCCGTCGGCAACGCGTCCAGCGGGTTGCCGCCCTTTGCTTGCTTCGTCTCGGCCATTGCGGTGCTCCTTATCGGGCGAACTATCGCGGGTTTGCGGCATATCACTTAAGCGAGCCGGTGCCGGCATTCTTTGATTTGTCTCAAATTCCCGAGCACACGGATGATGCATTTTGTGCGCCATCGCCGGCAACGCGAAAGACTAGCCTATTGTGGCAGTCTGCGCGATGCGGGATGATGAAGTGACGCGTCACGGGCCCAGGACAATGCTGGGGCCAGCTCTCTAACGCCTGGCCAGAGGTGCGTTCAATGCAGTTCGGCAATGTCGAAGTTTCGCATAAGCGCTTGATCGGCAGCGGCTTTGCGGCGGCGAAAAATGCGCGCGCGCGTGCGCTCGGCGCCGCGGTGTTGGCGCTCAATCTCGCGGCCGCCGTTCCGGCCGCCGCGCAGCAGGCCCAGCCGGCCGCGATCCCGGTCGGTACGGTCTACGCCGAGCGGCAATCGATCTCGAATATCCGCGATTTTGTCGGCCGCGTTGAAGCCACCGACCGCGTCGACGTCCGCGCCCGTGTCCAGGGTTATCTGGAGCAGGTGCTGTTCAAAGAGGGTGACATCGTCAAGAAGGGCGACCAGCTCTACCAGATCGAAAAAGGATTGTTTCAGGCCGCCGTCGAGGCCGCGAAGGGCGCGTTGGAGCGCAGCAAGGCGGCAAAGACGCTGACCGCGATCCAGCTGCAGCGCGCCCAGGATTTGTTGGAGAAGAGCGCCGGCACCGCGGTGGCGCGCGATCAGGCGCTGGCCGCGGATCAGCAGGCGCAGGGCCAGATCCTGGCCGATCAGGCCAATCTCGACACCGCCAATATCAATCTCGGCTATACCGACATCGCCTCGCCGATCGCGGGCAAGGTCAGCAAGACCAATGTCACCGCCGGCAACGTCGTCGGCCCCGACAGCGGCGTGCTGACGCTGATCGTCAGCCAGGATCCGATGTACATCAGCTTTCCGGTCAGCCAGCGCGAGCTGTTGCAGGCGCAACTGAGCGGACGGGTGAAGGATATCGCCGGCATCAAGATCAAGATCCGTTTTGCCGATGGCACGGTCTATAAGGACGAAGGCACGGTCAA
>CAVWOI010000031.1:0-14078 GCA_963756245.1 uncultured Alphaproteobacteria bacterium
CCGATCCTGGCGCATCGGTCTCGACGCGGCGGCGGCCGACGAAATCGTCCGGCTTGCGCTGCCAATAGTGGTGCCAGAGCCCGATAATGCCGTTCGGCGCGACGATGACGAAGGCGACCAGGATGACGCCGACCAGCAGGAGATTGACCGCGGACGAAATCGTCACCGTCGCGATCTGCTGCAGCGAGCCGAGCAAAATCGTGCCGATCAGCGGGCCGACCCAACTCGTGGTGCCGCCGATCAGCGGCATGGCGATCGAGTTGACGGCGTAATCCAGGCCGAACGTCGACGACGGTTGCAGATAGCCGATGTAATAGGGGAACGGCGCGCCGGCCATGCCCATCAGCGCGCCGGAAATCGTGGTCGCGATCAGCTTCAATTTCAGCGTCGGCACGCCGGAGGCTTCCGCCGCCAATTCGTCGTCGCGGATGGTGGCAAAGCCGTAACCGAGCCGCGAGTGCTCGATCAGCCGCGCGATCACCAGCGCCGCCACCGCCAAGAGCAGCATGACCAGAAACAGATATTTGATATAGGAGCCAATGAACGGCACTTCCTCCGGGCGCAAAATATAGGCGCCGCGCGAGCCGCCGACGAAATCCCAGTTGACGATCAGCGTCTGCAGCACCACGGCGAGCGCCAGCGTGGCGATGGCGAAGAACGCGCCGCGCAGCCGTAGCGTCAGGTAGCCCATGCCGAAGCCGACGACGCCCGACACCACGCCGCCGACCAGCATCAGCACCGGCATCGGCACGAGATGCGGCAGGTCGTTGGCGCCCATCAGCTTGTAGATCGCCACCGTCGAATAGGCGCCGAGCGCGAAGAACGCGGCGGAGCCGAAATTCACATAGCCGCAATAGCCGCCGAGGATATTCCAGGCGGTCGAGAGCACGACATATTGCAGGATGACGTAGCCGGCGAAGAACACATAATCGTTGCCGACTGCGACGGCGCCGAAGAAGACCAGCGCGGCGACCGCGAGGCAGATGACGAGGAAGAGCGGGGTGCGCACGGTCACCGCCCCAACAGGCCGGCGGGGCGGACCGCCAGCGTCAGCAACAGGAAGCCGAACGACACCGCGGGCGCCCAGGACGGGCCATAGAATGTCGAGGTCAGGCTTTCGACGATGCCGATCAGCATCGCGGCGATCACGGCGCCGGGCAAGCTGCCCATGCCGCCGAGCACGCAGATCGCAAAAACGCGGCCGATATATTCGCGCCCGACGGAAGGCTCGACCGGCTGGATGATGATGAGAAACGCCCCGGCGAGCGACGCGGTGGCGATCGAAATGCCAAACGCAATGCGTTTGATGCGGATCGGATCGATCGCCATCAGCCGCAACGCCAACTGGTCTTGCGCCACCGCCATGATGGCGCGGCCGATGAATGTGCGGGTGAGCACGAGTTGCAGCACGGCGATCAGCAACAGCGACACCACGCACGGCACCAGCATGCGCAGCGGCATGCCGACCACGCCCAAATGCAAGGTCGGTCCGATATAGGGCGCTTCGACGTAGCGGTAATCGACGCCGAAATAGAGCACCAGAGAGACTTCGGTGATGAACAGCAGGCCAAAGAAGAAGGCGAGCCCGCGCAGCGATTCCTGGCCGCGTTTTTCGAACGACACGTAATAGACCTGGTAGATGCCGGCGCCGAGCACGTAGAACGCCGGCGCCATGATCAACGCGGTAAGGATCGGGTCGACGCCCCATGTCGCGTTGACGATATAGGCGACGTAGGAGCCGAGAATGATGAAGGCGGGGTGCGCGATGTTGACGATGTCGAGAATGCCGAACGACAGTGATACGCCCGATGTCACGGCGGCGTAGAAGCCGCCGATCAGGATGCCGGACACGACGGCATTGATGAGCAGATCGAAGGAAAAGATCATTACCCAGCCACACAGCCCCGCATGCACACGCGGGACGTCCCCCCACTTGGCTATAACAACCTCTCCCGCCTCCCGCGAGAGGGCATTTCGCGCAAGCGTGCTTAAGCCGCAGCGCGGACTTTATCGGGTATGGCGAGCGGCTTATTGGCGCTGTCGAGGAACTCGATGGTCATGAAGACCATCTCCTTGTCGCCGAGGTTTTCCAGGTCGTGGACCTTGTATTCGCCCAGCCCATAGGTCTCGTGGCGGGTTTCGCCGGGCTGGTAGGTGTACTCGACCGTGGTGCCGTCGTGGATGTGCTGGCGGCCGCGGCCGCCCGAGACCGCGGTCCAGAAATAGTCGAGCACATGGCGGTGAAAGCCGATCCGCTCGCCCGGCGCCAGGCGGATGATCCAGACCCGGACCTTTTCGGTCTCCGAAAGCAGCGTGGAGCCGACGCAGGCGTTATTGTTGGCTTTCTCGCGCTCGAATTCGGCGGCGATAGCCGGCGGCCAAGCCGAGGTGTCGGCGCGGTCCGTCTTCTTATCCAGCATTGTCAGGGCCATAGCGTTCCTCCGAAGAATGTTGTCACACTATAGAAAACCTTTCCGGCTTGGGAAAGACTGAGGAAAAAGCAGGATTACCGGGATGGCGAGGCAACGCCGCGCGCTGGTCATCGGCGGCTCGATGAGCGGGCTTTTGGCCGGCATCATGCTGCATCGCCGTGGCTGGGACGTCGATATTTTCGAGCGCGTCGGCAGCGAGCTTTCCGGCCGCGGCGCCGGTATCGTGGCGCAGGCCGAATTGATCGCCCGGCTCGACGCGCTCGGGCTCGATACCCGCGACCTCGGCGTCGCCATGACCACGCGGAAAATCCTCGATCGCGACGGCCGCACCACGGCCACCATCGCCTGCCCGCAGGTGCTGACCGCCTGGGAGCGCGTCTACCGCGTGCTGCGCGATGCCTTCCCGCCGCAACGCTACCATCGCGGCCTTGGCCTGACCGGTTTCGAGCAAACGGCGCAAAGCGTGCGGGCGCAGTTGAGCGACGGCCGCACGATAGAAGCAGACGTTCTGGTCGGCGCCGACGGCCTGCGCTCGACGGTGCGGCAGCAATGCCTGCCCGACGTCGCGCCGCTCTATGCCGGCTATGTGGCGTGGCGCGCGCTGCTTCCCGAGCGCGCCATCCCACCGGCCATCCACCGCGAATTGTTCGAGCTGATGACGTTCTGCCTGCCGCCCGGCGAGCAATGTCTCGGCTATCCGGTCGCCGGCCCCGACAACGAGCTGCGCCTCGGCCAGCGCCGCTACAATGTGGTGTGGTACCGCCCGGCGGATGAGGCCACCGAACTGCCGTGGCTGCTCACCGACGACAAAGGCGTCACCCATTCGATCTCGATCCCGCCGCCGCTGATCCGCCGCGACCCGATCGCCGCAATGCGCGCCGCGGCCGAGCGCTTGCTGGCGCCGCAGTTCCGCGAGATCGTCCGCCTCATCGACGAGCCGATCTTGCAGCCGATCTACGACCTGGAAAGCCCGCAACTCGCCTTCGGCCGCGTCGCCATTCTGGGCGACGCCGCCTTCGTGGCACGGCCCCACGTCGCCGCCGGCGTCTCCAAGGCCGCCGACGATGCGGCAGCGCTGGCGCAGGCGCTCGACGGCGACGACGTCGAAGCCGCGCTGCGCGCTTTCGAGGCCAAGCGCCTGCCGCAGGGAAGAAAAATCATCGAGCGCGCCCGCCACCTCGGCGCCTATCTGCAAGCGACGCAGACCGCCGAAGAGCGCGCCCGCTCCAAGCGGCACAGTATTCCGGAAGCGGTGCTTGCCGAGACTGCGGTGCTGGATTTCCTGCACGCGTGAGCAGGGCGCCTGCTAGCGATCACGACGGAGCTGAAACGGAAATCTGCCGCGTATCGATTTTATAGGTTTATGTTTCTTTTTTCGCGCTGCATCTTGGCATTCCTGGAATTTCATTCTAATTGACGCCACAAGGGCTCACGGGTGGTGAAGATTTCGATGCTTGAAGTTGCCAATTCCAGCACGGCGCGGGCGAAGCCGTCCCGCGGCGGTGCAAATCGAAGCGTCCGTGCTGCACAGACCGAGGATCGCGAAATTTTCGCAACCGTCGCCGGCGGATTTGTGGAACGCTTTCCCGCCCTTGATCTGTTTGAGCGCCTGGCGGCAATCCGCGCCCAAATCGCCGGCCGCGTAGTGTTCACGACAAGTTTTGGACTTGAGGACCAAGCCATCGCGCACGCGATCTTCGCGCAGGCGCTGGCGATCGACGTCGCCACGCTCGATACCGGCAGGCTTTTCCCGGAAACCTATGAGGTCTGGGCAGAGACCGAGCGGCGCTACGGTGTTCGCGTCCTTGCCTTCGCGCCCGAACACCGCGCCGTCGAAGCATTGATCGGCGGACAAGGCATCGATGGATTCCGCTCCTCGATCGAGGCTCGCCTCGACTGTTGCGCGGTTCGCAAGGTCGCGCCGTTGGCGCGGGCGCTCGATGGCGCCGCCGCCTGGATCACCGGGCTGCGCGCCGATCAGTCCGCCGACCGCGCGCAAGTACTGCCTGCTCTGTTCGACCAAGAGCGCGGGCTGATCAAGGTCAATCCGCTGTTCGATTGGACGCGCGAACGCACGCGCGAATTCGTGCGCGCCCACGATGTGCCATGCAACGCGCTGCATGAGCGCGGCTTTCTGTCGATCGGGTGTGCGCCTTGCACTCGCGCCATCATGCCGGGGGAGCCGGAGCGCGCCGGGCGCTGGTGGTGGGAGCAATCGCAGAAAAAAGAATGCGGCCTGCACGTCGCCCCCGATGCCCGCACAATGAGCGCCGCCCCGCCGCAACAATAATCCTCCAGAATCCCGCAACGGACAGACCATGGACGCTGTTTACGCCGCCATCGACCGCGACGACAATCTCGCCGTTCACCCGGACGTGGATGCTTGCGACTCCACGGCACCGAGCCACCTCGATCACCTCGAGGCCGAGAGCATTCACATCATTCGCGAAGCGGTCGCCGAGTCCGAAAATCCGGTATTGCTGTATTCCATCGGCAAGGACTCGTCGGTCCTGCTTCATCTCGTGCGCAAGGCGTTCTATCCGGCGAAACCGTCGTTGCCGCTGCTCCACGTCGATACCACGTGGAAATTCCGCGAGATGATCGCGTTCCGCGACGCGCATGTGAAAGACCTCGGGCTTGAGCTGATCGTCCACGTCAACCGTGACGGGCTCGCGCGCGGCATTAACCCGATCGCGAGCGGCTCCAGCTTGCACACCGACGTGATGAAAACGGAGGCGCTGCGCCAGGCGCTGGATCGCCGCCGCTTCGACGCCGCGTTGGCTGGCGCTCGGCGGGACGAGGAAAAGTCGCGCGCCAAGGAGCGCGTGTTCTCGTTTCGCAACGCGCACCACGTCTGGGACCCGAAGCGGCAGCGGCCCGAGCCGTGGCGCATCTATAATGGGCGTAAGCGCAGCGGCGAAAGCATCCGCGTATTTCCGCTGTCGAACTGGACCGAGCTCGACGTCTGGCTCTACATCCACCGCGAACGTATTCCGGTAGTGCCGCTCTATTTCGCGGCGCCGCGTCCGATGGTCGTGCGCGACGGCGCGCTGATCATGGTCGACGACGAGCGGCTGCCGCTAAAGTCCGGCGAGCGTCCGCAAATCCGCATGGTGCGGTTTCGCACCCTTGGCTGCTATCCGCTGACCGGCGCCATCGAGAGCACGGCGCGCACGGTGCCCGAAATCATCCAGGAGACGCTGGAAAGCCGGCATTCCGAACGGCGCGGCCGCGTCATCGACCACGACGGCGCGACGTCGATGGAGCGGAAAAAGCAGGAGGGATATTTCTGATGAACGTGCGTGCGCAGCCGGCGGAACCGGCATTCGCGGCGCCATTGCCCGGGCAGGAGCGCAAAAGCTTGCTGCGCTTCATCGCGTGCGGCTCGGTCGATCACGGCAAGTCGACGCTGATCGGCCGGCTGCTCTATGACTCCAAGCAAGTCTTCGACGACCAGATCGACGCGCTTGTGGCCGATTCCCGCAAGTTCGGCACGCAAGGCGACGCGCTCGATTTCTCGCTGCTATTGGACGGACTGGCGGCCGAGCGCGAGCAGAACATCACGATCGACGTCGCCTATCGCTTCTTCTCGACGGCGCGCCGCAAGTTCATCGTCATCGATTCGCCCGGGCACGAGGAATATACCGCCAACATGGCGACCGGCGCTTCGGTCGCCGATCTCGCGCTCGTCTTGGTCGCTGTCGAGGAAGGCCTGACCCGCCAGACCCGACGCCACCTCGTGATCCTGTCGATGCTCGGCATCCGCCATGTCGTGCTCGCCGTCAACAAGATGGATCGCGTCGGCTGGTCGCGCGACGCATTCGTCGCGATCGAATTAGCCTTCCGCGAATTGGCGGCCGACCTCGGTTTCGTCGACATCGCCTGCATTCCGATCGCGGCAAAAAGCGGCGATAACGTTACCAGCCGTTCCGAACGCCTGCCGTGGTATCGCGGGCCGTCGCTGCTCGACTATCTCGAAACCGTGGAGCCGGCGCGGACCTCGAATCTCGATCCGTTCCGCATGCCGATCCAATCGGTCAACCGGACCGATCCGGATTTCCGCTTCCATAGCGGCTTGATCACGAGCGGCGAGGTGCGTGTCGGCATGCCAGTCAAGGTCGCTCCGGATGGCCGCGTTACGCATATCGCGCGCATCGCCACCTTCGACGGTGATCTCGCTCGCGCCGCGGCTGGGCGCTCGGTGACGTTGACTTTCACGGACCCGCTGGATGCATCGCGCGGCGATATCGTCGCTGACGCCGGGCGGGCTCCCGCGGTGACGCAACGGGTTCACGCGCGCAT
This sequence comes from uncultured Alphaproteobacteria bacterium, assembly GCA_963756245.1. GTDB lineage: Bacteria > Pseudomonadota > Alphaproteobacteria > Rhizobiales > Xanthobacteraceae > BOG-931. The sequence continues at coordinate 6,735 of CAVWOI010000031.1, forward strand.
TTTCTGGATGAAAGACCGGCCGCTCGAGCGCGGCCAGACTTATCAGGTCAAGCTGGCAACCAGCACCGCCACCGCGCGTGTCGATGCGGGACTGAGCGTTATCGATCTCGATACGCGGCGCGCCGTCGCGGCGGATGCGATCGGGCCAAACGAAGTGGGACACTGCACGCTGACGTTCGATCGCGCGATCGCGCTCGACCGTTACGAAGACTGCAAGGATACCGGAAGCTTTATTCTCATCGACGCCGAAACCTTCGACACGGTGGCGATGGGTTGCGTTGAGGAGATTGCTCCATTGCAACACCCATCCTGGCTGGCGAAATGGCTGCCGAAGCGAACGGGCGGCGTGAGCGCCAAGCTCACGCGCTGGACCGAGACGCACGCCCGCTCGTTTGTCAAAGCCGTGAGTTGGCGTACGACCGGCAGCCTCGACACTTTCGTCGTGACGTTCGTGATCAGCGGCAGCACCAAACTTGCCGGATCGGTCGCCCTGACGGAGGTTTTGACCAAGATTCTGATCTACTACGGCCACGAGCGTGTTTGGGCATTGGTGCCTTGGGGCAAACGCCAAGCGGCGCCTTAGAGCATGATCCCGAAAAGTGGACACCGGTTTTCGGATAAGATCATGCTCAAACAGAAATTCCAGACTATGATCCGATTCAATTGAATTGGATCATTGTCTAGACTTCGCCGGAAAAATTTTGCGGCACGCGCGAATGCGCCACCTTGGCGCGTCGTGTCGTTTCCGGCGTGTTGCGGCTGCGGCCGACGAAACGCGGTACGCCGGCGGTGATCACGGCGCCGACGCCCATGATGTCGCCGTTCCTCAAGGCCGACAGCGCGTCGTTCTGCGAGCCGCCGAGGCAGGCGTCGACCAGGACCACGTCGGCATCGCGGCCGGCGGCGATGACGCCGCTGTTGAGCCGGTAGATTTTGGCGTTGTTGCCGGTCGCCATCGCCACCGCGATCTCCGGCGCGACGTGCGCCAGCGCAGCGAGATGGCTCATGGTGTAGAGCATGCCGAGCGGCATGACGCCGCTGCCGGTCGGGGTGTCGGTGGCAATGAGTAGCCGCTGTTCCTGGCCGGCTTCTCGCAGCAATTTCGCGACCAGCAAGGTGGTGCGCAGATTGCCCGCAGTGCAGACCTGCATCGCCAGATCGCTCTCGTTGACCAGGCGCGGAAAGTCGGCGTCCGGCATGGCGATTGGGCCGCCGTTGACGTGATACGACACATCCGGCCGCATCTTGAGCACATGGTCGGCCCAAATCCCGGTCGAGCCCGGGATCGACGAGCCGCCGGTGTGCACCATGGTCACCATGCCGTGATGCTTCGCCATCGCCACATAGGGCGCGTAGTCGTAGGGCGTCGCAAACGCGCCGAAACCGGCTTTCGCCAGCCACACGCCGTGACCGGCAAGCTCGGCGAAATCGGCGTCAACGAGTTCCGGCTCGAGGATGACCGAGCCGGCATGAACGCGCATGCCGCCGGGGCGATAATGCTCGAACGATTTTCGCGCCGCGATCGCCAGCGCTTTGACACCGGCGGGATCGCGCGGCCGGCCGGGCACGTGCACTTCCGAGGCGCTGATGCAGGTGGTGACGCCGCCATGGATGTAGCTTTCGAGAAAGCCGACGGTCTTCTGCCGCGGCGTGTAATCGCCGAAGGTGATGTGGACGTGGGAATCGATCAGGCCGGGCATGGCCATCATGCCGCCGGCGTCGATCGCCACCTCGCAATCGGTTGTGCCGCCACCGCTGCCGACCGCAACGATCTTGCCGTCGTCGAGGATGATGGTGTCGCCGGCCGCGATGGGCGCGGCGATATCGCCGGAGAGAATTTTCGCGATATTGAAGATCGCTACTTTCACGGGCGGCAAATCCTTTGCGGAGAATATTGATAGTCGCTACTGTCGGACAACCTGTCAAACAGCTGTGCGTCCGACAACGGCTATGAGCGACATTCGCCGAGTGCTGGTGGTCGGAGGTGGCGTCGGCGGCTTGACGGCGGCCACGGCCTTCGCTCAGCGCGGCGTCGAGGTCGTGCTCATCGAACGCCGGCCGGCCTTCGATGTACCGGGCGTAGGCTTGGGCCAGCCGGCGAACGCATTGCGCGTCTACGATACGCTCGGCCTCTTGCCGGAAATCCTGGCGTCAGGCTTCGCCTACGACCGGATGTCCATTTTCGATCCAAACCGCGAACTGATCGTCGAGCACAAATTCCTGCTCGGCGACGAGAGAGTGCCGGCGTTTTGCGCGCTGTCGCGCTTGCGCCTGCACGAAATCCTGTTGGCGGCCGCCGAGCGGGCCGGCGTCGCGGTGCGTACCGGCATTACGGTCAGTGAAATGAGCGACGAAAAAGACCGCGTGACCGTGACGTTTTCCGATGGTCGCACCGATTCCTTCGATCTGCTCGCCGGCTTCGATGGCATACGCTCGACGACGCGACAGCATTTGTTCGGCACGGCATTTCTGCCGCGGCCGTCGGGTTACGGCGCCTGGCGCGTGCAAGTGCCGCGGCCGCAATACGTGCGCGGCATGGAGTTCTTGCAAGGCGTCGGCAGCAAGACCGGCGCCATGCCGCTGAGCGACAACCTCATGTACGTCTTCCACATCCGCCCCGAGGCGCCCGACGCCGTGTTCAAGCGTGAAGACTATGCGGATTTGTTCAGAGCGCATCTGGCGCAATATGGCAGCTATGTCGCCGAAGTCGCCGCGTCGCTCGATGCCAATTCCGACATCGTCTTCAGCCCGATCGAGCCGATCCTGGTGCCGTGGCCATGGTTCCGCGGCCGCGTCGTCATCGGCGGCGATGCCGCGCACACCTCGCCACCGCATCTCACCCAGGGCGCGGCGATGGCCGCGGAGGACGGCCTCGTGCTGGCGCGCGAAATGCTCACAGGCGAAGGACCGGTCGAGGCGCGGCTATTGCGCTATTCGCAAGCGCGCTACGCGCGAAGCGCTTTCGTCTATTCGTTCTCCTATCAATGGATGCTGGACGAGCAGTCGGTGCGCACCGCCGCCGATCTCGCCGCGGCGCGGACCGAGCTGGCGATGAATGCCTCGGCGCGCATCGCCGCCAGCGACCGTATCCTCGACAGCCACGTTGTCTAGCTTTTCAATGCTGCAATATTTTCGACAGGAACAGCTGCGCGCGGTCGCTGCGCGGCTTGCCGAAAAAGTCGGCGGTCGGCGCGTCCTCGACGATCTCGCCCTTGTCCATGAACACGACACGGTGGGCGACCTTGCGGGCAAAGCCCATTTCGTGCGTCACCACGATCATGGTCATGCCGTCCCTGGCGAGCGCCACCATGACGTCGAGCACTTCCTGAATCATTTCCGGATCGAGCGCCGACGTCGGCTCGTCGAACAGCATGGCGATCGGGTCCATGGCGAGCGCGCGAGCGATGGCGACGCGCTGTTGCTGGCCGCCGGAAAGCTGTCCGGGAAATTTGTCGGCATGCACGCGCAAGCCGACGCGGTCGAGTAGCCGCATGGCGTTGGCGCTGGCCGCCGCGGCGTCGCGGTGCAGCACCTTGATCTGCGGCAGCGTCAGATTGCGCATGACGGAGAGATGCGGGAACAGCTCGAAATGCTGAAACACCATGCCGATTCGCGCCCGCAATTTGGGCAGGTCGGTATTCGGGTCGCCGACCGAGATGCCGTCGACGGTGATGCGGCCCTTCTGGAACGGCTCCAGTCCGTTGACGCATTTGATCAGCGTCGACTTGCCCGAGCCGGAAGGTCCGCAGACCACGACGACCTCGCCCTTGGCAACTTCGGCCGAGCAGTCCTTGAGCACCTGCGTCGGCCCGTACCACTTGCTGATGGTGTCGATCTGGATCACGGCGTTCAGCGGATAATGGCGGTGCGGCGTTGCAGGTGCGCCACCGTGCGGGAGGCGGCGAGCGAGATGAGGAAATAGACGACCGCGGCGAAGGTGTACATCTCGACCAGGCGGCCGTCGCGCTCCGCCACTTTGGACGCGGCGCCGAGGAAATCGGTGACCGAGATCACGTAGACCAGCGACGTATCCTGAAACAGGATGATGGTCTGCGTCAGCAGCACCGGCACCATGTTGCGGAACGCCTGCGGCAGCACGATGTAGCCCATCGTGGTCGGGTAGGTCATGCCGAGCGCCTGCGCGGCGGCCATTTGGCCGCGCGGGATCGACTGGATGCCGGCGCGCATGATCTCGCAGAAGAACGCCGCCTCGAACAGCGTAAACGTCACCAGGCAGGATGCGAAAGCGCCGACTTGCAGCGGCTGCGCCGACCGCGTGATCCACTGGCCGATATAGGGCACCAGGAAATAGAACCAGAAAATCATCAGCACGAAAGGCACCGAGCGCATCAGGTTGACGTAAGCCGCGGCCGGCAGCGTCAGGACCGCGGCGCCCGAGAGCCGCATCAGCGCCAACAGCGTGCCGATCACGATGCCGCCCAGCGTCGCCAGCGCGGTCAGCAACAGCGTGAACGTCATGCCCTGATAGAACAGGTAGGGCAGCGAGCGCCAGATCACGTCGAAGTCGTAATTGGCAAACATCAGCTCAATGTCCTGGGCTCGGTATCCTGGGCTCAGTGTCCTGCCGCCGGCGCCTTGAAACCGAGATAGCCCGGCACCGCGATGCGGCGCTCGATGACGCGCATGGCCAAGGTCACGACGATATTGATGACGATGTAGATGATCGTCGCGGCGGTGAACGCCTCGAACACCTGGAACGAGAATTCCTGCATGGCGCGGGCGCGGGCGGTCAATTCCATCAGCCCGATGGTCAGCGCCACCGCGCTGTTCTTGATGGTGTTGAGCAGTTCCGAGGTCAACGGCGGCATGACGATACGATAGGCCATCGGCAGCAGCACATAGGCGTAAGCCTGCGGCAGCGTCAGCCCGAGCGCCAGGGCGGCTTGGCGCTGGCCGTGCGGCAGGCTCAAAATCCCGGCGCGCACCTGCTCGGCGACGCGCGCCGACATGTAAAGCCCGAGCGCGACCACGGCGGTATAAAAGGAGCCGTTCGGCAGTTGCTTCAGCCAGGTGCCGAACGCGCGCGGCACGATCTCCGGCAGCACGAAATACCACAGAAACATCTGCACCAGGAGCGGAACGTTGCGGAACAGCTCCACATAGGCGTTGCCGAACCGCACCGCGGCGGCAAACGGCATGGTGCGCAGCACGCCGACGAGCGATCCCAATGTCAGCGCGATGATCCAGGCGCAGGCGGCGGTCGCCAGCGTCCACGCGGTGCCGAGCAGCAGCGTCTGGAAATAGGTATGAACGCCGTCGGGAGACAGCTCCCAGAAGATCGCCCAGTTCCAGTGATAGTTCACGCCCTAGTATCCGCGCCGGACGGCGCTCACTGGGCGTACCACGCCGGGTCGCCGGTATCCGTCGGGCTGGCGACGACCTTCTTGAACGGCGCGCTCATCGGCACGTTGAGGTTGACGCCCTTGGGCGGTATCGGCTTGAGGAACCACTTGTCGTATATGGCGTTGATCGCGCCGCTCTTATAGGCGCTCGTCATCGCCGCATCGACCACGGTCTTGAACGGCGCATCGTCGCGGCGCAGCATGATGCCGTAAGGCTCGACCGACAGCGCATCGGCGGAAATCACGTAGTCGCCCGGCATTTTCGAGGTGGCGACGAGACTGTAGAGCAGAATGTCGTCCATCACGAAAGCCGCGGCGCGATCGGTCTCCACCATCAGAAATGCCTCGGCATGATCCTTGGCGGCGAGGATGTTGAGGTCGAGATGCTTCTGCGCGCCGATCTCGGTGATCTGCTTGATGTTGGTGGTGCCGGAGGTCGAAACGATGGTCTTGCCCTTGAGATCGTCGACGGTCTTGAGATTGGCCGATTTCTTCGACACGAAGCGGTTCGCCGTGACGAAATGGGTGATGGTGAAAGCGACCTGCTTCTCGCGATCGAGATTGTTGGTCGTCGAGCCGCATTCGAGGTCGACGGTGCCGTTGGCGATCAGCGGGATGCGGGTGGCGGAGGTGACCGGGTTGAGCTTCACCTCTAGCTTGTCCAGCTTCAGCTCCGATTTCACCGCGTCCACGATCTTGTAACACAGGTCCATCGCGTAGCCGATGACCTGCTGATTGTCATCATAATACGAAAACGGCACCGACAACTCGCGATGACCGAGCGTTATCGCCCCGCTGTCCTTGATCTTGGCAAGCGTGCCGGTGAGCTGCTGCGCGGACGCCGGCACGGTGACGACGCTCACCGCCGCGATCGCGGACGCCATGATGGTCAGACGCATTGTTTGCCCCGCTGTCGGCCGGAGACTGATCGTCCGGGTGCATGCATCATAGCGGCTTTCGCAGGCGCTCAAAAGCGCGGCAGCGGGCGATTACGGAACGGTTAGGGCCGTAGGGCGAGACATCGTCGCCGATCACACGTGCTGGCCGCCGTTGATGTGGATTTCGGCGCCGTTGACGTAGGACGCGGTCTCCGTGCACAGCACGTAGATGATCTTCGCCACTTCGTCGGGCGTGCCGAGGCGGTGCATCGGGATGTTCTCGACGATTTTTTCCGTGCCCGGCGACAGCATCGCGGTGTCGATCTCGCCTGGCGCGATGGCGTTGACGCGGATGCCGAGCGCGCCGAAATCGGCCGCCATCTCGCGCGTCAGCGCGGCAAGCGCCGCCTTCGAGGTCGAGTATGCGGTGCCGGCAAAAGGATGCACGCGCGAGCCTGCAATCGAGGTGACATTGACGACGGAGCCTTTCGCCGCTCCGAGCTCGTCGAGCAGTCCCCGCGCCAGCATGATCGGCGCGAAAAAATTCACCTGGAAAATGTGGTGCCAGTCGTCGCGCGAGGTTTCCAGCGAACCAAGCCGCTTGCCGCCTTCAGCCTTTGGCGAGATCGCGGCATTGTTGACCAGCGCATGCAGCTCGCCGTTGAGGCGCCGCTTGGTCTCCTCAATCGCCGCCGCGGTGTTTTCGGGATCGGCGAGATCGACCTGAATGTGATCCTCGGGGCCGGCTTCCCACGGACAATTTTCCGGAAACGGATGCCGCGAGCAGGTGATGACGCGCCAGCCGGCCGCCGAGAAACGCTTGACGGTGGCATGGCCGATGCCGCGGCTTGCCCCGGTCAGCAGCAGGGTGCGGCGCGGTTGATTGCTCGTGGTCATGCTCGCCATTTTACGCTCATGGATAGAGCCGCGTCTTGGTCCACGGTGCGTTTAAATCCGCGCGCGTAAACGCAATGCGATCGTGCAGGCGGAACTGCCGCTCCTGCCAGAACTCGATCTCGGTCGGCATGATGCGGTAACCCGACCAGAACGGCGGTCGCGGCACCGTGCCGATGGCGAATTTCGCGGTATTGAGCGCGATCGCC
>CAVWOI010000032.1:0-4501 GCA_963756245.1 uncultured Alphaproteobacteria bacterium
CGCGATCAATTCGGCCTGCGCCACGATACCGGCGCCGCGGCCGGAAAGCTCGCTGCCGACGCGCTCGAAAATATCGACGTCCCAGCCACGGCGATGCAGCATGATGCCGGCCAAAAGCCCGCTCATCGAGCCGCCGATGACCAGCGCGCGGCGTTGCCTCGCCATCCCGGTAATCCTGCTTTTTCCTCAGTCTTTCCCAAGCCGGAAAGGTTTTCTATAGTGTGACAACATTCTTCGGAGGAACGCTATGGCCCTGACAATGCTGGATAAGAAGACGGACCGCGCCGACACCTCGGCTTGGCCGCCGGCTATCGCCGCCGAATTCGAGCGCGAGAAAGCCAACAATAACGCCTGCGTCGGCTCCACGCTGCTTTCGGAGACCGAAAAGGTCCGGGTCTGGATCATCCGCCTGGCGCCGGGCGAGCGGATCGGCTTTCACCGCCATGTGCTCGACTATTTCTGGACCGCGGTCTCGGGCGGCCGCGGCCGCCAGCACATCCACGACGGCACCACGGTCGAGTACACCTACCAGCCCGGCGAAACCCGCCACGAGACCTATGGGCTGGGCGAATACAAGGTCCACGACCTGGAAAACCTCGGCGACAAGGAGATGGTCTTCATGACCATCGAGTTCCTCGACAGCGCCAATAAGCCGCTCGCCATACCCGATAAAGTCCGCGCTGCGGCTTAAGCACGCTTGCGCGAAATGCCCTCTCGCGGGAGGCGGGAGAGGTTGTTATAGCCAAGTGGGGGGACGTCCCGCGTGTGCATGCGGGGCTGTGTGGCTGGGTAATGATCTTTTCCTTCGATCTGCTCATCAATGCCGTCGTGTCCGGCATCCTGATCGGCGGCTTCTACGCCGCCGTGACATCGGGCGTATCACTGTCGTTCGGCATTCTCGACATCGTCAACATCGCGCACCCCGCCTTCATCATTCTCGGCTCCTACGTCGCCTATATCGTCAACGCGACATGGGGCGTCGACCCGATCCTTACCGCGTTGATCATGGCGCCGGCGTTCTACGTGCTCGGCGCCGGCATCTACCAGGTCTATTACGTGTCGTTCGAAAAACGCGGCCAGGAATCGCTGCGCGGGCTCGCCTTCTTCTTCGGCCTGCTGTTCATCACCGAAGTCTCTCTGGTGCTCTATTTCGGCGTCGATTACCGCTACGTCGAAGCGCCCTATATCGGACCGACCTTGCATTTGGGCGTGGTCGGCATGCCGCTGCGCATGCTGGTGCCGTGCGTGGTGTCGCTGTTGCTGATCGCCGCGCTGCAACTCGTGCTCACCCGCACCTTCATCGGCCGCGCCATCATGGCGGTGGCGCAGGACCAGTTGGCGTTGCGGCTGATGGCGATCGATCCGATCCGCATCAAACGCATCGCGTTTGGCATTTCGATCGCGACCGCGTCGCTCGCCGGCGCGTTTCTCATCATCATCCAGCCGGTCGAGCCTTCGGTCGGGCGCGAATATATCGGCCGCGTCTTTGCGATCTGCGTGCTCGGCGGCATGGGCAGCTTGCCCGGCGCCGTGATCGCCGCGATGCTGATCGGCATCGTCGAAAGCCTGACCTCGACATTCTATGGCCCGTCCTGGGCGCCCGCGGTGTCGTTCGGCTTCCTGTTGCTGACGCTGGCGGTCCGCCCCGCCGGCCTGTTGGGGCGGTGACCGTGCGCACCCCGCTCTTCCTCGTCATCTGCCTCGCGGTCGCCGCGCTGGTCTTCGTCGGCGCCGTCGCGGTCGGCAACGATTACGTGTTCTTCGCCGGCTACGTCATCCTGCAATATGTCGTGCTCTCGACCGCCTGGAACATCCTCGGCGGCTATTGCGGCTATGTGAATTTCGGCTCCGCCGCGTTCTTCGCGCTCGGCGCCTATTCGACGGTGGCGATCTACAAGCTGATGGGCGCCAACGACCTGCCGCATCTCGTGCCGATGCCGGTGCTGATGCTGGTCGGCGGCGTGGTGTCGGGCGTCGTCGGCTTCGGCATGGGCTACCTGACGCTACGGCTGCGCGGCGCGTTCTTCGCCATCGCCACGCTGGCGCTCGCCGTGGTGCTGCAGACGCTGATCGTCAACTGGGATTTCGTCGGCGGCTCGCGCGGCGCCTATATTTTGCGCCCGGAGGAAGTGCCGTTCATCGGCTCCTATATCAAATATCTGTTTCTGGTCATGCTGCTCTTGGCGGTGGCGGCGCTGGTGATCGCGCGGCTGATCGAGCACTCGCGGCTCGGTTACGGCTTTGCCACCATCCGCGACGACGAATTGGCGGCGGAAGCCTCCGGCGTGCCGACGCTGAAATTGAAGCTGATCGCGACCACGATTTCCGGCGCGCTGATGGGCATGGCCGGCGCGCCGTTCCCCTATTACATCGGCTATCTGCAACCGTCGTCGACGTTCGGCCTGGATTACGCCGTCAACTCGATCGCCATGCCGCTGATCGGCGGCACCACGAGCTGGGTCGGCCCGCTGATCGGCACGATTTTGCTCGGCTCGCTGCAGCAGATCGCGACGGTGACGATTTCGTCCGCCGTCAATCTGCTGCTGGTCGGCGTCATCCTGGTCGCCTTCGTCATCGTCGCGCCGAACGGCATTATCGGGCTCTGTGCACCACTATTGGCAGCGCAAGCCGGACGATTTCGTCGGCCGCCGCCGCGTCGAGACCGATGCGCCAGGATCGGTGCCATGACCGATAGCGCCATGACGGACCTGCTTGAAGTCGACGATCTCGGCAAACGCTTCGGCGGCTTCGTCGCGCTGGAAAACATCACGCTCAACGTGCCGGCCGGCGAGCGCCTCGGCCTCATCGGCCCGAACGGCTCGGGCAAGAGCACCTTGGTCAATTGCATCTGCGGCACGCTGCAGAACGAACAGGGCTCCGTGCGTTTCGACGGCCGCGCCGTCGACGGCCTCGCCGCGCATCAACGCACGCGCATGGGGCTCTCCCGCAGCTTTCAGCTGCCGCGGCCGTTCGTCAGTCTCAGCCTCCTCGACAATATCCGCATTCCCCTGCTCTACGCGGTGGCGTCGCGCGGCGCCGGCAGTTCCGCAAGCGACATCGAAGCGCGCTGCACCGACCTGTTGCGCGAGGTCGGCCTCGACAACAAGGCGCGGCACTTGCCGCGCGACCTGACCCAGGTCGAGATGCGCAAGCTCGAACTGGCGCGCGCCATGGCGGCGGAGCCGAAACTTCTGATCGCCGACGAATTGATGGCGGGCCTGACCCATTCGGAGGTCGAGGAAATATTGGCGCTGCTGGTGCGCCTGAACGAAAAGGGCGTCACCATCATCCTGATCGAGCACATCATGCGCGCGGTGATGAGCTTTTCGCGCCGCCTCGTCGTGCTGGTCTCCGGCCGCAAGATCGCCGACGGGCCCCCCGACGAGGTGATGCGCAATCCCGAAGTGGAGAAGGCCTACCTTGGCTAGCAGCCTCACCATCTCCGGCATTCACGCCGCCTACGGCGCGGTGCGCGTCATCGACGACGTCACCTTCAAGGTCGGCGGCGGCGAGACCGTGGTGCTGCTCGGCACCAACGGCAACGGCAAGTCGACGCTGATGAAATGCATCATGGGCATGGTGCGGCCGAGCGCCGGCAGCATCGTCGCCGAGATCGACGGCATCCACCACGACCTGGTCGGCCGCACCACCGAAGAGATCGTCGATCTCGGCATCGCGCTGGTGCCGGAGGGACGCCGGCTGTTTCCGAAATTGACGGTCGAGGAGAATTTGCTGCTCGGCGCCTACCGCGGCCGCCGCGCGCCGCGAGCTCGTGCGCAACATGGCGGTCTGCTACGAGACCTTTCCCCGCCTCGCCGAGCGCCGCGGCCAGCTTGCCGGCAGCCTCTCGGGCGGCGAGCAGCAGATGGTCGCGCTCGGCCGCGCGCTGATGCTGGCGCCGAAAATTCTCCTGGTCGACGAGCCCTCGGTCGGGCTGGCGCCGATCCTGGTCAGCCGCACCATCGATGCCATCAACGAGATGAAGCAGCGCTACCAGCTCACCGTGCTGATGGCCGAGCAGAATTTCACCCAGGCCATCCGCATCGCCGACCGCGGCTATGTCATCGTCCACGGCAAGATCGCCTTCGAGGGCCGCTCCATGGACGAGCTCAACAACAACGACTTGATCAAGAAGTTCTATCTGGGCCTGTAAGCGACAAAATCGCCTGTTGAGCCAGAGCGGTTATGCGGGCATAAATACTATTTGAAGTAGCAGCTCGTGAAAGGCCGGTGAATGCCATGTTGAACCGCATCCTGCCCGTCATTGCGTTGTTGGCCGCGATTGCCTTCGCTATGCAGGCCTCGGCGCAAGCGCCGGGCTTCGCCCAGCCGGCCGCGACATCGTCGCCCAACGCGCCGAAATACGACGATAAAAACCTGCTTTTCCCGGACGGTTTCAGGAGCTGGATGTTTGTCGGCTCGAACCGCGGATTGCTCTACAAGGGGGATGCGGAGCCGGGCCCGATTACCTTCCACAATATCTACATCAACCCCGAGGCCT
>CAVWOI010000033.1:0-46833 GCA_963756245.1 uncultured Alphaproteobacteria bacterium
TAGCGCGCAAAATCGTCGAGCGTCACCGGAACTATGCGGGGGTGGGCGGTCTGTTGCCGCTGCCGATCGTCACCGTCGCCGGCATCACCGCGATCAATTTGCGCATGGTCAAGCAGCTCAGCGATCTCTATGGCGTGCCGTTCCAGCGCGACCGCAGCCGCGCCATCATCGTCGGACTGATCGGCGGCGCCGTGCCGACCGGGCTCGGTGTGACCACCGCGGCAACGCTCGCCTTCGCGATCCCGGGACCGGCGCTGGTGGGGCTCGCGGTTTCCGCCGTCACCGCCGGCGCCATGACCCGCGGCATCGGCCTGGTCTTTGTCGAGCATTTCGAGAACGGCGCCATGCCGCTCAGTGCCGGATAATAACTCAGTTTGAAATCAGGCGACGCGGCGGTATCCGTAAAGCCAAGCTGCGATGTATGTCCCGAGCACCCCAAGGGCGAACCCGGCGGAAAACACATTCAGGCTGTGCAACCGGGGCGGCGGCATTCCTGCTTGCCATGCCGTGCCGTTGAGTACAGCAAGAACGATAGCGACGCCGATCCCGTAAGCGGTAAGCGTGCGCATTTGGCAACCTCTCTTTCTGGTCGCCCCCGCACATGCTTCGATCATAAATGCATTTTCAAACTGAGGCACCAGCCGGCGCCACTCACGGAATTTCATAAACCGTCGTATCGTCGGCAATGCCGCGCAGCGCCGCAACCTGCATGTTCGGCTGCAAGCCCGCGGCTTCCAGTATCTTTGCCGATTTCGGATCCTCGACCACCGGCTTGGTGACGAAAATGGCGCGCGACGAGGCCAGTCCCTGCACGCGCGCGGCCATGTTCACGGTGCGGCCGAAATAATCCTGGCTGTTGTTGAGCGTCACCGCCAGGCACGGGCCTTCGTGAATGCCGATCTTGAGCAACAAATCCTCGTTGCAGCGCTCGGCATTGATGCGGGTCATTTCCTCGCGCATGCGCAATGCCGCGGCCAGCGCCCGGTCCGGCGTCGAGAACGTCGCCATCACCGCGTCGCCGATGGTTTTGACCACCGCGCCGGCTTCCGCCGCGACGATCTCGTGCAGCACGTGAAAATGCTGGCGCACCAGATCGTAGGCGACCAGATCCCCGACCCGCTCATAGAGCGCGGTCGAGCCCTTCAGATCGGTGAACAGGAACGTCAGGCTCGTGATCTTCAAGCGCTGGTCGACGTCGAGCGTATCGGTGCGATAGATGTCGCGGAACGTCTGGTTGGTGAGAAGCCGCTTGGCGGTGATAAAAGCTTTGCGCTTGCCAAGCAGATCATGGAGGTGGTCGCCGGCAATCCATAGCGCCGGCAGCACGCGGCGGTCGGTGCGGTTCTCCAGCGACAGCCGCAGCGGGCCCGGCTGCATCTCCACGGTGCCGACTGGCGCCATCACCCTGTTGAAGACCATGGACAGCGTCTGCCGCTCGCGCGTCGGCTCGCCCTTGACGTCGATGAATTGCGTGCCGTGGGTCACCGGATCGAACGCGATGACGAAATCGTTCGGCAATTGCACCGACAGCACCGCCTTCTCGCCGGGTGGCAATTCGATGGAGTCGATGGTGAATTCGGCAAGGCTCTCGCCCAATGTCTCCGGCAGGTCGACGCCCGAGCTCCAAAAAATCTGCCGGTAATATTCGGTTTCGGGCAAGGTGTCGGGATCGTGGGCGGCGATGCGGCGTACGCGCGGGCTCACGGTGAAGGTGACCTCGACCATCTCGTCGAGCGTCGGCTTATAGCCCGAGGCGCAAAGCCCGCAGGCATATTCCTCGTGATCGATGGTCTTGAGCGTGGTGCCGGCATCGAGCACGCCGCCGCAGCCGGGGCACAGCACGTTCCACGACAGTTCGAACAGGCCGAGGCGGGCGGCATGCAGAAACGCGGCCAGTGCCTTCTCCTCATCGAGGCCGTGCGTGGCGGCGAAATCGAGCACATTGATGCGGCAGAGCTTGCGATCGGGCGCGTCGCGAACCATCTGCTCGATGGCGGCCACGCAACCGGGATCGGCCGATTGCCGCAGCACGTTGAAAAGAGCTTCCAATTCGCTCACTTGTCGCTCGCTTGCCGCCCCTATGCCGGGCTCGATGCCGAGGTGCATGAGGTAGGTAGGTCTGCGCTCCCATCCCTTCAAGGCGCGGCGCCGCGAGCGCGCGCGGCCGCGGCCTCACAGCGAATTGATGTTTGTTTGGAAAGTTTGAGTAAACGGCTCTAGGCTGCGCGGCAGGTTGGCCGTCTCCGGTGGCGGCGAAACCATCGAAGACATTTGACGTATTTGTGATGGCGAAGTTGCGCCAGCGGCGACGAAAACATGACGATCTATCGCTACCGCAAAGAGACGCATTTCACGCAGCCGCCCGAGGCGGTCTGGCCGTTCCTCGCCGATAGCGCGCGGCTGAACGAAATGACCGGCTCGCCGGCCTATCGGGTCGCGGATCGGATCGACGATGACGGCCGCGTCCATCGTGCCGCGACCGCCAAGGCCGGTCCTCTGCGATTGCAGTGGGACGAGCGGTTCGGCGAGTGGCAGGAGAACCGCTGGCTCACCCAGGAGCGCCAATTCAAGAACGGCCCGTTCCGGCACTTCAAAATTCACGCCAAGCTCGATCCCGACGGCACCGGCAGCCGGCTGGTTTTTTCGGCCGAGATCGAATGCGCCGGTATGCTGGGATTGCTGGCAAAGCTATCCGGCAAATTGGATGGCGAGTTCGATAAACGCATCGCGGCCGTGGCGAGGCTCGTCGCCGAGGCCAACATGCCGGATCGGATTCTCGGCGCGTATGCGCACGAGGCGGCGACGCCGGCGGGCCAGCGCCGGTTCGATGCGTTGATGGCCGATCTCGCGCGCGATCCGGCGAGCCACGGGCTGGCGCCAAAGCTCGCCGCGTACCTGCAGCAAGCGCCAAGCGTGACGCTGCGCGGCATCCGGCCGCTGACCTTGGCGCGGCAATGGCGCGCGGCGCCGGCCGACACCGTGGAGCTGTTTCTCGCCGCGCAGCATCGCGGCATTCTGGCGATGAGCTGGGATTTGCTCTGCCCGCGCTGCCGCGGCGCCAAATCGCGGGTCGAGCGTCTGCACGAATTGCCGCAAGGCGCGCACTGCTCGTCATGCAATATCGACTACAAACGCGATTTCACCCGCAACGTCGAGCTCACCTTTCGTCCCGAGCCGTGGTTTCGTCCGCTGCCCGAGGGCGAGTTGTGCATGCTCGGCCAAGCGTCCACGCCGCACGTCACGCTCCAGGCCGAGGTGGCGGCACGGGCGCACAAAAGTTTTGCGCTGACATTGGCGCCCGGTGACTATCGCTTTCGCACCGTCGAGGCCGGCGGTGAAGCCGATGCCAATATCGGCGCCGATGGCGTCATCCCGCAGGTCATGGCGGGCGATACTGATATTTCGCTTGCGCCCAACGGCCATGCGGACGAGCTCGTGGTGCGCAACGACACCGACCGGCCGCTGTTTTTCGTCGTCGAGAACCGCAACTGGGCGCGGGACGCTCTGACCGGCGAGCGGGTCATCGCCATGCCGGCATTCCGGCGGCTCTGTCCCGAGCAGCTGTTGCGTCCCGGCGACGATGTCGAAATCGGCCGCGTCGCGATCATGTTCACCGACCTGCAAGGCTCGACAAAGCTTTACGACGAGCTCGGCGACGCCACCGCCTATCGCCTGGTGCGCGATCATTTCGCCTTCCTGTCGGAGCGGGTGCAGCGCCACAACGGTTTTGTCGTCAAGACCGTCGGCGACGCGGTGATGGCGGCATTCGGCGATCCCGCCGACGCGGTGCGCGCGGTGCTGTCGATCCAGGACGAGGTCGCAAACTTTAATCGCGGGCGCAGCGACGCCGGCATCGTGCTGAAGCTCGGCTTGCATCAGGGCGCGTGCATCGCCGTCACCGTCGGCGGCGTGCTCGATTATTTCGGCTCGGCGGTGAACACGGCGGCGCGGCTCGAGCACCAATGCCGCGGTGGCGAAGTGATCGTATCGCAAGCCGTCATTGCCGACCCCGAAGCGCGCGAAGTTTTGGCCGGGCGGACGCTGACTCAAGACAGCGCCAGCTTGCGGGGCTTGAGCGAGCCGGTGCGTTTCGTGCGCATCGGCGCTGCCGTCTCGCCGTGAGCAAAATTTATTGTCGCGTCAATTCGCCTGCTCGAACCAGCGCAAGAAGCGGCCGCCGGCAACGCCGCGCGTCAGCGCCAAATTATATTCCTGAAAGATTTCGGCGGTGTGCCAGCCGCCGGCGGGCCAGGTCTTGATCGCGCGCTCCAGCCGCTCGAGGTCGATGACCCGGCGCACCAAAGCGGACTGCGAAAGCTCGGCGATTTGTTGCGCGAGCGCGCCGCGCTGGTTGCCGAGCTTTTCGTACCAATCCGCCGCCTGCAGGCCGCTCATGCGGTTGGTCAGAATTTTGTCCGGCAGCAGTCCCCACATGGCGCGGCGGATCAGCGAGCGGTCGATGCCTTCGGCGAGATACTGCTCCTGCGGGATGCCGAAGCAATATGAGACCACGTCGATGTCTGCGGTCGGATCGCGCACTTCGACGCCGGTGACGGCTTTCTCCGCGGCGTGCCAGTCGCCGACATAATCGACCTGGGCGAGCGCGCTCACCCTTTCGTCCTGGCGCAGCCGATAGAGAAAATCATGGCCGTTCTTTTGCGCGCGATCATCGACCGCCATGGAAGCGGCGAAATCCGGCCGGATCGTTGCGTGATCGCGCCAGGCCGCGAGGCGCCCCGGATGGCGGCGGCGTTCGGCCCAATTGCCCAACCGTTCCGGCAACAGCGGCTCGACAAAAAGTTTTTGCAGCGCCGTCCAGCGTGAATAAGGTGAATGGCGATAGAACATTTGCCATTGGCGCAGCGCGGTGAGCAGCCGGCCGCGCTTGAGGTGCGTGACGGCCTGCGACCAGCCGTTCCAGCTTATGGTGCAATTGCCGTGAAAGCCGCCGAGCAGCACGCGCCGGCCTTGCGCGCGCGCCAGCCGGAGCGTCGCCAACATCCAACCAAAATTGACCGGATTGCGCACCGGTCCTTCCAACGCGATGAAGAAGCGCTCGAGCTCGGCAAAATCGTTGCAGCGGTCGTTTTCGACAAAAGTGACATCGATATTGCCGGCCGCGCGCGCGATGGCCTCGACGTAAGGCGTCTCGTCGGCATAGTGGCCGGCCGGCACCGCGCCGGCAAAACCGCGCCGCGGCACGCCGGTAAAAGCCGCGAGCCGTTCGTTCTTCTCGGCCAACGCGCGGGCGGCGAGTGCGGAAATCGACGAAGAATCCAGCCCGCCGCTGAGCAGGCAGCCGACCGGATGGACGCTGCGCATTTGCCGGCGCACCGCGACATCGAGGCGCTCGCGCAAACCCTCGGCGTAAGCCTGATCGGAGGAGAGTTTTATCGGCGCAATTTCGGCCGGCGACCAATAACGGAACTGCTGCACCGAACCGTCGGCCTCGATCCGCATGACATGCGCCGGCGGCAGGCGAAAAACATCGCGGTAGATGGTCGTTGCGTGATCGGCGTGATTGAGCACCAAAAAATCGGCGAATTTTTCTTCGCTCAATTGGCGCGGCACGTCGGCGAGCGCGAACAGCCCGTTGGGCATGGTGGCGAAGGCAAAAAATCGCGCGCTCTTGTGCCACATCACCACGTTGAGCCCGAGATGATCGCGCGCCAAGGTCAAGGCGCGGCGGCGCGGGTCCCAGATCCCGGCCGCGAACGGCCCGCGCAGCATCGGCCACAGCGCATCGCCAAGTTTTTCCCAGCCGGCAAGCAGCACGCGCAAATCCGGCCACGCTCGCGCCTCTCCCGCTTTGATGCCGATCCGCTCCAGCACCTCGTCGCGATTGTCGAGCCGCGCGTCGGCGGTGATCAGCGTCCCGCTCGCGCCTTGCCACGGCTGGCGATCGACCTGGTCTTCCGGCGTCATGCGCATCAGCACGTGCACGAGACCGATGCCGTCCCCGACTGTCATGTCGGCGCGATCGGGGCCGTATTGACGCAGCGCATTGGCCGCGCGTTCGAGGCCATGCCGGGTCACGGGTCCGCCGTCGAAGCGCAGCAACCCGGCAATCGCGCTCACGGCAAAACTCCCCCGAACGAGGCGAGCCGCGTAAAACCGGCGGCCTCGGCGCCGCCGACGATCTTGTCATCGCCGATCTCGACCCAGGCGTGGGCGCTCAAGACCTCGCGGTCGCGCGCGACGCCGAGACACAGTCGGCTGGCGATGCCGCGCCGGCGCAACATGGCATGCGCCGCCAATGCGCGCGGCAGACACAGCGCATTCATCCACGGTTTGGCGCCGAGATTTTCGACGGCCCACGAGACCCAGGCGATTTCGTCCGTGGCGAAGCGGCGAATGCGCCGCGGCGGCCGCTCCGCCCAGGCAAAGATACGCGCCGGCGCAACAAACCGCACGGCGAGCCGCGCCAGGACAAGCATGACGGCCGCCTCGCGCCAATAAACGCGTCGCATCGTCCGCGGCGTCATTGCGCGTCGCTCATCGTCGCGTGGTTCAGAACGCTGTGAATTGTGACGTTCAAAGCCGTCAGGCTCCACTGCTACGTGGATCTGAATCTATCTTTCGAAGCGAGAGGACAGCGGAAACGCCCACTCCAGGGAAAACCCGAGTTTGGTCGCCGGCGCGGCCGGCGGTTGCGGCTCTGTTGGGCTGGAACCGGACGATTGCGTTGCGTTGCGATGGGACGATCTTGTTTCGCGACCGATCGCCAGCACGGTCAGTGCCGGAGGCTGCCACGGGCGCCGCTTTGCGGCATCGTCTGATTTCGTCGGTTGCATCGCCTGCCCCCGCAACAATCCGCGCCTGGAGCGTTCTATGGGATCGCTTTGGGCATGGCAAGACCGTCACGAAATCATGCCAAAGTGGCCGCCGACACGTCCTCTTTGATCCACTACCGCGGGCCTTGCCGCGTGCGCCGAAAGACTTGCGTCTTACCGGCAAAATCGTGCACGCTGCATCGATACGACGACGGAGCGGAGACGGCTTTTGAGCCCGTTGCCAAATAAATCCTTGTTGGGGAGCGTCCAGTGAATCGCCGATCTCTGCTCACATCCGCAGCGCTCGCACTCGTCGCGCGCCAGTTACCGCTGCCGGCATGGACAACGCGCGCGGTTGCGGAAGCCGCGGGTCGGGTCTGGCGGCACGGCGCTTCGCCGTTTGGCGACCTGAAATATCCGGCCGGCTTTGCGCGGTTCGACTATGTCAACGCCAAAGCGCCCAAAGGCGGCTCGGCGCGGCAGATCGCGCTCGGCACGTTCGACAATTTCAATCCCGTCGTCGGCATGGTCAAAGGCGCTCTGGTGCAGGGCACCGAGCTCCTTTACGACACGCTGTTGGCGCAGGCCCAAGACGAAGTCTCGGCAGGGTACGGCCTCTTGGCCGACGCATTGAGCTATCCGAGCGATTTTTCCTCGGTGTCCTTTCGGCTGCGGCCGGAAGCGAAATGGCACGACGGCACGCCGGTCACGCCTGACGACGTCATTTTCTCGTTCACCGCGCTCAAGAAATCGAATCCGCAGGCGATGTCCAACTACCACCAGGTGGTGAAGGCGGAAAAAACCGGCGACCGCGAGGTCACCTTCACCTTCGACGGCCCCGGCCATCGCACCCTGCCGCAGATCATCGGGCAGCTCACGGTTTTTCCCAAAGCCTGGTGGGAGGGCACCGACAAGGACGGCAAGGCCCGCGACATCGGCTCGACCACGCTCGAGCCGCCGCTCGGCTCCGGCCCCTATCGCATCAAGGAATTCCAGCCCGGGCGCAACATGGTCTACGAACGCGTGCCGGACTATTGGGCGAGCGCGCTCAACGTCAATCTCGGCAGCTACAATTTCGACGAGCTGCGCTTCGACTATTTCCGCGACGCCACCATCGCCATCGAGGCATTCAAGGCCGGCACTGTGGACTGGCGCATCGAGAACAGCGCCAAGAATTGGGCCACGGCCTACGATTTCCCCGCGGTCGCCGACAAGCGGGTCATTCTCGAGGAATTTCCCATCAACAATGTCGCCATGATGCAGGCCTTCACTTTCAACCTGCGGCGGCCGAAATTTCAGGATCCGCGGCTGCGGCTCGCTTTCAATTATGCGTTCGATTTCGAGAGCATGAACAAGGAGATTTTCTTCGGCCAATACAAGCGCACCTCGAGCTTTTTCGAGGGCACCGATCTGGCGGCCAACGGCCTGCCCTCGGCCGCGGAGGTCGAGCTGCTCGAGCCGTTTCGCGACAAAATTCCGCCCGAGGTGTTCAGGAAGGCCTACGCCAATCCGGTCAGCGCAAATCCGGGCGAGGTCAGAGACAATCTGCGCGAGGCGCTCCGCCTGCTCAAGGCGGCAGGCTACGAGATCCGCGATCAAGTGCTCACTGACATCAAGACCGGCGAGCCTTTCACCGTCGAGCTTTTGAGCAACGTCCCGCTCTTCGAGCGCGTGTTCTTGTTCTACAAGCCTTCGCTGGAGCGCCTCGGCATCGAGGTCACGGTGCGCACCGTCGACGAGGCGCAGTACGAGAACCGGCTGCGCACCTGGGATTTCGACATCATCATTTATGCGTGGCAAAATACGCTATTGCCCGGCAACGAGCTGCGCGACGATTGGAACTCGGCGGCAGCCGACCAGCCCGGCTCGGAAAATATCGGCGGCATCAAGGATCCGGCGGTCGATGCCATGATCGACCGCGTCGTATCAGCAAAGAACCGCGCCGACCTGGTTACCGCCGCGCGCGCGCTCGACCGCGTCCTGTTGTGGAACCATTATGTCGTGCCGCAGTGGAACTACAGCAAGCGGCGCACCGCGCGCTGGGATCGCTTCGGCCATCCCGATCCGATGCCGAAATACGGCGTCGACGCGTTCCCATCCGTATGGTGGTGGGATGCCGACAAGGCGGCCAAAGTGGGATCGCGCTCTTAAGCGATAATGCGGCCATGCATCGATACGTAAGTGCGGCTAAACTCACAGCTATTGCAAGCGCTTGGCACCGGCCAACCGCCGTGATAGCGTCGATTATCCGTCGTCGGACAAGCGCATAATTCAATTGCAATCGGCTCGACAGAGTGGCGGGCACGAGCGGAACTGGCGAGAGAGGATCTGCTATGTCACAGCAATCGACAGAAAGTCCCGAGACCGGCCAAGCCACGGCGGAGACGCCCGAGCCGCGCCATGAGACGGCTGCGAAACTGGTCGACCGCTTCTCGGTATGGTCCGGCGTCGCCGGCTTGATACCGCTGCCCTTCGTCGACGTGCTCGCCGTCGGCGGACTGCAGGTGCAGATGCTACGTCGCGTCTCGCAAATCTATGACGTCCAGTTCTCCGAAAACCGCGGCAAGGCGCTGATCGCAAGCCTCGCCGGCACCATGATTCCGGTGACCAGCGGCATGGGCGCCGCGAGTGCGCTCAAAAGCGTGCCGCTGCTCGGCATGGTGGCGTCGGCCTTCGTGATGCCGGTGCTGTCCGCCGGCGCCACCTACGCCATCGGCAAGGCGTTCATCCAGCACTTCGAGTCCGGCGGCACGCTGCTCGATTTCAATCCGCCGGACTATAAGGAATTCATCAAGTCGCAAAAGGAAATGTGGGATTCGCGAACCAAACGTTCGAGCGTCGACGCGCAGACGTCTCATCCCGCCTCATGACTTGCTGGCTCAAGACTTGCTGGCTCAAGACTTGCCGGCTACTCAAGACTCGCACGGGCGGATGCCTGCCAATCGAGGAGCGGTTCCACCCACAAAAGCGCGGCTGCTGACCGACGAGGTCGACCCCATGGTGCAGGCCACCATCTACGTCGTCTTCTGCATTCTCACCGGTTTTTGCGGCATCAACCGCCGTATGGGCTTCTTCGGCACGTTCGTGATCGCGCTCGTCACCACCCCGTTGGTGGTACTGCCTGTGCTGCTGCTCACCGGCCCGTCGCGCCGCGTCGAGTGGCGTAACTGAACGTCGTGCAAGTGTTGATTGGGGCGGGCAAGTGTATCCCTCGCTGAGCCGGCAACGGCCTGCCGTAAAAGCGTAGACGAAGGACGTCATCACAGCCATGTCCTTCGTCCAGCTCGTTCAACGCGAAATGCAGGGCTCGCTGCCGCGGCTGCTGTTCATGTCCGCCTTGGGCGGCATCAGCACCGCGGCCGTGCTGGCCTCGATCAATGCCGGCGTGCAGAGCGTGAACGGCGGCCACAAGCCGAGTCTGTGGGCGGCGACGCTGTTTCTGGTGGCGATCTTTCTGTTCATGAAGACGCAAGCCTACGTCACCATCACCGCCACCGCCGAGATCGAGGGCATCATCCACCGGCTGCGGCTGCGCATCATGGACCAGATCAGGCACTCGGAGCTTTTGGCGCTCGATAAGATCGGGCTCGCGCGCATCGTTGCCTCGGTCACCGGCGATACCCAGATCCTCACCCAAGCCAGCAACATGCTCTGCTTCACCATCCAGGGCGCGGTGCTGATTTTTTTCGTCTCGTTCTACGTGGCGTATCTGTCGCTGGCTGCCTTCTTCATGACCTTCGTCATCGTTTTCGGCGCAGGCGTCATGTTCCACCTGAAGAACCAGCGGCTGACCGAGCAGAAAAGGGAGTCGGCCGCTTGGGAGCGCCGGCTGTTCGACCGGCTGACCGATTTTCTCGACGGCTTCAAAGAGGTGCGGCTCAACAGCGCGCGCAGCGCCGAGCTGTTCGAGGACGCCGCCGATGTGTCGCGGGTCGCGGCCAATATCAAGATAAGGACCCAGGCCGAAACCTTCAAAATGATCGTGAACTCGCAGATCTCGATGTACGTGCTGCTCGGCGCCGTCGTGTTCGTCGCCCCGGCGCTCAGCGACTCGCTCGGCGGCTCGTCGATCTCGAAGGCGACGACCGCGCTCTTGTTCGTGGTCGGCGCCTGTTTCGGCCTGGTGCAATCGATCCCGATCCTGCTCAACGCCAATGCCGCGGCGAGCCGCATCGAAGAATTGGAAACCACGCTGCGGGCGGCCGGTCCCACCGAGATAAGAGAGATCACCATACCGAAGCGTTTCGAGAAGATCGAAATGCGCGACATCGTCTTTCGCTATGTCGACAAATTCTCCGACGCCGCGTTCAAGATCGGACCGATCGACTTTATCTTGCAGCCCGGCGAGCTGGTGTTCATCACCGGCGGCAACGGCTCGGGCAAATCGACGTTCCTGCGCGTGCTGTCCGGGCTCTATCCGCCCAATTCCGGTGAGATCACGCTCGACGGGGTGCGCGTCGACGACACCACCCGCGATACCTATCGCGCCTTGATGTCGGCGATTTTCTTCGACTACCACCTGTTCCAGCGGCTCTATGGCATTCCGCAGGAGCAAGTGGGCGAGCTCGAAGGCCTGTTGGCGCAATTCCGCCTGTCCGACAAGACCGGGCTGGTCAACGGCGAGTTCCGCACGCTGGACCTGTCCGGCGGCCAGCGCCGCCGCCTGGCGCTGATCGTTAGTTTGCTCGAGAAACGCCCGATCCTGCTGCTGGACGAGTGGACTGCCGAGCAGGACCCCGAATTCCGCCGCAAATTCTATGACGAGCTATTGCCGGATTTGATGGCGGCCGGCGCCACCATCGTGGTCATCACCCACGATGACCGCTATCTTGACGAGTTGACATTGCGGGCGCGGCGGGTGCGCATGGACGAAGGCCGCATCGTCGAGCAACGTACGATGAATATGGGCTGATGGTCGGGTGCGATGGATAACGGCTGATGGTGACGTATTCGGAGTATCTCGTCGACAGCAAGCCGCCGCCGCAGCGTGGCTGGCGCCGCATCAGGCGCCACCTGCCGCGGGCCTCCGTGCTGTTGATGGCGCTGATGTTGCTCGCGGTCGTGCTGTGGCCCTACGTCGTGGTTTCGGTGCCGACCGGGCAGGTCGGCGTGCTGTGGTACCGGCTCATCGGCTTCGACCCCTACTGCATGTGCCTCGTTCGCGGCACGGTGCTGGACCCCAAGGAAATCAGGGAAGAGGGCCTGCACCTGATCGCGCCTTGGAACAAGCTGTACCTTTACGATCTCAGGCTGCAATCGGTGACGCAGACATACAACGCCATTTCCAAGGACGGCGTGAGCATGTCCGTTCAAATCAGCATACGCTATCAGCTGCAGCACAATTCGGTCGCGGTGCTGCACAAGTTCATCGGTCCGGACTATTTCTCAACCGTGATCAGTCCCGAGATCGGCAGCCAGACCCGCCAGATCATTTCGCAATACACCGCCGAGAAGGTCTACACCTCGCGCGAGGCGATCCAGGACGAGATCCACGATGCCGGGCAAAGGGCGCTCGGCGCCAGCCTCAACAGACTGGTGCAGCCCGAGGCCATGGAGCAGCCCGACCCCAAGCATTACAACGACTTCCTGCAAAGCGCGATCCAGCTCCTCGATACGCTGGTGCTCAGCATCGAACTGCCGCCGGCCATCGTCGCCGCCATCAATCGCCAGACCGAGCAGTACTACCAGATCCAGGAATATAAATTCCGCGTCGAGCGCGAAGCGCAGGAATCCAAGCGCAAGCAGATCGAGGCCAACGGCATCGCCGCCTTCCAGCGCACCGTCAGCCAGGGCATTTCGGAATCGTATCTGCGTTGGCGCGGCATCGAGGCGACGCTGGCGCTGGCGCAATCGCCCAATGCGAAAATCGTCATCTTCGGTACCAACAAGGACGGCCTGCCGCTCATTCTCGGCAATGTCGACACGCCGCCGGGTTCGGGGATAACGCCGCAGCCGCCGGCTAACGGCGCCGCACCGCCGTCCGGAGCGCCGCCGGCCCCGAGCGATAAGTCGTCGTCGGGCGCGCCGGCAGGCGGCGCAACGAACGATACCGACAAGGTCGGCCAATCGACCGGCACTGCGCCGCCCGCATCCGATACCGCAGCGTCCGGCGCATCGAGCCCGTACGGCATGTCCGATTTCGAGGCCATTCTCTCCCGGCTCTACTCTCCCTTCCGCGCGCCGGATTCGCCTCCGCCGACGGACGCGGGAGCGGCACCGAAGCAGTAATTCGCGTCTTTCGCTTTACGATCGTGCAGAGGTCACATCGTGCAGAGGTCACAATGAGCATTCGACAAAATGACCCAGCACCGCGCAGCCGGCTGCGCCGACCTGCCGCCATCGTCCTCATCCTGTTCATCATGGTCAGCGGCTATTTCTGGGGCCGCTGGTTCAATACCCACGATATCGCGCAGCGCGATTCCGCCATTCTACAGTTGCAATCGGACGCCCAGCGGCTGGCGGCGGATATCGCCGATCAGAACGCCAATCTCACCGCACTGCGCGCCGAGCTTACCAGCA
This sequence comes from uncultured Alphaproteobacteria bacterium, assembly GCA_963756245.1. Classification (GTDB taxonomy): domain Bacteria; phylum Pseudomonadota; class Alphaproteobacteria; order Rhizobiales; family Xanthobacteraceae; genus BOG-931. The sequence goes on from CAVWOI010000033.1 coordinate 13,293, forward strand.
CCAAAGCCACGCTCGATGCGATCATGCCGTCGCAAAACACCTACAACATCATTCCCAACCAGTCGCTGATCGCCGGCGACGGCCGTTTGACCATCGGCATGGTCGGCCCCCCCGGCAACGACGGCATCAACCTTAACGTCAACGGCAAGCAGCAGAAAGCGGCCGCCGGTGACGTCATTCACGTTTCGCCCGATCCGTCGCTGGCGTGCCAGGTGCAGATCCAGTCGTTCGATATGTTCAAGGCCGTGCTGGTCGCATCATGCGCCGCGGCGAAATCGCAGTAGAGTTCGGCGGCGAGACGCCTGCGATGCAAAGATTTGGCTATTGCCAAATCAACACGTTCGGCAGCGCGCCGTCGACACGCCGCAGCAGCGTGTAACCGACGCCGGCAAGGCCACGGAACATGCCCAGATTGAAGCGCCCTTTGCCGCTGTTCCAGCGGTAATCGCCGGCCGCGGCGGCGGTTTGCAGAACCGCCGTCAGCCGCTTTTGCGCAAGGGCACGAAGATCGTCGCGGCCGAGCACGTCGCCGGCTTCGCAGAAGAATTCGACACCGCCCAGCGCGCCGCAGCACAGCGTGTCGAGGGCGGTGGGCCGGCCAAGCTTTACGCCTTCGACGGCGTTTTCGATGTCGGCCGCCAGCCGCGCGTCATCCATGCCGCGGAGTTTTGCTGTGGCAATCCGCGCCAGGCCGATACCGGGCGCGCCGTGGCACCATTGGCACGGCCATGACAGACCGCCGGCCTCGCGCAGATCGGGCCAATTGTGCCGCTCGGCGTCGTAGCTCGCATTTTCAAAAGCAATGCATTCGGCGGCGGCTTGCGCAAACGCTTGGCGAAGTTCTTGACGCCCGGTCGCCTGCGCCAGCAACGTCAGCGCATAGGCAAAGCCCGCGGCGCCGTGCGACATGCCGTTGAGCCCGCGCGGTCCCGAACCCTGCCCGACCCAGGTCCGGCGGCCTTCCGGCCCGAGCCGAGGCTGGCCCAGCAAATGCTCGCCGCACTTCACAGCCAAGCGCAGCACGTCGTCGGATCGGCTGTCGCGATAAAGCCGCAGCAGGCCGAGGATCCCGCCGGCACTGCCGCTGACCACGTCCAACTGCTTGTCCGCGGCGATGAGGTCGTCGGTGAACAGTTCCGCCGCCTGCCGCGCGTCGGCAAGCAAGTCGTCGTCTTGCAATGACTTCGCCATCACGGCCAGCGCGTAGACGATCGAGCCCAGGCCGACGGCGCCGCCCAGACCCAGCGCGCGCGCCATGCGCGCCGCGTTGCGACTTTTCAGATTCTTGCGCAATTGCGCGAGGCCCGCATAGGCCAGCTCGGCCGAAGTTTTGCTGCCGGTCACCGCCGCGTGCGCTGCAAGAAAAACGCCGATGCCGCAAATGCCGTTGTAGAGATCCGGACCGAGGCAAACGAGCTGGGAAAACTCGGAATCGCCCAGCCAATCGAGGCCGATCCAGGCGACGCTCGGGCCGCGGCGTATGGCGTAATGCGCCAATTCCGCCGCGATCCGATCGGCCTCGGCGATGAAGGTTTCTTTGGTCGGCGCGACCGCGGAATGTTCCCGCGCAGTTTCCTGCGGCTCCGCCGGCTTGGGCTTTGCAGAGTTGGGCTTGGCAGAGTCGGGCTTGGCGGAGCGCGGGATCGAGTTTGTATTCTCGCGGATGACCTCGGTCTGCCAGGCGATCTCCTGCTCATCGAAATTTTCGAACCGCGCCCGGGCGCGATCGAGGCCCGAGGGCAACGCGGTATGAACGGAATGGCCGTAGGCATCGCCGATGTCGTGGCCGTCGCTGGGCGAGACGAAATGCGGCACGTTGAGCGCAACCAGCGCCGCGCGTTCGGCGCGCTGCAACGGCCACAGCGGATTGTTCTCGCTCTGCCAATCGGACAGCCTGGCGATAAAATCGGCCTGCGCCGACCACATCACGCCGTCGTCCATGGCTTTGTGATTGCGCAGCCGCTGCAGCAGCATGTAGTAGAAGCGGGTCGCACGAACGACGTTGCGGACGGGAACGCCGGCAAATCCTTCGAACAGACGCCCTCCCCCACGGCCGTGGCGCAACAGGAATTGCGCGTATTGCTCGAAACCTGAAACGAAATCGTCGACGTGATCGCCGAACCTGGCATTGCGGCCGCCAACATGCGGCAGATTGGGGCTGGTCCTGGCGGCCTGGTTCGCTTTCGCCGGCCGCATCGCGTCGGAATTGATTTTGTCCCAAATCACTTCCGTTCTGGCGTTCCAGTCCGCGGTCATGCCCCCGATGGCGAAGACGATGTTTTCCGGCGAGCGGCCATAGGCGGGAAGCAGGCCTACCGCGGTGACGGAATTGCTGACGATTTCAGCCGCCGCGGCGAAGGCGAAATCTTCCGGCGCTTCGGCGCCGCGCTCTTCGGCGCCGGCTTGCAGAATCATTTCCAGATCGATCGGCACCGGATGATCGCCGCAGGCGATCATGTTCTCCTGATGCATGTCGGTTGCGGCAAAGCAGTGAAACAGCGCCAGCCAGCCGCCGGCGCGCCGGAAAAATCGCGCGAAATCTGCCTCGCTGGCGCACGCCGCGTGATCGATGAATTCGGTCCAGCCGTAGCCGTCCTGGGCGATCGCGCGTACGGCTTTCAGCTCGATCGGCGCCTGCGCGCCGTTCAAGCGTTCGACCAAGGCGTGCCAGGCGGCATCCAGCCGCAAATCCTTCGGCTTATAGACGACCTGCCCGCCGTCCTCGAAGCTGACGATGCGGACCGAGCGGCCGTTATTGTGCGGATCGGACAGATTGCCTTCGAATCCGGCAACGCGGCCGGTATTGGCGGAATGGAGGATATCGCGGCGGATCAGCGCAAGATCGGCGTCGAGACGCCAAACCATTTCGCGCGAGGTCTCGATCCACTGCCGCGTGACGGTCGCCAACAGCCGCAACAGCACCGGCTTGTCTTCGAACAGCCGCCGCCAACCGCCGGCCTGCATCTCGGCGACGAAGCGATGGTAGATCGAGCCGCCGTTATGCTGCGCCGGAGCATCGTGTTGCGGCGAGCTGGCATTGCGCGCCTTGGCGAAACGCTCATAGAGCGCCGCCGTGCCGAGGCTGGAAAGCTCCCGAAGCAGCGCCAGGCGCAACGACGCGCGCGCGGCTTCGTTCAAGTTGTCGCCGACCCGCGCATCGAGGCCCGACCAAAGCCGCGCGTCGGCCTCCACGACCAGTGACGTGAAAAGCTCTTCGAACGCACACGGATCGGTTTTGTCGGAAACCGGCGCGGCATTGCCGCTGGTGTCTTGCAACGCAGCCTCGACCCAGGCTGCGTCTTCGATCCATATTGGCAGCGCAGCGGAGGTACGGCGAGCGGCCGCCAGCCTCGCCAGCACCGGCGCGAACGCAAAGCCGTCGCGATCGAGCCGCCGGCCGAACAGCGACCAGTCGCCGCTGGCGCTTGCGCGGCACCACGCGGCAAGCCGCCGCGCCGCCAAATCCGCGTCGCCCTTCTGGCCGGGTAACGGCTCGAAATCGTCGGACAGGACTTCGTCCAGCGTTGCGGCCCGAACCGCGAGCCGCTCGTAAAATGCGTCCATCCGATTGCTCTCTCCGGTCGGCCGCGCGACCTGACGTGATCATTTCCGTTGCCGCGGAACCCTATGTCGGCGGCGTGCAATGCGCTGTCAACGGACGAAAATCGGCCGTGGAAGTTGTGCAAATTATCTCGGCAAATCAGTCGCCTACCGCACCACAGCACAGACTTTACACCGGTCGCAGCCGATGATTTAATAAGTTCCATGGGGGGGCGTTATCGCAAATTCTCCTCCTATTTGCAGGTGCCGCCGGCGAACAAAAGGATGAATATCATGAACGACGCTACGATCGGACTCGACCAGATTGAAGAGCTTCCCGTCTACGAAGTCTCCGACGAGGCCCTGGAGGCTGCGGCCGGAAGCGAGAAGGCCGGATACACGCTGGCCTATTGCTCGGGCTTGTCCGTCTGCCCGGCCTGACCGGCTGACCGGACTTGTCCTGACCTTATCATCTTGCCTCTGATGGTCGGTCGGCTCGACGAATTCACGCGCGGGGCGTCGCTGATGGCGGCGCCTCGTTTGCTTTTCGGGGCTATCGCACACGCCAATGGAATTCGGGCTCGACACATTCGGCGATGTCACGGCCGGTCCTGACGGCCGGCTCAACAGCCACGCCCAGGTCATCCGCGAGGTGATCGAGCAGGCGGTGCTGGCCGACCGGCTCGGCATCGATGCCTTCGGCGTCGGCGAGCACCATCGTCCGGATTTCGCCATCTCGGCGCCCGAGGTCGTGCTCGCGGCCATCGCCGGGCGCACCACGCGGATCCTGCTCGGCTCGGCGGTGACGGTGTTGTCCTCCGACGATCCCATTCGCGTGTTCGAACGCTTCGCCACGGTCGATGCCGCCTCCAACGGGCGCGCCGAGGTGACATTGGGGCGCGGCTCGTTCACCGAGTCGTTTCCGTTGTTCGGCTTCGATCTGGCACAATACGAGGTGCTGTTCGAGGAAAAGCTCGACCTGTTCGCCGCGCTGCTCAAGCAGGAGCCGGTCACGTGGCAGGGCAAGTTGCGGCCGCCGCTCGCCAACCAGCGGGTTTTTCCGCCGCTGGAAAAGCCGCCGCTGAAAACCTGGATCGGAGTCGGCGGCAGCCCGGAATCCGTCGTCCGTGCCGCGCGTTACGACCTGCCGTTAATGCTGGCCATCATCGGCGGCGACCCGCGGCGCTTCATGCCCTTCATCGACCTCTACAAGCGCGCCTATGCGCAGCTCGGCCGCCCGCCAAAACCCATCGGCCTGCATTCCCATGGCTATGTCGCGGACACCGACGCGCAGGCGCGCGAAGAGCTTTGGCCGCATCACCAGGCCATGCGCGACAGGATCGGCGCCGAGCGCGGCTGGCCGCCGGTGACGCGAGCGCATTTCGATCAGGAAGCCGACGGCGGCTCGCTCTATGTCGGGGCGCCGGAGACCGTGGCGCGCCGGATCGCCGCGGCCGCGAAGGCGCTCGGCATCGCGCGCTTCGACATGAAGTACAGTTCCGGCACCCTGCCCCACGACAAGCTGATGCGCAGCATCGAGCTTTACGGCGCCAAGGTGATGCCGCTGGTGCGCGACATGCTCGCCTGACCCTGGATCAGGGTTTTGCCACCATGAGATAGAAGATAACGACGACAGCCGGAAACGCCAGCGAACCGGCGACGATCCACCATCGGTCCAGCCGCCAATAGGTTTGCGGCAACGCGGCTCCGGTTTCCAGCGCAGCTTTCGCCATATCGCGCATCTTGATTTGCATCCACACCACTGGCAGCCAGCACATTCCGGCGAAGACGTAGAGCGCGATGCCCCATCGCACCCAGCCGTCCGACAGCGAGTATCCGGTGAGACGGAGAAGCCATAGGCCGGTGGCGAACTGAATGATGACCGCGGGCGCCGTGAACAGCCAATCGGCGATGACGACGTGGGCAGCGGCAAAATAAATGCCGGCGATATTTTTTTCGCGATTGGCCATAAACAGATAGAAAGCGCTGCCGATTCCGGTGCCGAACAGGATCGTCGAGCTCAGAATATGAACCGTTTTGACGACGATGTAGTCCATGGCGCTGTTCGTCCGCTCAAGCGCCTTGACCGCCATTCGCAGCGAATCGAAGGCGCTCGATGAAAGCGCTCATCCTTGGCGGCTATGGCAATTTTGGCAAGCGGATCGCCGCGTTGCTGACCCGCAAGGGCGTCGCTGTCGTCATTGCCGGGCGCGACGGTCGCAAAGCCGAAGCAGCGGCCAAGACGCTGCCGCCGCAACTCGCCGAGTATGCGGCGTTCGACGCCAAGTTGGATCTTGCCCGACAACTGGCGTTGCTCAAGCCAGGCGTCGTCATTAACACCTGCGGTCCGTTCCAGAACAGCGATTACGGCATCGCCGAAACCTGCATTGCCGGCGCCGTTCCCTACATCGACCTTGCCGACGGCCGCGATTTCGTCACCGGCATCACGAAGCTCGACGCCGCGGCCAAAAAGCAAAACGTCGCGGTGATCAGCGGCGCCAGCACCGTCCCCGCGCTGACCTGCGCGGTGGTCGAAAACCTGGCACCGCAATTGCCCGAAATCTATTCGCTCACATTCGGCATCGCGCCCGGCCAGAAAGCCGAGCGCGGGCTCGCCACCACCCAGGCTATCCTGGGTTATGTCGGCAGGAAGCTGAAACCATGCGCCGGATATGAGACCCGCTACGGCTGGCAGGATTTATACCGGCAAGCCTATCCCGAGATCGGCAACAGATGGATGGCCAATTGCGACGTTCCCGATCTTGATCTTTTGCCGGAAAGATTCGGCATCAAGCAAATACGGTTTTCCGCCGGCATGGAAATTCCTGCGATCCATTTCGGCATGTGGTTGTTGTCCTGGGGCGTGCGTCTCGGACTTCCAGTCGACTTGCCCGGACACGCCGCGGCGCTGCTCAAAGCAAGCAATTGGCTTGACCGCTTCGGCTCCGCCGACGGCGGCATGCATGTCATTCTGCAAGGCCGCGACAGATCCGGCCGGCCGGCCACGCGCAAATGGTTCATCGTCGCCCGCGATGGCGACGGTCCCTATATTCCAACGGTCCCGGCGGTTGCTCTGGCCCGCAAGATCATTGCCGGCACATTCGTCCACACCGGCGCCATGGCGTGCGTGGGACTGATAACGCTGCGCGAGTACTTGGACGAGCTCGCGCATCTGAAGATCAAAACTTACGAGTTTTGACCTGTCCTGTTGCTATTCCGGCTTGATCCCCGCCTGCTCCACCACGCTTGCCCACTTGGCGGCATCGCGGGCGATCAGCGCGCGCAGTTCGGCGGGCGAGTAGATCAGCGGCACGCCGCCGACTTCGGCCATGCGGGCGCGGATGCCGGGATCGGCGAGGCCGGCATTGATCTCGCGGTTGAGCCGGTCGACGATCGCGTTCGGCGTGCCGCTTGGAACGCCGAGCGCCGTCCATGGCGTGACCTCGAAGCTGGCAATGGTCTCGCCCATGGTCGGCACGTCGGGCAGCGCCGGCGTCCGCTGCGCCGACAGCACCGCGAGCGCGCGGACGCCACTGGACTTGATGTGCGGCAGCGAGTTCGGCAGCGCGTCGACGCCGGCCTGGATGCGGCCGCTCAACAGATCGGTCAGCATCGGCGCGCCGCCCTGATAGGGCACGTGCACCACGTCGACGCCGGTCGAGATCTTGAACAACTCGATGGCCAGCTGGCTGATGGTGCGCACGCCGAACGAGGCAAAATTGATTTTTCCGGGATTGGCTTTGGCGTAAGCGATGAATTCCGGCACGGTGTTGGCCGGCAGCGTGGGCGTGACGTCCAGCACCAGCGGCAATTCGGCGAGCCCTGCCACCGGCGCAATGTCGCGCTGAAAGTCGAACGGCAAGGATTTGTAGAGCGCCGGGTTGATCACATTGGTGGCCACCGCAAACAGCAGCGTGTAGCCGTCGGCCGGCGCGTTGACGACCGCCTGCACGGCGATATTGGTGCCGCCGCCCGGCTTGTTCTCGATGATCACCGGCTGGCCGAGCCGGGCCGCGAGCCACTCGCCCAGCAATCGCGCGATGAGATCGGTGCTTCCGCCGGCCGGAAACGGCACGATCCAACGCAGCGGGCGGGAGGGATAGGTGTCGGCCGATGCGATCCGCGCCATCGCGGACGTCGCGGCAGCGAAACCGGCAAGATGAAGGAAGCGGCGGCGCGCAAGCATGTCGCCGATCTTAGCTTGGAGTCAGGTCCCCACCAGCCCGAATTGCGGGCTCGACGGCTCGGCATGGGTGCGCCTGGCGATGCGGCCGGCGAGGCGGGACAGCCGGCCCGCTTCCACCGCGGCGCGCATGGAGCTTGCCATCAGCACCGGGTCGCGCGCTTTCGACACCGCGGTATTGATCAGCACCGCGGCGCAGCCGAGTTCCATGGCGAGCGTGGCGTCGGAGGCGGTGCCGATGCCGGCGTCGAGCACGACTGGCACCGGCGAGCGGGCGCAGACCAGCTCGATCAGATGCGGATTGGAAATACCCAGCCCCGAGCCGATCGGCGAGCCCATCGGCATCACCGCCGCGGCGCCGGCATCGGCGAGCTTTCGGCACGTCACCGGATCCTCGGTGCAGTAAGGCAGCACGACAAAACCCTTCTGCACCAAAATCTGCGTCGCGCGCACCAGTTCCTCGACGTCGGGATAAAGCAATTCGCGGTCGCCGATCACTTCGAGTTTGACCCAATTGGTATCCAGCGCTTCGCGCGCCAGCTCGGCGGTCAGCACGGCGTCTTTCGCGGTCTGGCAGCCCGCCGTGTTGGGCAGGAAGCGGACGCGGCCGCCCAGCACATCGATTAGGCTTTCGTCATCGCCGGCGAGGCTGATGCGGCGGATCGAGGCGGTGACCATTGCGGTGCCGCTTGCGGCGATCGCGTCGAGCATGATCTTGCGATTGGGATAGCCGGCGGTGCCGAGAAACAGCCGCGAGTTGAATTTTTGACCGGCGATGACCAGAGGATCGGACATTTGTATCTCCTCTTAGCGGAGCATGATCTTTTCGGAAAACCGGTGACCACTTTTCCGGATCATGCTCTAACCGCCTTGCCGCGCGCGCACGATCTCGACGCTGTCGCCGGGATTGAGCGCCGTCGCCGGCCAGGCCGCGCGCGGCACGACGGCGCCGTTGAGCGCGACCGCGATGCCGCGCTGGCCGGTGTCGACGGTTTTCTCCGCCAGCAGCGCTTCGAGGGTTTTTGGCGCGGGGAACGGCTCGCTCTCGCCGTTGACGCGGATTTGCGCTTGCGTCATCGCGCCCCCTACTCCGCCGCCCGCGCCGACAGAAAGCGCTCAAGACCAAACGGCCGGATCGCCGGCTCGACGACATCGTCGAGAATGAGCCGCGCCATGGCGTCTGCCGTCACCGGCGCCAGCAAAATGCCGTTGCGGTGGTGGCCGGTGGCGTAAAACAAGCCGTCGAGCGGACCCGGGCCGAGGATCGGCGCGTCGTCGCGGCTGCCCGGCCGATGGCCGACCCAGATTTCGTCGATCGGCAATTCCTCGATCGCCGGCACCGCGCGCCACGCCGCATCGAGCAGCGCCATCACGCCGCCGGCGGTGATGGCGTCGTCGAATCCTTTTTCCTCGACGGTGGCGCCGACGATCAGCCGGCCGTCGCGGCGCGGCACCAGATAGGCGCCGGGCGCCCACAGCACGTGATCGAGGAGCGGCGCTTTCGCATCCATGCGCAGCGCCAGCATCTGACCCTTGACGGGGCGCACCGGCGGCCGGCGATCGGGCGGCAATCCGCCGATCATGCGCGACCAAGCGCCGGCGGCGAGCACCACGATATCCGCGCGCTCGGTCGTGCCGTCTTCGAACACGACGCCGGTCGCCTTGCCGCCATGCACTGAAATTTCCTTGACCGGCCGATGCTCGTGAATTGTCACGCCGGCCGTTTCGGCGGCGATGCGCAGCGCCTGAACGAGCTTGCGGTTATCGACCTGATGATCCTGCGGCGAGAACAGCGCGCCGGCGATTTTTCCCGCCAGATGCGGCTCTCGCTTCCGCGTATCGGCGGCCGACAGCCATTCGAGCGGCAGGTCGAGGCGCCGCTGAAACTCCAAGCGATGGCCGATTTCCGCGTGATCGTCGGCGGTCAGGGCGAGCAGCAGCGTGCCCTCGCGCCGCAATTCGACGTCGACACCGCTGGCGCGTAACAGCTCCTCGGCAAAGGCCGGCCAGCGCGCCTGGCTGTCGCGCCCGAGCGCGACCAGCGCCTCCTCGCCGGGCTCAGCCTCGCAACACGCGGCCAGCATGCCGGCCGCGGCATGGCTCGAGCCCGCGCCGGCCTTGCCGCGGTCGAACACCGTGACCGTTGCCCGGCCGGCGAGCCGCCAGGCGATGCCCAGCCCGACCACGCCGGCGCCGATGATGGCGATGCGCGGCCTTTTGCCGATATGGGGAAGTTTTGTCGTCAGAGGCGGCTCCCTTCGCTGGCATGACCCAGACAGGTTCGATGGGTTTGATCTCAGCCGACCCTCCAAGGAAGGGGCGGCACCCCAGGCCGAAACAACAAGATAATGGGCGCTTTAACGCCCTTCGACAAGGCCGGGTCCCGGACGCCGATGCCGCAGCAGCCGCGCACAGACGAGGCCGATGACCAGGATTACGCCGGCACCGATCAGCGGCGGCACGGCGATGCCGAGATGGCTGAAGGCAAAGCCGTAATAGATCGGCCCGATCGCCTGGCCGGAAAAGAACGCCGAGGAATGCATCGACAGCGCGGTGCCGCGCGCGGTCTGCGACAGGTCGGTGACGTGAACCTGGATGCAATTGTGCAGCATGTAGAAGCCGAGCCCGAACAGCACGAACACCGCGGCCTGGATGTACCAGGCCATGTTCAGCGCAATCAGGACGAAGGCGATCGCAGCGAAAGCAGCGCCGCTGAGCATCAATTGCCGCTCGGTCACCCGCACCACCAGGAACGGCAGCGACAGCGACAAGATAATGCCGCCGAGGCCGAACGCGGCGATGATGAGGCCCGCATAGGAGGAATGGGTTTCGCCGCTGGCGAGCAGCAAAAGCGCCACATAGGGAAACATGCCGTGGATGACGATGCCTTCGAAGAACACCGAGCTGAAGCAGACTTTGGCCCGCGGATCGGCGAACACGCTGCGAAACCCCGCCGCCACGGCGGTGAGATTGAAAGGCCTCGACTTCGGCGTGCTCAAACCGCGAAAGGCGAAAAACGCAATCACCGCGACGATCGCGCCGAAACCGCCGATCGAGAAGAACACGCCGCGCCAGCCGAGCAGATCGCCGATCCCACCGGAGATCACGGCGCCAATGAGGTTTCCGGTCAGGCCGACCGCCAAGAGGCGCCCGATCGCGACCTGCCGCGAATGCACCGGCACGAGATCGCCGACGATCGCCACGCCGACCGGAAAGATGCCGCCGGCGCAGACGCCGGCGATGACGCGCATGGTCACCAGCAATGTGAAATTGCTGGCGAAGGCGCAGATCAGCGTCGTCGTCACCACGGCGGCGAGGCTGATGTTCATCAGCCGGGTCTTGCCGAAGAAATCGCCGATGGTGCCGAGCGCCGGCTGCATGAGGGCGTAGGGAAACGTGAACGCGCTCGACAGCAGCGCCGCGGTCTTGACGTCGATGGCGAGATCGGCGGCGATTTTTGGAATCACCGGATCGACGGCGCGCGAGAACAGCGTCGAGGCGAAAATCACCAGGCTGACGATTCTGAGGACGGGGGGAATGAGAAAGCTCTTTGTCCGTCATCCTGAGGTGCGAGCGAAGCGAGCCTCGAAGGATGCGGCCGAGGCGCCTCGGCCGTCGCCCTTCGAGGGCCGCTTCGCGGCCACCTCAGGGTGACGGTCAATGGTTGGAGCTATCTCTTTTTTGCCAAGGCGTCGAATTGCATCAAGCGCCCAAGAAGCGGCTCCATGTCCTTGAGCGCAATCATGTTTGGGCCATCGGATGGCGCGCGGTCGGGATTCTCGTGGGTCTCGATAAAGACGCCGGCGACGCCCACGGCAACGGCCGCCCGCGCCAGCACCGGTACGTATTCGCGCTCGCCGCCCGACGAGGCGCCCTGCCCGCCGGGCTGCTGCACCGAATGGGTGGCGTCGAAAATCACCGGGGCGCCGATTTTGGCCAAGACCGGCAGCGCGCGCATGTCGGACACCAGCGTGTTGTAGCCGAACGACACGCCGCGCTCGGTGACCAGCACGTTGGGATTCCCAGCACCGGTGATTTTTTGCACCACGTTGACCATGTCCCACGGCGCCAAAAACTGCCCCTTCTTGACGTTGACGGCGCGCCCGGTCTTTGCCGCCGCCACCAGCAGATCGGTTTGCCGGCAGAGAAACGCCGGGATTTGCAAAATATCGACCGCCTCGGCGACCGCCGCGCATTGCTCCGGCTCATGGACGTCGGTGAGCACAGGCACGCCGAGTTTCTCCCGCAACTCGGCAAAGATCGACAGAGCCTTGTCGAGGCCGAGCCCGCGCGCGCTCGCCGCACTAGTGCGGTTGGCCTTGTCGAACGAAGTTTTGTAGACGAAACCGATGCCGAGCCGCGCCGTGATGTCCTTGAGCGCCGCAGCGATGTCAAAGGCATGCGCCCGGCTCTCCAGCGCGCACGGCCCCGCGATCAGGGCCAGCGGCAGGCTATTGCCGAAGCGTACCTTGCCTATGGCAACGACGGCATTCGGATCGGCATTTTTCGGCGTCATCGCAGGCGACCATGAAGGCCATGGCGGATCGGGTCAACCGCCTCATTTCAACGCGGAAAAATTCGTCGGCCGCAGGAACACGCTGTTGATGTTGGCGAGGATCGGGCCGTCCTTCTCGGTTTCGGCGCGCACCTTGCGCCATGCCGGGTCGGCACGGAATTTGGCCCACTTTCGCTCCCGCTCGGCCATGGATTTCCAGGACAGCGCGCAATGCAGATCATTGCTGCCGTCGCCGATCAGCACGGTCCAGAAGCCGATCTGCCGGATGCCGTGCTTCTTCCAGATGGCAAGCGTCTTGGCCTTGAACCGCTGCTTCAGCGCCGGCAGCAGTCCCGGATTGCAGGTGAAAATTCGCACCTCGACGATCATGGCGCCCCGGTGCCTCACTTCACCGCGGAGAACGCGGTCGGCCGCAGGAATGTGCTTTTGATGTTGGCGATGATCGGCCCGTCCTTCTCGCTTTCATCGCGTGCCTTGTGCCAGGCCGGATCGGCCTGAAATACATTCCATATCCGCTCGCGCTCGGCGAGCGATTCCCAAGCGAGCAGGTAATGCAAATCCTGGCTGCCGTCGCCCACCAGCACGGTCCAAAAACCGGCCTGCTTGATGCCGTGCTTGTCCCAGATTTTCAGGGTCTGCTCCTCGAACCGCTTGAGCAGCGCCGGCAACCGGCCGGGGACGCAGGTGTAGATGCGTTGTTCGTAGATCATGGTTTCCTCCCGATGATTTGTTTCTGAGATGCAGATGACCGGCGACCGGCCGGACATTCTGCGCGAAATCGACAGTGGATGATATTACACCAGCCGGCTCTGCTCCACCGCAGCCCCGATGAACGACGAGAACAGCGGGTGCGGCGCGAACGGGCGCGATTTCAGCTCGGGGTGGAATTGCACGCCGATGAACCAGGGGTGGTCGTCGTATTCGATGATCTCCGGCAATAGCCCGTCCGGCGACATGCCGGAGAAACGCATGCCGTGCTGCGCCAGGCGGTCCTTGTAGGCGGTGTTGACCTCGTAGCGGTGGCGGTGGCGCTCGGAGATTTCGGCCGAGTGATAGATGTCGGCGACGCGGGAGCCGCGCGCCAGCATGGCCGGATAGGCGCCGAGCCGCATGGTGCCGCCGAGGTCGCCCACTAAGCCGCGCTTCTGCAACTCGTTGCCCTTCATCCATTCGGTCATCAGGCCGACCACGGGCTCGGGCGTCTGCACGAACTCGGTGGAGTTGGCCTGCTCGATGCCGCAGAGATTGCGCGCCGCCTCGATCACCGCCATCTGCATGCCGAAGCAGATGCCGAAATACGGCACCTTGCGCTCGCGGGCGAACTGCGCGGCGAGGATCTTGCCTTCGGCGCCGCGCTGGCCAAACCCGCCCGGCACCAGAATGCCGTCGACATGTTCGAGGAACGGCGCCGGATCCTCGTTCTCGAACACCTCGCTCTCGATCCAGTCGAGCTTGACCTTGACCTTGTTGGCGACGCCGCCGTGGGACAGCGCCTCGATCAGCGACTTATAGGCGTCCTTCATACCGGTATATTTGCCGACGATGGCGATGGTGACATCGCCTTCCGGATTGCGGATGCGCTCGTTGATCAGGTGCCAGGTGGCGAGATCGGGCGGCGGCGGATTGTCGATGCCGAAGGCGGCGAGCACTTCGTCGTCGAGGCCGCCGGCGTGATAGGCCTCGGGCACGGCATAGATGTTATCGACGTCGCGCGCCTCGATCACGGCGCTTTCGCGCACATTGCAGAACAGCGCGAGCTTTTTGCGCTCGCTCAGCGGAATCTCGCGATCGGTGCGACAGAGCAGAATATCCGGCTGAATGCCGATGGCGCGCAGTTCGCGCACCGAGTGCTGGGTCGGCTTGGTTTTCAATTCCCCCGCGCTCGAGATAAACGGCATCAAGGTCAGGTGGATGTAGATGGCATGGCCGCGCGGCAGATCGTTGCCCATCTGCCGGATGGCTTCGAAATACGGCAGGCCCTCGATGTCGCCGACGGTGCCGCCGATCTCGCACAGCACGAAGTCGAAATCCTCGTTGCCGTCGCGGATGAAATCCTTGATCGCGTTGGTGACGTGGGGAATGACCTGGATGGTGGCGCCCAGATAGTCGCCGCGGCGCTCCTTGGTGAGGATGTCCTGGTAGATGCGACCGGTGGTGATGTTGTCGTTGCGGGTGGCCGGCCGGCCGGTGAAGCGCTCGTAATGGCCGAGGTCGAGATCGGTCTCGGCGCCGTCGTCGGTGACGAAAACCTCGCCGTGCTGGTACGGCGACATGGTGCCCGGATCGACGTTGAGATAGGGGTCGAGCTTGCGCAGGCGGACCTTGTAGCCGCGCGCCTGCAACAGCGCGCCGAGCGCTGCGGAAGCCAGACCCTTGCCAAGTGAGGAGACCACGCCGCCGGTGATGAAAATGTACCGCGCCATGGGACTTAAGCTTTAGCCCTCCAAACACAATTCGACGAGCGATTTTCCGGAATATCTGCTGCGCACCGCAAACCGGCCTTCGCGGACGCCAAAAACCATTTGAACTGCAGGGACTTCAATCGAAATCCTCAGCCGACGCCGAAAGTCATCGCATGGCCCATCCGCTGCAGCCTTAAATGGGGTGCGAAGCCGCCTATTGCGACTGCGGCACTTGCGGTCCGCTGGGGGCCGGAGCCGGTGCGGGCGCCGCGTTTCCGGCGGGCCCTCGCTTGAGCTGATCGAGAACGCCGCCACCGCCGCTCAAAGGTGGTGCGACCGGCGGGGCGCCCGGGGTTTCCTGGGCCGGCGTGCCGCCGGTGTGGATGATCGAAGACGGCTTGCGCTCGAGACCCGCGATCCACGACAGCAACAGGCTGGTGACGAAGAAGCCGGCGGCCAGAAACGCCGTGGTGCGGGTGAGCACGTTGGCGGTGCCGCGGCCGGTCATAAAACCGCTGGTCGAGCTGACCAGCCCGCCGCCCTCGGACTTCTGCAGCAGCACGACACCGATCAGGCCGAGGACCAGCATGAGGTGGATGACGATAATGACACTCAGCATCGATGATTTCCGTCCGCGGCCGGCCACGCCCGCGCCTCATATAGGCAGCCGCGGCGGTCTCTACATGATCCGGCGCGGCATTTCTATGGCCTGTAGCCCGGGTTGAGCCATAGCGAAACCCGGGTGGGGCTTTGGGGCTGGTCCCGGATATCGCTGCCGCTCTATCCGGGCTACGGCTGAAAAAGCCGGCCTGTCACGCCAGGGTCGCGCGGCTCGGCCAATGCGTGCTCCCGTTACGGAAAGCCCAGAATCCCTCCAAGCGGGCATTATCCCGATAAAATCCGCTGCAGCAGGTCCATGAGCGCATCGGGCGCCGTCACATTCGGACTGTGACTGGCATCGAGCTCGTGAATTGGCCAACCCCCTGCTCTCGCCCGAGCAGCGAACTGGCCGAACGGACCCCGGTCGGCGTAGCGCATGCACTGAATGTAGGTCCGGGGCAATGTCAGCTCGGCGCGCTGACGAAGAGGCTGTTCGAAGCACCTGACCGACTGCGGCATACGGAATTTTGCGATCCAGGCGGCATCCTCCGCGGACGTGTCGGCCGGGACCGGATTGGGTTCGACCCGCCAGCCGTCGCCGGCCTTGACGCCGTCCAGGCGCCGCCGGCGCTCGGCGTCCGGCCAAAAGTCGGCGAGCGCTTGGCCGTCGTCCGGGACAAACGCGTCGAGATAGATGAGCTGCGCAATACGCTCAGGCGCCCGGTCGGCGACGCCGGTCGCGACCATGCCGCCATAGCTATGGCCGAGCAGCACGACATTGCGCAGATCCTCGAACGTCAGGACGCCAAGCACGTCCTGGATATGGGTCTCAAGGTCATTGTCCGGGCTCGCCAGATGGGCACGCTCGCCGAGGCCGGTATAGGTCGGCGCAAAGAATTCGTGCCCGGCCGCCGCCATGAGGGGCCGCATCTTTTTCCACGCCCATGCCGCCGACCACGCCCCGTGCGCAAGAACAACGATTGCCAAAGGGTCCTCTCACATAACCAACACGGTCGACGGATTCCCACGCGTCAGGCAAACAGTTGGTTCAACGGCGTCCGTGACCAACGAAAACAGCAGCCAGACATCCGCGATTATTTGTACTCCTACAGATAAGCAATGTCGCCATCGATATTGTCGTCGGGTTTGTAATACCACGTTACCGCGGATCGCGCCGGAAATCGGAACGTTTCTTGTCCAACCAAATTAAACTTCGGTAATAGCCTTGTTCGTTCCGCATCGCGCTTTATTCTCTAATTGGAAAAGCTTTTTCCACGCGGCCCTCAGCCCACGCCATGACCGCAAAACTCTGGTAGTGTGTCACTGGGTTCGACGGGCCGAGCGTTTGCTCAGGGGAGGAGGATTTGTCGGATACCCAATTCAAGTATCGCGCTTTCCTGTCCTATAGCCACGCCGACGCAGCGACGGCGCAACGCGTGCACCGCCGCCTCGAAAGCTTTCACATCGACAAGGAGCTTGTGGGCCGCGTCACCCCGGCGGGACCGATCCCCAAGGTATTGCGGCCGATCTTTCGCGACCGGAACGACTTCGACGCCGGCTCTTCGCTGGGCGCGGAGACTGGAACGGCGCTCGATGATTCAGCAGCGCTCATCCTGCTTGCTTCGCCGCACGCGGCGCGCAGCAAATATGCCAACGAAGAGCTGCGGCTGTTCAAGGCGCGCCATCCCGATCGGCCGGTGATCCCGCTGATCGTCGACGGGACGCCCGGCGACGCGGCAAACGAATGCTTTCCGCCGGCCCTGCGCTTCGTGGTCGCGCCGGACGGCACCGTCACCGATACTCCCGCCGACGTGCTGGCAGCCGACTTACGCGAGACGGGCGACGGCTTCGACTTGGCGCTTGCCAAGGTGGTTGCACGACTGATTGGGCTTGCGCCCGACGACGTCTATCGCCGCGCCGAGCGCGAGCGGCGGCGGCAGGGCCGGCTGCGTCTGGCAGTTGCAGCGGTGATCGCGCTGCTGGCCATCGGCGGCGGCGGACTGTTCTGGCAATCCAGGCAGCAAAAGCAGACGCTCGACGAGATCACGGCGCTCGTCGACAAATATTCTCTCGTCACGCCGGCGAAGGCGGATGCTCCCGGCGCCAAACAAAGCCTGACGCAAGCGATCACCGCCATCGCTGAAGGTGCTTCGACCGACCCCCGCTATGCCCAGGCGCTCGCGCTTCTGAAAGCAGGCAAGCCCACCGAGGCGGAGCCGTTGTTAAAGGCAGTCGCCGAGGACAAGGCGAAGCGAGCCGACAAGGACGCCAATGATGCGGCAGCAGCGTACCGGGATCTGGCCTCAATCGCCGCCGTGTCCGATCCCGGCCGCGCGCGAGAGTATTACGCGCAGGCGGCTCGCCTCGATCCCTCCGATGTCGATGGTATGTATCAGAATGGCTGGTTTCAGGAACAGGCCGGGCAACTCGATGCGGCGCAGGCAGCCTATGCGCGCGTAATCTCAACAGCAAAGCCGGGCGCCGACGACGAGTACATTGCCTGGACAAAATTCGGGATGGGCGATATCGAGCGGCAGCGCGGCAATCTCGGCGCGGCACTCGCGACCTATCGTGAGGCACAGACCATCATCGATCGCCATGCGAAGTCCGAGCCCGGCAACGCCGACTGGCAGCGCGATCTGTCGTTTTCGTACGAGAATGTCGGCGGCGTGCAGATGGCTCAGGGCAACCTACCGGCCGCGCTGACCTCCTATCAGACGAGCCTCGCCATCAGGGACCGCCTAGCCAAGTCCGACCCCGGCAATGGCGGCTGGCAGCGCGATCTGTCGGTTTCGGACCAGTATGTCGGCGACGTGCAGATGGCGCAGGGCAACCTGCCGGCCGCGCTGACCGCCTATCAGACGAGCCTCGCCATCGCGGACCGCCTGACCCAATCCGATCCCGGCAATGCCGACTGGCAGGGCGACTTAGCGGGGTCTTACGACAATGTCGGCGACGTACAGGTAGCGCAGGGCAATCTGCCGGCCGCGCTAACCTCCTATCAGGCGGAGTTTACCATCACGGAGCGTCTGGCGAAGTCCGATCCCGGCAATGCCGGCTGGCAGCGCGATCTGTCGGTTTCGTACGCGAATGTCGGCGACGTGCAGATGACACAGGGCAACCTGCCTGCCGCGCTGACCTCCTATCAGACGAGCCTCGCCATTGCGGACCGCCTGGCCAAGTCCGATCCCGGCAATGCCGGCTGGCAGCGCGGTCTGTCGGTTTCGTATGCTAGTGTCGGCGACGTGCAGGTGGCGCAGGGCAACCTGCCGGCCGCGCTAACCTCCTATCAGGCGGGGTTTGCCATCGCGGACCGCCTGGCCAAGTCCGATCCCGGCAATGCCGACTGGCAGGACGATCTGTCGTCTTCGTACAACAAGGTCGGCGATGTGCAGGTGGAGCAGGGCAACCTGCCGGCCGCGCTAACCTCCTATCAGGCGGGGTTTGCCATCAGGGAGCGTCTGGCGAAGTCCGATCCCGGCAATGCCGGCTGGCAGCGCGATCTGTCGTTTTCGTACAACAAGGTCGGCGACGTGCAGGCGGCGCAGGGCAACCTGCCGGCCGCGCTAACCTCCTATCAGGCGGAGTTTGCCATCATGGAGCGTCTGGCGGAGTCCGATCCAGACAATGCTGGCTGGCAGCACGATCTAGCGATTTCGTATGAAAATCTTGCCGATGTCTATCTGAAGTCAAAGCAGGTGTCGCAAGCGAGGAAAGCCCTTGCCGCCGGGCGCGCCATCCTTGCGCCATTGACAGCGCAGCATCCGGAGTTTGCGGAGTGGAAGGAGGATCTTGCCTGGCTCGACCAGCAAATCGCCGCGCTGAAAAAATGAGCTTGCAATAGTCAACGAATTGCGAGCATCGCGCTATTTATAGTCCTTCAGGTAAGCGATCACGTCGTCGATATCCGCGTCGCTCGACAAGCCGCCGAACGGCATGCGGTTGCCTTTCACCTTGGCCTGCGGGTCCTTGATGTAGGCCTTCAGGTTGGCGTCGTCCCAGGTGAGGTTGGCGCGCATCATGGCGTTGGAATAGCGGAAATCGGGGAGAGCCGCGGATTTGCGGCCGTAGACGCCGCGCAGGCTTGGGCCGATGGCGTCCGGCTTGTCGCTGTGGCAGGCGGCGCAAGTTTGAAATACCACTTTGCCGTGGGCGGCGTCGGCGGCCGCTGCCGGCAGTGCGGCGACGGCGATGAAAACAGCAGCGGCCACGGCGCCAATGAAGGCGCCCGTTTTTTCGCTTTGCATTACTCCCCCCTAGAGATTTTTTGTTGGAGCATGATCTTTTCCGAAAACCGGTTTCCACCCTCGGATCAAGTCCGAGGGTAAGCTTTTTCGGGATCATGCTCTAGGCGTGAACCAGCGGTCCCGGATTCTTGAGGTAGTTTGTCGTGATCGCGCGCGCCGACCAATAGGCCAGCGCGCCCACCGTGCCGGTCGGATTGTAGCCGTGCTGCTGCGGGAACACCGAGGCGCCCTGGATGAACAGGTTATGGGCGTCCCAGGCCTGCAGGTAGCGATTCACCACGCTCGATTTCGGATCGGCGCCCATCATGGTACCGCCGGTGTTGTGGGTCGATTGATAGGGCACCACGGTGAAAGTCTTCGGCCGCGGATGCATCTCGTAATGCGTCGGGTTCATCGCCTTGATGACGCCCTCGAGCTTTTGCAACAGATACGCCGACATCTTGAATTCGTTGTCGGGCGGATTGTAGGTGAGCCGGATCAGCGGCCGGCCGAGCGCGTCCTTGTAGGTCGGGTCGAGGTCCATGTAGTTGTCGCGGCTGGCATAGACCGAGCCTTGGGTGTTAAAGCGGGCGGCGTGGTAGTACCATTTCACGGTGGCGCGCTTCCATTCGGAGCCCCATTCCGGCGTGCCATGGGGCACCGTGCGCCCGGCGATCGGCGGCGCGCTCGCGGTGTTGCCCATGATGTAGCCGCCGCCGAAGAAGCCCAGGCCGCCGTGATCGAACGTCTCGCCGTTGAAATCGTCAATGACGGTGCCCATGCCGGCCGAGCCCCAATACGGATTGAGCTCCTTGTCCTCGAAGAAGGCATTGGCGCCGGCTTCGAACTGGTAGGCGTAGTTCTTGCCGACGACGCCTTTGCCGGTGGCGTGATCGTACGGCTCGCCGATGCCGGCGAGCAGCATGTGCTGCACGTTCGAGAACACGTAAGACGTCAGCAGCACGATGCCGGCGGGCTGCTCGTATTCCTCGCCGGTGCGCATGTCGGTGTAGGACACGCTCACGACTTTCTTGGCGTCCTTGTCGTAGTTGAGCTTGGTGACGAAGCAGCGGGTGCGGATCTCGAATTTCGGATCAAGCCGGAGCGCCGGCAGGATGGTGGAATTCGGCGACGCCTTGGCGTTGGTCTCGCACGCGATGCGATTGCAATAGCCGCAATATTCGCAAGCCCCCAGCGCCACGCCGTCGGCATTGCTATAGGGCGCGCTGGCGATCGCGATCGGCGCCGGGAATGGATGATAGCCGAGGCTTTTTGCCGCCTCGCCGAACATCAGGCCGGCATTGCTCGTTTTGATCGGCTCGTTCGGATAGTGATCGCTGCGCGCGCCTTCAAAGACGTTGCCGCCGTCGATCTTCTGGCCTTTGAGGTTGCCGGCTTTGCCCGACACGCCGCAAATCTTGTCGAAACGGTCGTAGAATGGCTCCAGCTCGTCATAGGTGACCGGCCAATCCTGGATGGTCATGCCGTCGGGAAGCGCGTTTGCGCCGTAACGTTCGGTGAGCGCACTGCGGATGCGGAAATCCGACGGCAGGAAGCGCCAGTGCAGGCCGCCCCAATGAATGCCGGAGCCGCCGACACCCTCGCCCGGCAGGAACGCGCCGATGCGGCGGATCGGCAATGCCTGCTCGTTGGCAAAATTGCGAAACGTCAGGGTGTCGAGCGAATTGTCCCACATCAGTTCGAGCCGTTGGGAGTAGCGCACTTCGTCGCGCACCGCCGGCAGGATGAAATCCTCGCCGGGAATGCGGTCCTGGCCCTTTTCCAGGGAGACGACGTTGAGGCCGGCTTTGGTCAGTTCGCGCGCCATGATGGCGCCGGTCCAACCCAGCCCGATCGTGACCGCATCGACGTCCTTCAGTCGCGTCACCATGTCCGCCTCCGTTTAAGAAAAGTCCGCAATGGACTGCGGCTCGGCGACGTAGCGTTTGTCGCGATATTCATCGATGACGTTGGCGTAGGTGGCAGGCAGGCCGGGGAAGCCGAGCATCCGCCACGACGCCTTGTTGCGGTTGCCGCCATAGATCGGGTCGCCAAAAAACCCTTCCATGGTCAGCGCCAACAGGCGGGCGAAGAAGGCGCGCGAATTGAAATTGTCGAACGCGGCCTTGCCCTCCTGCATCGCGGTGAGCGCCTCGATGCGCTTGTCCGGCTCGAGCCGGTCGAAATCCTTGCCATAAGTCTTGCGCGACCAGGCGTTGGCGGCGGCGATGCCGGTGGTGATGAATTCGGCCGGCGTCAGCGGCAGCTGATAGCCCTGCTCCGGCTTGCCTTTGAAGTAGGGTCCGGCGCGATACATTTTGGCGCCGCCGCCCCAGGCGCTGGCGAGCTGGCGGTCGATATAGGTGGCGCAGCCGCAATCGCTGCCCGAGGGCGACAACTCGTCGGCCGGGATCATGGTATCGACCGCGGCAACCACGAAGGCGTGCTCGGTCTCGTTGAGCAGAAGCAGCGGCTCCGCTTTTGGCGCCGCCGGCGCTGCAGGTGCTGCCGGCGCCTGCGCTTCCGCGGGTGTGGTCTGGGTAAAGCCGGTCGCGACGGCTGTGCCGGCGAGGCCTGCTCCCACAAGAAATTTCCGGCGTGGAATCGTCTCGTCGGCCATCGCACCCTCCCCTGCCAGCGCGCTGCCGCGCGCGGCTGCCGTAGATTGTTATTGGAATAACAATAGACCCAACCGGGATCGACCGGAATGGGCCATGGGAACTTTTGGAACAGCATTCCCTGGAACTTTGCATGACTGCGCTGCCGCCACGGCAGGGCTCTGGCGCGTTGTTTCAATGCCTTCGATGCAAAGGAGGGCTTCATGGACCAGCCAATGCAGAAATCCGACCTCGACTTCGATTATGACAGCTACGGACTCGAACGTCGTCTCGACACGGAACGGACACCGGACACGGCCGGATATTGGTTCCTCACGGCCGTCTTGTTCGCCTTCATCGCTGCCGGCATCATCGTCTACCGTGCCGGTAATGCGGAGGTGCAGACCGCGGGGAATTATCCGAGCAATCCGACGGCACAAACCGATCCGGTGGCGTCGCCGCCCATCGTGCCGCGTTGAGGATACTTTGAGTGCAACAGCGCCGCCCGCCCGCCCGAGGAAGGGCGGCGCTGCTCAGGCGTGGACCAGCGGGCCGGGACTTTTGAGATATTGCGTGGTGATGGCGTTCGCCGACCAGTAAGCCAGCGCGCCGACGAGGCCGGTCGGATTGTATGAGGCGTTCTGCGGAAACACCGACGCGCCCATGACGAACAGATTGTCGGCGTCCCAGGATTGCAGATAGCGGTTGACGACGCTCCCCTTCGGATCGGTCCCGGTCATGGTGCCGCCGGTATTGTGGGTCGATTGATAGGGCACGACACTGTAGTCGCCCTTCTTCACGCTCGGCGTGCTCATGACCGTCGGGTTCATCGCCGTAGCGAGCCGCCCGAGCACGCCGCCGACATAGTCCGCGAGCTTAAAATCGTTGTCGCGGAAATTATACGACATGCGAATGAGCGGCCGGCCGAGCGCATCGCGATAAGTCGGGTCGAGATCCAGGAAGTTTTCGCGGTGCGCGTAATTGCAGCCGGACGCACCGATCGAGAAGGCGTGGTTGTACCATTTCGCCGTCGCCGCTTTCCATTCGCGGCCCCAGCGTGGCGTGCCAGGCGGCACCGGGCGGGTCGCGATCGGGCGGCCGTTGGTCGGGCCGGCCTGGATCCAGGCGCCGCCGAAGAAGCCAAGGCCGCCGTGATCGAAATTGTCGCCGTTGAAATCGTCGATCAGGACGCCGTGAGCGCCCGCCGCCATGAACGGATTGATCTCCTTGTCCTGGAAGAACACCGTCACCGCGTTGCCGCTGACCTGATAGCAATAGTTCTTGCCGACGGCGCCTTTGTTGGTCTTGTAGTCGTAAGGCTCGCCGATGCCGGCGGTGAGCATCAAGAGCACATTGTTGAACACATAGGCGCCGAGGATGACGATGCCGGCGGGCTGCTCATATTCCTCGCCGCTTCGGGTATCGACATAGCGCACCGCCGTCACCTTGCGCGCCGCCTTGTCGTAGACCAGTTCCTTCACTTGCGCATGCGTGCGCAGCTCGAATTTTTGGTCTGCCAAGAGCGCCGGCAGGATGCAGACGTTCGGCGAGGCTTTGGCATTGGCTTCACAGCCGAAACGCTCGCAATGGCCGCAATATTCGCAGGCGCCGAGCGTTTGGCCTTCGAAATTGGTGTAGACCTCGCTGGCATTGCTCGACGGCGCCTGGAACGGATGATAGCCGAGGCTATTCGATGCCTCCGTCATGATGGTGCCGGCCATGCTCTTGGCCAGCGGCGGATTGGGATATTCGTTCTGCCGCGGACCTTCGAACACATTGCCGCCGTCGATGATCTTGCCGCGTAGATTGCCGGCCTTGCCGGAGACGCCGCACAGTTTTTCGAACTTGTCGTAATACGGTTCCAGCTCGTCGTAAGAGACCGGCAAGTCCTCGATGGTCATCTCGGCCGGAATGGCGTCCTTACCGTAGCGCTCGGTGATATGCGTGCGCAGCTTGTGATCGGACGGCAGCCAGCGCCAGGTCATGCCGTTCCAATGGGCGCCGGCGCCGCCGAGATCGGTGCCGGGCAGGAACGAGCCCAGGCGGCGGATCGGCAGCGCGGTCTCGGCCGGCGAATGGCGCAGCGACACGGTTTCAAGCTGAGTGTCCTGAAACAATTCCTGCCGCACCGCATATTTGAGATCGTCGCGCACCGAGGGAATGGTGAAATCCTCGCCCGGCATGCGCCTGGCGCCGCGTTCAAGGCCGACGACGTTGAGGCCGGCTTTGGTCAGTTCGCGGGCGAGGATCGATCCGGTCCAGCCCACCCCGATGACGACCGCATCGGTTTCCTTGAGCGTGATCATGGCGCATCTCCCTCAAGAGAAATCCGCGATCGAGCGCGGCGGCTTGTCGTATTTCTTGCCGAAATATTTTTTGATGTCCTCGCGATAGGTCGCCGGCAGGCCCGGATAGCCGACCATCTTCCACGCCGCCATGTCGCGGTTGCCGCCATAGATCGGGTCGGCGAAAAAACCTTCCATGCTCAGATCGAGCAGCGCGTTGAAGAACATGCGGCTGGAAAAGCCGGAAAATTCCGCCTTGCCGGCTTCCATGGCTTTCAACGCGGTTTCGCGGTCGGCGTCGGCGAGGCGGTCAAAATCCTTGCCATAGGTCTTGCGCGACCACTCGTTGGCGGCGGCAATGCCGGCGCGGAAAAATTCGCGCGGATTGAGCGGCAGTTGGTAACCGAGCTCGGGCTTGGCCTTGGTGAACGGCCCGTCGCGATAAAGCCGCGCGCCGCCGCCGTAGGCGCCCGCTAGCTGCCGATCGATGAAAGTGGCGACGCCGCACTGGCTGCCCGACGGCGACAAATCGTCGGCCGGGATCAGCGTGTCGGCGGCGGCGACGAAGAAAGCGTGCTCGGTCGCCGTCAGCGTGAGCAGCGGCTCGACATCGGGCGGCGCACTGGCTGTGCTGGGCGCCGTTTGCGCCTCGGCTGCAACCGCCGGCGCCAAAGACGCGGCGACCGCGGTGCCCGCTCCCATCAGGAAATTGCGACGGCGTATCGGTGTATTGTCGTCGGCCATGGCTCCCTCCCGCTTTTCGGATTTCTTGAACGTCCGCGCTCAGCCCGGCTCCATGCCTTTGGCCTTGATCACCGCCTTGGCGTCAGGCGAGGTCAGGAATTTGATCAAGGCGGCTGCGCCTTCGGCATTTTTCGCAGTCGCGCTGATGCCGCCGGAAAACATCGTATAAGTTTGAATATCCGGCGGCAGCGGGCCAGCGAGCTCAACGCCGGGATAAGGCAGAATTTCGCTGATTTGCGTCATCGCGATCTCGACGTCGCCGTTGGTGACCGCGACTGCAGCCTGGATCGTGAGCGGCTTGAGCTTGGACTTGATCTCCTCGGCAATGCCGAGTTTTACAAATATGGCCTTGAGCGCGGCGGCGGTCGGCGTCTGATCGACGAAGCCGATCGATTTTGCATTCAACATCGCCTGCTTGAAGGCGTCCGTAGTGCTCAGATCGGGCTTCACTGCGCCTTTGCGGATGGCAACGCCGATGCCGGCGCGTGCGATCGCGATGCGAGGCACGTCCGCGACTTTGCCAGCCGTGGCGAGCTCGTCGAGCGCCGCCTTGGTCAGCAGCACGGCGTCGAACGCTTCGCCGCTCTCGATACGGGCCTTCAGTTGCGCCGACGTTCCGAGCGTGATCACGAGCTTATTCTCGGTCGTCTTCTCGAATTGCGGGCCGAGCTCCTCCATCACCGCGTTCAACGCGTTGCCGCCGAGGAGTTTTATGTCGGCGGCATGGGCCGCCGTCGTCGGCAGCGGCAGTCCCAATATGGCAATGACGGCAATCGCACGATGGATTTTCATGGCGTTCTCCCGAGCCGCGGTCTTGGCGCCGGCGGCAGGGGAAGGTTAGCGGTAAACCGACGCAATCGCCAGGAACTCGTCAGCCTTGAGGCTGGCGCCGCCGATCAGCGCGCCGTCGACATTGTCGATGCCGAGCAGCTCCTTGGCATTCGCCGGCTTGACGGAGCCGCCGTAGAGAATCCGAACGCCCTGCCCGGCATCGCCATAACGGGTGCAAAGCCGCTCGCGGATGAAGCGGTGCATGTCGAAAACATCGTCCTTGGTCGGCGTCTCGCCGGTGCCGATCGCCCAGACCGGCTCATAGGCGACGACGAAATCCGAAAACCCATCCGGCAGCGAGCCGTCGAGTTGCGCGCGCACGACCGTGTGGGTCTTGCTGGCATCGCGCTCGGCGCGCGTCTCGCCGATGCAGACGATGGCCAGGAGGCCGGCGCGCCGCGCCGCCAGCGCCTTGGCTCGCACCATGGCATCGGTCTCGCCGTGATAATGCCGGCGCTCGGAATGGCCGACGATGACGGCGCCAGCGCCGGCATCTTTGAGCATTTCGGCGGCGATATCGCCCGTATAGGCGCCGGCCTGTTCGGCATGGCAGTCCTGGCCGCCGATGGCGACGCGCGAGCCTTGCGCCAGCGCCGCAAAGCGCGCCACGAGCGTAGCTGGCGGACATATTATAAAGTCGGCATCGGGCAGACCGCGGGCGCCGGCGATGATCGCCTCAAGCTCGCCGGCCGAGGCCGCAAGCCCGTTCATTTTCCAATTACCAGCGACCAGCGGACGGCGCGCCATCATTTCGGCCCAAAAATCCTGCGATTAGACCATCATCCAATTCAATTGAATCGGATCATGGTCTAAAATCTTCGTTTGAGCACGATCTTATCCGAAAACCGGTGTCCACTTTTCGGGATCATGCTCTAAGAGCCGTTAGCAGACCGGTTGCGTGCGGAAAAGAGGCGTTTTATCTGTAAATCCCGTCAGTTGCGGTGCAGCGTGACGCTCCTTATGATGCGCCGCCTTCGGCCGACTGGCTTAAAGCAACCACTCAAAAGCGTGGGACGTAATGCTTCGAGGTATCCGTAAAGCCTCCGCGAATTGGCTCGGCCGCATCGTCATGGGTGTGGTGATGTCGGTGCTTGCCGCAAGCTTTGCGGTTTGGGGCATCAACGACATCTTCCACGGTTTTGGCCGCTCGACAGTCGCCAAGATCGGCGGCATCGAAATCCCGATCGAGCAGTTCCGGCAGACCTATAACGACGCGCTGCAGATGCTCAGCCGGCAGTCCGGCCACCCGATCGCGCCCGACGAGGCGATGGCGCGCGGCGTGCCGCGGCAGGTTTTGAGCGAGATGGTCGCCGAAGCGGGCTTGAACGAGCGCGCGCGGCAGATGCGGCTTGGCGTTTCCGACGACGAAGTCTCGCAGCGCATCGTCAGCAATCCGGCGTTCCAGAACCAGCAAGGCCAGTTCGACCGCGCCCGCTTCGAGGACGCGATGCGCCAAGCCGGCTTCAACGAGAAGCGCTTCGTCAGCGAGCAGCGTAACCTGACCTTGCGCCGGCAGATCATCGATTCCGTCTCCGGCAATATCCCGCTGCCGAATACCTGGCTCGAAGCGCTCAATCAGTTCCAGAACCAACAGCGCAGTATCGCCTATATCGCGCTCGGTCCGGCGCAGGCCGGCGACATCCCGCCGCCGACCGACGAGCAGCTGAGCAAATATTTCGAGCCGCGCAAAATCCTGTTCCGCGCGCCGGAATTCCGCAAAATCGCGGCCGTGGTGGCGACGCCGGCGGAGCTTGCCAAGACCGCGGAAGTGCCGGACGAGGATGTCAAAAAGATTTTTGACACTTACCGCAACCGCTACATCACGCCGGAACGCCGCCACATCGAGCAGATGCCGTTTCCCAACATGGCGGAGGCAGAGGCCGCCAGCGCGCGCATCAATGGCGGCCTGACGTTCGCGGCGCTTGCGGCCGAGCGCGGGCTGAAGGAACAAGACCTCGATCTCGGCACGGTGCCGAAATCGACCCTCATCGATCCGGCCGTGGCGGATGCCGCGTTTTCGCTCAACCAAGGCCAGGTGAGCACGCCGATACAGGGCAAGTTCGGCGTGGTCATCGTCACGGTGTCGAAGATCATCCCCGAGGAAGGCAAAACCTTCGCCGACGTGGCGCCGCAGATCCGCAACGAGATCGCCTTGGCGCGGGTCAAGAAAGTCGTCCAGGACATCCACGACAAGATCGAGGACGCCCGCGCCGGCGGTACCTCGCTCGAGGACGCGGCGCAGAAATTACAGCTGCCCGTCGTCACCTACGATGCCATCGACCGCTCCGGTCGCGGCCCCGACGGCAAGCCGATCGAAAACCTTCCGCACGCCGCCGAAGTGGTCAACGCCGCGTTCGCGTCCGATGTCGGCGTCGACAACGACCCGCTGGAGGCCGACGGCGGCTATATCTGGTACGACGTCACCGGCATCACGCCGGCGCGCGAGCGCAACCTCGACGAGGTGAAAAGCCAGGTCGAGGCGCAGTGGCGCGACGAGGAGATCGCGACGCGACTGAAAGCCAAGGCGGCCGACATCCTCGACAAGCTGAAAAGCGGCAGCACGCTCGACGCCATGGCAGCGGCCAACGGCGTGAAGGTCGAAACCGCGGCCGGCATTACGCGCGGCAAGCCGCCGGAAACGATTTCGGCACAGATGGTCGACGCCATCTTCCACACCGCCCTGGATGCCTATGCCAGCACCGAAGGCGACAAGCCGACGCAATGGATCGTGTTCAAGGTGACCGACGTCAAGACGCCGGGTTTCGAGGCCAACTCGCCGAACGGCAAGGCGCTCAACGACATGGTGTCGCGCCAGGTCAGCGACGACGTGTTCGGCCAATACATGGCGTGGCTGGAAAAAGATCTCGGCACCAGCGTCAATCAGGCGGCGCTCCAGCAAGCCTTGGGCAACAGCGCGCCGGATACCAATTGAATGCAGATCGAGCCTTCGGCGGAAATATTCGCCGCCCGCTATGAGGCCGGCGCGCCGCAGGTGGTGTGGACGACGCTGGTTGCCGATCTGGAAACGCCGGTCTCCGCATTCCTGAAAATCGCCGGCTCCCGGCCGATGAGCTTTTTGCTGGAATCGGTGGAAGGCGGCGCGGTGCGCGGCCGCTATTCGATCATCGGGCTCGAGCCCGACATGATCTTCCGCGTCAACGGCGAGCACGCCGAGCTCAACCGCGCGCCGGCGAGTAATCTCGCGGCGTTTGCGCCGATGGCCGAGCCGCCGCTGCAGGCGCTGCGCAGCTTCATTTCCGAAAGCCGCATCGCGCTGCCCGACGAGCTGCCGCCCATGGCCGCCGGCGTGTTCGGCTATCTCGGCTACGACATGGTGCGGCTGATCGAGGAATTGCCGGCGCAGGCGCCCGACCCGATCGGCATCCCGGACGCCATGCTGGTGCGCCCGACGCTGGTGATCGCGTTCGATGCCGTCAAAGACACCATCACCGTGGTGTCGCCGGTGCGTCCGCAGGCCGGCCTGTCGGCGAAGGCGGCGCTGGCGCGCGCGACCGAGCGCCTCTCAGCGGTGGTCGACGCGCTCGACCGGCCGCTCGACAAGGCGGCGGCGGACATCGATTTGGGCCCGCTCGAAGTCGCGCCGCGCTCGAACACCACGCCGGCCGAATTCAAAGCCATGGTGCTGCAGGCCAAGGAGTACATCGCCGCCGGCGATATTTTTCAGGTCGTGCTGTCGCAGCGTTTCGAGGCGCCGTTCAAGCTGCCGCCGTTCGCGCTTTACCGGGCGCTGCGCCGGGTCAATCCCTCGCCCTATCTGTTCTTCCTCGAATTCGGCGGTTTTGCCATCGCCGGATCGAGCCCGGAGCTGATGGTCAAAGCGCGCGACGGTGTCGTCACCATCCGGCCCATCGCCGGCACCCGGCCGCGCGGCGCCACGCCGCACGAGGACCAGGCGCTCGAAGCGGAGCTCCTCGCCGACCCGAAAGAGCGCGCCGAGCATCTCATGCTGCTCGACCTCGGCAGGAACGACGTCGGCCGCGTCGCCGAGATCGGTTCCGTCACCGTCACCGACCAGTTCTTCATCGAACGCTACAGCCAGGTGATGCATATCGTCTCCAATGTCGAAGGCAAGCTGCGCCGCGACCGCGACGCGCTCGATGCGCTGGCCGCGGGCTTTCCCGCCGGCACGGTGTCGGGTGCGCCAAAAGTGCGCGCCATGCAGATCATCGACGAATTGGAAAAGGAGAAGCGTTCGCTCTATGCCGGCTGCGTCGGCTATTTCTCGGCCGGCGCCGACATGGACAATTGCATCGCGCTCCGTACCGCGCTGATCAAGGACGGCACCATGTACGTGCAAGCCGGCGCCGGTGTGGTCGCCGATTCCGATCCGCAATTCGAGCAGCAGGAATGCATCAACAAGGCCAAGGCGCTATTCCGCGCCGCCGAAGAAGCCAAGCGTTTCGCCAGCGCGGTGCGACGGGGGCAGTAGCGGCGGCGAGCGCTAATCGCCGCGGCGACGCTGTCGCGCTAGTGCTGCCGGTGATCTGTCCCACGTCACGATGCAGCCAAAGGCGAGAAAGCCGGCCATTGCGGCGAGTAGCGTCCAAAGCGCCATATCGACAGCCATGTCATCATCCTCCATGGCCGCCCCTACCCTATTAATCGCGCAGATGGCCGACCGGCACCGTGTTCGAATGTCGCACCGATTAGCCACCCGGTTATATTTTGTTTATGTCGGCTTGCGGTGGAGGTCCGCGCCGCCGCCCATGCGGTGTGCTACGATGTCGCCGAGCCGCAAACGGCCGGGAGGAAAGTAATGCAGAGCTGGCGCCCGCTGTTGTTCGGTGTCCTGCTGACGACGCTCGCGGCCTCCGCTTCGTCCGCACAAACGTCGGCCGCGCAAACAACCGTGGCGCAAACATCCTGGCCGACGAGCCCGGTGCGGCTGATCATGCCGTATCCGCCCGCCTCCAGCGGCGATCTCATCACGCGGAAGGTGGCGCCGTTCCTGAGCCAAAAACTCGGCGCGCCGTTCTTTGTCGAAAACCGGCCCGGCGCCAACGGCAATATCGGCATGAAAGCCGTGAAGGATTCGCTCCCCGACGGCTACACCTTCGTGTCCGCGAGCGACATCCAGTTCGCCGTCTCGCCTGCTGTCTACGCGAATTTGTCCTACGACATGGATCGCGATTTCACCCCGGTGGCGCCGCTCGCCCGCATCATCAATGTCATCGTCGCCAACCGCGATCTCAAGGCCAATAATCTCCGGGAACTGGTAGCGTTGGCCAAGGCGCAGCCCGGCAAAATCACCTACGCCTCGACCGGCGTCGGCAGCACGCACCAGCTGTTCATGGAGATGCTCAAGATGCAGGGCGGCTTCGACCTGGTGCATGTGCCCTACAAAGGCACCGGCGAAGCGACGCCCGATCTCATCAGCGGCCAGGTCGACGTGATGTTCTTCGGCGTGACGCAGGCGCTGGCGCAGCTCAATGCCGGGCAACTGAAAATTTTGGCCGTCGGCTCACCGAACCGGTTGCCGCAATTGCCCGACGTGCCGACGATTGCCGAATCCGGTTTTCCGGGATTTACCTCGACCAATATCTGGGGCGTCATGGCGCCGGCCGGCACACCGGATCCGATCGTTGCGAAATTCCGCCAAGCCATCGGCGAGGCGCTCGCGGATGCCGACATCCGCGCCTGGTACAAGACATCGGTGCTGTCGACATTGGACGGCGGCACCGACGAGATGATGCGTACCATCCGCGACGAGCGCGCGACCTGGCCGCAGGTCGTCAAGGCCGCCAACATAAAACTGACCGAATGACCGCAGGGAGATCGCCATGAGCGTCACGCAGACATTCGAAGAGTTGGGATCGCAGCAGCCGCCGGATTTACGCACGCGCGCGCTGGCGCCGGCAATCGGCGCCGAGATCGTCGGCGTCGATCTGAGCGAGCCGATGAGGGACGCGGTTTTCGCAGCGGTGCTCGACTGCTGGCACCGGCACAACGTGATCTTGTTCCGCGATCAGCATCTCAGCGAAGACGATCAGGTCCGCTTCGGTGAACGGTTCGGCCCGCCGGCGGTCAGCCACACGCGGCGCTACACGACCAAGAACCCGGCGGTGATGCTGATTTCCAACATCCGCGAAAACGGCCAGCTGATCGGGGCGCTACCCGACGGCGAAATGCACTTTCATACCGACCAATGCCATCAGGAACGGCCGGCGATGGCGTCGATGCTCTATGCGCTGGAAATCCCGAGCACGGGCGGCAACACGCTGTTTGCCAATGCCTATCTCGCCTACGAAACGCTGCCGCAGCCGTTGAAAAAAACAATCGAAGGCCGCAAGGCTCTCAATGCCTATGACTACGACAACGCCTCGATGAAGCGCGGCACCAAACCGCGGGAAGGCATTCCGTCGTACTGGCATCCCATCGTGCGGACCCATCCGGCCACGGGACGAAAAGCGCTCTACGTCAACCGGCTGATGACGGTTGCCATCGAAGGACTGCCGGACGCCGAAGGCGGGGCCGTTCTCGACGCGCTGTTCGATCATCAGGAGCAGCCGCAATTCATCTACGAACATGTCTGGCGGCCGCACGACCTCTTGATGTGGGACAACCGCTGCACGCTGCACGCCCGGACCGACTTCAGCGCCGCCGAACGCCGTCTGATGCGACGATTGACCATCCTCGGCGAAAAGCCGGTTTGACGGCTGCGCCACGGTGCGCGCCGGAGCAAGATCGTGATAAAATCGGCGTCATGACCAAACGATCCCGCGCCGCTTCGATCGCTTGCCTGTTTGCCCTGTCGGCGCTTGCGCTCGCCGCCGCGGACTCGGCCGCCCGCGCGCAATCGGCCGATCTGGTGTTGTGCGACCGGCTCGCCGCCGACCCCACCGATCCGGACAAGCCCGCGGACGTCAAAGGCGTAGCCGACATCGCGCCGTCCGACGTCGCCACCGCGGTCAAATTCTGCAAGATCGCGGCGCCGTCGTCGCGCCGGGCGCTGTTTGCGCTCGGCCGCGCCTATGCCGCCAACGGGCAACTGGCCGAGGCGATCGCCGCCTATCGCAAGGCGATCGACAAGGGCAGCACCGCGGCCATGGTCGAGCTCGGCATCCTCTACGCCGCCGGCTCCGGCGTCGCCAAAGACGAAGCCCAGGCGCGGGCGCTGTTCGAGCGCGCCGCCGCGGCCGGCAATCCGCGCGGTGTCACCCGTCTCACCGCGCTGTCCAGCAACGGCGGCGCCGGCGCCGGCCCGCCGGCGGATCCCGCCGAGGCCAGGGCGATGCTGATGAAAGCGGCGGAGGCCAATTCCGCCGAAGCGCAGTACCAACTTGGCGTGATGTATGCGGAAGGCACCGGCGGCCCGAAGGACGACGTCGCGGCGCGGGCCATGTTCGAAAAGGCCGCGGCACAAGGCCACGCCGAGGCGTTGGATTGGCTGGGCTCGTTCGTGCTCTCCGGCCGCGGCGGACCGCAGGACACCAAGGCCGCCAAGGGCTATTACGAGCAGGCCGCCGCGCTCGGCAACGAAGACGCCAAGGCAGCCCTCAAGCGCCTGGAATGTTCCATGGTCATCAAAGACAAGCGCGGCAACTACGTCGGCAATCTCTGCTTCTAGAGCATGATCCCGAAAAGTGGATACCGGTT
>CAVWOI010000034.1:0-46129 GCA_963756245.1 uncultured Alphaproteobacteria bacterium
GGCAGGGCGCGTTTGGGCAAAAACATCTCGACGCGCTCAAACGCATCCCCGATGTCGAAATCACCTCGCTGGTCGGCGGCAATCAGGACTCCACCGCCCAGGTCGCCAAGAAATACGGCATCCCGCATTACACCGGCGAATTGTCCGAAGGCATCAAGCGCGCCGATGCGGTGATCCTCACCACGCCGACCAAGATGCATTTCCGCCAAAGCGAGCAGGTGATGCGCGCCGGCAAGCATGTGCTGGTCGAAATCCCGGTCACCGACAGCGTCGAAGACGCCGAAGCCTTGGTGAAGATCGCCAAGGAGACCGGCGTCACCGCCATGGGCGGCCATGTGCGGCGCTTCAATCCCAGCCATCAATACGTCCACAAGAAGATCGTCGCCGGCGAGCTGAAAATCCAGCAGATGGACGTGCAGACATATTTCTTCCGGAGGAAGAACATCAACGCCGCCGGCAATGCGCGCAGCTGGACCGATCATCTGTTGTGGCATCACGCCGCCCATACCGTGGACCTGTTCCAGTACCAGGCCGGCGAGAATATTTCCGACTGCTACGCCGTGCAGGGGCCGATCCATCCGCAGCTCAATATCGCGATGGATATGGGCATCGTGGCGCGGACGCCGTCCGGCGCCATACTGACGCTGTCGCTGTCGTTCAACAACGACGGGCCGCTCGGCTCGTTCTTCCGCTACATCTGCGACAACGGCACCTACAAGGCGTTCTACGACGATCTCTCCGACGGCAAGGACAACAAGATCGACGTGTCGAAAGTCGACGTGTCGATGGACGGCATCGAGCTCGAAGACCGTGAATTCATCGCCGCGATCCGGGAAAAGCGCGAGCCCAACGCCAGCCTCGCCCAGCTCCTGCCGTGCATGCACGTGCTCGGCAAGCTGGAAAAGATCATCGATCCGCAACGCAAGGCGCATGCCTGAGTTCCCCTCCCCCTTGTGGGGAGGGGTAGGGGTGGGGGTCGTGAGGTAGCGCGCAAACGTTGACGCCTTCGCGTCACCTCCCGACCCCCATCCCCATCCCTTCCCCACAAGGGGGAAGGGAGCAGCAAGCCTCACTCCACGATCCCGATCAGCTTCGCCAGGTGTTCCGCATCGGCGCGCAGCGGTTCCGACTCGCCGTCGTAGACGATGCGGCCCTTGTCGAGGATCACGGTGCGCGGCGAGAAGGCAAAGGCGACGCGGCTGTTCTGTTCGACCAGGATGATCGACAGCGCGCTTTCGGCGCGCAGTTTTGCCAGCACCTCGATCAAGGTGTCGACCAGCACCGGCGCCAGGCCTTCGGTCGGCTCGTCCATCAGGAGAATTTTGGGATTGGTCAACAACGCCCGCGCGATCGCCAGCATCTGCTGTTCGCCGCCGGAGAGCTGATTGCCCATATTGCCGAGCCGTTCCTGGAGCCGCGGGAACAGCGCGAACACCCGCGGCAGCGTCCAATGGCCCGGCCGCGCGCCGATATCGAGATTCTCGCGCACCGTCAGGGAGGGAAAAATCTCCCGCTCCTGCGGCACGAAGCCGAGCCCGGCCAGCGCGCGGCGATAGCTCGGCATGCCGTTGAGCTTTTGCCCGTCCAGCGTGACGTCGCCTGAATGCAGCGTGGTGTGGCCCATGATGGTCGACAGCAGCGTCGTCTTGCCGACGCCGTTGCGGCCGATCACGCTGATGCATTCGCCGGGCGCCAGTTTGAGATCGACGTCTTCGATCACCACGGTCTCGCCGTAGCCCGCCGAGACATGCCGCAGTTCCAGCGCGCTAGGCATGACCAGCCCTTTGGCCAGCCTGCCCAAGATAAACCGCGCGCACTTGCGGGTTCGCCTCGATATCGCGCGGCGTGCCCGAAGCGAACACCGCGCCGCTCACCATCACGGTGACGTGCTTGGCGAAGCGGAACACCACGTCCATGTCGTGCTCGATGATGAGCACGGCGATATCCTTGGGCAGCGCCTCGATGGCGTCGAGGATGATGTGACTTTCCGCGCTCGGCACGCCGGCGGCGGGCTCGTCGAGCAGCAGCACCTCGGGCTTGAGCGCCAGCGTGATGGCGAGCTCGACCAGACGCTGGCGGCCGTAAGGCAGTTCGGAGACGCGATGGCCGGCGATGTCGGCGAGCTTCAGCGTCTCCAGGAGCCCGATCGATTCGGCGATGACGTCGGCGCGCCGGCCCACCGGATGCAGCATGGACCACGCCACGCCCTGGCGCTCGGCCACCGCGATGCTGACATTTTCCAGGACCGACAACCCGCGGAACAACCGGTTGATCTGAAACGTGCGCGCGACGCCGAGTTTTACCCGCTCGGCCTGGTCTTTGGCGGTGATGTCGCGGCCGGCGAGTAGCACGCGGCCTTGGCTCGGCGGCAATACGCCGGTGAGGAGATTGATGAACGTGGTCTTGCCGGCGCCGTTGGGCCCGATCAGCGCGTGGCGCGCCCCGGCTTCGAGCTTGAAGTCGATATTCTGCACGGCCTTGAGCGCGCCGAAATTGCGGCTGAGCGCCTGCGTTTCGAGGCGAGGCTCGCTCATGGCGTCTTGCGCCGCGCGCCATAGCGCTGCCACAGCGCCTCGCCGATGCCCAATATGCCGTTGCGGGCGAACAGCGCGATCATGACCAGAAGAATCCCGAGACCGAGTTGCCAGGCGGTCGGATAGATTTTGGCGAGGAAATGCTCGAGCGCCAGGTAAACCACCGCGCCGACGAAGGCACCGTAAAGCCGCCCATAACCGCCGAGGATCAGCACGATGAACACGGTGGCGGCGCGATCGAGATCGAACGCGCTCAGGTTCACATAGGCATTGGTCTGCGCCCACAAGCCGCCGGCGATACCGGCGAGCGCCGCCGAGATGGTGTAGCAGATGACGAGCCGCAGCCGCACCGGCGCGCCGATCGCATGCATGCGCAAAAGGTTCTCGCGGATGCCGGTCAGGCTTTGGCCGAACGGCGAGTAGATCAGCGTGCGCACGAATATGAAACAGACCAGCAGCACGCCGAGGCTGTAGAGATATTGGGTATTGGCATAGAGCGGATTGAACTCGAACACGCCGAACACCGGCGCGATCGGCAAATCCGGCAAGCCGTCGAAGCCACCCGTATAGGCGCGCGCCATGTTGGCGGCTTCTTGCAGGAGCGCCATGGTGCAGAGCGTGAGCATGAGCAGCGTCAGCCCGCGGGTGCGCAACAGCACGAGGCCGGACAAAAAGCCGATGATCGCCGCCACCAGCGCCGCGAGCAGCAAGCTCGAGATCGGCTCGGTCCAGATCTCGTAGAACGCCAGCATGCCGACCGTATAGGCGCCGGCGCCGAAGAACGCCGCATGGCCGAGCGTGACGATGCCCGCATAGCCGAGCGCCAGATCGAGCGACAGCGCGAACAGGATCATGGCCAACAGCTCGGCGCCGAAGCCGAGGTAATCGGGAAACGCAAAATAAAAGCCCAGCCCGACGATCCACGGCAGCGCCTCCCACCAGCGCAGGCGATGGCGCGTGCTCAGTCCGCGGGCGCCCGGATGATCGGTGGCGGTCGAAACAGCGGCGGTCACGTTTCTTTCCTGCCGAACAGGCCCTGCGGCCGCCACAGCAGCAGCAGGATGGTGAGCGCATAGATGAAAAGGGTGCCGCCCTTGGGCAGATAGAGTTTCAGCACGAAGTCGAGCACGCCCAGGATCAGCGACGCGTAATAGACGCCCATCACGCTGCCCAGCCCGCCCACCGATACGGCGATCAAAAAATAGACTAGGTATTTGAGCGCGTATTGCGGATCGAGGCCCAAAAATTCGGCGCCCAGCCCGCCGCCGATTCCAGCCATGCCGCTGCCGAACGCGAAGGTGATGGTGAACAGCCGGTCGACGTTGATGCCGAGCAATTCCGCCATGCGGCGGTTGTCGACGGTGGCGCGGATCTGGGCGCCGATGCGGGTGCGCTCGAAGGCGAGCGAAATGCCGAACCCGATCAGAAATCCGACTACGATCAGGAAGATGCTGTAGGTGCGGTACTGCAGGAAGCCGAGATTGATCTGGCCGCGCAACGCGGCCGGCAGCTGCAAGGTCTGGCTTTCCGGGCCGACGATGAGGATGGCGCCGGCGATGAAAATAAAAATCAGCCCGATGGTGAACAGCACCTGATCGAGCTCGCTGGCGCGGTAAAGCCGCCGATAGAGCGTGCGTTCCAGCACCACGCTGATGGCGGCGGTGGCGACAAAGCCGAGCGCCAAGGCGGCGGCGAAGCCGAAATGCGCGCGGTTCATCGACAGCACGATCACATAGCCGCCGAACATGGCAAAGGCGCCGTGGGCGAGGTTGACGAAGCCCATCAGCCCCATGGTGACGGACAGCCCGACCGAAACGATGAACAGCACGGTGCCGGCGGAGAGCCCGCCCAACAGAATGCCGGCGAAGTTAGCGATGAAGTCCACGGACTATTCGCCCTATCGCAGTTGAGACGAAGCCGCCGCCCGCGTCAGCGGAACGGCGGCCCCGGGCTTGAAAAGCGTCAACCTGCGCCGATTACTTCTTCGGCGCGCACGGGCCAAGCGCCAGCACCTTGCACTGGTCCTTGACGTCATTGATCACGGCGAGCTGTTTTTCGTGCAGCTTGCCGTCCGGCCCTTTCACCACCTCGGACAGATATTCGTTCATGACGATGTCGCGGGTTTCCGGATCGATCATGATCGGGCCCTGCGGGCTGTCGAACTTCCAGCCGAGCAGCGACTTCACCGCCTCGTCGCCGTCCATCTTGCCCTTGGTGGCCTGCACCGCGTGCACGATGGCGGCCATGCCGTCATAGCCGCCGACCGCGGTGAAGTCGGGCGTCGAATCGGCGCCGTATTCCTTCTTCCAGGCGGCGACGAATTTCTTGTTTTGCGGATTGTCGAGGTCGGCGTTGTAGTGATGCATGGTGATCAGGCCGACCGCGGCGTCGCCCATGCCCTGCAGCTTGATGTCCTGGACGATGTCGCCCGGGCCGATCAGCTTGATGCCGGCAGCCGCCATGCCGAGCGCGCCATAGGTTTTCACCACCGCGGTGGCATGATCGCCGGCCGGCACAAACACGAACAGCACGTCAGGCTTCTCGTCCTTGGCGCGCTGGAAGAACGGCGTGAAGTCCGGCACCTGGCCGGGGCCGCCGGCCGGGATGGCGTCGATCACCCGGCCGCCATTGGCCTCGAACGCGTTCTTGAACGCTTCAAGACTGTCCTTGCCGGGCGGATAGTCGGTATAGGCGACGACCGCAGTCTTGGCGTGCAGCTGATTGGCCGCCGCGGCGCCGAGCGCGTAGCTCGAATGCCACATGGTGAACGAGGTGCGCACGTAGTCGCCCGACAGGTTGGTGATGAACGAGGTCGCCGCGTTCATGATCACCGCGAGCTTCTTGCCGGCATTGACCACGGGCGCGGAGGCGATGGCGTCGGGCGAATAGACCCAGCCGGCCAGCGCGTCGACCTTGTCCTGGGTCAGCAATTCCTGGGCCGCGATCTTGGCGGCGGCGCCGTCCGGCGCCTTGGAATCGCGTTTCACCAGCGTGATCGTGTACGGCTTCACCTGATCGGCGTTGAGCTTGAGATAAAGCTCCATGCCGCGGTCGATCTGCTGGGCAAGCTCGGCGCCGACCCCGGTAAAAGGCAAAATGACGCCGACTTTCACCTCCTGCGCCGAAGCGGCCTGGGTCATGGCCAAGCCGGCCGCGACGGCGGTTGCGGCAACGGCCGCGATCATTCGTTTGGACATCAAAAGCCCTCCCAGGTGCTTCGACTAGACGTGCTTCGATTCGACGTGCTTCGATTCGACTGATTTCAAGCTGGTCTCCCCTGAGCCCGATACTAGGGGAAAAGCCAAAAATGGCGCAAGCGAAGTTCGGCTGTCGTGGTGCGGGCCTTCGTCGCGCAACGCCGTCGCACTATAGTTCCGGCACGGCCATGCGCATACAGGAGGAATTCCCATGACGGCCTGGACTCGGATCGGGGTCGCCGTCGTTGCCGTGCTCGCCCTGAGCGCCGCGCTGAGCCCAGGCGCGTTGGCACCCGCGTCCGCTGCCGCCGAGCGGCCGCTGTCGGAAGCGCAACTCAAGAAGATCAACGGCTGGATCGCCGACCAGGGCAAGGACATCGCCTTCAGCGCGGTCATAACCGAGATTTTGGGCCTGACCAAAGACGACCAGACGATGTCCGCGCGCGGCTATGCGGCGCTCGACCCCGCAAACGGCAACGAGATCCATCAGATCTTCATCCTGCCGGAGGGCAAAGGCTATCTCGCCGACCACTTTCACCAGGATAAGGTCGAGGTCTACTGGGCTGATAAAGATCTTGTTCTGCTGACGGCACTGTCCGGCATCCGCGGCGCCAAACCCGCGGTCATGTTCTTTCAGGAGGCGCAAGTAGGCTTCAACAGTGAGCTGACCTGGTGGGCGAAGTACGCCGACAAGAACTAAAACTTTCCTGCCCCGCGATAGCGGGGAAGGGGGACCACCCGAAGGGTGGTGGAAGGGGCGCGGGCGGTGAGGAAAATATTGTCGCCGCCGGGTGATTGCTGAGGGTTCGCTTACTGCGCCGCTGATCGCGTCCGCGACTCAGAGGCCCCCTCCACCACCCTCCGCTCGCTGCGCGAGTCTCGGGTGGTCCCCCCTCCCCCGCTTCGCGGGGGCGGAAAGGTCTAAGCCCACGTCGCGAAACTTAGTCCCGTGCCTGTACCGGCCGGCGTCCGATAGCCCGGCACATATTCGAACCAGTTCAAATCGAGATGCTCGGCGGCGCCGGCGACGCCGACCCAGTTGAGGATTTCCGAGCTGCCGGAATGCAGCTTGTTGCGCGGCAGGGTCTGCAAAAATTTGGCGTCCTTGTCGGCGCAGGCCTTCAGGATGGCGCGGTCGAAATCCTCGTCGACCAGAAAATGGCTCAAGCCGCCCGACGCGATGATGCCGATGCGTGCGTCGCCCGAGTAGGTTTCGACCGCCTGGCGGATGGCCTGGCCGAGCTCATAGCAGCGCCGCGGCCGCGGCTGGTTCGGTGGGAAATAGGTGTTGAGAAACACCGGCACGATCGGGATCGGTTTTTGCTCGTCCAGCAGCCGGCGGTGCACATAGGCCATGCCGTGGCCCTCGCCCTCGCCCTCGCGCATACGCTTCGATGACGCCGGATCGAAACCGTGCTCCATCAGCCAGTCGATCAGGTGCAGCGCCAGCTTTGAATCGACCGGATAGGCGCGCGGCTTGTTCTCCTCGAAAAAACCCTGCCGGTTCTTCACGTACCATTCCGGAAAACGTTGGTGGTACTGCTCGTGCTGCTCGTTGCTGTTGAGGATGGTGTCGCCGTAATAGATCGCGAAAGTGGGCCGCGCGTCTTCCAGATAGGCTTCGTCCTGGTCATCGCTCATGACGATGAGCGCGTCGAGCCCGCTGCCGTTGAGCGTCTTGCTCAACCGCGCCATGGCGGCGCGCACCTTGTTCTGCCGCGCCACGAGCTCGGCCGGCGCGACCATTTCGGCCATCTTCGGATCGGCCTTTTCCAGAAGCTCCGCATAGGTGGTGGGCCGGCCCTCCTTGTCGCGGTGCTTGATCTTCTGGTCGGTCTCCTGGAAGCGCGGCAGCGTCTCGTCGGAGGCGAGCAGCATCGGCGTGTGCGAGCTTCCGGCGCCGAGAACGATTTTGGCCATGACCAACTCCTTGACGTTTCCGCCTTGCGCTAATCGATGCTGATATGCGCGGACTTCGCCACCTGCAACCATTTGCGGTGTTGCGCGGCGATGAACGCCGCAAAGTCTTCCGGTGAGCCGGGATTGGAGATCGCGCCAAGATGGGCGATCGTCTCTTTGTTCTCCGGAGTCCGCAGGCCTTCGTTGATCGTGGTGTTCAGCAGGCTCACCACCGGCGCCGGGGTGCCGGCCGGCGCAACAATGCCGTTGAACGTCGTCACCTCATAATCGGGAACGCCGGCCTCGATCATGGTCGGCAGATCGGGCGCCAGCGGCGTGCGCTCGCGCGAGGTAATCGCCAACGCACGTAATTTGCCGTCGCGGATCAATGGCAACAGAATGGTGATGCTTTCGAAGGTCATATCGACCTGATGGCCGAGCACCGCGGTGACGGATTCGCCGCCGCTCTTGTAGGACACGCCGAGGATATCGACGCCGGCAAGCGATTTGAACAGCTCGCCGGTCAAATGCGGCAGGCCGCCCGGGCCGGTATGGGCAAAGGTAAGCTTACCGGGATTGGCTTTGGCATAAGCGACGAGCTCGGCCACGGATTTGTACGGTAAAGCCGGATTGAGGACGAGAATCTGATAGCTTTCCGATACTTTCGCGACCGCGGCAAAATCCTTGATCGGATCGTAGCCGGCGCTTGCCGAAACCGCCGGAATGACGGCGAGCACGCTGGTATTGCCGACCAGCAGCGAATGGCCGTCAGGGGTGGCGTTGGCCACAAAGCGCGCCGCGATGGCGCCGCCGGCGCCGGGCCGATTTTCCACGACGCCCGGGTGACCGAGTTTTGGAAGGATTTGCGCGACGAGCCGGGCAGGAATATCGGTCGGGCCGCCGGGCGCAGCGGGGACATAGAGCCGGATCGGTTGGCTGGGAAAAGGCTGCGCCATGATGGCGCCGGCAAAGCCGGCGGCAGCCACAGCAAACACCGCCCATCCCAGCGCACGTATTCCACCCGTCATTGCACGCTCGTTGTCTTGCGATTTTCAGGCAGCAATGTCGCCTGCCGTCATTGTCGAATGCTAGCACAGTTCGCTGGGCGCGGCAGGTGTAACGCCAAGCGCGACAAGGTGAAACGGCGTTAAATCGGCGCCAAGCCTGGACAAGATGGGGCCGCAATGATGGTATGCGGGCCAATCGCGGCGAACGACCGAAGTTGGGGATAGCGGTCGACCATGCTGACCATCCTGTTCGACGGAATCGCGTACGGCATGTTGCTGTTCGTCTTGGCGTGCGGCCTGTCGGTCACGCTGGGGCTGATGAATTTCATCAATCTCGCCCATGGCGCCTTCGCCATGGCGGGCGGCTATTGCACCGTCATCGTCGTCAACCGCCTCGGCGTGCCGTTCGCGCTCGGCCTGCCGATCGCGTTCCTGGTGACGGCCATCATCGGCGGCGTCTTCGAGCGCACGCTCTATGTGCACGTCTATGCAAAATCCCACCTCGACCAGGTGCTGTTCACCATCGGGCTGGTGTTCATGGCGGTTGCGGCCACCGACTACGTGATGGGCTCGTCGCAGCAATTCGTGCAGATCCCCGAAGCGCTGCAGGGCCAGTTCAACGTGTTCGGCATCGGTATGGGCAAATACCGCCTGCTCATCATCGTGGTCTGCGGGCTGCTCACCGTCACGCTGCAGCTCATTCTGACCAAGACGCGGTTCGGCAGCCGGCTCCGCGCCGCAGTCGACGATCAGCGCGTGGCGCGCGGGCTCGGCATCAATGTCGGCGCAGTGTTCGCTGTCACGTTTGCGTTCGGCTCCGGACTTGCCGGCCTCGGCGGCGCGCTAGGCGCCGAAATTTTAGGCCTCGATCCGACCTTCCCGCTCAAATACATGATCTATTTTCTGATCGTGGTCACGGTCGGTGGCACGTCGAGCATCACCGGGCCGTTCCTCGCCTCGATCCTGCTCGGCATCGGCGACGTCGCCGGCAAATATTACGTGCCAAAACTCGGCGCCTTCGTCATCTACGCCATTATGATCGTGGTGTTGCTGTGGCGGCCGCAGGGCCTGTTCGCGCGCAGTGCGGCACGATGAGCGCGATGATGCCGCTCGCCGACGACGTCTCCGCTTACCTCAGGCGGCGCGCCCGTTGGTCGCCGCTGGAGATCGCGTTCTGGGTTTTCGCCTTCGCCACCATCTGGCTGTTCCCCGGCAAATATCTGATCATGAAGGACACGGCGATCCTGGCGCTGTTCGCGCTGTCGCTCGACCTCATCCTCGGCTATGCCGGGATCCTGTCGCTGGGGCAGGCGGCGTTTTTCGGCATCGCCGGATATTTCACCGGCCTGGTCGCCAAATACGGCATCATCAACGAGCCGGTCATCGCGCTGATCCTTGGCGGCTTGGTCGCGGCCGCGCTCGGCTTTGTCACCAGCTTTCTGGTGTTGCGCGGCTCCGACCTCACCCGGCTCATGGTGACCCTCGGCGTCTCGCTGATGCTGGGCGAAGTCGCCAACCGCTATTCCGATATCACCGGCGGCGCCGATGGGCTGCAAGGCGTCACTGTGGCGCCGATCCTCGGCCTGTTCCGCTTCGATCTCTACGGCCATAACGGTTATGTCTATTGCCTGATCGTGCTGTTCGTCTGCTTCGTCATCGCGCGCCGCATCGTCTATTCGCCGTTCGGCCTGTCGTTGCGCGCGGTCAAAGGCAATGCGCTGCGCGCGGCGGCGGTCGGCAT
The DNA here is from genome assembly GCA_963756245.1 of uncultured Alphaproteobacteria bacterium. Lineage (GTDB taxonomy): Bacteria > Pseudomonadota > Alphaproteobacteria > Rhizobiales > Xanthobacteraceae > BOG-931. The sequence goes on from CAVWOI010000034.1 coordinate 10,379, forward strand.
TCCGGTGAAGTGGCGGCTGGTCGCGATCTACACGATCTCGGCGGGATTTGCCGGCATCGCCGGCGCGCTGCTCACCCAGACCACCGCGTTCTGCTCGCTCGACGTGTTTTCGCTGGATCGCTCCGCCGATCTTCTGCTCGTGCTGATCATCGGCGGCACCGGCTATCTCTATGGCGGCCTGATCGGCGCGGTGATCTACCGATTCCTGCAGGACTGGATCTCGACCTTGACGCCGCAATATTGGCAGTTCTGGATCGGCCTCGTTCTGGTAGTGATCGTCCTGGTCGGCCGCGATCGCATTGGCGCAGCGAATGAGGCGGTACGCAACACGATCTACCGGCTCGGCACGCGGCTCTTGCCGCGGGCGGCCGCGCTGCGGCGCGCGGCGCCGGACGGGACCTGAGCCATGGCGATCCTGGAAACCATCGGCCTGGAAAAGCGCTTCGGCGGCATCGTCGCGGCGCGCGACGTTTCGCTCGCCGTCGAGAAGGGCGCCCGCCACGCGCTGATCGGGCCGAACGGCGCCGGCAAGACCACCGTGATCAATCTGCTCACCGGCGTGCTCAAGCCGACCGCCGGCCGCATCATGCTCGATGGCCGCGACATCACCGCGCTCGACCCGCACCAGCGCGTGCGGCTCGGCATGGCGCGCACCTTTCAGATCAACCAGCTGTTCCTCGATCTGACGCCGCTCGAGACCATAGGCCTCGCGGTCTCCGAACGCCTCGGCTCCGGCGGCGACTTTTGGCGGCTGGTCGGCAGCAAGGCTGAGGTGACCGACGAGATCGTCGAGATCGTCGAGCGCTTTCGCCTCGCCGACGTCATGCATGAGCGCACCGCAATCCTGCCCTACGGCAAGCAGCGGCTCCTCGAAATTGCGCTCGCTTTTGCTTGCCGGCCCCACGTGCTGCTGCTCGACGAGCCGGCCGCCGGCGTGCCCGAAGCGGAACGGCACGAATTGCTCGCCACCATCGCCGCGCTGCCGGCCGAGGTCACGGTGCTGTTGATCGAGCACGACATGGATCTGGTGTTCTCGTTCGCCGACCGCATCTCGGTGCTGGTCAACGGCTCACTGTTCGTCGACGGCGCGCCCGAGGACGTGGCGCGCGATCCGCGGGTCAAGGCGGTCTATCTCGGCGAGGAAGCCGATGCGTGAGCTGTTGCGCATCGAGAACCTGTCGGCCGGCTACGGCGAGGCCGTGGTGCTGTCGAACGTGTCACTCAGCCTCGCCGAGGGTCAGGCGCTGGCGCTGCTCGGCCGCAACGGTATGGGCAAGACCACCCTGGTCAACACGATCGTCGGCGTCACCCGCTATTTCGGCGGCACCATCGCGCTCGACGGCACCGACATCACAAAACTGCGCCCCGACCAGCGCGCTCATATCGGCGTCGGCTGGGTGCCGCAGGAGCGCAACATTTTCAAATCACTCACCGTGCACGAGAACCTGACCGCGATCGCGCGACCGGGGCCGTGGACTACGACAAAAGTCTACGCGCTGTTCCCGCGCCTTCAGGAGCGGCGCGGCAATCTCGGCAATCAGCTGTCCGGGGGCGAGCAGCAGATGCTCGCGGTGGCGCGCGCGCTGGTGCTCAATCCGCGCGTCATGCTGCTCGACGAGCCGCTCGAAGGTTTGGCGCCGATCATCGTCGAGGAATTGCTGGCGGCATTGCGCCGCGTCATCCGCGACGAGGGCATGTCGGCGATCCTGGTCGAGCAGAACGCGAAGAAGATCCTCGGCGTCACCGATAACGCCATCATCATCGAGCGCGGCTGCGTGGTCCATGCCGCCGACAGCGCGACATTGATCGCCGACCGCGCCGCGCTGGAGAAGCATCTTGGCGTGACCGATACCGGGCCGCGGCGCATGGGGCGGCGCGGGTAGCCTTCTTGCCGTCGAGTAGACGATAAGTTTTTCACACGTTACAGTCGTGTCGTCATTTGCACGCTATAGAAGAGCTTTCGCTCTCGACACCAACAGCGAGGTCCCACGATGCCCGCGCCCGCTCCGGCGACTACGTCGCTCGTCTACGACCCCTTGAAGGCCGCGTTCTACGGTCGGTTCGTCAATGCGGCCTATACGATGTACGACAACCATCCGGACAACCCGACGCCGCCGACCGTGGAGCTGCCCGACAAATACAATTTCGTCGCCTGGGTGCAGATGCGGGACTTCATCTTCGAGGAGGGCGATTGGACTTTCTACGGCATGCTCGCGCACAACCCGGGTACCGACGACTACGTGCTCGCCATTCGCGGCACCAGCGATCCGACGGAATGGTGGGACGATCTCACCTCGATGGTGCCATGGCAGTGGGAGGCGTTTGGCGGCGACGTCGGCTACGGCTTCTTCCGCATCTACCAGACCTTGCGCATGATCGCGCCGCTGCAGGGGCAGGCGCTGACCGAAGCGGCGTCGGCCGGCCAGGGCGAGTCGCTCGAAGCGGCCGGCGGCTTCGCCGACCAGGTGGCCGAAGCGGTGCGCCGCCATGCGGCGGAAACCCAGCCCGCCACCGCGCCAGCCACGGCGGTGGCGCAGAAGTCGGTTACCGTCGTCGCGCATAGCCTCGGCAGCGCGCTGGCGACGCTTTATGTGGCGGATAATTCACTGACCAAGAAAGTGAAGACGCCGCTGTTGTGCACGCTGGCGTCGCCCCGCGTCGGCGATTACACGTTTGCCACCAACTTCAACAATCTCAACATCCCGTCGTGGCGCATCGTCAATGAGCTCGACATCGTACCCAAGCTGCCGATCTTCCCGTTTTGGCACATCGACACCGAGCACATCTACAATTCCGGAGCGTCGACGGTGTGGTCGTTGGGCTGCTGGCATTCCATCGATACTTATCTGAACCTGCTCGACCCCAAGCAGCCGCTGTTGAAGTCCTGCGTTTGGCCGCCGAAGGTGGCGGCAGTCGCAGCCGCGCCGCTGCGCGCGCAAACGAGACCGGCGCGTGTCGCGGCCGCACTGCCGGCTTCGGCCGGTCAGGACATCGCCATCGCGGCGCCGGCCGGCACCACGATCAATATTACGATCAAGGTCGGCTGAGCTCGCGCTCGGGAAATAGACGATCGTCCATGCCGCTATAGCGCGCTTCGCCGTCATGCAGCCGCGCATTGTTGGTCTGGCGCAGCGCGGCGTCGGCCTCGCCGTAGAGAAAGGCCAAAAAGGCGTAACGCCGGCCGCGCGTGATCGGCGTCACCTGATGCAGCGCGCCGCAGGAGAACACCACGGCGCCGCCGACCGGCGCGCGATAGATCTTGCGGCCGAACTCCGGAAACTGCAGATCGCAGCCGTCGTAATCCTTATTGAGATTGAGGGTGACGGCGAAGCGCCGGTGCTGCGCGCCGGCATTGATATTGTCGCGATGCCGGTAGAAGTGCCCGCCGATCGCGCTGTCGTAACAGGCGACGATGTAACGATCCATCCGGGTGGCATCGAACTGCAGATAGGTCTTCATCGCCGGCAGCAGGCGGCGCACCAGCCGGTCGCAAAGGACCTCGCGCAGCTCGGGCGCCACCAGCGGCAGATCGCTGCGGCGCTTGAGCCGATGGTCGACCAATGTTTGGGTCTTGCCGCCGACGTCGAGCATGAAGCCGGAATCGGCGCCGCCCATGCGCTCATAGAGCTTGACCAGCAGCTCGCATAGCGGGAAATCGAACACGCGCGGCACGATCAGGACCGGGGCGGTCATCGGCACGCCGGCTGCGTCTTCGACGGGCGGCAGGCCCTGCAGCAGGTCGCGCAGCATGACGATGTGCTCGTCCGGATTTTGCCATGCGATGTTGGCGACGACGCGCAACATCGGATCGAGCACGATGGTGCGCGGGCTTTCGAGCGCCCCATAGGCGCGCGACAGCGTGCGATCGTAGTCGGCAAGAAACGAGACGGCGGCATTGCCGGTTGCGGCGAGCGCGTCCGGTGCCTCGGGCGGCGCCGTCAGGACGACGTGGCCGACCAGCCGGTCTTCGTCGAACAGACCGGTATCGCCAAACAGCGCGGTGAGTTTTTGTTGTGCCGCAGCGGCGCCCGCGCCGAGGAAGCACAACACGATCCAGCGGCCGGCCGCGACCTGCAAGTGGAAGCTGCCGCCTGTTATCGTGGCCGCGCTGAACCACGGTACCGGATCGCCCAAAGCGATTTGATTTTGGGGGACGCCGTTATCGAGCATGGAATGTCCCACGCGATCGGAAGTCGCCCGGGGATGGATTTAAGAGAAAATCGTTAAAATTGAGTTAAATCAACGTATAAACGGGAAATTTATACTAGTATTACCGGTACTTATCGATCTGTCGTCAGTCGTTATCTGGTTTCATCCTGACGAATATTGAATCAGCGGCGCAGGTTGCATTCCGGCCGAAGTAATCGGTGAAATGCGTGTCCACCAGATAGTCACCGGGATGCGCACCGAGAAACTGCCGGATGGCGTCGCGTTTGACGTCGCTGTCTTCGACCACAAGGTAATCGCCGGGCGCGAGAAAGCGGTGAAACCGCTCCAGTACCGCGGCCACGTTGTGGTGCGCATCTTCGACGACGAGCCAGGGATGCGGCTCGGTGCGCAGCAGTTCGGGTGCGAACAAGAGCTCGGGTTCGCAGCAGTCGCCGCGATAAAAGCTGACGTGCGGATGGTCCATCTCGGCCTTGACCAGATCGACCGAATGGATGCGGGCTTCGACGCCGCAAAGCGCCAGACTGTCGGCGAACCATGTGGCGCTGGCCCCCGACCCGGATCCGATCTCGAACACCGTGCGCGGGCGAAGCTCGGCGAGCAGTGCCGGGTACATGGCGAAATCGAACACGTTCTTCATCAGCGGCATGCCGCGCCAGCGCATGAGCGACGGCGCGCCCTGGCAGGTCAGCAACACATCGACGCCGAACTCGGTGCCGAAGCGTGGATGATAGTGGGCGCCCGACCGCTCGCGCTGGGAAAATTCCACGAAACGTCCCTGGCGCCAGCGATCGAGGAAAAGCCGCAGCCGCAGCAGGTCCCACGGCAAGCTCGGGTCTTGCGCGGGAGACTGCATGGCGGCGTCGCGGACGCTGTCTTCCCAGAAGCGCGCCGGATCGAAATCGATCAGGCGGGCGACGACGCGCCTGAACCAGCTGTCAAAAATGCTCGGCAGGCCGCCTTGCTCACGTTCGATCTTGGCGCGCATCTCGCCGAGGAACGCGAGCGCCGCCGCCTTCAGGGCGTCGCCTGAAATCAATTGCGCGGTATCGGGTGAAGCGGGAGCGATCGCCAAAGTCGTGATCTCGGCGACTGCGCGGTGTTTTCCGAGCAGTCGGGAATTCGCCCCGCATTCACCTCTAGAAAATCATGGTTAACAAATGGTTTGCGGCCGAGCGGGCCTGGCTACTTCGCCGCCGCTTTGGCCTTGGCGACGATGTCGGCCGGCGTGGCGTAAATATCCTTCACCAGCTTGTCGACGTCCTCGCCGGAGACCGGATTGACCTCGAGCTGGGTCTTGTCGGCTTCGGCGAGAAAATCCTTGTCCTTCATCGTGTCCATGAAGGCCTGCCGCAATATCGCGATCCGGTCAGCCGGCAGGTTGGGCGGCGCCACATAGGGCCGGCCCATCACCTGGCGGGCGAAGATCATCTTGAGGATCGCGCGCTGCTCGTCGGTCTTGGCGAAATCGATGACCGACGGCACGTCGGGCAATTCGGGATGTTTGTTGAGCGACAGCTGCACCAGCACGATCATCTTCTTGTCGTCGATCCACGATTTGTGCGTCGACTTCACGCTCGACCACGACCAGCCGCAGCGGCCGTTGACCTCGCCGCGCTCCATCGCCATCACCACGTCGTTGCCGCCCGGATAGCCTTCGACGATCTTGAAATGGGTGCCGAGCACATTGTTGAGCACGCGCGGGAATTGATCGGTGTCGGCGCTGGTGCCGGTGCCGCCGACGGCAAGCTCCTTGGTGAACAGGTCCTCGAACTTTGTGATGCCGGAATCCTTCAGCGCCACGCAGACGCTGACCTCGTTATTGGCGCTGCCGAGCCAGTTGAATTTCTGTGCGTCGAACTGGTCGCCCTTGCCGATCAAGAGCGGATCGAAGGCGATGCCGCGGCCGATGGTGCCGAACGCCGAGCCGTCCTGCGGCGCCACGCGATAAAGCCAGTTGGCGAGGCGGAGCGAGCCTGCGCCTTCCATGTTGCGCGGAATCAAGGTCGGGTTGCCGGGAATATGCGCGCCCATGTGGCGGCCGATCACGCGCGCATAGAAGTCGTAGGCGCCGCCGGTCGAGTAGCCGATATATTCGTCGACATTGCGATTTTTGTAGAAATCGGCCGGGTTTTGTTGCGCGGCGGCGAAATCCGTGGCCCCGAACAAGAGCAGCGCGGCCGCAATGGCAATATGACTTTGTGAAAGTCTCATGATCCTCCTCGTAACGCGCTCAAATGCACGGGCGTTCCCGCGCTATTTGCGGCAAGCGATGCGGCAATGCAACATCCCCGCACCGGCTTGACGCATCGGTGCCTTTGGTGCGCGATAGCGGCCGTGGCAGCGGGAGCCGCTCGATGCAGCCGGATATGATCGCCAGCGCCGTGCACGCGCTGCATCTGCTGCTTGAGCCGACGCGGCTTATGCTCCTATTCCTTGGTGTGATCATCGGGCTCGCCATCGGCGTGCTGCCCGGCTTAAGCGGCATCGTCGGCTTGGCGATGCTGATCCCGTTCACCTACAATCTCGACGAATACACCGCCTTTGCGCTCTTGCTCGGCATGGCGGCGGTGATCACGTCGTCGGATTTCATCACCGCGGTGCTGTTCGGCGTGCCCGGCCATGTCGGTGCCGCCGCGACCGTGATCGACGGCCACGCCATGGCGCGCAAGGGCGAAGCCGGCCGCGCCTTCGGCGCCGGCTTTGCGGCTTCCCTTGCCGGCGGCGTGGTCGGTGCCATCGTGCTCGGCATCAGCATTCCGATTTTGCGGCCGCTGATGCTGTCGATCGGCTCGCCCGAGCTTCTGGCCTTCACGCTGTTCGGCATGTCGATGGTGGCGACGTTGTCGGGCCGCGCGCCGCTCAAGGGGCTAACCGCCGCCGGCCTCGGCCTGATGATCGCCATGGTCGGCTCGCGCTCGCAGACCGGCACGCTGCGCTGGACTTTCGGCTGGCTCTATCTGTGGGACGGCGTGCCGCTCATTCCGGCGACGCTCGGCATTTTCGCGCTGCCAGAGCTCTGCGAGCTTGCGGTGTCGCGCCGGCGTATCGCCGGCGACAACGCGCCCAACATCAATCTCTCCAGCCAATGGCAGGGCGTGCGCGACGTGGCGGACAACTGGTGGCTGGTGCTGCGCTGTAGCGTGCTCGGCACCGGGCTCGGCGCCATTCCCGGTATCGGCTCGGCGGTGATCGATTGGATCGCCTACGGTTATGCGCAGCGCACCGAGAAGAACGCGGAAACCTTCGGCTCGGGCGACGTGCGCGGCGTGATCGCGCCGGAAAGCTCCAACAATGCCAAGGAGGGCGGCCACTTGGTGCCGACGATTGCTTTTGGGGTACCGGCCGGCGCCTCGATGGCAATCCTGCTCGGCGCCTTTCTGATGCACGGGTTGACGCCGGGGCCGGAGATGCTGACCAAGCATCTCGATCTCACCTACATGATCGTGTGGAGCCTGACGCTCGCCCATGTCATCGGCGCCATCATCTGCTTGGCGTGCAGCCGCTACCTGGCGCAGATCTCGCGCATCCGTCCGGAAATCCTGCTGCCGATCATCATCGCGCTGGTGTTCGTCGCCGCCTTCGAGGGCGAGCACGATTGGGGCGATCTTTATGCGTTGGTGTTCTTCGGCGTCATCGGCTGGATCATGAAGCGGCTGGGCTGGCCGCGGCCGCCGATGGTGCTCGGCATCGTCGTCGGTGCCATCTTCGAGCGTTACCTGTTCATCTCGACCCAGCTTTACGGTTGGGGCTGGCTGTGGCGGCCGGCGGTGCTGGCGATCCTCGCTTGCGTGGTCTGGGCGCTGTACCGGCCGCTGTCGCAGATCGCCGTGACCCTGATCGGCCAATTGCGCGAGGTCGGCGGCGGCAAGCCTCGGTTCGGCGCCGCGCCGGCGTTTTCGCTCGCCGTCATCGTGCTCATCGTCGCCGCCATCGCCTCGTCGGCCGGCTGGCCGCACGACGCCAAGATCGTGCCGCTCACCGCCTGCGGCATGGCGCTGGTCGCCGCCGTGCTCAATCTGGTCAACGAGCTGTTCGGCCGCGAGCAGGCGGTCGATGCCCACGCCGATGCCACGGTACAGGTGCGTGCTCAGACTGACGATCTCGGCATAGCGCCGGATGTCCTGCGCCGCCGCGCGACGTTTTTCTTCGTCTGGATGGCGCTGTTCATCGCCGCCGTCTGGCTGATCGGCTTCATCCCGGCGATCGCGGTGTTCGTATTCGCCTATATGGCGTTCGGCTTCGGCGAGCCGCCGCTGCCGTCGCTGGGCTACGCCGCCGCCACCACGCTGCTCTGCTGGGTGGTGTTTCACTGGGCGCTCGGCGTCGCCTGGCCGCAATCGCTGCTTGGCGATCTGTTTCCCGAGCTGCGCGCCTATACCGGGCTGATCTGATTTGCCGGCATGGCGTGGCGTGCTGCTCCGCGGCCGTGACATTGCGCGTTCGGCACAAATCTCGTAAGGACCGGCCACGAAGCGCCATGCAGTTAGGAGCGCATAATGACCGGAATGCTGGAACACGAAATGCCCGGGCTCGGCCATAACAAGCCGTCCGACCAAGACGCCGACGAGATCAAGCACGGCAAATGGGAGCGCTGGTCGAAGAAGCGCACCTTCGTCCGCGCGCTCGAAGGCACCTACAGCCACCTCTACAAGAAGCTGCTCGAAGAGCCGCGGGTCTATTCGTCCAAGGACCATCCCTGGAAGGGGGGGCCTGCGATGTACGGCAAGCACATCATCTCGCCGCAGGCGGTCAGCGTCGTGCAGTCGATCGAATCGCACATCGAATGCTACGCGCCGCTCAATGCCGGCCAAAAACACGGCCATCTCAACAGCGCGGTGTTCTACGTGCTCAAGGGCCACGGCCATGACGTGCACGACGGCCGCTACATGAAATGGGAGGCCGGCGACGTCATGCTGGTCGAGAACGGCTGCGTGCACCAGCACTTCAACGACGACGAGAAGGAATCCTGCATCCTCCTGGTGTTCAAGGCGAAGCCCTTGTTCCTGTTCATGCACCTCCTGTTCCAGAAAATGGTCGAGTGGCCGACTGATAAGCTGCCGCCCGGCGTCAAGGAATTCCATCCGCCGACGGAAATTTGAGGGCAGCGCATCATGACACTGTTCGAAGACAAACAGGCCGCGCTGTCCGGCGACAACACCAGCGCATTCCTCGCCGAGGCGATGGTCGAATCGGAAAAATTCCGCACCGATTACGCCACCTTGCCGAACGTCATCAAGGCCAAGGACATGCCGTGGGAGCGCTCGCCCGACGGCCTGATCAAGCATCTGGTGAACCAGAAGATGCACACGCGGGAGTGCTGCATCGAAGCCTATATGCAGTTCCTGAAAGATGGCGAGCGCTCCGGCAAGCACCGCCACATGTGGGAAGAGTTGTTCTTCGTGGTCGAGGGCTCCGGCTACGACCTGCACTGGGACCTGAAATGGGATTGCCTCGAAGCCTTCGACTGGCAATGGGCCGAGGCACCGAAGAAGTTCGAATGGACGGTCGGCGACTACGTCTACATCCCGCCCTTCACCATGCATCAGCACTTCGCCAATGCCGGCCAGGAATGCCGCATCATCGTGATGTCGAACCGCATCGTCAAAGACATGGGTTTTGACTGGTACGACCAGGTCGAGCACGCGCCTGGGTTCTGACGGCTCTTATTGCAGGGTGATGTTGGCTTCCTTGATCACCCGGCCCCACAGCTTCGTTTCCGCGGCGAAGAATTTTGCGGCGTCTGCAGGCGTGCCGCCCATCGGCTCGAGCCGCAGCGCGCGCAGCTTGTCGTCGATCTGCGGCCTTTGCAGCACCGCCACCACGTCGGCATTGATCTTGTCGGCCAAAGCCTGCGGCAGGCCGGGCGGCCCGACGATCGGAAACCAGGTGATGGAGCGGAAGCCTGGAAGTCCCAATTCGGCGATGGTCGGAATCTCCGGCACGTCCTTGGAGCGTTCCTCGCTGGCGACGCCGAGCAGTTTCAGCTTGCCGGCGCGATAGAGCGGCACCGACGTGGTCAGCGTGTCGAAGAACATGTCGACATTGCCGGACATCACGTCGGTGAGCGCCGGCTGCGCGCCGTTATAGGGCACGTGCACCATCTTGATGCCGCCGAGCAGTTCGAGCTCGCTGCCGGACAGATGCGCGGTCGAGCCGGCGCCTTGCGAGGCGTAAGTCAGTTTGCCGGGATTGGCCTTGCCGTAGGCGATCAGCTCCTGGATCGTGTTGGCGGGCAAATCCGGGCGCACCACCAGCACATTGGGAATCTTGGCCAACATTGCGATCGGCGTGAATTTCAGCGGGTCGTATTTGAGGTCGTGATAGAGCAAGTGCTGGATCGATACCGGCGACGGCGGGCAGATCAGCAGCGTGTAGCCGTCGGGCGCTGCGCGCGACACGTATTCGGCGCCGATGGCCATGGCGGCCCCCGCCATGTTCTCGACAATGACCGGCTTGCCCCACATCTCGCTGAGCTGGTTGCTGACGAGGCGCGCCAGGATATCGGTGGTTGAACCCGGCAGCGACGGCACCACGATTTTGACGACATGTGTCGGATAGGCCTCCTGCGCGCGGCCGGCGGTCGCCGCCAGCAATGCAATAAAGAGGGTCAGGAGCCACGAACGTATGCCCGGCATGTCGGTCCCCGCATTCCAGCATTTGCGCCAAACCAGCGGGCGACTATAGAAAATCCCGTAGGCGAGCCAAGGCCCGGCGGCGCCCGCATGCCGCGGCGTATTGCCCGGGCAAATCGAGGGAAGAGCGTTCGAGCGATGGCGGCGAAGACATACCGATTGGGCGTCGACGTCGGCGGCACGCACACCGACCTGGTGCTGCTCGACGTCGCCGACGGCTCGCTCGCGGTGGAGAAGGTCGCCACCACGCCGAAAAATCCCGCGCTCGGCATCATGCGCGGCATCGGCAACTTTGCCGCGCGCGGCGTCGATCTTTCCGGCATCGAATTCTTCTCCCACGGCACCACGATCACCACCAACGCGCTGCTCGAAATGCGCGGCGCCAAAGTCGGCCTCTTCGTCAACCGCGGCTTTCGCGCCATCCAGGAGACCCAAGGCCAGGCGCGCGACGGCAACGTGTTCGATTATTTCTTCCAAAAGCCGCCGCCGATCGCGCCGCAGAGTTTGACCCGCGAGATCGGCGGCCGCATCGATTACGCCGGCATCGTGCTCGAGCCGCTCGACGAGGACGCGGTGCGGCGCGCGGCGGCGGAATTGAAAGCCGCCGGCGTCGTCTCGATCGCGGTGTGTTACCTGTTCGCCTTCATGAATCCTGCGCACGAAGAGCGCACCGGCGCGCTCATCCGCGAGATTTTCCCCGACGCCCATATTTCGCTGTCGTCGGAGGTGTTGTCGCGGGTGCGCGAATGGCCGCGCATGTCGGCGACGCTGCTCAATGCCTATCTGGCGCCGGTGCTGGTCACCTATATCGCCGATCTGGAAACGCGCCTCAACGCATCCGGGGTGACCACGCAACAGCGCTTCCTGATGCAGTCGAACGGCGGCGTCATGCCGTTCGCCGCGGCGGTGACCGGCCACAAGACCGTGCATAGCCTTTTGTCGGGCCCGGCGGCCGGCGCGCGGGCAAGCGCTTATCTGCCGCGCGACGATGGCGGCGCGGGCGGCCGCGGCATCGTCACTCTCGACATGGGCGGCACCAGTTGCGACATCGCCTTCATCGAAGGCGGCGCGCCGCTCGAAGTCACCGAAGGCACCGTGGCGCGCCGCCAGCTCGACGTTCCGGCGCTCGATTTGACGACGATCTCGGCCGGCGGCGGCTCGATCGTGTGGATCGACCGCGCCGGTTTCTTGAGCGTCGGCCCGCAAAGCGCCGGCGCCGATCCGGGGCCGGTGTGCTACGGCCGCGGCGGCGACAATCCGACCGTGACCGACGCCGACATCGTCTGCGGCTTGCTTAACCCGGATTATTTTCTCGGCGGCACACAAAAGCTCGATGCGGCCGCGGCGAGCGCCGCGCTCGAAACGAAGATCGCCACGCCGATGAAAATGACGGTCGCCGAAGCCGCCGCCGGCATCCGCCGCATCGTCGACATGCGCATGGCCGACGAGGTGCGGGTATTCGCGGCGCGGCGCGGCGTGGATTTGAGCGAATTCGCGCTGTTGCCGTTCGGCGGTGCCGGCGCCGTCCATGCAGCCGCGGTCGCCGAGGAGCTCGGCATGCGCCGCATCGTCGTGCCGGCGCGGCCTGGTGCTTTCTCGGCGCTCGGGCTGCTCTGCACCGACGTGCTGCACGACTACATCCGCTCCGAGCTCGGCGCGCTTGAGCGGCTCGATCCGGCCCACGCCGAGCAGCTCTTTCGCGAGATCGAAGCCAAGGCGGCGAGCGAGCTTGCCGAAGAAGGCCTCGATCCGAGCGCCGCCGTGTTCGAGCGCGATCTCGACATGCGTTATGCCGGGCAGGGCTACGAGTTGCGTGTACCGTTGAGCGGACTTTGGCAGAACGCGCTCGACGGCGAAGCGCTCAAAGCGGCGCGCCAGCGCTTCGACGAGGTGCACGCCAAAATTCACGGCCATGCCGCCAAGGAAAAGAGCGTCGAAGTCGTCAGCTATCGGTTGCGCGTGCGCGTCGCCGTGCCGAAATACCAGCCGCAACCCATGCCGGCAGGCGCGCCGTCATCGCCTCCGCCGGCTGCAATCAAGGGCATGCGGCGCGTTTCGTTCGATGCCGGCAAGGCGCTCGACACCACGATTTATGATCGCGACAGGCTGTCCGTTGGCGTCAGCTTTGCCGGCCCCGCGATCGTCGAGCAGTTCGACGCCACCACGGTCGTACCGCCCGGCTGGCATGCTTTCGTCGATCGCCACGGCAATCTTATTTTGGAGCGGACGGACTGAACATGGTCGACGCCATCACCACGCAAGTCGTGCGCAACCGTATCGGCAGCCTGATGCAGGAAATGCATTACCATTTCTACCGCTCCGGCTATTCGACCATCATCCGCGAGTCGCGCGATTTCTCCTGCGTGATCCTCGACCGCCATGGCGGTGTGCTGGTGGCGCCGCCGATGTTTTTTCACGCGCCGGTCTATCGGCACCTGGTGGCGAAAATCTTCGCGCTGCACGGCGACGACATCGGCGACGGCGACATGTTCGTCTGCAACCACCCCTATGACGGCGGCCTGCCGCACGTCTCCGACATGGCTTTTGTTTCGCCGATCATTTCCGGCACGACGCTGGTCGGCTTCGCCGGCTCGATCGCCCATAAGGCCGACGTCGGCGGCACCAATCCGGGCTCGACCTCGGCCAATGCCACGGAGATTTTCCAGGAGGGCCTGCTGCTGCCGCCGGTGAAAATCTATTCGCGCGGCGTCTACAACGACGATCTCGAACGCCTCATCCTCGCCAACAGCCGGCAGCCGGAGCTGGTGCGCGGCGACATGCATGCGCAGATGGCGGCAACGCAGATGGGCGCGTCGCGCATTCTGGAAACCTGCGAGCGCTTCGGCGCCACGGCGATCATGGACGCGTTTGCGGCGCTGCTCGCCGGCGCTGCCGCCGAATTGCGCGCGGCGATCAAGACGCTGCCGGACGGTGAAGCGTCGGCCGAAGGGTTCATGGACAATGACGGCGTCGAGCTCGATCGGCCGGTGCGGTTTGCCTGCACGGTGCGCGTGCAGAACGGCGACATCACCTTCGATTTCACCAAGAGCGACCGTCAGGCCAAGGGGCCGATCAATTTGCGGCCGTCGATGATCGAGGCTTGCGTGTTCTATTCGCTGATTGGCGCGCTTGATCCGAAGCTGGCCTTCAACGACGGCATGCGCGATGTGGTAAAATTCGTCTACGCGCCCAACACCGTCACCAATGCCAGCGCGCCGGCGCCGGTCAGCTCCTATCAGGCGGCGAACCAAAAACTCACCGACGTGATCCTCGAAGCGCTGGCGCCGTTCCGCCCCGAGCGCGCGCTCGCCAATAGCGGCTCGAGCGGCGCCATGCTGATCTCCTGGAAGGACGGCGGGCGGCCCGGCCAGCCGTCGCTGCAATACGAGATCCTCGGCTCGGCCTATGGCGGCGGCAACGGCAATGACGGCGCGTCGGCGGTCGCCACCCACACCAGCAACCTGCACATCACGCCGATCGAGATTCTCGAAACCGAATTTCCTTGCCGCATCGTCGAATTCGACATGGTCCAGGATTCCTGCGGCGCCGGCGAATTCCGCGGCGGGCTGGCGTTCCGGCGCATCTACGAGCTCTTGCAGGACGCCAGCGTGGTGCGCCGCTACGACCGGGCGAAATTTCCGCCGAACGGTGTTGCCGGCGGCAAGCCCGGCAGTCGCAGCCGCTTTGTCATCCACTTGGGCGCGAAAGACGAGCGCGAAACGCCGGCCTCGGGCCGCTATGAATTGCGCGCCGGCGAGCGCTTCCTGTTGCAAAGCGCCGGCGGCGGCGGCTACGGCGACCCGAAAAAGCGCGACCGCGCGGCGCTCAAGCGCGATATCGCCGAAGGTTACGTCTCGGCCGCGTCGGCCGAGCGCGATTACGGCGATAAATGAATTGTTTCCCGGATGCGGTGCAGCGCGTAGCGCAGCGAAGCGGTGCACCGCTGATCCGGGACCGTTCCACACTCGGAGTTTGTAACGATCCCGGGTCTGCAGCGCACCACCATAGCGCGCGCAAGACGCGCGTGAACGCGCTTATGGTGCTGCGCTGCGCCCGGGAAACAGGTCGAGAAATGCGGGAGTAAGAAATGGCAAACAACAAAGATCGTGTCGGCATCGTCGGTGCGGGGCGCATGGGATTGTCCATGCTCAAGCACCTGGTCAAGAAAGGCTACGCGGTCACGGTCTGCGACATCAGCGAGAAGCAGCGCGAAGCCGCGCGCGTGGCGGGCGCTTCAATCGCCGTGACTCCGGCCGAAGTCGGCAAGGCAAGCGACATCGTCATCCTCGGCGTCGGCTACGACGACGAGGTCAACGACGTCGTCTTCGGCAAGAACGGCTTATCGGAGACCATGGCGCCGGGCTCGATCATCGCGGTGTCGTCGACGGCGAAGCCCGATACCGTCAAGGCGGTCGCCGCGCGCGTCGCCGAGAAAGGCATCGAGGTGCTCGACGCGCCGATCTGCCGCGGCCGGTTCGCCGCCGACGAAGGCACGCTGTTGGCGCTGGTCGGCGGCAAGCCCGACGTGGTCGCCCGCGCCCGGCCGGTCTACGGCACCTTCGCATCCGACATCGTGCATCTCGGCGATGTCGGCCACGGCCAGGTCGGCAAGACCATGAACAACCTGCTGCTCTGGGTGAACGCAGTCGGTCTTATGGAAGCCGGCAAGCTCGCCGAAACGACAGGCATCGACCTCGTCAAATTGCGCGAGGCGCTGATGATGAGCTCCGGCGCCTCCGACGCGCTCAAGGAATGGGACATGATCTCGTTCACCTGGGCGCTCAAGGACATGCAGATCGTCGCCGACATGACCGACAAGGCCGGCCTGTCGCTGCCGATCACCGGCGCGATCAAGGAACTGGTCAAAGACGCCCGCCGCATCAAGGCGAGCAATCCGCCGAACTGGACCGGGAAGGGGCCGGTGAAGTACGGCTGATTGTTTTCTTTCTTATCCTCCCCCTGAAAGGGGGGGAGGTCTAAGGGCTTGCGAATCTTTCTTTGCGAATCTTTGCGGTGAAGCCGTGCATCTGTCGGCAACCGCACTTCGGCACGGCCGCTCGCGGTTTTGTGAGATCGCGCAAAACGAATTGCTTTCCAGCGGCTTACACGCGCGAAGCATTTTCACCTCACGACAATGCTTGACGGCCGCGGCGCTATTGGCTGACAAGCACGGCATCCTGCTCACGTAAGGGACGTCAACCGGTGACGCCGACTGATGGAGTGGGTGCGGTTCCTGCGGGCGGAAGCTCGTCACTTCTGCTCCCGGGCGGTCCGGGCATCGACCCCGCCGGCATTACGACCGGCGCGCGAGGTGCTTCGCTTAAGCGCGATGCCAAGGCGCAGGTAACGCCTGCGCGCTGCATCGCGTGAAGCGCGGCCTGGACTGAGCTGTGGCGCTTCGGCGCCGAAGCAAGAACCGCGGTGGAGCGCCGAAAGGCGAGCGCGTTCCGCTGAGCGCGCGGCTTCGCCCGAAGCGCATTTGGGTGGCAACATCCGATGCGTGGCGAGGCCCCACGGGACAGTTGCGCCGTTTCGGCGCTCCGCCTCCCTTCATTTTTTTGAGGCGATGAGAATTCGTGGCTTTGGTCGGCAAGCCTCGGGCGCGATGCGTCGCGAGAACGAGAGCGCTCGCACCATCCGCCCTCGCGATAGCGGGGGAGGGGGACCACTGGAGCTCGCGAAGCGAGCGAACCGTGGTGGAGGGGGCGCAGGACTCGGAGCTTCGTTGTCGGTGTAGGACAGTGAAAGGAGCCGAGATTGAATTACTCAGAGCCTCAAATGATTCATCGAGCTCATCGTCAACACTCAACCTTGCATTATCGAAATTACGTCACGGCCCGCGCCCCTTCCACCGCGCTACGCGCGGTCCCCCTTCCCCGCTATCGCGGGGCAGGATGCATTTGGGATCCCCTCCCCCGCTATCGCGGGGGCGGAAAGAAGCTACGACAAATCCATCGCCGAGACGCCGCCGTCGACGAACAGATTGGCGCCCCAGACGAAGGACGAATCGTCGGTCACCAGGAACAACACGGCCTTCGCCGCTTCCACCGGTTCGCCCGGGCGCTTGGCCATGTTCGGCACCGGGCGCGACGCGTCGAACTCGTCCTTGCCGACCGGCGAGCCGATCTTGTTCGGCACGATGGCGTTGACCCGCACCTTGTGCGGCGCGAGTTGCACCGCCATGGCGCGGGTGAGGTTGGCGACGCCGCCTTTGGCGGCCGAATAGGCGATGGCGCGGCTGCGCCCCGTAAAACCCGAGGTCGAGCCGATATTGACGATGCGGCCGCCGCCTTGCGTCGCCATCTGCTGGCCGACATGCTTGCCCATGAGGAACTGGCTTTTCAGCGTCACGTTCAAGACGCGGTCCCATTCCTCCTCGGTGATATCGAAAATGTGCTTGTTGTCGGAGATGGCGACATTATTGACCAGGACATCGATGCGGCCGTAACGGGCGACGACGTCCTTGACCAATGCGGTGACGTCAGCGCCCTTCGAAACATCGGCCATGAACAGCGTGGCGTCGCCGCCCGCGGCCTTGATGGCGCCCGCGACGCGCTCGCCGCGCGGCTTGTCGAGATCGACGATGGCGACCTTGGCGCCCTCGGCGGCGAACAGTTTTGCGATCTCCTCGCCGATATTGCGCCCGGCGCCGGTCACGATCGCCACCTGATCCTTGAGCTTCATTGTCGCGTTCCTTCCCAACTATAGTTCTACGGTAAGCACTTGAGGTTATTGCACAAATGAGAAGGGTACGCTATCGCGTCGCCAACCCGCGCGCGCCCGTCTACACTGACGCGCTTAGCCGGCGGCAGGCCGGGCTGAAGGCAGCGGCAGGAGAGCCATGTTCACGTCCCTGATGTCGACGCGCCGTTTTGCGCCGCTGTTCCTGTGCCAGTTCTTCGCCGCGTTCGGCGACAATTTCCTCAAGACCGCCCTCGGCTTCCTGATCCTGTTCCATGTCGCCGGCGCCTATTCCGGAGTTTTGATTCAGCTCGCTGCCGCGATCTTCATCGCGCCGTACTTCTTTCTGTCGGGGCTCGGCGGTGAGCTCGCCGACCGCTACGACAAAGCCTGGGTGGCGCAGCGCATCAAGTTCGTGGAGATCGGCATTGCCGTGCTCGCGGTTGCGGGGTTTGCGTTCCACTCGCTTATTCTTCTTTTTGTCGCGCTGTTTCTGTTTGGGACGCTCGCTTCGCTGTTCGGGCCGATCAAATACGGCATCCTGCCCGACCATCTCGCCCGCGAAGAGCTCGCGGCCGGCAATGCGCTGATCGAAGGCGGTACTTTTCTCGCGATCCTGATCGGCACCATCACGGCCGGTTTTGCCGCCAAGGGCGACAGCAATCCGATCCACTTCGCCTGGCTGATGATCTTCACCGCGCTCGCCAGCTGGATTGCGAGCCGGTTCATCCCGCCCACCGGCCAGGGCGCGCCTGAGCTTGCGATCAACCGCAACATCCTCGTCTCCACCGGCTCGTTGATCAAGCAATTGCGAGCCGATCCGCGGCTGTGGTGGGGCGCGCTGGTGGTGAGCTGGTTCTGGCTGGTCGGCATCGTCGTCATGTCGCTCCTGCTGCCACTCGCGACAATCGACATCGGCGGCACCGAGGCTGTCGTCACCCTCTTCCTCACGATCTTTTCCATTGCGGTCGCCGTGGGTTCCGGCCTCGCCGCGTGGCTCGCCGCGGGGCGCATTATCATTTTGCCAACGCTGATCGGCGGCGTGCTGCTTGGCGTGTTTGCGATCGATCTCGGTTGGACCACGCATACCTTTGTGCATCCGGCAGAACCGATGGGGGTCGCGGACTTCATCCGGTCGGCGGGCAGTACTCGCGTCGCGATCGATTTGGCCATGCTGGCGATCGCTGGCGGCCTGTTCGTCGTGCCGACTTTTGCCGCCGTGCAGGCTTGGGCCGGCGCCGACCGCCGCGCCCGTGTCGTCGCCGCCGTCAATGTCCTCAACGCCGCCTTCATGGCGGTCGGTTCTGTGACCTTTGGCGCCCTGCAGGCGATGGGGCTCAGCGTGCCGATGTGCTTCGTGGTGATCGGTGTCGCCAATCTTATGGTCGCCATCGTCATCGGCCGCACCATGCCGGCGAGCTGGATGAACGATTTCCTCTCCATGGTGTTCCGCGCCTTCTTCCGGCTCGAGGTCAAAGGCCTGGAGAACCTCGACAAGGCCGGTCCCAGAACCATCATCGCGCTCAATCACGTCAGCTTCCTCGATCCGCCCTTGGCGACGGCGGTGCTGCCGAAGCGGCCGGTCTTCGCCGTCGACGTTGGGATATCGCAGCGCTGGTGGATCCAGCCGGTGCTCAAGGTCATGCGCACCATGGCGCTCGATCCGCTCAAGCCGTTTTCGGTGCGCGACATCATCAATGCGGTGCGCGACGGCGACACCTTGGTGATCTTCCCGGAAGGCCGCATCACCGTCACCGGCAGCCTGATGAAGGTCTATGACGGCGCCGGCCTGATCGCCGACAAGTCGGACGCCATGGTGGTGCCGGTGCGCATCGAGGGGCCGGAGGCGACGATCTTCAGCCGGCTCAAGCGCTCGCAGGTGCGGCGCCGCTGGTTTCCGAAGATCACTGTCACAGTGCTTGAACCGGTCAAGCTTAAGGTCGATCCCGAGCTCAAGGGCCGCAAACGGCGGCATGCAGCCGGAGCCGCGCTTTATACGATCATGTCGGACCTGATCTTCCGCACCACCTCGACCGACCGCACCGTGGTCGAAGCGCTGATCGACGCGGCAAAAATCCATGGCCCGAACTGGCTGGCGATCGAAGATCCGGTCAGCGGCCAGATGACCTATAAGCGGCTGCTGCAGGCGAGCGCGGTGCTCGGCAGGAAGCTGATGCCGCTCGCGCTGGAAGGCCGCGCGCTCGGCGTCATGCTGCCGACGTCGAACGGCGGTGTCGTCACCTTGTTCGCGGTGATGTCGGCCGGGCGTGTGCCGGCCATGATCAATTTCACCGCCGGCGCCGCCAATATCCTCGCCGCCTGCCGCGCCGCCGATCTCGACACCGTCCTCACCTCGCGTGCTTTCGTCGAAAGGGGCCGGCTCGACCATCTCGTCGCGGAGCTCAGCAAACAGGTGCGCGTCGTCTACCTGGAGGACATTCGCCCGACCATCACCTTCTTCGACAAGCTGCGCGGTGCGCTGCATTGGAAGAAGCCGCTGGTTGCGCGCAAGCCTGACGATTGGGCGGCGATCCTGTTCACTTCCGGCTCGGAAGGCACGCCCAAGGGCGTCGTGCTGTCCCATCGCAACATGCTGGCCAACACGGCGCAGGCCGCGGCCCGCATCGATTTCGGCCGCGAAGACAAATTGTTCAACGTGCTGCCGATATTCCATTCGTTCGGGCTGACGGCCGGCACGGTGCTGCCGCTGGTCTCCGGCGTCTCGACCTACCTTTATCCCTCGCCGCTGCATTACCGCACCGTGCCGGAGCTGGTCTATGGTGTCTGCGCCACCGTGCTGTTCGGCACCGACACGTTCCTCAACGGCTATGCGCGCTCGGCCAATCCTTACGATTTCCGCTCGCTGCGCTACGTGCTGGCCGGCGCCGAGCCGGTCCGGGAAGCGACGCGGCAAATCTATCTGGAGAAATTCGGCCTGCGCATTCTCGAAGGCTATGGCGTCACCGAGACCGCGCCGGTGATGGCGCTCAACACGCCGATGTTCAACAAATTTGGCACCGTCGGCCGGCTGCTGCCCGGCATGACGGCGAAGCTCGAAAAGGTCGAGGGCGTCGAGGAGGGCGGCCGGCTTTACGTCAAGGGGCCGAACGTGATGCTCGGCTATGTGCGCGCCGACAAACCGGGCGTGCTCGAACCGCCGCCGGAGGGTTGGCACGATACCGGCGACATCGTCACCATCGACGAGCAAGGCTTCATCACCATCAAGGGCCGCGCCAAGCGCTTCGCCAAGGTCGGCGGCGAGATGGTGTCATTGGCCGCGGTCGAGACGCTGGCGGGCGACCTGTGGCCGGACAACATGACGGCGGTGGCGGCGGTGCCCGATCCGCGCAAGGGCGAGCGGCTCGTCATGGTCACCGACAAGCACGGCGCGACGCGCTCGGAATTCATGGCTTACGCGCGAACGCGGCACGCCTCTGAGCTGATGCTGCCGTCGGAAGTAATCGTGCTCGACAAGCTGCCGTTACTCGGCTCCGGCAAGGTCGATCAGATGGCGGTGCAGAAATTCGTCGGCGAGCAGGCGGCGGCGAAGGCTGCGGCGGCGGAATAATTGCGTCTGACGGGGCGCCCACACGACATTATCGCGGAAGAATATATGGCGATGAGCGGGTCTCTGGCGCGTTGGGCAACGACAATCGTCCTCTTCGTCCTGGCACTACTCATATTGGGCGGATTGATCGTCAGCAAGCCGACGAAGAACCTGCAAGACTTCGATGAGATTTTTTACGTCACGCTCGCCTACGACCTCGACCGCTACGGCGTGTTCAGCAATGGCAACTTCAGCACAATTGACGACACAGTGACGGCACCGCCGGCCGGCATGTTCTTCGGACCGGTCTATCCGGCGCTGGTCGCTGCAGTCATGAAGCTCGATCCGCGCTTTGCGAAAGCCGCGCGCTGCAGCGTCGAAGCCACGCGCGGCCACCGCGACATCGACAGCTGCGAGCCATACGACCTGCCGATACGGCTGCTCAATGCCCTGCTGCTGGCCATCGCGACAGTGGCCATCGCGGCCACGGCCGAGTTGATCTTCCGGCGACGGTCGATGTTCCTGGTCGCGGGCGCGTGCGCGCTGGCCGCACTGGCATGCGAAGCCTTGATTTTCTCCTACATCATGACCGAGAGCACGATCTTCGCGCTCTATGGCGTCTTCATGCTGGCCATTGTGCTGGCCTGGCGCAGCGGCCGCACCGGACATTTCATTCTCGGCGGCGCGCTGCTCGGGCTGTTATGCCTGGCCAAGCCGTCCTATCTGGTGCTGTTGCCGATCGTTGCCGCGCTGAGCTTCGTCTATCTGTATTGGCTCGCGGAGCCGCGGCGGCCGCATGCGCTCGGCCGCGTTCTTGCGTTTTGCCTCGCGTTCGGTTGCGTCGCCGGTGCCTGGGTCGCGCGCAATGCGGTCTCGGTCGGCAAATTCGGCTTCACCGAAGAGTATGGCGCCGTGGTGCTGATCGAGCGCTTTGCCTACAACGACATGACGTTGCGGGAGTTCTTTCAGGCTTTCCCATACTGCACGCCCGGTCTCGGCGAAATCGCTTTCGATCCGGTCTACGGCACCGATTCAATGCACCGATTCACCTATCATACCGCCGGCAGCTTCTTTCACGTCGGCCGCGGCCGCCGCGACACGCTGGTGGCGCAATATGGCCGAGTGGACCCGCTGATTTCCGGCATCATCCGCGACGAGATGCGCAACGACTGGTGGCGCCATCTGCTGGTCAGCATTCCGCTGGCATGGTGCGGGCTATGGGCCGGCTGGCTGGCAAGCCTTGTCCTGGTGCCGTTGTTCGTCTGGGCCTGTGTCCGCGCCGTGCGCACGCGGCAGCCGCTGCTGCTGTTCTATGCGGCGCCGGCGGTGGCCATGCTCGGCCTCGATGCCCTGATCGGCAACCACTACACGCGGTACAATCTCATTCTGATCGGTCCGTACGCGGTCGGCGCCGCCTCGATCATGACGTCGTGGCTGCCGTCGCGGGGTGCGCATTGGCGATGGCGATCTCCCGCGTCAGCACCGTTATCAGCTCCATCTGCGAGCGCAGCTTCAGATGCAGGTTCAGCATCACCATCAGGCTGATGATCACCCAGACATAGAGAATGAGATCGACGCCGCGGCCGATGCCGACCAGGCTCGCCAGCCACGTCGCGTGCGACGGCAGCCAGACGAAGTACAAGCCCGCGGCCGCCACCGCCACCGACACCAGGCCGATCGCCGGGGCGCGGGAATATTCCGTCCAGGCATAAAACATCGTGCCGAAGAGCAGGATGGAAAGACCGATCTGTGCGATCATCGGTGTAGCCTCTGTGCCGACAAGTCCACCAGGATACGCAGCGAGTCGACGAGCCGCTGGCCCTTGGCGAGCGAATACCGGCTGTATTCGATCGTCACCGGCACCTCGACATAGCGCAGCCCGCTGCGCGCGATTGCGGCGAGCAGCTCCGAGGCATGCGCCATCCGGTTCTGCCGCAGCTTGATGCGGCTCGCGCCGCGGCGGGTCATGGCGCGCAGGCCGTTATGAGTATCGGTGATTTTCAGGCCGGTGGTCAGGCGGGTGAACCAAGTCGCCGCCATGAGCAAAAGTCGCCGCGACCGCGGCATGGCGACCGCGCCGCCGAGGAAGCGGCTGCCCAGCGCGAAATCGGCATCGTTCGTTCGGAGCGCGCCGAGCAGGCCATCGATATCGGCGGCGCGATGCTGGCCGTCGGCGTCGAACGTCACGATGGTTTCGGCGCCCTGGCGCAACGCGAATTGGATGCCGGTCTGCAGCGCCGCACCCTGGCCGAGGTTGATCGGATGGGTGACGACGACGGCGCCGGCGGCGCCGGCCTTGCGTGCGGTCTCGTCGGTCGAACCGTCGTCGATGACGGCGACCTTATAGCCGCGCCGCACCACATCGGCGACGACACGGCCGATCACCGCCGCTTCGTTGTAGGCGGGGATAATCAGCCAAATCGATGTGTTGAGCCCGGCCGGCATTGCCTATACCGCGACGACGCACGCTAGCCCCAGACAACGAACCGCACGAACGTTGGTTCCGAAGGCCTAAATTCTAAGGCCTAAACCCATGGCAAAGACTGCGACGGCTACGTGACGGCGGTGTGAAATTCGGGCCTATTCTCGCGGCGATTCCGATTGCCGTCGGAACAGGCGGCGAATGCCGGCCGCCGCACCCATGTTTCTCCGTTCAGGGCGCGCGCATGGCCAGCACCCGATCGACCATGGCGCCGGCCTCGCCGAGATAATTCGCCGGGTCGCACAGTTTTGCCAGCGCGGCGCGGTCGAGGTGCTTGGTGATTTCCTCGTTTTCCGCCAGCAGTTCGACCAGAGGCCGGCCGGTGGCGACCACCTTGCGGCAGACGTCGTAGACCAGGTCGTGGGCATATTGGCGGCCGAGATAGGGGCCGAGCCCCATCATCACCGCTTCCGAGACGATCAGCCCTTTGGTGATGTCGAGATTGGCGCGCATCTTTTTCGGGTCGACCTGCAGCCCGGTGAGCACGAACAGCGTCTGCGCCAACGCGCCGGCGCTCAGACAAAAAATCTCAGGCAGCACGATCCACTCGATCTCCCACGGCCCGGTGGCGCGCTCGTGGTCCTCGACCATGGCGTCGAGCAAGGCCGCCGTCTGCTGGCGCACCACCGAGGTGAGCGCGGTGATGTAGACCGAAGAGATCGGGTTGCGCTTCTGCGGCATGGTCGACGACGAGCCGCGGCCTTCGTGGAACGGCTCGTAAACCTCCTCCACTTCGGTCTGCATCATCAGCTTGATGTCGAAGGCGATCTTGCCGCAGGTGCCGGTGACGAGGCCGAGGAAGCAGCCGACCTCGGCGATGGTGTCGCGCACCGTGTGCCAGGCGATCGCCGGCTGGCCCAGCTTGAGCTCCTTCATCAATTCGACCTGGGTCTCGAGGCCGCGGCCGGCGAGCGACGACAGCGTGCCGGCGGCGCCGCCGAATTCGCCGACCAGGACGCGCGCGCGCAACTCCTTCAAACGCTGCTTGTGGCGCTCGAAGGCGGCGAGCACGGTCGCCATCTTGTAGCCGAAGGTAATCGGCACCGCCTGCTGCAGGTTGCTCCGCCCGGCCATCGGCGTGTCGCGGTATTTGCGCGCCAGGCCGGCGAGCGCGTCGCAAATCCCGTTCAGGTCGGCCTCGACCAGATTAAGCCCCTCGCGGATCTGCAGCACGGTGGCGCTGTCGGTGATGTCCTGAGTGGTGGCGCCCCAATGGCACCATTCGCCCAGGCCGTCGCGGCACAGCGCCACGAGCTGCTGCACCACCGGCAGCACCGGATAGCCGATGCGCTCGGTCTGGGTTTTCAGTTTAACGAAATCGATCTCGGCGACGTTGCAGTGCTTGACGATCTCGTCTGCCGCCTCTTGCGGGATGATGCCGAGCCGCGCCTGCGCCCGCGCCAGCGCCGCCTCGAAATCGAGATATTTCTGCACCCTGTTGCCATCGGAAAACACCCGCCGCATCGCCTCGGTCGAGAAAATGTCGCGGAATACGGCGGAATCGATCAGTGACGTGGGCATGGACGCAATTCTCCTGGTAGCGTGGCATCATCCGCCTGCGGGGTGCCCCGCATCCGTGGGGCAATGACAGGAGTAATAGGTGTCGGTCAAGCCAGACAGCCTTGCGCTGCCGCCGCGTTTACAGGCCATCGTCGACGCCGAATATCCGCGCTTTTCCGACGCGGAAATGGCGCGGCGGCGGCGCGCGATCGAGGATTTGCTCGGCGAAGCCGGGCTCGACCATCTCGTATTCTGCGGCGCCAACCGCTTCGGTTCGGCGGTGCAATGGCTGACCGGCTGGCCGGTGACCACCGAAGCCGTCGGCGTGCTGACGCCTGGCGAGCCGGACGCGATGTTCGTGCAGCACGTCAATCACGCGCCGATGGCGCGGCGGATCGCCGATCGGGCGGAGGTCGCCTGGGGCGGCGGCTCGTCGATTGCCGCGGCCATTTCCATATTGGCCAAGCGCGGCGCGCGCGCCGGCAAGGTCGGCGTCATCGGGCCGATGACCTTCGAGCAGCATGCGACGCTGGCGGAAAAGTTCGGCGCCATCGGCAACCTCAACCGCCGCTATACGCGGCTGCGCCAGGTCAAGTCGGTGGAGGAAATCGACTGGATGCGGATCGGCGCCGCCCTGACCGATCACGGCATGATGGCTTTGCGCGACAACTTGCGGCCGGGATTGAGCGAACGCGAGCTCGCCGATCTGGTGGAACGCGCCTACATCGCGCTCGGCGGCACCAATGTCATCCATTTCTTCGGCGTCACGCCGATGGCCAAGCCCGATCTCGGCGTGCCGACGCAATTCGTCGGCAACCGCAACGTCGCGCGTGGCGATATCGTGTTCGCCGAGATCAGCGCGGCGTTCTGGGAGCATCCCGGGCAGGTATTGCGCAGCTTCGCCGTGGACGCCGATCCGCCAAAACTCTACCGCGACCTGCACGCAGTCGCCGATGCCACGTTCAACGCAGTGGCCGCCGTGCTCAAGGACGGTGCGCTGCCGCAGCAGGTGATCGAGGCCTCAAGGCTGATCGAGGACGCAGGCTTCACCATCATCGACGATTTGTTGCACGGCTATGGCGGTGGCTACTTGCCGCCGATCCTCGGTTCGAAAAGCCGGCCGAGCGCGCACGTGCCCGACGAGCCGTTCCGCGCCGGCATGGTGGTCGTGATCCAGCCCAATGTGGTGACGCCGGACGGCAAAGCCGGCGTGCAGACCGGCGAAATGGTGCTGATCACCGAAACCGGCATCAAGCCGTTCCACGCCATCCCGCGTGGTTTTATCCGCGTCTGAACGCTACTCGGCCGCGCCCGCCGCCGCCGCCGCCGCGACGTTGCTGCGCGCCCAATAGTCGTCGCGCTCCTTTGAATGCGCCAACGCTTCGGCGGTCTCGAAACCCGGCGCCATCGACGCATCGGTGCCGGCCATCACCTGGTGGTGCTCGATATCGAGCGTGCGCAGCCAGCGCTGCTGGCCCATGGTGAGCGCGATGAAATAGCCGATCTCGACCAGTTCGGGCTCGCTGAAATGCTGTTTCAGCCGCGCCCAGAACGCGCCATCGACCGGCAGGTCCCAGGTGATCGCCTCGGCATAGGACAGCGCCGCCTTCTGGCGCTCGTCATAGTGCTGCGAGGATTCGAAATTGATCAGGTCGCGATAGTCGTCCTCGACCAGGCCTTGCGACGCCGCCTTCATCGAGCGCTGGTTGCCGCAGAACTCGCATTTCACCGAGCGCGACACGTAGACCCGGCACAATTCCTTGATGTCGTGGTCGGCGACGCCGTTCTTGAACACGTCGCGCCAGGAATTGGCGAACGACCAGAACACCGCCGGCACATGGGCCCGGATCGCCTGGCTTTCCGGCCGCGGCGTGCCCTCGCGCGCGCAACGCTCGAACTCGGCGAGCATCGCCTTGTCCTTAACCGTTGCCGGGTCGACGTAGCTGATGTGCGGCTTCTTCATCGCGATATCCTCCGCCTGTTCCACGACGTCCGTCGCGTGTCGTTAATGCCGTCCTACCGCATTTCGTTAAAAGCCGCACCTGGGATTTGCAACACCGTTCGCGGCCGGAGACGTGAAAGTACCGCCCGTCCTGCACCGGTTTCGCGGTCGTCGAGGGCGCACGCAACGCGATGGCGCAGGTTTCGTAAAGGATATCTCTTCACTTCGATCGAAGCGATACACGCGTCGTAAAGAATACCGCTTCAAGCAATCTTCAGCATAGGCCAATTCGCGCCAATAGCTTCACCAATTCCATACTACCGGCGGCTCAATAGTCACGGCGACGAAACAAGAATTCCTGGCGTCATTCAGGGGAAGTCGCGTGCGCACCAGTACCTTCGTCATGATCGGCTTCGCGGTCCTGTTCGGACTGCTCGCTGTATTCCTGGCGCAGATATGGCTCAACAATCAGGCCGATGAGCGCCTGAAGAGCATCGACGCACAGCGCAAAGCCGCGCCGCCGGCGCGCAGCATCGTCGTGGCCAGTAAACCGCTGCGCTTCGGCGATGAGCTTACGTCGGCCGCGCTTCGCGAAATGCCGTGGCCCGAGAATGCGCTGCCGGCCGGCGCGTTCGGCAAGATCGCCGACCTGACCTCGGCCAAGCGCGTCGTGCTGATGCCGATCGACACCAACGAAGCGGTGCTGGCGGCCAAGATCACCGGACCGGGCCAGCGCGCCACGCTGTCGGCAATGCTCAGCGACGGCATGAAGGCGGTCACCATCCGCGTCAACGACGTCGAAGGCGTCGCCGGCTTTGTGTTGCCGGGCGAGCGCGTCGATGTCGTGCTGACGCGGGCCGGCGAGAAGAACAACGCCATCAACGATGTCGTGCTTCAGAACGTGCGCGTGCTGGCGATCGATCAGCTCGCCGACCAGCGCGCCGACAAGCCGGCCGTGGTCAAGGCGGTCACGCTCGAAGTGGATCCGACCGACGGGCAGAAGGTCGCGCTCGCCGCCACCGTGGGCACACTGTCGCTCTTGCTGCGCAAGGCCGGCGATGTCGTCAGCGCCGACACCCGTCGCGTCACGACCCACGATCTCATGACCGCGCCCGCCCAGGAATCGCATTTCGTCACCATCGGCGTCATGCGGCCGTCCAGGGGCGACCGCGTCGAATACACCGTGCCGGTGGAGGGGGGCGACGCGCATTCCGCCGCGCTCTCCAGTCAACTGCCGGCGCGTAACTAGAAACTGGAGTGCGTCAAGCGGAGTGGATGGGACTTTTAGGTTTGGGGACAATGAGAGCCGGGGAGGCCGAAGTGAATAGCCAGTACGACACCACAATGATCGCAGGCGAAGGCCGGCGATATTCGGACGGGGGCACAGACTTAAGCGAGAGTCTGCCAATGGGCGCGCTGCTGCGCGGCGCCGCGATCTGGCTGGCGCTGGCGTTCGCGTTCGCCGCGGCGCTGGTGCCGGTCACGGCGCGCGCCCAGCAGAGAATCACGTTCGCCAATGCGCGCACCGTGACGGTGACCGTGACGGTCGGCAAATCCCAGGACGTCCATACCGATCAAGGCGTGGTCGACATCATGGTCGGCGATCCGGACGTCGCCGACGTCAATCCGCTGACCGACCACGCGCTGTCGATCCTCGGCAAGAAGATCGGCACCACGCGGGTCACGGTCTACGGCCAGGATAGGAAGGTGGTCGGCATTTTCGACATCGAGGTGTCCTACGACGTGTCGCGGCTTTCAGCCGAGATCTCGCGCTTTACCGGCGGCGGCATCAAGGTCTCTTCGATCGACGGCCGCATCATGCTCAGCGGTACCGCGCCGGACGCCGTGACGCTGGACAAGGCGGTCACCATCGCCAAGCAGTTCGCGCCGGACATTATCAACACCGTTCAGGTGACGCGGGCCCAGCAGGTCATGCTGGAAGTGCGCTTCATCGAAGCGTCGCGGGAAGCCAGCCGTGAGCTCGGCGTGCAATGGAACGTGTTCGGCAACCGGTTCCTCGCCAATGTCGGCAACCAGGTTCCCGCTTCGCAACTGCCGGTGACGGCGGCGAACGGCTCGTTCCAGCAGCCGGCGCTGGCCGGCGCCGGAGTCGGCGGGGCCAACATCCCGCCCGCGGCGGCGACCATGTCGCCGATCGTGGCGGCCGGCGTGCTGTCCGGCGCCTCGCCGTTCGGCTTCCTGATCGGTCGCCTGGTCGGCGGGCAATTCCCGGTCGACGTCGAGCTCAATGCGCTCGAACAAAAGGGCCTGGTGCGCGAGTTGGCGCAGCCCAATCTCACCGCGCTGTCGGGCGATACCGCGAGCTTCCTGGCCGGCGGCGAATATCCGATCCCGGTCCCCGGCTCGCTCGGCCAGACCGCGATCGAATACAAGAAATACGGCGTCGGCCTCGCCTTCACGCCGACCGTGCTCAAGGAGGGCCAGATCAATCTCGTGATCAAGCCGAATGTGAGCCAGCTCGATCCGGCCCACGGCGTGTCCATCACCGGCGGCGTCACGGTGCCGGCGCTGACGGTGCGCGAAGCCTCGACCACGGTGGAATTGCGCGACGGCCAGAGCTTCATGCTCGGCGGCTTGCTGCAGAACACCAGCCAGACCAACCAGGATCAGCTGCCCTGGCTCGGCGACGTTCCGGTGCTCGGCGCGCTGTTTCGCAGTGCCGCCTACCAGAAGAACGAGACCGATCTGGTCATCGTGGTGACGCCCCACCTCGTGCGTCCATTGGCGCCGGCCGATCCGATCCACACGCCGCTCGACGGCACGCTGCCCGGCAACGACGTCGACTTCTTCCTGATGGGCCAGGCGGAAGTCAGTCCCGCGCTCGCACGCCTCGCCGTCGGCGCGCTCAACCGGCCCTATGTCGGTCACATCATCGACCTGCCGAAAAATGGAGGCGTCTATGTCTCGGCCCGGGATTAATGGCGCGCAGCGGGCCGTTGCCGCCGCGATAATGCTCGGCACGCTGCTTGCCGGCTGCTCCGACATCTACTTCGCCCGGCGCGAATCGATTGCGCTCGGTGCCGGCGATGCAGTGGCTGCCAATCAGGTCGAGCAGATGGTCGATCCGTGGCCGCCGAACAGCAACAACAGGAACCTCACGTTCAACGGCGAGCGCATGCAGCGGGCGGTGGAGTGCTATCGCATCGACAAGGTCACCCAACCGGTCGACCTCGATCCGTCGACCGACGCGGCACTGCCGCCGCCGACCGGAATGTGCGCCGGCAAGATGGAGCAGGGTAGCGCGCAAGCGGCGACTGGTACCGCGATCGGTGGCGCCGCTGCCGCCACCTCGACCTACAAGTAACGCAGTCCTGCGAGTGTGAAACATGCGCGCCGGCCGATCCATAGCTCCAGCGATGCAGGCAAGGGTGGTCGTCCTGACCGCCGATCCGGCATTCGAGGAGTCCGTCCGCAGCACGTTCAGCGCCAGCCCGCAAATCGCCCTCGATGTGATCGCGGGACCGTTGGCCGGCCGCGCCGACGCTATTGCGCTTGAAGGCGCCACCGTCGTCGTCGTCGACATCGATGCCGGCGACGCCGCCGAATTGCTGGCGCTCGAACGCCTGATGCTGCGGATCGGCAATTGGCCGCCGGTGGTGGCGATCATGCAGAGTTTCGAGGAAAGCGTCGCGCGGCGTCTGATGCAGATGCGGCTCGCGGATTTCCTGGTCAAGCCGGTGTCGCCGGTCGAGCTGGTTCGCGCCTGCGCGCGCGTCGCCAAATCGCCGGCCACGAGCGAGACCACCGAAGCGCAGATTTTCACCTTCCTGCCCGCCGTCGGCGGCGCCGGCGTTACCACGCTCGCGGTGCAGACCGCCATGCTGCTGCTCAACAGCGGCGCGCGCGGCAAGAGCTCGACCTGCCTGGTCGATCTCGATTTCCAGCACGGCGCCTGCGCCGATTATCTCGACATCGAGCCGCGGCTCAATCTGAACGAGATCGAGCCGCGCCCCGAGCGCCTCGACCGGCAATTGCTCGAAGTCATGCTGTCGCAGCATCCGTCCGGCCTCGCCGTCATCGCCGCGCCCAATCGCCCGGCGGAAATGCGCTCGTTCGATCCCGATGTGGTCACGCGGCTGCTCGATCTGGTGTCGTCGCATTTCGACTACGTGGTGTTCGACATGCCGCGCACCTGGTTCTCCTGGACCGATAGTGTTTTGTTGGGCTCCAACAGGCTGTTCATCGTCAGCGAGACGACGGTGCCGGGCCTGCGCCAGGCCAAGCAGCTGGTCGATGCCATCCGTGAGCGGCTCGGCGACGGCCCGCATCCGCAAGTCATCATCAATCGCTTCGTGCAGAAAATGTTCTCGTCGAGCTTGCGCCGCTCCGACATCGAGCAGGCGATCGGCGACGCGTTTTTGGCCTGCATCCCGAACGACTACGCGCTGGTGCGCGAAGCCATCGACCGCGGCGTACCGCTCGAAGAGGTCAAGAAGGGCAACAAGATCACGCTGCAGCTCAAGAAGCTGATCGTGCCGCAAAGTCAAAGCGCTGTGGCAAAAGAGACGGCGGTGGCCGGCAAGAAACTCAAACTGTCGTTGGCGCGATCGTAACGCCCGCCCACGGCCGCGTGCATCGTAGGACATTGATATGGCAGGCCGTTTCTCAACGCACCGTGTTGCCGCGCCGGCCCTGGTGCCGGCGATCGAGGAGGCTCCGGCCGAAACCGCCACAGTGACGGGCTTGTCCGAGCCCCTGCCGGCGCCGGAGCCGGCGGCGCCGCAGCCCACGGCCAATCCGCTGCTGACCGAAAAGCTCCTCGACGCCAAGGTGCGCCTGCATCGCCGGCTGATCGAGGAGATCAATCTTTCGGCGCTGGAAAAGCTGCCCGAAGAAGAAATGCGCAGCCACATTCAAGGGCTGGTGTCGCAATACGTGCTGACCGAGCGGCTCGCGCTCAACACTCAGGAGCTCAACGATTTCGTCCTGGAAATCCTCGACGAGATGACCGGGCTCGGCCCGCTCGAGCCGCTGCTCAAGGATCCGTCGGTCAACGACATCCTCATCAACGGCCACGAATGCGTCTATGTCGAGCGGCTCGGTATCCTCGAGCCGACCGGCGTGCGCTTCAAGGATGAGGCGCATCTGTTGCGCATCATTAACAAGATCGTCTCCGCGGTCGGCCGCCGGGTCGATGAATCGCATCCGATGTGCGACGCGCGGCTGCTCGACGGCTCGCGCGTCAACGTCGCGGTGCGGCCGGTCGCCATCGACGGGCCGCTGATGTCGATCCGCAAATTTTCCAAAAAGCCGTTCAACCTGAACAAGCTGGTCGATGTCGGAGCGCTGCGGCCGCAAATGGCCGAATTGCTCGCGGCGGCGGTGCGGGCGCGGATCACCTTGATCATTTCCGGCGGCACCGGCTCTGGCAAGACCACGATGCTCAACGCGCTGTCCGCCTTCATCTCGGAGAAGGAGCGGCTGCTCACCATCGAGGACGCCGCCGAGCTGCAATTGCAGCAACCGCACGTCGGCCGCCTGGAGACGCGGCCGCCGAGCATCGAAGGCAAGGGCGAAATCCGCCAGCGCGATCTGGTCAAGAACGCGCTGCGCATGCGGCCCGACCGCGTGATTCTAGGTGAGTGTCGCGGCGAGGAAGCCTTCGACATGCTGCAAGCCATGAATACCGGCCACGAAGGCTCCATGGCGACGGTCCACGCCAATACGCCGCGCGACGCCATCTCGCGTCTGGAGCAGATGATCGGCATGGCCGGCCTGCCGATGACGGTGGCCTCGATCCGCGGCCAGATCGCCGCCGCCATCCGGGTCATCGTGCAGCTGTCGCGGCTGTCCGACGGCAAGCGCCGCGTCATGAGCATCGCCGAGATCACCGGCCTCGAAGGCGACATCATCCAGATGCAGGAGGTCTACAAGTTCGTGCGCACCGGCATCGCGGCGGACGGCGCTGTGCAGGGCCATTTCCAGGCCACCGGCGTGCGCCCGCGCTTTCTCAACGATCTCATCGCCATGGGCATCAAGATTCCCGGCGCCTATTTCGACCCCTCGCAGCCGCTATAAGCATGTTGTTCGACCTCAACCCGATCTATCTGGTCTGGCTGTTCGTCGCGGTCTCGGCGGGGCTCACCGTCGAGGCGGTTTATCTGATGTGCTATTCGGCGGCGTCCTATCGCAGCCGCATCAACCGCCGCCTGATGCTGTCGAAGGACAGCATCAGCCGCGAAAACGTGCTCGCCGATCTGCGCCGCGAGCGCGGGCTGACCGCCGGCGGCGATTACCGGCTTGGCCTGATCGCGCTCAACCGGCTGGTCCTGCAATCGGGCCTTACGCTTGGTTTCGCGCGGCTGTTCATCATCTTCGGCGTCATCGCCGTCGTCGTCTTTGCCGCCTTGATGGTGTTCCGCGGCAGTCTCCTCGAAGCGGCGCTGGGGGCGCTGTTCAGCGCAACAGTGCTGCCGTATTTCGTGCTGCGCGTGCTGCGCTCGCGGCGGCAGAGGAAATTCGGCGCCCAATTTCCCGATGCGCTCGACATCATCGTGCGCAGCCTGCGCGCCGGCCATCCGGTGCCGATCGCCATCGCCATGGTGGGCCGCGAAATGCCCGATCCGATCGGCAGCGAATTCGGCATCGTGTCCGACGAGATCACCTACGGCGCCGACCTGGAAACGGCGATGCGCAACCTGTATGGCCGTATCGGCTCGGACGACCTGCCGCTGTTCGTGACCGCGGTCGCCATCCAGGGTGCCACCGGCGGCAATCTCGGCGAGATTCTGGAAAATCTTTCCGGCGTCATCCGCCAGCGTTTCAAGATGCGGCGCAAGATCCGCGCGCTGGCGGCCGAAGGCCGCGCCTCGGCGATGATCCTCTCGGCGCTGCCGATCGGCATGTTCATCGTCATTCAGGTGATCGCGCCGGATTTCTACGGCTCGATGTGGCACGAGCACCTGACCAAAGTGCTGCTGTTCGGCGCCGCCGGCTGGATGAGCATCGGCAATATCATCATGTTCAAGATGGTCAACTTCAAAATCTGAGCCAAGATCTGAACAATGGACACAAGCTCGACCTTTGCGGTGTTTGGCGACAGCGCGACGACGATGCTGAGCGCGCTGATATTTTTGGCCACCGGCACGCTCGCCTTCGCGGTCATGCTCGGCGTGCGCGCCCGCGAGGCGGTGCGCCGCCGCGCCGCGCGCGTCAATATCGACGACGATGCGTCCGGCAGCGGCCGGCGCTCGCTGCGCTATTCGGGCGTGCGCGCCGCGCAAAAGCTGGTGGCTTACACGACCAAGCATTATTCGTCGGTCGACAGCAAGGACGTGAAAATGCTCCGCGCCCGCCTGGTGCAGGCCGGCGTCTACAATCCCCATGGCGCGGCTTATTTCTTCCTGGCGCGCGGCGCCGGCGCGCTTGTGCTGGCGCTGGCGGCATTCTTTGTCCTGCCGATGCTGGGCATCGTCACCAAGCTGCCGTTCTGGCTGTTCGTCATGGTCGGCGGCTTGCTCGGCTATCTGGCGCCGAGCTTTTATCTCGACCGCCGCATCAAGGGAAAACGCCTCGAGCACCAGGCCGGTTTTCCCGATTTCATGGACCTCCTGGTGGTCTGCGCCGACGCCGGCTTGAGCATGGAGGCGGCGCTGGATCGGGTCGGCCGCGAGCTCGGCGTCTCCTATCCCTCGCTCGCCGCCAACATCCACATGGCCAATCTCGAGATCCGCGCCGGCCGCACCATGACGGAAGCGCTGGAGCACCTCGGCGACCGGCTCGGCCTCGAAGAGGCGCGTTCCTTCGCCACCTTGATCCAGCAGTCCGACGAGCTCGGCTCCAGCATCAGCGACGCGCTGCGCGTCTATAGCGACGACATGCGCCACAAGCGGCTGTCGCGGGCCGAGGAGAAGGCCTACAGCCTCCCGGCCAAGCTCGCCATTCCGATGATGGTCTGCATCTTTCCGGTGCTGTTCGTGGTCATCCTGTGCCCGGTGATCGTGCGCATGGTGACGGGCACATGGTGAGCGCCGTTGCCCGCCCAGCCGGCGAACAGTCGGCGCGAGGACTTCCTTAACGATCGTCGCCTAGCTTGGCTCGTCCGGTGCTGTCCGGCCGATGGCCGGGACGGCCCATCCGCGCGTGGGGCGGGGGAATCCGGGCGGGTTGTGGTCCGGAGCGCGTGATGAGTATCCGAGTGGCGCGGATCCTGATCGTCGGGGCGGCGTGCCTGATGGGCCTTGGCGCCTGCTCGACCGCGCCGAAACTCAACGATGAGACCGCAAGCGCAGCGCCCAAGGACGGCGGCGTCACCGGTATCCTCAGCGATCTGTGGCCATCGAAAAAAGACAAAGCCGCCTCCATCGACGGCGGCGACACGACCGGCTCGGTGCAGACGCAGCCGGCCGAACCCGGACCGAGCGGCGAGCCGGTGGCGCCGCTGGCGCATCCCGGCCTCGTCGGCGACGATCCCAACGACGACGCGCAGCGCGGCAAGAAATATTTCCGCAGCAACAATTTCGGTCTCGCCGAGAAGAGCTTCCGCACCGCCGTGGAGAAGCATCCGAACGATGCCGGCGCCTGGGTCGGGCTCGCCGCGTCCTATGACCGGCTGCACCGTTTCGATCTCGCCGACCGCGCCTATGCGGCGGCGCTGCGCCTCGTCGGCCCGACGGCGGAAATCCTCAACGACCAGGGTTTTTCCTACATGCTGCGCGGCGACTATGCCCGCGCCCACAAGAAGCTCCAGGAAGCCCAGGCCAAGGACCCCGCCAACCCCTACGTCCAGGCCAATCTGCAATTGCTCGAAGAGAGCTACCACAACGGCCAGGCCATT
>CAVWOI010000035.1:0-104396 GCA_963756245.1 uncultured Alphaproteobacteria bacterium
CATTGCACGTCGCCGGCACCGAGATTGCCGCGATTGCCCAGGCTGTCGCCGTGCTCGACATTGCCGGCCAATACATAAGTAATGGTCTCGATGCCGCGATGCGGATGCCAGGGAAAGCCGGCGCGATAATCTTCCGGCCGGTCGTTGCGGAAATCGTCGAGCAGCAGGAACGGATCGGTGGCTTGGGTTTCGCCGAAGCCGAACGCGCGGCGCAGCTTTACGCCGGCGCCCTCGGTCGTAGGCTTCGAGGTGATGATTTGCTTTACGGGCCGGATGGACATGGTTTTTGACCCCTCAGATGGCTGATTTCTCGCCAAAAGATGGTTAGCCGGATGAAACCGGCAAGAAGGCACATCGCTGATACCGCAACGCGATACCGGGCCGCTGGCGCTGCCGGGACCGCTGCGGGAAAGCTATGGATTATTTCAGCCGACTGTTTGGTCGCTGCGCAATAGCGCTCCGACCAGCTTGTCGATCTGCGCGATGGAGCGGAAGTTCGACGGCGTCATGTCGCGGTCGGGGATTTTGATATCGAACTCAGTTTCGACGGCGAGCATGAGGTTGACCATGTCGAGCGACGATAGGCCGCACTCGCTGAGAACGTCATCGTAACCGACCGACCGATCAATCGATCGCCTGGCCATGAGCTGGCGCACGAGCTGCGTCACGCGTTCCGTCGGGTGAGCGTTGGTACGGTCGAGCAAGGTGAATATTCCCCAAATATCGCGCGGCACGGCGGTTCCATTCCACGGCGTAGGCCAGGAAAGCCGAACAAGCGTAGTTACCACAGGATGTGTTTGCGATTGGTAACCTTGACGGCAAAGAACTGCGCTAATCCCTGGCGAATAATACGAGGATTTGGAAGTTTTACCGTACTTCGGTGTTGGTAGGCGCTGTCGAGGCTCGATGGCGCGGGAGGGTCCAACGTCATCGCGAGCGCAGCAATGAATGCCGGAAGAACAATGTCGCTCCACGAAGTCGATGAAGATCGCCGCATTGCGCGCAGTGCCATGCGCGGCATTCTTATCGCCGCCAGCAATCTCCATGCCGCGGGTTCGGCGGATCTGATGACGCGCGCGGAAAAGGTCGCCGCGGTGGCGGCAACCCATGCGGCGGCGGTCGACGCCGAGTCGCGATTTCCCAAAGAGGCGATCGATGCGGCGCGCGCCGAGCGGCTGTTGAGCGCCGCCGTGCCGCCGGAACTCGGCGGCGAGGGCGCCAGCACCGCGGACATCGTGGACGTCTGCTACATGCTCGGCCGCAACTGCGCCTCGACGGCGATGATCTTTGCCATGCATCAGACCAAAGTCGCTTGCCTGGTGCGTCACGGCCGCGGCAGCGCCTGGCATCAGCGGCTGTTGCGCCGGCTTTGCGCCGAGCAATTGCTGCTCGCCTCTTCCACCACCGAAGGCCGCGCCGGCGGCGACGTTCGCAACAGCTCAGCGCCGATCGCGTGGAGCGATTCGCGTATCACGCTGGAGCGCCAGGCAACCGTCATCTCCTACGCCGAAGCCGCCGACGGCATCGTCACCACCGCACGGCGTTCGCCTGAAGCCGCAAGCTCGGACCAGGTTCTGGTCGCCTTCCTCAAAGACGACTATGCGCTCAAGCGGCTCAACGGCTGGGACGCGTTCGGCATGCGCGGCACCTGCAGCGAAGGTTTTGCGCTCTCGGCGTCAGGCTCCGCCGAGCAGATCCTGCCGGTGAGCTACGACAAGATTCACGCCCAGACCATGATGCCGTTCGCGCACCTGGCCTGGAGCGGCGCCTGGGCCGGCATCGCCGCGGCGGCCGTCGATCGCGCCCGCGCATTCGTGCGCAAAGCCACCCTTGGCGGCGGCGGCGCCATGCCGCCCGCGGCCCAGCACCTGACCCGCGCCAATGCCTCGCTGCGGACGCTGCGCAGCCTGATCGCCACGGCGCTGCAACGCTTCGAGGCGGCGGCGTCCGATCCGGCGTTACTCGAATCCATCGACTTCCAGACCGGCATGAACATGCTGAAAGTGAACGCATCGGAGCTCGCGGTCGCGACCGTCATGAGCGCAATGCAGGCTTGCGGCTTGGCCGGCTATCGCAACGACAGCGAATTCAGCGTCGGGCGGCACCTGCGCGACATCCTGTCGTCGCCGGTCATGATCAGCAACGACCGGATTTTGGCGAATATCGGAGCGGCGTCGCTGTTGACCAGCACGCCGGCATCGCTGCGCGACTGAATGCGTCGAAACTATAAAAAACAACAATACCGAGAGGCGTGAGCAAGATGAATTTGGCATTCAAGGAACCGGTCCAGCCGGTACGCTCGCTCGATTCGATCGCCGAGGCACTGCTGCTGCCGACCGGCATCGACGGCATCTATGCGCGCACCGCCGTATTCGAACAGGTCGTCGGTGGGCTCACCGCGCTGATCTCGCGCTACTGCGAGCCGAATACAGAAGTCTTACGCTTCCCGCCGGTGATGAGCCGCCGGCAGGTGGAGAAATCCGGATATCTCAAAAGTTTCCCGCATTTCCTCGGTTGCGTCAGCTGCCTTGGCGGCGCCGAGACCGAGATCAAATCGGCGGTGGAGCGCAGCGAAGCCGGCGAGGATTGGACGGCGGCGCTGGCGGCGGCCGATCTCGTGTTGAGTCCTGCCGCCTGTTATCCGGTCTATCCGCTGGTCGCGAGCCGCGGTCACGTGCCGACAGGCGGGCTCGTCTTCGACGTCGCCTGCGATTGCTTCCGCCGCGAGCCGTCGCAAAATCTCGACCGCCTGCAGTCTTTTCGCATGAGAGAGTATGTCCGCATCGGCACGCCCGAAGAGGTCGATGAATTCCGCCGCGCCTGGATGGCGCGGGCGCCGGGTTTCGCCAAGCAATTGGGCCTGCCGTGGCGCATCGATACCGCGAGCGATCCGTTCTTCGGCCGCGGCGGCAAGCTGATGGCGATGAGCCAGGTCGAGCAGGCCTTGAAGTTCGAACTGCTCATTCCGGTGCGCTCCGCCGAGGAGCCGACCGCGTGCATGAGCTTCAACTATCACCGCGACCATTTCGGCACGACGTGGAATCTGCGCACCGAGTCAGGCGAAGTGGCCCATACCGGCTGCGTCGCCTTTGGCATCGACCGGCTGGCCCTGGCGCTGTTCGCGACCCACGGCCTCGACCTGCCGCATTGGCCGGTCGCGGTGCGCAAGGCGCTGGCGATCTGATTTTTCGCTCAGACGCCCAACACCACGTATTCGGTATAGGCGAGGTCGCCGAGCCGCGGCCGTTGCGGGCCCTTGAAATATTTTGCCATGCTGCCGGGGCGGAAGGTGCCGACCAATCCGGGAATGGCGCCGTTGGAATCGATGATGACGAAGGGCTTGCCGCGCCACGCCAGATAGCGCCCGATCGGCCCGGCAAAGCGCACGAAGTCGGCGACGTCACGGCAGTAGATCAATTGCGCGCACGGGATCGCGCGCTTGACCAGGCGGGGCCGGAAAACGAACGGGTAGGCCTGTCCCTCGCTCTCGCACCACAGGCTGATGCAGCCGTGCTCGGCATGACGCTGCAGGATGTCCTGCTCGGAGGCGTCGAAGCTCGCTGTCGGGTTTTCACGCGCAGCGAAGACGCGCACGCCGCTGCTGCCGAACAGGTCTTTCAGCATCGGCACCGCGACGAAGACGCCGTCGCAATAACGCGAAAAACCCTGCGCCTCGATGATCGGCCAGGTGTGCGGCGCCGCCGAGACGTTGGTATAGGTGGCATCCTTGTCGCCGAGCGCTTGCGACACCAGGAGCGTCGCGTAGGCGCGGTATGCGGGCTCGACATACCAGCTCGACAGATTGCATCGGGTCGCGGGCCGGCCGCCTTCGCGGATCGTCGAGCAGATCAACAGCAGCGCGCCGACGGCAACGTTGCCGCTTTCGAGAAGGTAACCATATTTCGGGAAACCCGGCGGCGGCTCACGGCGCGCCAGCCGCGCCAGCGCGTCCGACCAGAACTGCCGGGTGCGGTTCGGGAACCCACGGCCGAGTAGCGCTGCGACGGCGGCAATGTCGGCTTCGCCGATCTGTCGGCAGCGGATTGCCGGAACGGAACAGTCCATTCGTCTTGACCACGGTAGCGTCGTGAACTTGATTGTAATCTTGCGCGAATATACCGGCCGCCGGTGAAGAAACAGTAGGCCATACGACGATGAGCATAAAATTAACCATAATGGACCAGATGCGGCAGATTGCACGCGAGCACGGCAAGACGCTGGCGCCGCTGCGCGACGATCTGGTGCTGCTCGATTCCGGCTTGGACTCGCTCGGCTTTGCCGTGCTGGTCGCGCGCCTCGAAGACACGCTCGGCATCGATCCGTTCACGGCCGCCGAGGACGCCATGTTCCCGCTGACGCTCGGCGACTTCGTGAAAGTGTATGAACATGGTGCGCAGCAACGCGCCGTCGCTTAGAGGCCGCATCGCCGACGCTGCGCCGGAGCGGTTCTTCTGGGATCGCGCGGCGCGGCTTTGCGTCAATCATCTCGCGCTCGGAACAAGTTTCGGCGGCCGGCTTGCCGCGCTTGCGGGCCGCTCGGTTGTTGTCGCGACGTCGAGCCAGCTGACGAGTGCGCTGGCGCTGATCGAGCTCGACGGCGTAGCGCGTCGCATCACGATCTTGCCGCCCGATACCGCAGCGGATCATCTCGGCGCGTTGATCGCCTGTGCCGAGGCCGACGCCGTCGTGATCGACGAGGGTACAGCGGACCACGCGGCGCTCGATCTTCCCGTGCGTGTCGTTTGCACGCCGGCCATCGTTCCAGCCGAACACCCGCCGCTGCCGCAGGTGCCGACCGAATGGGTGCTGCTCACGTCCGGCACGTCCGGCGTGCCGAAAATGGCGGTGCACAGCCTGGCCAGCCTGATCGCGCCGATCGGCGCCGGACGGCGGCTCGACGGCGCCGTGGTATGGGGCACGTTCTACGACATCCGCCGCTACGGTGGCCTGCAGATATTCTTGCGCGCGATCGTCGGCGGCGCGTCCCTGGTGCTGTCGTACGCCGACGAGCCGATCGCCGATCATCTAGCCCGGCTCGGCCGCTGCGGCGTCACGCATCTGTCGGGCACGCCGTCGCATTGGCGCCGCGCGCTGATGTCGGCCGAGATCGGAAAGATATCGCCGCGCTATGTCCGCCTCTCCGGCGAAATCGCCGATCAGGCAATCCTCGACAGTTTGCGCGCCATGTTTCCGGAAGCCGTCGTCGGCCACGCTTATGCATCGACGGAAGCCGGTGTCGCCTTCGAGGTGAACGACGGCCTGGCCGGATTTCCCGCAGATTTCCTGGACCATGACCGCGACGGCGTCGAGCTGAAACTCGTGGACGGCGCGCTGCGCATCCGTTCTCCGCGCACGGCGCAACGTTATCTCGGTGCGCAACATGCGCTGCGCGACCGCGGCGGCTTCGTCGATACCGGCGACATGGTGGAAGAGCGCGGCGATCGCTACGTCTTCGCCGGCCGCCGCGGCGGCATCATCAATGTCGGCGGCTTGAAAATTCATCCCGAGGAGATCGAGGCGGTCATCAACCGGCATCCACAAGTGCGAATGTCGCTGGTGCGGCCGAAGCAAAGTCCCGTCACCGGCGCGATCGTGATCGCCGACGTTGTGTTGAAAGCCGATAGCGCGCGTACTGGCGGCGAGCTGCAGATCAAGAACGACATATTGGCGCTCTGCCGCGAAGCGTTGCCGCGCCACAAAGTGCCCGCTTCCATCTCGATCGTGCCGGCGCTCGACGTCGGCGCAACCGGCAAATTGGCGCGGCGCTATGGCTGAAGCCGCACGCACTGTCCTTGTCACCGGCGCGAGTCGCGGGCTTGGGCTCGGCATCGCCCGCCAGCTGGCCGGCGCCGGCTATGACGTAATCGCTCTGGCGCGGCAAAAGACCAAGTCGGTCGCCGATGCCATCGCCGAGGCCAAGCGCGCCAAGCACGGCGCGCTGCATTTTGTGTCTTTTGATCTCAGTGAGGTCGGCGAGATTCCGAGCCTGGTCAAAGGCTTGCGCAAGGATTTTGGCCCGCTGTTCGGCCTGGTCAACAATGCCGCGGTCGGCCACGACGGCGCGCTTGCCATGATGCACAATTCGGAAATCGTCGAATTGGTGCGCATCAACACGCTCTCGCCCATCATACTGACCAAATACGTGGTGCGTTCGATGATGTCGGAAGGCGCCGGTCGCGTCGTCAATGTCGCTTCCATCATCGGTTTCACCGGCTATAGCGGCCTTTCGGTCTACGCCGCGACCAAGGCGTCGATGCTTGGTTTTACGCGCTCGCTGGCCCGCGAGGTCGGCCGCCTTGGCATCACCGTCAATGCCGTGGCGCCGGGTTTCATCGATACCGACATGACCCACGGCCTTGCCGGCGAGCAGCGCCAACAGGTGGTGCGAAGAAGCGCCCTACGTCGGCTCGCCGAAGTCGAGGATGTGGCGAATGCGGTCGAATATCTGCTCAGCAACAAGGCGCGCAACATTTCCGGCACGGTGCTGACCGTGGACGCCGGCACCACCGCGTAAGGGCTAAAGGCGAACGCCGCCAGCCTTGATGCGCTCGAACAGCGCACCGTCGAGCCGCACGTAAGCCTGTTGCGAGGGATCGTCGAAATAGATGGCGTCGCCCGCCGCGGTCGGATCAAAGCTTTCGCGTACGAGCTCGGTCTTCTGGTGCTTGAAGGTCGCCGTCACCGCGATGCGGTCCTGGATACGCAGGAATAGCGGCCGGGCATAAGCCGGCAACGCGCGCGCGAGATGCTTGCGCAATGCCGGTAAATCCAACGCGCCCTCGACCACGAGCGCCGCCATGCCGGCCGCGCCCTCGGTGCCGGGAACGGGAACGCCGTAAACGGTCGCTTCGGTAATGCCGGGAAACGCGGTGATCGCCGCGGCAACTTCGCAGCTCGCGACGTTCTCGCCCTTCCAGCGAAAGGTATCGCCGATCCGATCGACGAAATAGAAATAGCCGCTGGTGTCGGCGCGCATCAGGTCGCCGGTTCGGTACCAGGCGTCGCCGCGCTCGAACACGTCGCGCAGGATCTTTTTCTGCGACGCCGCGGCGTCGGTATAGCCTTCGAATTCGGCGGCGGCATGCGCCGCGCCGTCATGAATTCTGCCGATCGCCTCGCCGGCTTCATCCGCCGCGCAACGCACGCAAAGTCCGCTCTCGTCGCGGATCGGTTCTTGAGTCGCGGGATCGGATTTCACCAGCGCCAGCGGAAAGCGATGGGCGAGGAACGACGGCACGCGGCCGATGGCACCGACTTTGCCTTCGACGTTATAGAGCGATATATTGCCCTCGGTCGCGGCGTAAAACTCCAGAATTTTCGGAATTGCAAACCGGTCCTGGAATTTTTGCCAAATGTCGGCGCGCAGCCCATTGCCGCAGCACAGACGAAGCCGATGCTGCTTCTCGCGCGGCACTTCCGGCGCGTTGGTGAGATAACGGCAGAGCTCGCCGATATATTGGAACAGCGTGCAGTCCCAATTGACCACGTCGTCCCAGAATTCGCCGGCGGAGAATTTGTCGCGGATCACCACCGCTCCGCCGCGCGCCAGCACCGCGCCGGTGGCAACGACGCCGCCGACGCTGTGATAGAGCGGCAGGCAATCGTACATGCGGTCGTCGGGGCCGGTATTCATGAGGCCAGCGAACCAAAAGCTCCATTGCATCAGCCGGCGGTGGCTGACAGGGGCGGCCTTCGGCAGGCCGGTGGTGCCGGAGGTGTAGATGTGGAGCGCGCGGTCGGCGATGGTCACGTCGCGGCGGTCCGCTTCGGTCAAGCGTCCGCCGGATAACTTTTCGATGTCACGGTCGATGCGGGCAAAATCGTCACTGCCATGCGACCAGATATTTGGCCGGCCCGCCATGAGCGCAAGCGCGGCACGGACGTCGTTGCACAGGTCGGCGGCGACGATGATGTGCTTAGGCGCGGCGATGTCGAGGCAATGGGCGAGGGCGGTGCCGCGAAGATTGGTGTTGATCAACGAAACGACGCCGCCCACCTTGCTGATGCCGAGCCAGATCGCCAGGTATTCGGGCCGGTTCGGCATGACGAGGCACACCGCCTCGCCCTTGCCGAGGTTTTGCTCGAACGCCCACCGCGCATAACGGTTTGCGCGATCGTCGAGCGCGCGATAGGTCAAGCACTCGCGCGCCGAGAGTAGGGCAGGGGCGTCGCCGCGGGTTTCGGCCAATTCCTCGATCACACGGGGAAAAATGCGCTGGGGGTCGCTGGCGATCGGTGCGGTGGCTTCGAGCGCCCGCACCCAGTCGCGCAGCGCGCTGTCCTTGCCGCCGGTCCGCAGTTTTGCCTGTTCCGCCTCGATGAGAGTCATGCCCGATAATGGCAAAACAAAGTGAATTTTTCGCTTCAAGAATGGATAAAATTCGAACGATCGGTAAGGCCGAGCATGCGCCACGCCACGCGCGGCGGCGCCAGAAACAATTAAGGTTATTGTTTCCAATTAATCTTGCTTACGATGTTCATGCCGGCAGCCACGGATAAGAAACCGAAGCGCCATACAATGGCCCAGCATTCGGGATGCCTGGTGGGACGATATGAAACGAGAAACGGTGGCCGTGCACGGCGGCT
Organism: uncultured Alphaproteobacteria bacterium; assembly: GCA_963756245.1. Taxonomy (GTDB): domain Bacteria; phylum Pseudomonadota; class Alphaproteobacteria; order Rhizobiales; family Xanthobacteraceae; genus BOG-931. The sequence goes on from CAVWOI010000035.1 coordinate 8,587, forward strand.
ACGACACCGATCCGACGACGAAAGCCGTCGCGGTGCCGATCTACCAGACCGTAGCTTATGAATTCGACAGCGCCGATCACGGCGCCGCTTTGTTCGACCTCGAGGTCGAAGGCTACCGCTATTCGCGCATCAGCAATCCGACCACCGAGGTGCTGGAACGCCGCGTCGCCGCGCTCGAAGGCGGCATCGATGCGCTCTGCGTAAGCTCCGGGCAGGCGGCGCTGAACTATGCGGTGCTCAATGTCTCCAGCATGGGCAGCAATATCGTCTCGGTGCCGCAGCTTTACGGCACCACCTACACGCTGTTCGCCCACTTGCTGCCGAGCCAAGGCATCAAGGTGCGCTTCGCGCAATCCGATCAGGCCGAGGCAATCGAAAAGCTGATCGACGATGGCACCCGCGCCATTTTCTGCGAGAGCGTCGGCAATCCGGCGGGCAATGTTTGCGACATCGAGGCGCTGGCAAAGGTCGGCGCGCGGCACGGCATTCCGCTCATCGTCGACAATACGGTGGCGACGCCGATCCTGCTGCGCCCGATCGAATACGGCGCCGACATCGTCGTGCACTCGCTGACCAAGTTCATGGGCGGCCACGGCACCACGCTCGGCGGCGCTATCGTCGACAGCGGGCGCTTTCCCTGGGCCGCGTACAAGCAGCGCTTTCCGATGTTCAACGAGCGCGACGCGTCCTACCACGGTCTGATCTACACCGAGCATTTCGGCGCCCGCGCCTATATCGCGCGCTGCCGCAGCGTCTATCAGCGCACCACCGGCGCCGTGCTGGCGCCGCTGTCCGCCTTCCTGTTGCTGCAAGGGATCGAGACGGTGGCGCTGCGCGTCGAGCGCCACGTCGAAAACGCCCGCCGCGTCGCCGAATTTTTGCGGCAGGACCGCCGCGTGGCCTGGGTCAACTATACCGGCTTCGCCGACAACCCCTATCATCAGCTGGCGCAAAAATATCTCGGCGGTCGCGCCTGCTCGCTCTTGACCTTCGGCGTCGTCGGCGGGCTCGAGACGGCGAAGAACTTTTACGACGCGCTGAGACTGTTCAAGCGGCTGGTCAATATGGGCGACGCAAAATCGCTGGCCTGCCATCCGGCTTCGACCACGCATCGGCAGATGTCGGCCGCCGAGCAAGGCAAGGCCGGCGTCAAGCCGGAGATGATCCGGCTCAGCGTCGGCATCGAGCACATCGACGACATCATCGCCGACCTCGACCAGGCGCTCGGCGCGGCGCAGCGGCGCAAGGATTCACCGCTCATTGCCGCCGAATAAGAGCGCAGCCGATGCCGCTTCTCCTCGACACGTCGCAGTCCGCCTCGGCCAACGAAATCCACGCCTCGAACTGCGTCACCATCGGGCTGATCAACAACATGCCCGATCCGGCGCTCGAAGCGACCGAGCGGCAATTTACCGATCTGATCCGCGCCGCCGCGTCGAAAACCATCGTACGGCTGTTGCTGTTTTCGATCCCGGAAATTCCGCGTGCCGACACCACGCGCCAGGACATGACCGAGCGCTACCGCGACGTTTCCGAGCTGTGGGACGCCAAGGTCGACGGCCTGATCGTGACCGGCACCGAGCCGCGGATGAAAAACCTCAAAGACGAGCCGTATTGGGCGACGCTGAGCCAGGTGGTGGACTGGGCGCGCGACTATACCGCCTCGACCATCTGGTCATGCCTCGCCGCCCACGCCGCCGTGCTGCGCGTCGACGGCGTCGAACGCCGCCCGCTGGCCGACAAACTGTTCGGCGTTTTCGATTGCGAGCCGGCTGCCTCCCATCCGATGACGCACGACGCAAAATCCGGACTGCGCGTTCCGCATTCCCGCTACAACGATTTGCCGGAACCGGCGCTTGCGGCTTGCGGCTACCGCATTCTCACCCGCTCGGCGGTCGCCGGCGTCGACATGTTCGCGCGCCAGGACAAGAGCTTTCACCTTTTCCTCCAGGGCCATCCGGAATACGAGGCGAAGACGCCGTTGCGTGAATACCGCCGCGACGTCGGCCGCTACCTCCGGCGCGAGCGCGACGATTATCCGGGCCTGCCGCTGGATTATTTCGACGGCAAAGCAACCGCGATCGCGGCCGCGTTCCGCGAGCGCGCGCTCATCGATCGCCGCGAACATCTCATCGCCGGCTTTCCGTTTGGCGAGCTTGACGCCGGTTTGGAAAGCCCGTGGCGTCCTACCGCCATCGGCATCTACGAGAAGTGGCTGGAATATCTCAGCGGCCGCAAGGCGGACCGGCGCCCGCTGACCACCCCGTTGCGGCGGGCCTGGCGCGACTGGCCGGTCGCCGCTGCGCCGCAGGTCGCCGACGGCGTATCCAGCTAGGCTCGCAAGGTCTTCAACGTTTTGTCCCGAAAAAGCGTCTTTGCAACATCCGCGTGCAGGCCGGCGCGCCGTGTTTACGCTTTGTTTGGCGCTACCGCGTTTAATGGCCTGCTAGCCTTGCTGGAGGGAGCCGTGTCCAAACCTGTCGTCTTCGCTTTTCCCGCCGACGTCGAACTGAGCGACGCCCCGATCGCGCCCCACTGGATCACCGAAGGCACGCCGCAGGCGCGCTCGGCAAAGCTTGCGGTCTCCGCCGACGGCACCTCGCAAGTCATGGCCTGGTCGTGCAGCGCCGGCCGCTTCACTTGGAATTACGTCATCGACGAAGCCCTGCACGTGATCTCGGGCGAGGCTTTCGTCACCGACGAGAAGGGCGAAGTCCGCCGGCTCGGCCCCGGCGACATGGTCTATTATCCGGCCGGCAGCCGCAGCAACTGGTACATCCCCCACGAGATCAGGAAGATCGCCTTTTGCCGGCACGCCATGCCGCGGCCGCTCGGCGTCATGTTGCGCACCTGGAACAAGCTCATCGATCTCATGACCGGCTTTTCCGCGGGCGAGGGGGGTCTGGAACCGGCTGCACAGCCGGAAATGCGCACCGAGTCCCGGCGCGTCACCGCCACCTAGATCATCCAGCGCCTTTATCCGTATTATCGTCGTTCCTGACGCGGGTGCAGTCGCGCGCCCGCGCCGACATTGGCGCGGATGGAACGGCCATGCCGAAAGTCGAAGGCGTTCTGCACTTCACGATCCCGGTGAAAGACCTGGATCGCTCGGAAAAATTCTATGCCGAGATCCTCGGCTTCAGCAAAATCGGCCGCACCGAGCGCATCGTCTTCATGCGGGCCGGAGATGATTTCTTCAACCTGACTTTTTCCGAAAATCCGGTCACGCAGAATGCCGCCGGCCGGCACGAAATCCATTCGGCGTTCAAGGTGACGGCGGAGGTCTACGACGAGACGCTGAAGAGCCTGCCGGCCAGGGGCGTCGAGATTTTCAAGGAAGAGGATCGCCGCGCCGGCGTGTTCGTCGGCCGCAGCGCCTATATCCGCGATCCAGACGGCAACGTCATCGAATTCATCGATCTCAAGCGCGCGCCTGGTACGCAGGCGTAGCACAGCAGAAAAAACCGGAGACCATCCATGGCCGAGCAGCCGATCCGTCGCGTCATTACCGGGCACGACGGCAAGAATGTCGCCAAGGTGATCCTCGAAGGCCCGGCGGCCAATACCAAGCGGCCGCGCGACGGCGTCGCCTCAACCCTGATGTGGTGCAGCGACGCGATGCCTGCGGATATTGCCATCGGCGACAATGTCGAAGACATGGGCGCGCGCATTCTCGGCACCGCCCCGCCGGAAAACGGCTCGCGCTTCATCGTCATGGAATTCGCGCCGGGCATCGCGTCGGAGATGCATCGCACCGAGACCATCGATTACATCGTCATGCTGTCGGGCGAGATCGAGATGGACATGGACGAGTCCACCGTAAAACTGCGGGCCGGCGACATCATGGTCCAGCGCGGCACCAACCATGCCTGGGCCAACCGCGGCAAAGAGCCGGCGCGGCTCGCCATCGTGCTGCTCGACGCAAAGCCGCTCGGCATCGGCCACCCGCGCCTGCGCGGCGATCAGGTGAAATAAGTGGCAGAGCTATCCAATTCATTTGATCAAGGAGAAGCCTCACTGACGGCAGGTCGCAACGACAGGCCGACGCGGCGGAGTCTGCTGGTTGGCGGTGCCGGGGTCACTCTTGCGGCGGCGCTTCCGCGCGGTTCATTGGCCGCCGATGCGGAGGTCGGCCCGATTATGGAGAAGCTCAGCCAATATATGAGTGGGGCTGGCAACCGCGCTCTTCCGGCGGTCGTCGTGGAAGAGGCAAAGAATCATATCCTCGACACTTTGGCGGCTATGATTTCAGGCTCCGAGTTGCCGCCCGGACGTCAGGCGCTGCAGTTTGCTCGCGCCGTGGGTGGCGCGAAAATTGCGACGATCGTAGCCTCTGATATCTTATGCGGACCGATCGAAGCCGCAATTGTAAACGGCGCGCTGGCTCAGGCGGATGAAACCGATGACAACGTCAGCACTGGAGGCGCCCATCCAGGCTGTGCGGTCGTCCCGGCCACGCTGGCAATGGGTGAACAGCTTGGCATCAATGGGACTCATTTTTTGCGCGCGGTAACGCTTGGCTACGACATCGGCATGCGTGCGATGAAGACCGTTCTTGCCGCAACCGTGCTGCAGGATACCCACAATGTGGTGGGAACGTTTGGTGCCGCGGCGGCCGCCGGCTGCGCGGCAAACCTGGACGCCCGGCACATGCGTTGGCTGCTCGACTATGCCTCACAGCAGGCGGGAGCCGGCTTTGCCGTATGGCAACGCGATACTGCGCATATGGAGAAAGCCTTCGTTTTCGGCTCCATGGGGGCGCGCAATGGCGTTACTGCCGCACTGCTCATGCAGTCGGGGTTCACCGGCGTCAGTGACGTATTTTCCGGTCGTGATAATTTCTTTGCATCCTACGCTCCGCAAGCCGACCCGACGGGGCTCATCGAAGGGCTCGGGGAGCGATATGAAGTATCCGAGACGAACATCAAGAAATGGTCGACAGGCGGTCCCGTCCAATCGCCGCTTGACGCCTTGATCAGTATGCGGCGGCAGCATCCGTTTGATGTTGATCAGATAAGCCGAGTGATTGTTCGTCTATCGACGAGCGCAGCGCCGAAGGTGGACAACAGCCAGAGCCCTGACCTTTGTCTCCAGTATCTCGTTGCGGTGATGTTGCTCGACGGAACGGTGTCATTTCGTGCGGCTCACGACACCGCTCGCATGCAGGACCCGGCCGTTCTTGGTCTACGCGCCCGGGTGCAGGTTGTTGCCGAGGCGGAGCTCGAACGCTTGTTGCCCAAGCGAGTGGCCGTTGTCGAGATCACGTTGAACGATGGAAGCCATTTCAGCGAACGCAATGACACGGTGCGCGGCAGTGCGGAGAATCCGATGAACCGCGACGAAGTGGTTACGAAAGCGCGCGACCTGATAACCCCGGTGCTCGGCGCCGAGACGTTTACAGCGCTCGTGGAGAAGGTGTATGCGCTCGAGCAAGTGAAGGATGTTCGCGAGCTTCGTCCGCTGCTGCAACGAAGCTGATATGGTCTGCTCTTGCTTACGAGGCCCGCTCTTGCCGCGGTGCTGCGACGTGATTATGGCTTGATCAGAATAAAAAACTCGTTTGGCTGGTGGAGGGTCCAAGATGTCGCGCGCCAGAAAATTTATTTTTACCGTGAGTGCGGGCGCAATTATCGCGTTTGGCGTATTGGCGCAGGCCCAACAATCTCAATACCCCAAGCCAAGCGAGCTTCCCAATCCGTATCGCCTCGTGGAAGGGTGGCCGACGCTGCCCGCGAGCATGAATGGGGGGCATTGGGGAGAAGTCATCAGGGTGAGTATCGATCGCTCCGGCAACATTTGGGTTTTTCATCGGTGTTTCAACACCGTACCTCCGGGCAGTGCTACCTGCATCGGGCAGGGAGATGGCAATCCGCCTATCTTGGAATTTGATCCGTCAGGAAAGCTTTTGAGGAGTTTTGGCGTCGGACTATTTGCCTACCCGCACGCATTCACCATTGATGACGATGGGAATCTATGGGCGAGCGACGTGAACGATAAGCCGACGGTACTCGGCATGTCAGCCAAGAATTCAGACGGCGTGGTGATGGGTCAGGAGGTCATCAAGCTCAGTCCGACGGGCAAAGTATTGATGATGCTCGGCAAGGAGGGCGTGGCCGGCAACGGTCCTGATACGTTCGACCGGCCGACCGGCGTCGCTATTGCGCCGAATGGCGACATCTTTGTTTCAGATGGCCACTTTCCAAATGCGCACGACACCGCCCGCATCGTAAAATTTACCAAGGACGGTCAATTCATAAAAAGCTGGGGCCACAGAGGGCCGGAACCGGGTAATTTCGACGAGCCCCACGATATCTTTATCGGGGGCTCGCAAAACCGCGTCTACGTCGCCGATCGCAAGAACAAGCGGATCCAGGTCTTTGACCAGGACGGAAAACTTCATTGCCGCGTGGACGCAATTCGGCCAACCGAGCTCGGTGTTCGTTGGCAAAGACGATACCCTCTATACCGGCGTCTCATTTGCCGACCCGACGGCGAAGAAAGGAGAACTGAGAGGCATCATGATCGGAGACGCTAATGACGGTTCGCTCAAGGCCTTCATTCCGGACCCTGGTGATTTGGATAAGGTAGAACGGGGAACATCGGCATCGGGCATCGCGGCGGATGACGTAGGCACCATCTACGCGGCGGACGTAGGCACCCATAATCTGAGGAAATACGTCAAGGACCACATGTGAAGACCGCCATGGATGCGACCGGCTGCCATCCATCACGCTGTGGCTGCGCAGCGATCAGGTGAAACAGGAAAGCCAAGGCGTACAGACCTGCTGATGGGAGCGTGATACCGTGCCCCAATTGCGGCGGAAATGATGCCGTTGGGGGCGGGGCAAATGGCAATCGGAATCGAAAGACGGCAGTTTGTCGCTGCGCTCGGCGGCATGTCACTGGCGTGGCCGCTCGCGGCGCGCGCGCAGCAGTCGGCCATGCCGGTAATCGGTATCATGAGCGGCCTTTCACAAAGCTACATCGCCGGCCGCATGATTTCGGTCCGCCAAGGCTTGAGTGACTCGGGCTACGCAGAGGGTCAAAATGTCGCGATCGAATACCGCTTGGCAGAAGGTCACGCTGACCGGCTGGCCGGCTTCGCCGCCGACCTCGTCGACCGCAGGGTTGCCGTGATCTTCTGTGCCGGCGGTACCGACCCTGCGAAAGCGGCAAAAGCGGCGACCGCAACGATTCCGATCGTCTTCGTCAGCGCCGCCGATCCGGTCAAGGCCGGCATCGTGACGAGCCTCAATCAACCCGGCGGTAATGTCACGGGCGTCAGCATTCTCGGGTCGGTGGTGGAGGCCAAACGCGTGGGGCTTCTGAACGAAATCGTTCCCGGAGCCGCGCCGATCGGTGTGCTGCTGAACCCGACATATCCGGATGCCGATGTCGAACTGAAGCAGGCGCAGGACGCGGCGCGCGCAATCAATCGACAATTGATTATTGTGCGCGCCACCACGGAAGCGGAAATCGACGTGGCCTTCGCGACTTTCGCCCAACAGGGGGCGGCCGCGCTCCTTGTTACCGCCGATGTGTTGTTCGCCAGTCGGCGCGACCAGCTCGTGGCGCTTGCAGCCCGCTCCAAGCTGCCTGCGATCTATTCTCAGCGCGAGTTCACCGATACGGGCGGTCTTCTCAGTTACGCACCCGACTATGCGGCCGGCTACCGCCAAGCCGGAAACTACCTCGGAAAAGTTCTCAACGGCGCCAAACCAGCCGAACTGCCGATCATGCAGTCGACTAAATTTGAATTGGTCGTCAACCTCAAGACCGCAAAGGCGCTCGGCATTGCCATGCCGCCAACGCTGTTGGCAACCGCCGACGACGTCATCGAATAAACTTTTCGCAATGCGTCAATGAACGTCGCGTTATCGTACGCACCCTAAATCGCCACATCGCCGTCCATGGCGACACGCGCCGGCGACATCATGGTGCAGCGCGGCCAGGCCGACTTCACCTCGCGCTGCCGCCATATCGGTGCGGCGGTCATGAAGATGATGGCGGATACCCGCGGCATCAAAATCGGCGACGCGGACAAGAAGGAGCTTACGGAAAAGTTCTCCACGATGCCGCCCCATCCCGAGGTCCCGGCAGCGCTGCGCAAGCTGCGCGGCGCCGGCTTCCGGCTCTTCGCACTCACGGACAATCTGCTCGAAGTTCAAACCCGTCAGCTCACGCATGGCGGCATCGTCGATCTCTTCGAGCGACAATTCAGCGCCGACGGCGTGAAGCACCATAAACCGTCACCGCAGGCATATGCTTACGTCGAGAAGGAACTGGGAGTGGAAGCCTCGCAGTTCTGTCTCATTGTCTGCCATACATGGGACACCCTCGGTGCCGTCGCGGCGGGCTGGGAGGCAGCGCTGATCAAGCGCGTCGGCAACGATGTCCTGGGAGTCGGTCCGCAGCCGCAGTTTGTCGGCAACGACTTGAACGACATTGCCGATCAACTCATCGCCCGACACAAGGGGGTTTTGGCCGCGCGTGAATGAGCCCGCGCCCTAAATCGCCACGTCGCTATCCATGGTGACACGCGCCGGCGCGAAGGCCGCGGCGAGCGCCGTGAGCTGCGCACGGTCGCAAAACGCCGGGATCACCGTCTTCGCTTGCGTCGCCTGCACCAGCGCCACCGTGTCGGACAGCCGCGGGTGCACGTTCCAGCGCATGAATTGCGCGCGGCCGCTTTTGACGAGATGGTCGGCCGGCGTGGTCGGATTGACGTAGCCGGTGAACACGATGGCCGGCTCGGATTTGTCCTGCCATTCGCCGAACAGGCGCTTCGTTGCGCCGGATGTGCCGTCGGCCGAGCCGGCCAGCATGATGCCGCGGGTGCCGTCGATTGGCTTGACGGTTGCGGCGAGCCGTTTGATTTCGCCGCCGATCGTGTCGTGCAGCGAAACGCCGGCGCCATCGCAAAGCTGCTGCAGCGCCTTTTGCATGGCGTCATCGACGAAAATGTCGGTGCGGCCGTGGCGCAGCAGCGCGAGCGCGATTTCCGGGCCGCGGCCGTTGGCCGGAACCGGAAGCAGCAGCGGTCCGTGCTCGACGAACGGCTCGAGCTTGCTCCAGCATGCGGCGAGCGGTGCGTCGTAGCCGCCGTAGGAGCAATCCATCAGCGCCGTGCTTGCCGGCGGCGGCGGATCGTAGGCGTAAAGCATCGATTCCGCGCAAATGTCGCCGGTGTAAAGAAAACCGTCGCCGATGGCGAAGCGCAGCCAGATGCCGCCCGGTGCGTGGCCGTTGCGGCCGGTCTCGACCGCGATGCCGAGCACGTCGCCGCGGCCGCGGACCGGCAGCACGCGGCCGGAGATACCCTTGGGCAGCGCCTGCAAAACGATCTCGGTGGCATAGACCGGCGGATTGCCGAGATTTGGCAACAGCGCCAGCCCGCCGACATGGTCCCTGTGGCCGTGGCTGAGCACCAGCGCATCGATCGGGCCGATGTCGTCGATTTTGGGAAACAGCCCCGGCGGCGGGCCCTCGCCGAGGTCGAGCATCAGCCGTTTGCCCGCCGCTTCGAGCAGGAAGCAGGCTGGCCCCTTGGCGCCGACGCCGGAGATCAAGCGCAGCAAAGCGGTTCTTTGGCTCGTCTCTGGGTGCATCGTATTCGACCGATATTTCAATGCTCTATGGGCGGCGGCGAAAGTTGACAATGGGAGGCTGCGTCCTTAATCAATCGCTGCAAAAGGAAAAGCGCTATGAAAGTCCGTAACTCATTGAAATCGCTTCGGAGCCGCCACCGCGACAACCGCATCGTGCGGCGCAAGGGGCGCGTCTACGTCATCAATAAGACGCAGCGGCGCTTCAAAGCCCGCCAAGGGTAGGCTACCGGTTCCGGCCCCGGCCCGTCGCTCCACTCAGCATCACCCCACGATTTGCCCAATTGCGCCGCATTGCTCGCGCAACTTTGAACGCTATTCGGGCTTGTTGCCGTGCGGCAGGCGAATAAACTCTTGGGCCATGCGATTGCAATTCCCCATTCTTGCTCTCGGTGCCTTGATTGGGCTGGCGTTGGCGCTACCGGCCTCGGCGCAAAATCCGCAACGGCACGGCTGGATCCATCCGCCGAGTGATCTGCCCAAAGCCGGGCACGGCGGGCTGTCCATAAAGCTCGATACATTGTTCGAGGCGTTGAAGATCGCGCCCGACGAGGACAGCGCCAAGGCGATCGAGGAGCGCATCTGGGCGGTATGGGTGGTGTCGGGCAGCGACACTACCAATCTGCTGATGGGCCGGGTCAAGGCCGCGACCGACGACAAGAACTACGATCTGGCGCTGAAACTCCTGGGCGCCGTCATCGCCATCAACCCGAAATATGTCGAGGCCTGGAACCAGCGCGCCACCATCTACTACATGAAAGACGATTACGGCCACGCGCTCGCCGACATCCGCGAGGTGCTGGCGCTCGAGCCGCGCCATTTCGGCGCCTGGTCGGGGCTGGGCCTCATCCTGCAAGACATCGGCGACGACAAGCACGCGCTCGAAGCCTACCGCAAAGCGCTGGCGATCGATCCGCACCTCGAGCACATCCCCGAGGTGGTGAAGACGCTGACCGAGAAGGTCGAGGGGCGGGATATTTGATCCGTAGCCCGGATTGCGCTTGCGCAATCCGGGAATCTCGCTCCCGGATTTCGCGGAGCCTGTCATCGGGCCGGCCACTTCGGGCCGGACCCGTTGGCTCAATCCAGGCTACGGTTCGTCGTGCGTATCCGCCCCGACAAAAGCAATCCGCATAAAATTGGTCGCGCCGGGGGTGCCGAGCGGGACACCGGCGACGACGATGATGCGCTGGCCGGCCTTGGCAAAACCTTCCTTGAAAGCGAGGCGGCAGGCGCGCTCGACGATGTCGTCCTGATCGTGGGCGTCGTCGTCGATCACGCAGTGGATGCCCCAGACCACCGAGAGCCTTCGCCCGGTGCCTTCGATCGGAGAGATGGCGACGATGGGGCACTTCGGCCGTTCCCGCGACACCCGCATTCCGGTCGAGCCCGATGAGGTCCAGCACACGATGGCGGCGAGATCGAGCGTCTCCGCCACCTGACGCGCCGCGGCGGCGATGGCGTCGGCGCCGGTCGCTTCCGGCTCGGTATGCAGCACGTGCAGCGACGGCAGATACATCGCGTCGCGTTCCACTTCTTCGGCGATGCGGTTCATGGTTGCCACCGCTTCGACCGGATATTGCCCGGACGCCGATTCCGCCGACAGCATGATAGCGTCGGCGCCGTCGAAGATGGCGGTGGCGACGTCGGAGACTTCGGCGCGGGTCGGCACCGGGCTCGAGATCATCGATTCCAGCATTTGCGTGGCGACCACCACCGGCTTGCCGGCGCGGCGGCAGGCCCGGGTCATTTCCTTCTGCACGCCGGGCACCCTTTCCAGCGGCATCTCGACGCCAAGATCGCCGCGCGCCACCATCAGCGCGTCGGCCAGATCGAGAATATCGCCGAGCCGGGTCACGGCCTGCGGTTTTTCGATCTTGGCCATCACCGCGGCGCGGCCGCGGGTGATCTTCTTCGCCTCCGCGATGTCTTCCGGGCGTTGGATGAACGACAGCGCGATCCAGTCGACGCCGGCATCGAGGGCGGCTTCGAGATCGGCGATGTCCTTCGGCGCCAGCGCCGCGAGCGGCACGACGGTGTCGGGCAGGCTGACACCCTTGCGGTTCGAAATTTTGCCGCCGACTTCGACGCGCGTCACGATGCGTTGCGCGCCGACGTCGGTTGCGACCAGGCGCAGCTTGCCGTCGTCGATCAACAGCGCATCGCCCGGCTTGATGGCGGCGAAAATCTCCGGATGCGGCAGTTGCACGCGCCTGGCGTCACCCGGCGCGGCGTCGCTATCCAAGATAAAATCCTGGCCCTTGTCGATCTCGACAGCGCCGTCCGCGAAGGCGCCGAGCCGCAGCTTCGGTCCTTGCAGATCGACCAGGATGCCGATCGGCCGGTTGTGATCCGCCTCGACGGCGCGGATCGTGGTCACCAGCGCGCGCATCTTGTCGTGATCGGTGTGGCTCATATTGATGCGGAACACGTCGGCGCCGGCTTCGAACAGCCGGCCGATCACGGCGCGGTCCGACGAGGCGGGACCCAATGTGGCGACGACCTTGGTCCGGCGCTGCCGCCTCATGGAGTCTTGTTTCCCGGCGCCGATGTCGCGCCGGCGCCGGCAGGCGGCGCGTTTTGCTGATTGCCCGGCGGCAACGGCTTTTGCGCCGGCTGCTCGGCGGACTCCGTGAGCTGCACTGTCCAGGCGCGCTGCTCGCCGGTATCGACTTCGAAGAAGCCGGTGCGGTCGTAGCCGTGGGCTAAGCAATCGCCGATACCGCGGATGGTGAATTCCCTGTCGCGGGTGCACATATAGGCCCGTCCCGTCCATTCGCCGCCGCGATCGTAGTCGATGGCGTAGACATAATAATAACGCGCGACGAGATTGCCCTTGAGCACGGTCTCGCAGCTTCGTGATGGCAGGTTCCACCAGCCTTCGGTGGTCCAGCCGTCGGCGTCCTTATAGCCGACCGCGACGCCGACCCGGCTCGGCGTGTTGTTGCAGAGGCGGAAATCGGCCGCGGCAGGCCGCGCCGAAGCGGCCAGCGCCAGCGCCACGAACAGGGCCGCCGCCAGCGTGCTCAGCGTTTTTCGAAAAATCGTCGCCTGGCTCATGTCCGGTGCAGAATCCGGCCTCCGCTCATGGCCTGTCAACGACGATGGCGCGGAAGTCGGTCACGTTGGTGAATGTCGGGCCCGGGACGAAAAGGTCGCCGATGCCGTTGAAAAACCCCGTGGAATCGTTGTCGGCGAGAAACGCGGCGGGATCGAGGCCGGCGGCCCGGGCGCGGCGAAGCGTCGTCGGGTCGACAAAGGCGCCTGCCGGGTCGTCGGGGCGGCCGCTGCCGCCGTCGGTTCCGTCGGAGTCCGCGGCCAGCGCCGAGATGCCTGGGGCGCCGTCCAGGTGGATGGCGAGCGCGAGGGAATATTCCTGATTGGGCCCGCCGCGGCCGTGGCCGCGCAGGGTGACCGTAAGCTCACCGCCGGAGAGGATGACCACCCGGCGGCCCTGGGCGCTGAAATCGCGGGCCAGACGGGCATGTTCCGCCGCCACTTCCCGCGCCTCGCCTTGCAGGCGGTCGCCGAGGACTACGCAGTCGTAGCCGGCTTCCACGGCGCGCCCTTGCGCCGCCCGCAGCGCATCGGCCGGCCGCGCTACGATCCGATAATCGGAACCGGCAAAGATCTTATCGCCCGGTTTCGGCGTCTCGTTCCCCGGATCGCCGAGCGCTTTGGTCACGGCGGCCGGCAGATCGAGCCGGAAGCGGGCCACGATGGCGCGGGCGTCTTCGAGCGTCGTCGGGTCGGGCACGGTCGGCCCGGAACCGATGACGGAAGGGTCGTCCCCGGGCACGTCGGAGATCGCCAGCGTCACCAGCTTGGCGGGATAAGCAAGCCGGGCGAGGCGGCCGCCTTTTATGCGGGAGAGGTGTTTTCGGAGCGCATTCATGTCGCCGATGGCGGCGCCGCTGCGCAATAGCGCCCGCGTCACCGCCTGCTTTTCGGCGAGCGTGATGCCGTCGGCTGGCGCGATCCAGTTGGCCGAGGCGCCGCCGGACAACAGCACCAGCACGAGGTCGTCCGCTCCCGCCGCTTCGGCCAGCGCCAGCGCCCGTTCGGTTCCCTTCAGGCCCGCCTCGTCCGGCACCGGATGGCCGGCCTCGACCATGGGAATATGCCGGGTGGGGCGGCCATAGCCGTGGCGCGTGACGGCGATGCCGGTGAGCCGATCCGGGGCGATGCGGCCGAGAAAATGCTGTTCGGCGGTTTGGGTCATCGACCCCGCCGCCTTGCCCGCGGCCAGCACGATGAGGCGACCGCGCGGCGGCGGTTCCGGCAGGTTCGGCGGCAGGCACTGCGACGGGTGCGCGGCGGCGACCGCGGTGCGGAACAGCAATTCGAGCAATTCGCGCGACGACGCGGCCATGATCATCCCGGACTATGGAAAGGCGGTGCTGCCGCCTCTATCTTTGTCATAACTAGAACGCGGAGAAGACCATGGCTACCGACGACAAGACCGAGCTCGAAGCCGCCGTCTACCGCCGGCTGGTCGAGCACCTGCGCTCGCGCACCGACGTGCAGAACATCGATCTGATGAATCTGGCCGGCTTCTGCCGCAACTGCCTGTCCAACTGGATGAAGGACGCAGCCGACGCCAAAGGCCTGCCGATGACCAAGGACCAGAGCCGCGAGATCGTCTACGGCATGCCCTACGACGAATGGCGCGCCAAGCATCAGAAGGAAGCTTCGGCCGATCAGAAGGCGGCATTCGAAAAAGCAAGCCCAAAGCACTGAAGCTGCGCGCCGCGCACGGTTTTCTGTGTAGTGCTGTGGACGAGCGGCGTCTCGGCTTGACCGAAGCGTCTGGGCCTTCGAAACCTCTCGCAGTCGACAATGCGAGGAGTACCCGATGGCCACCGCCGCTGCCGCCGCCAAAGACGAGCAAACCGCCCACCGCTTCGCCAAGGACCAGCTCAAGGCCTTCGTCGAGCGGGTCGAGCGGCTCGAAGAAGAAAAGAAGGCGATCGCCGACGACATCCGCGACGTCTACGCGGAAGCCAAGGGCAACGGCTTCGACGTAAAATCGCTGCGCATCGTGGTGCGGCTGCGCAAGCAGGACATCAATGAGCGCAAGGAGCAGGAGGCCATCCTGGAGACCTACCTGCACGCGCTGGGAATGATTTGAAGATCAATAAAACTCAGGACTTTGAATTGCGCCGCTTACGCAAGCCGTCGATGAAAACATCGACGAGCCGCAGCACGCTGGTCTGCCAGCCAGGCTGGTCGTGCATGTAGCACATGCCCACGAGGGCACGCAGCAGGTCTTCGGGGCTGATGTCGCCGCGGATTTCGCCTGTTGCGATCGCCCGATCCAGCAACCCGCCGGCGGCGCGCGCCAGTCGTTCGGACGAATATGAGACGAGTTCCGAGTTTTTGTCGGCGGCATAAGCGAGCGCTGCCGACATGCCTTTTTTCGTGGCGACGAATGTCACGATCGAGCGCATCCATTGCCGCAGCGCATCGACGGGCTGCGCTTGTTGTTTCAACTCTTCGACCAAGTCCGCAAGTTGCTGCACTTCGCGGCGATACACCGCCTCGAACAAGGCTTCGCGCGTGGGAAAATGCCGGTATAGCGTGCCAATTCCCACACCGGCCGCGCGCGCGACAGCTTCGAGGCTGGCGTCCGGCCCACCGGCACTGAACACGGTTTTTGCCGCCTCAAGGACGCGCTCGCGATTGCGAACCGCATCGACACGCGGCTTCCGTGTTCCTTTCTCCTTTGCCAATGCCCTCATGCCGTCCGTCCGATTTCCGCCCCTTGAAAAGCGGAGGACCCCTCCGTATATCGCGTTGAGCCACACCGGTACATAGTACTTGAGTCACGCGAATGCTGACCAATCCGAGCAAATTTGCCAGCTTTTACGGAGCATTGCATGGCCTTCTCAACCACTCTCACCGTGAACGGCGTCCGGAGAACGATCCAGCTGGATGACCCCCGTGTCACCCTTTTGGACCTGCTTCGCGAACGCCTGGAATTGACCGGAACCAAAAAGGGCTGCGATCGCGGCCAATGCGGCGCCTGCACGGTGATCGTCGACGGACGACGGGTCAATTCCTGCCTGGCGCTTGCGATCAGCCACGACGGCGCTGACGTCCTCACCATCGAAGGCGTGGCCCAGGGCAGCCGGCTTCATCCGGTGCAAGAGGCCTTTATTGCCCACGATGGCTTGCAATGCGGGTTCTGTACGCCGGGCCAGATCATGAGCGCGATCGGTCTCATCCAAGAGGGCGAGGCCGGCGACGATCCGGAGCGGGTGCGTGAAGGCATGAGCGGAAATCTCTGCCGCTGCGGCGCCTATCAGGGAATCACCGAGGCAGTGCTGGAGGCGCAAAAGGCCCTTGGCGCGGCAAGCCGAAGGAAAGTCGCATGAAGACGTTTGACTACGTGCGGCCGGCGACTATCCGAGAAGCCATTGCGGCCGCGTCGGAACCGGGCTCCGCCTATTTGGCCGCCGGGACCAACCTCTTGGACCTGATGAAGGGCGGCGTCAGCCGTCCGAGCCGGCTTGTCGACATCAGCCACCTTCCTGATCTCGATCGCATCGACGACCTTGCCGACTGCGGCGTGCGGATCGGCGCGCTGGTGCGCAACGCCGAGCTTGCTCGCGACCGGGATTTTGCCGAGCGCTTTCCGGCGGTCGCCGAGGCGCTTTTGTCCGGAGCGTCGGCGCAGCTGCGCAACGCCGCTACGGTCGGCGGCAATCTGTTGCAGCGGACGCGCTGCGCTTATTTCTACGACGTCGCCAGCGCCTGCAATAAGCGCGATCCCGGTTCGGGCTGCGACGCCCGCGGCGGCGACAACAGGCTTCACGCCGTATTGGGGTGGAGCGAGCGCTGCATCGCGACCCATCCGTCCGATTTCTGCGTCCCGCTGGTCGCGCTAGACGCCGTTGTCGAGATCGAAGGCAAAGCGGGGCTGAGGGAAATCCCGCTGGAAAAGTTTCATCGCCTGCCGGGAGAGGCGCCGGAACGCGAGACCGTGCTCGAGCCCGGCGAAATGATCGTCGCAGTGCGCTTGCCGGCCGAGGCAGCCGGTTTCGCCGCCCATGCCCGCTACCTGAAAGTTCGCGAACGCACGTCGTACGCATTTGCGGTGGTGTCAGCCGCAGCCGCGCTGCGCTTCGAGGGTGACAGGATCGTGGATGCCCGCGTCGCGCTCGGCGGCGTTGCCGCAAAACCCTGGCGCGCCCGTGAAGCGGAACTGATCCTGGCCGGCGCACGGCCTGATGGCTCGCTTTTCCATCGCGCCGCTGAGGCGGCCCTCGCCGACGCAAAACCCTCCGGCGACAACGGTTTCAAGATCGAGCTCGCGCGAAGCATCATCGTACGGGCGCTTTCGCTCGCCGCAGCCGGCACGCCCGAGCGTCTGCCGGCGCTGCCGGCGTCCCCCTTTGCCACTGTTTCCGGAGATGTCATCCATGCCTGAGATCGCATTGACGCAGGCGCCGGCGCATATTCGGCACGGCTCCAACATTGGCCAGCCGCTCACCCGGAGTGACGGCGTCCTCAAAGTCACGGGCACCGCGCGCTACGCCGCCGACAACCATCCGCCCGGCATGCTCTACGCGGTTCTGGCGGTGAGCAGCATCGCGCGCGGCCGCGTCGCTTTCCTCGATGTTGCCGCGGCGAAGGCCCATCCGGGCGTCGTCGAGGTCATGACGCCGGCCAACAAACCGCCGCTGGCGCAGGATCCGGACGAAAAAACCAATCCCTTCATGTTCCGGCTCGATCTTCTGCAAAGCGATCGGGTCCGTTACGCCAACCAGTCGATCGCCGTCGTCATCGCCGCAACGCTCGAAGCCGCGACCGAAGGCGCCACCTTGCTGTCGCCGCGCTACGAGACCGAGCCGGCGCGGGTCGGACTGGATGCAAACGAGACTTTCGTGCCATCGGCCGTCGGTCCCGGCCATCCGCCGGCGGAGCATCGGGGAGATATAGAAGCCGGTCTCGCCGCAGCCGCAGAGCGCATCGAAGCAACCTACGAAACCGCTCCGCAGTATCACAACGCGATGGAGCCGCATGCGGTCGTCGCCGCATGGGACGGCGATACGCTGTCGGTCGATACGCCGAGCCAAGGTCTTGCCATGGCGCAGGGGCGCATCGCGGGACTTTTCGGCGTCGCTCCGGACAAGATCCACATCCGCAGCCCGTTCCTCGGCGGCGGCTTCGGCTCCAAAGGCATGATCTCCGGCCCGCAGGTGCTCGGCATCATGGCGGCCCGCATGGTCGGTAAACCGGTCAAGCTGGTGCTGCGTCGCGAGCAGATGTTCGGTCCGGTGGGACATCGGGCGCCGACCCGACAGACCTTGCGGATTGGTGCCGACAAGGACGGCACGCTTAAAGCGCTCGACCATCGCACCAAGACGGCGTCGAGCAGTTTTGACGACTTCTTCGAGCCGGCGTCCGATGCGTCGCATACGCTTTATGCAAGCCCGGCCATCGCCACATCGCATGAGGCCGTTCGGCTCGATACCGGAACGCCGCTCTTCATGCGCGCCCCCGGCGAGGCGGCAGGCTCGATCGCGCTGGAAAGTGCGATCGACGAGATAGCACACGCCTGTGGCATGGATCCGCTGGCGTTTCGGCTCAAGAACTATGCCGAGGCGGAGCCGATCTCCGGCAGGCCGTTTTCCTCAAAGGCGTTGCGCGAGTGCTACCGGCAAGGCGCCGAGCGCTTCGGCTGGGAGCGTCGCACACTGGCGCCGCGGCAGATGCGCGATCATGATGGGTTGCTCGTCGGCTGGGGCATCGGCACGGCGACGTTTCCTGCGATGATGTTCGAAGGCCATGCCAAAGCGGTGCTGCGCCAAGACGGCAGCGGCGTCATGGCGATCGGGGCGCACGAGATGGGCCAGGGCGCCCGGACCGCACTGACTCAGATCGCGGCGGACAGTCTTGGGCTCGAGCTGGACCGGGTCGATTTCAGATACGGCAGTTCCGACCTTCCGGATGCCGGTATCGCGGGCGGCTCGGCCCACACCGCGACCGCAGGCACGGCGATTCACAATGCCGGCGGCGACGTTATTGCCAAGCTCGCCGATCTCGCCACCAACGACAACCGCTCGCCGCTGTTCGGCGCCGGCAATGCCGGTGTGATCGCGCGCGGCGGCCGTTTGTTCCGGCGCGACGACGAGAGCCGCGGCGAAAGCTACGCCGATATCCTCGGTCGCGCCGGACGCGCGGAGATCGAGGGGCAGGGCGCCAGCGTGGCCAATATGGGCGCGCCATCGGCCTACGCCATGCATGCTCATGGCGCCGTGTTCGCCGAGGTCAAGGTCGATCCCGATCTCGGACAGATGCGCGTGACCCGGCTGGTCGGCGCTTTCGCGGCGGGACGGATCATCAATCCGCGTTTGGTGCGCAGCCAACTCTATGGCGGAATGATTTGGGGCATATCGTTCGCGCTGCATGAGCGCGCCGTCATGGATGCGCGGTCCGGCCGTCCGATGAACCCTAATCTGGCCGAGTACCACATTCCGGTGAATGCCGATGTGCCCTCTCTCGAAGCCATCACGGTCGAGGAACACGACCCGCACGTGAATGCTCTCGGCATCAAGGGCGTCGGTGAAATCGGCATCACCGGCACGGCCGGCGCAGTCGCAAATGCTGTCTGGCACGCGACCGGAACCCGCGTGCGCAAATTCCCGATCACAATTGATAGTTTGATCGACCCCCAGGCGTGACGGATCCCGCAGCCGCCCCGGAATGGCAGACGCTTATTGCAGCGACGCGGTGCGGGTCGGGTAGGCGACCGTCGTCAGGAACACGATGGCGCTGCCGCTGAAATGATCCTGGCTCAGGCCGCGGTTCGGGTCGGATGAGAACGTCATCATCACCGAGCTTGAGGGTTTCACCATCAGGCTCGCGAGGGAGGTGAGGTCGCGGGCGCCGAAGGCGAGCGTCGACAGGAAGCGCTGCACGCTCGGCGACAGAATGACCGCGCGCAGCCACGGATTGTCGAGACGCTCACTGACTTTGACGGCGGTCGCCGCGAGCTGAATGGCTTTTTGGATCGAGGTTTTGGGCTGGTCGTTGACGCCTTTGACCGCGACCGTGGTCTCGCTCTCGCCGATGACCGCGCCGGCTTTGTCCACCGCGGCACGTGCCGCGACCGCAATGGCGCGGGAGGGCGACTGTTCGGCATAGGCGAGCGCGAGTTGCGGCGCGACCCGGTCGTCGGCCGCAGCCGGCAACGGGACGACGGTTCCGGTGGCGCTGGGATCGGCGCTTGCCACTTCGACGCCGCGCGCGCTCTTCGGCGGCGCGGCGGCGGCGGCTTCCTGCGGGCTCTGCCAATAGCCGCGCGCGAAAATGACCTGGCTTGGCGACAGCGATGCGAAGTGGTCGTCGGTCTGCGGCGGCGCCACTCTCTGCGCGGCCGGCGTCGGGGCGGCCGCAGCGGCGAATGAATTGGTGCGGATCAGCTTGGTCTGCGCCGCCACGTGGGTCGCGGCCGCTTTCACCCGCTCGACCGCGGCAACGGCAACCGCTTTGGCTTTGGTGCGGGTGGTCGCGGCAGGAGCGGGGGTGGCGGCATAGGTGTCGGCCTCGTCGTCTTCCTCGCCCTTCCTCAGGCCAAGGAATTTGGCAAACGGATTGCTGCCGCGATGGTCCTCGCTCGCCACCACGGTGCCGACGTCGACGCCGGAATTGCGCGCCGCATCGACCGAATTTTCCGAAGGATTGTTGCCGCGTTGCTGGATCTCGGCGAGCGCCAGCGCATAGCTCTGCAGCGGCTTGCCGTCGGACGGGATCTGCACGGTCTTGCCGTCCGGGAACACGCGCACGAGCTGCTCATGGGTCATGCGCGGCCACATCCGCACGCTGCCGGTATCCATGTGGACGAACGGCGAGCCGGAGGTCGGATAAAAGCCGACGCCGCCGCGCGCCAGCCGCAAGCCGATCTCACGCAAATGTTCGAGGTCAACGCCCGGAATGTAGAAATCCATGGCGCGGCCGAGCATGTGCTGACTGAAGCGCGCCACGCCGGCAGAGCGGTGGCGCAGCATGGCGTTGGTCGCCGGCGAGCGATAGCCGCACACCACCCAGATCGGCGCCTTGTTGCCGGCCTCGCGCTGCACCTCCCACACCAGGTCGATCAGGTGCGGGTCCATTTTGGTCGCTTCGGCCTTGCGCCAGTCGCGCAGGAACCAGTTGAGCTTTTCCAGCGCGGCGTCGTCGTAGCGGCCGTCGCGCTTGAAGGTGATGGTGATGTCTTCGTCGGTATGGATGTGGTGCAGCGAGATGGTGCGGGTGTCGCCCTCGGCGACGGCGTTCTGCAGGGCGCGCGAGCCGAACAGGAGCAGAAGCACAGTGAGGCCGCACGCATAGCCGGCGCGCGCCGCAACAAATCGCACAGCTTTCAGGCGCGCCTTACAAAACGGCACGAGCCCATCCCACTTTGACGCGTTGGCGACACGGTCTCGTCCCGGCTCCCCAGCTGAGGCGAGTAACGCTAACGCAGTGTTAAATTGGGAAGGGTTAACGAAACCTTACCGTCACCCCATCCCCCGACGGCATAAGGGCTAAAGGCACAGTGTGGCGAAAAATGGCCAGAGCCGCGGCCCTGGGGAAAGGCCGCCCAAAAGGGGCGGCCTAAGCAGCGGAGTGGTTAACGGACCGGAGCCGTTTTTAGCGGACTTCCAGGCACTTAGCGCTGGATCGGGGCTCCCGAACTGGTCTCGCGGCGATGCGGCGCCGCGTGGCGCACCGGCTGCGGCGGCGTTGCGGCGAAGCCGCCGCCGAACAGCCGTGAGAAGAAGCTGCCGCCATCGCCCGGGCCGCCGTAGCCGCCATAGTTGCGGCCGCCAAACAGCGGGGTCGAATCCGGGATCGCCAGAACCTGACGATGCGAGGGGTCTTCCCGGTGCTCGACGGCGACGTCGGCCATCCTGCGGTCGTCGCCCTTGAGGATCGCCAGCAGCTGCCGGTCGCGGCCGTAGACGTCGTCGCGGAACTGCAGCTTGCCATCGTCGTCGACGAAGGCGGTCTGGTAGGTCAGGTTGACCGGGATGAAGGTCGGCAGCTGGATATCCTGCTCGCCGCCGGCGTCGATCATCTTCTTGATGCGCTCGAGCGTGTAGCCGTCGTTCGGCCGCACCAGCGACAGCAGCACTTCGGCATATTTCTGCGGATCCTGCACCCGCATGCAGCCGTGGCTGTAGGCGCGCTTGTCGTAGGCGAACAGATACTTGTCCGGCGTGTCGTGCTGATAGACCAGGAACTTGTTCGGGAAGTTGAAACGGATGCGCCCGAGCGCGTTGCGCTCACCCGGCGGCTGCCAGATATGCACGCTGCCGTCGGGGTTCTTGCCGACCTTCAGTCCCATGCGGTCGAGCACCGTCGGATCCTGCTGCAGTGCCGGCAGGTATTCGTGATTGACGATCGACGGCGGCACGTTCCAGGTCGGATTGATGGTGATGTATTTCATCTCCGCCTGCATGATCGGCGTCGGCATTTCCGGCTTGCCGTCGACGATCCGGGTGGTCCAGTACGGCTTGCCGTCGTGCATCACGCGCAGCGTGAAGTCGGCGAGATTGACGATCACATAGGTGTTGCCGAGATCGTGCGGCATCCAGCGCCAGCGCTCCATATTGGCGAGGATGATGTCGAGCGGCTTATCGGGCTGGTGGCCGTTGAGCGCGTTGATAGTCTCCAGCGTCAGCGTGCCGGTGACCTTGAGCTGATGGTCCTGCTGGTACTTCTTCACCGCGTCGGCCAGCGCCTTGTCATAAGTGGTGCCGTCGCCCGAGACGTTCAGCCGTTCGCGCAATAGCGGCACGCGGTCATCCGAGGCGCCGACTTTCGGCACCGCGCCGTTGGCGATCGGCGTCTTCCTGGCATCGCTCCTGCCGGCACGGATTTCGGCAAGCTTGGCCTTGAGCGCGAGATAGCCCGGGGTGTGCGGCTCGTAGGCGTCGAGCGCCTTGGCCATGTCCGTGGCTTCGACCATGGCGGCGAGCACGTCGGCAGGCTCCGGCGCCGTCGTGGTGTAAGAGATGTCGCCGCTGACCCGCGACCAATGCACCCGGCCGACCGAGGCGTGGTGAGCATAGGTGATGATGGTCATGTCGAGCTTGAGCTCGGCCTCGGCGAGGTCGTTCGGATCGCTGAGCGCGGAAAAGTTCGGCACCGGGTAATCGGCCGGATCGAGACCGTCCTGGTCGACATGGCCCAGATAGGCGATCGCGGCCTTGCCGCGCTCGTTGACCTTGCCGTCGGTGATCCACAGCGGCGCGTAATCGCGGCCGGAATAGAAGGCGTCGACGATGGTGCGGTCTTTCTTGTTGCCGACGATGCGGTCGTACTTGCCGCTGGAAAGATTGCGCAACTGATCGACGACCGCGGCATCGGCCGCGCTCAAAGCGGGCGCAGCCGGCGCCGCTGCTGGCGCAGGCGCTGCCGGCGCGCTGGCGGTCGTTGTCGGTTCCGGAGTTGCCGCAGGCGCTGCCGCTGCCGCTGGGGCAGGGGGCGTCTCCGCCGCAGCCGGCGGTGCCGAAGCTTGAGCCGGGGCTATCGACCCCGTGGTCGCCGGCAGGCTCGGCGAATCGAGCGGTTGCGGCGTCGCTGCCCTGTCGGCGTCGGCCGGTGTCGGCGCAGCCGCATTCGCGGTGTCGGGCGCGGCAGCCGTGGTGGCCGGGTCGGACGGTCCTGCCAAGGTGATGGCGGGAGCGCCGGCCAGCAGCAGGACGACGGCGGTCGAGGCGAGAAGCTGGTTGATGCGGACGGCCGGCATTGCAAATTCTCCTTAAGAGCCTGCGCGATGGACGCAACCTCACGCCGCCTGATGATTAAGGGCCCCAACGAGGCTTTAGTAAGGAACCACACCCGCGGCGGCTGCACTTTAGGTGAGCCGGTCCGGCTTGTCCTGTGCGCAAGCGGGAATAGTCGGGCACTTCATGCGATTTTCAGCGGCTGTCGCTCTGTTGCAACGCCTTCGCTATCGGCTTCTTCCCGTTCGGTATTCAGCCCCAGCGCTTCGAGCTTGCGGTAAAGGGTGGAGCGGCCGATCTGCAGCCGCCGCGCCACTTCCGACATCTGGCCGCGATAGTGGGTAATGGCGTACCGAATGAGCTCCGCTTCTAACTCTTCCAACGGCCGCACCTCGCCAGCGGCGTCCAACAGCGGCAGCGCGTCTTCCGCGGCAGAGGGCGCCATGGCCGCGGCGGCGGCGGGATGGTCCGCGAACGGATCGGGCAGTACGACCGGCTGATCGAAGTCAGGCACCAGCGGCTCGCCGACGTGGTTTGGCGTATCGCCGTGATTCGAAACCTGGACCTGTGCCGAAATCTGCGGAAATTCCGCAAGCCCGATGGTGTCGCCCTCGGCCAGCACCACGGCGCGGAACAAGGTGTTTTCCAGCTGGCGGATATTGCCCGGCCAAGGGAAGGCCGCGAGCACGCGCAGCGCCTCCGGCGTGATCAGACGGATGCGCTTGGCCTCTTCGGCGGCAAAGCGGGCCAGGAAATGCCGGCAGAGCGCCGAGATATCGGCGGGGCGCTCGCGCAAAGGCGGCACCGTGATCGGGAAGACGTGCAGGCGATAGAACAGGTCCTCGCGAAAGCGGCCGGCTTTGACGTCGGCGATCAGGTCGCGATTGGTGGCCGAGACGATGCGGACATCGACCTTGACGGTTTTGCGGGCGCCGACCGGCTCGACCTCGCCCTCCTGGATGGCGCGCAACAGCTTGACCTGGGCGGCGGCCGGCAACTCGCCGACCTCGTCGAGGAACAAGGTGCCGCCCGACGCCTCGACGAATTTTCCGACATGGCGCTCGGTGGCGCCGGTGAACGATCCCTTCTCGTGGCCGAACAGGATCGACTCGACGAGGTTTTCCGGCATGGCGCCGCAATTCACCGCGATGAACGGCTTTGCGCGCCGCTCGCCCGATCCGTGGATGGCGCGCGCGATCAATTCCTTGCCGACGCCGGACTCGCCCGACACCAGCACCGGAATCGTCGACGCCGCCGCCTTCTCCGCCATGCGCAGTACCGCCGCCATGGCGGGCGACTTGGTGACGATGTCGTTGAAGCCCAGCGTGCCGGAGCGGCTGTGTTTGATGCGCGCGAGCTCGCCTTCGAGCGCGCTGGTGTTGAGCGCGTTGCGGATGCTCACCTGCAGCCGCTCGACCCCGACCGGCTTGACCACGAAATCGATGGCGCCGGCGCGCATCGCCGACACCACATTGTCGATGCCGCCATGCGCCGTCTGCACGATCACCGGCACATTGATCGAGGCTTGCCGCAAGCGCGCGAGCACGCCGAGCCCGTCGAGGTTCGGCATGACGAGATCAAGGATCACGCAATCGATCCGCGCCCCATCGGCACCGCCGAGCAACGTCAGCGCCGCATCGCCATTGTCGAGCACCACGGTTTCATAGCCGGACTTCTGCAGCATGTTTTCGAGGAGCCGGCACTGCACCGGATCGTCATCGACAATGAGGATGGCCATGTACTCGTCCCCTCGCGGCTTCGTTGCAGCACGCTGTGCCGTTTCGGGTCACTTTGCGGCAGGAGGCTTAATGGGGTGTTAAGCGGAGGCGTCTCGCGGGTTTCGGTTCGTTACGCCGGGCTTCATGCCCCGCATCCACGTCTTGGCGCGTCGAAGGAAGACGTGGTCGGCCGGCACAAACCGGCCATGATCGCTCTATCGATTGTCGACGAGATTTAGCTTGTCGAAGAAGATGCGATTTCGCTTTGTGGCGTCGCTGAGCATCTTTGTGTAGTCCATCACCTCGTAATAGACCTTGTGGTTCGGGTGATAGCCATAGAAGCCCTGCTTGTCTGGGGTCATCGTCGCGCTGAAATCAATAAGCACTTGCCTGAGTTTCGGAGTCAAATCCGCCACGACGAATATCATGGCCGGAATGTCGGCACTCGCGATCGGGATGGCTCGACCCTTGTGCTTGTATTTCCCTTCGCGGATGGCGCTGATCACTTTTGCCGCCTGCAAAACGGGATTTTCGTCGGGCGCGTACTTATTCCGTCCTGGTTGCTTGAACTCAATCACTATTATCGAATTGAGCGGATGTCCCGCATCAGGTCGCTCGTCGCTAAAAATGATTCTTTCGTCGAAAATTACGATGTCGCCGCGCTGCTTGTCGCTCGAATCCAAGACCGCAATGGACTTATTGGGCTTATCGGAAGCGATGAACGAATGATATGTCAGCCGTTCGTCGATCATCCAAAGATTTTGCTCGTTTGAGGGCATGTCCTCTGATGTATGCTTCATGGGGAACACGAGGTGGTGTACCACCTTCTCGAGAGAATAGTTCTTTTTGTCCTCGGGTAGCTTGATCGCGCGCTCAAGAAAATCGAGAATAATGCGACGGTGCTGCACGTATTGAGCCAGAGCGGAAACGCCAAGCTCGTTGTATTTGTCTAAGAAAGCAGTGAATTCCCTGTGGTAGGCGTCGTAGTCAGTAATCTTGCCGGCCTCCTTGATTATGCGGGTGCTTTCTTTTTTTAGTTCAGTCTCACGTAAGAAAAGCTCGCGATGAAGCGCGGCTTCCATTTCGGCGCGCGTAGGCGTGGGGGTGAGTTTATCTAAGAATTTGTCGGCGTCCTTGAGAAGAATGCGGTATTGAGGGGCGTGCTCGCGCACATAGCGAGTGATCCGATCAAGCTTTGTCGAATTAATTGTATCAATCACATCTTTTAGGTCTTCCTGAACAAATGGAAGAGCTTTGTTGCGAATTTCGGGCTTTGGAATTAGTTGATGCTCCGTCAGTGGCAACTCAAGCTCGGCGTCATTGGGGTCTCCGAATTCAAAGTCGGTACGATTTATATTCACGTGCTCAGTCAAATACGCGCTTTGTATGATCCCGAGATAGAAGAAGAGCTTTCCGTCGTCATCTTCGAGTCGATTCGCTAGATTCGGAAGGTAGTCAGCGAGCTTGTCACTCTGTACGGAGCGTTGATCGGCGGCGTATACAAGTTTGTGCTTCGTTGCGCGCGACGTGGGAAGCCGAAATCCATGAAGCGTGAAATTGTATTTATTGATTTCAAATGAATGAGAGGAGGCTGACGCCTTATAGTCACTTTCGAAAATGTCGTTGATATTATGGCGCTGACCGAGGTCGATCACCGTGACCGAGGGGCAATCGTCATCAAGGAAGACGAGTATGAAGTGCTCAATGAGCTTCTGGATGAAAACCTCGGTCGAGCGTGGGCATTGATCGTGATACAGGCGCTTCAGGTTGACGAGTTCGACAGTTGTTCCTGGATGGGTCTGCGTTGCGAGCTTTGGTAGGCCCCGTTTGTCGTCTACATCGTAGTTCTCGTCAAAGATAAACGACCGTGTATGAAGACCGTCATCATCTTGGAACGTGCTTTCTATTTTTGCGCGTTCGAAGGCCTTTAGCCAAGTGAACCTCCCAAGTCCCTTGCCTCCCCTGGAAAGTTTATGCGCCGAAAAAGCGGTGTTGAAGGAATCGTAGTTGTTGTCGTCAAGACCGATTCCGTTGTCGGTGATTCGGAAGCCACTGATTGGAGGCACATCGATGTCGAGCTGCTCCCTTTGCCGTACGATTTCGATTGTTATGCGGCCCGGCTTATTTGCAGGCAGTTTGGCTTCCTTGATTGCTTGGAAGGAATTCATTACCGCCTCGAAGAGCGGCAGCAGTGGGCGCCACGCCAGTACAGTTGTTTGGCGAACTTGGTTCGCGATGTTGACGCGGATCGACATGTGTGGCCGGCGGCTTAAGATAAGGGCTTGCACCCTATCAGAGGTCCTTCCAAAGGTTGCGAACAAAATAAGAACATCGGATTCTTTCGTCAACAGCGCTCCGCGCCCGGGGTGCAGGTAAGTGCTACCCCGCGTTGAGGCTGAGGTCGGAGGCTAGAGACGTTGTGGGATCCTATGCACCGCCATGTGAGGTGGGCTACAGCGCCAGCCGCACATTGCAGACATACGGCGCATCCGGATCTTCGCCGATCACAAATCCAAGGTCCCGGCACATGTGCAGCATCGGCTCGTTTTCGCGCAGCACTTGGCCTTCGATGGTGCGCAGGCCCTTGGCGCGGGCGTAGGCGATGATCAGTTGCATCAACTGCCAGCCCAGCCCGTGGCTCTTGAGATCGGAGCGGATCAGGGTGGCGTATTCGCCGGCCGCCGCGTCCGCTTTGTCATGCAGGCGGGCGACGCCGAGCATCGCGCCCGTTGCCTCATCGAGCGCGATGAAGGCCATGGCCTTGGCGTAGTCGATCTGGATGAAGCGAGTGAGAAAGTCGTGGCTGAACTCTTTCACCGGGCCGAAGAAACGCAAACGCACGTCGTCCGCGGTCAGGGCCTTGAAGAACGGCCCGTAGAGCGGCTCGTCGTCCGGCCGCAGCGGACGAATGTGAACCGCCTGTCCGTCCGGCAACGCGATATGGCGTTCCCACGCCTGCAGATCGATGGCCATGGCCGCAACGTCACGCGAAACGCGCGCCTTAAGTCTGCAACAACAAATGCCGCGCCCGCTCGACAGTCGCCCGCGCATAGGCGGCAAGCTGTTCATCCGACGCATTGCTGATAGGGTGGCCGATCACAGCGAACTTGTAGCCGGGCATGCCGAGCACCCGGCACATCATCTCGGCGGCGCTGACGAAACGTTCCGTCATGACCCCCAAAGCGGGGACGCCGTGCCGTTCAGCCGTGATGGAGTCGTGCAGACTGCACGATGAGCAGCTGCCTCAATCGCCGACGCCGGTGACGACGGCTTGCCAGTTTTTGATTTCGTCGACGATATGGGCGTCGGCCGGGGCGCTGTAGTTCGACTTCCGCCGAAAGATCACATCGGCGACGGCGAATTCTTCGCGCAGCATGCGATCGAGATGGGCGAAATAGCCCGCCGTGCCTTCTTTGCCATTGGAGATGAAGCCGATGGTCTTGCCCTTGAGCGAAGTTGGGCGCGGCGAGGGCTTGCCGCCGGCCGCCTTTCTTTCATTTGTCGGATCGAACACGCGAAGGATCATGGTCTTTGCTCCGCTGGCACTTTTTATACTCTAACCCTTCGGCGGCTCGCAGTCGACGCAGGCGCCGATGGCGGCCGTCACCGCTTTGGTCTTGCTGCCGAACCAGGGCGCGATGACGGCGCCGAAACCGCCGGCTGGGCCGCCAGCTGCGACGACGAGGAGATCGTCCGGCGAAGCGAGCGCGGTGTGCACTGTCTCGCCGCGGTCGCGCACCACCGCGCCTTTGCCGACGTCGGTCCATTCGGCGCGGCGGATGCGGGCGCGTTCGTAGATGAATTCGGCGATGTCGCGCTTGGTCCAGCCGGCGTCCTGGATGTGATCGCGCAGCTGTTTCGGAACGATGATGGCGTAATTGCCGCCGTAGATCGAATAGTGGCGCTGGTTGGCGCGCATCTCGGCGGCAAAAGTTTCAAGGATCTCGCGCGGCTCCTTGGTCCATTCATTCATGATCTGGCGCGGCGCCATGGCGCCCATCACGGTAACGGCGGAGAGGCCTTCCGGGATGCCGCGCACCACCGACAGCGGTTGCCACGTGGTGTCCTCTTCGTCCTCGGCGATGCAGTAGGAGAATTTTCCGGGATGGCCGAGCGTTGAGCGGTCGATGCCGCCGGGACGCGCGTCGAGCAGATTGATCAGCGCGAGGCGGAGCGCGCGGCCGATCACGGCGGTTGAGCGGTCGCTGTTGCCGAGCGTGTTGAAGGTGGCATTGGCGCCGATTTCGCGGCGGATCGGTCCATTGATGACGACAAGGACGGCGGCGCCGCCGGTGCTCGACGTCACACCGTGCATCAGAAACTCTTCCTTCATCATCGCCTGCCAGGCGGTGGCGACGATGGGAAAGTGCATCGGCAGGCAGCCGGCCATCACCGCATTGATGGCGAGTTTCTCCGCGGTGATCGGCTGCTCGCGCACCGGCTCGATGCCGATGAGCATGTCCGGCGGCATCAGCGCCCATTCCAGGCAAGCGGCGACCGCGTCCTCGGTCGGCGGCACCACGGGTAGGCCGTCGGTCCAGCCGTTGGCGTGATAAAACTCCTGCGCCGCGGCGAAATCGTCGACGTCGTAGATTTTTGAGGTCAGCGCAGTTGTCATCGCTCGCCGCTTTGCATCGCCGAAATCACGGTCATCGGAAGAGCCCGGACAGACTATAGAACAAAACCGCCATCAATGCCGAGGCCGGAATGGTGACGATCCATGCGATCACGATATTGGTCGCGATATTCCAGCGCACCGCCGAGGCCTTGCGCGCCGCGCCGACGCCGATAATTGACCCGGTCACCGTGTGCGTGGTCGAGACCGGAATGCCGAGATAGGTCGCGGCAAACAGCATGATGGCGCCGCCGGCCGAGGCGCAGCAGCCCTGTACCGGCGTCATGCGGGTGATCTTCGAGCCGACCGTGTTGACGATGCGCCAGCCGCCGATCAGCGTGCCGAGCCCCATGGCGGCCTGGCAGGTGATCACCACCCAGAACGGCACATAGAAATCGGCGCCGAGCTTGCCTTGCGAAAACAACAGCACGGCGATGATGCCCATGGTCTTCTGTGCGTCGTTGCCGCCGTGACCGAGCGAGATCGCCGAGGCGGCGGCGAATTGCAGCCACTTGAAGGTGCCCTCCACCGCCCGCGGATTGGCGCGCACGAAAGCCCACGATACCGCCAGCACCAAAAACAGCGCGAGAAAAAAGCCGAGCAGCGGCGACAGCACGATGAAGGCGCTGGTGGTCAGCAAGCCGGGCCATACAATTGAGGCAAGGCCGGCTTTGGTCACGCCGGCCCCCACCAGCCCGCCGATCAGCGCATGCGAGCTCGAAGACGGAATACCGCCCCACCAAGTGATGAGATTCCAGGAAATCGCGCCCATCAGCGCGCCGAAAATGACGCGTGCGTCCATCACGTCCGCCGAGACGATGCCGACGCCGATGGTGCGCGCCACGTGCACGCCGAACAACAGGAAGGCGATGAAATTGAAAAACGCCGCCCACACCACCGCGTAGCGCGGCCGCAGCATGCGGGTCGAGACGATGGTGGCGATCGAATTGGCGGTATCGTGCAGCCCGTTGAGCAGGTCAAACGCCAGCGCCACCGCGATCAGGCCGATCAGCACGGGCAGGCTCAGGAGGGCGGTCATGGCGCCATGCGCTCGTCAAAGCTGATCGATGACGATTGAATTGATTTCGTTCGAGACGTCCTCGAAACGGTCGACGACTTTTTCCAGATGGTCGTAGAGCTCGGAGCCGACGATGAAGCTCATCGCATTGTCTTGTGGATTGCTTTGCGGATTGCTCCGGCGATTGGCCAGGAACAGCGCCTTGAGGCCTTGATCGCAGACATTGTCGGCCTGTTCTTCGATGGCGATGATTTTTGCGGTCAAAGTATTGAGCCGCCCCGCATTGGTGCCGATCGCGCTCAGAAGCGGCACCGCTTCGAGCACCAGGTTCGCCGCCTGTACGATGATGTCGCCCATCTCCCGCATCTGCGGCTCAAAGCTTCTGACCTCGAACAGGTCGATGATCTTTGCGGTCTTGTTCATCTGGTCGATGGAATCGTCCATCGAGGA
The DNA here is from genome assembly GCA_963756245.1 of uncultured Alphaproteobacteria bacterium. Lineage (GTDB taxonomy): Bacteria > Pseudomonadota > Alphaproteobacteria > Rhizobiales > Xanthobacteraceae > BOG-931. The sequence continues at coordinate 39,711 of CAVWOI010000035.1, forward strand.
GATCAGGTCCTGGATGTCGGTGCGATCGAACGGCGTGACGAAGGTACGCCGCACCGCGGTCAAGACCTGGCGGGTGATTTCGTCGGCTTCCGCCTCGCGCTCGAAAATCTGCTTGCAGTAGCCCTCGATGCCGTCGCCGCCCTGGAGCAAACCCCGCAACGCTTCGGCGCCGGCGACGACGATGGTGGCGTGCCGCGTGAAGAGGTCGAAGAAACGCTCTTCCCTGGGCATCAGCGCTTGAAACCAGCCGAACATCGGTGCCTCGTCTGTGGCCGGAAGCCGAACCCGGACGATCATGTTAGAGGGCGCGAGGCGGCCGCTCAATGCGCCGGGATTGGACGCGACGAAGCGGGCGCAAAGTGCATCGCGGCCAGCGTGGGATTTTTTGTCCGGCGCGGCAAGACGGCACTTGCGATTGGGCGAAACCCGCGCCAAATGAGGGCCGGTGGGGCCACTCAAGCGCATGCCAAAAGTCTTGCGAAAAGCCATTAAAAAATCGAAAGCCGGCGCAACGCGGCTCGGCGCGCTGCCCGAATGGGACCTCAGCGCGCTCTATGGCGGCCTCGACGATCCCGCCATCAAGCACGATCTCGACCGCACCGATGCCGACTGCCTGGCCTTCGAGCAGGATTACAAGGGCAAGCTCGCGGTGCTCGCCACCGCGCCGCAAGGCGGCGCCGCGCTCGGCGAAGCGGTGCGGCGCTATGAGGCGATCAGCGATCGCATGAGCCGGCTCGGCTCCTATGCGGTGCTCATCCATGAGGGCGATACGGTCGATCCGGCACGCACAAAATTTTATGGCGACATGCAGGAGCGGATGACCGCCGCCTCGACGCACCTGTTGTTCTTCGAGCTCGAACTCAACCGCATCGACGACGCGCAACTCGAAGCGGCGCTGGCCGATCCCGTGCTCGGCCATTACCGGCCGTGGCTCGAGGACGTGCGCCGCTATCGGCCGTACCAGCTCGAAGATCGCGTCGAGCAATTGTTCCACGAAAAATCGATGACGGCGTACACCGCGTGGAACCGCCAGTTCGACGCCACCATCGCCAACCTGCGGTTCAAGGTGGCGGGCAAGACGCTCGCCATCGAGCCGACGCTGAATTTCATGCAGGACCGCGACGGCGCAAAGCGCAAAAGCGCCGCGGTTGCGCTCGCGCACACGTTCAAGGACAACGTGGCGCAGTTCGCGCTGATCCTGAACACGCTGGCCAAGGACAAGGAAATCTCCGACCGCTGGCGCGGCTTTGCCGATATCGCCGACGAGCGGCATCTGTCGAACCGGGTGGAGCGCGAAGTGGTCGATGCGCTGGTCGCTGCCGTGCGCGCCGCCTATCCGCAATTGTCGCACCGCTATTACGCGCTCAAGGCCAAATGGTTCGGCAAGAAGCGGCTGCCGCAATGGGACCGCAACGCGCCGTTGCCGCAAGCCTCGACCCGCACCATCGGCTGGGCCGAGGCTAAGGATACGGTGCTCACCGCCTATGGCGCATTCTCGCCGAAAATGGCGGCTATCGCCGAGCGATTTTTTGCCGAGCGCTGGATCGACGCGCCGGTGCGGCCGGGCAAGGCGCCCGGCGCGTTCTCGCACTCGACGACGCCGTCGGCGCATCCTTTCGTGCTGCTCAATTACCAGGGCAAGCCGCGCGACGTGATGACATTGGCGCACGAGCTTGGCCACGGCGTGCATCAGGTGCTGGCGGCGCCGAACGGCGCGCTGATGGCGCCGACGCCGCTGACCCTGGCGGAGACCGCGAGCGTGTTCGGCGAGATGCTCACCTTCAAGAAACTGCTCGCCGGCACGCGCGACGGCAAAGAGCGCAAGGCCATGCTCGCCGCCAAGGTCGAGGACATGATCAACACCGTGGTGCGGCAGATCGCGTTCTATACCTTCGAGCGCGCCGTCCACACCGAGCGCAAGAGTGGCGAATTGACCGCCGAGCGCATCGGCGAATTATGGCTCGACGTGCAGCGCGAGAGCCTCGGTCCCGCGATCGAGCTAAAGCCCGGCTACGAGACGTTCTGGGTCTACATTCCCCATTTCATCCATACGCCGTTTTATGTCTACGCCTATGCGTTCGGCGACTGCCTGGTGAACTCGCTCTATGCGGTTTACGAGCACGCCAATGAGGGCTTTGTCGAACGCTACCTCGCCATGCTCTCGGCCGGCGGCACCAAGCCCTATGCCGAGCTCTTGGCGCCGTTCGGGCTTAACGCGCGCGATCCGGCGTTCTGGCAGGGCGGGCTGGGGGTGATAGAGCGGATGATTGCGGAACTGGAAAGCTTGGGCTAACAAAGACTTGCCATCTGTAAAACGGCTGTTGAACTGGCGCCCGTAACGCGTTATACGAATTGTAATACGAGCGAGGCAACCATGAAGCTGGAAGTCAAGCGAATTGGCAATTCTGACGGGTTCATTCTGCCCCGCGAACTGATGCAAAGGCTCGACATCAAACGGGGTCAGAACTTTCACGTTACGGAACTTGCGGGCGGTGGACTCCAGTTGCTTCCCTACGACCCGGACTTCGAGGCCACCATGGAGGCGGCTGACGAGCTCATGGAGGAATACCGCGATACCCTGGCGACGCTGGCAAAATGATTGAAGCGTCGGATGGTATCAGAACCGAAGTGGCTGACCCACGATCAGGTCATTGCGATTCATAGCCGCCAGTTGCGTCGCTTTGGCGGAGCGGCGGGCTTGCGCGATGATGGACTGTTGCGCTCTGCCATCGAGCGTCCCATTAACAAATGGCAATACGAGCAAAGTGAGCTCCCGGAACTCGCCGCGGCCTATGCATTTGGCTTGGCCAGGAACCACGCGTTCGTTGATGGTAATAAGCGGATCGCGTTCATGAGCATGATGATCTTTTTGCGCAAAAACGGCGTGAGATTTGCTCCCGAACAGGCGCATGCCACTGCAATGATAATATCGCTCGCCGCCGGAGAAGTGAGCGAAGAGAGTCTCGCGCGCTGGATTCGCGACAACTGGCCAAAGGCGTGATGGCGAAACAAGAAAAACCCGACCGCGAAAAGAACCGCCTCTCCGCCCGCGCCGCGCGCTATGCGCGGGTCGGCGCCAATGTCGGCGGCGTGGCGGCGCGCTATGCCGGCAGGCGGCTCATCGGCGGCGCGCCGGATCGCGCGGGCGACGCCAGCGCGTTGTCTTCGGCGCTCGGGCGGCTCAAAGGGCCGCTGATGAAGGTCGCCCAGCTGATGGCGACCATTCCCGATCTGTTGCCGCCGGAATACGCCGCCGAACTGCAGAAGCTGCAGAGCGAAGCGCCGCCCATGGGCTGGGCCTTCGTCAAGCGCCGCATGATGGCCGAGCTCGGCACCGACTGGGAGAAGCGGTTTGCAAGCTTTGAGCATCATCCCGCCGCGGCAGCGTCGCTCGGCCAGGTGCATCGCGCCCGCTCGCTCGACGGCGCAATGCTGGCCTGCAAGCTGCAATATCCCGACATGCAGTCCGCGGTCGAAGCCGATCTGCAGCAATTACAGTGGCTGCTCGCGATTCGACGGCGGCTCGATTCGGCCATCGACACCAGCGAAATCGGTAAGGAAGTCGGCGCGCGGGTGCGCGAGGAATTGGATTACCGCCGCGAAGCCAAGCACGCGGCGCTCTACCGCGCCATGCTCGACGGCGTCGACATCGTCCGCGTGCCGCGCGCGTGGCCGGAACTGTCGACCGGACGGCTGCTCACGCTCGATTGGCTCGACGGCAGCAAAATGCTGACCCACAGGAACGATCCGCTCGAAATTCGCAACGCGTTGGCGACCGCCATGTTCACCGCGTGGTGGTTTCCGTTCAGCCGTTTCGGCGTCATCCACGGCGATCCGCATCTCGGCAACTACACGGTCTTCGCGCGCGATGGCGCCCCCGCCGGCATCAACCTGCTCGACTACGGCTGCATCCGCATTTTCCCGCCGAAATTCGTCCGCGGCGTCGTCGATCTCTATCATGGGCTGTTGCGCGGCGATGACGATCTCGTCGTCCATGCCTACGAGACCTGGGGCTTTCGCAGGCTGTCGCGCGATCTCATCGATACGCTCAACATCTGGGCGCGCTTCATCTATGCGCCGTTGCTCGACGACCGCGTGCGCAGCATCGCCGATGGCGTGAAGCCGTCGGAATACGGCCGGCGCGAAGCGTTCCGCGTGCACCAGGCGCTCAAGCAGAAAGGCCCGGTGACGGTGCCGCGCGAATTCGTGTTCATGGACCGCGCCGCGATCGGCCTCGGCGCCGTGTTCCTGCACCTGCGCGCCGAGCTGAATTTTTATCGCCTGTTCAACGAGGCGATCGAGCGTTTCTCCATGGATCGCGTCGCCAAGCGTCAGGCCGACGCGCTCGCCGCGGTGGGCCTCTAGACCGTTCTTGGCGGCCGTGACATCGCGCAGGAAAGCAAATATTCTTTATCTATGACCAAACTCCTTGAGCGTGCCCTCGAAGCGGTAAGCCGTTTGTCGCCTGACACCCAGGACGAGATCGCTCGCGCCATGCTGCGGCTCGTGGCGAGTGACGGCGAGCCCGAGGCGGTCGACGCCGCGCACCTGCCGGCAGTCCTTGAGGGTCTTGCGCAGGCCAAGCGCCGCGAATTCGCCAGCGATGCCCAAGTGGAAGCAGCGTTTCGTCGCTTCGATCGATGAAGCTTCCCTTTACACCGCGAGCGACACAGAATTTCCCACGCTAGCAGCACTCGCAATCAACGCCTTCGAGCGCGACCAACGCCTTCTTCATGAAGGCCGGCGGCAGGTCGTCCTCGACTACGTCGGCGAGCGGCTTGAAGATCTTGAAGTGATGCCGTCCGGCGGCGGTCCAGAACACCAGGTGGGTTTCGATCGGCGGGCAGCCGGGAACGTTGCAGGCCACCTCCGACACCATGACCGTCTCGTCGTCGGTGAGCGCAAAGCGCGCGCGCGTCCAGTCGCGCAGCCGGTGGGCCGCGGCGCCATCTCCCGGGCTCTTCTTGCCGAAGCCAAGCATCGCGACCTATATCGTCATGCCCGGCCTTGTGCCGGGCATCCACGGCTCACTATTTTAACCCACAAAGTGAAGTCGTGGATGGCCGGAACAAGGCCGGGCATGACGACAAAAAGGAGCGAAAGTGGCTGAAAAAGTCCTAGCGGCGGTGCGCACCGGGCCGAGCAAGACCGAGATCCGCGAATATCCGATGCCCGACATCCCGGAGGACGCGGCGCTGATGAAGATGGAGGTCGGCGGCATCTGCGGCACCGACGTCAAGCTCTACAAGCATCCGCCGAACAACAAGCCCACCATCATGGGCCACGAGAACATCGGCACCATCGCCAAGGCCGGCCGCGAGTTCACGTCTCGCAAGGGATTCAAAGAGGGCGACCTCGTCTTTGTCGAGCACTACGTGTCATGCGGCAAGTGCGAATGGTGCCACGCCGGCCAGTATCGCCATTGCGAGAACACCAACTGGCGCACCAATCCCGACGCCATCCGCTACGGCTATACGTCGGACGAAAAGCCGCCGCACCTTTGGGGCGGTTTCGCGCAATACATGTACCTGCCGTGGAACGCCGTGCTGCATCACGTGCCCAAGGGCGTGTCCGCCGAGCTCGCCGGCCTCGTGACGCCGATGGCGAACGGCGTCGAATGGTCGCTGTTCGACGGCGGCGTCGGCTACAACTCGACGGTGCTGATCCAGGGCCCCGGCCAGCAGGGCCTGTCGCAGACCGTGATCTGCAAGCAGGCCGGTGCCTCGCTGATCATCGTCACCGGCACGTCGAAGGACAAAGCGCGCATGGACGTCGCCAAAAAGCTCGGCGCCGATCACGTCATCGACGTGCAGAAGGAAGACCCGCTCGAACGCATCATGCAGATCACCGGCGGCAAGGGCGTCGACGTCGCGCTCGACTGCACCGCCGGCGCCGGGACTATTCCCATTCTGCTCGGCATCGAGGCGCTCAAGCGCAAGGGTGGGATTATCGTCGCGCAAGGCGAAATGGCGCAATTCCCGAATTTTCCGCTGGAAAAATTCACGGTGAAATTCATCACCATGAAGAGCGCGCGCGGCCACTCCTACAAGGCCTGCGAGCTGGCGTTGGCGCAGCTCGCCTCAAAACGCTTTCCGCTGGAACTGGTCACCACCCACCGCTTCGGCCTCAACGACGTCGACCGCGCCATCAAATCGGTGGGCGGGGAGGGCGTGCCGGATGTGATCCACGCCTCCCTCATGCCGTGGTTGTGAGCGTTCGCCGCGCAGCCATGCCGCAGGCGGCGCTTGGCGCTGCGTGCTAAGGTTCGTGCCGCCGGTTTGCAAATAGCGAGGGGGAGCACATGGCTCCGATGCAGAATATTCGCCGTTGGTTCGTCGTCGGGCTCAGCGTCGCCGCAACTCTCGGCCTCGCCGGCCGCGTCCACGCCCAGGAGCTGACCATCGGCACCATCGGCGCCTCGAGCGACGCCCCACTCTTCATCGCCGACGCGCTGGGCTACTACGCCGAACAGGGACTGAAGGTGAATTTCATCCGCTTCAATTCGGCGGCGAAGATGATCCCGTCGCTGGGCTCCGGTGAAGTCGACGTCGGCTCGGGCGCCACCTCGGCTGGGCTCTACAACGCGGTCAAGCGCGGCATCAACATCAAAGTCGTCTCGGACAAGGCGCGCAACGCCCCGGGCTACGGCTTCGAGGCGATCCTGGCGCGCACCGATCTGGTCGACAGCGGCCAGATCAAGAGCGTCAAGGATTTCAAGGGTCTGAAAGTCGCGATGTCAGCCAACGGCAACAGCGAAAATGCGATCATGAACTACGCGCTCGTGAAGAACGGATTGACCTACGCCGATATCGATCCGGTCTTTCTCGGCTTTCCCAATCAGATCGCCGCCTACGCCAACAAAGGGATCGATGCGAGCCTCACGGTTGAGCCGACGACCACCGAACTGCTCAAATCGGGCACTGCGAAGAAGGTCGTCGGCATCGACGAGGTGATCCCGAACTGCCAGACCGCGGTGGTCTTCTACAGCCCAAAATTCGCCCAGGACCAGCCCGACAACGCCAAGAAATTCATGGTGGCGCTGGTCAAGGCGATGCGCTTTTACAATGACGCATTGAAAGACGGGCACATCGCCGGGCCGAATGCCGACCAAGTGATCAAGATCCTCACCGAGTACTCCTTCATCAAGGATCCGGCGGTACACCGCGACATCGTCTCTCAGGCGGTCGATCCGGACGGCCAGCTCGACATGCCGTCGCTGCAGATGTTCTGGCAGTTCTTCAAGGACAGCAAACAGATTGATGGCTCGGTGAAGGTCGAGGACGTGGTCGATCTCAGCTATGTGCACGAGGCGTCGCAGAAGCTCGGGCCCTATGTGAAGAAGACGGCGACGCGTTAGCCGCGGGTCCAATCTTCCGTTTTCGGAGAGAAAGGCGTGCCTGCAACAGCGGGGTCGCGAGTATAGGACTGCAATTCTGAACCGCGCGGTGAAACTTAGTTTGTTTTCAGTCGTTGTCGTCCGCTCACCACGATCATTGCGATGACCAATTATTTTGTCCGCAAATCGGTTGCCAGCCTGCAGGCCCAAGCCGAAGCGGCCGAAGTCCAGCAGTTGACCGCGCACGACGGCGTGCCGCTCAAGCGCAGTCTCTCGGCTCTCACCCTGGTGTCGCTCGGCGTCGGCGACATCGTCGGTGCCGGCATTTTCGTGCTGACCGGACACGCCGCCGCGGCCAATGCCGGCCCGGCGATCACGCTCTCGTTCGTGCTCGCGGGGTTTGCTTGTGCCTGCGCCGGGCTGTGTTACGCCGAGATGGCCTCGACCGTCCCGGTCGCCGGCAGTGCCTATACCTATGCCTATGCGACGATGGGCGAGTTCGTCGCCTGGGTCGTTGGCTGGGACCTGATCTTCGAATACGCCCTCGGCGCCGCCACGGTCGCGATCGGCTGGTCAGGCTATGTGGTGAGCTTCCTGAACGATCTCGGCATTGCCGTGCCTGCCGCCTTTGCGGGCGCGCCGCTAACCTACGACGCCACCCATGGCGCGTGGCAGATCACCGGCACGATCCTCAATGTGCCGGCAATGCTCGTCGTCGCCGGCGTGACGGCGGTGGTGGTGATCGGCATCCACGAGTCGGCGCGGGTCAACAATGTCATCGTCGCCATCAAGCTTGCGATCGTCCTGTTGTTCATTGTCGCGGCCACGTCACATTTCAGCACCGCGAATTGGGTGACGGCGAGCAACCCGGAGGGGCATTTCATTCCGCCCAATGCCGGCTTCGGCCAGTTCGGATGGAGCGGCGTGGTGCGCGGCGCCGCCGTGGTGTTCTTCGCCTATATCGGCTTCGACGCCGTCTCGACGACCGCGCAGGAGGCGAAAAATCCGAAGCGCGACATGCCGATCGGCATTCTTGGGTCGCTGGCGCTGTGCACCGTTCTCTATCTCGCCGTCGGTCTCGTGCTGACCGGCATCGTCCCCTACGACCGGCTTAACGTCCCCGATCCGATCGCCGTCGGCATCAATGCGATCGGGCTGAAATGGCTGGCGCCGATCATGAAGCTTGGCATCATCCTCGGTCTGACCTCCGTGATCCTGGTCGGCATTCTGGGCCAGCCGCGCATCGTCTATGCGATGGCGCGTGACGGCCTGTTGCCGCCGGTCGCCGCCAAGGTGCATCCGCGTTTTCGCACGCCTCACGTCACCACGTTGATCACCGGCAGCGTCGTGACTGTCCTCGCCGGATTGTTGCCGATCGGCCTGGTCGGCGAACTGGTCAGCATCGGCACGCTGTTCGCATTCGCCGTCGTCTGTGTCGGCGTCCTCGTGCTGCGTATCCGCGAGCCGGCCGCACCGCGGCCGTTTCGGACGCCCGCCGTATATGTCGTGGCGCCGCTCGGCGCGGCGTCAGCTTTGCTGCTGATGCTCGGGCTGCCGCTCGACACCTGGCTGCGCTTCGGGCTGTGGCTGCTGATCGGGCTTGCGGTCTATTGGCTTTACGGCGTGCGCCACAGCCGGGCGCAAAACACCTCCTCCCCCGAAGCTCGCGTAGCGCGCATCTGATCCGCCGCGCAGACGAACGCGCCCGTCATCGCGGGGCATGACAGATCGGGAAGCGGCGTGGTAGCAGGACGCATGTACTCCATCTTCGTTGCGCAGGGGACGGCGGACGCGGTCCCGATCTGGTTCGTCACGGCGACGACTTATCCCGAAGTGCGCGCTCGCCTTGAGGCCGAGGCGCGCGCCTTTGCCGACGCGGCGGGTTTTGAGCCCAAGGCCGGGCGCCATCTGCTGCTGCCAGGAAAGACCGGTCTCGGCGGCGTGCTGTTCGGAATCGAGGCGAACGGCGACGTGAAGGATCTGTTCCTGCCCGGCCGCCTGCCACAGCTGTTGCCGGACGGCGTCTACCGCTTCGCCAACGAGCCGCACGATGCGCGGCTCGCCGCGCTCGCCGTGGCGCTCGGCTCATATCGTTTTACGCGTTACCGCAAATCAGAAGGCCACCAGGTCAAGCTCGAACTGTCGCAAAGCCTCGACCGCGACGAGCTTTCGCACACTGCCGAAGCCGTGACGCTGGCGCGCGACCTCATCAACACGCCGGCCAACGACATGGGGCCGGCGGACCTCGAAGCGGCGGCGCGGAAGCTCGCGGCCAGTCACAACGCCGAAATCCGCGCCATCGTCGGCGACGACCTGCTGGCGCAGAATTTCCCCTTGATCCACGCCGTCGGCCGCGCCGCGGCAACGACGGCGGCGCCGCGACTGATCGACATGGTGTGGGGCGACAGCAATCATCCGCGCGTGACGCTGGTCGGCAAGGGCGTCTGCTTCGATACCGGCGGTCTCGACATCAAGCCCGACAGCGGCATGCTCAACATGAAGAAGGACATGGGCGGCGCGGCGACGGCTTTGGCGCTGGCGCACATGATCATGGCGCGCGGCTTGAAGGTGCGGCTGCGCGTGCTCATCCCGGCGGTGGAAAATTCCATCGCCGGCGGGAGCTTTCGCCCGCGCGATATCTACACGTCGCGCAAAGGCATTACGGTCGAGATCGGCAATACCGACGCCGAAGGCCGGCTCATCCTCGCCGATGCGCTGGCGCTCGCCGACGAGGAGAAGCCGGCGCTGATCGCCGATTTCGCCACGCTGACCGGCGCCGCGCGCGTCGCGCTCGGCCCCGACGTGCCGGCCTTCTTCACCGACGACGATGCGCTGGCGAATGAGCTGATGGGCTGCGCCGCCACCGAGAACGACCCGCTGTGGCGGTTGCCGCTGTGGCGGCCCTACGAGGTGATGCTGGAGTCCAAAGTCGCCGACATCAATAATGTCGGCGGCAGTCAGGCCGGCGCCATCACTGCGGCTCTGTTCATGCGCCGCTTCGTCAGCGTCAAATCCTGGCTGCATTTCGACCTGTTCGCCTGGTCGGCGAGTGCCAAACCGGGCCGGCCCGAAGGCGGCGACTGCCAGACGGCGCGGGCGCTCTACGCGCTGCTCGCCGCCCGGTACGGCTGAGCAAACAAAAATGCCCGCCTTCGATCCCCGCCTCACGCCGGCCCGCGCCGACCTGGCGGCAAAACATCTCGAAGGCAAAGTGCAAGCGGCGCGTTACGTCGAAGGCCGCGTCTGCGAAGTCATCGAGCCGCAGGCGCCGCTGCGCCGCGAGCCGCGGCCGGACGCATCGCTTGAAACCGAGGCGCTCAAGGGCGAGCGCGTCACCATCTACGACACGAACGGGGAGGGCTGGGCCTGGGGTCAGCTCGCCGCGGACGGCTACGTCGGCTGGCTGCCGGACAACGCACTGGCGCCGCCCGGCGCGCCACCCACGCACAAAGTGACAGCGCTGCGCACGCTTGTCTTCCCCGGCCCGTCGATCAAGCTGCCGCCGCTCGAAGCGCTGCCGCTCGGCGCGCGTCTCGCCATCGCATGCATCGAGGATCGCCTGGCGGTGACGCCATCCGGCGCCTATGTGCCGGCGACGCACCTTGCGCCGCTCGGCGAAAACGAGAGCGACTTCGTCGCGGTCGCCGAGCGCTTCCTCGGCACGCCCTATCTGTGGGGCGGCAAGACCGCGCTCGGTCTCGACTGCTCAGGTCTTGTCCAGGTCGCGCTGACCGCGTGCGGCGTCGCATGCCCGCGCGACAGCGACATGCAGGAAGCGGCCTTGGGGACGCCGGTGTCCGCCGATCCTGCAACGCTCAAGCGCGGCGATTTAATTTTCTGGAAGGGCCACGTCGCTGTCGTGCGCGACCGAGGATCGCTGCTGCATGCCAACGCGTATCATATGGCGGTGGCGGTCGAGCCGATTGCTGAAGCGGTCACGCGTATTTTCAATGCAGGAAGCGACATCATCAGCGTTCGACAGATTAGCTAACCGGCTTCTCACATAAGTTGATCGATGTGCCCTTACGATCTGGCTGCGGCGAAGCGCAGTTGTTGTCTTCGTATGAGAATGAGACTATACTCTCTTAGGTTGTTGAGGGCAAAGTTGGAAATCCACCATTGCGGTCAATACCCATTCAGCTACTCAAATTTTTGACGGCAAGGAATAAAGGCGCGGGCAATGTTGCGATCTGACAATACTGCAGAGCGTGATGCCGAGATTCTAAATAAGTACACAGGTCGTCTTGCTAGGTATACCTTTTTCTTAGCTGTCGCGACAGCCGTAACGATGGCCGCGTCCATCTGGCTTGGCTTGTCCACAAGAGATCTAAGAAATTTTGCTGAGCAGCAAGAGCAAGACCTTAAGCGCCAGATTGAGTTAACTAATGACGCCGTAAAGGCAGCGAATAACCAAGCTGAAGCAGCAAAGGCGGCAAACGAGATATCCAAGGCAGCGCTGCTCAATTCATCAGATGCGGCCAAAAAACAAATTCGTGCTTATATTGTTTTTACCAATCGTGAGATCACAGAAATTCTTCAAAAAGAGATGAGTGAAACAAATACCATCAAGAATGTTGGGCTGACTCCAGCGAACGAGGTAACCTTTTTTGTGGGTTTTCAATTTGTCGATTTTCCGTTCAAGAATGATCAAGCAACAGATATTATCGACGTCTCGAATCACTCACATCAACTCGCGAATTCAAAGGTGATTGGATCGCAGATTGATTTGACGATACAGGGCGCGGCGATGAAACATGTGACGGACAAAGACGTAGAAGATTTCAACAAAAATAAGAAAGCTTTTGTGACGGAGGGAGTAGTTTTCTATCGTGACATTTACGGGGACCGTCACATCACGCGATTTTGTGATTTCTATATTCTGGCTGGCCGATTTGATAGATCAGAAGTCTGCGCTCAATTTAATGATGCAGATTGACGCGCTCCTGCTGGGCCGTTTTACGCTTGGCTCTCTTCCCTACGATTTCAAACTACGATATCCGCCGAAGCATTGCGGCATTCCGTTGCGGCATAATGCGGCTGTTAACCGACAGGAGACTGCGATGACCATCACCGTGTTCATTCGCTATCAGCTCGATCCTTATAAGCGCGACGGTTTTGAAGCTTACGCGCGCAATTGGCTGAAAATCATTCCGCAATGTGGCGGCGAGGTCGTCGGCTATTGGATGCCGCACGAGGGCACCGATAATATCGCTTATGGACTGATCTCGTTCGCGAGCCTGGCGGCCTACGAGGCCTACCGGGCGCGACTTAAGTCCGACAGTGCAGGCGCCGCCAATTTTGCGCTGGCGCAAACGGAGCGCTTCATCGTTTCGGAAGAGCGCACGTTCCTGCGGCAAGTGGTCTGAACGCTCGGCCGCTAAGTTGCCGTCTCGGCTGCGCCGGGATGGTGTCCGGCTCGTTGCGGCAAAACGAGGATGCAAAGGACGATGAACGCCGCGATGATCGCAGACGCGATCGGGCGGCTGAACGCCAGGCCGCCGTCGCTGACCGGCTTGTCGAGGAAATCGCCGACCGAAGCGCCGAGCGGCCGCGTCAGGATGAAGGCGGCCCAGAACAAGAAGACCCGCGAGATGCTGGTGAAGAAATAGGTCGCCGCGAGTAGCGCCAGCCCGGCGGCAAACACAAAGGCGCCGTGTTCATATCCCATGCCGTCGGCCATCCAGTCGCCGAGCGCGGTGCCGAGCGTCTGCGAGAAGGTGATGGCGATCCAGTAAAACGCTTCCACCTTCGGCGTGTTGACGGTGGCGACCGATATGGAGCCTTGCGACCAGTACCATGCGCCGAGCGTGGCGACGAGGCAGGCGAACAGCAGCGACGATCCGCCGGCATAGCCGATGCCGAGCGACCGGTCCGCAAAGTCGGCCATGGTGGTGCCGGCCGTGGTCGAGGCGACGATCGTCGCCCAATACAGGAACGGATGGAATTTTTTCGCGGCGATCTGGCAGAGCACAAGCGCGACCAGCAGCGTGAGAAACAGCGCCGTGCCGAGAAGATAACCCCAGTTCAGCGTCATCGTGACGGTATCGCCGCCGGTTTCGCCGAGCGTCGTCGCGGCAATCTTGATGATCCAGAAGACCAGCGAGACTTCGGGAACCTTGCTCGCGATCCGTGCGACGGAACCTGTCATCTTGCATTGACTCCTTGATCTCGACGGTCGTGGCCGGCGACGTCATGAGGATTAGCCGCAGCGCGGCGAATGGCAATCTGGTAACCTGTCCTCGGGGTGGAGGTCGACCGTGATATCTACTGCGGTTCGAGTGTGCGTTTGTGGAACGCTATTGTTGGGCATGACTCCGGCAATGGCGGGGCCGCCATATCTGACGGACGATCCGGAACCGACCGATTACAAGCACTTCGAGATATACACGTTCACCAACGGCACCGCCATGCGCGGTGACACCAGCGGCGAAGCGGGCGTCGACATCAATTACGGCGGCGCGCCGAACCTGCAGCTCACGGCCACGGTGCCGGCGGCCTATAGTGTGCCCGACGGCGGTCCGCCGGTCGGCGGCTTCGGCAATGTCGAACTCGCCGCGAAATACCGTTTCCTGACGCAACAGAATTTCGGCTTGGATGTTGCGGTCTTTCCCAGGGTGTTTCTGCCGAGCGGCGTCGCCAATGTCGGCGAGCCGCACGCTTCGTATCTGCTGCCGATCTGGATGCAGAAGGATTGGGGCCCATGGTCGGCGTTCGGCGGCGGTGGCTGCGAGATCAATCGCGGCGGCAATTCTCAAGACTTTTGCCAGGCCGGGTTGGTCGTAACGCGTCAAATTGCTCCTGACTTGCAAGTGGGCTTGGAAATCTTTCACCAGACGGCGGACACCAAAGGCGGTGAAGCCACGACGTCAGTCGGCGCCGGAATCCATTGCGATCTGAACGATACATTTCACCTTCTGGGCTATTTGGGTCGCGGCATCCAGAATGCTGACGAGACGGACCGATTGAATTGGTACGCAGGGGTTCTCGCCACGTTTTGAAACGATCGCGCGAGTTTCAGACCTTCCTGTTATGCGCGTTCCACTCGCGCTCGAGATTCGCGATCAGCGCGGGACTGAAATGGCAATAGGCCTGGTCGCGAGCGTAAGCGGAAAAATACATCCGGAATGTGTCGAGCGTTTCCTGCCCGATGCGCAGCGCGCGGCGGTTCGAGGTGGCGCTGACCGCGCCGGAACTGGTCAGCCCGGCGATGACGCGATCGAGGGCCGCGTCCATCTCGGCGGCCGGAGCGATCTCATCGCAGATCAGGCGGCCTTCGGGGCTGTCGCAGACGAGCTTGCGCTCATATTGGATGGCTTGGCGGGCGATGCGGTCGCCGGTGAAGCGTGGCAGGCGCAGGTTCGCCGCACCCGGAATGATGCCTTCCTTGCGCGCCGGCAACGTCATGAAAGCGTCGGCGGCGGCGAGCACGTAATCCATGGTCAGCAGGATTTGGCAGTGGCCGCCGATGGCAAAGCCCTCGACCGCGGCGATCCATGGCTTCTCGATTGCGGTGCCGTGCACGTCGTCAGGCAACAGTTCCGGCCGCGCCACGCCGCGGAAGAATTTGTGCACGAAGCCGAGGTCGCGCCTGAGGAACCAGACAAACGGAATCTGGCCGCGATAAAGATGCGTCAGGTTGATGCCGGCGCCGAACAGTTTTTTGCCGCGATACTTTGGATGCTCGACCTCGCCGCCGCGCAGCACGGCAATGTCGCTCTTGGCATCGAGGATGGCGACGTCGACCGCGGTCTCCATGGCATCGAGCGTGGTGTCGTCCTCGGCATTGAGAAAGCGCTCGTTCTTCGACGTCACGATCGCCGCCTTGCCGCGCCGCTCGAGCAAAACCTTGCCGAAATCGATGCAGCCGTCGGTGGCGAATTTTTGCAATTGCTCGGCCGTGTCTCGCCGCGGCAATAGCATGGCATGGCACAGATGCCGGCCGGCGGTTTCGCTGGCGAGCACATGGGCAAGGAAAATGCCCTGGTCGATCTCGACGCCGTCCTTTTCGCCTTGCAGGTGCTCGGCCTCGGCCGCGACTTGGGCGGCGGTCGGCGTCAGGCCGGGGACGGCCATGGCGGCGGCGAAGACCAAATCTTCCAAGCGAATGAATCGCGAGCGTTGGTGCGTCAGCTCGTCGTAGAGCGTCTCGGCGTGGGCGGCGAGGAAATGTTCGCGCTGCTCGCGTGCGGCGGCGAGGATGGACTGCGCCGCGCGCGCCTCGCCAACACTGCGCGTCGGCTTGTTCGGCAGGCGGCCGAGCAGATCGGCGCCGAGTTGCCAGTAGCGCGAATAGCGCGGCCGATCGACGAAGTAGTCGCCGGTGCGCTTTGGCGCAGCTGCGATCCACTCGGCGACCGCTCGCTGATCGAGGCCGGCGGACTGCAGTTCGGCCGCAGGCATGGCGGTATCGACACTCATCGCGGCGATCCTTTCACTATTTCATTCGGCATGTCAGCTTTTCGCCCGCCGGTCGATGACGCGTTTTGCTTTGCCTTGCGAACGCTCGATCGTGCCCGGCTCGAGCACGCGCACCGTGGCGGTGACGCCGACATAGGCCTTGATCAGATGCTCGGCCTGCTTCGCCAGCGCCGCATTGTCGTCGGCGCCCAATTTGCCGGCAAGCTCGGGTCGCATCTCGACCAGCACATCGAGCTCGTCGAGAACGTGCGGCCGGCTCACCTCGAGGACATAATGCGGCGCCAGCTGCGGCTCGCGGCCGAGCACCGCTTCGATCTGCGAGGGAAAGACGTTGACGCCGCGGATGATCAGCATGTCGTCGCTGCGGCCCTTGACCCGCTCGATGCGGCGCATGGTGCGCGCCGTGCCCGGCATCAGCCGGGTCAGATCGCGCGTGCGATAGCGGATCACCGGCATCGCTTCCTTGGTCAGCGAGGTGAACACCAGCTCACCGACTTCGCCGTCCGGCAGCACGCGGCCGGTGTCCGGATCGATGATCTCGGGGAAGAAGTGATCCTCCCAGACTGTCAGCCCGTCGCGCGTCTCGGCGCATTCCTGCGCGACGCCTGGGCCCATCACTTCCGACAGACCGTAGAGATCGAGCGCCACGATGCCCATGCGCCGCTCGATTTCCCCGCGCATGGTTTCGGTCCACGGCTCGGCGCCGAAAATGCCCAGCCGCAGGCTGCAGTCGGCGGGTGAAAATCCCTGGCGCTCGAACTCGTCGGCGATTGCCAGCATATAGGACGGCGTCACCATGATGATGTCGGGGGCAAAATCGCGGATCAGCTGGACCTGCCGCTCGGTAAAACCGCCGCCGACCGGAATGACGGCCGCGCCCAAAGCCTCACCGCCGTAGTGCGCACCCAGCCCGCCAGTGAAAAGACCGTAGCCGTAAGCGACGTGGATCTTGTCGGCGGAGCGGCCGCCGGCGGCGCGGATCGAGCGCGCCATCAACAGCGACCAGGTGTCGATGTCGGTCTTGGTATAGCCGACCACGGTCGGCTTGCCGGTGGTGCCGCTCGAGGCGTGGATGCGCACGATGTCGGCCATCGGCACCGCGAACATGCCGAACGGATAATTCTGCCGCAGGTCCTCTTTGGTGGTGAACGGAAATTTGGCGAGATCGGCAAGCTGTTTCAGGTCGGCGGGATGCACGCCGGCGGCGTCGAGCTTCTTCTTGTAATGCGGCACCTTGTCGTAAGCCTGATGCAGCGTCGCCTTCAGGCGGTCGAGCTGCAACGCGGCGAGCGCATCCTTGCTGGCCTTTTCGATCGGTTCGAGTTGGTCGAGCGCACCCATGATTATCATTCGGCCTTGATGCCGCTCTCCTTGATGACCGGTGTCCAGCGGGCGATTTCCGCCTTCTGCTTCGCCGCCAGCGCGTCCGGCGTTTGATCCTCAACCGGCCAGATTTCCTGGCCGATCTTTTTGAACCGCTCCTGGATGGCAGGATCGGCCAGCGCGGTGCGGATGGCGGCGTTGAGCTTCGCGATCACTTCCTTCGGCGTGCCCTTCGGCACCCAGATGCCATGCCAGAAACTGGCGTCGATATCGTGGAAGCCGAGCTCGTCCAGCGTCGGCACGCTGGGCGCCGCCCACCAGCGCTTGGGCTGCAGCACCGCATAGGCCTTCAGCTCGCCGCTCTGCACGTAAGTGAGCGTCGCCGCCGCCTGGCCGACGTCGAAATCGATATGGCCGCCGAGCAGGTCTTCGGCGAGCGGCGCGCCGCCGCGGTAGGGCACGATCTGAAAAGCCGTGCCGGTGTCCTTGGCAAAAATGCGGCCGGCGACGTCGGTCGGGCCGCCGACCCCGACCGTGCCCATGGTGGCCTTGCCGTCCTGTGTCTTGAGCCAGGCGATGAGCCCTTTGAGGTCGTCGGCCGGCAGCGTTTTTCTGGCGATGATCCAGATCGGCGTGTCGGCGATCAGCGACACCGGCTCGAAATCGTTCACCACGTCGTAGTCGAGCTTCATGATGGCCGGATTGAAGACGTGGGTCTGCACGTGGCCGATGCTCACCGTGTAGCCGTCAGGCGCGGCGTGCGCCACGCGGCCGACGCCGATGGCGCCGCCGGCGCCGCTGACGTTCTCGACGATGATGGTCTGGCCCAACGCTGACTGCATCCGCTCGGCCAACAGGCGCGCGATGGTGTCCGTCGGGCCGCCGGCCGGGTAGGGTACGATGATGGTGATGACGTGCGACGGATAGCCTTGCGCCTGCGCATTGAGCACGCCCGCGGCGAACACGGCGAGAGCGAGTGCAATCACTTTGCGCATGGCTGTCTCCTCCGCTCGGCGTTGCCGCCTTCTTGAGGGGCCGGCCTCGCCGCGGTACATCTTACATCAAGTCGGCCGGCGTGAAGCCGACGCCCGGACGTGGAGGAAGCGCCCCATGCAAGACACGATGGATATCGAGGCCAACTCTAAGATCGGGGCCACCTCCAAGATCGAGATCACGCCGTTGTCGCCGGCCTGCGGCGCCGAAATCAGCGGGGTCGATCTGTCCAAGCCGCTGTCGGCGCACGAGGTGGCGGCGATCAAGGACGCCTGGGGCAAGCATCTGGTGCTGGTGTTCCGCGGCCAAAAGGTTTCGCAGGACGACCAGCTGCGCTTTGCCTCCTATTTCGGCGATCTCGGCACCCGCAAGAAGGCCCCGGAGGCGCTGCGCGCCCGGACCGAGGGCGTC
Organism: uncultured Alphaproteobacteria bacterium; assembly: GCA_963756245.1. Classification (GTDB taxonomy): domain Bacteria; phylum Pseudomonadota; class Alphaproteobacteria; order Rhizobiales; family Xanthobacteraceae; genus BOG-931. The sequence goes on from CAVWOI010000035.1 coordinate 58,192, forward strand.
CAGCAGGACAACGAGAAGGTGCTCCTGGTCAGCAACATCAAGGTGGACGGCAAGCCGATCGGCGCTTTCGGCGAGGGCGAGTTCTGGTTCCACATCGATTCCGGCTACACGCCGCGGCCGTACAAATACACGTTCCTCTACGCGCTCGAACTGCCGTCGCGCGGCGGCAATACGATGTTCTCGAATATGTACAAGGCCTATGAGGCGGTGCCGCCGGCGCTGAAAGAGAAGCTCAAGGGCAAGACGGCGCTGCACATCCACGAATACAATCGCTCAAAGCAGGCCAATTCGTCAGGCGACATCAGCGGCATTCCCCATCACGCCCACCCGATCTTCATCACGCACCCCGATACCGGGCGAAAGACGCTGTTCGTCGACCGGCTGATGACGACGCGCATCGAAGGCGTCAGCCAGAACGAGAGCGACGCGATCCTCGATCAGCTCTACGAGATCGGCGAGCGCCGCGAGTTCATCTTCGAGCATGTCTGGCAGCTCGGCGATTTTTTGATGTGGGACAACCGCTGCACCATCCACGCCCGCACCGATTTTCCGAAAGAAGAGCGCCGGCTGTTGCGCCGCTGCACGGTCGAAGGCGAGCCGTTGTTCGAGTGAAGGAACCGACCATGTCAAACCTTGCCGCGCAACGTTTGCCGGTTTTCGAAAAATTCATCGGCGATTTACGCGCCGTTTGGGCGGGGGAAGCCGACGATCAGCGTCGCATGGAACGGGCGAAGCCGCTGTTGGAGCGGCTGGTGCTGGACGACGCGCTGAAAACCCATTCGGCAAACTGGCCGTCGACCGAAGGCCGCAAGAATCTCCTGCTCTATGTCGATCCGGACTACGCCTTCGTCGTCAACGGCGTGGTGCGCATGCCCGGCCGTACCGGCAGCGTGCACGATCACGCTGACGCGTGGGTGCTCTATGGCGTGCTCGACGGCACCGAAAGCCTGGAGCGCTTTGAACGGATCGACGACGGCAGCCGGCCGGGCCATGCCGAAGTGAAGCTCGCTTCGGTGACGACCGGCTCGCAAGGCAAGGTCGATCTGGTGGCGCCGCGCGCCATTCATGCGGAGCAGGGCGGGCCGACCCGCTCGGTGGCGATCATCGTGCGCAGCCAAAAGCTCGGCGAGGGCACGGTGCTGCAGCATCAATACGATCGCGCGACCAATACGGTGGTCGAGCGCTACGGCCCGACGCAAATTCCCTACGACCTCGCCGGTTGATCGCTCACCGCTCGCCTCCCGGCATCGTGGTCGATGCCATTCCGCCCGATTAAAGATTCTTGCATCCCGATTGGAGATACCCACCATGGAACCATTGCCGAAAGGCGCCAATTTCGTGCGCGCCAAAACCTTGTGGGAGATCGGCCTGCATATTGCCGGCAATCCGGCGACGCCCTACGGCGGCAATCGCGACATGGTGATCACGGTCGGCAGCGGCTCGGGCGAAGCGTTCCGGCCATGGCTGCGGCTCGCCACCGGCTCCGCCATCCTGGCCGAGGAGGTGGCCAAGGGCGGCGTCGAGGCCGCCTTCGTCAATCCGTCGGCGCTGCTCACGCAGGCTTATCGCGGCGTCGGCCTGTTCCGCACCGCGCTGCCGGTGCGCATCATCGCGTCCTATCCGAGCTGGGATCGCTTCGTTTTCATGGTTCACCCGCGCACGGGCATTCGTTCGCTCAAGGACCTCAAGGCGAAGCAATATCCGCTGCGCCTGTCGGTGCGCGAAGACCCGACCCATTCGACGCTGGTCCTGATCGAGCAGGCCTTCGCGCTCCATGGCCTGAAACTTAATGACATCGAGGCCTGGGGCGGGCGCATCATCACCTGCGGCGGGCCGTCCGACGTGCGCCGCCTCGAGCCGCTGGCGCGCGGCGAGATCGACGCGGTGTTCGACGAGGGCATCAAGGTGTGGCTGAACGAGGCGCTGGCGGCAGGCCTCGTGCCGCTCGAGATCGCGCCGGCCGAGTTCGATGCGCTCGGGCAGTTGGGATGGCGGCGGGTTGTCCTGCCCAAGGCGCCCTTCCCGGGCCTGGCGCGGGATTTCGATACGCTCGATTTCAGCGGCTGGCCGATCTACACCAGCGCGGCGCTGCCGGAGCAGATGGCTTACGACATCTGCGGCGCGCTCGCCGCGCGCGAAGCGGAGGTGCCGTGGGAGAAGAACACCGGCGGCTCGGCGCTGCACATGGTCAGCGAGACCGAGTTGACGCCGATGGACGTGCCGCTGCACCCGGGCGCCGAGCGCTGGTATCGCGAGCACAGCTGAATATACGCTCGATACGACGCGGTTGCGCGCTAGCCAAGCGGCGCGAGGACGTTGCGCAGCGGCCCGCTCGGAATCATCAGCAGGCCAATGAACGGCTGGCTCAACTCCAGGATCAAGAAGATCGCGCATGCCGCCGACAACGCAAACAGCGACAACAAGGCGAACACCGTCGCATTGAGCGCCGCGAACAGGCTGAAGCTGGCGAAGATGATAAAGAGCCAGAATGCCAGGATGGCGATAAACGGCGCCGGGATGGCGCTGTCGGATTCCGCGAACAGCAACAGGCGGGTTTGCGCCAGATCGGTGCTGACCTGCGCCGCCCGGCTCTGCAGCGAGCGCTGCAGGTCGTTCTTCGGCGACAGCGCTTGAATGGCGACATAGACGCTTTCGGCTTTGGTGTCCCTGGCGAACGGCCTTGCCGCATCCGCCGGTTTTTCGTGCCAAATCCGGTCGACGAGCGGCCCGATCGCGCCGCGCATCTCGACGCGGATCGGCTGCGCTTCCGGGCCATATTGCTCCAGCAAAGCGTCGAGCAGGATAAGGTCGGCGGTGATTTGTTTGACTTGACCGCTCTGGGTGTCGAACGAGCCCTTGGCCGCCGCGATGAGCAAGCCGAGCACCAGCGCGGCGATGGTTGCGATCAGCCCGACGCCGAGCCGCACGACGTCCTGGGAATCCTTGCTGAGATGATGTTGCGGCAACGCGGTGCGCAGCGACGCGCCGAGGACGATGCCGCCGAGGGTCAAGGCAAAGATCAGGCACGACAGAACAGCGGGACTCATCTTACGGACAGCGCAGATAGGGCTTGAGATCGGTGAAGGACTTGCCGATGGAGACTTTGTCGCCGCCTTCGGGCCGCAGAATCATATTGACGACGTCGGCCCTGGCGTTTTGCGCATCGCCCTCGCACTGGGCGTGAACGGCGTAGTTCGGCCCGCGCGAGCCTGGCGTCTCCACGATCCAGCGCACGCTGCATTTGCCGTCGGCGGTGCTGTAGCCGTCCGCCGCAATGGCGATGTTGGACTTGTCCTTCGCGGCGCAGAGCTCGGCGCTCGAAGCCCAGGTTCCGACCAGCACGCTGGGGAACGTGGTGTGGCGGACCTCATCGGCGTCCGCGCGTTGCGCGAGAAGCGCCGAAACGACCAAGATCGCCGGCAAAATCGCGGAAACAGTTCGCGTCATTGTTTGCCCCCGTTTCAAACGTCAGATGACTTCCTCGGTCTTGTCGTCGGTCTCGCCATAGCGGCGCAGCGTCGCCGGCCTGGTGCCGGCGTAGAGCGCGTCGAGGCCCGGCGCGATCTTGGCGTTTTCGCGCTCGAATAGCGAATTGCCGGCAAGATCGCTTTCGACCAAAAACGGGCCGAATTTCTCCACGTCGAGCACCCAGACCGCTTGCGCGAGGCCAAGCTCCTCCAGCCAATAGACGCCGGCGACGCGCTTGATGCCGCGGCCGAGCAGCGCGCCGGTGCCGTAGCCGACCGTGGTCAGATAGACCGCATTGTTCGGCACGAAATGCTCGCGATAGGTCGCCGACGTCATGCCGCCTTTGCCGATGATGATGTTGCAGCCGGACATCTTGAACCAGCCGCCGAGCCATTGGGCGAAACGGAAAGACGCCGTCGCGGTGACCGCGCCGACGGTATGGCTGCCGTCCGCATTGATCGACGCCGCCGGCGAGCAATGGAAATTGGTGATGCCGAGCGCATCTTGGCCCGCCGGCATCCCGACGCCGTCGGCGATCGCGCGCTTATAGACGCCCTCGCGCGCCGTGAAGACGCGGCCGGTGAGATAGGCGACCGAGCCGATTTCCAGCGCACGCAAATCCTCGGTCCGCGCCGGCAAATCGATGTGAGCGGTCCTGAGGTCAGCCATCGTTTTATTTCCTCGGCATCTTTACTCCCTCTCCCCGGAGGGGAGAGGGTGGGGTGAGGGGGTTCGGAAAATTCAGAGCAAAACTCCATCGCCCGAACCCCCTCAACCTGTCCTTCTCCCCTCTGGGGAGAAGGGACGCGGCGTGTCTCCCGCCACAGTTCTGCAACACCTATTCCGCGGCTTCTGCGGCTTGGCGCTCCCATTCTACCGTTTCGCGCCGCATGTAATCAGTGAACCACATCGGGTCGGTGCGGAATTGCACTTTGCCGTCGGCGGCAATACGCGCACAGGCGCGGCGCGACGACAGGCAGAACATGTGCACCGACATCGGCATGCCGCCGGTGTGGCAATAGCCGACTTCGATGTGGCAATCGATCACCATGGACGAGCCGACAAAGCCCATGGCGCCCATGCCGATATTGTTGCCGATATCCTTGAACTCCTCCTCCAGCGCCGCGATCTTCGGGTCCGGATTGCGCGAGCCGACGACGCGCAGGCACGACGCCTGCTTGCCGAGCACCATGGAGGTGTCCTTGGAGCCGCCGAGCCCGACGCCGACGATGGCCGGCTGGCAGGCGAGCCCGCGTTTGCCGAAGCCGATCAGCGTGTCCAGATAGAAGCGCTTGATGCCTTCGATGCCGTCGCCGGGAAACAGCATGCGATAGTCCGAACCGAACAGGCCGCCTTTGTGCACCGTGGTCAGCTCGATCCAGTCGGCGTCGGGATGGAAGGCGTATTCGATCTCCGGCGCGCCGATGCCGACATTGTTGTTGTGATCGGTGCGCCACAGCGGATGCACCCGGTTCGGTCGCAGCGGCACGTTCGTCGTCGCGCGCGCGGTGGCGCGACGCAGCGCCGCTTCCAGCGCCACCGGGCCGCCTTCGATGCGCGCGTCGTTGCCCATTTTGACGTACCAGCGCGGTAGCCCGGTGTCGCCGCACATGGCGCGGCGGTCTTCCTTGGCGGCCTCGTAATTCTCCAGCATGGCCTTGATGACGAAAGCCGACAGGTCGCCCTTTTCGGTATCGACGCAGCGCCGCAGGCCATCGAGATAATCGTCAGGGATTTCGATGGCGGCCTTCGCCATCAAATCCTCGGCGGTGCGCTGAATTGAGGATAATGGGATCATGCCGGCGCTCTTTTCTTGTCATCATCCGCCAACGGGTCCGGCCCGAAGTGGCCGGTCCGATGACAGGCTCCGGCGGATGATCCAGTAGACACCGTGGTGAGAGTTCGCACTGAAAGGGTTGCGACTACTGGATGCTCCGCCTTCGCGGAGCATGACAGGTTAGGGATGACCAGCGTTTCTATCATCGCGAGTCTCTTACTTATTCAGCCGCGAGCGCGTCGCGGAGCAGCGTTTCGCCCGGCTTCACGTGGGTGAATTGCACGGGCTGTTCACCGATCTCGATTCCGCCTGCGGCCTGCCGCGCCACCGTGAAGGTCGAGGTGGCGAAATCGCCGGGCTCCGGGAAATCGGACCGGAAATGGGCGCCGCGGGAATTCTCGCGCTTCAACGCGGCCAGCGCAATGACCCGGCTCACTTCGCACAAGGAGCGCAGATTGAGCCAGTCGTGCCAGGTCAGATTGAAGCGGCGATCGGCATCGGTGACGCCGGTGGCCAGAAGTTCCGCCTCGATCCCGTCGAGCGCCGCGAGGCCACGTTCGATGCTGGCGCGGTCGCGCACGACGCCGACTTCGTCCCACATGGAATCGAGCAGCTTTTCGCGCAGTGCATTCAGATCGCCGGGTTTTTGTTTTTGCGCGAACGGTTCCTGGGCGCGGGCGAGTTCGGCTTCGAGCACGGTTTCATCCGGCTCGCGATAACCCGGATTGGCCGCGATCCAGCGCGGCATCACGTCGCCGGCGATACCGCCAAAGACCGTCGAGTTGGCGACGCCATTGCCGCCGAGCCGGTTGGCGCCGTGCATGCCGCTGGCGTCCTCGCCGGCGACGAACAGGCCGAAACGCTCGGTCGCGGTATCGACGTCGCAGACGACACCGCCCATAAAATAATGCGCCGTCGGCACCACTTCGACCAGGCCGCCGGCCAGATCGAAACCGCAGTCGCGACAGCGATCCACCATGCCTTTAAACTCCTTCGCCACCTTGGCCGGCCCGAGATGGCCCATCTTGATATAGACACCGCCGTTGCGCGTGGTGCGCCCGGCACGCATCTCGGCATAGATGGCGCGGCTGACGACGTCGCGGGTGGCGCGCTCGAGCTTTGGATCGTAGTCGCCCATGAAGCGGTGCATGGCGCCGTTGAGCAGGTGGCCGCCGGACCCGCGCAAGCCTTCCTCCAACACGGTGCCGGTCATGCGCGTGTCCGGGCCGGCGAGCAGGCCGGTCGGATGGAATTGCACCATCTCCATGTCGCGCAAGGGCAGGCCGAGGCGCAGCGCCATGGCGAGGCCGTCCATGCTCTTGTCGCCGGACGGCGTGTGATAGCGGTACATGGTCGGGCCGCCGCCGGTGGCGAGCAGCACGGCTTGCGCTGAGACCAAGCGAAACGCACCGGTGCGAACATCGATCAACAGCACACCCGAAAGTGCGCCGTCCTTCGCCGGGATCAGCGCCACGGCGCGATGCTCTTCCAGCCGCCGGATCGGCCGCGCCCATACCTGTTCCATCAGCCGGTTGATGATCTCGATGCCGGTGAGGTCGCCCTTGTGCACGGTGCGGTCGAAGGTCTGGCCGGCGAAGGCTTTGCCGTGGAGCGTGCCGTCGGGGTTGCGATCGAAGAAGCAGCCGATCTCGTTTTCCAGTTCCTGCACGCGCTCGATCGCCTTGGTGACCAAGGTCCAGGCCAGCTCCTGGTGCGGCAGCCACTTGCCGCCTTCGATGGTGTCCATGAAATGGCGCTCGATGGAGTCGCCGGGATTGAGCGCAACGTTGTAGCCGCCTTGCACCATGCGGGTGCAGCCGCATTTGCCGAGCAGCCCCTTGCTGACGATGGTGATGTCGAGATCGGGGTTGGCCTTCAGGGCATGCAGCGCCGCAAACAATCCGGCGCCGCCGGCGCCCAGGATCAGAATGTCGGTCTCGAGGCGTTCGATGTTCATTGTCAAAACACCCGCGCCAGAAATATGAAGGCGATGATCGCCGATATCGCCGCCACGATGGTCGCCAACTGCTTCTGGCCGTCCCGCCAATCGAAATTTTCGATCACCAGAACGCGCAAGCCGCCGAGCAGATGAACCGTGAGCAAAAAAACCAGCCCGCTTTCGGCAAATTTCACCAGCGGCTGATCGGTCCAGCGCAAGAAGCTTTGCAACTTCGCTTCACCGTCGATGGCCAGTCCAAGCGCCAGAAAATGCAGCGGCAGAAAAATCGCCAAGGCGAGACCCGACAGCCGATGCACCATGGCTGCGATCCACAACGCGCTGCCGCGATGCATGATGCCGCGCGCGATCACGACAGCACCACGGCAAACACGGCGCGCGCCCCGAGCACCGCCAAGAGCAGACCGAACGCGACGGCCAACAGGCCGGCACGCCGATCGGTGAGCGGCGACCATTCGGTCAAGACGTTGCGCACGCCGATCGACGCATGAATCGAAGCGGCGGCGACGAAAAGTCCGTAATAGGATGCCCACATGATGCTGCCGCGGGTGCGCGACAGAATGTCGACGGCGGTCATGCCCTTGCGCGTGGCATAGAAGATCACGGCGATGTGGAGGAGAACGAGCGGCGCCATGACCGCCGCCGTCGCCCGCTGCCACACATAGAGCCGTACATTCATGCCTTGATCTCGCCCTTGAGATACGCCGCCGTGGTGCGGCGCTTGAGCCCGGCGATGGCGGCGGTCGGATTGAGCGCCTGCGGGCAAAGCTCCTGGCAGGATTGATGCGAGTGGCAGGCGTGGCAACCACCGGCCCCGGCGACCGCCTGCAGGCGCGCGGTGCCGCCGGCATCGCGTTCGTCGTTGAGGAGCGTCCAGGCCCGCGTCAGCGCCGCCGGGCCGAGATAATCCGCGTTCCAGCGCACCGTATCGCAGGCGGCGTAACAGACGCCGCAATTGATGCATTCGATCGCCGCATCGGCCAAGCGCCGCGCCGGGCTGTCGGGGCGGATTTGCTCGATCTCGTCGTGCCTTGTCTTGGTCGGCGCAAAAACGCCTTGAGCCTTTTGCCACTTCTCGAAGAACGGTTCCATGTCGGTCGCCAAATCCTTGATGACCGGCAGGTTTTCCAACGGGCCGATCTCGAGGTGGCCGCTGTCGGCGACCTTCGCCACGTGGGTGCGGCAGGTCCAGCGCGGCTTGCCATTGACCGTCATGGCGCAAGAGCCGCAGACGCCGACCCGGCAGGCAAAGCGATACGACAATGTCGGGTCGATATGGCGCTGCACGAAAGTGACCACATCGAGCACAGTCTGGCTCTCGCGCCGCGGCACGCGATAGGTCTCGTAGCGGCCATCCTTGCCGCCGCGCCAGAGCGATACCGACAGGTCCGCAAGCATCGCGTTAAGGGCTCCCGGTTGCCGCTCTTGTTACGCCGGGGACGTTAGTCAGTCTAGCAAGCGATCAAGGCCGCTTTCCGGGCCTTTCGCATAAGCCGCCAAGCCCGCTCTGCATCCGCCGCAGTTCCCACACCGCGACACATGCGCCGTTCGCGGCTTGTCGCAAGCGCGCAAAAGGAACAGTCTTGACGCGCTGGCGGCCGCGCATCTCAAGACGCGCCCCAGCATCGCTCCGCCGATCTCGCCGTAGAGGCGCATGATACCGGAGCACAAGGGAGGAGGAACTCATGTCAAAGCATGATGAAGGCCGCCGTGCATTCCTGGTCGCGCTGGGCGCCGGCGCCGCTGCGAGCACTGCGTTGGTTCCGGACGCGCTCGCCAAAAGCAATCACCAGCGCCACGCCGCGATGGATGCGCCGGCAAAAGATAATGCCGCTCACACCATGCACGACATGAGCGGCGGCCACGGCGCGTTCTTCAACGACGACGATTCGCGCACCATCACCGCGTTCACCGAGCGCTTGATGCCGGGCGCGCCGGGCCTGCCGGGGGCGACCGATGCTGGCGTCCTGAACTACATCGATCTGGCGCTCGCCGGCGCCTATTCCGACCAGCAGGAATTCTATCGGACCGGCATCATCCAGCTCGACGCCCATTGCACGCAAGCTTACGGCAAGCCGTTCCGCAGGCTCACCGCGGAACAACAGGACGAAACCATCACCGCGCTGGAGCAGGGCAAGGTGCCCGCCTTCGTGTGGCCGACCGCGCAAGCGTTTTTCAACACGCTGCGCACGCACACCATGGAAGGCATGTTCGCCGACCCGATCTATGGCGGCAACAAGGACTTTGCCGGCTGGCGCCTGGTCGGCTTCCCCGGCGCACAGCCGATCTTCACCGAAGAAGACATGCAAAGCACCAAAGCGTTCACGCGCGAGCCCATCATCGGCCTGCAGTCGCGGGCCAAGAGCAGGGAGGGCTGACCCATGACTACCGAAAAAACCGATGTCGTGATCGTCGGTGTCGGCGCCGCCGGCGGCATCATCGCCGCCGAGCTCGCCAAGGCCGGCATGAAGGTGATCGGGCTCGAGCGCGGCCCGCGGCTCAAGACCGCGGACTTCGAGCCCCATGACGAGCTGCGCTATTTCGAGCGCCAGGATCTGCGGCCCAACATCAAGACCGATCCGGTCACTTGGCGGCCGAACACCAATGCGCACGCCAATCCGATGCCGAGCCTGAACAACGGCAATCAGGCCGGCGGCGGCACGGTGCATTACGGCACGCTGTCATGGCGCATGCACGAGGACGATTTCCGCGTGCGCAGCAAGACCATCGAGCGTTACGGCGCGGCGGCGATCCCGGACAATTCTTCGCTGGTCGACTGGCCGGTGAGCTACGCCGAGCTCGAGCCGTTCTACGACCAGGCCGAATACGAGCTTGGCGTATCGGGCAAGGCCGGCAATCTGCAAGGCAAGAAAATCGAAGGCGGCAACGTCTTCGAGGCGCCGCGCAGCCGGGAATACCCGCTGCCGCCGCTCCTGGTCGATCAGTCGGCAATTCTGTACGAGGCCGGCGCCAAGAAGCTCGGCCTGCATCCGTTCTCGTCGCCGCGCGCCATCGCTTCGGTGCCCTACAACAACCGGCCGGGCTGCACCTATTGCGGTTTCTGCCAGGCGTTCGGCTGCCACGTCGGCGCCAAATCGTCGATCCTGGTCACCAAATTGCCCGAGGCCGACTTAACCGGCAATTTCAAGCTCCTCACCGGCGCCATGTGCTATCGCGTCAACAGCGACAACACCGGCAAAGTGACGGGCGTGTCGTGTTACGGCCCCGGCCGCACCGACAACACCATCGAAGCCGACATCGTCATCGTCGCGCCATTCATCTACGACAATACGCGGCTGATGCTGTTGTCGAAGACCGACAAATTCCCGAATGGGCTGGCCAATTCCAGCGGGCATCTCGGCAAGCACATCATGGCGCACATGATGGCGAACGTGTTCGTCACCTTCGACGATCGCTACATCAACAATTTCATGGGTCCGAGCGCCCAGAAGCACACCATCGACGACTTCAACGCCGACAATTTCGACCATTCCGGCTTGGGTTTCATCCGCGGTGCGCAACTCTCCATCGGCACGCCGAACCTGCAAGGCGGTCCGATTGCCGCCTCCACCATCGCAACGCCGCCCGGCATACCGAAATGGGGCGCCAAATATCGCGATTTCTTCGCCAAGGCCTATGCGCGGCACGGCGCCATGGTGGCGCAGACCGAGAACCTGCCGTATCCGGATCAGACCATCGATCTCGATCCGAATGTGCGCGACGCCTGGGGCATGCCGGCGCCGCGCGTCACCTACGACTGGCGGCGGCCGAACGAGAAGGCGCGGGTCGCGTTCGTGCAGAACAAGCTGGTCGAGATCGGCCGCGCCATGGGCGGCCCGCAAGTCTGGCCGGCGCCGGTCAGCCCGGCCGGCGCACCGGGCGCGCATCATGAGGGCGGCACCCGCATGGGCAGCGACCCCAAGGACTCGGTCGTCAACAAATACAGCCAGACCTGGGATCACCCCAATCTGTTCCTGGTCGGCTCGTCGACCTTCCCGACCATGGGCGCGGGCTTCAACCCGACGCTGACCATCCAGGCGCTGGCCTATATGACGGCCGACGCCATCGTGAACCGATACCGGAAAAATCCGGGGGCTTTGATCTAAAGCAACGCCGTGGGCGCTGTCTGCCTGCGGCAACCGTCACTTCACGTCGGGATAAAGCCCGGAGGCCTTCACCACGGCCAAACCCTCGGCGCGGTCGGCGGGAAGCTCCTTGGCGAACTGTTGCGCCGAGCTCAGCACCGGGCTCAGGCCGCGGTTGATCAGGAATTTTTGCTGAAAGTCCGGATTCGATTCCACCTTGACGATGGCGGCGTTCAGCTTGTCGACGATCGGCTGCGGCGTGCCGGCCGGCGCGAAAATGCCGAAGAAGGTCGCCGCGATGTGATCGGTGTAGCCGACCTCCTTGAAGGTCGGGATGTCGGGCGCGAGCGGCGAGCGGCTGTCGCCGTCGATGGCGAGCCCCATGATCTTGCCATCGCGGATGAACGACACCAGGTTGCCGATGCCGAAGATCGCGATCTGCGCGGTGCCGTTGAGCATGCTGTTGACGGCATCGCCGCCGCCCTTGAACGGCACACGCACGACGTCGGTGCCGTTCTTCTTGTTGAACTCTTCCATGAAGGCGACCTTGGACAGCGCCGCCGCCATGTAGTTGAACGTCTTGGGCTTGGACTTTACCAGCGCGGCGAGCTCGGCAAAGGATTTGACGCCGAGCGCGGTGTTCACCGCAAACACCTGGGTCAAATAATAGGGCCGCGCCACCGGCACCAAGGCCTTCGCCGGGTCGAAGTCCGACGGCTGGATCAGCGGATTGATGACGATGGTCTCGCCGGGAAGAATGCAGATCGTGTAACCGTCCGGCGCCGCGTCGGCGCAAGCTTTTGCGCCGATCGTGCCCTCGGCGCCGACCCGATCCTCGACCACGATCGAGGTGCCGAGCGCCGGCCCCATCTGGTCGCCGAGCGCGCGCATGAACAGATCGCTTAAACCCCCGGGCCCCTGCGACGCGATCGCCCGGATCGGCCGCGTCGGATAATCCTGCGCCGCCGCCGGCCACGTGAGCACGGCCGACGCGAGCAGCGCCATAATTGCAGACCGCATGTCATTGTCTCCCGGGTGTTCTATTGTCGTTGCGGCGAACAATGCCGCAGCGGAACGCGGCAGGAGCATGCGGCGTAACCGCGCAGAAGTCACGCGCGGGGCGATCGCGTGCCTGAAGAGGAGAGCAGAGCGTGTCGGACTATCGGATGAAAGTGGAGAAGCCCATCACGGTGCGGATGCGCGACGGCATTCGCATCTCGCTTTGCGTGTATCGGCCCGACGCCGAGGGCCGGTTTCCGGCGCTGTTTGCGGCGTCGCCCTACCAGTACGAAATGGACGACGTGCCGGCTTATCCGTTGTTCCTGTGGCGCGAGACCGGTCCGGTCGAATGGTACGTGAGCCGGGGCTACGCCTATGTCCACGCCGACGTGCGCGGCGCGGGGCAGTCCGAGGGCGAGTTCGAGTTCATGGGGCTCAACGAGCAGGAGGATTATCTCGAACTGATCGCCTGGATCGTCGCGCAGCCATGGTGCAACGGCCGGGTCGGCGGCATCGGTCAGTCCTACTATGCGATGGCGCAGTGGCTGATGGCGACCTACAACCCGCCGGGCCTCGCCTGCATCGCGCCCTATGACGGTCTGGTCGATCAGTATCGCGGCTCGAACTACCACGGCGGCATCTACTGCTCGTATCGCTCGGTCTGGTACACGTCGCTCCGCGCCGACAACCAGCATCGTCTCGCCGGCAAGCACGGCCGGCCGCCGATGACATTCGATCTGGTCGGCGAAATCATCAATCACCCGCTCGACGACGAATTCTGGCGGCAGCGCTCGCCGTATTGGCGGCTCGACAGGATCAAGTGCCCGGTGCTGTCGATCGGCCATTGGGGCAAGATGGGCCTGCATCTGCGCGGCAATATTTTGGGCTACGAGGAGGTCAAGGCGCCGAAGAAGCTCGTGGTCACCGGCGCGCGCAACACGTTTGAAGCGCACCGCATGTTCGATCAGGTCGAATTCCACGAGAAGGAGCTGTTGCCGTTCTACGATCTGCATCTGAAGGGCGCCAACAACGGCTTCATGGACGCCGATCCTGTTAAGCTGTTCGTGCGCGGCGCCAATGTCTGGCGCTCCCAGGAAACCTGGCCGCCACGTGCGACCACCGTGTCCTATTATCTGCGTAAAGGTCCGTCGGGCAGCGTCGCCTCGCTCAACGACGGTGCGCTCTCGGTCGAAAAGCCTGCGGCCGACGAAGCGCCGACCAGCTACACCTATCCGGACTGGGAATGGGTCAACGGCGTTGCGGTGATCGGCCCGGACGGCCGGGTCGATCCGGCGCGGCGCGTGCTGACGTTCACCAGCGCGCCGCTCGACAACGATCTCGAAGTCACCGGGCCGATCGTGCTGAAGCTTTTTGCGTCGTCGACCGCGATCGATACCCAGTTCATCGTCAAGCTGACCGACCAGCATCCGCAAAGTGCGCAAGCGCGCGCCAAGGGCGAGCAGCCGGCTTTCACGCCGGTGTCAAAAGGCTGGCTGAAGGCGTCGCATCGCGAGAAGGACTTAGGCCGCTCGAAACCGGAGCGCCCGTTCTACACCCACACCAATCCGCAGCCGCTCACGCCCGGCGAGATCTACGAATTCGACATCGAAGTGCTGCCGATCTCGTACGTGTTCAAGCAAGGTCACCGTATCCGCCTCGAGCTCGCCAACGGCGATTCGCCGGCGACCGACGGTGTGTTCTCGCATCCGTATCATCCGTCGTTGATGGGCACCGATACGTTGCATCACGACGGGGTGCACGCGTCGTGCCTGATCCTGCCGGTCATCGCGGCGGAATAATGCCGCAGCGATAATCACTCATCTGTCATGCTCCGCGAAGGCGGAGCATCCAGTAAACACGGTCGCTCGGCGATTACTGGATCATCCGCCTTCGCGGATGATGACAGGGAAGCGATGCGCTGGCGCAGCCGCGCGCGCTCCACTACCATTCGGTCTCTGTGAAGTGGAGCCGGGATCATGAAACGCAGCACCGATCGCATTCTCACCACCCACGCCGGCAGCTTGTCGCGGCCGGCCAATCTCATCGCCATGGGCAAGGCGATTGCCGTCGGCGAAAGCAAAGGCGATGCTGCCTATGCGGAAGTCCTCGCCGCGTCGGTGGCCGATGTGGTCAAAAAGCAGCGCGAGCTCGGCGTCGACATTCCCGACGACGGCGAGTTCGGCAAGCCGGTGGGCGGCTCCTACGATTACGGGGCATGGTGGAATTACGCCTTTGCCCGAATGTCGGGATTTTCGCCGGCAGGCAGCCCTGCCGCCGCCGCGCACGAAACCCAGCACAAGAAATCAACGGTCGCCGACGTGGCGCTGACCTCGTTCGCCAATCGCCGCGACTGGCAGAAATTCGGCGAGTTTTATCTCGACCCGGAATCAAGCGGCAGCCTTATGGGGAGCGCGGCGCGGCGGCCGGTGGGGCGGCCGGCCTGCACCGGGCCGATCAAATATACCGGCCACGCGGCGCTGCAAGCCGATATCGACAACCTGAAAAAGGCGCTGGTCGCGACCGGCGCGGAAGAAGGTTTCATGTGCTCGATCGGCCCGGGCAGTTTTGCCCGGGGCGTCGATCTTTATTACAAGACCGAGGAAGAATTCTTGTTCGCCTCGGCCGACGCCATGCGCGACGAATACAAGGCCATCGTCGATGCCGGCATCGTGTTGCAGATCGACGATCCGAGCCTGCCGGACAATTGGGACATGATCAATCCCGAGCCGCCGCTCAGGGAGTTCAAGAAATTCGAAGAGGTGCGCATGGAGGCGCTCAATCACGCGCTGCGCGGATTGCCGGCCGACCGCATCCGCTTCCACATTTGCTGGGGCAGCTGGCACGGCCCGCACACCACCGACGTTCCGCTCAAGGACATCGTCGACCTGGTGCTCAGCGTCAACGCCGGCGCCTATTCGGTCGAAGCCGGCAATGTCCGCCACGAGCACGAATGGCGGGTGTGGCAGGACGCAAAACTGCCCGACGGCAAATTGCTCATCCCGGGCGTGGTCAGCCACGCCACCAACATCGTCGAGCATCCCCAAGTCGTCGCCGACCGCATCGTGCGCTACGCCAAGGTGGTCGGCCGCGACAACGTCATCGCCGGCACCGATTGCGGGCTGGGCGGCCGCATCCATCCACAAATCGCCTGGGCCAAATTGCAGGCGCTCGCCGAAGGTGCCAAGCTCGCGACCAAAGAGCTTTGGGGATAGTTGGTCACGTGACTGGGCGTTTGGCGGGAAAAGTGGCGCTGATCAGCGGCGCCGGATGTATCGGGCCGGGCTGGGGCAATGGCCGTGCCGCGGCGGTGCTGTTCGCGCGCGAGGGCGCCAAGGTCTTTGCCGTCGACAAGGATGCCGATTCGATGACCGAGACGGTGGCGCGCGTCGGCAACGACGGCGAGATCGCCACCCATGTCTGCGACGTGCTCGACGATGCGCAGGTGCGCACTATGACGGAATCATGTCGCAAGCATTTTGGCCGCATCGACATCCTCGTGAACAATGTCGGCGGCTCGGCCGCGGGCGGCGTCGCGGAAATGTCGGAAGAAACGTTCGACCGTCAGATCGACTACAATCTCAAGAGCGTTTTTCTCAGCTGCCGCCACGTCATCCCGGTCATGATCGCGCAAGGCGGCGGCGCCATCGTCAACACGGCGTCGGCTTCGGGCACGCGCTATACCGGCGCGCCGCAGATCGGCTACGCTTCGGCCAAGGCCGCGGTGATCCAGTTCTCCCGCGTGACGGCGGTGCAATATGCGGCCAACGGCATCCGCGTGAACACGGTGATTCCCGGCCAGATGCACACCCCCATGGTGGAAGCGCGGCTCGCCAAGCAGCGCGCCGGCGGCGACGTCGAGGCTTTGCTCAAATCCCGCGTCGCCCGCATTCCGCTGGGTTTCATGGGGGATGGGCGCGATACGGCCGCCGCCGTATTATTTTTGGCCTCCGATGAAGCCCGCTTCATCACCGGCACCGAAATTGTGGTAGATGGCGGCATGACTGCGCGCTGCGATTGAATTCTTGAAAGAGCACCAATGGCCATCCGCCCCGACGATCTTACCCCGACTATTCCGCCGCCCGATCCGAACCCGAAAAAGCCCAGCATCACGCTGCCGCCGCTGGCTTGCGATTCGCATTTCCACGTGTTCGGGCCGCACAGCACATTTCCCTATGCGCCGAACCGGCCGTTCACGCCGACCGACGCCACCAAGGAAGATCTGTTCCGGCTGCACGAATTTTTGGGCTTCCAGCGCGGCGTATTCGTGCAATCGACGGCGCATGGCAGCGACAACCGGGTGCTGGTCGATCTGCTCGAAGCCGGCAAGGATCGCTATCGCGGCGTCGCGCTGCTCGAGCCGACCACGCCGGATGACGAGGTGGAGCGGCTCGACGACGCCGGCGTACGCGGCGTGCGGCTGCATTGGTATTTTCCCCACGGCGGCGCGCCGCGGCCGCGCGACGATATGCGCAAGATCATCGAGAAGGTCGCGCCCTATGGCTGGCACATCGCCAATCACGTCGGTGGTTCCGGCCTCGTCGATTACTACGATTTCATCGCCGCGATCGAGGCGCCGGTGGTGATCGACCATATGGGGCGCATCGATATCGCCGAAGGCTTGAACGGCCCGGCGTTCCGGAGGCTGCTGCGTTTGCTCGACCGCGGCAATGTCTGGGTGAAACTCTCCGGCAGCGACCGCATCACCAAGCACCCGCATTCTTACGAAGAAACCTTGCCGTTCTCGCGCGCGCTCGCCACCCACGCGCCCGAGCGCATCGTCTGGGGCACCGACTGGCCGCATCCGAACCACAAGCCGGGCGAGGTGCCCAACGACGGCCAGCTCACCGATCTCATCGCCGAGATAGCGCCCGACGCGCGGACGCGACACCGCATGCTGGTCGATAATCCGACCAAGCTGTTTGGATTCTAAGTTTTTGCCATGGCGAAACAGACGCTCGGCAAGCTTCCGGCGGACGCCTTCGGCACGTTGGAACTGCCGGCGCTGCCGGCGGATATTCTCGACGGCTTCCGCGTGCTGCCCGATCTCACCGGCATCGCGTCCGACGCCATGGACGAGCTCGGCATCGTCGGCGCCGTGCCGGCCGCGGTGCTCCGCCCGACCGACCCGAAGGCGCGCATCGTCGGTCGGGCATTGACGGTGCGCAACGTGCCGGCGGATGCGCCGGCTGCCGAAAAAGTCAAAGCCGGCGTCTCGGGCCTGGGCGAGATCGAAGCGCATAATCTTGCGGAAAGAGGCGACGTCATCGTGCTGCAAGGCGTCGATCAGGTGTCCAATCTCGGCGGCATTTCCGCCACCATCGGCCATCGGCAGGGCGAGATCGGCGCCATCGTCGACGGCGGCGCCCGCGACGTCGATCATTCCCGCGGCATCGGCTATCCGATCTGGTCGCGCAGCGTCAGCCCGATCACCGGCAAATGGCGGGTGCGGACGATCGCCGTCAACAAGCCGGTTTCGATCTGCGGCATCACGGTCAATCCCGGCGATCTCGTGCTTGCCGACGAAACCGGCGTCTGTTTCATCCCGCGCGGACGCGCCGCCGAGGTGCTGCAGCGGGCGCAGCGCAACGTCGTGGCCGAAGAGGCGCGGGAGGCCAAGATCGCCTCCGGCGTGCCGGTTGCCGAGCTGTTCGGCAAGGCGCGCTGAAGGCGCGGCACGTCGCCGCGCGAAGGCCGTGGCAGCGCCGGTATCGCCGACGCCGATTGCATATTTTGAGCCTTTCGCGCTACCGTAGAGCGTCGGCGCTTCGGCAGCGTGGGGGAATAATGGTGCTGGACTGGTTTGCCGTGGACCGTTGTGAAACGGCCGCGCAGTTCGGCTGGTTCGTCGGCGTGTGGACCGGCGCAATCGCCGATATCGTCATCGTCGTTCTGATCGCCAGCGCACCGAAGCTCGGCTCCAGACGCCCGGACGCCCGGAAGCTGCGGACCAAGACGCGCGCTGTGCTGCGTCATTCGCTTTGGGCGCTCGGCCTCGTCTGGCTGATCGGCGCATGTCGCGCTTTTGCGTTCCTCGCCTGCTACACGACGATGCTCGCCTTCAGCGGTGCGCTGACCGTCGCGGTTCTTGTTCTCCTCGCCATGTTGACCGCCGCCAATCAGATCGGCGCGCGCAGCGTGCGGTGATGCCGATGCATCCGGACACCTTGCACATGCTGATCGCCAAGTGGCTGGCGATCGGCTTTCCGTTCGGAATCTGGTTCGGCATTTTGCTCGGACCCGCGCGGGTGGCCGGCGTCGACTTCCGGCAGTGGTTTTGGGATCCGACCCAGCCGAGCGAAGTGAACGACAATTCCTGGATCGGACTGGTGCGCGGCGCCGCCTTTGTTCTGACCGGAGCCCTGGCGGCGAGCCTGCTTCTCGGCGGCGCCTGGCTGTGGTTGTGGCAGGAGCCGGCCTGCCGCTGGGACAATTTCTCCGGCGTGCTGTCGCTGTTGGCGGACTGCGTCTGGTACGGGTGGCAGTGGAAACACGTCACCGCCATTTTTGTCGGCCTGGTGGCAACGCAATTCATCGTGGAAATGGCTTGGCGCGCCGGACTGAAATGGCTGCCGGCGTTGCCGGCGCGAAAGCGGGCGCTGGTCGACCGCACGGCGCAGCCTGTCCAGCCGGCAGCGGCGGCGGCGACGCGGCGTCTCATCATCTGCTGCGACGGCACGTGGAACTGGCCGCAGCCGGACCGCGAAACCAACGTGGTGCGGCTGCTGCGCGCGATCAAGCCGTTGGGGCACCTTGCGGACGGCCGGCAAGTCACGCAGATCGTGCACTACCACCTGGGCGTCGGCACCGGGAATATTCTCGATCGGGCCGTCGGCGGCGGGGCGGGCGTCGGGCTCTCGAACAGCGTGAAGGCCTGTTACGGCTTCCTGGTCGACAATTACGAACCCGGCGACGAAATATTGCTGTTCGGTTTTTCTCGCGGCGCTTACGTCGTGCGCAGCGTCGCCGGCATGGTCGGCTCTGTCGGTCTCCTGAAAAAGAAGGAGATGACGCATTTTTACGACGCCTGGGACTGGTACGCGAAACGAAACGCCAAAGACGACAAGGAGCTCGACGCTTTCGCACCCGGGCGTCAGAAGCCGGCCGACGTGACCCTGCAATGCATCGGGGTCTGGGATACGGTCGGCGCGCTTGGCATTCCTGGCACGCGCCTGTGCGCGCGGGATTATACGTTTCACCAGACCGCGCTCGGCCGCCGCGTGCGTTACGCCTTTCAAGCGCTGGCGATCGACGAGAGTCGCGGCAATTTCCAGGCCGCGCCATGGGCGCCGCCGCCGGACGTGGCAGTCCCGCAGGTTCTCGAGCAGGTCTGGTTTCCGGGCGTGCATTCCAACGTCGGCGGCGGCTACGACAATCATGGGCTTTCCGACACCACCCTGTTGTGGATGATTTCCCAAATTCGCCAATATCATCTGCTCGATCTCGACATCTCTTGCATCACCGCTTCGCTCGATCGCTCGGCGCCGTATCCGACCGGCAAGTTGATGGATTCGCGCACGGCTATCTGGATCGCGCTCGGCGGCGCCGTTCCCCGGCCGGTCGGAACCACATCCACCGGGGAGAAAATTCATCAGAGCGCATTCGAATATGATCAGGGCGTCTATGCCGGGGAACGGCGCCAGCAATGGCTTCGGGACGGGGACACCGAGATATTCGTCCGGACGCAATTCGAGACGGATCATGCGGTCAAAGCCAAAGGGGCCAGAACGGATCCGCCGAAATTCCAGCCCACTGCAATCGGCTGGTGCGGCTGGATCATGCAGCAGATCGTCGGCGAAACATGACGGGAGTGGCTTTTCATGCCGATGCCGGGACATGCTGAAATTGCCATCGCCATCGCTTCGGCTTTTTTCCTCGTCGTCGCGGCGATCGCCTTTTTCGTTGCCGCGAAACGGCGCGCCGCGATGGATGCCGCCTTGCGGGGCGGGCAAAGCGCCACGCGGCTTGGAATGTTCGATCTGGCGCACCGCGATGCCGTGAACCGGTCGGCGGGGAAGTACCTCGCGATTCCCGAGCGGCTATGGACTTACGACAATTTCTACCTGGAAGAATTCGCCAGGGCGGCCCGTCAAACGCGCTTGCCCGACGGTCGCCGGGCGATCGACGCTTACATCGGGACGACGATGAGCTCCGACATCGTGTTCGCCGCGGCGATGGGCTTGTTTGTCGCGCTGTCCGAATTTGACGTCGCGACGATGCTCTTGCCACGGTGCCCGGCATTGAGCGGCGCAGTGATGTTTTTGGCCTGCATGGGCGCCGTCTACGGCGCCGCCGATATCGCCGAAGATCTCAAGCTGATATCCATCCTGAAGGACTGGCGCACCGCCGCCTCCGGCGACCCCGAGGGACACCTGCGCATCGACGGCGGCGAGGCCGCGGCCGCAAATGCTCTGACCCGAATCAAATTCGTGACGATATCGCTTTCGATTCTCGGCGGTGCGGTGTTTGTGGTTTTCTTCCTGATTGCCGCCGTGATCTGGCGGCAACCGCGCAATCCGGTACCGTCATCGCCGCCCGAGAACCCTGTTCCCACCGCAAGCTGACTGTCGTCGCTCAGCACACGATCTTGCCGCAGGCGTCCGACGCATCGACGATCGCCTGCAGCCGGTAGCGGCCGGGATAGCCGAGGATGGCGAAGCCGTCGATGACGAAAGCCGGCGTCGCGGCAAGGCCGAGCGAATCGCCGAGCCGCACATGGGCTTTCATCGTCTCGGTGATCTCGTCGGTGTCGCCGAGCTTTGCGATCGCCTTGATGTCGAGGCCGAGGCTGCGTGCAATCTCCATCGCTCGCACGCCGTCGGTGACGCCGCGCTGGGCGTAGACTTTGCGGTGGAAGGCGTAGAACTGCTGCGGCGTATCGAGCTTGGCCACCGCGAGCTCGACCCGGCTCGCCGAGATCGACGGGATGCCGAGCACCGGGAACGGCACCAGCACCAGCTTGAGCTCGCGATCGAGATCGACCATGTCGGCGATATCGGCGGAGGCGACGCGGCAATACGGGCAATTGAGATCGTAGAATTCGACCAGCGTCGTCTTGCCGTTCGGATTGCCGACCGTGACCACGCCGGGCAATTTGTCGATCGGCCCGAGAAGCTTGACGGCATGGTTGGGCACCAGTTGGCCGTCGTCGCCGGTGAGCGGAATTTCCGCGATGCTCGCCATCGAGCGATCGCGCTGCTGTGCGGCAGCGTGCCCTGCGAGCAACGCGGCGACGGCAATCCCGGCGGCGAGCGCGATGGATTTACGCATGGCGAAGGTTGTTACTCCGCGACCACGCCCGCGGGCGCGGTATCGAGATTGAACGCGGCGGCGAACAAGGCGCGCGTATAGTCGCTTTTGGGATTGCGGAACAGCTCGGCGGCATCGCCGGCTTCGACCACCTGGCCGTGCCGCATCACGATCAGCCGGCTCGACAGCGCGGCGACGACGCGCAAATCGTGCGAAATGAAGAGATAAGTCAGGTTGCGCCGCTTCTGCAGGTCGCGCAGGAGATCGACCATCTGCGCCTGGATCAGCATGTCGAGCGCGCTGGTCGGCTCGTCGAGCACGATGAAGTGCGGTTCCAGCACCACGGCGCGCGCCACCGCGATGCGCTGGCGCTGGCCGCCCGAAAATTCATGGGGAAAGCGGAAGCGCAGTTCCGGATCGAGGCCGACGTCGTTGAGCGCCTGGATGACGCGTTGATCGCGTTCGCGGTCGGTCATCTTCGGGTGATGGACTTTCAGCCCTTCCTTGATGATCTCGGCGACCGACATGCGCGGCGACAGCGAGCCGTAAGGATCCTGGAACACGATCTGCATGTCGCGGCGGTACGGCAGCATCTCCTTGAAGCGAAGGTTCTGCAGCTCGTCGCCCATGAACACGATCGAGCCTTCCGACGAGATCAGGCGCAGAATCGCGCGCCCGAGCGTCGACTTGCCGGAGCCGGATTCGCCGACGATGCCGAGCGTCTCGCCCTGGTGCAGCGTGATGCTGATGCCGTCGCAGGCTTTGACATGGCCGACGACCTTGCGCAGCACGCCGCGGGTGAGCGCGAACCAGACCTTGATGTGCTCGGCGTCCAGCACCACCGGCGCGTCGGGCTGCAGCGGCGCCGGATCGGGCTTTGGCTCGGCGCCGAGCAGCGCCTGGGTATAGGGATGCTGGGGCGCCGCAAACACGTCCGCCACCGTGCCCGCTTCGACGATCTTGCCGTCCTTCATCACGCAGACGCGGTCGGCGAGCTTGCGCACGATGCCCAGATCGTGGGTGATGAACAGAAGCGACATGCCGAGCCGCTTCTGGATGTCCTTCAACAGCGCGATGATCTGGGCCTGCACCGTGACATCGAGCGCGGTGGTCGGCTCGTCGGCGATCAGGAGATCGGGCTCGTTGGCGAGCGCCATGGCGATCATGACGCGCTGGCGCTGGCCGCCGGAGAGCTGATGGGGATAGCTGTTGAGGCGCGACTGCGGATCGGGAATGCCGACCTGGGTCAGAACTTCGAGCGTGCGGGCGCGCGCCGCGGCGCCGGTCAGTCCGCGATGCAGGAGCAAAATCTCGCCGATCTGCTTCTCGATGGTGTGCAGCGGATTGAGCGAGGTCATCGGCTCCTGGAACACGATGGTGATGTCGTCGCCGCGCACCTGCCTGATCTCGCGCTCGCTCAGGCGCAGCAGGTCGCGGCCCTTGAAGACGATCTCGCCGGAGGGATGTCGCGCCGCCGGGTAGGGCAGGAGCTTGAGGATCGACAGCGCCGTGACCGATTTGCCGGAACCGGATTCCCCGACCAGCGCCAAGGTTTCGCCCTTGGCGATATCGAACGAGACATGGTCGACCGCGAGCGACTCCTGCCCGCCGCTGCCGCTGCGGCGGAAGGCGATGGAGAGATCGCGGACGCAGAGCAGCGGCTCGGTCATGCGTATGTCTTCCGCGGGTCAAAGGCGTCGCGCACCGCTTCGCCGACGAAGATCAACAGCGACAGCATCAGCGCCACGGTGAAGAAGCCGGTGAGGCCGAGCCACGGCGCCTGCACGTTGGCCTTGCCCTGCGACAGCAATTCGCCGAGCGACGGCGAGCCCGGCGGCAGGCCGAAGCCGAGGAAGTCGAGCGCGGTGAGCGTCATCACCGATGACGACATGATGAACGGCAGGAATGTCATGGTCGCCACCATGGCGTTGGGTAAGAGATGGCGGAACATGATCACGCGGTTGGAGACGCCGAGCGCACGCGCCGCCTGGATATATTCGAAATTGCGCCCGCGTAAAAACTCGGCGCGCACCAGGCCGACCAGGCGCACCCAGGAAAACAGCAAGAGGATGCCGAGCAGCACGAAGAAACCCGGCACCAGCACCGAGGAGATGATCAGCAGCAGATAGAGCTCCGGCACCGACGTCCATATTTCGATGAAGCGCTGAAACAGAAGATCGGTCCAGCCGCCGAAATAGCCTTGCACCGCGCCGGCGGCGACGCCGATCACCGACGACACGATGGTCAATACCAGGCCGAACAGGACCGACAGCCGGAAGCCGTAGATCAAGCGCGCCAGCACGTCGCGGCCCTGATCGTCGGTGCCGAGCCAATTGTATTCGAGCATGCCGCAGCGGCCGTAGCCGTTGTTGGCGGCGAAATCGCAATCCTTCGCGTTCAGCATCCAGGTCGGCTTGGACGGAAATGCCGACGGGGGTTCGTCATTGATGGTCTTGTAGGAGAATTTGATCGGCGGCCAGATCTCGATGGCGTGATGCTCGTTGAGGAAAACCTGCAGGTGCGGATCGCGGTAATCGGCCGCGGTGCCGAGATCGTCGCCGAATTCGGTGTCCGGATAGGTGAAGATCACCGGAAAGTAAGTCTTGCCGTCGTAGTGGATGAACAGCGGCTTGTCGTTGGCGATGAACTCGGCGAACAGCGTGACCACGAACAGCACGAGGAAAATCCACAACGACCAAAAGCCGCGCCGGTTGGCCTTGAAATTGTACCAGCGCCGGATGTTGATCGGCGACAATTGGAAACGCTCGCGCGGCGCGAGACCGAGCGGACCGGTCGGTTCGCTGTCGGGCGTCAACGGCGGCCTCGGGGCGGCGGGATCGGCCGGCCCTTCGACGTCTTCGACCAGGGTGGTCTTTTCGTCCACCTCAGACCTCCCGCGTCTCGAAATCGATGCGCGGATCGATCCAGGTATAGGTCAGGTCGGAGATCAGATTCACGACCAGGCCGACAAGGGCGAAAATATAGAGATTGGCGAACACCACCGGATAGTCGCGGTTGAGCACGCTTTCGAAGCTCAAGAGCCCGAGGCCATCGAGTGAGAATATGGTCTCGATCAACAGCGAGCCGGCAAAGAACGCGCTGACGAAGGCGGCCGGGAAGCCGGCAATCACCAGCATCATGGCGTTGCGGAAAATGTGGCCGTAGAGCACCTGGGTTTCGGAGCAGCCCTTGGCGCGCGCGGTGAGCACATATTGCTTGCGCAATTCCTCGAGGAACGAGTTTTTGGTGAGCAGCGTCATGGTGGCAAACGCGGCGAGCCCCATGGATATGATCGGCAAGGTCAGGTGCCAGAAATAATCGAGGATCTTTTGCCACAGCGGAAATTGCGACCAGCCGTCCGAGGTCAGCCCGCGCAGCGGGAAAATCTGGAAGAACGAGCCGCCGGCGAACAGGATGATGAGCAGGATCGCGAACAGGAATCCGGGGATGGCGTAGCCGATGATGATGACGCCGGAGGTCCAGGTGTCGAACGGCGAGCCGTCACGCACCGCCTTGCGGATGCCGAGCGGGATCGAGATCAGGTAGCTCAACAGCGTCATCCAGATGCCGAGCGAGATCGAGACCGGCAGCTTTTCCTTGATGAGCTGGATCACGGTGACGTCGCGGAAATAGCTCTTGCCGAAATCGAAGCGCGCATAGTGGCCGAGCATGATGAAAAAGCGCTCATAGGCCGGCTTGTCGAAGCCGAACTGCTTTTCCAGGCTTTTGATGAATTCCGGATCGAGCCCCTGGGCGCCGCGATATTTCGAATTGATGTCGCCCTGGCCGCCGGCCTGCATGCCGCGCGTGCCGAAATCGCTGGAGGAGCCGGAAATGCGCGAGGTCGCCCCGGTATCGCTGCCGGAGAGCTGGGCGATGACGCGCTCCACCGGCCCGCCGGGCGCGAACTGCACCACGACGAACGACACCAGCATGATCCCGAAAATGGTGGGGATCATGAACAGAATGCGGCGGACGATGTATGCGGTCATTTTGATCCGGCCGATATTTGTACGGAACTACGGGCTCGCTCGCAAGAAGCGGGGCAGCGCGCGGCACGCTACCCGGGCTTCACGTTTTTCGCTGTCTTACCGGTGTCATACCACCAAGTGTCGGGGATGCCGCGCAGGTAGCGCGGCTGCGCCGCCGGGCGGCCGAAAACGTCCCAATAGGCGATCCAATGGGACGCCTTGTACCATTGCGGAATCCAGTAGCGGCCGGCGCGGATGACGCGGTCGAGCGCGCGGCAGGCGGTGGTCAGTTCGGGCCGGGTCGCCGCGGCGATGATGGCGTCGATCAGGGCGTCGACCGCGGGTTCCGCAATGCCGGCGAGGTTATTGGAACCCTTGAGCGCCGCGGCCTGCGACGAGAAGAATGTGCGCAGCGAATCGCCAGGCGTTGCGGAAAAGCCGAAGCGGTCGACGGTGATGTCGAAGTCAAAACCGTCGCGGCGGGCGCGGTATTGCACCGGATCGACGATACGCACCGTGGCGTCGATGCCCAGCGTGCCGAGATTCTTGATGAACGGCCCATGGTGCGGCCGAAACGTATCCTCGTCGATCAGGAATTCGATGGCGACGCGCTCGCCGTTCGGCAGCACGCGCTTGCCGTCGGTGATGACGCAGCCGGCGTCGTTGAGCAGTTGCGCGGCCTTGCGCAGCTGGGCGCGATCCTGGCCGGAGCCGTCGGATACCGGCGGCAGGTAGGGCTCGCCGAACACTTCGGCCGGCAGCTTGTCGCGGAACGGCGCGAGCAGCGCGATCTCCTCGGCGCTCGGTGGGCCTTTGGCCATCATGTCGGAATTCTGAAACACCGACACCGTGCGCTCATAGGAGCCATACATGATCGTCTTGTTGGTCCATTCGAAATCGAAGGCGTCGATCAGCGCCTCGCGCAGCCGCGGATCGGCGAATTTTTGCCGCCGGGTATTGATGAACCAGCCCTGCGCGCCCGACGGCGTATCGTCGGGCAGCACGTCGCGCTTGACCCGGCCGTCCTTGAAGGCGGGGAAATCGTAGCGCGTCGCCCAGGTGCGCGAGGTGAATTCCTCGCGGAACAGATAATTTCCGGCGGTAAATCCTTCGAAGCCGACGTCGCGGTCGCGATAATATTCAAAGCGCACGGTGTCGAAATTGTTCTGGCCGCGCGCCACCGGCAGATCGGCGCCCCACCAGTCCTTGACGCGCTCATATTCGATGTTGCGGCCCGGCTCGAAGCGGCCGACCTTGTAGGCGCCGGAGCCGAGCGGCACGTCCAGCGTCGATTCATCGAACGGTTTTGTGGCGTAATAGGCGCGCGAAAAAATCGGCAATCCGGCGACGAACAGCGGCACGTCGCGGGCGCGCTTCGGCGCGAAGCTCACGGAGACGCTGGCATCGTCGTCGGCCTTGGCGCCGGCGAAATCGCGCAGCGACTGGGAGATCAGCGGATGGCCTTTCTCTTTCAGAATATTGAGCGAGAAGGCAACGTCGTTCGCGGTCAGCGCAGAGCCGTCGTGGAATTTCGCCTGCGGCCGGATGAAGAACTGATAGGTGAGGCCGTCGGCGGAGCGCCGCACTTTCTCGGCGGCGAGGCCGTACATGGCGTCCGGCTCGTCGCCGCCGCGCACCATCAAGGTGGCGAAGGTCAGCTCCATGCCCTGCGCCGCGTCGCCTCTGAGGATGTAGCTGTTGAGTGAATTGAAGGTGAGGAAATTCTGGTTGAATTGCCGGTCCGGCCCGATCTGGGAAAAGCTGCCGCCTTTCGGCGCGTTGGGATCGACATAGCGGAAGTGCTGGAAGTCGGCCGGGTAGGCGAGATCGCCGAACGCGGAGAGGCCGTGCGACTCGATCAAGTCGTCAGCGCGCAGCGAGCCGCCGCGCAGCGCCGTCAATCCCGCGGTGGCACCGGCCGCAAGCGCAAGCACGCGCCGGCGGGTGGGGCGCGCAGCAAGAATCACGAACGCGATCCCGTCTTGGCCGCCTTGTCGGCGTCCCACCACCACACCGTCGGGAACGCGGAGGCTGCGTATTTCGGCAACGGATCGGGATAGCCGAAGCGGTCCCAGCGGGCAGTGCGCTCGAAGGGGTAAGTCCATTGCGGCACGACGTAATGGTTCCACAGCAGCACGCGGTCGAGCGCGTGGGTGGCGGCGACCAAATCGTCGCGGCTCTTGGCGAAAATGACCGCATCGATCATTGCGTCGACCGCCGGATTTTTGATGCCGATCCAGTTCAGCGAGCCCGGCTGGTCGGCGGCCTGCGAGCCCCAATAGCCGCGCTGCTCGTTGCCCGGCGACAGCGACTCGCCGCGCGTCATGATGACGATGTCGAAATCCCAGCTGCGCAGCCGGTTTTCGTACTGGGTGTCGTCCACCGTGCGCACCGACACGCCGATGCCCAGGCGCTCGAGCGACGGCTTATAGAACAGGAAGATGCGCTCCGAGCTCGGCTCCTCGGCGAGCAGCTCAACCCTGAACGGCTCGCCACTCTTGCTGTCGACGAGTTGCTGGTTGCGCACCTCGTAGCCGGCCTCCTTCAGGAGCCGCAGTGCCTCGCGTAAATTGTTGCGCACCGCTTCGGGATTGCCGCCGACCGGATTGGCATAAGGCGTGGTGAAAACTTCGGCCGGCACCTTGTCGCGGACGGTTTCGAGCATTTCCAGCTCGCGCCCCTGCGGCAGGCCGGTGGCGGCGAGATCGGTGCCGAAGAAATAACTGGAGATGCGCTCGTACTTCCGGTAGAAGAGTTGCCCGTTCATCTCCTCGAAATCGAAGGCGTAGTTGAAGGCGCGGCGCAGCCGCGGATCCTGGAATTTGGCGCGGCGGATGTTGAAGGCGAAGGCTTGCATCACGCCACGCGAGTTGGACGGAAATTCCTTGAGCAGCACGCGCTTGTCCGTGACCGCCGGAAAATCGTAAGCGGTGGCCCAATTCTTGGCGACGTTCTCGACCCGCCAATCCACCGTATCGGCCTTGAAGGCTTCGAGCGCCACCGTGGTGTCGCGAAAATATTCGAAGCGCAGCTCGTCGAAATTGTTGACGCCGACGCTGACGTTAAGATTCTTGCCCCAATAATCCTTGACGCGCTCGTAGACGATGGTGCGGCCGGCGCTGAAATCCTTGATGCGGTAGGCGCCCGATCCGAGCGGCGGTTCGAGCGTGTTGGTGCCGACGTCGCGTTTCTTGCCGTTCTTGTCGGTGCCCTCCCACCAGTGCTTGGGCAGCACCATGATCTCGCCGACGATCTGCGGCAGCTCGCGGTTGCCCGGGCCGTCGAAGGTGAAGGTGACCTCGCGCTCGCCGGTTTTCTCGACCTTGACCACGTGGCGATAATAGGCGGCGAGCTGCGGGCTGTTCTTCTTGGATGCGTCGAACGAGAAGACCACGTCCTCGGGCGTCACCGGCATGCCGTCGTGCCATTTCGCTTCCGCGCGCAGCCGGTACGAGACCGAAGAGAAATCGTCCGGATAGCTGACCGCTTCGGCGAGCAGCCCATAGGCGCCGGTGACTTCGTCGAGCGCGAAGGCGAGCAGCGTGTCGTAGATAAACCCGACGCCGGCGGCGAGGGTGCCTTTGATGCCGGCGACGACGATGTTCAAATTGTCGAACGTGCCGACGGCAATCTGCCGCGCCGTGCCGCCTTTCGGCGCGGCGGCGTTGACGTAGTCGAATTGTCTAAAGCCTTCCGGATATTTCAGGTCGCCGAACAGCGACAGGCCGTGACGCCATTTCTTGTCTGGATTGCCGTCTTGCGCCTGCGCGGCGGCAATCCAGGACGGCAGCGGCAATCCCCGCGCGGCCAGCGCGAGTACGACGGATTTCAGCAAGGATCGGCGATTCACATGATGCTTCAATGTGGCGCTCCAATTTGGCGCTCCAATCCGGCGCGCTCCAATCAATGTCGCCCGCAACAGCGGCAATCAGTGCCGGTGATTATGTGCTTTTCAATTGCGGCGCCAGCGTGCCGGGCCAAAACCGCGACGAAATGGCCTTCACATCCGCGTGGGTGCGCGGCCAAGATGAACTTAAGGTAAGGGTGCGCCTACTTCGGCGCGGGCGCCGCGTTGCCGCCGCCGCTTGGAGCGCCACCCGCCGGAGCGCCGCCACCCGGCGCCGCCCCTGCATCGGCCGCCTTCGGCAGCGGCTGCGGGCTGTCGGAATTGGCATTGAGGTAGGCGATGATGTCGGCGCGCTGCTTCTCGCTCGGCACGCCGCCGAACGTCATCAGCGTGCCCGGGACGTCCTTGCGCGGGTTGGCCAGCCACGGATTGAGCGCGTCGAACGTCCAGGTGCCGCCTTTGGCCTTCAGCGCCGCCGAATAGTTGAAGCCGGCTTCGGACGCCACGGCCCGGCCGACGACACCGTAAAGGTCGGGGCCGACCTTAGGACCCTGGCCCTTCGCCATATTGTGACAGGTCAGGCAGACTTTTGCGGCCTGCTCGCCCTGCTGCGGCGAGGCGCTGGCGAGGAGATCTGCGATCGGCGCTTCCTTCGGCGCCGCGGCGCCGCCACCCCCTGCCGGCTGCTCCTCCTTCACGGCGATCTCGTAGCCGGGCTTCGCCGGGACCGCCGGCGTGAAGATGGCGCCGGAGGCGATATGGCCGGCCAGCAGGAACAGGCAGGTTCCCAGCACGGCACCGAGAATCTTGTTTATTTCGAACGAATCCATCGCTGAAGGGCTCCGCGGGGGAGAGGTGGGCGGTGCACAAATAGCCGGTTTGCGGCGCAGCTTGCAACCCGTATAACCACCGCGGGCTCATACAAATGGCCGATATCCTCATCCTGATCCCCGCCCGCATGGCCTCGACCCGATTGCCGGGCAAGCCGCTCGCCGAAATTGCCGGAGAGCCGATGATTGTGCACGTGCTGCGTCGGGCGCAGGCGGCGGACATCGGTCCGGTTGTGGTCGCGACCAATTCCCACGAGATTTTCGCGGCGGTGGATAAGTCGGGCGGCCGCGCCGTCATGACCCGGGCCGATCATCTGTCCGGCTCCGACCGGATTTTCGAGGCGCTCGGCAAGATCGATCCGAACGGGGCGGCAAAAATCGTCGTCAACGTGCAGGGCGACCTGCCGACGATCGCGCCGGCCGATATCGCCGCTTCGCTCACGCCGCTCGCCGACGCCGCCGTGGATATCGCGACCCTTGCCGCCGAGATCACCAAGGCCGGCGAGCGCAGCAATCCCAACGTAGTCAAGGTGGTCGGCACGCCGGCCGGCGCGGCGCGGCTGCGCGCGCTCTATTTTACCCGCGCCACGGCGCCCGCCGGCGACGGGCCGCTCTATCATCATATCGGGCTTTATGCCTATCGCCGCGCGGCGCTGGAGCGCTTCGTGAAATTGCCGCCGTCAACGCTGGAGCAGCGCGAAAAGCTCGAACAGCTGCGCGCGCTGGAAGCCGGCATGCGCATCGACGTGGCGATCGTCGACACCGTGCCGCTCGGCGTCGATACGCCGGAGGATTTGGAAACCGCGAGGGCCATGCTAGAGGTCGGAGGACGGACGACAGAGGACGGATGAAAGACGAAAGCTAGCCGCGCTTTTCTTTTCTGTCGTCCGTCGTCTGTCCTCCGTCGTCTCTGTAAAGACCATGAGCAAACGCAAGAGCATTTCCTTCCAGGGCGAGCCGGGCGCCAACTCGCACATCGCCTGCGACGAGGCGTATCGCGGCTACGAGCCGCTGCCGTGTCCGACGTTCGAGGATGCCTTCGCCACGGTGCGCACCGGCCGCGCCGCGCTCGCCATGATCCCGATCGACAATTCGGTGGCCGGCCGCGTCGCCGACATCCATCACCTGATGCCGGAATCCGGCCTGCATATCGTCGCCGAATATTTCCTGCCCGTTCAGCATCAACTGATGGCGCCGCGCGGCGCGACGCTGAAAACCATCAAGACGGTCGAGAGCCACGTCCACGCGCTCGGCCAATGCCGCAACATCATCCGCACGCTCGGCATCAAAGCGGTGGTCGCCGCCGACACCGCCGGCGCGGCGCGCGAGGTGGCCGAAGCCGGCGATATTTCGCGCGCGGCCTTGGCGACGAATTTGGCGGCGAAGATCTACGGCCTGCAAATCCTCAAGAAGAACGTCGCCGACGCCAAGCACAACACCACCCGCTTCGTCGTGCTGGCGAAGAAGCCGAAATGGCCGAGCCGTGCGCAAAAGCGCGTGGTGACGACGTTTGTCTTCCAGGTGCGCAACATTCCGGCGGCGCTCTACAAGGCGCTCGGCGGCTTCGCCACCAACGGCATCAACATGACCAAGCTCGAAAGCTACATGGTCGGCGGCAGTTTTTCCGCGACCCAGTTCTATGCCGACGTGCAGGGACATCCCAAAGATAGGGCGCTCGAACTGGCGCTCGAAGAGCTTGAATTCGTTTCGCAACCGAAGACACTGCGAATTCTTGGCGTTTATCCCGCGCATCGTTTCCGCGAGACCATCAAATAGGAATTTAGGC
Organism: uncultured Alphaproteobacteria bacterium; assembly: GCA_963756245.1. Classification (GTDB taxonomy): domain Bacteria; phylum Pseudomonadota; class Alphaproteobacteria; order Rhizobiales; family Xanthobacteraceae; genus BOG-931. The sequence continues at coordinate 90,158 of CAVWOI010000035.1, forward strand.
GATGAGCAACGACGAAGCAGCAAAAGTCCGGCGCACGTTGCAAATGCGGTTTACCCTGCCGAGCGGAGACTCCAGTCATCTCGTCGCCATGATCAAGGCCGCCGCGCCGTTCTACCAGATGTTCGGCAACGCCCAGGTCCGTCTCCTGCAGAACGTCGACGACCCGGCCAAGCTCATTCAGGAAATCGAATACGAGGCGCACGAAGACTGGGAGCTCAACCGGCAACGCATCGCCGGCGACCTCAGAATGCAGACCTTCCTGCAGACCTGGCGAGCGATGTTCCCGGGCGCGCTCGAGATCGACGTTTTTCAGGAAGTCTGAGTCCTACGGGCTTGCGAATCTTTTTTTGCGAATCTTTGCGGTGAAGCCGTGCGATCGGTAGGAGCGGCAGCATTCCGCCATCACCTCGCGGTTTTGTGAGAAGCGCAAAACAATTGCCTTCCAGCGACTTACACGAGCTAAGCATCTACGTTCGCGACAATGCTTGACGGCCGCGGCGCTATTTGCTGACAAGCACGGCATCCTGCTCACGTAAGGGACGTCAACCGGTGACGCCGACTGATGGAGTGGGTGCGGTTCCTGCGGGCGGCGGCTCGTCACCGCCGCTCTCGGGCGGTCCGGGCATCGACCCCGCCGGCATTACGACCGGCGCGCGAGGTGCTTCGCTTAAGCGCGATGCCAAGGCACAGGTAACGCCTGCGCGCTGCATCGCGTGAAGCGCGGCCTGGATCGAGCTGTGGCGCTTCGGCGCCGCGGTCAAAACCGCGGTGGAGCGCCGAAAGGCGAGCGCGTCCCGCTGGACGCGCGGCCACGCCCGAAGCGCGTTTGGGTGGCAACATCCGATGCGTGGCGAGGCCCCACGGGACAGTTGCGCCTTTTCGGCGCTCCGCCTCCCTTCATTTTCTTTGAGGCGAAAGAATTCGTGGCTTTGGTTGGCAAGCCTCGGACGCAGGTGCGTCGCGAGAACAAGATCGCTTGCGCCTTCCGCCCCGCGATAGCGGGGGAGGGGGACCACTGGAGCTCGCGAAGCGAGCGAACCGTGGTGGAGGGGGCGCTGGACTCGACGTGTTGGAGTGTCGTTGCAGAACAATTGCGTTGGCGGCGAGCTTGCCTTGAATCGCCTGCGTCGCGTCGAGGCCTGCGCCCCTTCCACCGCCCTTTGGGCGGTCCCCCTTCCCCGCTATCGCGGGGCAGGATGATTATTAACCACCCGTTAACCAAGTCTTGCGCACTTTGTTAACCAATCAGAATCGCTTCGGAACATGGAGAGGCCACGTGTCGAGCGTCATACGCCAGCGCCAATCGCTCATGTTTCGCGCGCGTTCCTATACGGGCTTCGTCATCATGCCGCGGCCGCCGATCGTGGAATGGCTGGCGGACCTCGATGCCAGTCTCGAGCAGTCCAAGGGTTTCTTTGCCGGCCATCCGATCGTGGTCGATTTATCGTCGGTGACCTTGAGCGCGAACGGCATCACGCAACTGCTCGCCAGCCTCGAGGAACGCAATATCCGCATCCTCGGCATCGAAGGTCTCGATCCCGCCGCCGCGGTGCCAGGCCTGCCGCCGATCCTGCGCGGCGGGCGCAATACGCAGTCGGTCGAGCTGTTGCCGGACGTCGAGCCGATCGCCGCCGCGCCGGCGGCGCCGAAACCGCAACAGCCGTCGCTCCTGGTCGAGGATCCGGTGCGTTCGGGACAGACCGTGGTCTTCATCGACGGCGACATCACCGTGCTCGGCTCGGTCGGCTCGGGCGCCGAGATCGTCGCCGGCGGATCGATTCACATCTACGGCACGTTGCGCGGCCGCGCCATGGCCGGCGCCACCGGCAATGCGCGGGCCCGCATCTTCTGTCACCGCGTCGAGGCCGAGCTGTTGGCGATCAATTCCTTCTACAAGACCGCCGAAGACATCGACGAAAGCCTGCGCCGCGGTCCGGCCCAGGCTTGGCTCGAAGGCAACACACTGAGAATTTCGGCGCTGAATTAGAACTAGAGCATGATCCCGAAAAGTGGATACCGGTTTTCGGAAAAGATCATGCTCCAACTAAAATGAAAGGCAGTCAAAAATGGCCAACGTCGTAGTCGTGACATCAGGCAAGGGCGGCGTCGGCAAGACCACGTCGACGGCTGCAATGGGCGCGGCGCTTGCCCAACACGGCGAAAAAGTCGTCGTCATCGATTTCGACGTCGGCTTGCGCAATCTCGATCTGGTGTTGGGGGCCGAGCGCCGCGTGGTGTTCGACCTGATCAATGTCATCACCGGCGTGGCCAAGCTGCCGCAGGCGCTGATCCGCGACAAGCGTCTGGAGAATTTGTATCTGTTGCCGGCCTCGCAGACCCGCGACAAGGACGCGCTGACCGACGAGGGCGTCGCCAAGGTGATCGACGAATTGCGGGGCAAATTCGACTGGATCATTTGCGACAGCCCGGCCGGCATCGAGCGCGGCGCCACCTTGGCGATGCGGCATGCCGATGCGGCGATCATCGTCACCAATCCGGAAGTCTCCTCGGTGCGCGATTCCGACCGCATCATCGGCTTGCTCGATTCCAAGACGGTCAAGGCCGAGAACGGCGAACGGGTCGAGAAGCACTTGCTCATCACCCGCTACCATCCCTCGCGCGCCGCCCGCGGCGAGATGATGACCATCGAGGACGTGCTGGAAATCCTCTCGACGCCGCTGCTCGGCATCATCCCGGAGAGCGAGGAAGTCTTGCGCGCGTCCAATATCGGCTCGCCGGTGACGCTGAGCAACGCGCTGTCCGCGCCGGCCCGCGCCTATTTCGACGCCGCCCGCCGGCTGCGCGGCGAGGTCGTGCCGATGATCGTTCCCAGCGAGACCAAAGGCATCTTCAACAAGCTGTTCGGACGGAAAGCAGCATGACCCTCTTCAAGATGTTCCGCCGCGGCAGCGCGCCCATTGCGCGCGAACGCCTGCAAATCCTGCTCGCCCACGAGCGCGTGGCGCGCAACCAGCCCGACCTGCTCGGCATATTGCGCGAGGAAATCCTCGCGGTGATCAGCCGGCACGTGCCGTTCGAGCCCGACAAGGTGCAGATCAAGCTCGATCGCGGCAAATCGGTGTCGACGCTCGAAGTCGACATCGAGATTCCCAACGGCTTTGGCGCGGCGCTGGCGAAGGCGTCGTAGCGCCCGCCCGTCATTCGGCGGTGATGCCGGCGGCTTCGACGATCTTGCGCCAGCGCGCTTCGTCGTCGGCGAGAAATTGCGCCAGCGCGCCGGGCGTCATCGCCATCGGCACGCCGCCGTCGTCCTTGAAGCGGGCCAGGATTTTTGGGTCCGCGACCGCGTCCTTGAGCGCGGCATTGAGCCTGGTCACGATGTCGGCCGGCGTGCCGCGCGGTGCGAACAGCGCGTACCAGACGTAGATTTCGTAGCCCGGCACGGTCTCGGCGATGGCCGGTACGTCGGGCAACAGCGGCCAGCGCTCGGCCGAGGTGACGCCGAGCGCGCGCAGCGTGCCGGCGTGCACCATCTGCAGCACCGGGCCGCCGAGATTGTCGAACAGCACTTGCACCTTGCCCGACATCAGATCGGGGTAGGCCGCCGCCGATCCGCGATAGGGCACGTGGACCATGTCGATCTTGGTCAGGAACCTGAAATATTCGCCGGAGAGATGCGGCGAGGCGCCGACGCCCGACGAGGCGAACGATAGCTGTCCCGGATTGGCCTTGGCGTAGTCGATGAATTCTTTGACGGTTTTGACCGGCAGCGACGGCGTCACCACCATGATGTTGGGGGCGCGCGCCACCAGGCCGACCGGCGATACTTGGTCGAGCACGTTGGCAAATTTCTTGTACAGCAAAGCGCTGATGGTAACGGTCGGGCCGGCGAACAGCAGCGTATAGCCGTCGGGTGTCGCGTTGATCAGCGTTTCCGTGGCCAGCGTGCCGCCGGCGCCGGTGCGGTTTTCCACCGCGAACTGGTTGCCCATGTGCTCCGACAGCCACTGCGCGATCAGGCGGGCAACGGAATCGGTCGGGCCGCCGGCGGCGAGCCCGACGATCATGCGCACCGGCCGCGTGGGATAATCGAGAGCCGCTGCAATGTCAGGCGCGGCCGCCATGGCAGCAGAACCCGCTGCAAGATTTAGAAAGGCTCTGCGATGGAGAGCTGTTGTCATTTTGCTTTGCCCCAGGTTTTGCCTTGCCCCGAAATTTCGCCTTGCCCCAATGTTCGATCGGGCAACGCGCCGGCGGCTTACTTTTATCCAAATCGCCACATCCCCGCTATCCGGGCGGAACGATGGATGAGGTGAGTTCGGCGTATAGCTATCGTCGCCGGAGCGTCTAATGTCGGCACGGCTATGCAAACGTTCAATCGAACTTGGGAGAGGACAGTATGCTGAAGAGCACCGCAGGAAAGAAGAAACCGTGTAAAAATTGCGAAGGAAAGGGCACACTCAAGAAGGGGGATAAAATCGTGAGATGCCAAAGGTGCCGCGGGACTGGCATCAAGCCATCATAGTTCGTCCAAGTTCGCCGATACCTCGCCGAATGTTCTCAAAATCGTGGGGTCGCCGAAATTTCCCAGGTTTGGGTCGCCGCTGCGCTTGAACGCGAGCGCACCGGCGTTGGTAGGATCTCGCGACATCAACTCGGCTCGCCGGATCGCGGCTCCTTCATTGGGCATCTCTTGCGCCTCGCCCGGCGCCACGCCTTCCGCCGTCCTCACGAACGGCAGGGCTACATAATATGTCACGGCCATGGCCGCTCTCTGCCGCCGCTACTTCAATGTCTATGTTCGGTGTGAGCCTTGCGAGAAACGGGGTTTAGTCGTGGCATATTCGCATTCAGGGCGCACATCGGAACTCAGCTGGCATTCGAGCACATTACGCTCGTACGCTTCGGCCTCGCTCTTGATGCAATATCTCAAGTCGAACGCATGCTCTTCCCTCGGCATCTGCCTTTTAATCTTATAAAGGCCGGCTACTTTCTCGCCGATGGGCGTGTACTCAACAGCTTGCCCAACAAGAAACTTGAAAGACATCGGGTTCCTTTCCTGTTGGGGCGCTCTTATCAACCAGCCGCCGCAACTGTTATCAATCCTCTGCCTGCCGATCATATAGGTATTATCCAAGTTTATATACAGTGGCGCGCGGTGGTTTAGTTCGCGATCGAGGAAGCGGTGACTTCGCGCAAGAGGCGTGATGTTCCGCCTATGTCCCTTTGCGGACATGCGGGGGCCGGGAGTCCGTTTTGGAGAGCAAAGCGGACATTGCCCAATCTTCGCCTGTCGACCTCGATTTATGAGGGCACGTCCTAGATCGTCTGATTATATTCGCCGACTTCCTTGTGCGTGCGCAGCACGGCGTCGACCGATTTGAACATGTCGCGCATGCGCGCTTCCGATACCGGGCTTTCGACCACCACGACGAGCTCCGGCTTGTTGGACGAAGCGCGCACCAGGCCCCAGGTGCCGTCCTCGACGGTGACGCGCACGCCGTTGACGGTGACGAGATCGCGGATCGGCTGGCCGGCAACCTTGGCGCCTTTTTTTTGCTCGGCCTCGAAATGCTTGATCACCTCGTCGACCACCGCATATTTGGTTTCGTCGGCGCAATGCGGCGACATGGTCGGCGACGACCAGGTTTTCGGCAGCGCGTTTTTCAGATCCGCCATGCTTTTCCCCGGATTGCGGTCGAGCATGTCGCAGACGGCAAACGCGAAGATCAGCCCGTCGTCATAGCCGCGGCCGAACGGCTTGTTGAAGAAGAAGTGCCCGGATTTCTCGAAACCGGCAATGGCGCCGATCTCGTTGACCCGGCGCTTCATGTAGGAATGGCCGGTTTTCCAATAATCGGTCTTGGCGCCGTTTTTGATCAGCACCGGGTCGGTCATGAACAGCCCGGTCGATTTCACGTCGGCGACGAACAGCGCGTTCTTGTGATTTGCCGAGATGTCGCGCGCCAGCATGACGCCGACCTTGTCGGCGAAAATCTCTTCGCCCTCGTTGTCGACCACGCCGCAGCGGTCGCCGTCGCCGTCGAAGCCGAGCGCCACGTCGGCCTTGCTTGCCAGCACGGCGTCGCGCATGGCGTGCAGCATCTTCATATCTTCGGTGTTGGGATTGTATTTCGGAAACGTGTGGTCGAGCTCGCAATCGAGCGGTATGACCTCGCAGCCGATCGCTTCCAGCACCTGCGGCGCGAATGCGCCGGCGGTGCCGTTGCCGCAGGCGCATACCACTTTCAGGTGGCGCTTGAGTTTGGGCCGCTTGGTGAGGTCGGCGATATAGCGCGCCGGGAAATTCTCGACGAAGTCATAGGCGCCGCCGGCCTGCATCTTGTATCGGCCGTTGAGCACGATGTCCTTCAACCGCGCCATCTCGTCGGGGCCGAAGGTGAGCGGGCGGTTGACGCCCATCTTCACGCCGGTCCAGCCGTTGTCATTGTGCGAAGCCGTGACCATGGCGACGCACGGCACGTCGAGATCGAACTGGGCGAAATAGGCCATCGGCGTGAGCGCCAGCCCGATATCCTTGACCTGAATGCCCGCGGCGAGCAGGCCGTTGACCAGCGCCATCTTGATCGACGCCGAATAGGAGCGGAAATCGTGGCCGGTGACGAGCTGCGGCTTGACGCCAAGCTCATGGATCAAGGTGCCCAGGCCGAGGCCGAGCGCCTCGACGCCCATCAGGTTGATCTCGCTGCCGAACAGCCAGCGCGCGTCATATTCGCGAAAGCCGGTGGCCTTCACCATCGGCTCGGATTCGTAGGCATAGGTGTTCGGCTTGAGCGAAGCTTTTGGCTTGGGAAACATTGAATAATTGATCCGAATCGAATGCCCGACAGCAATAGCGTAAACGTTTGCCGGCCGGAATGGTTGCGCGCGTTGTCATGCCCCGCGAAGGCGGGGCACCCAGTAAACACTGATGCTGTCGTCAAATTCCCGGCGGCGGCGAGTACTGGATCATCCGCCGAAGCTGTCATCGGGCCGGCCACTTCGGGCCGGACCCGTTGGCGGATGATGACAAGTCGGCAGATGATGACAGGGCAGGGGACTACTGCTCCAAAACCAGCTTGCCGTCGGCGAATTCCCAGCGGTGCAGCCGCGACAGAAACGACATGCCGAGCAGATTGTTGCTCAGCGCGCCGTCCGGCAGCACCATGGCGGCGACATCGCGCATCGTGATGTCTTCGATCTCGACCCGGTCGAGGTCGACCGGTGCTGCTCTCACCGTACCATTCGCGGTGCTGACCAGTGCGGAGAATTCGTTTACCGCCGGATGAATGCCGAGCGTCGCCGCATCGTCGGCGGTGAGCGCGATCACGGACGCACCGGTGTCGACCATGAAGGTCAGGCGGCGGCCGTCGACGCGGGCGTCGAGCTGAAAGTGGCCGCGGCCGTTGCGCAGCACGACGACCGAGCGTGGATCGGCAGGCGCGCGGTCCGGCGCCGCCACCGGCCGGGCGGCCATCATGGCGGGCGCCGGGTGGCCGGCGTGGCCGGCATTGAGCTGCGTGAAGTAGCGCGGCACGAGGACGGCGGCGACGAGTGCGACCGCGGCGACCATGAGGACTGAGCGCATAGGGCTATTCCGGCTATCGGCTTGAATTGATCACGGGGTGGCGAACGAGGACCTAATGCCGCTTCCGCCCGCGCCGGATTTGCGCTGCAAAGGTAACGAAAGCGCTAAACGCCGCGCGCAAATCGTAAGGCTTTCAAGCCGCCTCCAGCTCCGGGCCGTCGACCGGCAATGACAGCAGCCGCATGCCGGTGGCATTGCGCACCTCGACGCTCCAGCCGCGCCAATTCTCGGTGAGCGAATGTTTCAAATCCTGGGCGATCGCCTCGGCGAATTCGATGGCCGCCTGCGACGAGCGGAATTCGTGTCCGCCGTAGTCGAGGAGCGATTGCTCTTTGGCCGTATAGTCGAAGAAGAACCGTGTCATTTTGCACCGCGTGATGGGGTCGTGCGTGGCACGTTCCTTAGTACGCGAGGTCTCCTATGGTTGCCTTAAGTCAACGGATAAAGATGGATGGATTTTCAGGTAGTGGATTTTTAACGCAGACGCGGCTTGGCGCGCCGCGTCGCCGGAGCGGCGACCGGGTCCTCTGGCCACGGATGCTTGGGGTAGCGGCCGCGCATCTCGGCGCGCACCGCGGCGTAGCTGCCGCGCCAAAATCCCGGCAAGTCGCGGGTCATCTGCACCGGCCGGTGCGCGGGCGAGAGCAGCTCGATCAAGAGCGGCACTTTGCCGCCGGCAATGGCCGGGTGGCGGTCAAGGCCGAACAGCTCCTGGACGCGGATGGCGATCTTGGGTCCGCCTTCGGCCTCATAGTCGATCGGCACCTGCGAGCCGGTCGGCGCTGCAAAATGGGTCGGCGCCTCGGCATCGAGCCGACGTTGCAGCGGCCAGGGCAACAGCGCGCGCAAAGCCGTGTTCAATTCATCGGCCGTGATGTCGCCGAGCGCGGTTTTGGCGGCGAGCGCCGGCGCGAGCCAGGCGTTGACGGTCTGCGCGAGCGCCGCATCGGACAGATCGGGCCATTCGTCGCCTTCGCTTGCGCGCAAAAACATGACCCGGTCGCGCCATTGCTGCAGCGATTTGGTCCACGGCAGCCGGTGCATGCCGAGACCGGCGACGCCGGCGGCGAGCATTTCCGCGGTAACGTCGTTGGCGGCGACCGGCATCGGCTGGTCGGAGAGCGCGATGGCGCCGAGACGCCGGCTCCTTCGCCCGCGCAAGCTCGCGCTCGCAACGTCGAACGCGATGTCTTCGCGCGCTTCGATGCGGTCGGAAAAGCGCTGTTCGATCTCGGCGAGCGCAATCGGCGCCGCTGAAAGGATGCGGCCCTGCGCCGCCGTCCCGGCAAGCTCGGCCACGGCAAGAAATTGCTCGCGCGCCAGCGGGGAAGCTGGGTCGATGGTAGCGCCGCGGCCGTTGGCAAGCAGGAACGCGCCCGCCGCGGCGCTACGGTTCTTGGCGATGCGTTCGGGGTAAGCGAGCGCGAGCAGGGTGCCGACACTCGATTCCCCTCTGCCTCGTGGGGAGGGAACAGATGCGACTTCCGCCCAGCGCTGCGCCATGGCGCGGGCATCGCGCGAGCGGCCGGAACGGTCGCGGCGCAGCGCGTTGAGACGTTCGCGCAAATCGACATCGTCGCCGCTGAGGCCGCGTTCGCCGATGAGCGTGGCGATTTCCGCGGCAGGCAGGGCGTCGCCTTCCGCGCCGGCATCGACCACCATGCGCGCCAGCCGCGGCGGCAGCGGCAGGCGCCGCAGCAGCTTGCCCTCGGCGGTGATGCGGCCGTCGCCGTCGATGGCGCCGAGCTCACGCAGCAGCGCCTTGGCCTCGGCGAGCGCGGGGCGCGGCGGCGGATCGAGGAAGGTGAGTTGCTCGGCGCTGCCGCCCCAAGATGCAAGGTCGAGGGCGAAGGACGACAAATCCGCGGCGAGGATTTCCGGCCGCGCATAGGGTTCCAGCGCCGCCGTTTGCGGCTCGTCCCACAGCCGGTAGCAGACGCCGGGCTCGGTGCGTCCGGCGCGGCCGCGGCGCTGGTCGGCGGCGCCGCGCGACACCCGCACGGTCTCGAGCCGCGTCACTCCGACGTCCGGCTCGTAGCGCGGCACGCGGGCGAGCCCGCTATCGACCACGATGCGCACGCCCTCGATGGTGATCGAGGTTTCGGCGATCGACGTCGCCAGCACGATCTTGCGGCGGCCGGGCGGCGCCGGCGCAATGGCGCGATCCTGCTCGTCGCCGGCAAGCGCGCCATAGAGCGCGACCACGTCGGTCGATGGCTCGGCGCGGCCTTCCAGCAAGGTTTTGGTGCGGCGGATTTCGGCGACGCCGGGCAGGAAGGCGAGCAGCGAGCCGGTATCCGCGCGCATGGCGCGGACGATGGTATCGGCGAGCTGAGGCTCGATCGGCCGCGTGTCGCGGCCTGCGTAACGGGTCTCGACCGCAAACGCGCGGCCTTCGCTGGCAATCACCGGCGCGTCGCCAAGCAATCTGGCGATGCGCGCGCCGTCGATGGTCGCCGACATGACGAGGATACGGAGATCCTCGCGCAAGCCCTGCTGCACGTCGCGGGCCAGCGCCAGGCCGAAATCGGCGTCGAGCGAGCGCTCGTGGAACTCGTCGAAGATGACGGCTGTGACGCCGTCGAGCATGGGATCGTCGAGGATGAGCCGGGTGAAGATGCCCTCGGTGATGATCTCGATCCGGGTGCGGCCCGAGATTTTCGAGCCGAATCGCACGCGCAGTCCCACAGTGTCGCCGACCCGCTCGCCCAACGTCTGCGCCATGCGGTCCGCCGCGGCGCGCGCGGCGAGCCGGCGCGGCTCGAGCACCAGAATCCGTCGCGCCTTTTGCGCCCAATCCTCGCGCGCCAGCACCAACGGCACCCGCGTGGTCTTGCCGGCGCCGGGCGGCGCCACCAGCACGGCGGCATTGCTGCCGCGCAACGCCGCGGTCAAGTCCGGCAGTACGGCGTCGATCGGAAGCGGCGAAACGTCCACAGCTGACATTGGGCCCGTGATTATCCTGGCAAAACCCTTATATTATTCGCCATCATGCCAGCCGCACAAAAAACACCGCCAAAGCCGCCAAAGGCGCCCAGCGCCGCCAAGCCGTTGAAAAAGGGCGACCATCTCTTCCTGGTCGACGGCTCCGGTTACATTTTCCGCGCCTATCACGCGCTGCCGCCGATCAACCGCAAGTCGGACGGGTTGCAGCTCAATGCCGTGTTCGGCTTCTGCAACATGCTGTGGAAGCTGTTGCGCGAGATGAAGGACGACCAGCCGACCCACCTCGCGGTGGTGTTCGACCTTTCGGAGAAGACGTTCCGCACCGAAATGTATCCCGACTACAAGGCGCATCGGCCGGAACCGCCCGACGATCTCAAACCCCAGTTCGGCCTGATCCGCGAAGCGGTGCACGCTTTCGACCTGCCCTGCCTGGAGCAGAAAGGATTTGAGGCCGACGACCTGATCGCAACCTATGTGCGCCAAGCCTGCGAGGCCGGTGCCACTGCTACCATCGTGTCGTCGGACAAGGATTTGATGCAGCTCGTCAACGACTGCGTCGTCATGTACGACACGATGAAAGACAAGAAAATCGGTCGCGCCGAGGTGATTGAGAAATTCGGCGTGCCGCCCGACAAGGTCATCGAAGTGCAGGCACTGATCGGCGATTCCACCGACAACGTGCCCGGCGTGGCCGGTGTCGGCCCCAAGGCAGCTGCAGTCCTCATTTCTGAGCTAGGCTCTTTGGATGAAATCTTCAAGTTAAAGGCGAAACCTGAAGCGCTGGACGAGAAACTCACCAAGCGCCTTTCACAGCTGCAGTCGGAGATTGATCAGTTGGCCGGCGGGCCGATTAAGATAAGTTCGGCGACCGAAATAGCCAATGTGCTTCAATCAAAATTTGGCGTCAAAGACCTGCCGGTTGATAAGAAAGGAAATCCCAGCGCTGACTCCGCAAAGATCGAAGAACTTGCGTTGAGCGGTAATCGTTTTTGCGAACTGATTTTGCTCGCTAGAAGTATCTCGCGGGCTATCGGTGGCACTATTCGCAAAGTCATCGACGGCGAAAAGGAAGCGCTGCTATCGAAGAAGCTCGTCACGCTCGACACCAACGTCAAGCTCGACGTGCCGATCGGCGATCTCGCGGTGCACGAGCCCGATCACAAGCGGCTGATCGCTTTCCTCAAGGCGATGGAGTTCAGCTCATTGACGCGCCGTGTCGCCGAGTTTTCCAGCATCGACGTGGCGGAGATCGAACCGGATGCGAAGCTCGCTGTGCGCGGCGGCGCTTCACCTCTCCCGCTTGCGGGGGAGGACGACGCGCAAAGCGCGTCAGGTGGGCGCAAGTCGGCTGCTCCGAGCAAGCCGCCCCCCGCCCCTCCCTCCCCCGCAAGCGGGGGAGGGAGACCCAGCGCTGCGAACGGCAAACTCACGCCGCAGGCGCTTGCCGCCGCGCGGCTCGATATCGCTCACAGTCAAAAATTCGACCGCTCCAAATACGAAACCGTGCGCAGCCTCGACCGGCTCAAAGCCTGGATCGAGCGCGCCCGCGACCAGGGGTTTGTTGCCATCGACACCGAGACCAACAGCCTCGATCCGATGCAGGCGATGTTGTGCGGCTTCTCGCTGGCGCTGGCGCCGAACGAGGCCTGCTATGTGCCGCTGTCGCACCGCCAGGGCGGCGACGGCAGCGGTGGTCTATTCCAGGGCGAGGTCGCGCCCGATCAAATCCCCGAACGTGCGGCGCTCGATGCCATGAAGCCGCTGCTCGAGGACAAGGGCGTGCTCAAGATCGGCCAGAACCTGAAATTCGACTTCCAGATTTTTGCCGTGCGCGGCATCGCGATCGCGTCCTACGACGACACGCTGCTGATGTCTTACGTCGTCGATGCCGGCCGCTCCGACCACGGCCTCGATCCGCTGGCGCAACGCTATTTCAATCACCGCACCATCGACTTCAACGAGGTGACCAAGGCCGGCAAGACCAAAATGACGTTCGACTGCGTCGAGATCAACAAGGCGACCGAATATGCCGCCGAGGACGCCGACGCGACGCTGCGGCTGTGGCAGGTGCTCAAGCCGCGGCTCGCCGCCGAGCATATGCTCAATGTCTACGAAACGCTGGAGCGGCCGCTCTTGCGCGTGCTTGCCGACATGGAGCGGCGCGGCATTTCGATCGACCGCCAGGTGCTTTCGCGGCTGTCCAGCGAATTCGCCCAGGAAGCGGCCGGCCTCGAAGCCGAGATCAACAAGCTCGCCGGCGAAACCGTCAATGTCGGCTCGCCGAAGCAGATGGGCGACATTTTGTTCGGCAAGCTCGGGCTGCCCGGTGGCACCAAGACCAAGACCGGGCAGTGGGCGACCGGCGCGCGGGTGCTCGATGAGCTCGCCGAGCAGGGCCACGAATTGCCACAAAAGATCCTCGACTGGCGGCAGGTGTCAAAGCTGAAATCGACCTATACCGACGCGCTGCCCGGCTACGTCAACCCGACGACGCATCGCGTGCACACCAGCTACGCGCTCGCCGCCACCACCACCGGCCGGCTGTCGTCGTCGGAGCCGAACCTGCAGAACATCCCGATCCGCACCGAAGACGGCCGCAAAATCCGCCGCGCTTTTATCGCCGACCGCGGCATGAAGCTCGTCTCCGCCGATTATTCCCAGATCGAGTTGCGGCTCCTTGCCGAGATCGCCGGCATCGAGCAATTGCGCAAGGCGTTCCGCGACGGCCTCGACATTCACGCCATGACGGCGTCGGAAATGTTCGGCGTGCCGGTCAAGAACATGCCGGCCGAAGTGCGCCGCCGGGCGAAGGCGATCAATTTCGGCATCATCTACGGTATCTCCGCTTTCGGCCTCGCCAACCAACTCAACATCGAGCGCGAGGAGGCCGGCGCCTATATCCGCAAATATTTCGAGCGTTTCCCCGGCATCCGCGACTACATCGAGGAGACCAAGGCGTTCGCGAAAAAGCACGGTTTTGTCGAAACGCTGTTCGGCCGCAAATGCCACTATCCGGACATCGGCGCGTCGAACGCCTCGATCCGCGCGTTCAACGAGCGCGCCGCGATCAATGCGCGCCTGCAAGGCACCGCCGCCGACATCATCCGCCGCGCCATGATCCGCATGGACGCGGCGCTGACCAAGAAAAAGCTCAACGCGCAGATGCTGCTGCAGGTGCACGACGAACTGGTGTTCGAAGTGCCCGACGCTGAAGTCGAAAAGACGCTGCCGGTGGTCACCGCCGTGATGGTCGAAGCGCCACTGCCGGCGCTGTCGCTTTCGGTGCCGCTTCAGGTCGAGGCGCATGCCGCGGACAATTGGGACGCGGCGCATTGATGCAAGCAGCTTTGACCATCATCGGCATCCTGCTTCTGCTCATGGGGCTCGTCTTCATGGGGCAAGGCTCCGGATACTTTCCCTATCCGGCGTCGAGCTTCATGATCGGCGAAAGCCGATGGATTTATTACGGCGGCGCGATAGCGGCCGCCGGGCTCATCCTGATCGTCTTCGCCCGGCGCTGATCGCCGGCGCCACGGCTTAGCGCGTGCGCGCCGCTGCGTCGGTCACGATCTTGTAGGCCGCTTCGATCGCCGGCTTTGCCTTCGACACTTCCGCGCCGGTTGCGAGGAACGTCTTCATCAGCTCGGCCTCCTCGTCGGGCGGCAGGCTAATCAGCTCGCCGCCTGAGTCGGTCCAGCCTTTGCGCGCCTTGGCGACGATGTCGCTGGCCACCGGGCCGATCGC
>CAVWOI010000036.1:0-58810 GCA_963756245.1 uncultured Alphaproteobacteria bacterium
GATCGATGCCGGTGGCGACGACGGAGACGCGGATGATGCCGTCGAGGCTTTCGTCGAAAGTGGCGCCGACGATGATGTTGGCGTCAGAATCGACTTCTTCGCGGATACGGGTCGCCGCTTCGTCGACCTCGTAGAGTTTCAGATCGCGGCCGCCGGTGATGGAGATGAGGAGCCCACGCGCGCCCTTCATCGACGCATCGTCGATCAGCGGATTGGAGATCGCGGCCTCGGCGGCGGTGAGCGCGCGCTTGTCGCCCTCGGCCTCGCCGGTGCCCATCATTGCCTTGCCCATCTCGCGCATCACGGCGCGCACGTCGGCGAAGTCGAGATTGATGAGGCCCTCTTTCACCATCAGATCGGTGATGCAGGCGACGCCGGAATAGAGCACCTGGTCGGCCATGGCGAAGGCATCGGCAAACGTCGTCTTCTCGTTGGCCACCCGGAACAGATTCTGGTTCGGGATGATGAGCAGCGTGTCGACGCATTTCTGCAATTCGCCGATGCCGCCGTCGGCGGTGCGCATGCGGCGCTGGCCTTCGAAGTGGAACGGCTTGGTGACGACGCCGACGGTGAGGATGCCGAGCTCGCGAGCCACCTTGGCGATGACCGGCGCGGCGCCGGTGCCGGTGCCGCCGCCCATGCCGGCGGTGACGAACACCATATGCACGCCGGCGAGATGATCGCGGATCTCGTCGATCACTTCCTCGGCGGCGGCGCGGCCGACGTCGGGCTGCGAGCCGGCGCCGAGACCTTCGGTGACCTGCACGCCCATCTGCACGATGCGCTCGGCCTTCGACATGGTGAGCGCCTGGGCGTCGGTATTGGCCACGACAAAATCCACGCCCTGCAAGCCGGCGGTGATCATGTTGTTGACGGCATTGCCGCCCGCGCCGCCGACCCCGAACACGGTGATGCGGGGTTTGAGCTCACGGATATCGGGGATGTTCAGATTGATTGCCATGGTTGCCTCTGCTTCCTTGCGCGGGCGCTATCGACGCCCTGCCCCGACCGGTCCGCCACCGGCCGTTGTGATGGAGTGACTTCGTCTCTGGGGGCCATCAGAAACTCTCGCGAAGCCATTGTCCGACGCGGGCGAAGTAGCCGCCCGTACCTGTCTTCGGATACCGCCGACGTCGCGGCTCGAAGTGTTCAAGATGCGCCGCCTGCGGGTAGACCAGGAGGCCGGCGGCGACGGCGAAGGCCGCGCCTTTGGCCGAATCCGGCAGAGCGGCGATACCGAGCGGGCGCCCGACGCGCACCGGCCGATCGAGAATGCGGCCGGCAAGATCGGCCAGGCCGGTCAATTGACTGGCGCCGCCGGTCAGCACCACGCGGCCGCGCGCTTCCGCGGCGAATGCCGATTTGGCGAGCCGGTCGCGCACCATTTCCAGAATCTCTTCGACGCGCGGCTTGATGATCTGCACCAGCGTGGCGCGGGACACGAATTGGGTCTGCTCGCGCTCATCGTCGTTGATCGGCGGCACGGTGATCATGTCGCGCTCGTCCGAGCCGCCGGCGAGCACGCTGCCGTAAAGCGTCTTGATCCGCTCGGCATCGACGATGCGGGCGTTCAGCCCGCGAGCAATATCGGTGGTGACGTGCTGGCCGCCGAGCGCAAACCCATCCAGGTAAACGAACCGGCCGCCGATGAAGACCGCCATCGTGGTGGTGCCGGCGCCCATATCGACGACGGCGGCACCAAGATCGGCTTCGTCGTCGGCGAGCGACGACAGGCCGGCCACATAGGGGCTCGCCACCATGGCCTCAACGCTGAGATGGCAGCGCTCGACCGCCAGCATCAGATTGCGGGCGGCGGCGATATCGGTGGTCGCCACATGCATGTCGACGCCGAAGCGGCCGCCGAGCATGCCGCGCGGATCGCGGATGCCGTCGGTGCCGTCGATCGAATAGCCGACCGGCAGCGAATGCAGCACGGCGCGGCCGTCACGCTGCGAATGCCGGTTGCCGGCGGCAAGCACGCGGGCGATGTCGCCCTCGGACACGCCGGAGCCGACGATGTCGACGTCGGCGCCGAACAATTCGCCGGACAGGCGCCCGGACGAGATCGGCAGAATCACCGACTCGATCTCGACCGCGGCCATGCGTTCGGCGGCATCGACGGCTTGCCGAATACCTTCCTCGACTTGCGTCAGATTGACGACGCCGCCGGCCTTCATGCCGCGCGCGGCGGTATGGCCGAAGCCGATCACCTCGACGGTGTGGCTCCTGCGGGTCAGCACTTGCTGCGGCCCTTGCGGCCGCAACCGCGCGATCAGGCAGGCGATTTTGCTCGAGCCGATATCGAGCGCGGCAACCACGGCGCTGCGATGCGGTGAGATCGGCTTCATCTTCGGGGTGAGGCCGTAATGGAGGGCGGTCATGCGTCACCCGCCTTTTTCTTCTTCTTATTGGCTTGCAAGGCCTCGTCGCGGGCCTGCGCCGCGGCGTCGGACAGCCGCACGCTCACACGATCCGGCAGCCGCAGATCGACCATGGTGATGTCGCGCGACAAAAGCTTCTTGTCATGATCGAGCGCGACCAGCCGATCGAGCGCCGCCACCACGTCGGTTTCCGGCAGCCGCACGTCGATGCCGTTGGCGAGCCGCAAATTCCAGCGTCGCTCCGCCACCAGGATCGAGGCGCGCAGCTGGGCGCGGATATCCGGATAGCGGTCGATGACGGTGAGGAAATCCTTGGCGGCGCGTTCGGCGCCTTTGCCGACCACGAGCGGCAGGCCGACATAGCGGCGTTCGACGAACGGCTCGAGCACCGTGCCGTCGGCGGCGATGACGCTGACGCGGCCGTCCTTCTGCCAGACGGCAAAGGCCTGCCGTTCGGTGACCGTGATCTGCAGGCGGTCGGGATAAAGTTTCAGCACCGCCGCATCGCCGATCCACGGATTGGCCATCAACCGCTCGCGCGCGGCGTCGGCGTCGAGGAACAGCAGCGACGCGCGGCCGGTGACGCCGGCGGTGGTGAGGATTTCCTCGCGGCTGACTTCCTTGGAACCGGTCAGCGAAATCGCCGCGATCCGGAAGCCGACCGAATTCGCCGCGGTGTCGCGGGCATCCTTGAACCAGGTGATCAGGTCGGCAACGTGCTGGCCCTTGACGACGCCATAGCCGAGCGCACCCGCGAGCAGCAGCACCGAGCCGGCGATGCCGACGCCGGACGGCAGGCGTTTGAGCCGCGAGTGCCAGCGTCCGGCGAGGCCGCGATAGGCCCAGAAGAAACGGCGACGCGGCGTTGCGCCAACGCGCATTTCGGCGTCGAAACGCAGTTGCGCCGGCTCATCCATCGACGTGCCAGCCTCCCCCACCTCTGATAACCCCGACCGCATCATCGATTGGTCGAGGCGTCCTCCACCATCCATCGCACCAGCTCATCGAACGTGATGCCCGCGTACGCAGCCAACTCGGGCACGAGCGACGTCTCGGTCATGCCCGGTTGTGTATTGACCTCAAGACAGACAAGCTCACCCGTTCCCCGATCGTCGTAGCGAAAGTCCGCGCGGCTCACGCCGCGGCAGCCAAGCGCGTTATGGGCAGCCAGACTGAGTCTGCGGACTTCCTGGTAAACATTTGGTAAAATTTGCGCCGGCAGCAGGTGTTTGGAGCCGCCGGCGGCGTATTTTGCCTCATAGTCGTAAAATCGCGTCGCCGGCACGATCTCGATGACGTCGAGGACCCGGTCGCCGAGCACGGCGCAGGTCAGTTCCTTGCCGGGGATGTAGCGCTCGACCATCACCCGCTCGCCGAACGACCAGTCCTCGCGAAAAAGCTCCTGCGGCGGGTGCGGATGCGCCTCGGTGACGATGAAAACGCCGACGCTGGAGCCCTCCGCGATCGGCTTGATCACATAGGGCCGCGCCATGAGATGGGCTTTGGCCGCCTCGAACCGCGACACCACGCGGTCGTCAGCGACCGGCACGCCGGCGGCACGGAACAGGGTTTTGGCGAAATCCTTCTGCATGGCGACGGCCGAGGCCATGACGCCGGAATGGCTATAGGGAATGCCGAGGATCTCCAGGACGCCTTGCAGCGTGCCATCCTCGCCGGGCCGGCCGTGCAGCACATTGAGCGCGATATCGGGCTTGGTAGCCGTCAGCGCCGCGGCAATATCGGGGGTCACATCGATCGGGGTGACGCGATAGCCGAGCCGGGTGAGCGCTTCGGCACAAGCATCCCCGGAGCGCAGCGACACCTCGCGCTCCGCCGACCAGCCACCCATCAGGACGGCCACGTGCTTTGCCAGTCCTTCAGCCATATGACTCAGCCGGTTCCGCTGATTCGCATGGCTCACGAATAGAATCCACAATTGGCGAAAAATCGAGACTTTTAACGGCCGGCGGTCCCCGGGATGGCGAAGCCGTCATAGAGCCGGGACGGCGAAACCGTCATAGAGCCGGGACGGCGAAGCCGTCATAGAGCCGGGACGGCGAAGCCGTCATAGAGCCAGGCCAGGCAATCGAACAGGTGCGCCTCGTCCCAATCGGCCACGGCGGCATTGCGCACGTCCCGGGCAATACCTTCGTCGAGGTGATAAAAATCCCACAGCGACCGGGATTCGAGCTGCACCCGCGCGGTGCGCAGCAGCCGCGCCGCCTCGAAACGGCGGAATGCGGCCTGATAGTCGCCGTCGGCGGCATGGATCGCTTCGGCAAGGCAGAGGCCGTCTTCGATCGCCATGCCGGCGCCTTGCGCCAGTGACTGCAGCGGCGCGTGCGCGGCGTCGCCGAGCAGCACGATGCGGCCCTGGTGCCAGTGCCGCGCCGGAGCGCGGTCGCCAATCGAGCGGCGCCAGCGCAGATCCATCATGCCGATCAGCGCGCGCATCGACGGCTGCGTGTTGTGGTAGGCGTGATCGAGCTCGGCGCGCGCGGCCGCGGCGTCCAATCTCTCGGCATGGGCCGCGGTGCGGAACACGTTGACAATGTTGAACTCGCTGCCGTGACGCAGCGGATAATGCACGATATGCAGCCCCGGTCCGCTCCACAGCACCACGCAATCGCGCGGCACGTCGGCCTTGAGCTCCGCCATGGGCACGATGGTGCGCAGCGCCACATAGCCGATCGGCTGCGGCTCGCCGTCGCCGATCAGTTTCGCCCGGAACAGCGAGCGGACACCGTCCGCAGCCACGAGCGCGTCACCTGAAAACGAGCGGCCGTCCGTGGTGGTCACCGCAATGCTTTCGCCACGCTCTTCGAAGCCGGTCACCATCGCTTCGGCCACAAGCTCGATGGCATCGTTCTGCCGGCAGGCATCGAGCAAGACGTTATGCACGTCGATGCGATGGACGATGATGTAGGGGTGTTTGAAGCGGGCGCGGAACGACGCTCCAGTCGGAATCCGCACCAGCTCCTGCCCGGTCAGCGCATCCAGCATCAGCACCGCCGGCGGCGAATCCGCGACCGCCATCACCTGCTCGGTCAGGCCGAGGCGATCGAACGCGTGAAAGACGTTGGGACCGAACTGGATGCCGTAGCCGATGGCGCCAAATTCGGTTGCGCCTTCGAGCACTCGGGTCCGTCGGCCGCGGCGCGCCAAAGCGAGCGCCGCGGTCAGCCCGCCGAGCCCGCCGCCAACGATGAGGATAGGTTCACGCGCCATCGCTTCAACGCATATAATTTAAACGGTGCATGATCTTTTCGGAAAACCGGCATCCACTTTTCCGGATCATGCACTAGTACTGCCCATTCGGCTCCAGCCCGAGCATATATTGCCCGAACATGCTGCCGCTGGAATCCCAGTTCAGGCTGATATGCGACGTGGCGGCGTGGGCATCGCGCCAAAAGCGCTGCAAGGGGTGGTCGAGGTAAAGACCTTGGCCGCCGCCGGTGACGACCAGCGCATCGATTGCCTGGACGGCAAGCCGCGCGGAAAACGCCTGGTCGCGGCGATTGCGCAACCGCACGTCCATGCTGATGGCTTCGCCGCGCGCGGCCGCATCGTAAGCCTCGGCTAGATCGCGAAACATCAAGACCCTGGCGGCGTCGATGCAGGCGGACGCCTCGGCGGCGCGCAGTTGCACCGTGGTCAGCTCGGCCAGCTTGCGATTGCCGCCGTAGAGCGCGCCGCGCGAGGTGCGCACCTTCGCCATGTCGAGAAACGCCGCCAGCGCTCCCTCCGCCATGCCGACGACGGGCGCGACGATCGCGATCGGCAGCACTGCCAGAAACGATTGCTTGTAAAGCGGATTGGTTTGGGCGCGCATTCCGGGCGCAGTGGCGTTACGCAGCTCGGCGAAAGTCACCGCGCGGTGCGCGGGCACGAACGCACCGTCGGCGACGATGGTTTTGCTGCCGGTGCCAGCGAGCCCCATCGTGTGCCAGTTGTCGTCGATGGTGATGTCTGAGGTGCGCAGCACGAAAAATCCCGGCACCGGCGGGCCGCCGGGTTGCGGGATCATGCCGCCGAAGAATTGCCACTGCGCATTGTCGCAGCCGCTGCAGAAGAAGCCCGAGCCCGAGACCTTGTAGCCGCCGTCGACCGCGACGGCCTGCGCGATCGGCGTATAGGTGCCGGCCGAAAGCGCCGCGCGGTCGCGCCAGATCTCGTCTTGCGCCTGTTGCGACAGGCAGGCGATCAGCCATTGCTGCGAGGCGAGCAGGCCGTAGACCCAGCCGGTCGAGCCGCAGCCGCCCGCGATCGTCATCTGGACCTGCACGAACACGTCGAAGCCGTACTCGAAACCACCGTAAGCGGACGGCTGCATGATGCGGAACAAGTCGGCTTGCCGCATGCGCGCGATCATCTCCTCGCTGACGCGGCGCGCGGCTTCGGTCTCGCGCGCGCGCTCGCGCGCAATGCCGGCGATGTCGCGGGCCCGCGCAAGGAGTTCGGCAACATCGGGCCGTTGCGGAGTTGACATGCTATTTGCCTTTGAAATTGGCCGTGCGCTTCTCGTTGAAGGCCAAGATGCCTTCGCGGCGGTCTTCGGTCGGAACCATCCGGTAATACGCTTCGGTCTCCATGGCCAAGCCGTCCCAAAGCGACATGTTCATGCCGCGGCTGACGGCCAGCTTGGCTTGCCGCACCGAGATCGGCGCATTGCGGGCGATGGTCTCGGCGGTCGCCAGCGCCTCGGCGATGAGCTGCGCGGCCGGCAGCACCTTGCTGACCATGCCCCAGGCTTGCGCCTGCACGGCGGTAAAGGGTTTGCCGGTGAGGATGATTTCCTTCGCCCGCCGCTCGCCGACGGCGCGCGCCAAGGTCTGCGTGCCGCCGGCGCCCGGCATGATGCCGAGCGTGACTTCGGTCAGCGCGAACCGGGCCGCTTCCGCCGCATAGATAAAATCGCAGGCCAGCGCCAATTCGCAGCCACCGGCGTAGGCCGCGCCGTTGACCGCCGCGATGATCGGGATCGGGCACGCCAGGATGGCGCGCACCATGCGCTCATAGATCAGGTGCTGGCCGGTCCAGGCCTCATCGGTCATGCCCTTGCGCTCTTTGAGATCGGCGCCGGCGCAAAAGGCCCGCTCCCCCGCCCCGGTGAGGACGACGCAACGGGTATCGCCGCCGTCGAGGTTGAGGCCCTCGAACAGCGTCATGATGTCGGTGCCGCATTGCGAATTCATCGCGTTGGCGACGTCGGGGCGATTGAGCGTGACGAGCATGACATGCGGGCGCGGCCGCTCGATGCTCAAGGTGGCAAAGGACATGGCGGGGCTGGTGCTCTCTTTTAATGCGGCAATATCGGATCATCCTCCAGAGCACTGGCCTGGAAAGCAAGCAGTTCTGTCTCGATTCCTTTCGGCAATCGCTGCTTTAGGGTTTGCATTGTCCGATTCAGTCCAGCGGCGTTTTCCTCCATACAGGCAATAAGCACCACGTCCGGTCGAATGCGCGTTGCTGCGGATACCAACTTTTCAATCTCGTCCCCATCCAAAGCTGACGAACTTTTCGCTTCACACAGATACAGCCGTCCATCCACGACCATTAACGCGTCGATCTCGATCGTGGTCACATCCGGTACCTCCGGATAGTCTTCCCAGAGCGTCATCGACGGCGCGAAATAGAATGAGCTTCGTGCCTGCTCCGACACCTGCCAAAGTGGGTAGATCACCGCCTCTACGCCATGTTCCCTGTAGGCGTCGATGACAAAATCATTACCGCGGAAATGCCAGTCACCGGAAACCGGCGCTGGCTCCGGACGCCCGCAAACATCGCACTTCAGGGTACTAGAGATGCTTCCTATGGTCACCCAATTGCGATTGAAGCAACGCCGGCAATGCCATTCCCTGCCTTGAAACAGAATTTCTGTCTGACATAGGTGCTGAATTGAGCTGTCGAGATGACGCTTGTCTCTGTAAAACTCGTCACTGTCTTTGTCGCCATCCGGATTTTGCACAAAAAATCTATGAAGTGTCTCCAGCCACAGCCTAAGTAGCCACCGATATCGGACGTGCCGATCTTCGTGCTGCACTTTTCGCCCGAACCGGATTGCTTCCCGCGCCAATCGTTGCAACTCATCGTCTGTCGCAAACTTTAATTCCCCGGTCGGCCGACCCAACCGCTTCCTCAGCGTCCGTAGCAACTCCTCCCGAAGCGCCGCGTTCTTTTCTGCAGGCACGGCACCAAGCTGCAGCAGAACAGTTCGCCAATATCCGCTCATCAAAACTGCGAACGCATCCGGGAGTGTCGCGAACCGGTCCAAAATACCAAGCAGATACCGACCTTTGTCAGACGGTTCAGCATGCCGGTATCGTTCGCGCCCCTGCGGCGCGTCCCGCCGATGTCGCTCGAATGGCCCCCATTCATGTTGGGCGCATAGTCCAGTTCGGAACGCATCGATGTCGTCAGGAATTGTCAGAGCTGTCGGCTTGCGATCGACCTCGGCAGCGACCGCCAATATCCCTGACCGCAAGACCCTAATAAAGCTCTCTCCGATGATAGGACCGGTGTCTCCCTGTCTCTCAAGCTTGAACGCGCGCTCAAGCCTGAGACGTCGCGGCAACTGCCAAATGTGCCGAACGTTTGCATAACGACAGTGATCATTCAAACGATCGATCGTTAAATCGATCATCCAATTTCCTTGCCGTAAACCGGCCGGCGGTAGCGCTTCGCGAAAGTGCCAAGGCTGGGCGTTCGGAACATAGACACGGCTATCTTTGAATTCCGTTCTCTCGGTCGAGAGCGCTTCTCGAAACGTCACGCTGTTCCTGTAACCAACGCGCATTGGATCTCCGAATTTCGGGATGCAAGCGGAGTGATCCTTATGGCCAACAACCTCAACGCCCAAATAACCATGCTCGTTATTGCGCAAAAGTTCGGCGATCTCCTGTAATGTCGCGGCGTCAACCGAACATGATCGCAAAAATATATGGTCAGGACGACCGCTCGCGTGCGGTCCCCTTTCGCGAATGATGCCCTTCAACAAGGGCACAAAATTTTCATCCTTCATTTTCTCCAGTGAAACATGCAGACCCGTAATCTCCCTTAGCCACAGATCATGATGTTGCTGGTGTCCGTTCCAAAACAGCAATCTGTCGGCGACAGAATCGCCAATAATCAAACTCAAGGCACCGGCCCAACCATAATTCGATTCCGCGAACTCGAGTTGTGGCGCAAGTAATTCGGATAAGTTCGCCAACGTTAAGGGTCCGCCGCGCTGCCCGAGCGCCGCCAGCACTTCTGCTTCGTCGGTGACATACTGATTGGCCGCATGCTTCATCAGGTGCTGGTTTGCCAGTGACTGCGATGTGATCAGCGTCAGACAACTGAAAAGATCGGGGTGCGCCTGTGCCACTAAAGGTTGGAAACTTGTCCCCAAAAATCCGAAATTTTCCTGCAAGAACGGGCTTTCGCTCTTGTCCCAAAACTTGTCGAGAAGCCTCAAATTGGCGATCCGTTCGATGAAGCCCCACGTCCTGGTGAGCACCGTCGGAATTATGGACAACGATGAAACGGCGGCGATCGGAAGGTCGGGACGATAGTAACCAGGATCGTTTTCGCTCGTGCTATGAAGTCGCTCATGTCGCTTGAGGTACGCGGGGCCATACTTTTCGTGCACCCCGGCGACTGCTTCGTCCGAAAGTGGCACGTAGCTATAGATCATGTCAGCGTCGCAAAACAAAAGCCAATCGCCGTAGCGCTCATCGATGCCGTCTGGCGTGGCAGGCACGACCAGTGTTCGTCGTCCGCCCCACCGGCTATAAGCCTCTCGAAATATTGCGTCCAACAATTCATGCGGACAGTTTTCTGGGTCGATGAGATACGCAACCCGGAGAGGCCTCGCAGCCCCCTGTGCAGCTAGTTGAGCTGGTTTCGACCACATGCCTTGCCTCTATCAGATTCGATCTATGATGGGGATAATCGGCGGCTGTGGGTCGAACCGATGATACCATACGGCCATAAACCCCGGCGCCCAGCCGACCGTTTCGCCGGCCAAAAAGCGCCGTCATAATTTTGTTCAGATGCTGGTATTTCCTGGTTCGGGCTTCGGGAGGACGCGACATGCGGCACATCTCGGTATGGGTCGTCGAGTTCATCAAGCTCTTGGGCGTCAAGCTCTTGGGCGGACGGCGGCTTCACCCGATCGCCACCCAATGCCCGATCTGCCAGCAGATGGTCCGCCTCCACGTCGATAAAGCCGGCCGCCGCCACGTCTTCGCCCATGCCCGCGGCTTGTACGAGGGCAGCCGGTTTGGCGTGCACTACGCGGCCAAGATGCGGTGTGTCGGCTCCGGCGCCGAGACCATGTTCGATCCGCGCCCGAACGAACATCAAAATTTCAAGCTGCCCCGCTCGCTCGTTGACGAGTCATGAGCCGGCGGCGGCGATCGGCAAGGTCAAATGGAAGATCGTGCCGAACGGGCTTGCGGGTGCCACCCGCAGCGCGCCGCCATGGGCCTCGATGATCGACCGGCAGATGGAAAGCCCCAGGCCCATGCCGTGGGCCTTGGTCGTGAAGAACGGATCGAAGATGCGATCGAGATGAGCCGGATCGATTCCGGTTCCGGTATCCGCCACCGTCATCGTCACGCTTGACGGCGCCGCGACGCGCGACGCGATGGTGAGGCAACGTTCCCGTCCGGCAACCGCGCTCATGGCTTCGATGGCGTTGCTGACGAGGTTGAGGATGACTTGCTGCAATTGCACGCGCGTCGCCATCACCTGCGGAATCTCGTCGCCCATGTCGTTGCGCAGCACGATCTGGTGGGTTTCCAATTCGCCCTGGGCAAGCGCCAGCACCTCGCCGACGAGCTGACGCAGATCCACCACGCTGGTCTTGCCGGACTCCTTGCCGAACATGGCGCGGATGCCGTCGATCACCGCTGTGATCCGATGCCCGGCCTGCACGATCTGATCGAGATTGCCGCGTGTTTCCGCGAGATTGGGTTCCGGCCGCTTCAGCCATCGCAGACCCGCATTGGCGCTCGCTACGATGACGGCCAGCGGCTGTTTGATTTCGTGGGCGATCGATGCCGTCATTACGCCCATGGTAGTCCGCCGTGACGCGTTGGCGAATTCGTTGCGCAACGCTTGCAGTTGTTCCTGGGCTTCTTTGAGATTGGTGATGTCTCTGCCGGTCGCATAGACCAGCCCGCGATCCGGCACGGCGAACCACGACAGCCAGCGATAGGTGCCGTCCTTGCAAATCATGCGGTTCTCGAGGTGCCGGGTCTTTCGCCCGCCAAGCAGATGGTCGCGCGCGATTGCCGAACGGGCGCGGTCGTCGGCATGCACCAGCGACGTGATGCTTTTGCGGATCAAGTCTTCGGGCGACCAGCCGAGCGTGGA
The DNA here is from genome assembly GCA_963756245.1 of uncultured Alphaproteobacteria bacterium. GTDB lineage: Bacteria > Pseudomonadota > Alphaproteobacteria > Rhizobiales > Xanthobacteraceae > BOG-931. The sequence goes on from CAVWOI010000036.1 coordinate 11,742, forward strand.
TTGCCACGCCGGATTGACGTTGAGGATATTAGCGTCCGCGTCGAAGACGACGAGAAGGTCTTGGGACAGGTTCCAGACCCGGTCGCGTTCCTGGACCCGCGCCTCGACCCGTTCGGCCAGCTCCTTGTTGAGGTCGCGCAGCCGCGCCTCGCTGGCGGCGAGGTCGGCTTCGGCGCGCTTGCGCTCGGTGATTTCCTCGGCAGCGACATTGATGCCGACCACCTCGCCGCTGCGGTCCTTCAACGGATGCCAATAGGTGATCCAGACGCGATCGCTGTTCGCTCCGTCGGGCCGCTGGCCGTTGACCTCGATGCCGGTGATAGGAGCGCCGGTGCGCAGGATGGTCGCGACGATATGCTCCACCTGCGCGGCGACTTGCGGCACCGTTTCGCGCACCGATCGCCCGAGATGCTCGGCGACGGAGATGCCGCAGATTTCCGTCAGGTGCTTGTTGATCATCACGTAGCGGCAATCCGGGCTGAGAAAGGCCAACCCGATCGGCGCGGTCTCGTAGATCAATTGCAGTTCGGGAGAGTGCGCGGGAGATCCAGCCGGAGCGGAATGATCGATGCCGTATGCCATGGCCGTCACATCAATTCATTGCAGCATCAGCGCGGATGTCAGCCGAGGATGTTTGCGCATCGCTGACGGCAAGGAACGGATATTGTCTCCCCGCGTGAACCTTCAACCAGCGGCATGATCTACCGCTTTTGCGACACTCCAAAGCGCAATCTTAGGCCCCGCAGGCTCAATCAGCCCGATTTGCCGGGCTTTCTATCAAATCTATTTGATAACCGATCGACAAAGTCGAGTTGGACCGTGGTCCAATACGTCGCCGCCGTAACCGGCGGGCGCCTGCAATTGTTGCGCCGCCGTACGGCGGACTGCATGATCGGGCCATGACGCTTCGCTTTTTTGCCGCAGCACTCTTGCTCGTGCTGGCGAGCCCGGCCTTGCGTGCCGCCGCGCCGACGCCGCTGCCGCCGGCCGTGGGCTTGAGCGACAGCGCGGCAAGCGAGCGGGCCGGGCTTTTTGCCGAGCTCGCCGCAGCGAAAAGCGACGCCGAGGCGCGCGAGATCGAAGCGCGGCTCTGGACCTTCTGGCGCAGTTTTGCCGACGACGAATCGCGACAGTTACTGGAACAGTCGCGCGAGGCGCAGCTGCGTTTCGATTACGCCGAAGCGCTCATTTACAACAAAGCCGTGGTCGAGCACGCGCCGCAATTCGCCGAAGGCTGGAACCAGCTCGGCTACGTTTATTTTCTCGCCGGACAATACGACGCCTCGCTGGAGGCGATCGAGCACGTCCTCGCACTCGAGCCGATGCATTACGCGGCGCTGGCAGGCAAGGGCATCATTTTGTACTACGGCGGCAAGGTCGAAGAAGCGCAGGCGCCGCTCAAGCGCGCGCTGGCGATCAATCCGTGGCTGAAGGAACGCAATCTGATCGGCAAGGATTCGCTGCCGACGCCTTGAACGAGGTCAATCGCGCGGCGCAGGCATGCCGATACGCTCGATCTCCCATTCCAGCGCGACACCGGACGTTTCCTTGACGCGTCGGCGCACACTTTCGCCGAGCGCTTCGATGTCGGCGGCTGTCGCGCCGCCGCGATTGATCAGAAAATTGCAATGCAGCTCCGAAACCTGCGCGCCGCCGACTTGCAGCCCACGGCAGCCGGCGGCGTCGATCAGTTGCCACGCTTTGCGGTCCGGCGGATTCTTGAACGTCGAGCCGCCGGTGCGGCTCTTGATCGGCTGCGTCGCCTCGCGCGATTCGGTGATCTTGTCCATCTCGGCGGCGATGACGGCGGGATCGCCGCGCTCGCCCTGGTACAGAGCTTCCGTGAAAATGTAATCGGCGGGCACGCCGCAATGCCGGTAGCTGTAGCCCATGTCGGCGTTGCGCAGCACATGGACGCGGCCCGCCCGATCGACTGCGCGCGCCGCGATGAGCGCGTCCTTGGTTTCGCGGCCATAAGCGCCGCCGTTCATGCGCAGCGCGCCGCCGACGCCGCCGGGAATGCCGCGCATGAACGACAGGCCGGCGATGCCAGCTTCTTGCGCCGCGCGCGCGACTTTGACATCGGGCACGGCCGCTCCGGCGCGGATGCGCGTGTCCTCGACGACGACATTGCCGAAACCGCGGCCAAGCCTGATCACCACGCCCGGCACGCCGCCGTCGCGCACGATGAGATTGGAGCCGAGCCCGATGACCGTCACCGCAATGTCCGCCGGCAGATTGGCCAGCGCATAGCCGAGGTCCTGCTCGTCTTCCGGCATGAAAAGAATTTGCGCAGGGCCGCCGACGCGAAACCAGGTCAGCTCCGCCAGCGATTGATTTGCCAACAGCCGGCCACGCAGCGCCGGCATTTTGGCTTTCAGGTCGGCGACGATGTCGGGAAAACTCATGCGGGAGCGCCTGTCACCGTGTCGAGCCAGGCCGCCAGCACTTTGCCGCCAAGCTCGCGCGTTGCCGGCCCGAGCGTTTGCGCCTGCCGGCGCACCTCGCGCGGATCGATGCCGGCCTTGCCGAGCTCGACGGTATGGCCGATCAGCCAAGCCTCAAAACGTGCGGGCTCGGTCTCCAGATGAAATTGCAACGCGAGCTGCGACGGCGTGCGGAAAAACGCCTGCACCGGGCAATGGGGCGTCGCGGCGAGCCGCTCGCAGCCCGCCGGCAGCTCACAATTATCGCCGTGCCAATGCAGCACCGGGCTGCTCCCGAGCGGCGCCAACAACGAGGTTTTGCCGGCTTCCGTCAGCGTCAACGGCGCCCAGCCGATCTCTTTCACCGGCCCCGGCGCCACGCGCGCGCCGAGCGCCGAGGCCATCATTTGCGCGCCGAGGCAGACGCCCAGCATCGGCTTGTTCAACGTGAGGCGCGAGGCAATGGCAGCTATCTCACCAGTGACAAATGGATAGGCGTCGGCCTCGTAGACGCCGATCGGACCGCCGAGCACGATCACCAGATCGGGCGCGATCAGTGTTTGAGCATCGAAGCTATCGATGCCGGCGTCGTGATAGCGGACCTCATAGCCGCGCGCCGAGACGAGCGGTCCTAAAAGTCCGAGATCCTCGAAGGCGACGTGACGAACCGCAAGGCAAGCTTTAGCCATTATCAAGTCGCCGCCGCCAACTCGCCGGGCAAAGCATAAGCCCACTGCGTGATCGAGCCGGCGCCAAGGCACACCACGTAGTCGCCCGGCTTCGCCATGCTGGAGACCAAGAGATGCAGCCGGTCCGGGCTGTCCAGCGCGAAGACTTGGCGATGGCCGTTTTTGCGCAGGCCTTGCACCAAGGAGTCGCGGTCAAAACCCTCGATCGGCGCTTCGCCGGCCGAATAGACCGGGGCGACGATCACCGCGTCGGCATCGTTGAAGCAGGTGCAGAACTGCTCGAACAGAGCCTGCAGCCGCGTATAGCGATGCGGCTGCACCACGGCGATGACATGGCCCTTGGTGGATTCGCGCGCCGCCCGCAGCACGGATGCGATCTCGACCGGGTGGTGGCCGTAATCGTCGACGATGGTGACGCCGTTCCACATGCCGGTGCGGGTGAAGCGCCGCCGCACGCCGCCGAAATTGGCCAGCGCATGGCGGATTACGTCGTCGCCGACGCCGAGCTCGTGGGCCACCGCGATCGCCGCCGTGGCATTGAGTGCGTTGTGCCGTCCCGGCATCGGCAGCGCGAGGTTCTTGATTTCGTGCAAGAAATTTCCGGTGCGGTCGCGGAACGCGATGGTGAACAACGAGGTGCCGCCGGCATGGGAGACATCGACGAGGCGCACGTCGGCCTGCGGGTTCTCGCCGTAGGTGACCATGCGGTGATCCTCGATGCGGCCGACCAGGCTCTGCACCACCGGATGGTCGGTGCACATCACCGAGAAACCGTAGAACGGCACGTTCTCGACGAAGGCGCGGAACGCCTCCTGCACCGCCTCGAAGGTCTTGAAATGATCGAGATGCTCGGGATCGATATTGGTGACGATGGCGACGTCGGCCGGCAGCTTGAGGAAGGTGCCGTCGGACTCGTCGGCCTCGACCACCATCCACTCGCCGGTGCCGAGCCGCGCGTTGGTGCCGTAAGCGTTGATGATGCCGCCGTTGATCACGGTCGGATCGAAACCGTCGGCGTCGAGCAGCGCCGCCACCATGGACGTCGTCGTGGTCTTGCCGTGGGTGCCGGCGATGGCGACGCAGCTTTTCAGCCGCATCAGCTCGGCCAGCATTTCGGCGCGGCGTACCACCGGCAGCCGCTCGGCGCGCGCCGCCACCAATTCCGGATTGTCGGGTTTTATCGCCGAGGACACGACGACGACGCGCACGCCGGTCAAATTCTCGGCCGCATGCCCGATCGAGATTTTCACGCCCTTGTCGCGCAAGCGCTTGACGTTGGCGCTCTCCGACTGATCGGAGCCCTGCACCATATAGCCGAGGTTCAGCATCACCTCGGCGATGCCGCTCATGCCGATGCCGCCGATGCCGACGAAATGCACCGGCCCAATATCGTGCGGTAGTTTCATGGGTTTGTCCCAGGCTCGCAGATGCAGCCGCCAAACCTACTGGTTTGCGCCCGCCGCCGCCACCTTCAGGACCAGGTCCGCGAGCCGGTCGGCGGCATCGAGCCGGCCGACGGAGCGGGCCGCCGCCGCCATGGCGGGAAGCCGCTGCGGCGCCGCGGCGAGGCCGGCGAGCTCGGCGGCCAGCCGCCGCGGGGTGAAAACGTCCTGGGTGAGCCGGATGGCGCCGCCGGCCGCTTCGAGGACGCCGGCATTGGCGAATTGGTCCTGGTCCAGCGCATGCGGCAGGGGGACCAGGATCGACGGCCGGCCGATCGCCGCCAATTCGGCCACGGTCGAGGCCCCCGACCGCGACACAATCAGGTGGCTCGCCGCCAGGCGCGCCGGCAAATCGGCGAAAAACGGCGCTATTTCAGCGGCTACGGCAAGCTTGGCGTAGGCGCCGCGCACTCGGGCCAAATCCTCGTCGCGGGCCTGCTGCACGATGGCAAGCCGCGCCCGCAAGGCCGGTTCGAGCAGCCCGATGGCGGCCGGCACGATATCGGCCATGACGCGGGCGCCCTGACTTCCGCCGAAGACGAGGAGCCGCAGCGGATCGCCCGGTGCCGGATAGGCAATCGCCGCGGCCGCGACGACCGCCGGCCGTACCGGGTTGCCGGTCAGCGTCGCCTTGGCGGCAAAGTCCGGCCTTCGTGCGAACACGTCGGGGAACGAGGTGGCGATCGCGGCGACGCGAGGCGCCAGGAACCGGTTGGCGCGCCCGATCACCGCATTGGCGTCGTGGATCAGGCTCGGCACCCCGGCCCAGGCCGCCGCCAAAACCGGCGGCACCGTCGGGTAGCCGCCGAAGCCGACCACCACGGCGGGCTTCAGCTGTCGGATTAGCGCGCGGGCCTGAAAATAGCCGAGGCCGAGCTTGGCGGCGGTTCGGCCGAGCGCGATCGGATTGCGCGACGCCACCGTCGCGCTCGAGACCACATGGATGGTTGGTTCGGAAAAGGCGCCGCCATAGCGCTCGGCGCGCCGGTCGGTGACGAGATGAACCGGAATGCCGCGCTGTGCCAGCGCCGCCGCCAGTGCTTCGGCCGGAAACAAATGACCGCCCGTACCGCCAGCCGCCACCAGCACCGGCGCCCGGCCCGGCGCCAGCATCAGGCCGTGCTCCCGCCGAGCACGATTCCGCCGGGCAATTGCGCGCGCGGCCGCTCCCGCGTCAGCGCCACCAGCATGCCCATGCCGTAAGCCAGCGAGATCAGCGACGAGCCGCCATAGGAGATGAACGGCAACGTCATGCCCTTGGCCGGAATGAGATGCAGATTGACCGCCATGTTGATGGTCGATTGCATGCCGAACAAAATCGCCAGCCCCGCGGCGGCGAAACGGATGAAAGGATCTTCCGTGCGCATCGCCTTGGTCAGCGCGCGGATGACAATGAATGCGAACAGCGCGACCAGAATGAGGCAGAGCACGACGCCGAATTCCTCCGCCGCGACCGCGAAGACGAAATCGGTATGGCCTTCGGGCAGGATGCGCTTGATGGTGCCCTCGCCCGGCCCGCGGCCGAACCAGCCGCCGCGGATGAAGGATTCGGTGGCGATATCGATATTGAAGGTGTCGCCGGACGCCGGATCGATGAAGCGATTGATGCGCTGCGCCACGTGCGGCACGGTAAAGAACGCCGCGGTCAGGCCGAGGCCAGCGGTAGCGGCAAGCCCGATCACCCAGATGAAGCGCATGCCGGCCATGTAGAACAGCGCGCCCCACACCAGCGCGATCAGCATGGTCTGGCCGAAGTCGGGCTGCATCACCAACAGCGCCACTACGGTGATGAGCAGCATCAGCGCGAACGTATTGGCCGGCATCTCCGGGCGCTTGGCCGATTCACCGAACAGCCACGCGATCAAAACCACGAAAGCGGGCTTCAAAAACTCCGACGGCTGGATATTCATCCCCAGGATCACCAGCCAGCGCCGCGCGCCTTTGATCTCGGCGCCGAAATAAGGGGTGATGGCGACCAGGGCGATGCTGACGGCAAAAACGATGATCGAGACTTGCCGGATTTCGCGCGGCGACAGAAACGACGTCGCGATCAGGACGCCGGCGGCCGGGATAAGAAACAGCACCTGGCGATTGACGAAGTGAAACGGGTCGAGCCCGATGCGCGTGGCCACCGGCGGGCTCGCCGCCAGGCACAGCACGATACCGCCCAGCATCAGCGCGCCGAGCGCCGCCAATGTCAGCCGGTCGACCGTCCACCACCATTCGGAAAACGGCGTCGGTTGCGCCCGCGAGGCCATGGCCATCCCCAGGAGAAGTCCCCGCCTAGTGGTGACACCGAGATGGTTTAAGGGGGATTAAGAAGCCTATTTTCCGTCATCCTGAGGTGGCCGCGTAGCGGCCCTCGAAGGATACGGCCGAAGCGCCCGGGCCGTCGCCCTTCGAGGCGCGCCTTTAGCGCGCACCTCAGGGTGACGGTTCATTTCGTCGGAGCAGTCAGCCCCGGCAGCGCCCGCACCAGCTCCCGGAAGGCGTCGCCACGCACCTCGAAATTGCGGTACTGGTCGAACGAGGCACAGGCCGGCGACAGCAGCACCACCGGCTCCCGGACCGTCGAGGCCTCGGCGTCGCGGGTGGCGGCGGCCAGCGCCTTATCGAGGGTGCCGTCGATCTCGTGCGGCACGCCGGGCGGCAACGTCGCGGCGAATTCGTCGGCCGCCTCGCCGATCAGGTAGGCCTTGCGGATGCGCGGGAAGAAGCCGCGCAGCGATTCAATGCCGCCGGTCTTCGGCTTGCCGCCGGCGATCCAAAAGATGTCGCTGAAGCAGGCCAGCGCCTGGGCCGCGGAGTCGGCATTGGTGGCTTTGGAATCGTTGACGTAGAGAACGGCGCCGCGGCGGCCGAGCTCTTCCATGCGGTGGGCGAGGCCTGGGAACGAGCGCAGCCCGGCCTGAATCGCCGCCGGTTCGAGGCCCAGCGCCAGTGCCGCAGCGGCGGTGCAAGCGGCATTCTGCGCATTGTGCTGGCCGCGCAACGAGCCGATGCCGCCGAGTTCGGCAATCGGCGTAACGCCCGAAACCGTGGCGCGCATGATGCGTCCGTTCGCGACATAGATGCCGTCGGACAATTCCCGGTGCACCGAGATCCTGACCACGCGTTTGCCGGCTCGTTCGAGCCGATCGGCAATGGCGCTGCACCAGTCATCGTCGACGCCGACGACCGCCGTGCCGTTGCTCGGCACGCCGGCGACGAGGCGCTCTTTCACCGCGGCGTAATGTTCCATGCTGCCGTGACGGTCGAGGTGGTCTTCGCTGAGATTGATCAAGATGCCGACCGAAGGATCGAGCGAGGGCGCAAGATCGATCTGATAGGACGAGCATTCGATGACGTGGACGCGCCCGGCTCGCGGCGGCTGCAGCGACAGGATCGCGGTGCCGATATTGCCGCCGAGTTGCGCGTCCAGGCCGGCCGACGCGGCGAGATGCGCGATCAGCGCCGTGGTGGTCGATTTGCCGTTGGTGCCGGTGATGGCGACGAAAGGCGCGCCGGGCGCAAGTTTTGCCCGCTCGCGGCAGAACAATTCGATATCGCCGATCACCGCGACGCCGGCCTTGCGGGCGAGCGCGACGATCCAATGCGGCTCGGGATGGGTGAGCGGCACGCCGGGCGCCAGCACCAGCGCCGCGAATTTGGACCAGTCGGCCTGTCGCAGATCGGCCGTGGGGATGCCGGCCGCACTGGCCTTGGCGATGCTCTCTGCATTGTCGTCGAAGGCGACGACATCGGCGCCACCGGCGAGCAGCGCGCTGGCGCTCACCAGCCCCGAGCCGCCCAGACCGAACACCGCGACCTTTTTCCCCGCGAAGGCCGTAACCGGGATCACGTCTACCTCAGCTTCAGGGTCGACAGCCCCGCCAGCGCCAGCACGACCGAGACGATCCAGAAGCGAATGACGATCTGCGGCTCGGTCCAGCCGAGCTGTTCGAAATGATGGTGGATCGGCGCCATTTTGAAGATGCGCTTACCGGTGAGCTTGAACGACACCACCTGCACGATCACCGACACTGCTTCCAATACGAAAAGACCGCCGATCACGGCGAGAACGATCTCGTGCTTGGTGGCGACCGCGACGGCGCCGATCATGCCGCCGAGCGCCAGCGAGCCGGTGTCGCCCATGAAGATCGAGGCCGGCGGCGCGTTGAACCAGAGAAAGCCCAAGCCGGCGCCGAGAACGGCGCCGCACAGCACCGCAAGCTCGCCGGTGCCGGCGACGTAGTGAATTTGCAGATAGTCGGCGAACACCGCGTTGCCGGAGAGGTAGGCGATCATGCCGAAGCTCGCCGCCGCGATCATCACCGGCACGATGGCGAGGCCGTCGAGACCGTCGGTGAGGTTCACCGCGTTGCCGGCGCCGACGATGATGAAGGCGGCAAAGAATACGAAGAACAAACCGAGGTTGAGCACCACGTCCTTGAAAAACGGAAACACCAGAGTCATCGCGATCTGGCTCTGGCCAAGGTGGACCAAGGCGATGCTGGCGAGCGCGGCGATCAAGGCTTCGATGCCGAGCCGCGTGCGCGCCGAAAATCCATCGGAGCGCTGCTTCTTGACCTTCAGATAATCGTCATAGAAGCCGACAAAACCAAAGCTGAGCGTGACCCCGAGCACGATCCAGACATAGGGGTTGGCGGGGTTGGCCCACAGCAAGGTCGAAACCAGCATGCCGGAGAGAATCATCAGCCCGCCCATGGTCGGCGTGCCGGCCTTGGCGACGATGTGCGATTGCGGCCCGTCGCTGCGGATCGGCTGGCCCTTGCCCTGCAGCAGCCGCAGCCGGTCGATGATCATCGGTCCGAACATGAAAACAAAAAGCAGCGCGGTGATCACCGCGCCGCCGGTGCGGAACGTGATGTAGCGGAACACATTGAGGACGGAGAGCTTGTCCGACAGATCGACCAGCCAGTAAAGCATACCCTCAACCTTATGCGGACGCTTCTTCCAGAGTGTGCGGATACACTCGTTGCAGCGCCTTGACGATGGGTGCCATGCGCGAACCGTTCGAGCCCTTGACCATGACGACGTCGCCGGCACGGATCGCGGGCAGCACTTGCGCTTCGAGCGCGGCAAAGTCCTCTGCATAGCCGCCGCGCCGGCTCGCGGGAAGAGCCTGCCATAGCGAATGCATCAGCGGGCCGCAGCAGAATACCAGATCGATGGCATTGGCCTCGACCGGCACGGCCAGGCCACGGTGCAGCGCCTTGCCCTTCGACCCCAATTCGAGCATGTCGCCGAGCACGGCGATGCGCCGGCCTTGCGGCCCGATCGGCGCCTGGCCGAGCACAGCCAGCGCGGCGTCAACCGAGACCGGATTGGCGTTATAGCTCTCGTCGACGAGGAGCGCCGTGCCGCCGGGCAGATCGAGCGCGATCGGCGCGCCGCGTCCGGCGACGGCTTCGAGCTCGCCGAGCCCCAGCGCCGCCAGCGCCAGATCGGCGCCGACCAATTCGGCGACCGCCAGCACGGCCAGCGAATTCATCACCAGGTGGCGGCCCGGCGCGCCGATCTTATAGGTGAGCTCGGTGCCGAGGATGTCGGCCAGGACGGTCGAGCAGCGCGGATGCAGCGCGCATTTGATCAGGCCGGCGTCGGCCTTGGCGTGCGCGCCGAACGAGACGATGCGGGTGACGCCGGCTTGTTTGGCGCGGCGCGCCAGATGGGCGAATTGCGCAATGTCGCGGTTGAGGACGGCGACGCCGCCGGGCTCGAGCCCGAGAAATATCTCCGCCTTGGCGTCGGCGATCTTGGTGAGCGAGCCGAAGAATTCCAGATGCACCGGCGCGATGGTGGTGATCAGCGCCACATGCGGGCGGGCGAGCCGCGACAGCGGCGCGATCTCGCCGGCATGATTCATGCCCATTTCGAACACCGCATAGCGCGCGTCCGCGGGCAGGCGCGCCAGCGACAGCGGTACGCCCCAATGGTTGTTGTAGGACGCCGCCGAGGCGTGGGTCTTGCCGTCTTTCGACAGCGCCAGTCGCAACGCTTCCTTGGTGCTGGTCTTGCCGACGGAGCCGGTGACGCCGATCACCTTGGCGCCGGTGCGCAGCCGCGCGGCAGCGGCGAGATCGCGCAACGCCGCGAGCACGTCGGGCACGACGAGGAGCGGTGCATCACTCGGAAATTGCCCGCGCCGGTCGGCGGCGACGACGGCGAGGCCGGCCTTGGCCGCAAGTGCCGCGGCGACGAATGCGTGGCCGTCGCGGTTATCGCCTTGAATGGCGAAAAAGGCGTCGCCCGGCGCGATCGTGCGCGTGTCGATGGAAATTCCGGAAACCGATTGCGGCAGCGCGCCGTGCCGCTGCGCCGCCATCGCGGTCGCCATTGCCTCGACGGTCCACAGCGCGCTCACGCGGCCAGCTCCTTGAGCGCCGCAGCGACGGCTTCGTGGTCGCTGAACGGCACAATCCGGTCGCCGATAATTTGGCCGGTTTCATGGCCCTTGCCGGCAATCAACAGCACATCGCCTTGGCGCAACTCAGCGATAGCGGACCGAATGGCCTCGCGCCGATCGCCGATTTCGGCGGCGCCCCGCGCTTCACTCAAAATCGCGGCGCGGATGGCGGCGGCGTCCTCGCTGCGCGGATTGTCGTCGGTGACGACGACGCGGTCAGCCTTTTCCGCGGCGATGGCGCCCATCAGCGGCCGCTTGCCGCGATCGCGGTCGCCGCCGGCGCCGAATACCACCGCAAGCCGGCCGGTCACATAAGGCCGCAACGCATCGAGCGCCTTGGCGAGCGCGTCGGGCTTGTGCGCGTAGTCGACAAAGATCGGCGCACCGCGGTTCGAGCCGACCAGTTCGAGCCGGCCCTTGGCGCCTTTGAGATTTTCCAGCGCCGGAAATACCGCAGCCGCGTCGCTGCCGGTGGCGATAGCGAGACCTGCGGCGACCAACGCGTTCTCGACCTGAAATTCGCCGACCAGCGGCAAGCGAACGCTAAAACTTTTGCCAGCGTGTTCGAGCCGCAGCACCTGCGCAAAACCGTCGATCTTGGCTTCGACCAGGCGAATGCCCGTGCCGCTGCGGCCGACGCTGAGGATCGACAAGCCGCGCGCTGTTGCAGCGCGGAGCACAGCATCCGCATGATCGTGATCGACATCGATGACGGCCGCGGCGCCGCGATCCAGCAGCGCCTCGAACAACCGCAGCTTGGCGGCGAGATACGCTTCGAAATTTTGATGATAGTCAAGATGGTCACGCGTGATGTTGGTGAAGCCGCCCGCCGCGATGCGCAGGCCGTCGAGCCGGAATTGATCGAGGCCGTGCGACGACGCTTCGATGGCCAGATGGGTGACGCCGTCGCCGGCGAGCCCATCGATCGAACGATGCAGCTCGACCGGATCCGGCGTCGTCAGCGAACCGTAAGTTTCGCCGCGCGGTGAGACAACGCCGACGGTGCCGATGCTGGCCGCGCTGAAACCCAGCGCACTCCAAATTTGCCGGGTGAAGGCCGCGACCGAAGTTTTGCCGCTGGTGCCGGTGACGGCGGCGATGGTTTTGGGCTGGCGCGGATAAAATTTCGCCGCCGCCAGCGCCAGGGTGCGCCGTGCATTCGCAACTCGTACGAACGCCGCGTTCAACGGCGCAGTCGGAGCCTGTTCGGCGACGATCGCAACGGCACCGGCCGCAATCGCCGGTGCGATGAACCGCGCGCCGTCGGCCTTGTTGCCGGCAATGGCGACGAAGACGTCGCCGCGCTTGACGGCACGGCTGTCCGCCGTCACCCCGCCGACGTCGAGATCGGCATGGCGTGGTTCGAAGTCCGCGTCAGGAGGCAAAATCTCGCGAAGCTTCATCTCAAGCTTCTTGGTGGCTCGGTCGATAATGCGGCCAAGGCCTTACCTGTTTTCCTTCAGCGAGGCCAGTATCTGCTGATCGGCCGGCGGCAGATCGAGCCGCGGCTCGATGCCGAGCAGCGGCGCGATGCGCGCCACCACGGCGCCGCCAGTCGGCACCGCGTTCCAGCCCGACGTGGTGAAGCCATGGGTTTCCGGCAGCGCCTTCGGCTCGTCGAGCATGATCAGGAGCACATAGCGCGGCTGGTCGGCCGGCAGCACTGCCATGAAGTCGGTGAGCACCCGGGTCTTGGAATAGCGGCCGAACACCACCTTGTCGGCGGTCCCGGTCTTGCCGCCGATGTAATAGCCGGCGACGTCGGCCTTCGACGCGGTGCCCTTCTCGACATTGAGCCGCATCAGGTAGCGCATCATGGCGCTGGTCTCGGGCTTGATGACGCGATGGCCGAGCGCCTGGGCCTCGGCTTCGGTGCGCTTGAGGAACGTCGGCGGGATCAAAATGCCGCCGTTCATCAAGGCGGCGACGCCCATCACCGCCTGCAGCGGCGCCACCGAGAGGCCATGGCCGAAGGCGATGGTGATGGTGTTCAGCTCACCCCAACGCTTCGGCACGATCGGCTCGGCGCTTTCCGGCAATTCGGTGCGCAGCCGGTCGAGCTGGCCCATTTTCTTCAGGAACGCCTTGTGCGCATCGACGCCCATCGACATGGCGATGCGCGCCGCGCCGATATTCGACGAATAAGTGAAGATTTCCGGCACGCTGAGCGAGCGCTGCATCGGCTCGAAATCATGGATGTCGAACTTGCCGTAGTGCAGCGGATTGTGCGCGTCGAACGACGACTTCAACGTCACCTTGCCGGAATCGAGCGCCATGGCGACGGTGAACGCCTTGAACGTCGAGCCCATCTCGTAGACGCCGGTGGTCAGCCGGTTGATGCGCGTCGGGTCGAGCGCTTGATGCGGATTGTTCGGGTCGTAGTCCGGCTCCGACACCATGGCGACGATCTCGCCGGTGCGCACATTGAGCACGACGCCGGCGGCCGCGATGGCGTGGAATTTGTCGCGCGCCTTGACGAGCTCATCGCGCAGCGCATGTTGCACGCGCAGATCGAGCGCCAGCTGCACCGGCGTCTGCAGCCGGTCGGTGGCGAGGCCCGCCATGTGCAGCGCGGCGAGGCCCTGGTTGTCGAGCCATTTCTCGATGCCGGCGATGCCCTGGTTGTCGATATTGACGTGGCCGAGCAGATGCGAGACCTCCGGACCGTTCGGATAATCGCGCTTGTTCTCGTTGAGGAAGCCGATGCCCGGCAGGCCTTGATGATAAATCTCGCGCTGCTGTTCCGAGGTGATGTCGCGCTTGAGCCAGACGAAGCCGCGCCGCGACGACAATCGCTCGCGGAGCTCCGTGGCGTCGAGATCGGGCAGGTCCGCGGTGAGCAGCTCGACCGCCTCGTCGACGTCGATGAGCCGGCGCGGCTCGGCATAGAGCGACGGCACGCGCACGTCGGTCGCCAAAACCTCGCCATTGCGGTCGAGAATATCGGGGCGCGCCGTGGCGATGGCGTCGCCGGACACCACGCGATGGGCGACGCGGCCGTCGGAAACGGCGGCGAACATCACCAGCCGCACCGCGATGATGCCATAGACGACGGCGAAGGCGATGATCGCCAATCCGACCCGCGCCCGCGCCTTGGCGGCGCGATTGCTGTTGCGACCGTAAAGCAGGCTGCGCAGGAGCCGGCGCCGCCAGGGCTCGGCCGGAACGGACGGGATCATTTCCGCGGTCGCGCTCATTGATTTGGCGCTCCGCTTGGCGGATTCGGCGCTCCGCTTGGCGGGTTTGGCGCTCCGCTTAGCGAGGTCGGCGTTCCGCTTGGCTGGTCAGGCGCCGCTGCGGCCGGGGCCGGCACCAGGATGGTTCCCGTCACCATCTCGGGCGGATCCAGATTGCCGATCATGCCGCCGATCGGATCGTCGTTGGCGGCGCGGGCGTCGTCGGGCGGCCGTTCCGGCAGGCGGTCGAGGCTGTCGAATTGGGTCGGCGCGATCGGCTTGAGCTGAAGGAAGCGCTTGGCCAAAATTTCGATGCGGCCGGGATTGTCGAGGTCGCCCCATTCGGCGCGCAGCGCGGCGATGCGGTCGCGCTCGCGCCGCACCTCGCTGCGCAGTTTTGCCAAGTGCTCGGCCTGCACGGTCGAATCGAACTTGATGCGGTAGACGTAGGCTGCAGCGAGCACCAGCGCGCCGATCACCACGATATTGATGACGCGGAAAATCATGGCCGCCCCCGCATGATGTCGGTGGGCGACGGCAGGCGCGGCAGTAGATGGCCGATGGCTGCGGAGTGCGGCGGCGCAACGGTGCGCTCGGCAGCGCGCAGCTTTGCCGAGCGGGCGCGCGGATTGGCGGCGATCTCGGCCTCGTCGGGCGTTTCCGGGCGCCGCGTCAACACGGCAAAACTCGGCGCGGCGGATACCAGTTCCGGCCGATGCCGCGAGCCGGACGGCGCGCGGCCGCGCTCGGTGAGGAAGGTTTTGACGATGCGGTCTTCGAGTGAATGGAAGGCGACCACGACCAGGCGGCCGGACGGTTTGAGCACCCGCTCGGCGGCGGCGAGGCCGCGCGCCAATTCGCCGAGCTCGTCGTTGACGAAAATCCGCAAAGCCTGGAACGTGCGCGTCGCCGGATGAATGGCGCTGTCGCGCGAATGCACGACGCGCGCGACGATCTCCGCCAGGGCCCGCGTCGTGTCGATGGCGTGCTCGCTGCGCGCCTTGACGATGGCGCGGGCAACGGCACGGGCATGACGCTCCTCGCCCAATGTCGCGATGATGAGACTGAGGCCGCGCTCACTGGCGCGCGCAACGATGTCGGCGGCGCTCGGGCCGTCGCGGCCCATGCGCATGTCGAGCGGTCCGTCGAGACGAAACGAAAAGCCGCGCGCGGCATCGTCGATCTGCATCGATGAGACGCCGACGTCGAACACGATACCGTCGACCGTCCCGCCACTGCCGACGATGGCTTCCAGATTGGAGAAGCAGTCCTCGACCAGATCGAGTCGGCCTTGCGCCTGCCCGACCAGGCCGGCGCCTTGGGCGATCGCGCTCTGATCGCGATCGATGCCGATGACACGGGCGCCAGGCGTCGCCAGGATCGCCTGCGTATAGCCGCCGGCACCGAAGGTCGCATCGACGTAAAGTCCGCCGTCGCGAACGCCAAGCCATTCGAGCGCGCGGCGGCCGAGCACGGGAATATGACGAGCCGGTCCGCCAGCGACAGCGTGGCCGTCGCTGCCCGTCATTCTTCCCGCGCTCCGAGCGGTTTTTCCGCCGCCGCCATCGGGGTGCCCGGCACTTGCTTGAAGGCACGGACTTTCGCGGTGGCCTCCGCGAACGCGCTGCGAAACCGGCCGGGCTCCCAGATCTGGAATTTGTGGCCGAGACCCACGAACGACACCGTGTCGGCAATCGCCGCATGGGCTTTCAATGTCTCGGTAAGCTGAACGCGGCCCTCGCCGTCGATCTTCAGCGTCGCGCTGGTGCCGTACAGCGCCAGCGAGAACTGCTCGCGCCGGTCCGAATAAAGCGGCAAGCCCGCCATCAGCGCCTCGATCTCGGTCAACAGCGCATTGCCGCCGGCATCGAGCGCCGGCCGGTCGAGGGCTGGATAGCAATACAATCCGTCGAAACCGTCGCGCGCCAGCACGGCGCGAAACGGCGCCGGCACCGAGACGCGACCCTTGGCATCGAGGCGCAGCATGTAATGGGACACAAACCGGTCCATCTCGCTCCTCGTCGAGCGGCGGACCGCTCCGCCACCCCAACGGGCCTACGCCCTGTGCACCCTCGCCACCCACAGCGCGGCCCAGACCGGATTTCAGGGTCGCCAGCGTTGGTGGGAGTAAATGGGCTATCATGGGTCAATATGGGCGTCAACGGACCTGCCCCGGCTGAGATCGCAGCTCCGCTCGATACCGATTAACAAGGTGTAAGCTTAAGGAATGGTTGAGAGATTGCGGCGGATTGCGCCGTGGGCAACAGCCTCGACCCGACGCTCACTCACTGCGCCGCCGGCGCCCTGGCCAAGCAAACCCGTCACGCGCCGCGCTATCGGTCCTGCGCCGCTTTGCCGCGACGTGCATGTCGGCTGCGAAACGCGACACGTTGCACGTATGCAACGACTCCCGGCTATCTTCGCGAACGCCTGTGCACAAGTGTAAATCGGCTTGTAGGCATCGCGCGCTAGCCTAGTGTCATCGCACTGTCACGTAGTGTGTTTCCGCCAATGTCACGTCGTGCGTTTCCGTCCGAGTCGTGCGTTGTTGCCGACGTCATGCCGTCGCCGAATTTCGGCGAGCGCAAGGACGGCCGTCGGCCGGATATGCTTGTGCTGCACTACACCGGCATGTTGGATGCCGCGGAAGCGCTTGAACGTCTGCGCACGCCGGCGAGCCAAGTCTCCTCCCATTATTTCGTGTTCGAAGACGGCCGCGTCATTCAAATGGTGCAGGAGAGCAAGCGCGCCTGGCACGCCGGCATTGCGTCATGGGCCGGCGAGACCGACATCAATTCCTGCTCGATCGGCATCGAGATCGCCAATCCCGGCCACGAATTCGGCTATCGCGATTTTCCCAAGCGGCAGATCGCGGCGGTAACCGCGCTGTGCCGCGGCATCCTCACCCGCAACGCGATTGCGCCTGCGCGCGTCCTCGGCCATTCCGATGTGGCGCCGGCGCGCAAGCAGGACCCGGGCGAAAAGTTTCCCTGGCGCATCCTGCACGATTCCGGCGTCGGCCATTGGGTCAAGCCGGCCAAGATCGCCGACGGCCCGCTGCTGGCGCTCGGCGACCGCGGCGATGGCGTCGTGGCGATGCAGCGCTCGCTCGCCGAATACGGTTACGGGATCGCGGACAACGGCACCTACGATTCCACCACCCACGAGGTGGTGACGGCGTTCCAGCGGCATTTTCGCCCCGAACGCATCGACGGCGTCTGGGACGCATCGACCCGAGCCACCTTGCAGGACCTGCTCGTCCACCGGAACCGGCCGCGCACCGTGGCGGCGCGGGTCATTAACTTCGATCGTTTGGTGGTCGCCTCTTAAGGGCCGGCCTCTTGACCGCGGCGGCTAACGACCCCATCCCTTCCTGCGTCAGTCGGCCGGACGGCCGCTCCAGCAAAACCGAAAGGTTGTTGGGGAGGGAAAGTCCGGGCTCCATGGACAAACGGTGCCGGATAACGTCCGGCGGGTGCGAGCCCAGGGAAAGTGCCACAGAGAACAGACCGCCTGCTCCGCCCGGCAACGGGCGGGGACGGCAAGGGTGAAACGGTGCGGTAAGAGCGCACCGCGCCGGCGGTAACGCCGGCGGCACGGCAAACCCCACCGGGAGCAAGACCGAATAGGAACGGCGCGAGGTCTTCGCGTAAAAACGAAGAGCTTCGGGATCGTGTCTAGATCTGGCCGTTCGGGTAGGTTGCTGGAGGCGCCGGGTAACCGGCGTCCGAGAGGAATGGCCGTCACGTATGCGGGTACGCCCGCATGCCATCCAGAACCCGGCTTATAGGCCGGCTGACGTGTAACTAAGGGCGCCCGGCGGAAACCCCGTCGGGCGCCCGCCAATTTTTGGCGTCCGGTTGGCACGGCATTTGAATGAAAAGCAGGGAAGACGGCGAGGTGCGAACTTGTCGTTCCGCGGCATATTTGGGGCGAATTTTCTATGAAAATGCCAGGACCAATACAGATATTGCAAAATAAGACATCGCAATTGCCGTTGGCGGTAGAAAATTCTATCTGCTCGGGCATGTCGAGATTGTCCGCATGACCCGCACGCCCGCCGAGATTCGCGCGACCCGCATCGGCGCCCTGGCACGGCTGCCGGCGTTCTTCGCGCTGGAGAATAAGCGCGTGGTCGTCGCCGGCGGCAGTCCGGCGGCGACCTGGAAAGCCGAATTGCTCTCGGCATCCGGTGCGCGTGTCGAAGTTTTTGCCGCGGCACCCAGCGAGGAGATGCAGGCGCTCGCCGCCGCGCCGCCGCGCGGGCCAGTCATCCTGCACGATCGAACATGGGCACCGGACGATTTCGTCGGCGCCGCGATCGCGGTTGCCGATTGCGCCGACGACAAAGAAGCGGCGCAGTTCGCCACGGCGGCGCGTGCGAAAGGCGTACCGGTCAATGTCATCGACCGTCCGGCGTTTTGCGATTTTTCCTTCGGCGCCATCGTCAATCGTTCGCCGCTGGTCATCGGCATTTCGACCGATGGCGCTTCGCCGGTCTTCGGCCAGGCGATCCGCGCCAAGATCGAAGCGCTGATTCCGAAGGGCTTTGCGCGCTGGGCCGACGCCGCGCGCGCCTGGCGCCCGCGGGTTCAGGCGCTGGCGTTGCCGTTCCGCGGCCGGCGCAATTTCTGGGAGCGATTTACTGAGCGCGCGGTCGCTGCGCCCAACGCGGCGCCGACCGATGCCGATCTCGACGCGCTGCTCGAGCCGACATCCGCTGCCAGTAGTGGCTCGGTCGTCCTGGTCGGCGCCGGCCCCGGCGATCCCGAGCTATTGACCTTGCGCGCGGTGCGCGCGCTGCAATCCGCCGACGTGATCCTGTTCGACGATCTGGTGGCGCCGGACATCCTCGATTTCGCCCGCCGCGAGGCCAAGAAAATGCTGGTCGGCAAGACCGGCCACGCGCCGTCGTGCAAGCAGGACGACATCAACGCGCTGATGATTTCGCTCGCCAAAGCCGGCCGCCGCGTGGTGCGGCTCAAAGGCGGCGACCCGATGATCTTTGGCCGCGCCGACGAAGAGATTTCTGCCTGCCGCGCGGCGGGGATTACGGTCGAAGTGGTGCCCGGCATCACCACGGCGCAGGGCGCCGCGAGCCGGCTGCTGGTCTCGCTGACACACCGCGGCAAAGCCCGCCGCGTGCAATACATCACCGGCCACGGTCGTGATGGAAAACTCCCCGCCGATATCGACTGGGCGAGCGTAGCCGATCCGGCGGTGACCACCGTTGTCTACATGCCGACCAAAACGCTGCCCGAGCTCGTCGCCAATGCCGTACAGGCCGGCCTCGATCCGGCGACACCCGCCGTCGCCGTCGAGCGTGCCACCCGCGCCGACGAGCGCGTGATCGCCGCGACCATCGCCGATCTGCCGGCGCGGCTTGCGGCCGAGGCGTCGTCGGGGCCGGTTGTCGTTATGATCGGCCGCGCGTTTGCGGATTACGTCGCAGCAGCCGCGCGCGGCGCGCCGGAGAACCGTCAGCTCCGCGCCTGACGCGACGCAATGATGTCGGCGATCGCCGCTTCGCTCTCGCCGTCCTCGTGGGCCAGCCCCTCGAGTACGCCGGCAACGTCCTGCGCCGAGCGGTTCTGGCTCATCTTCCATTTGCCTTCGAGCTTTGTGATGCGCAGCTTGAAGCCGACAATGGCCTTGAGCATTTGATCGACAAAATTTGCCGGCGCGTCGCTGACCGCCCAAGGCGTCGCGCGCGGCGTCTCGTGGGTATCGGTCATTTTGCCGACGTGAGCGCGCAACTCTTCCGGGTCGTCGAAGAAGCTGAGCGTGCCGTAGGCATGAATCGCGAGATAATTCCACGTCGGCACGACTTTGCCGGTCTGTTGCTTGGTCGGATACCACGACGGCGTGATGTAGGTGTTAGGCCCTAAAAATATCGCCAACGCCTGAAAGCCCGGCTTCACGCGCGTCCACTGGGGATTGGCGCGCGCCAGATGTCCGAGCACCGTGCCGAGCGGTGCCGGCTCCGCATCGAGCAGCAGCGGCAGATGGCTTGCTTCCAGTTCCTGCTCGCTCGACGTCACCAAGGTGCCGAAGCCATATGTCCTGATGGCGTCGTGCAAAACGGCAACGCGGTCTTCCTTGAAATGTGCCGGCACGTACATGGCTGCCTCCGGCCGCTGTCGTAATCCCTGGCTCAAAATTCATCAAGGGATTGGACGCTTTGGCCGCGACGCGGCGGGTGTGATACGCTCGCGGTATCAGCCTTAAGGACATCGCATGCTCGACCAAGCCGACGAAGCTCGCCGCGCGCGCACGACGCGGCAGGGACCGCGCCTGGATTTCCAGGATCATCTCGCCGACCTCGAAGCCGCCGGCCTGGTCACGCGCATCGATACCCCGATCAACAAGGACACCGAGCTGCATCCGCTGGTGCGCTGGCAATTCGTCGGCGGCGTCCCGGAGGAAAAACGCCGCGCCTTCGTCTTTACCAATGTCACCGACGCCAAGGGCCGCAAATACGACATCCCGGTCGTGGTCGGCGCCCTGTCGGCGTCGCCGGAGATTTATGCCATCGGCATGGGCCGCAAGGTCGAGGAAATCGGCGAAGCCTGGCTTCAGGCGATCAATCATCCGATCGCGCCGGTCACCGTCACCGCGGCGCCCTGCCAAGAAGTGGTCATCACCGGCAACGATCTGAAAGCGCCGGGCGGGCTCAACGCGCTGCCGGTGCCGGTCTCGACGCCGGGTTTTGACTCCGCGCCGTACCTGACGGCAACGCTGTGCGTCACCCGCGATCCCGACAGCGGCCTGCAGAACATGGGCACTTATCGCGCTGCATTGAAAGCGGCCGACCGTCTCGCGGTGCGCATGGTGGCGCGCGAGGCGACCGGTGCCGGCGGTTTTCGGCACTGGCTCAAATACCGCGACCGCGGCGAGAAGATGCCGATCGCCATCGTCATCGGCGCCGCGCCCGTGGTGGTGTTCACCGGCCCGCAAAAGCTCGCCATCGATCTCGACGAGCTCGGCGTCGCCGGGGGCCTCGCCGGCGAGCCGATCCGCGTCGTCAAGGCCAAGACCGTCGACCTCGACGTGCCGGCCGACGCCGAGATCGTCATCGAAGGCCTGATCGATTGCCAAAAACTCGAGCCCGAGGCGCCGTTCGGCGAGAGCAACGGTTACGTCGCGCTCGAAGCCTTCAACATGCCGATGCAGGTCACCGCGATCACGCGCAAGAAGAAGCCGGTGTTCTGCTCGATCATCAGCCAGGTGACGCCGAGCGAGTCTAGCGTCATCAAGAAGGTCGCCTACGAGCCGCTGTTCCTCGCCCATCTGCGCGACAACCTGGCGATCAAGGGCGTGCTGCGCGTCGCCATGCACGAGCGGCTGACCAATTTGCGGCCGGTGATCTTCGTGCAGATCAAGGCCGAGACGCCGCGCACCGAAGTGTGGCGGGCGCTGCACGGCGCTTCGACACTGATGTCGAACTGCGGCAAGATCGTCGTCGCGGTGTCGGACGACATCGATCCATATAGTGTCGACGCGGTGCTGTGGTCGCTTGCCTATCGCTCCAATCCGATCGAGGACGTGCAGCTCGTGCCCTATCGCGGCGGCGTGCAGGGCGCGCAATACGGCCCCGAGCAAACGGATTCCAGCATGCTGGTGGATGCCACCCGCAAGCGGCCGATGGCACCGCTGGCTTTGCCGACCCGCGAGCACATGGAGCACGCGCGTCAATTGTGGGAGCAACTCGGCCTGCACCCGCTCACCGTGACGTCGCCGTGGCACGGCTACCACCTCGGCGATTGGACCGAGACCTGGGAGAAATTCGCCAAGCGCGCCGCCGCCGGCGACTGGGAACTGTCCGGCCTGGAAACGCTCGCCCGCCAGCGCGGCGGCGTGATGCCGGAAACATCGGTGCGGGCGGTGGAGAAACCGGGCGAGTAAACGGCAACGAGGCGAAGGACAGATGGCACGCGTTCCCTATTTCGATCGCGCGGATTTACCGCCCGAGCATCAGGATTTGCTCAACCGGCCGATCAATCTGTTTCGCGCTCTGGTCAACAGTCCGGGCGCCGCGCGCGGCTGGAGCGGGATCGGCCACTACATCCGCCACGGCTCAAAACTCGATCCGCGGCTGCGCGAGCTCGCCATCCTTCAGGTCGGCTATGTCGCCCGGTCGCCCTACGAGTATTCCCATCACATCAAGATCGGCCACGATTTCGGCGTCAGCGACGATGACATCCGCGCCATCGCCGCCGAAACGCAAGGCCGCGCCACCGGTCTGGAGCCGCTGGCCAAAACCGTGCTCAAGGCGGCCCGTGAAATGACCACGGAACTGGCCATTTCCGACGCCACCTTCGCGCATTTGTGCGAAAGCCTCGACACCGAGCGCCTCACCGACCTGGTCCTGACCATTGCTTTCTACTGCGCCGTGGTGCGCGTGTTGGCGACGCTGCAGATCGACGTCGAGGAAGAATATCTGCCCTATCTCAAGCAATTTCCGCTGCCGCCGGCCCCCGGGCACGACGGCGCATAGCAAAAACTTCCCGGCCCAAAAACTTGCCGGCCCAAAAACTTGCCGGCCAAAGAACGGTTGCGCAATCCCACCCCGGCCGCCTATCTATCCCGTAAATGGACACCGCAACCGCACCAGCCACCGCCGCCGGGCCGACGGCCGCCCACGGCCTGATCGACGCTCGGCTGAGCAAGATCGAGGACGTCGCCCGCGACACCAAGCTGTACACGTTCGAGCGCGTCGATGGCGGCAAGCTGCCGGGCTACAAGCCCGGCGCCCACATCGACCTGCATCTGCCGAACGGGCTCTTGCGGCAATTTTCGTTGACCGTCCCGGCGTCCGATCCGGACAGCTACACGGTCGGCGTCAAGCGCGACGAGAACAGCCGCGGCGGCTCGCGTTACATCATCGAGCAGATGAAGGTCGGCGATCAGATCAAAATCAGCGCGCCGCGCAACAATTTTCCGCTGGTCGAGAAAGCCGAACATGTCGTGCTGTTCGCCGGCGGCATCGGCATCACGCCGATCTGGTGCATGGCGCAGGAACTCGCGGCGCTCGGCCGGTCGTGGAAAATCCACTACGCCTGCCGGTCGCAAGCCGACATGGCGTTCTTGAGCGACCTGAGAAAGCTCGATCCAAAATCCGTGCATCTGCATTTCGACGACGAGGCCGGCGGCAAGGTGATGGACCTTGCGGCGGCGGTCGCCGAGGCGCCGGCCGATGCGCATTTCTACTGCTGCGGCCCCAATCCGATGCTCAAAGCATTCGAGGCCGCGGCGGCAAGCCGGCCGAAGGCCAACGTTCACGTCGAATATTTCACGCCGAAGGAAGACGCCGCGGCGGCCGATGGCCTCGGCGGCTTCTGGGTCGAGCTCGCCAAGTCGGGCGAGGAATATTTCATTCCGCCGGGCAAGAAAGTGCTCGAAGTGCTGTTCGACGCCGGCGTCGACGTCGATTATTCCTGCGAGCTCGGCATCTGCGGCGCCTGCGAGACCAAAGTGATCTCCGGCATCCCGGTGCACCATGATTCGGTGCTCAGCGAGGAAGAGCAGGCCACCAACGAAAAGGTCATGATCTGCTGCTGCGGTTGCAAGACCGAGCGGCTGGTATTGGATATGTAGGCCTCGTCATTGCCGGGCTCGACCCGGCAATCCATGCTGCGTAATATGGCTTGAGATCCTTGCGGGTGCCCTCAGCAGCCGCGCTTCAGCATGGATCACCGGGTCAAGCCCGGTGATGACGAAGAATGGACACCGCCGTCAAAACCCGCCCCGCGAAACAAAACACCATCAACGAGCGCCAGGACCTGCGCGCCTGGATCGCGCAGTTGCGCGCCGCAGGCGAGCTGCAAGACATCGCCGGCGCCGAGCGGGAGAAGGAGATCGGCGGCATCGTCGACATCTATCAGCGAAAGATCGGCAACAAGGCGGTGCTGTTCGACGACGTGCCGGGCTATCCGCGCGGCCATCGCATCCTCGCCAATATTTTGACCTCGATACCCCGCATCAACATCACGCTCGGGCTTCCGCCCGACGCCAGCGCCATCGACCTGGTGCATTACTGGCGCCGCTACATGAAGGAGGCGAAGGTCCACGCCCCGGTCACGGTGAAGACCGGGCCGGTCATGGAGAACGTCCACACCGGCAAGGACATCGACATTTTCAAAATCCCGGTGCCGCGCTGGCACGAGCATGACGGCGGCTATTACATCGGCACCGGCGACATGGTGATCATGCGCGATCCGGACACCGGCTGGATCAATTACGGCGCCTATCGGGTGCAGGCCCACGACCGCAATGTGGCGACGGTGATGTGCTCGAAAGGCAAGCACGGCGACCTGATCAAGCGCCGCTACCACGAGCGCGGCGAGCCCTGCCCGATCGCCGTGGTGTGCGGCATGCATCCGGCTTTGTTCATGATCGCCGGCCTGGAAATTCCATACGGCCGCAACGAATACGACGCCGCCGGCGGCCTGATCGGCGAGCCGGTCGAAGTGATCGCCGGGCCGCGCACCGGCCTGCCGATCCCGGCGCATGCCGAAATCGCCTTCGAGGGCTTCATTCATCCGAACGATGTGTTGGACGAAGGCCCGCTCGGCGAGTGGACCGGCTATTACGCCGGCGGCCTGAAGAAGGAGCCGGCGATCCGCATCGAGACCTTCATGCACCGCGACGATCCGATCCTGCTCGGCGCCATTCCCGGCATCCCGCCCGACGACAATTCGTTCTATCGCGGCACCTATCGCTCAGGCGCGGTATGGAATCAGCTCGAAGCCGCCGGCGTGCCCGAAGTGAAGGGCGTCTGGGCGCACGCCGCGGGCGGCAGCCGGCTGTGGCTCACCGTCGCCATCAAGCAGCAATATGCCGGGCACGCCAAGCAGGCCGGCCTGATCGCCTCGCAATGCCATGCCGGCGCTTACGCCAACCGCTTCGTCGTCGTGGTCGACGACGACATCGATCCGGCCGACATGGACAAGGTGATATGGGCGATGTGCACGCGGTTCGATCCGCGCGAGGGCATGGAGACCTTGCGCGGCTGCTGGTCGACCGTGCTCGATCCGATGGTTTATGGCACCGACGACCCGCGCAACGCCCGCGTGGTGATCGACGCCTGCACGCCGTTCCGGCGCCGCGACACGTTCCCCATCGTGGTGCGGGCGAGTAAAGAGGTCGAAGACCACGTGCGCGAAAAATTTTCCGATGTCTTGCCGCGCGGTTGATAGGGTGTAGAGATTTTGCCGAGAGTCCGGAACCCCCTCACCCCATCCCTCTCCCCTCTGGGGAGAGGGAGGAGTAAATGGCCTGATCGTTGCGCTCGCGAGACTCGCAGAGATCGACGGAGCGCCGGCGGGGCAACGAGCGAACGGCTGGCGGCTCCCTCTCCCCAGAGGGGAGAGGGAGGGGTGAGGGGGTTCGGACCTCAAAGCAAAATTGAATGAGCGACGAAAGCATGACCGAAAAAACCGACATCACGCTCAATATCAACGGCCGCGATTATCCGATCCGGGTCGAGCCGCGCAAAACCCTGGTCGACGCCATTCGCGACGATTGCGGCCAGACCGGCACCCATATCGGCTGCGAGCACGGCGTCTGCGGCACCTGCACCGTCATCGTCGACGACGACGCGGTGCGTTCCTGCCTGATGTTCGCCGTGCAGGCCGCCGGCAGAAAGATCCGCACCGTCGAAGGGCTGGCCGACGGCGACAAACTCAACGTGCTGCAGCAGGCCTTCATCGACAATCACGGCCTGCAATGCGGCTACTGCACGCCGGGTTTTTTGATGCTCGCGACCAACGTCTGGAGAAGTACCCGCAGATCGGCGACGAGGATTTGACCGACATGCTGGCCTCGAACCTCTGCCGCTGCACCGGCTATCAGAACATCATCAAGGCGGTGCGCGCGGCGCGCGATCAGCTGCGGGGGGCTCCGTAGCCCGGCTTGAGCGAAGCGAAAGCCGGGATTTGCGGCGAGGCTGTCCCCGGATTTCGCTTTGCTCAATCCGGGCTACAAATTCAGCGCCGCCAGCGCCGCCTTCGCGACTTCCACATCCTGCTCGATCTTCGCCCCGCCGGCGGCGACGGCGCCGATGACTTCGCCGTCGACTTCGATCGGGAAGCCGCCCGGCACATTGGTGAAATCGCCCATGCGCACCGTCATGCTCAGCGCGTTTTCCTCCGGCGCATAACCGGTCGGCATTCGCTGCGATGCCGCGGTGATCGCCTTGCGCTGCGTGGTGATGATCGAAAAATGCCGCGCGCCGTCCATCATCAGGAAGGCGATGAGCCGGCAACTCTGATCGACGACGGCAAGCGACACCTTGCAACCGAGTTCGTTCGCCTTGGCAACGCCGGCATAAATCATTTTCATGCTGGCTTCGTGGGTGAGCCGGTGGGTGGGCACGAAATCCGCCATGGCGCGCAATCTCCGATAGCAGCGATCATCCCCAATGACACAAAATCCGCAATGCTGTTAGTGTCCCGGCCGCAATCGAGACGGAATAACCCGAAATGGCAAATGCAATAAATTGGGATCGCGAAGCCGACGTGGTCGTGATCGGCTCGGGCGCGACCGGCTTGCCGGCCGCCATCGTGGCGCGCGAGGCCGGCGCGTCGGTGATCGTGGTCGAAGCCGAGAACCATGTCGGCGGCCACGCCATCACCTCGGGCGGCAACCTGCCGCTCGGCGGCGGCACCAGCTACCAGAAGAAATACGGCATCGCGGATTCAGCCGATCTGTTCTTCCAGGATCTGACCGACTGGTCGGTGGTCGAAACCAACGGCTTTCCGCCCTACCGCTACAACGACCGCGAGATCATCCGCGCCTTCGCCGACAACAGCGTGGCGGCGTTCGAATTTCTGTTGGCGCACGGCGTGAAAGTCATCGACCGGCCGCCCAACAAGATCGGCCACGAGATCGGCGTCTCGGCGCTGCGCACCATGCAAATCTCGGTCGAGGACTGGCCGATGGTCCATACCGGCGGACCGGCCGATCCCGCCGACGACGAAATCCGCGCCGGCGCCGGATTGATCCGGCCGCTCGAAGCGGCGGCGCTCGAGGCCGGCGTCGAGATTTTGCTCGGGCATCGCATGACCGCGATCCATCGCGAGACGCCGCGCGACGGCCGCGTGTTGGGCATTGCCGTCGACCACAAGGGCGCCCAACTCAATGTGCGCGCGGAAAAAGCCGTGATCGTCGCCACCGGCGGCTCGACCGGCAACGTCAATTTCCGCCGCATGTTCGACCCGCGCCTCACCGAGGAATATTGCGGGCTCGCCGGCATGCCGTGGTCCGATCAAGATGCCAGCGGCGAGATCGCCGCCATGGCGGCCGGCGCCGCGCTGTGGGGGCTGTTCAACTATACCGGCGAGTTCGGCTCCGGCATCACCAAGCCGGGCGCCATCGGCTGCCAATATGGCTACGTCAATGTGCGCTGGCATCCGGGCAGCGAAGTGTTCGACAAGGCGCGCGCCATCGGGCTGCCGGTCAAGGACTGGCAGGACGTCATTTTGGTCAACATGCTGGGCCGGCGCTTCTACGACGAGACCGGCGGCCATTTCAATTACAACAGCTATCAGAGCACCAACCCTTACGAGCCGCATTCCTATCTCAACGCCAAGAACCAAAAATACAATCCGAGCAATTTCATCAACGCCGCGCTGGCCGGCATCGGCGACGGCCACAACGGCGGCGGCCCGATCTGGGCGATTTTCGATGCCGACGCGGTGGCGCGCGAAAAGTGGCAACCGAAGCCGCCCCACGTCGATGTCGACGCCGGATTTTTCTTCGAGGCCGATAGCATCGAGGCGCTCGCGGCAAAAATCAAAATGAAATACCAGCGCGTGCCGATGCCGCCGCAAAACCTCGCCGCCACCGTGGCGCGCTACAATTCCTTCGTCGACGCCGGCAAGGATGCCGACTTCGGCAAGCCGAAACCGCTCTACAAGATTTCGAAGCCGCCGTTCTACGCCGCCTGGGCGACGCCGGTCATCCACGACACCCGCGCCGGCCTGCGCATCAATGCGCGCTGCCAGGTGATCGACATGAACGGCGAGGTGATCCCCGGCCTTTATTGCGGCGGCGAATCGGCCGGCGGCTTTTCCATGCACGGCCTGCCGCGCGCGGTGTGTCAGGGATTTATCGCCGGGAAAAATGCCGTGACGGAAAATTTGTAGGGTGGGCTGAGCGAAGCGAAGCCCACGCTGTGCTGAGCCGCGTGGGCACGCTTCGCTTTGCCCACCCTTCAAACGTTCACGGCGCATAGACCCACGCTTCCATCATCACCGTCGCGCCCGGCACCGGCAGCGGCCCCGGGACTTCGACTGCGGAAAACGGCAGCGGACGGCCGCCGAGCCGGCGCTCCCACGCTTTGTAGACCGGATAGAACTCGCCGATGTCGGTGAGGAAGAGCAGCAGCCGCGCCACATTGGCGAGCGACGTTCCGGCCGCCTCGCACAGCCGCGCGATGTCGTCGATGATCGCTTCCGCCTGCGCCTCGGGCGACGACGAGAAATGACGGCTGCCGCGGATCAACGGCGGCCGCGGGCAAAAGCCCGTCGCGATCGGCCGCCATCAAGGCCGGGATGAAGAGCAGATCGCCCGCCTTCACCGCCTGCGGCTGATGGCGGAATGCGGTGGCGATGCCGGCGTCGATGTGCCGCTTGGCGGCGGCGCTGCCGGGCTTCGCCGCGATCACGTTGATCTCGATCTTGCCGTCATAGGGCGCAAGCCCGTGCTCGATGCACGGAATGATCGACACGGTCGGGCCGGCCGCGCCGAAATGCTTGGTCCACGCCGCGTTGAAGGCCGAGTAGTCGTCGCGGTCGGTGAGATAGACTTGCGCGTGCACCACGTCCTCGAGCGTCGCGCCGGCGAGCGCCAGCGACGCCGTCATCCGCTTGGTGATGATGAATTCGGTTTCGAGTTTTATCGGCTGGCCGCCCCATTGCGCGCCCTCGGCCATCAGCGCCGCCGCGGCAACGCCGTTGCGCCGCGGCTCGTCGCCGATGGCGAGCGAGGTGATGCCGGGCAGGAAGATGAAGTCGCCGACCGTGAGCGCCGGCGAATAGCCGGAGGTCGGGCGCCCGGCCAATTGCGCGTGCTTGAGGTGCTCGACCGCGAAGCCTTTTTCGGGGATCGCCGCCATGGCCTGGATGTTCATGTCGGCGCCGGGCAGCAACAGCGCCTGCTGCGCGATCGAGGTCGAGGGCGGGATGCGGCCGTCGAGAAATTCCCGCCGCACCTGCTGATAAGGCGGCACGGCTTTCACCGTGGTGTAGTACTGGTCGGTGCGCACCAGGTTGCTGCGGTCGGTGCCGGCGGCGCGCAGCACGGCGTCGAGATTCTCGAAGATGCGGAGCGCTTCCTTCTCGCGCTTGGGTAGCCCCGCGTGCGGCGCGCGCTCGGCCAGCACGTCCGGCGCGATGCCGTTGACGAAATCCTGCGCCATCAGGCCGGTGGCGAAGACCCAGCGCCCGGCTTTCATGCCTTGGGCAAACTTGATCTTGCCCGCGCCGAGCTCGACCGGCAGCAGCGGCTCTACGCTCTTGGTCATCGGATACGTCTCATGCTGATATGGTGGCCCGTGCCGGGCGGGGTTTTGACTTTGGCATTGCGGCGCGACGGCCTCAAGGTCGAGCGCGCGGGGAGCGACAGATGATCAATGCGTTCAGATTTGGCGTGACCTTGCTCGGCGCGCTGGCGCTCGGTGCGCTCTGGCCGGCGCAGGCGCCGGCGCAAAACTATCCGTCGCGGCCGATCACCATGATCGTGCCGTTCGCGGTCGGCGGCTTGACCGACGTGCCGGCGCGCGTCCTTGCCGCGATGCTGCAGGAGCGGATCGGCCAGAACATCGTGGTCGAGAACAAGCCGGGCGGCTCCGGCACGCTGGGCGGCGCCTATGCGGTGCGGGCCGCGCCCGACGGCTATACGCTGTTCGCCAATTCGATCGCCGATGCGCAGAACCTGTATTTCCTTCCGGTGCCGTATAACGCCATCGACGACTTCGCCATGATCGGCATGATCGTCGAGGGGCCGCCGCTGGTGCTGATCGTCGATGCGGCGCTGCCTTACAAGACGCTCGACGAATTGCTCGCCGACGCGCGAGCCAATCCGAACAAGATCAGCTTCGGCACCTCCGGGCCGGCGACGTCGCCCGCCATGGCGCTGGCGCAGCTCAATGCGCTCGGCAAGACCGCAATCGCCGGCGTGCCGTTCAACGGCTCCGGCGAGGCCGCGCGCAACGTGACGGCAAGCGGCGTGCAAGGCGCGTTCGCGTTCTACGCCCAGGCCAAGCCGCTCGCCGACAGCGGCAAGGTGCGCGCGCTCGCCATCGCCAGCCCGCAGCGGATCGCGACCTGGCCCGAAGTGCCGACCATGCAGGAACTGGGATTCCCCAATTTCGACTATGGCGGCTTCGTCGGCCTCGCCGCGCCCGCCAAGACGCCGGCGCCGATCATCGCCTACCTCAACAAGGCGCTGAACGACGTCGTGCAATCGCAAGACTTCAAGAGCCGCATGGCGGCGCTCGGCATGACCGTGCCGGCCGAGAACACGCCGGAAGGCCTCGCCGATTACATGCGCCGCGAAACCAAACGTCAGGGCGAATTGGCAGCGCTGACCGGCATCAAGATGACGGCGCCGGCGCCGCACTGAGAATCTGTAGGGTGGGCTGAGCCAACGGTCCGGCCCGAAGTGCCGGCCCGATACAGGCTCCGCGAAGCCCACGCTGGAAGGAACGCGTGGGCATGGCGCTTCGCGCCTTTGCCCACCCTACAGCGGTCTCGCCGGACAGTAACCCAGCTTCCGCGCCAGCGTGGCGAGCTCGCAGCCCTCGCAATAACGCTGATCCTTAAAGTCGATCCAGTTGTGCGCGTAGATGTGGTCCGGCGCTATGCCGTACCGCTCCTGCAGAAACGGCGCGAGCAACAGCCACGCTTGCTTCTGCTCCGCCGTAACCGGCTTGGCGACGTCCGGATAATTGCCGATGAACTCGACGCCGATCGAATTGGTTTTGACCACCTGATGGTAGGTCTTCGTATTGTCGATGTACTTGTTGTCGTTGCGGTCGCCGCCCTCGCCATGGGTCGGAATGACATTCTCCGCGACGGACCAATAGACCGTACCGTCGGTCTCCACCCATAGCGTCACGCCGCGCTTGGTCGGATGGGCGAATTGGTCGGTGGCCTCGCGCCGCGCACTGCCGGGCGGGCCCTCGGTCTGATGCACGATGATGTTCTGCCAGGCGTTGGCGCGCGCCGGATCGCCGAGCGGATTGAGATAGATGATGTCGAGGCCTTCGATCTGCGGACGCCCGGGCAGCTTGGCGAGCGCGGTGAAAGATGGCGGCGGCAGCGCTCCCTGATCGATGCGGATTTGCCGCGCGATGGCATCGTCGGCGTTGCGCAACGCGTCGGCACTGACGTCGCCGACGCCGTCGGGACGGCCGGCGAGCTCGCGGGCCGCATTCTCCCGCATTCGCTTGAATTCATCGGTCGCCGTGGCGCCTGTAGCGGCGAGCCGCGCCGCAAGTTCGACACGCGGCACGTCGGATGGCTCGCGTTTCGCGATCGGTTGGCTTGCCGCGGCGATCGGCGCCGCGCCGGTTGAATTTGCGCACGACGACTTCCTCGGCAAGCGCCGAAATGGCGCGCAACGCGCTGAAGCTCGCGACAACAACCGTCAGCAGAACCGGCCCGCGCATGATGCCGTGGGCGCGCCGGCTACACCGTCGTCTGCGCCATGCCCGGCTTGCCGTAGAGCGCTTCCTTGGCGCCGTCCTTGAACGCCACGTCGGGCGGCAGCACCACCGAGCAGGAGCGTACCTTTCTGGTGCTCGACGTCGATGCCGGGCGGCGTCACGCCTTTGTCGATGAGCGCCTTGGCGGCGCGCATCAGGCGGTGCCGCGCCATGATGATGCCGTTGTCGGTCGAGACCAGGTTTTCCTTGGTGCGGTCGCAGACCGGGCCCATGCTTTCCTGCAGCGACGCGTCCTGCATGGCGAAGCCGGCGACGCCGCTATAGGTCCGCCCGGCTTTCTGCGCGGCGCGGTCGATCAGATAATCGTTGTCCTTGTTGGCGAGCGGCCGGAACGCGGCATCGACTTTGCAATGCACGCCGGCGCCGTCCTTCATGGCGTCGACTTCGATCTTGCTCAGCGCCCGCACCGGATGGAAGTCGTAGGACCAGGCCCAGCAATTCTCGTCGTCGATCGGCACCCAGAAATGGCCGTGGATCGGATGGTCGCCGCGCGGCGGGATCATGGTGAAGCACGGCATCACCCACGGCGTGATGCGCCAGTAATATTTGCCGTCCTCGGCATTGCGCCGCGCGCCGATGAACAGGCCGCCGGGCTGCTCGACGACTTCGAAATGCGGCTGCATGTCGGAGAGATTGTACTGGTTGCCCTTGGCGCCCTTGAACAGCGGATCGGAGCCGAGATCGCCGCGATGCAGGAACGAGACGTGGCTCGAATCGATGCCGCCTTCCATGGCTTGCAGCCAGTTGGATTCCTGCAGCCGCTTGGAGACAAAAGTCTGCTCCGGCCGCACCATGGCGAATTCCCATTCCGGCAGCGGCGGCTTTTTGTCGGCGGGACCCATATAGGCCCACAGCACCTCGCCGCGCTTTACCAGCGGATAGGACGTGAGCTTGACCTTCTTGCAGAAGCCGCTTTCGGCGGGCTCCGAGGGAACCTCCATGCACTGGCCGTTCACGTCGTATTTCCAGCCGTGATAGGGGCAGCGCAGCCCGCCCTCCTCGTTGCGGCCGAACCACAGCGAGACGCCGCGATGGGCGCAGAATTCGTCGATCAGGCCGTATTTGCCGTTGGAGTCGCGGAACGCCAGGAGCCGCTCGGACATGATCTTGACCCGCACCGGCGGGCATTCGTCCTCCGGCAGCTCCTCGGCAAGCAGCACCGGCATCCAGTAGGAGCGGAAAAGCTGGCCCATGGGCGTGCCGGGGCCGGTCTGGGTCAATAGTTCGTTCTGTTCTTTTCTGAGCATCGGTGCTGTCCGTGGCCAATGGCCGTTGCCTTTGAGAGTAGGGATTCGGCCCCTCCCCGGCAAGCCGAACGCCCGCAACGGCAGCCGCGGAACATGCATGGCGGCGCGCCGCGCGCGGCGTCACGACGGCCAGGCAAAAATGCGCTCGCAACGGCGCCATCCCGTTGCCCTGGACAGGCAATTACGCTAAGTCCGCCCGCACCGGGTGCGACGTTTGGAGACGATGGTATGGCCGATCACGGCGAGGTCGAATACGCGACCGCAGAGGGCAACGATTACGCCGCTCACGAACAGACCTACGAGAATTTCATCAAGATTGGTGAAAGTCGTCATGACGATCGTCGTGATCATCCTTGTCGGAATGGCGTATTTCCTGACCTGAGCAGGTTTCCGTACCAAATCGGTTCGCAGCTGGCCGCGCCTACGCGGCAGCCCTCGGAGGAATCATGAAGGTTGCGGTCGTTGCCGAAACCGACGCGGGCGAGCCGCGGGTGGCCGCGGTTCCCGAAACCGTCAAGAAGATGATCGGGCTCGGCGCCGAAGTCGCGGTCGAACCGGGCGCCGGTGTCAAATCCGGCGTTCTCGATGCGGATTACACGGCGGCCGGCGCCACCGTATCCGCCGACGCCCTGAGCGGCGCCGATGTCGTGCTCCAGGTGCGCCGCCCGCAAGGCGCCGAGCTCACGCGCGTCAAGAAAGGCGCCATCGTCATCGCCATCATGGACCCTTACGGCAACGACGCGGCGCTGCGCGCCATGGCGGATGCCGGCGTCACCAGCTTTGCCATGGAGCTTTTGCCGCGCATCACCCGCGCCCAGGTGATGGACGTGCTGTCGAGCCAGGCCAATCTCGCCGGCTACCGCGCCGTGATCGATGCCGCCGCCGAATTCGGCCGCGCGCTGCCGATGATGATGACCGCCGCCGGCACCGTGCCGGCCACCAGGGTCTTTGTCATGGGCGCCGGCGTCGCCGGCCTGCAGGCGATCGCCACCGCGCGGCGCCTCGGCGCCATCGTCACCGCCACCGACGTGCGGCCGGCGGCCAAGGAGCAGGTCGAGAGCCTCGGCGCCAAATTCGTCGCCGTCGAGGACGAGGAATTCAAGGCCGCCGAGACCGCCGGCGGCTACGCCAAGGAAATGTCGAAAGAGTATCAGGCCAAGCAGGCCGCTTTGGTCGCCGAGCATATCAAGAAGCAGGACATCGTCATCACCACCGCGCTCATTCCCGGCCGGCCGGCGCCGCGGCTGATCTCGTCGGCCATGGTGACGTCGATGCGGCCGGGCTCGGTGGTGGTCGATCTCGCCGTCGAGCGCGGCGGCAATGTCGAAGGTGTGGCCGCCGATGCGGTGAGCGAGCAGAACGGCGTCAAAGTCGTCGGCTACCGCAACGTGCCGGGCCGGATCGCCGCCACGGCGTCGAACCTTTACGCCAAGAACCTCTACGCGTTTCTGGAAATTTTGATCGACAAGAAGACCAAGGCGCTTGCGGTCAACTGGGACGACGACATCGTCAAGGCGACGGCGCTCACCCGCGACGGCGCCATCGTGCATCCGAATTTCCAGCCGAAGACCGCGGCGTGAATTTTCTATCCCTCCCCCTTGTGGGGAGGGACGGCGAGCGAAGCGAAGCCGAGGGTGGGGAAGTCTTCACCGCCGCGGCGCCCGCTTCCCCACCCCTCCCCTCCCCAAAAGGGGGAGGGAAAGTAAGGACCGGTGCAATGATCACTCTCTCGATCCTGGCCCAGCTCGATCTCGCCACCATAGGCAGCGGCGCCGCGCATGCGGCGAGCGACATCGCCGACCCGTTCGTGTTCCGGCTGTCGATTTTCGTGCTCGCGGTCTTTGTCGGCTATTACGTGGTCTGGTCGGTGACGCCGGCGCTGCACACGCCGCTGATGTCGGTGACCAATGCGATCTCCTCGGTCATCGTGGTCGGCGCGCTGCTCGCGGTCGGCGTCGCGCTGGTCGCCAACGACGACGGCCCGCTGTGGGCGCGCGCGCTCGGCTTCGTCGCGCTGACTTTCGCCTCGGTCAACATTTTCGGCGGCTTCCTGGTCACCCAGCGGATGCTGGCGATGTATCAGAAGAAAAAGAAATGAGGACGGCCATGCGCCTGACCTCGGTTCGCATCTTCGTCGACGATCTCGAACGCGCGGCGGCGTTCTATGAAGGCGTCGTCGGGCTGAAGCGATCGACCACCGCAGCCACAGCCATTCTTTACGAGAATGCCCCGAGCATCGTGGTGGAGATCGGCGACGACGAGGCGCGGCGCGATGGCCTGCTGGGGCGCTATACCGGCGTCGGTTTCGAAACCGAAAATGCCCAAGCGCTTTACACCGACCTGCAATCGCGCGGCGTACCGCTGCACGGGCCGCCGGAAAAGCAATATTGGGGCGGCATCCTGCTGTTCGCCGAAGACCCGGCGGGCAACACCATCACCTTCGTCGAATATCCAGCCGCGGTTGCGCCCGGCAGAGGTTCATGATGTCGGCCAATCTCGCTGCGTTGCTTTATCTGGTCGCCGGCGCCTTGTTCATCATGGCGCTGCGCGGCCTGTCCAGTCCGGAA
Source organism: uncultured Alphaproteobacteria bacterium (assembly GCA_963756245.1). Taxonomy (GTDB): domain Bacteria; phylum Pseudomonadota; class Alphaproteobacteria; order Rhizobiales; family Xanthobacteraceae; genus BOG-931. The sequence goes on from CAVWOI010000036.1 coordinate 47,429, forward strand.
ACCAGCCGGCGCGGCAACACGCTCGGCATGATCGGCATGGCGATCGCGATACTGACGACGCTGGCGGCGCATCCGCCGGCATCGGCTGCCGCCTGGGGCTTGGTCGTGCTCGGCATGGCGCTCGGCGGCGGCACCGGCGCGGTGATCGCGCGGCGCGTGCCGATGACTTCGATGCCGGAACTCGTTGCCGCGTTCCACTCCCTGGTCGGCATGGCCGCGGTGCTGGTCGCGGCCGGCGCGCTGTACGCGCCCGCGGCGTTCGGCATCGGCGTCGAAGGCGCCATCCACGGCCAGAGCCTGATCGAAATGTCGCTCGGCGTCGCCATCGGCGCCATCACGTTTACCGGCTCCATAATCGCATTCCTAAAACTCTCCGGCCGCATGAGCGGCGCGCCGATCACGCTGCCCGGCCGCCACGTCATCAATATCGCGCTGGCTGTCGCCCTCATCGCGCTGGTCGTGTGGTTCTACATGGCGCAGCTGCACATCGCGTTCTGGCTGATCGCCGCCGCGTCGTTCCTGCTCGGCGTGCTGATCATCATCCCGATCGGCGGCGCCGACATGCCGGTCGTGATTTCGATGCTCAACTCATATTCGGGATGGGCGGCGGCCGGCATCGGCTTCACGCTCGGCAATTCGGCGCTGATCATCACCGGCGCGCTGGTCGGCTCCTCGGGCGCGATCCTGTCCTACATCATGTGCAAGGGCATGAACCGCTCGTTCATCTCGGTCATCCTCGGCGGTTTCGGCGGCGAGGTGGCGGGACCGGCGGCGGCGGCCGGCGACCGGCCGGTCAAGATCGGCTCGGCCGAGGATGCGGCGTTCATCTTGAAGAGCGCCGGCAAGGTCATCATCGTGCCGGGCTACGGCATGGCGGTGGCACAGGCGCAGCACGCGCTTCGTGAAATGGGAGAGAAGCTCAAGCACGAAGGCGTCGAGGTCAAATACGCCATCCATCCGGTGGCCGGCCGCATGCCGGGCCACATGAACGTGCTCTTCGCCGAAGCCAACGTGCCCTATGACGACGTGTTCGAGCTTGAGAACATCAATTCGGAATTCGCCCAGGCCGACGTGGCTTACGTGATCGGCGCCAACGACGTCACCAATCCGGCCGCCGAGGACGATCCGAAATCGCCGATCTACGGCATGCCGGTGCTGCAGGTGTGGAAGGCCGGCACGGTGATGTTCAACAAGCGCTCGCTCGCCTCGGGCTATGCCGGAATCGACAATCCGCTGTTCTACCGCGACAACACCATGATGCTGCTCGGCGACGCCAAGAAGATGACCGAGGAGATCGTCAAGGCGGTGTGAGGCGCACATGACCAGTGACGACCCGCCGCCTCTGCGCGCGCGCCGGTGGACGCCGCCGCCCGATATCGACAGACGACCGTTGCCGCGCAAATCCTATCGCTTTGGGCTTCGCCTCCTCGGCATTCCGATCGTCGCCGTCATCGGCGTGTTCATCTACAGCGGCATCCGCAACCGCATCGTTTTGCCGGAATGCGATTCGGATCGCGCCAAAAAGTCGCTGGTGGAAGTTCTTCAACAATTCAAATACGAGCCGACGACATACGCGCCGATCAAGACGGTCTCCGCCACCAAGGATCAGGTCACGTGCAGCGCCGTGCTGCCGCTGCCCGACGGCGGCTATGTTGCCGCCGACTTCACGTTCTACTGGCAGGGCGACACGGCGAGCATGAAATATTCGGTGGCGCGCAAGGCAACCGACGACTCGTCGGTGACGCCGCCGTTGCGCTGAGCGTCATTGCGGCTTGCCGTAGCCGCCCGCCGTCGGCGTCTGGATGATGACCGCTTCGCCGGCGTCGATCACGGTGGCGTCGCAGCCTTGCAGCTTTTCGATCGAACCGTCTTTGCGTCGCACTGAATTTTCACCGACCTGCCCATTGCCGCCGCCGGCGAGCCCGAACGGCGGTACGCGGCGATGGCCGGACAAAATCGTGCATTCCATTTTTTCCAGGAAACGGATGGTGCGGCGGATGCCGTCGCCGGCGTTCCATTCGCCGCGACCGCCGGAGTTTTTGCGGATGTGAAAATCTTCGAGCAGCACCGGATAGCGGAATTCCAGGATTTCCGGATCGGTCAGCCGTGTGTTCGTCATGTGGGTGTGCACGGCATCGGTGCCGGGAAAGCCGGGGCCGGCCGGCGAGCCGGAGCAGATGGTCTCGTAATATTGGTAGCGCGCATTGCCGAAATTGAGATTGTTCATGGTGCCCTGCGCCGCCGCCATGGCGCCGAGGGCGCCGAACAGGCAATTGGTCACCTCCTGCGAGGTCTCGACATTGCCGGCGACCACGGCGGCGGGAAATTCCGGCGTCAGCATCGACTGTTTCGGAATGACGATGCGGATCGGCCGCAGGCAGCCGGCATTCATGGGAATATCGTCGTCGACCATGACGCGGAACACGTAGAGCACTGCGGCGCGGGTCACCGGCTCCGGCGCGTTGAAGTTGCTCGATTGCTGCGGGCTGGTGCCGGTGAAATCGACCGTGGCCTCACGCTTTTTCTTGTCGACCGCGATGCGCACCTTGATGACGCTGCCCTGATCGGTCTCGATGCTGAAGCTTGAATCGTGCAGCCGGTCGATGACGCGGCGCACGCTCTCTGCCGCATTATCCTGCACGTGGCGCATATAGGCGCGCGCCACCGGCAGCGTGAAATAACGCACCATCTTGCGCAATTCGCGCACGCCCATCTCGTTGGCGGCGATCTGCGCCTTGATGTCGTTGACGTTCTGCAGCGGATTGCGCGCCGGATATTTGGCGCCCTGCAACAGCTGATAGGTCTCCTTCTCGCGGAAGCGGCCGCGCTCGACCAATTTGAAATTATCGATGTAGACGCCTTCCTGCTCGATGGTCGTGGCATTCGGCGACATCGAGCCGGGCGAAATGCCGCCGACGTCGGCGTGGTGGCCGCGCGAGGCAACCCAGAACAAAATGGGGGAGGGGGCGGCGGGTGGGGGTCGTGAGGCGAGGCACTCTTACTGACGCCCGTCGTCCGTCGCCTCTCGCCTGAGAAGCGAATACCGGCGTGCAGACGGTAATGTCCGGCAGATGCGTGCCGCCGTTATACGGCGCGTTGATGGCATAAACGTTGCCGGGGCGGACCTTGCCCTTGTTCTCGCGGATGATGGTCTCGACGGCGCGGTCCATGGAGCCGAGATGCACCGGCATGTGCGGCGCATTCGCCACCAGCGAACCGTTGCCGTCGAACACCGCGCAGGAGAAATCGAGCCGCTCCTTGATGTTCACCGAATAGGCGGTGTTCTGCAGCGCTACGCCCATCTGCTCGGCGATCGACATGAACAGGTTGTTGAACACTTCGAGCATCACCGGATCGGCGTGGGTGCCGATGGCGCGCGTGCGCTTGAGTTTTTGCACCCGCCGCAGCACGAGATGATCCTTGGCGGTCAGCTCGGCCAGCCAGCCGTGCTCGACCACGACGGTCTGATGCGGCTCGATGATGATGGCCGGCCCTCTCACCTTGTGACCCGGCGCCAGCGTGTCGCGCGTATAGACCAGGGCGCGTTGCCACTTGCCGTTGGAGAAAAACCGCGTGCGTCGCGCCGGCGCCGGCAGCTTGGCTCGCGTGGTCTTACGGGTTTTTTCCCGAAACGTCGCGCCGCCGCCGATCGCTTCGACCGAAACGGCCTCGATGACTAGCGCCTTGGCGCGATCGATGAAGCCGAATTGCGCTTTGTGCGCCCGCTCGAAGGCGGATTTCATTTTCGCAAGCGACACCAACTTCACCTCCCCCTGCAGGGGGGAGGTCGTCGCGCGCAGCGCGACGGATGGGGGCTGCACTGCCCCACCCCGGCCGCTTCGCGGCCGACCCTCCCCCTGCAGGGGAAGGTGAAGTTTCCCGGCATCGACAATCAGCGGCGTATCGGTTCCGGCGTAACGAATATGCGCGCGCACATGCACCGTGATCTTGTTCGTCGCCACGCCTTGACCGGTCACCTCGTCGACGGTCGCGCGTGCCAGCCTGCGTGCCACACTTTCGAGCGTCTTGCGCGCCTTGTCGCCGAACGGCTCCTCGATCGCCTGCTGGCGCACGCTGCGGATGTCGGCAAGGCCCATCCCATAGGCCGACAGCAGCGACGACAACGGATGGATCAGCACGCTCTCCATGCCGAGCGCGTCGGCCACCAGGCAGGCGTGCTGGCCGCCGGCACCGCCGAAGCAATTGAGCGCATAACGCGTCACGTCGTAGCCGCGCTGCACGGAAATTTTCTTGATCGCGTTGGCCATGTTTTCGACGGCGATCTTGATAAAACCGTCGGCAACTTGTTCGCTGCTGCGGCCGTCGCCGATCTCCTTCGCCATCGTCGCGAAGGCTGAGCGCACTGCCTCAGCATCGAGCGGCTGGTTTTGCGCCGGCCCAAAAATCTTCGGAAAGAAATCCGCGATGAGCTTACCGACCATCACATTGGCGTCGGTCACCGCCAGCGGGCCGCCGCGGCGATAGCATTTTGGGCCGGGATTGGCGCCGGCCGAATCCGGGCCGACGCGAAACCGCGCACCGTCGAAATGCAGGACCGAGCCGCCGCCGGCCGCAACCGTGTGAATGAGCATCATCGGCGCGCGCATGCGCACGCCGGCAACTTCGGTTTCGAAGGCGCGCTCGTATTGACCGGCGAAGTGCGACACGTCGGTCGAGGTGCCGCCCATGTCGAAGCCGATCAGCCGGGAGAAACCCGCGGCGCGCCCGGTCTCCGCCATGCCGACGACACCGGCCGCCGGGCCCGAAAGAATCGCGTCCTTGCCGCGGAACAATTCGGCCGCGGTGAGGCCTCCCGACGACATCATGAACATCAGGCGGGTGTTCATTTCACCTCCCCCTGCAGGGGGGAGGTCGCCGCGCGAAGCGCGGCGGATGGGGGAAAGTGCCGTGGCGACGTCCCCACCCCGCGCACCTTCGGTGCGCGACCCTCCCCCTGCAGGGGAGGGTGAGTTCAAGTCGCCCGCGACCTGCGACACGTAGCGGCGCAGGATCGGCGAGAGATAACTGTCGACGACGGTGGTGTCGCCACGGCCGATGAGCTTGATGAGCGGCGAGACCTCGTGGCTGGCTGAGACTTGCTCGAAGCCGAGGTCACGCGCCAGCGCCGCCACCCGCTGTTCGTGGTCGCTGTAGCGGTAAGCGTGCATCAACACGACGGCCACGGCATTGATGCCGTCAAGCTTCGCGCGTTGCAGCTCGGTGCGCACCGCGTCGAGATCGAGCACGCGCTCCACGGTGCCGTCGGCGCGCACCCGCTCGTCGACCTCGACGACGCGCTCGTACAGCATGTCGGGCTTGATGATGTGCTTGGCGAAGATTTTTGGCCGCGCCTGGTAGCCGATGCGCAGCGCGTCGCGAAAGCCTTTGGTGATCAATAGCAAGGTGCGGTCGCCCTTGCGCTCAAGCAGCGCATTGGTCGCGACCGTGGTGCCCATCTTGACCGCGGCGATGCGATGGCTCGGGATCGCCTCGCCGGGTTTGAGCCCGAGCAGATGGCGGATGCCGTGCACCGCGGCGTCCCGATAGGCTTCGGGATTTTCCGAGAGCAACTTATGGGTGAGCAGCGCGCCGTCCGGCCGCCTGCCGATCACGTCGGTAAAGGTGCCGCCGCGATCGATCCAGAATTCCCAACTGCCGGACATGCTCACCAACCTGCCCTCGATCCCAACCGGCTTTTGTGCCACTCTCGGCTCAAACGACTAGTTGAGGACGCACCGATGCACAAGATCGCGATCTCGCAACCCTCTCTCGACCGCATGAACACGCGGATGGGCAAGCTGCATCCGTTCGACGCCATCGACCCGCGCCAAACCGCGCTGCTGGTCGTCGACATGCAGAACTATTTCGTCAAGCCGGGCCATCAGGGCGAGGTGCCGCTGGCGCGCGAGATTGTACCGAACATCAACCGGCTCGCCGCCGAGCTGCGCCGCCGCGGCGGCCATGTGGTGTGGATCCGAAACGGCACCACCGACACCCGCGAGAGCTGGTCGAACTACCATGGCTACCTGCAAAAACCGGAGCGCGCCGAGCGGCGGCTGAAAGCCATGGACATCGGCGAGGACGGCTACGAATACTGGCACCTCAACGACATCCGTCCCGAGGATGCGCAGATCACCAAGAAGCGCTACAGCGCCTTCATCCAAAACTCGTCCGACGTCGAGCGCCACCTGCGCGACCGCGGCATCGACACGCTGTTGATCACCGGCACCGCCACCAACGTCTGCTGCGAAAGCTCGGCGCGCGACGCCATGATGCTCAATTTCAAGGTCGTCATGGTGGCCGATGGGCTGGCGACGCACACCGACGACGAGCACAACGCCACGCTGTCGGCGTTCTACGGCCAGTTCGGCGACGTGCAGTCGGTGGACGAGTTGCTGCAATCGTTGGAGCGCGGCGATAAGAAGAAAGCAGCCGCTTAACCGCGTAGGGTGGGCATCGCGCCGCACCGCACAGTCGCGTGGGCAAAATCGTGCCCGCGCGATGCCCACGCGACTGCGCCGAGCAGACGATTTTGCCCACCCTACACATCCGGCCGCTTGTACTCCAAATTCGGCCCGCCCTTCTGCGACTTCAGATACGACTCGACATGCTGCGTCGGATCCATCACGCGCCGCATGCGCGCCGACACCAGTTGATCGAGCTGGATCGCCTGCGACAGCGACAGATCGCGGCCCATCTGCACGGTGATCTTGGCATGCTCCAGCGGCGCCAGGTGGCGCTCGGAGATTTCGCGGGCGATGGCCGTCACTGTCGATTCCAGCTCCGCCGCCGGCACCGCCTGCGAGATGATGCCCCAGCGGTCGGCCTCGGCGCCGGAAATATTGCGGCCGACGAGCTGCATCAGCGCAACCTTCTTGATCGGGATCGCGCCATGCACCAGGGTCGAGGTGACGAGCTGACCGAAACTGCCGCGTAAAATTTCCGGCATGCCGAGCTGCGCATCGTCGGCGGCAAACACCAGATCGTGGCAATTCATGATGCCGAGCGCGCCGCCGAGGCAATAGCCGTGCACCTGGGCGATGACGATGCGCGGAAAGCCGCGCAGCGCTTCGGCCATCTGCACCGTCGGCGTGGGACGATCCCAATCGCGCGGCTCCTCGCTGACCTTGCGCAGAAAATGCAGATCGAGGCCGGAGCTGAAGCAAATCCCCGCGCCCTTGGTGATCACCACCTTGATGTCGCGGTCGGCGCGCACGATGTCGAGCGCTTCGAACCAGGCGGCAACCAACGCCTCGTTCAGGCAATTGCGCTTGTCCGGACGGTTGAGAACGACCCGCGCCACGCCGGCGTCGGCGAGCTGCTCCAGGATCAGTTCCGGCCAAGCTTTGAGCGTGCGCCATGTATCGGTCATCGCCGTTCTCCTGTTGGGATTAGTAATTCGTTGCGAGCGGCAAACTCATCTACCCCCTCTCCCTTGTGGGGAGGGAGGGGTGGGGGTCGGGAGGTTAGATGAGATCGTCGACGCCTGCGCATCACCTCGCGACCCCCACCCCTACCCCTCCCCACAAGGGGGAGGGGAAGCGCGCGGCACGACCAGCGCGTCGAGCGCAAAGCCGCCGCGCGGCAACACGACAAAGGGATTGATATCGATCGATTGCACGACGTCGGCCAAATCCTCGGCGATGCGACCGAGCGCGAGCAATGCGTCGATCACCGCGTCGGTATCGAGTACTGGCGAAGAGCGATAGCCGCGCAGCAGCCGCGCCGCGTGGGTACGCTCGATCAAGGCGCGTGCCTTGTCGTGGGTCATGGGCGGCGCGGCGAACGCCACGTCCTTGCTCAGTTCGAGCAGCACGCCGCCTGAGCCAGCCATCACCACAAGGCCCATTTCCGGATCGCGATTGAGCCCCAGCACGAGCTCCAAGCCGCCGCTGATCTGTTGGCAGACCAGCATGGCATCGAGCATTGCAATACCGGCGCGCCGGACATTATCGACGATACGCGCGTAGGCCGTGCGCACTGCCTCATCATCGGCGAGATGCAAGGCGACCGCGCCGGCGTCGGACTTGTGCAGAAGCTTCGCCGCGACCGCTTTCAGCACCACCGGGTAGCCGATCTGCCGCGCCGCCTTCACCGCGTCGTCCGGCGACTGCACCGCAACCTCCGCCGGCGTCGGGATGCCATAAGCGCGGATCAATTGCTTGGATTCGACCTCATCGAGCGCGGCGGCGCCGCTTTTTGCCAGCGTCCGCACCCGCGCGGCCGCAGCAGCTTCAGCGGCCGTCGAAGCAATTTTGTCCGAGGCACCCGCTAACCGTTCAAGCTCATCGCGTCGGGCCAAGCTGGCGATGGCGCGCAGCGACTTGTTGACTTCTAGCAGGAACGAAACATGCGGCACCTGCGCCCGCAGCGCGCGGCTGTAATCGCTCTGGCTGTGCGACACCGGGGTGATGATGGCGATCGGTTTTGGCGCGCCGTCGGCGACGATCGCCTCCACGGTGTGAATGTAGCGCTCGGCGCGGTCGGAGCCGGGCTCGCGCGGCAAGTTCTCCTGGATCAAAATCATGTCGATGTTCGGATCGGCCTGCAGCGCCGCAATCGAAGCTTTGTAATTGTCGTCGCTGCTCAGCACGCCAAAACCGCCGTCGATCGGATTTGAGACCAGCGACCCGACGCCGAGAATGGCATTGAGTTTTTCGAGCGTCGCATCGGCGAGTTTTGGAAACTGCAGGCCGTTGCGCTCGGCGGCGTCGTAGAGCAGACCGCGGAACGCGCCCGACAACGTGATGGCGCCGAGGCGGCGGCCGCCCGGCGCGCCGGTATGGACCAGCAGTTCGCTGATCTCGACGGCGTCGTCCAGCGTATCGGCGCGCACGATGCCGAGATCGGCGGCAACGGCATCGAAGGCTTCGATCGAGCCGGCCAGCGAAGCGGTATGTGCCATGGCGGCGTTGCGACCGCTTTCCGATTGGCCGAGTTTGACCGCGACGATGGCCTTGCCGGCGGCGCGCGCCATGCGGCACGCGGCCTTGAATTTTTCGATATCGGCGATTGCCTCGATATAGACGATGATGACTTTCAGCTCGGGCTGATCGGAAAAGAACGCGATGTAGTCGGGAATGCCAAGGCCCGCTTCGTTGCCGCTGGTGATGAGGTATTCGGCGTTCATGCCACGCTCCTCCAGCGCGGCATTCAAGAAGATCATCATGCCGCCGCTCTGGCCGACCAGCGCCACCGGCCCTTCGCGCAGCAGCAGCGGGCGGTCCTCGCTCAGCGTGACGAAGCGATTCTTGGCGCAGATATTGCCCATGCAATTGGGACCGGACACCGCCAGCCCGGTCTCGGCGATCACTGCTTTGAGCTCGCGGCCGAGCGGAGCGGCGTCCGTGTTGTAGGCCTCGCCGAAGCCCGAAGAGAATACCGTGGCGCTACGCGCCCCGGCCGCGGCGCCCTGGCGCAACACCTCCGGCACGCCGGTTGCCGGCACCAGCACGACGAGATGATCGGGCGGCTCCGGCAGCGACTTGAAATCGGGATAACAGCGGTCGCCGCCGATTTCGGTGCGGCGCGGATTGACCAGATAGAGCGGCTGCGGAAACTCGTATTGCTTGAGATTGCGCAAGACGCGCCATGCCCAGCTTCCCGGCCGGTCATTGGCGCCGACCAGCACCGCGTTGCGTGGCTCGGTGAGCGCTTTGACTTTTTTCTTCGATGCTTCGAGGTCCACTTTGGCATTCTCCGGTTACGCGCGGACGGCGAACGCGATGGTCCGCCGCCCGATGAGATAAAAGCCCGCCGCGATCACCGTCATGATCGCGGTCCAGACCAGGCCGAAGGCCGCGAGCTCGGTGCCTTGGCCGTTGGCCCACAGGTCGAACATCGCCACCGACACCGGCTGCGCCCTCGGCGAAGCGAGGATCACGGCGAGCGACAGATCGCGCGCGGCGACGAGGAAGATGAACAGCCAGCCGGCCAGCAGGGCTGGCGTCGCCAGCGGCACGACGATGCGCCGCAATGCGGTGCGCATGGAGCTGCCGGCAACGGCCGCGGCTTCCTCCAGCTCTGGATGGATCTGCAGAATTCCCGACGCCGCGTAGCGCATGCCGTAGGGCAGAAAGCGGATGGTGAAGGCGAGGATGAAAGCCCACAGCGTGCCGTAGATCGCGACCGGAACGCTGAGATAGATCTGGATCATGGCGACGCCGAGCACGATGCCGGGAAAGATCAGCGGCGCCGTCGCCAGCTGGTCGAGCAACCAGGCGCCGGGCCGCCTTCGCACCGCGAGCCAGCCGGCGACGACAGTCAGCGCCATGACGCAGGTCGCCGCACCCGCGCTCATCAACAGCGTCTGCCACACCAGATCGATATAGAAGGTCGAGTGCAGCACGGTGCGGAAATTATCCAAGGTGACCAGCGCAAAACCGCGCCGGCTGACGCCCTGGGTGAACGGCATCAAGGCCAGCCAGACGAGGCCCATGGTCGGCGTCAGCAGGATCAGCAAAAAGTTGAACAGGATGACGGCGCCGCCGAGATAGCGAGCCGGCCCGAGATCGACCGGCCGCGCGCGAAAACTGCGCCCGGTGACGCTGTGATAGCGCGAGGCGTGGCGCGAGATGCGCGAATAAAGGCCGATCAGCAGACCGGCGATCAGCAACAGCACAATGGAAAACGCGCTGGAATAGCCGAGGTCGGGCGGCACGTTCTCCTTCATGTCGAGATAGATGTCGGTGGTCAAAACCTTGATCTTACCGGGCAACCCGACCAGCGCCGGCACTTCGAAGGCCTCGATCGAGCGCACCACGATGAGCAAGGCGACGGCGAGAAATGCCGGCAGCGCCAGCCGCATCGAGATGCGCGTCACCGTGCGCAAGATGCCAGCCCCGCTCATGCGCGCGGCCTCCTCGTATTCGGCATTGGCCTGGGCGAACACCGACGACAGCAAAAGGAAAGCGAGCGGCGACCACAAAAACCCTTCGACCAGGATCATGCCGGGCATGGAATAGACGTTGAAGCGCGGCAGCCCGATCGCAGTGATGAGATCGTTGAGCGGCCCGTTGCGGCCGAACAGGAACAGCCAGGCGATGACATAGAGCACGAACGGCGTGCCGAGCGAGATGATCGCGGTGAGATAGGCGAAGGCCTTGAACGGCGCATTGGTGCGCTCGACCAGCCAGGCGACGAGGCCGCCGAAAGCGAGCGCGATCGCCATGCTGCCGAAGCTGAAGACGAGTGAGTTCGCCAGACTGCCGAAGAAATGCCGATCGGACAACAGCCGCCGGTAATAGGCGAAAGTGAAATCGCCAGGCGCGCCAGTCACCGTCGTGGTGTGCAGGCTGCCGTTGAGCAGGAAAATCAGCGGCGGCACGACCAGGAGCAGCAGCACGAGCGCCAGCACCACGACCAGCATCCGCGTCGGATCGG
>CAVWOI010000037.1:0-23455 GCA_963756245.1 uncultured Alphaproteobacteria bacterium
CAACTCTCAGGCCAATATATCGAGAAGGCTGCCAGCCGAGCCGCTGCTGGCGAGCAGCAGTTCGGCGGTGCTGCCGGTTTGCAGCGCGAAGGCCGAATTGTTTGCGATACCCGTGGACGAACTGCCGCCCGTTGCGCTCGACGACGAGCTCGACGAAGCATTCGACCCGCTCGCGCTTGAGGCGCTCGAGACAACGGGATGGCTGACCGGAGGCGGCGTGACCGGCGCGAACGTGGCGTTCGCGCTGCCGAAACCAAGCGCGGCGGAATAATCGCCGCTCACCGAAACGGTATCGATTTTATTCAGGCTGCTGATCACCAGGTTGCCGCTGCCATTGAGCCAGGCGTTGACCTGGGCATTGCCCGGGGCGCCGGAATTGATGGCGTTGATCAGATCGCCGACCGTATCGGTGCCGGTGGACTGGTAGGTCGTGCTGTAAGTGCCGTCGCTGACGGTGAAACTGCCCCTGGTCAAAAAGCCAAGGCCCAACAGCGGCGTGCCGCTCGTGAGCGGCACCGTGCCGGTGCCGACCGCCGGCGCGGCGACAATCGGGGCCGCGGTACTGGAAGCAGCGGAACTGGACGACGACGAAGCAGTCGCGCTGGTCGGGCTGGTCGACGAAGACGCGGTCGAACTCGCGGACGTCGAGGTCAGCGCGCCCTGTACCGCAGCCGTAAGTGCGGTGTTGACGCGGTCCAGAGCGGTCTGGTTGGCGATGCTGGCCAAGCCGGTGGTCAGCGTGCTCGACGCGCCGAACATCTGGTTGATGACGGTGGCGCTGAGCGCCTGCGCCTGGGTGGTCTGCTGCGACCTCGCCCAAAAATTCTGGTCCTGCTGCCAGAACGAGCCGCTGCCAATGCTGGTCATCGATCTTGCCGTACCATACGAGACCCCAGCCATTGATGACGCGCCGCGGTTAATACCGGGTATCCATGCGGGCGAAATTCACCCTCGGTTAACCATCTTGGCCGACCTTGCCGGATCGAGGATCTGCCCGGCTTTCCAGCCTGACCTAGAGCCATGGCCAAGCATGCCACCGCGCGCTCGGACACGGCGCGTTTCATCCAGCAGGCGCTGACGCTGCATCAGCAGGGGCGCCTCATCGAGGCCGACGCGCTCTACGGCGCGGTGCTTGCCGCCGACCCGCAGCATTTCGACGCGCTGCACCTGCGCGGCGTGTTGCACCACCAGCAGGGCCGCTCGGCGGAAGCCTTGCGGCTGGTCGCCACAGCGCTCAAAGCGCAGCCGCGCGCGCCGGACGTGCTGTCGAATTACGGCGTGATCCTCGACGCGCTCAAGCGCCACGAAGAGGCGCTGGAAAACTTCGACAAAGTGCTGGCGCTGCGCGGCGACGATGCCGGCGCCCATTACAACCGCGGCAATGCGCTCAAAGGTTTGGGCCGCAGCACCGCGGCCCTGGCGAGCTACGATCGCGCGCTGGCGCTCAAGCCGGACTACGTCGATGCGCTCTATAATCGCGGCAATACGCTGACCGCGCTGCGACGGCATCAGGAGGCGTTGGCCGATTACGACAAGGTTTTGGCGCTGCGGCCGCGGCACGTGGCGGCGCTCAACCGGCGCGGCAATGCGCTCGTGGCGCTGGAGCGGCCCGACGAGGCGTTGGCGGCTTATGACGCGGCGCTGCAGATCGCGCCGGACAGCGCCGAGGCGCTGAACAATCGCAGCGTCGTGCTGGTGAAACTCGAAAAATCCGACGACGCCTTGCAAAGCTGCGACCGCGCGCTGGCGATAAAACCCGACTATGCCGATGCCCACTATAATCGCGGCAATGCGCTGCGTGCGCTCGGGCGGCACCAGGAGGCCTGCGCAAGTTATGCCGCAACACTTGTGCTCGAACCGCGCCGCGCCGACGCGCTCAATAATCTCGGTCTGGCGCTCTTCGCGCTCGGGCAGTACCGCGAAGCGCTGGAAAAATTCGACGCGGCGCTGGCCATCGATCCCAACGACATCGGCGTGCTGCACAACCGCGCCAATGCGCTCACCGAGCTCGGCTCCTTCGAAGCCGCGCTTAAGCCGTGCGATGAGGTGTTGGCCGGCAATCCGGCGCATATCGAGGCGCTCAATACCCGCGGCGTCGTGCTGGCAAAGCTGCGCCGCTTCGAGGAGGCGCTGGCGAGCTACGATGCGGCGTTGGCCGTGGCGCCGGATCGCGTCGACATCCAGATCAACCGCGGCACCACGCTTTTGGAGCTCGACCGCTTCGACGAGGCGCTGGCGAGCTTCGACGGCGCGCTCGCGGCCGATCCGACAAACCTCGCCGCCCTGATCAACCGCGGCAATGCCTGCGTCAAGGACAAGCGCTTCGCCGAAGCGCTCGGCAGCTATGACCGGGCGCTGGCGATCGATCCCAATCACGCGGCGGCGATCACCGACCGCGGCGTGGCGCTGGCCGAGTTGGACCGTTTCGACGAGGCGCTCGCCGCCCATGAAGCGGCGCTGCGCGTCGCGCCGAATGTCTTCGCCGCCCATGTCAATCGCGGCAATGCGCTTCTGAAACTGGCGCGGATGGACGAAGCACTGGAATGCTACAATGCGGCGCTCAAGCTCGAGCCGGAGAACGCCGAAGCCAATTTCAACGCCGCGGTCTGCAAGCTGACCATGGGCGAGTTCCACGACGGCTGGAAGCAATACGAGTACCGCTGGCAGAAAAAACATTTCGTCGCGCAAAAGCCCAACTATCCGCAGCCGCTGTGGCGCGGCGAGACCGATATCTCGGGCAAGACTGTCTTTCTCATCGCCGAGCAGGGCTTGGGCGACACGCTCAATTTCGTGCGCTACGCGCCGCTGGTCGCGGCACGCGGCGCCCGCGTGATCCTCGGCGTGCAGCATCCGCTCAAATCGATCGCGCCGACCGTGCCCGGCGTCACGCGCGTGTTCAGCGACGGCGAGACGCTGCCGGACTTCGATTGTTATTGCCCGCTGCTCAGCCTGCCGATGGCGTTCAATACCGAGCTCGGCACCATCCCCGTCAATATTCCCTACATCCGGCCTTACGAGGAGCGGCTCGCCAAATGGCGCGGCCGGTTGCCGGACAGCGGCCGGCTGCGCGTCGGCATCTGCTGGGCCGGCAGCACCATGCATCTCAACGACCGCAATCGCTCGATGCCGCTCGATCGTTTTGCGGCGCTGTTTGCGGTGCCGGGTCTCGACTTCATCAGCGTGCAGAAGGAAGTCGGCGCAGGGCAGGCGGCGATCCTGCGCGAGCACGGCGTCGTTCAACTCGGCCAGGAGTTCAAGGATTTCGCCGACACCGCCGCTGTCGTGGCGATGCTCGATCTCCTGATCACGGTCGATACGTCGGTTGCGCATCTTGCCGGCGCCATGGGCAAGCCGGTGGCGATGCTGGTGCCGTTCTGTCCGGATTTCCGCTGGCTGCTCGATCGCACCGACAGCCCGTGGTATCCGTCGATGCGGCTGTTTCGGCAACCCGTGACCGGCGATTGGGACACCCCGATCGAGAAGTTGCGCCAGGAGCTTGCCGACGTCGCCCGCCGTCCTGTTGGGCCGCGCAGCTAAAGTTTTTTGCTGACCGCGAGCGGCTGGCCGTATTTGGGATGCGGTGCCGTCGCCCGCCCCGATGCGCCATAGATTTGCGGTGCGCTCTTGCGCGCGAGATCTCCCGACAGCCGGCGCATGATGCCTTCCGACACCGCATGCGTCGTCGCCAGCACGATCAGATTCTTTTGCAGCACGGCGCGGAACGCCTCCTGCACGCGCGCCAGCGCCGTGCAACGCGCCGGCACCGATTGCAGCAAGAATTTCGCGTTCACCTTCAACCGCTCGCCAGCGGTGTAGAGCTGGTGCGCCAGTTCCGACTTGGTCTGACCAAGGCCGACGGCAACCGACACCTTGCCGGCATGGACGAGGGCGGTTTCCTGCTCCATCAGGCCGGAGAGCTTTTCGATCAGCGCGCTCAAATCGTCGATTGCCCGCTCGGCTTCGGCGGTGGTCGTGATCGGGCTCATGATGCGCTCACGCCTTGGAGCTTGAGCAATTCATCATAGACGTGCTTGGCGATGCCGACGCCGCCGGCCTTGGCGTACATCTGGGCGTATTGATTGGTCAGGAACGAGCGCCACACCTTGAGCGCGCCGCTGCCGCCGAACGGGCCTTCGCCGTCGACCTTGGTGTTCATCTGGTCGAACATCGAGTTGAGGAACATCGATTCGAATTCGCTGGCCGCGCTCTTCGCCTTGCCCTTGATCTTGAGCATGGCCTCGACTTGTGAATTCTGCGCACCGCCGAGCGAGGACAGCGAAGCGCCGAGTTGTTGTGCCGCGCCGCTCATCACATCACCTCGATGTCGGCCTGGATCGCGCCGGCGGCCTTGATCGCTTGGAGGATGGTGATGAGGTCGCGCGGCCCGATGCCGAGCGCATTGAGCCCGTCGACGATCTGCTGCAGCGACACGCCTTCCTTGACCAAAGCGAGCTGCTTGCCTTCCTCCTGCACGCCGACATGGGTGCGCGGCACCGTGACGGTACGGCCGCGCGAGAACGGCGCCGGCTGGCTGACCTGCGGCGTTTCCGAGATGGTGACGGTGAG
This sequence comes from uncultured Alphaproteobacteria bacterium, assembly GCA_963756245.1. Taxonomy (GTDB): domain Bacteria; phylum Pseudomonadota; class Alphaproteobacteria; order Rhizobiales; family Xanthobacteraceae; genus BOG-931. The sequence goes on from CAVWOI010000037.1 coordinate 4,567, forward strand.
GTGGCCTTGCGCCACCGCCACCGTGGAGACCCGCACGTCGCGGCCGATGACGATGACGCCGGAGCGCTCGTCGATGACGATCTTGGCGGCGGAGTCAGGCTCGACCTGCAGTTGCTCGATCTCGGTCAGCATGGCGACGACGTTTTGCGGAAATTTCTTCGGCAGCGTCAGCTGCACCGTCGAAGGGTCGAGCGGCTCGGCGACCGGCGCGCCGATATAATCGTTGACCGCGATGGCGATGCGCTTGGCGGTGGTGAAATCGGCGTTGCGCAAAGACAGCCGCAGCGTGCCGAGGGAAGCGAGCGAGAAATCGATCTCGCGCTCGATGATGGCGCCGTTCGGCAGCCGCCCCACGGTCGGCACGCCGCGCACGATCTTGGCGGCCTGGCCTTCCGCCTCGAAGCCGCCGATGGCGAGGGAGCCTTGTGCCACCGCATAGACATTGCCGTCGGCGCCCAGGAGCGGCGTGACCAAAAGGGTGCCGCCCTGCAGGCTCTTGGCATCGCCCATGGCAGAGGCGGTGACGTCGATGCGGGTGCCCTGGGTGGCGAACGGCGGCAGGTTGGCCGTGACCATGACGGCGGCAACGTTGCCGGTGCGAATCTGCTGGCCGCGGATGTTGACGCCGAGGCGTTCCAACATGGCCTGCAGGGATTGCTTGGTGAAAGGCGTGTTGTTGAGCGTGTCGCCGGTGCCGTTGAGCCCGACCACGAGGCCATAGCCAAGCAGCTGGTTCTGCCGCACCCCCTCGATGCTGGCGAGATCCTTGATGCGCGACATTGCTGCCGCTGTCGAAACGGCACAGCCGAGGACAGCCAACGCGGTCAGCGTGGCTCTAAGCGTCCTATTCATCTCCTGCTCCCCAAGAGGTCGGACGCCAATAACAATGCCATTTGCGTGCCATCCGACGGGACACAGCAAGTCATTGAAATTAAACAGTTTTTTATTTTGGGATTGGCTTGCTGGCACGGCGCGGCGAGCAGCCCTTGCCGGTTTCGGCAAGTTTTGCCGGGTTTTTACCGGCCATTAACCATAAGGGGACACCTTCTTTATATGCGCGTCTACGGACCCAACGGCACGGCAATCGCGACCGCACCCTCCGCGGCCCGGCGCAGCGCCGGTGGCACCTTCGCCCTGTCCAACTCCGAGCCGCCACCGGCGCAAAGCGCGGCGGTGGCGTTGCGGACGCTCGGCGGCATCGACGCGCTCATCGCATTGCAGGGAATTGAGGAGCCGGCGGAACGGCGCCGGCGCGCGGTCAAGCATGGCCGCCGCGCGCTTGACGCCCTCGACGAGCTCAAGCTCGGGCTTTTGGCCGGAACCCTCGACCAGGGCACGCTGTTGCGGCTGAAAACCATAGCCACCGATTTCAAGGACGGCTCCGGCGACGAAAAGCTCAATTCCGTGCTGGCCGAGATCGACCTCCGCGTCGCGGTCGAGCTCGCCAAAGCCGGCATGAGCTGACCGCAAGTTATTGAAATTATTTAACAAATAAGAATAGGGCGGGGCGGCCCTCTGCTCGCCAGGCGCCGCCACAGGACGCCGCCTGCGACATCATCATCATTATTGTCTCTGTCACCGACCATCGATATATAGGCCAGCCTCGCGGGGAGGACCTCGCACCAGTCGTGTGTGCGGAGTAGGGACATGCAGTTGCTCAAAAGCAAAAACGGCAAAGCCGACGACAAGAACGGTAGGAACGGTAAGAGTGTGCTGCCGATGGAGCGGCTGTACCGGCCCACCGACAAAGAGCCTTTCATGAACGAGCGGCAGCGGGAGTATTTCCGCCTAAAACTGCTCGACTGGCGCGAGGACATCCTCAAGGAAGCCAAGGAGACGCTGCAGCATCTCCAGGACGAGAGCCAGAATCATCCCGACCTCGCCGACCGCGCCTCCTCGGAGACCGACCGCGCCATCGAGCTGCGCGCCCGCGACCGGCAGCGCAAGCTGATTTCCAAGATCGACGCGGCCTTGGCGCGCATCGAGGACGGCACCTACGGCTATTGCGAGGAAACCGGCGAGCCGATCTCGATCAAGCGGCTCGAGGCGCGCCCGATCGCGACGCTGTCGATCGAGGCCCAGGAGCGCCACGAACGCCGCGAGCGCGTCTATCGCGACGATTAGCGGCCGCAGGCTCCCTTAACCCTTCGTTCACCATCTTTGCTTACCGGTCGTTAACGACCGTGGAGCGGGTCACCGCGCGTCTAAAGGCGTGCGTTCTCACCCGCCGATCCACTTATTCATCTCAATCTCGAGGAGGCACGCATGCGTGAGATCCTTCTGACCGGTCTTGCCGCGATGACATTTTTATCGAGCGGAACGCTCGGCAAACGCGTCGACGCCATGCCGCTCGCCATGCCGTCGGTGACCGGCGCTGCGCTCGTCCAGCAGGCTCACGCTGTCTGCGGCAGCAACGGGTGCGTGCAAGTCCAGGTCGCAGGACCGAAGAAACGGACTCATCCCTGACCCATGGGGGGAGTGCCGTATGCGCAATGGGCCGACGCAACCCTTGCAGCCAAATCTTTCGCGCATGCTGCGGCGTGCGTCGCGCGCCCATGAACAAGGCGAGTTCGACAAGGCGGAGCGGCTTTACATCGCGGCGCTCCATATTCAGCCCGATAATTTCGACGCGCTGCACGGTCTCGGCCTCATCAATTACCGGCGCGGACGCCTGGATGCGGCGCTAGCGCTGATCCAGACGGCGCTCAAGGCCGACCTCGACCGCGCCGATGGATTTTCCAGCCTCGGTCTGGTCTTTCACGCGCTCAAGCAATTCGAGCGCGCGCTGAAAAGCTGTGACGAAGGCCTGCGCCTCGCGCCGGGCGATATTGAGCTTCTCAACCGGCGCGGCGTTGCGCTGCTCGAGCTTGGCCGACCACGCGAGGCATTGGAGAATTTCGAACGCGTGCTGGCCGCCGATCCCGATCATTTCGATGCGCTCGGCAACCGCGGCAATGCGCTGATCAAGCTCAATCGGCCCGCGGATGGGCTTTCGAGCTACGACAGGGCGCTGACCATCGCGCCCGACAATGCGCAGCTTCTCACCAACCGCGCCGCCGCGCTGCGCCGGCTCGATCGCCCGCACGAGGCGGTGATGAGCGCGCGCCGCGCGCTGGTCAGCCGGCCGGATTTCGCCCAGGCCAAATTCGTCGAGGGCGTCGCCCGATTGACGCTGGGCGATTTTTCCGGCTGGCGGGGTTACGAAGCGCGCTGGGGCGTTGGCTTTCTGGCGGCCCATCGGCGGGATTTCACCGTGCCACTTTGGCGCGGCGACACATCGCTCGACGGCAAGACCATTCTGCTGCACGCCGAGCAGGGTTTTGGCGATACGCTGCAGTTCGTGCGCTACGCGCCGCTGCTGGCGGCTCGCGGTGTCAATGTCATTCTTGAAGTCCAGCCCGAGCTTGCACGGCTATTGTCGCCGCTGCCGGGCATCGCCGCGGTGATCGCGCGCGGCAAACCTTTGCCGCGTTTCGATTGTCATTGTCCGCTCATGAGCTTGCCGCTGGCTTTTGCCACGGAGCTGGCAACGATCCCGGCACAAATCCCCTACGTCGCGCCGGCGGATCAAGACGTCGCGCTTTGGCGTGAGCGTCTGCCGCGCCGCCGCCCGCTCATCGGCCTGGTATGGTCCGGCGAACGCTCGCACGACAACGACAGCAATCGCTCGTTGCGTCTTGAGACATTGCTGCCGTTGCTGCAAATGCCGGACGTGACCTTCGTCAGCTTGCAGCACGAAGTGCGCGACGAAGACGCCGGCCTTCTTAAAGAACAATCGGCCATCGTTCACGTCGGCGATCGGTTCCGCGATTTCGCCGACACTGCCGCCGCGATCTCGCTGCTCGACGCCGTGATCGCGGCGGACACGGCGGTCGCGCATCTCGCCGGCGCCATGGGCAAACCGCTTCTGCTGTTGCTGCCGTTCGGCGCCGATTTCCGTTGGCTGCGCGAGCGCGACGACAGCCCGTGGTATCCGACCGCGCGGCTATTGCGTCAGCCGGCATTCGGCGATTGGGCGAGTGTTGTTGACGCGCTGCGCCGAGAACTGATGCGCTTCACCTCGTCATACGCGGGCTTGACCCGCGTATCCATGCCGAGACGCAACACGGCGTAACGGCGCCAGCTTTTCTCAAAGCCAAATCTCTGCATGGATTGCCGGGTCAAGCCCGGCAATGACGAATCCAAAAACTCGCGGCCTCCGGCGGGGAGCTGCCGGAGGCCGCGCCGTATCGCGGCTTTGGTCGCGCTAGCTCGACCTAAGCCGCGGGGAGCTCGGGGATCAGGGATCAGACATCAGGTATCAAGTATCGGCCGGGTCTTTCTTGATACCTGATCCCTGCTTCCTGATCCCTGGTCAGAACGGCAAGATCACGTCCATCACCTGCTGTCCGTAAGGCGGTTGCTGGAAGTCGGTGATCTGGCCGCGGCCGCCATAGGCGACGCGCGCCTCGGCGATCTTCGGCAGCTCGATGGTGTTGTCGCTGTCGATGTCTTCCGGCCGCACCACGCCGGCGACGATCAGCTCGCGGATTTCGAAATTCACCCGGATCTCCTGCTTGCCCTCGATCACCAGGTTGCCGTTCGGCAGCATTTGCGTCACCACCGCGGCCATGTTGGTCAGCAAGGATTCCTGCCGGTTGATGGTGCCCTTGCCGTCGGTCGAGGAACTCGCCGTTGGTGGTCAACAGCGCGCCCGGCAGCACCGCCTTGGCCGGATTGGTGATGGTGTTGGCGCCGATGAAATTGGTGATCGCGGAGTCTTCCGTGGTGCTGCGGCTGCGCTGGGTCTCGTTCTCGAACTGCGCGGTGTCGTTGATGTTGACCTTCACGGTCAAGATGTCGCCGACCTGATGGGCGCGCTGGTCCTTGAAGAACGCGCGCGAGCCGTTGCGCCACAGCGAGTTCGGATTGTAGGTCGCCGGCTGCGGCGTCGGCATCGGCATCTGCACCGGCTTGTAGCCGGGTTTTGTGGTCGGATTGTCCATTGCGGACAGCGGCGGCTGCTCGCCGATCGCCTTGAGGCGGTCGATCGACGAGCAGGCGGAATTGATCACAGCCACGGTCGACAGCAGCGCACAACGCAGCAGCACAACGCGTTTCGACATCGGACTACCTCAAGCTCTACTCACTCGGCCCCGGCGTTGGGGTTGGACGCGGACTTCGGTGCGTTGTCGACGACGCGGTTGGTCAGGGCGGCGACGGTGACGCGGCCCGGCGCGGAGATCACGCCCTGCACGATGCGTTTGGATTCGACGTTGAGCACGCCGATCGTGTCGCCCAGCGCGCCGGCTTCCTGCGCCTGGCCGCCCAACGTCAGCAGCAGCCCCGGCGCCTGATAGACGATGGTCACGGTGTCGTTGCGCGCCACGATCTCGGGCTTCATCAGGTCGGCCATGCGCAGCGGCTGATCCGGGCGCAACGGATGCCGTGCCGCGAGCCCGACCACGGCGCTCATGTCGGTGATGGCCGCGCTTTCCGTCTTCGGCCGCCGCACGATGGCGAGATCGGATTCCTTGAGCACCTCGCCGTGTTCCACCGGATGCTGCACCGTGACGGCGGGAACCGTCTCGAGCGCGGTGCCGGTGTAGCGCGCCGGTTGCCGGTGCAGCGTCGCGCTCGTCGGCAGGTCGAACGTCACGTCGAAGCGCGTCGTGCGCGGGTCATAGGTGAGGCCGAGCACCTGCAGATCGCCGGTCGCGTCCAACTCGACTTGCAGGGCGCGGATGTCGCGATCGAAATAGACGGTGACGTTGCGCGCTTCGCCCATGCCGAAATGGCCGGACAGCGCCTGCGATATGCGCGCCGCAATCTCCTGCGCGGTGATGGTGCGGCTCGAGTGCGTGACGATGACTTCGGTCAAGCCGCGGGTGTCGATATCGATGAGCTGGTGCGGACGGATCGCCTCGACGATGCGGTCGGTCGCCACCGCGCCGCGGCTGCCGAGGTCGGGCGAGCGGAAGATCGGCACCTCGGCCACCGCGCCGGCATTGTCGATCAGGTCGCCGATGCGCACGACGTCGGCGGTGACGGTGACGCTGGCGCGCAACGCCGGCGCCTGCGCCGCGGCGGGGATCGGCGAGCGGCGCCGCCAGCGCGAACAACAAGCCGAGAGCGAGGATGCGGATCATGGCAAGGACCTTTCTCAGCGCATCAGTTGCGAGGTCGACTGCAACATCTCGTCCGCCGCGGTGATGACCTTGGAGTTCATCTCGTAGGCGCGTTGCGCGGCGATCAGGTTGGAGATTTCGGTGACCGCCTCGACGTTGGATTGCTCGAGGCTGCCCTGCAAGATCGTGCCGGCGCCCTCGGTCGCCGGCAGGGTGTCCTGCGGCGTGCCGGACGCGGGCGTGGCGGTGTACATATTGTCGCCGTTGGCCTGCAGGCCGGCATTGTTGGTGAAGCGCGTCAGGGTGAGCTGGCCGAGGATGGTCGAGGTCGTGCTGCCGGGCAGCGTCACCGAGACCTGGCCCTGGTTGTTGATGGTGAGCCCGCTGGCGTTCTGCGGGATGGTGATGCCGGGCTGCACCACATAGCCTTCGGCCTGCACGACGCGGCCTTGCGCATCCATCTTGAACGAGCCGTCGCGGGTATAGCTGAAGGTGCCGTCGGGCATCAGGATCTTGAAGAAGCCGTCGCCCTGGATCGCGATGTCGAGAGTGTTGCCGGTCTGCGTCAGCGTGCCTTGCGTCATCAGCCGCGGCGTGCCGACGGTTTTCACGCCGGAGCCGAGCTCGATGCCGACCGGGAGGATATTGCCCTGGTCGGACGCCTGCGCGCCGACGCGTTGCACGTGCTCGTAGATCAGATCCTGAAACTCGGCGCGCTGGCTCTTGAAGCCGGTCGTGCTCATGTTGGCGATATTGCCGGCGATGACCTGGACTTTGAGGTCCATGGCCGCCATGCCAGTCGCTGCGGTATCGAGCGCACGCATGTTACGTTCTCCTCAAAAGCCCTGGCGCTAACTGGTCGGCTGCTGCGACAGCTGTTGCAGCGCGTTGCGGCGCTGGTCGCCCTGCTGTTGCAGGATGGCGGCGATGTCTTGGTAGCTGCGCGTGATCTGGATCATCCGCGCCATCTCGGCGACGGCGTTGACGTTCGATTTCTCGACCGCGCCTTGGATGACGCGGGTGCCGGCCGGCGGCGGCCCGGCATTGACGCCGTTCGGTGCGGTGAAGGTGGAACTCGAAATCCTTCTGCAGCAGCTGCGGCTGATCGAAGCCGACGATCTGCAGCTTGCCGCGCTGCGTGTCTGCGGTGCTGGCACCTTCGCGCACGGTGATGATGCCGTTCGGGCTGATGTTGATGTCGTGGTCGGAGGGCTGGAACGCGATCGGGCCGCCGTCGCCGAGCACCTGATAGCCTTCGCTGGTGACGAGCTGGCCGGTGGCGTTGAGCGAGAGCGCGCCGTTTCGGGTATAGCGCTGGCCGCGCGGCGTCTGCACCGTCAGATAGCCCTTGCCGTCGAGCGCGACGTTGAGCGGATCGCCGGTGTGCTGGATGGAGCCCGGGCTGAAATCGATCCAGGTGGCGCGATCCTGCACGAAGCTGACGCGTTGGTTGCCGCCGGGAAATTGCTGGTCGGCCGCGCGCGGCATCAAATATTCGCTGAACGCCTCCTTGTCGGCCTTAAAGCCGGTGGTGTCGATATTGGCGATGTTGTTGGCGACGATGTCGAGCTCATGACTGAGCGCCATCTGCCGCGACAGGCCGACGAGAAGGGCATTCTCCATCGGATACTCTCCCCCTTTAGAGCGATGACGATGCCGTCTCCCGGGCATCCTCATCGCGCGCGCCGCCCGCTCTCCCAAGCAGCGGCAAGGGGTGAACTGCAGAAGCCGTGCCAACGGAATAGATCGATATCCATCAACGGCTTAAGTCAAAGAGCCGCGCCGCCCGGCGGGCAGAAAGCGCCATCGCGGTGACACAACCCGGCAAATAATTCCTGCCTTAAGCGCCCCGGCAAGTATCCATTAACCATTCCTGCCTAGCGTGGCTTGTGACGGCGCCACACCCGATGGCGCAGACTAGCGCCCGCGGCATTTGTTCTGCGTTTATCCTGCCGACTGCGTGCGCCCTCACGCAAGCTGGAGCGGTGATGGCAACGAAGAACGAAACGCCGGCTGAGGCCGACAAGGAAGCGGCCGAAGGCGCCGACGCGAAGGACGCAGCCGCGCCGAAGCGACGCTTCTCGCTCAAGCTCATCATCATGGTGGCCGGCGGTGTCGTCGGTCTGTGCGTGCTGGGCGGTGGCGGCTATTTCTTCTTCGGCCACCACGGCAACACCGCGGCCGCCGCCACCACGGTCAAGGCGCCGATCTTCGTCGACATGCCCGACGTGCTGGTGAACCTGTCGTCGAGCGGCGGCGATCGCACCCAATATCTCAAGGTCAAGATCGCGCTGGAATTGCCCGACGAGGCGGTCTCGGCGCAGATCCAGCCGATCATGCCGCGGCTCCTCGACACGTTCCAAACCTACTTGCGCGAATTGCGGCCGACCGATCTCGACGGCTCCGCCGGCCTCTATCGGCTCAAGGAGGAGCTGACGCGGCGCGTCAACGCCTCGATCGCGCCGAGCCGGATCAACGCGGTGCTGTTCAAGGAAATCGTGGTGCAGTGAGGAACGACGTCCTCGCGCTCGAGCAGTGAAGCCATGGCAGCGAAAGACCAGATCGATCAGGACGCGCTCGCTGCCGAGTGGGGCGTAGCGCTCGACGCCGAGCAGCAGGCGGCGGCCGAGATCGTGCCCGCGGTGGAGCAGGCCGAGGGCAGCCCCGAGGCCATGGCGGCGCATTGGGCCACCATGGTCGACGACGGCCAGTTCATCCAGGCTGCCAAGGGCGGCGCCGAACGTATTCTCACCCAAGAAGAAATCAACTCGCTGCTCGGCTTCAGCCTGGCTGACGTCAATCTCAACGACAATTCCGGCATCCGCGCCATCATCAACTCGGCGATGGTCTCCTACGAGCGCCTGCCGATGCTGGAAATCGTCTTCGACCGGCTGGTCCGGCTGATGACGACGAGCTTGCGCAATTTCACCTCCGACAACGTCGAAGTGTCGCTCGACCGCATCACCTCGGTGCGGTTCGGCGATTATTTGAACTCGATTCCGCTGCCGGCGATCCTCGGCGTGTTCAAGGCCGAGGAGTGGGACAATTCCGGCCTGCTCACGGTCAACTCGAACCTGATCTATTCGATCATCGACGTGCTCTTGGGCGGCCGCCGCGGCCAGACCGCGATCCGCATCGAAGGCCGGCCCTACACCACGATCGAGACCAACCTGATCAAGCGCATGATCGAGGTGGTGCTGGCCGACGCGGAGCTGGCGTTCCGGCCGCTGTCGCCGGTCAAGTTCAACATCGATCGGCTGGAGACCAATCCGCGCTTTGCCGCGATCTCGCGGCCGGCCAATGCGGCGATCCTGGTGCGGCTGCGCATCGACATGGAAGACCGCGGCGGCACCATCGAGCTCTTGCTGCCCTACGCCACCATCGAACCGATCCGCGACGTGCTGTTGCAGATGTTCATGGGCGAGAAATTCGGCCGCAACTCGACCTGGGAAGGGCATCTGGCAACGGAAATCGGCCAGGCGCAAATCGCAGTCGATGCCGTGCTTTACGAGGCGCAGCTGCCGTTAAAGCAGATCATGAAGCTCAATGTCGGCGACACGCTGATGCTGGAAATGAAATCCGACGCCATGGTCATCGTGCGCTGCGGCGACGTTACGCTGACCGAAGGCCGCATGGGCCGGGTCGGCGACCGGGTCGCCGTACGCGTCGCCAAGCATTTACGCAAACCAAGCACGACCTTCGCCATGTTCGAAATGGCGGGCGGCACCGGCAATCCCATGGAGGCACAATAGTGAGCAACGGCATTGGAATCATGATCGAAGGCCTGGTTGCGATTTTGCTCATGCTGACGGTCGGTTATTGCATGTTGCTCAACCGTCGCCTCAAGCTGTTGAAGGCCGACGAGCATTCGCTGCGCGCCACCATTTCCGAATTGATCACCGCGACCGAGATCGCCGAGCGCGCCATCGCCGGGCTGAAGGTCACCGTGCACGAATGCGACGTGGGCTTGGGCCAGCGCCTCAATCGCGCCGAGGCCATGACCGGCGAATTCGATCGCCGGCTCGCCGCCGGCAAGGATGTGCTGCATCGCCTGTCGCAGATCGTCATCGCCGGGCGGCCGCCGCAGGAGCCGGCGGCGCCGAGCGGTGACGCCAAGGCGGTCGCGGTCGCGGCGCAAGCCTTCGCCGAGCGATTGCGCACCAAGGTGCACGGCCTCGCGGCATGATGAACTACATCCGCGATCTGCGTCTCATTCCGATCGCAGTCATTGCCTGCGCCTGCCTGTTGGCGTTGAAGGCGGCCGATCTGCTGCTCGACGGCGGCTCGCTGATTGCCGGCGACGACACGCCGAAGATGGAGCGCACCGCGGTCATCCACACCACCGCCGACGTGCCGCGGCCGTCGTCGTCGATGCTGTCGTGGGCGTCGCAGATGTTCAATTTCCCCGACGGCAGCGGCGCGACCACGGCGCCGGTCGTGGCATCGTTGCCGGCGGATCGGACGAACCTCGACATCACCGGCTCGGTGCCGGCCGAGACCGCCGACAAGGACAAACAGGCCAAGGCCGAGCCAACGAAGCCGCCCGACACCAAGCCGCCAGGCACCGTCATTCCCACCGAACCGGGCCAACCCTCCGGCGCCGAGCGCGCCATCCTCGAACGCCTGCAAGAGCGCCGCCAGGAGCTCGACACCCGCGCCCGCGAGCTCGACATCCGCGAGAGCCTGATCAAGGCCGCCGAGAAACGCATGGAAGGCCAGCTCACCGAGCTCAAGGCAACCGAAGCCCGCATCACCGTCGCGACGGAACAGAAGGACGAAGCCCAGGCCGCGCGTTTCAAGGGCCTCGTCACCATGTACGAGAACATGAAGCCGCGGGACGCGGCGAAAATTTTCGACCGCCTCGACATCGGCGTGCTGCTCGACGTCGCCTCCAAGATCGAGCCGCGCAAAATGGCGGATATTTTGGCGCTCATGTCGCCCGACGCGGCGCAGCGCCTGACCGTCGAGCTCGCCAGCCAGGCGCAGCAGGTCAAACAGAGCAGTGACCAGAACGCGCTCCCGAAAATTCAGGGCCAGCCGGCGCAGTAATTCTTCATCCGCCCCCGCGATAGCGGGGGAGGGGGACCACCCTGCGAAGCAGTGTGGCGGAGGGGGCGCCTGACTCGAAGCTTCGTTGCCGCCGGAGGTTTCCTTAAACGCTTGAGGCGCGGTGAGGCTCGTGCCCACCAGGGTGGGCTGAGCGCGGAAACCTAACGCGGCACGGCGCTACGCGCCTTTTGCTGCTTTACGCTTGCGAATGGCGGATTTTGATTCCGCCATTCCCAGGTTCAAATCCTGGCGCCCAGCCAAAACTTTCTTCGGAAAATTAGGTACTTAGAGCTTTCGGCGCCGTTTTCCGACGCCGTTTTCATGTTGTTTGATCATTTTGATCGCTGGGGCGTAGCCAAGCGGAAAGGCAACGGACTTTGACTCCGTCATTCGGAGGTTCGAACCCTCCCGTCCCAACCACTGGAAGCGGTGAACAGACGCTTAGGTGGCCGTGCCGGAAACGCTGAATTCGAGAGACTTTTGAACACCTACGCGCCCTGTTGCTTGACCTCCGCACTGATCCACCAGAGGATACCCGGCAAGGTTGCGAACCTTTAGCAGGCAGGTCCTTGCCGCGATGCCTAAGATACTCGCCGTCCATGCTTCCGACGCTAATCCAATCCTTGATACATTCCGTTCGACTCTCGAAGCCGGACCAATTTCATTCCTCAACGTTGAAGAAATTGACAACACTCGGCAATTGCGAAACCGCATTTTAGAACTGTCGCGCGATATCGATGTGTGTCTTATTTTTTCCTCGAATTTTCTGGCTCGAATTCTCAGGCCCCTGTCGTCAAACCGACAGCGTCAGCCTGACCGTTATCTGTTGTCGAAAAGTGCGACGCTCACCTTACAACTGAACCTTACCCAATCGCCGCAAGCCGTAAGACCTTTGTGGCGTGATTTATTTCACGCCGTTGACATTTGGCCTGTTATTCCTCTGCTGCAAATGCAGCCCCAACAGTTGGATCAATACGTACGCGCCTTTGGCGCCGCTTTACGAGAATCATCGACGCGTCTGGTATTATTGCGTGAATTTCGTGATGGTAGAGCGTCTGATGTTCTACATTTTCGAGTCGACGCAGACGTCGAAGCCTTAACAAGAGATCTTATAGCCGATGCTCGCGTGGTAGAGCTTTTGTTCGCGACGAACCGCGCGCAGATAAAAAGATCGCAAGCCATCGACTTTACCCGAGAGCGATCGAACACGCTTAGCTTTGGCGCTTGCCAAATTCGAATTCCGGAGGACCATAAAATTGGGCGCCTCGAATTGCCAAAAACGACCAGTTGGATACGATTGCGATTTCAAGATGAGCAAGCTGACGAAAGGCGTCACTTTGTCATAAAAAAATCGGCATTCTTAGTCAGGAGCAATTTTGTGACACTATCCGACGTGACTCCTCGCGAACCGCACTTGTGTTCGTGCATGGGTTTAACACAAGCTTCAAGAATGGTGTATTGCGTTTTGCTCAAATCATTTGGGACATGCAATTCAAAGGCGTGCCGATCCTTTTTTCATGGCCTTCCGCCGGCGGCGTTCTTAACTACCTCTATGATCTGAACAGCGCCCTGGGAGCGAGGACGTGGCTTAAGAATCTCATACAGTTACTGTACAGCCATGCCGAGATCGAGACCGTTCACATCATTGCGCATAGCATGGGAAATCTCGTCGTACTTGACGCGCTCAGCGAGCTCGCGAACGCGCGCGCTTTACCGAGATTATCCGAAATAGTCATGGCCGCTCCCGATCTCGACGTTGATCTTTATAAAGCGTTGGCCGCGAATGTTCGACCGTGGGTGCGCGGCATGACTCTATACGCCTCTTCGAACGATAAGGCTCTCGTCATATCGAGACGCGCTGCGGGCAAACCTCGGGCGGGCGACGTCTTTGGTGAGGGCCCCGTCCTTATTCCCAATATCGAAAGTATTGACGTGAGCGCAATCGGCAATGAGATATTTGGTCTCAAGCACAACGCGTTTGCAGACAATCGGTCTTTGATTGACGATATCGGGCGATTAGTCGTGAGTGGTACTCGGCCCCCTGATCAAAGGTCTCCGCAAATTAGATGCGTGCCGGAGGGAGTCGTGCCCCCACGATATTGGCGGTACGCCCCATAAAGCCCCAGATGCATTACGCTAAGGTTTCGGTGAAATGAACAGCCAGATGCGCGATCGCATTTGAGAAAACGGCATAGCCCGATGAGCGAAAAATTACACGGCGCAGCGGACACGGTATTAAACAAAAGCGGTTTCCTGGAGTCGCTGTTGAATGCGGACGCCGAGGAAACCTGGAAAATGCTTTTCTGGCGACCAGGAGCGATCGAAGGGAAGGATAAAGCCATATTTGCGGTCGAAGGCGATTTGCCAAAGAAGCGTCAGATACTTGAATCGAACCTTCGTGACGCCCCGTTCCGACAACGGGCGCTAAAAGAGATCCAATCGCGGATAAAATCGGCCGAAAATAAGCGAATATTCGAGTACCTTGCATGGCATCTTCGTCTCATAAAATCCTGCCAAGCGCGGGGCATCAAGACTGTGTTCGCAGAGATCAAAGATCAACGAGAAAATGTCCAGATTATTGAGATCATAGCGTACTCTTTTGGCGTAGAAAGAGGTGACGTTTATTGGCCTAGATTGAGGCACTTGTTTACTTCTCAGCCAGAAAGGCTTGCAACACCGGCGCTTAGCGATGAGTTGCGCGAAATGGCAACGAATGTTCTGCACGCTGCGACGCACTGGTACAACGAACAGCCCCGTGAACGGCTCTCGCGGTGCATTGGGGGATTGGAAAAAGTCGACATATGCATGAGGGAGTGCTTGGCAATAGGCATAGAAGAGGCATTTGCAAGGCGCGGGATGGATAAAAGCACGTTTGATGAATACCAAAAATACTACCCCGTATTCTCGGAAGTGCGTGACGGGCTTATGCTCTACGAATATCATGGCAAAGTTGGCGCTGATCGACCTACTCTAGAAGCAATCGTTTCGAAATGCAGAGAGCTTTCTGTCCGCGAATGGCGTAATGCCGAGTACAAGACGAGCGCCCTGTTTTTTTTGGGGTGTGCTCTTAATCATTTGGGCGAATTGACCAGCTCTTTGGACCAACTGTCCCAGGCCGTAACTGCGCATCGCAAAGCGATTGAGAACAAGTCAAGATCTGACCCTAACGATCTCAGCGCATTTGCAAGCGCACTTGCGCAATCCTTGTCTTCTCTCGCTCATGCTACGGGTGATGATACGTTTGCGCGCGAAGCCGCGCAACTTTGCAAATCGGCCTTAGAAGATCGGATTACGAACGAGGGGCTAGGGGCCTGGGCGGAGACGCAAAACATTCTCGGTTCAGTACTCCGCATGATTGGAATAGCCGATCACGACCCCGTAGCGTTGTGGGCAGCTGTCCGGGCGCACGAGGCGGCATTACAAGGACGACGTGATTCTCCCTTGCTTTGGGCAGCTACGCAGAGTGATCTTGGAAACTCATATAGTATGTTGGGCGAGCTCACCCACGACACGCAATATCTGCTTCGAGCGCTGTCCGCGTATAGGGCATCGCTAGCGTCTAAGCCGCGTCGCGTGGCTCCAGGAGAATGGGCGAGGGCGCACGGAAACCTGTGCACGGTGCTTTTGACGCTTGGTATGACCACGGGGGAGAGGAAGTATATTGCGCGAGCCATTCGTCATTGTCGTCGACAGTTACTTGTGACCTCGCAAGACAATGACCCTGTCATCTGGTCGGCTACCCAGTACCGCCTGGGACAGACCCTTGCGGTCGCCTTTCAAACTACAGATGACCGTAAATATCTTGACGAAGCCATCATCACATTCAACAAGACATTAGAGCTGTATTCGCTAACGAACCATCCGATCATATGGGCGCACACAAATATTATGTTGGGTCGCTTATTTGAATACTCGTACAACCTAACGGGCGGACAAAGCGACCTGTTATCTTGTGTCGCGGCATACAGAGCGGGGGCGTCTTACTGGACTTTTGAGGTTGACCCGATAAAGCATCTTGACGCACTTAACGCACTATCAGGTGCCCTGCTGCAAAGCGGCGAGTGGACCGAGGTCGTAGATTTGCTTTCGCCAGCCGTCGGCAGGGCGCCTGCAATTGTCCTGAGCATGCCGTCGTTGCAGATGCAGAGAGGCGCCGTGCGAGAAGTCGCGGAAGCCGGCGACAATTTGGCCTATGCTCTCATTAAACTCGGGAAGCCGAAAGAGGCGATAACGGCCATATCATCAACGAGGGCAGTCGTTCATGGGTTGGCGCAATTGCATCGTCAGAAAACCCATAATTCCGGCCACGAAAAAATGTTGACTGCATTGGCTGAGTGGCGAATTGCCCAACTGAGTTCTGATAGAGCGGATGAGGTCTTTGTTCGGGGCTTACAAGCTCAACAATTGTCTACTATTACGGTCACGAGCGTAGGTGAACAGCGTGCTCTTCGCGAAATTGCATATGAGCGCTTCCAAGCGGCGCTTGCAGAGGTCCAGCCTGACACTAGCGATGATGTTACTTACACCGACCTGCAGGCGTCGATTCCAGATGGGGCCGTGTTCGTAATTATCATAATAACAAGAGCCGGCGGCTTGGCGCTCACGCTTTTCAGTGGATCGGAAATTCCGTATGTGCTGGAGTTGAAGGAGTTAAATCAGAGGTCTGTTTTAGCTCTTAGAGATGAATGGCTAATCTCCTATAATAGCTTTCGTTTGGCCTTATCCGAATCCGCCCGCGAGCATGACGCCGGGGCGCTGGACCAGGCATTTTCAACTTGGGATGATAGTATTCTAACCCAAATGTCTAAGCTTGGACTATTATTGGGCGCTCCTCTGTCCATATTCTTACGGAACCATGGGGCAGATTCAAATTGGGAAATTACCTTCTGTGCGTCACCGCTATTGGCAGCGTTTCCGTTACACGCAATGAACTCGGACGGCCCAGACGTCGACCGAATATTTTTGGACAATTGGGCGACCTCTTGCATTCCATCTCCTGCCTCTTACGTTCGCAGCCGGAGGCGAATCCACTCGATGGAGGGGTATATACCGAGTTTGTTGGCGATCACTAATCCTTCGGGTGATCTACCGACGAACGATAATCCAGCATGGGAATCATTTCGTTCGCATTCCAGAAAAGCATTGGCAAACAGTTCTGCAACCATTGATTTGGTCCGAGCGGCGATCTCCGATTATTCGTACATCAGTTACCTTGGGCATGGGGCGTGGAACTTTGATAATGTTGGTCGAGCTGCGTTAGTCCTTGCGGATGGATTATTTGAACCAGAGGCTCTTAGTGATCTCACCCTAGAAAAATGTAGGCTGGTTTTTTTGGCTGCATGCGAGGCTGGTCTCGTAGATCTGACGGTTCCCAGCGAGTCAATTGGACTTCCCGCAAGCTTTATGGAAGTTGGGGTTCCATGCGTGATTTCGGCATTGTGGGTTATTGCACGAGCAGAGACTGAGCAGATACTCCACGATTTTTTTTCAGCTCATTTGGCCGGTGTAACTCCCGCACGTGCACTTCGACAGGCCCAACTTCGCTTGCGCGGGCGTACGTTCGCCAACACGAAATTAAGCGGCAAAAGTACTGTACGGGGGCCAGTATGGTGGGCGGCGCTTTGTGTTAACGGTGGATAGCCAGTGGCTACGGCTTACAGCGGGTGTGCCACCCCTTGGATTCGCTTTCGAACCCAAATCTCGACGCAACACAGATGCAACATGGCAGTCGATATGCTAATTGGATCAATAGGATTCTGGGGATTTTGATTCCGACATTCGGAGGTTCGATCCCTCCCGCCCCAACCATCAAGGCAGATACCTGAAAATTCGCTTCCCGATGCTACTACGGTCGCTTGACGCCGACCAAAAGAGCTTACGAAGTTTTATGGGCATCGGTGCGCCAGATTGGGGGATACCCAAAAACTCTGCCCAGGGCGTCGGCCGACGCGCAACAAAGCCAGTGCGGTAGGGCGGATTAGCCGAAGGCGTAATCCGCCGCCTTTCGACAGTGGGATGGCGGATTACGCTGCGCTAAGCCACCCTACGAGCAATAGTAACGGTCTTAAGTCGGGAAATTTGATACCCGACGGTGCGGCGGGGCGGGATTGGCCCAGCGGCAAAGGTGAGCTGGTCGCACCGTGCATTTGGATGAGCGAGATTGCCTGCTTTTTTTCCGCCGATGATCTGACCAAGCTGCAGAACGGTCGCGATGACGTTCAGCGGCAGTATCGCGCACTGCAGGAGCGTTACTTCGTCCGCAATTTCGACAGCGATCGCGCGCGGGAATACGCAAGGCAAGGCTTTTGCCGAAGACTAGACGTACTGGCCCGATCGGTGAATTTCGTTTTCAATGTTCTACCGCCTGAGCAAGAGAAAATTCCTGAAAGGGACGATGTAGTTGCTGCAATGATGTTGATTCAATCCTTCACCATCAATGTTGCAGGGTGCCTTGACAATCTTGCCTGGGTTTGGGTTTACGAAACCGACCTCCGGGGTAAGGACGGCAAAGAAATCGACGTCAGGCTAGTTGGCCTTGGAGAGAGCTATTGGTATTTGCGCAAATCCTTCACCAGGCCGTTCCGCAAATATCTTAACAAGCGCAAGAAATGGTTCCGGCATATAGCTGAATTTAGGGACACGCTCGCCCACAGAATTCCCCTCTACATCCCGCCCTACATTATCTCCGAGAACGATACCCCTAAATACAATCAGTTTAGTCAAGATTGCACCGAGGCAATGGCGCGAGGTGACTATGAGAAATACGATCAACTAAGAGCGGAGCAGGATAAGCTCGGCACGTTCCGTCCGTGGATGATGCACTCGCCAACGGAATGCTCGCCGGTGGCCGTCTTCCACTGGCAAATGTTACAGGATTACGCCACGGTTGATGAAATCGGCCGGGAGATGCTGACAGAACTTGACCGATTTGAGCAACTGCGCGCAGCGAAGCAGCAAACCGCAAATAAGCTGCTGCAGCCCGAATTGCGTGTTTGGGCTACCACAAAATTGGTTATACTTTCGGTGGTGTATTGGCTTTTTCACTTCTTCAGCTAGACGGCCCTCCCTTCGGTCGGCCGCGCTCTTGTCGCGGCGTAACGCTGCGACCGGAGCCGCAAAGCCGGCGCGGACGGCGGACGCTGCGCTAATCCGCCCTACGTCGCGTCCCCAATAAAGCGACATTGCCCTTGACTTTATTCCTATCACGATTACATAGACCAACATCCCGCTCGCAAAAGGGACGCCTTTCGCGAGGGTACTCCTTGGGGCGGAGCGGGGGCGGTTCTCGTCGAGCGCGGCCATACACTGCGCTCACGGGCGGCTTGGGCATCGTCCCGTCCGGCGCGTGTCGGACTGCGAGGTGCTCGCTGCACTGGTGCCGGAGAGGGTCCTCCCGTTTGCATCCGGTGGTTCCAGGAAGCGCGGCCTGAGCCGAGCCGAGGCCGAAAAAGCCTCGGATGCCGCGGTGGGGCGCCGAAAGGCGAGCGCGCCCGCTCCATTTTTTGAGGTCCAAGGCGCTATGAAGTCCTGGGCCTCGGTCCTCCCGCAGTGGGAAGACAGGAGAGAGGGCGCGCGCCGCATCGCTTGCCGATGCGGCTCCTGGTTGGTGCGCTTCTCGGCGCTCCGCCTCCCTTCTTGTTTGGAGGCTAGTCTTTCGTGGCGTTCGTTGTTCCGCATGCGCTCGCGCTTTCGGCGAGAACGAAAGCGCTTGTCTTTCCTCCCCGCTGGCGCGG
>CAVWOI010000038.1:0-34244 GCA_963756245.1 uncultured Alphaproteobacteria bacterium
TGGGCGACACGCTCAATTTCGTGCGCTACGCGCCGCTGGTCGCGGCACGCGGCGCCCGCGTGATCCTCGGCGTGCAGCATCCGCTCAAATCGATCGCGCCGACCGTGCCCGGCGTCACGCGCGTGTTCAGCGACGGCGAGACGCTGCCGGACTTCGATTGTTATTGCCCGCTGCTCAGCCTGCCGATGGCGTTCAATACCGAGCTCGGCACCATCCCCGTCAATATTCCCTACATCCGGCCTTACGAGGAGCGGCTCGCCAAATGGCGCGGCCGGTTGCCGGACAGCGGCCGGCTGCGCGTCGGCATCTGCTGGGCCGGCAGCACCATGCATCTCAACGACCGCAATCGCTCGATGCCGCTCGATCGTTTTGCGGCGCTGTTTGCGGTGCCGGGTCTCGACTTCATCAGCGTGCAGAAGGAAGTCGGCGCAGGGCAGGCGGCGATCCTGCGCGAGCACGGCGTCGTTCAACTCGGCCAGGAGTTCAAGGATTTCGCCGACACCGCCGCTGTCGTGGCGATGCTCGATCTCCTGATCACGGTCGATACGTCGGTTGCGCATCTTGCCGGCGCCATGGGCAAGCCGGTGGCGATGCTGGTGCCGTTCTGTCCGGATTTCCGCTGGCTGCTCGATCGCACCGACAGCCCGTGGTATCCGTCGATGCGGCTGTTTCGGCAACCCGTGACCGGCGATTGGGACACCCCGATCGAGAAGTTGCGCCAGGAGCTTGCCGACGTCGCCCGCCGTCCTGTTGGGCCGCGCAGCTAAAGTTTTTTGCTGACCGCGAGCGGCTGGCCGTATTTGGGATGCGGTGCCGTCGCCCGCCCCGATGCGCCATAGATTTGCGGTGCGCTCTTGCGCGCGAGATCTCCCGACAGCCGGCGCATGATGCCTTCCGACACCGCATGCGTCGTCGCCAGCACGATCAGATTCTTTTGCAGCACGGCGCGGAACGCCTCCTGCACGCGCGCCAGCGCCGTGCAACGCGCCGGCACCGATTGCAGCAAGAATTTCGCGTTCACCTTCAACCGCTCGCCAGCGGTGTAGAGCTGGTGCGCCAGTTCCGACTTGGTCTGACCAAGGCCGACGGCAACCGACACCTTGCCGGCATGGACGAGGGCGGTTTCCTGCTCCATCAGGCCGGAGAGCTTTTCGATCAGCGCGCTCAAATCGTCGATTGCCCGCTCGGCTTCGGCGGTGGTCGTGATCGGGCTCATGATGCGCTCACGCCTTGGAGCTTGAGCAATTCATCATAGACGTGCTTGGCGATGCCGACGCCGCCGGCCTTGGCGTACATCTGGGCGTATTGATTGGTCAGGAACGAGCGCCACACCTTGAGCGCGCCGCTGCCGCCGAACGGGCCTTCGCCGTCGACCTTGGTGTTCATCTGGTCGAACATCGAGTTGAGGAACATCGATTCGAATTCGCTGGCCGCGCTCTTCGCCTTGCCCTTGATCTTGAGCATGGCCTCGACTTGTGAATTCTGCGCACCGCCGAGCGAGGACAGCGAAGCGCCGAGTTGTTGTGCCGCGCCGCTCATCACATCACCTCGATGTCGGCCTGGATCGCGCCGGCGGCCTTGATCGCTTGGAGGATGGTGATGAGGTCGCGCGGCCCGATGCCGAGCGCATTGAGCCCGTCGACGATCTGCTGCAGCGACACGCCTTCCTTGACCAAAGCGAGCTGCTTGCCTTCCTCCTGCACGCCGACATGGGTGCGCGGCACCGTGACGGTACGGCCGCGCGAGAACGGCGCCGGCTGGCTGACCTGCGGCGTTTCCGAGATGGTGACGGTGAGGTGGCCTTGCGCCACCGCCACCGTGGAGACCCGCACGTCGCGGCCGATGACGATGACGCCGGAGCGCTCGTCGATGACGATCTTGGCGGCGGAGTCAGGCTCGACCTGCAGTTGCTCGATCTCGGTCAGCATGGCGACGACGTTTTGCGGAAATTTCTTCGGCAGCGTCAGCTGCACCGTCGAAGGGTCGAGCGGCTCGGCGACCGGCGCGCCGATATAATCGTTGACCGCGATGGCGATGCGCTTGGCGGTGGTGAAATCGGCGTTGCGCAAAGACAGCCGCAGCGTGCCGAGGGAAGCGAGCGAGAAATCGATCTCGCGTTCGATGATGGCGCCGTTCGGCAGCCGCCCCACGGTCGGCACGCCGCGCACGATCTTGGCGGCCTGGCCTTCCGCCTCGAAGCCGCCGATGGCGAGGGAGCCTTGTGCCACCGCATAGACGTTGCCGTCGGCGCCCAGGAGCGGCGTGACCAAAAGGGTGCCGCCCTGCAGGCTCTTGGCATCGCCCATGGCAGAGGCGGTGACGTCGATGCGGGTGCCCTGGGTGGCGAACGGCGGCAGGTTGGCCGTGACCATGACGGCGGCAACGTTGCCGGTGCGAATCTGCTGGCCGCGGATGTTGACGCCGAGGCGTTCCAACATGGCCTGCAGGGATTGCTTGGTGAAAGGCGTGTTGTTGAGCGTGTCGCCGGTGCCGTTGAGCCCGACCACGAGGCCATAGCCAAGCAGCTGGTTCTGCCGCACCCCCTCGATGCTGGCGAGATCCTTGATGCGCGACATTGCTGCCGCTGTCGAAACGGCACAGCCGAGGACAGCCAACGCGGTCAGCGTGGCTCTAAGCGTCCTATTCATCTCCTGCTCCCCAAGAGGTCGGACGCCAATAACAATGCCATTTGCGTGCCATCCGACGGGACACAGCAAGTCATTGAAATTAAACAGTTTTTTATTTTGGGATTGGCTTGCTGGCACGGCGCGGCGAGCAGCCCTTGCCGGTTTCGGCAAGTTTTGCCGGGTTTTTACCGGCCATTAACCATAAGGGGACACCTTCTTTATATGCGCGTCTACGGACCCAACGGCACGGCAATCGCGACCGCACCCTCTGCGGCCCGGCGCAGCGCCGGTGGCACCTTCGCCCTGTCCAACTCCGAGCCGCCACCGGCACAAAGCGCGGCGGTGGCGTTGCGGACGCTCGGCGGCATCGACGCGCTCATCGCATTGCAGGGAATTGAGGAGCCGGCGGAACGGCGCCGGCGCGCGGTCAAGCATGGCCGCCGCGCGCTTGACGCCCTCGACGAGCTCAAGCTCGGGCTTTTGGCCGGAACCCTCGACCAGGGCACGCTGTTGCGGCTGAAAACCATAGCCACCGATTTCAAGGACGGCTCCGGCGACGAAAAGCTCAATTCCGTGCTGGCCGAGATCGACCTCCGCGTCGCGGTCGAGCTCGCCAAAGCCGGCATGAGCTGACCACAAGTTATTGAAATTATTTAACAAATAAGAATAGGGCGGAGCGGCCCTCTGCTCACCAGGCGCCGCCACAGGACGCGGCCTGCGACATCATCATCATTATTGTCTCTGTCACCGACCATCGATATATAGGCCAGCCTCGCGGGGAGGACCTCGCACCAGTCGTGTGTGCGGAGTAGGGACATGCAGTTGCTCAAAAGCAAAAACGGCAAAGCCGACGACAAGAACGGTAGGAACGGTAAGAGTGTGCTGCCGATGGAGCGGCTGTACCGGCCCACCGACAAAGAGCCTTTCATGAACGAGCGGCAGCGGGAGTATTTCCGCCTAAAACTGCTCGACTGGCGCGAGGACATCCTCAAGGAAGCCAAGGAGACGCTGCAGCATCTCCAGGACGAGAGCCAGAATCATCCCGACCTCGCCGACCGCGCCTCCTCGGAGACCGACCGCGCCATCGAGCTGCGCGCCCGCGACCGGCAGCGCAAGCTGATTTCCAAGATCGACGCGGCCTTGGCGCGCATCGAGGACGGCACCTACGGCTATTGCGAGGAAACCGGCGAGCCGATCTCGATCAAGCGGCTCGAGGCGCGCCCGATCGCGACGCTGTCGATCGAGGCCCAGGAGCGCCACGAACGCCGCGAGCGCGTCTATCGCGACGATTAGGCCGCGGCTCCCTTAACCCTTCGTTCACCATCTTTGCTTACCGGTCGTTAACGACCGTGGAGCGGGTCACCGCGCGTCTCAAGGCGTGCGTTCTCACCCGCCGATCCACTTATTCATCTCAATCTCGAGGAGGCACGCATGCGTGAGATCCTTCTGACCGGTCTTGCCGCCATGACATTTTTATCGAGCGGAACGCTCGGCAAACGCGTCGACGCCATGCCGCTCGCCATGCCGTCGGTGACCGGCGCTGCGCTCGTCCAGCAGGCTCACGCTGTCTGCGGCAGCAACGGGTGCGTGCAAGTCCAGGTCGCAGGACCGAAGAAACGGACTCATCCCTGACCCATGGGGGGAGTGCCGTATGCGCAAAGGGCCGACGCAACCCTTGCAGCCAAATCTTTCGCGCATGCTGCGGCGTGCGTCGCGCGCCCATGAACAAGGCGAGTTCGACAAGGCGGAGCGGCTTTACATCGCGGCGCTCCATATTCAGCCCGATAATTTCGACGCGCTGCACGGTCTCGGCCTCATCAATTACCGGCGCGGACGCCTGGATGCGGCGCTAGCGCTGATCCAGACGGCGCTCAAGGCCGACCTCGACCGCGCCGATGGATTTTCCAGCCTCGGTCTGGTCTTTCACGCGCTCAAGCAATTCGAGCGCGCGCTGAAAAGCTGTGACGAAGGCCTGCGCCTCGCGCCGGGCGATATTGAGCTTCTCAACCGGCGCGGCGTTGCGGTGCTCGAGCTTGGCCGACCACGCGAGGCACTGGAGAATTTCGAACGCGTGCTGGCCGCCGATCCCGATCATTTCGATGCGCTCGGCAACCGCGGCAACGCGCTGATCAAGCTCAATCGGCCCGCGGATGCGCTTTCGAGCTACGACAGGGCGCTGACCATCGCGCCCGACAATGCGCAGCTTCTCACCAACCGCGCCGCCGCGCTGCGCCGGCTCGATCGCCCGCACGAGGCGGTGATGAGCGCGCGCCGCGCGCTGGTCAGCCGTCCGGATTTCGCCCAGGCCAAATTCGTCGAGGGCGTCGCCCGATTGACGCTGGGCGATTTTTCCGGCTGGCGGGGTTACGAAGCGCGCTGGGGCGTCGGCTTTCTGGCGGCCCATCGGCGGGATTTCACCGTGCCACTTTGGCGCGGCGACACATCGCTCGACGGCAAGACCATTCTGCTGCACGCCGAGCAAGGTTTTGGCGATACGCTGCAGTTCGTGCGCTACGCGCCGCTGCTGGCGGCTCGCGGTGTCAATGTCATTCTCGAAGTCCAGCCCGAGCTTGCACGGCTATTGTCGCCGCTGCCGGGTGTCGCCGCGGTGATCGCCCGCGGAAAGCCTTTGCCGCGTTTCGATTGTCATTGTCCGCTGATGAGCCTGCCGCTGGCTTTTGCCACAGAGCCGGCGACGATCCCGGCACAAATCCCCTACGTCGCCCCGGTGGATCAAGACGTCGCGCTTTGGCGTGAGCGTCTGCCGCGCCGCCGCCCGCTCATCGGCCTGGTATGGTCCGGCGAACGCTCGCACGACAACGACAGCAATCGCTCGTTGCGTCTTGAGACATTGCTGCCGTTGCTGCAAATGCCGGACGTGACCTTCGTCAGTTTGCAGCACGAAGTTCGCGATGAAGACGCCGGCCTCCTTAAAGAACAATCGGCCATCGTTCACGCCGGCGATCGGTTCCGCGATTTCGCCGACACTGCCGCCGCGATCTCGCTGCTCGACGCCGTGATCGCGGCGGACACGGCGGTCGCGCATCTCGCCGGCGCCATGGGCAAACCGCTTCTGCTGTTGCTGCCGTTCGGCGCCGACTTCCGTTGGTTGCGCGAGCGCGACGACAGCCCGTGGTATCCGACCGCGCGGCTGCTGCGTCAGCCGGCATTCGGCGATTGGGCCAGCGTTGTTGACGCGCTGCGCCGAGAACTGATGCGCTTCACCTCGTCATACGCGGGCTTGACCCGCGTATCCATGCCGAGACGCAACACGGCGTAACCGCGCCAGCTTTTCTCAAAGCCAAATCTCTGCATGGATTGCCGGGTCAAGCCCGGCAATGACGAATCCAAAAGACTCGCGGCCTCCGGCGGGGAGCTGCCGGAGGCCGCGCCGTATCGCGGCTTTGGTCGCGCTAGCTCGACCTAAGCCGCGGGGAGCTCGGGAATCAGGGATCAGACATCAGGTATCAAGTATCAGCCGGGTCTTTCTTGATACCTGATCCCTGCTTCCTGATCCCCGTCAGAACGGCAAGATCACGTCCATCACCTGCTGTCCGTAGGGCGGTTGCTGGAAGTCGGTGATCTGGCCGCGGCCGCCATAGGCGACGCGCGCCTCGGCGATCTTCGGCAGCTCGATGGTGTTGTCGCTGTCGATGTCTTCCGGCCGCACCACGCCGGCGACGATCAGCTCGCGGATTTCGAAGTTCACCCGGATCTCCTGCTTGCCCTCGATCACCAGGTTGCCGTTCGGCAGCATTTGCGTCACCACCGCGGCCATGTTGGTCAGCAAGGATTCCTGCCGGTTGATGGTGCCCTTGCCGTCGGTCGAGGACTCGCCGTTGGTGGTCAACAGCGCGCCCGGCAGCACCGCCTTGGCCGGATTGGTGATGGTGTTGGCGCCGATGAAATTGGTGATCGCGGAGTCTTCCGTGGTGCTGCGGCTGCGCTGGGTCTCGTTCTCGAACTGCGCGGTGTCGTTGATGTTGACCTTCACGGTCAAGATGTCGCCGACCTGATGGGCGCGCTGGTCCTTGAAGAACGCGCGCGAGCCGTTGCGCCACAGCGAGTTCGGATTGTAGGTCGCCGGCTGCGGCGTCGGCATCGGCATCTGCACCGGCTTGTAGCCGGGTTTTGTGGTCGGATTGTCCATTGCGGACAGCGGCGGCTGCTCGCCGATCGCCTTGAGGCGGTCGATCGACGAGCAGGCGGAATTGATCACAGCCACAGTCGACAGCAGCGCACAACGCAGCAGCACAACGCGTTTCGACATCGGACTACCTCAAGCTCTACTCACTCGGCCCCGGCGTTGGGGTTGGACGCGGACTTCGGTGCGTTGTCGACGACGCGGTTGGTCAGGGCGGCGACGGTGACGCGGCCCGGCGCGGAGATCACGCCCTGCACGATGCGTTTGGATTCGACATTGAGCACGCCGATCGTGTCGCCCAGCGCGCCGGCTTCCTGCGCCTGGCCGCCCAACGTCAGCAGCAGCCCCGGCGCCTGATAGACGATGGTCACGGTGTCGTTGCGCGCCACGATCTCGGGCTTCATCAGGTCGGCCATGCGCAGCGGCTGATCCGGGCGCAACGGATGCCGTGCCGCGAGCCCGACCACGGCGCTCATGTCGGTGATGGCCGCGCTTTCCGTCTTCGGCCGCCGCACGATGGCGAGATCGGACTCCTTGAGCACCTCGCCGTGTTCCACCGGGTGCTGCACCGTGACGGCGGGAACCGTCTCGAGCGCGGTGCCGGTGTAGCGCGCCGGTTGCCGGTGCAGCGTCGCGCTCGTCGGCAGGTCGAACGTCACGTCGAAGCGCGTCGTGCGCGGGTCATAGGTGAGGCCGAGCACCTGCAGATCGCCGGTCGCGTCCGACTCGACTTGCAGGGCGCGGATGTCGCGATCGAAATAGACCGTGACGTTGCGCGCTTCGCCCATGCCGAAATGGCCGGACAGCGCCTGCGATATGCGCGCCGCAATCTCCTGCGCGGTGATGGTGCGGCTCGAGTGCGTGACGATGACTTCGGTCAAGCCGCGGGTGTCGATATCGATGAGCTGGTGCGGACGGATCGCCTCGACGATGCGGTCGGTCGCCACCGCGCCGCGGCTGCCGAGGTCGGGCGAGCGGAAGATCGGCACCTCCGCCACCGCGCCGGCATTGTCGATCAGGTCGCCGATGCGCACGACGTCGCCGGTGACGGTGACGCTGGCGCGCAACGCCGGCGCCTGCGCCTGCGCCGCCGTGGGACCGGCGAGCGGCGCCGCCAGCGCGAACAGCAAGCCGAGGGTGAGGATGCGGATCATGGCAAGAACCTTTCTCAGCGCATCAGTTGCGAAGTCGACTGCAGCATCTCGTCCGCCGCGGTGATGACCTTGGAGTTCATCTCGTAGGCGCGTTGCGCGGCGATCAGGTTGGAGATTTCGGTGACCGCCTCGACGTTGGATTGCTCGAGGCTGCCCTGCAAGATCGTACCGGCGCCCTCGGTCGCCGGCAGGGTGTCCTGCGGCGTGCCGGAGGCGGGCGTGGCGGTGTACATATTGTCGCCGTTGGCCTGCAGGCCGGCATTGTTGGTGAAGCGCGTCAGGGTGAGCTGGCCGAGGATGGTCGAGGTCGTGCTGCCGGGCAGCGTCACCGAGACTTGGCCCTGGTTGTTGATGGTGAGCCCGCTGGCGTTCTGCGGGATGGTGATGCCGGGCTGCACCACATAGCCCTCGGCCTGCACGACGCGGCCTTGCGCATCCATCTTGAACGAGCCATCGCGGGTATAGCTGAAGGTGCCGTCGGGCATCAGGATCTTGAAGAAGCCGTCGCCCTGGATCGCGATGTCGAGGGTGTTGCCGGTCTGCGTCAGCGTGCCTTGCGTCATCAGCCGCGGCGTGCCGACGGTTTTCACGCCGGAGCCGAGCTCGATGCCGACCGGCAGGATATTGCCCTGGTCGGAGGCCTGCGCGCCGACGCGTTGCACGTGCTCGTAGATCAGATCCTGAAACTCGGCGCGCTGGCTCTTGAAGCCGGTCGTGCTCATGTTGGCGATATTGCCGGCGATGACCTGGACCTTTAGGTCCATGGCCGCCATGCCAGTCGCTGCGGTATCGAGCGCACGCATGTTACGTTCTCCTCAAAGCCCCGAAGAGCTAACTGGTCGGCTGCTGCGACAGCTGTTGCAGCGCGTTGCGGCGCTGGTCGCCCTGCTGTTGCAGGATGGCGGCGATGTCTTGGTAGCTGCGCGTG
This sequence comes from uncultured Alphaproteobacteria bacterium, assembly GCA_963756245.1. GTDB lineage: Bacteria > Pseudomonadota > Alphaproteobacteria > Rhizobiales > Xanthobacteraceae > BOG-931. The sequence continues at coordinate 8,854 of CAVWOI010000038.1, forward strand.
ATCTGGATCATCCGCGCCATCTCGGCGACGGCGTTGACGTTCGATTTCTCGACCGCGCCTTGGATGACGCGGGTGCCGGCCGGCGGCGGACCGGCATTGACGCCGTTCGGCGCCAGGAAGGTGGAGCTGGAATCCTTCTGCAGCAGCTGCGGCTGATCGAAGCCGACGATTTGCAGCTTGCCGCGCTGCGTGTCGGCGGTGCTGGCACCCTCGCGCACGGTGATGATGCCGTTCGGGCTGATGTTGATGTCGTGGTCGGAGGGCTGGAACGCGATCGGGCCGCCGTCGCCGAGCACCTGATAGCCTTCGCTGGTGACGAGCTGGCCGGTGGCGTTGAGCGAGAGCGCGCCGTTGCGGGTATAGCGCTGGCCGCGCGGCGTCTGCACCGTCAGATAGCCCTTGCCGTCGAGCGCGACGTTGAGCGGATCGCCGGTGTGCTGGATGGAGCCCGGGCTGAAATCGATCCAGGTGGCGCGATCCTGCACGAAGCTGACGCGTTGGTTGCCGCCGGGAAATTGCTGGTCGGCCGCGCGCGGCATCAAATATTCGCTGAACGCCTCCTTGTCGGCCTTGAAGCCGGTGGTGTCGATATTGGCGATGTTGTTGGCGACGATGTCGAGCTCATGACTGAGCGCCATCTGCCGCGACAGACCGACGAGAAGGGCATTCTCCATCGGATACTCTCCCCTTTAGAGCGATGACGATGCCGTCTCCCGGGCATCCTCATCGCGTGCGCCGCCCGCTCTCCCAAGCAGCGGCAAGGGGTGAACTGCAGAAGCCGTGCCAATGGAATAGATTGTTATTTATCAATGGCTTAAGTCAGAGCGCCGCGCCGCCCGGCGGGCAGAAAGCGCCATCGCTGTGACACAACCCGGCAAATAATTCCTGCCTTAAGCGCCCCGGCAAGTATCCATTAACCATTCCTGCCTAGCGTGGCTTGTGACGGCGCCACACCCGATGGCGCAGACTAGCGCCCGCGGCATTTGTTCTGCGTTTATCCTGCCGACTGCGTGCGCCCTCACGCAAGCTGGAGCGGTGATGGCAACGAAGAACGAAACGCCGGCTGAAGCCGACAAGGAAGCGCCCGAAGGCGCCGACGCGAAAGACGCCGCCGCGCCGAAGCGACGCTTCTCGCTCAAGCTCATCATCATGGCGGCCGGCGGTGTCGTCGGTCTGTGCGTGCTGGGCGGTGGCGGCTATTTCTTCTTCGGCCACCACGGCAACACCGCGGCCGCCGCCACCACGGTCAAGGCGCCGATCTTCGTCGACATGCCCGACGTGCTGGTGAACCTGTCGTCGAGCGGCGGCGATCGCACCCAATATCTCAAGGTCAAGATCGCGCTGGAATTGCCCGACGAGGCGGTCTCGGCGCAGATCCAGCCGATCATGCCGCGGCTCCTCGACACATTCCAAACCTACTTGCGCGAATTGCGGCCGACCGATCTCGACGGGTCCGCCGGTCTTTATCGGCTCAAGGAGGAGCTGACGCGGCGCGTCAATGCCTCGATCGCGCCGAGCCGGATCAACGCGGTGCTGTTCAAGGAAATCGTGGTGCAGTGAGGAACGACGTCCTCGCGCTCGAGCAGTGAAGCCATGGCAGCGAAAGACCAGATCGACCAGGACGCGCTCGCTGCCGAGTGGGGCGTAGCGCTCGACGCCGAGCAGCAGGCGGCGGCCGAGATCGTGCCCGCGGCGGAGCAGGCCGAGGGCAGCCCCGAGGCCATGGCGGCGCATTGGGCCACCATGGTTGACGACGGCCAGTTCATCCAGGCCGCCAAGGGCGGCGCCGAACGTATTCTCACCCAAGAAGAAATCGACTCGCTGCTCGGCTTCAGCCTGGCCGACGTCAATCTCAACGATAATTCCGGCATCCGCGCCATCATCGACTCGGCGATGGTCTCCTACGAGCGCCTGCCGATGCTGGAAATCGTCTTCGACCGGCTGGTCCGGCTGATGACGACGAGCCTGCGCAATTTCACCTCCGACAACGTCGAAGTGTCGCTCGATCGCATCACCTCGGTGCGGTTCGGCGATTATCTCAACTCCATTCCGCTGCCGGCGATCCTCGGCGTGTTCAAGGCCGAGGAGTGGGACAATTCCGGCCTGCTCACGGTCAACTCGAACCTGATCTATTCGATCATCGACGTGCTCTTAGGCGGCCGCCGCGGCCAGACCGCGATCCGCATCGAGGGCCGGCCCTACACGACGATCGAGACCAACCTGATCAAGCGCATGATCGAGGTGGTGCTCGCCGACGCCGAGCTGGCGTTCCGGCCGCTGTCGCCGGTCAAGTTCAACATCGATCGGCTGGAGACCAATCCGCGCTTTGCCGCGATCTCGCGGCCGGCCAATGCGGCGATCCTGGTGCGGCTGCGCATCGACATGGAAGACCGCGGCGGCACCATCGAATTGCTGCTGCCCTACGCCACCATCGAACCGATCCGCGACGTGCTGTTGCAGATGTTCATGGGCGAGAAATTCGGCCGCGACTCGACCTGGGAAGGGCATCTGGCGACCGAAATCGGCCAGGCGCAAATCGCAGTCGACGCCGTGCTTTACGAGGCGCAGCTGCCGTTAAAGCAGATCATGAAGCTCAATGTCGGCGACACGCTGATGCTGGAAATGAAATCCGACGCCATGGTCATCGTGCGCTGCGGCGACGTCACGCTGACCGAAGGCCGCATGGGCCGGGTCGGCGACCGGGTCGCCGTGCGCGTCGCCAAGCATTTACGCAAACCAAGCACGACCTTCGCCATGTTCGAAATGGCGGGCGGCACCGGCAATCCCATGGAGGCACAATAGTGAGCAACGGCATTGGAATCATGATCGAAGGCCTGGTTGCGATTTTGCTCATGCTGACGGTCGGTTATTGCATGTTGCTCAACCGTCGCCTCAAGCTGTTGAAGGCCGACGAGCATTCGCTGCGCGCCACCATTTCCGAATTGATCACCGCGACCGAAATCGCCGAACGCGCTATCGCCGGGCTGAAGGTCACCGTGCACGAATGCGACGTCGGTCTCGGTCAACGCCTTAACCGCGCCGAGGCCATGACCGGCGAATTCGATCGCCGGCTCGCCGCCGGCAAGGACGTGCTGCATCGCCTGTCGCAGATCGTCATCGCCGGGCGGCCGCCGCAGGAGCCGGCGGCGCCGAGCGGTGACGCCAAGGCGGTCGCGGTCGCGGCGCAAGCCTTCGCCGAGCGATTGCGCACCAAGGTGCATGGCCTCGCGGCATGATGAACTACATCCGCGAGCTGCGTCTCATTCCGATCGCAGTCATTGCCTGCGCCTGCCTGTTGGCGTTGAAGGCGGCCGATCTGCTGCTCGACGGCGGCTCGCTGATTGCCGGCGACGACACGCCGAAAATGGAGCGCACCTCGGTCACCCGCACCACCGCCGACGTGCCGCGGCCGTCGTCGTCGATGCTGTCGTGGGCGTCGCAGATGTTCAACTTCCCCGACGGCAGCGGCACGACCACGGCGCCGGTCGTGGCATCGCTGCCGGCCGATCGGACGAGCCTCGACATCACCGGCTCGGTGCCGGCCGAGACCGCCGACAAGGACAAACAGGCCAAAGCGGACCAGACCAAGCCGGATCCGGCGAAGGCGCCGGAAACCAAGCCGCCGGGCACCGTCATTCCCACCGAACCGGGCCAACCCTCCGGCGCCGAGCGCGCCATCCTCGAACGCCTGCAAGAGCGCCGCCAGGAGCTCGACACCCGCGCCCGCGAGCTCGACATCCGCGAGAGCCTGATCAAGGCCGCCGAGAAACGCATGGAAGGCCAGCTCACCGAGCTCAAGGCAACCGAAGCCCGCATCACCGTCGCGACGGAGCAGAAGGACGAAGCCCAGGCCGCGCGTTTCAAGGGCCTCGTCACCATGTACGAGAACATGAAGCCGCGCGATGCGGCGAAAATTTTCGACCGCCTCGACACCGGCGTGCTGCTCGAAGTCGTCTCCAAGATCGAGCCGCGCAAAATGGCGGATATTTTGGCGCTGATGTCGCCCGACGCGGCGCAGCACCTGACCGTCGAGCTCGCCAGCCAGGCGCAGCAGGTCAAGCAAAGCAGCGACCCGAACGCGCTGCCGAAAATCCAGGGCCAGCCGGCGCAATAATTCTTCATCCGCCCCCGCGATAGCGGGGGAGGGGGACCGCCCTGCGAAGCAGGGTGGTGGAGGGGGGCGCCTGACTCCAAGCTTCGTTGCCGCCGAAGGTTCTCTTAAATGCGTGAGGCGCGGTGAGGCCCGTGCCGCCATGGCGTGTAATCCGCCGCACCGCGTAGTCCTTAGTGCTTCCCTTGATCGAAGCGACGGAGCAACAGAGCCGCCGTGAGCAAAACGACGTGCAGACGAAACGTGCAATCGTCATCGTCTGAAAGACCAGGGTGCGCCCCTTGGGGATGAAGCCGCTTCACCAAGCCGTTGATGAAGCCTAGTCCGTTGTTGTCCCACTCGTTCAATGGAATGCTGAGAAAACCAAGCGAGGCCAACTTAAGGCGGCGCTGTAGTCCGCTCGGAAGGCTCGCGGCAGTCGCGTCGAGCCGCTCGGCGATGGCATCTAAAAGAGCGTCAAAGAACGTTCGTATCTGTCCGTTGGCCGCCGCCCAATTGCCGCGCGCATGATTTTCCATAGCCTGTTCAAGGTGGCCTTTGGCCGTGCCGAAGTTGTGGCGATCAAGCAACCGTATCAACTCAGATTCCGTCGTCGGCAATCCAATGTCAGCCGGAAGGATGCGTCTCAACGAGCCGGCAGTGACGACGAAACCATCTTGCTTCAATGTGCGTCTGACTTTTTCTAGATCGTCAGGTAGCGGCTCGGGTTCCGCACCCCAATCGGGATCGAGCGGCGGTGGGAATAGCGAAGCGGTACGTTCAACGATCACGTTTTCGAGCAAGCCATCATCAACTTGGTGAGCCGGGTGCGCGTCGACAAAGCGTTTCAGATCGTTCATTCGCTTTTGCTTTGAACCTGATGCTTCGTCACCGACCGCCGTATACACTTCCGGCCCGAAGTCTGTTAGCAGCGACGTAAGGTCGGCATGAGTGTATCGGTTTGCGATCACGTCGATTGCCGCGATGATCGTGCGGCGCGTGAACAACAATTCTGTTTTTGAAGCCTCTGGCATCGGCCCGAACACTTCTTCAATTAGATGATTGGCGTGTCGCTCCAAAAAGGCATATGCCTCTCGATCAGTGAGCGGCTTAAATTCTTGGAGACTGCCGTCATGATCGACAACAACCTCGAAAAACGCGCCCTGCTTTGTTCGGTATAGCGCCCACCATGCTTGAGACAATTCATGGTCGTGATCGCCGTAGGCAAGGCGGGTCGCTGTGTCAGTATCGTAGGACCTACCCTTGATAATTTTCTTCACGGTGCCTCGCGCGGTTCGTGGTCAAACTCGTATGGGTATGTCCATCGTGCTTCCCAAGGCTCGGCGTTATCAGTTGGACCTAGAGAATCTTTGATCGCCTTCACAGCGGCACTAAATGAGCACTTTAATACCTCGATGGCTGTTTGGGTGTAGCCGTCCTTCTCGTAGTTTCTGAAAACCCTCTGGCCCGGCACGCGCGACGCTGCATCGTGTTCAACCCGTCCCGCTTCGCTCACCTGGATTGCGAGCAGCACGATCCAATCCCCAAAGCCGGCGTACCGTTCGGCTCTTAGTTGGCCTTCACGCTGCCCCACGTGTTTGCAAGTCCCGATCTTGATTACCCGCCCGGACAAAGAGCCTGCGATATAAACGTAGCCGGATTTGCTGTGCCGTATCTGATAGACCAGCTTCAACGGGTCGCACTGAAAACAGTGTCCGGCTCGCGTCCTGAGCCGATGCCCTGCGGTCCGACATGGCACTGAGCTTAGAACGAGAAATTTGCCCTCGCTCTTTGCCCCCTCATGCCGCTCATCCTTCGATTGATAGCGGCCGTCGTACACATCGCCTTTGTCGAGCCCGTGCCAGCGGAGAAACCGAAGCTCGTCATCCGTAAATGGCATCGCACGTCACTCGCCGACAGCGGCGCAAGGCGGAAATCTTCGGCACAGGTCAAGCATAATGCACCACTCGGATAAGGCGCGGTCAATGGCTTTAGCAACCTTGCGAGGGTGCACCCCGTTCGCTACGATTGTGCATCATCCTCTATTGCGGACATGATGATTGGTGGGGTGCCAGGATGGCTGACGTGGCTTGGGTTCCAATACTAATTGGTTTCGCTGGCGGCGGCGTAACAGCAACTCTCATCAATGCGGGAGTCAATTACTGGCGCAGGCCGATTATCAGTGTGCGACTCGTTCGAGATATTGGCTGTTACGTTGAGGCGGGTCGGGGAAACCCGCAGACACATACCGCGAAATTTTTGCGGCTACAGGTCGAAAATACGGGGTTGTCTTTGCTTGAGAGTTGCGCGGGTTACATCACCCGCATCACCAAGCGACAGGACGGCCAAGTAATCAGCGATCAGCGCGAAGTTTTGGAATTGGTGTGGTCACATCAAAGCACAGAGCCGCGAGAAATTCCGCGCGACGCTTTCTTTTATATGGATGTTGCGGCACTAGACCGATTAGCAACGGGAAACAACGTACTGTCACTTGGCGCTGCTTTGCCCCACAGCCTTAAAGGGCTGCTTGCCGGGCGAGCGAACTTTGAATTGGATATTCTTATTGCCGCTGGGAATGCCAAGCCGGTTTCGCGCAAGGTCAGATTTGATTTTGATCCTGCCAACCCGGAACTGGCATTTGCATACGACGCCTAGGTGGCTTGTTGCCGTTGCGTAAGAACTAACGCCTGATGTGGCAATATAAAAACAGCGAGCGTAGCAAAGCGAAGCGTGCCCACGGCTGACTCGCAGTCTTCTTTAGCGCCGACGTGGGCACGGCGCTGCGCGCCTTTGCCCACCCTACGCTACGGCGTCGCGCAGATTTCTATTCGTCCTGCCAATCCTGACGAGCCAAGCCGCAGCTTTCGTAAAGCTTGGCAAAGAACGGCTTCAAGGTCGACCCTACAGGATCGCCGGGCGAGTAGAGCCCCGAGACGACAATCTCATCGACGAGTCCCTCGCCATCGTGAGCTTGGCGAATTCGAATATGATTTGGGGGAGTAGGCGTATATAGATGCCGTCCCTTTAGGTCTTCCATGCCAGCGATCCACTTGTACGGAGGTGGAATGCCCAAGCGTTCGAGACAGCTGCCATAGCTCACGAACGCTCGACGGAAATCTTGCTCGGCGTAAGCCGGCACGAGCCGTTCTTCAGGCGTAGCGCGCAGCATTAGCCAATATGTATCGATCGACCATACCTCGCCGGTGGTGAACGCATACACCACGGCCGCCGCGAGGGTACGGTCGTTGCCGAGAATCGCATAGATCCGTACCCGTCAGACCCATGCACACCATCATATGCTGGCGAACCGTGACTCAATGGATGCACGATCGTCGGCGGCGAATACATGCTCTTTTCCAGTTCAGCAATTGACCATGTTCGTGCGGGGTCGATGGTTGGAATCATCCGAAGCCAGCAAACTGGCCCATCCGCCAATCGCACTTGCTTAGGAGGGCCAAGAAAATCGCGGAGCAGCCCGATCGGTTCGTTTGCCGCCCGAAAGCGCCCGTGCCCTTGCAGGGGCTGTATTTCAGGAAATTTAGGCGGCTCCGGCGTCTGCGGCCGGCTGTTCCTAAACTCTTCGCTTTCAAGGACCGCGCGAATGGCAGATTCCAATTCCTTTGATAACTTCTCCCTCACTTTGTGACGCTCGTCGTCGGACAGGTCTGGCGGACATTCATATGTGATCGGATTTCTTAGGTGGCGCATGTCAAACGGCATCGCTTCAACCGTCGGCTCGCCATACGCGGTGTTCATTACCGGCACGATACGCACATGGCCTAGCGATTTTAATGCCCACCCATATTCAATCAACACATTCGGGTTTGGAGTTGGCCGCATCCCATCGGCCCGTTTTCCGACAAAAGTGAGGTCTGGCACGAACACTGCTGCTGCATCGATCTTTCGAAAGATTGTGTCCACGATTGGCGGATAGCCGGGCACGTTCTTAGTGTCGCGGTCGATTGTCAGTTCGCGGATTGCATCTTCTATCTCGGTATCGTGACCGATCTTCGCCGCAGCTCGCTCGAGCGCGCGCTCAACGAGATTGCGCCCGCCACGCGTCTCGCTATCAACCTGCCATGAGAAGAAGATCGTATTGGCCACTGATAGAGACTCTAATCCCGGTCCTGGATGGCCTTCAAGCGCCAACGGTGCAGTAGGACGGATTAGCAGAAGGCGTAAATCCGGCGCCTCTTGCCAATCTGATGGCGGATTACGGTGCGCTAATCCGCCCCACGACGCGTCCCCAATAAAGCGACATTGCCTTTGACTTTATTCCTATCACGGTTACATAACCACCTTCCCGCTCGCAAAGGGACGCCTTTCGCGAGGGCGATTTTCTGCCAGTTGACAAAGGCAGTGACCTGCTACGGGAAAACCGTGACAGGCTGGCGACAATCGGTGACGGGTTATTGTGTGGGCGGCTTGCGGCCAATTTGAACTTGCACGTCGTCGCCCTGCACATGCGGGCTGCTAAAACCCTTAGGTATGAGACCCAGCCTGACCATCGTCTCTATAAGAACAACCGCTCCAGCAGGAGCATTATGCGCGGCTCCATTGGCTGCGCTGATCGCCGCCGTGAGGCCCGTTACGTCTCCAGTGTATGTTTGCTGTGCAACTCCGCCGCCAATGACGTTCCATCCGGCGGCTTTGAAAATCACATCAAATTCCTGGGCATAGCGGATAGCTTCGCCATCGTTCATGACGGCGACAAGAAAGACCCTCTGCCCTGGATAGGGAAGTATTGCCGCCAAAAGTGCTTGCCGTTGTTCATCAGAAAGGTGCCGGTCTGCCTGCCGCGCTTCAAGGTCGGTAACTTTCTTGCCAGCATCGGTAAGCTGCTTTTGCAGCCCTTCAACTTCGGCCTTTCGCTTCGTCTCTGCTGCTTCGGCATCGCGCTGGCGCTGATCGTCAGCGGCGGTCGCGGCAATGCTAGCCAATCTATGGTTTCTGAAATCGTAAATGAGGGCCAGACCCTCAGCAAGGAACAAAAACCCCAAGACAATAACAGCCGCAATATGCAGGTTGTGGGCGATTGTCTCAGTCGCATCAATGGAATTCCAACCTGGGAAGAGACTCATATCCCCGAACTCCTCTTTGTTTGGCTGATTTCCCTCTTGCTCACGATGAAATTGACAATGCTGATCATGCGGAGACGCTAGAATGGCAACTCCAATTGTTCCTCTTTCAGTTCGCTGGCCTCTTTCGTCTCTAGCTGAGACGGTGACCAGTGACCACGCCTCAGCAGCCTGCTATCGCCGTATCAAACATGGCGGGATTGAAACGGTTGTTGTAGCGGAACTGAAATTCCGCGACGTAGAGCGGCATATATTTGGCCGACATTTTGTGGAACGTGCCGACCACGCCGCGCTTGAAGATGCTCCAAAAGCCTTCAATCGTGTTCGTGTGAACCGCACCAACGACGTATTGCTTTGCGTGATGCTTCACGGTCTGGCGCGGATATTCGATCAGCCCGTCGTAAATCTGATAGTCGTCGGTCGCCAGCAAGCTAACCTTGTCGGAAACGACTTCGCGCACAAACGACATGGCGTTCTTGGCGTTGACGTGATCGAGCACGCGGGCGACCACGTTGCCCTTCCGCTCGATAGCGCCAATGATTGCCGTCTTGCCGGTCGCCTGCGGGCCGGTCTTGCCGTGGTGCCGCTTGCTCCAATGGCGGTTCTTGTCCTTGCCGCCGACGTAGGTTTCGTCAATCTCGACAATGCCGCCCAGCTTGAGCGCCGGATCAATCAGCGCCGCGCGGATTTTGTGGCACATGGAATGGGCCGTCTCGTAGCTACCGAAGCCCAGCATGCGTTGAATTTGAAGGGCGCTCATTCCCTTCTTGCTCGCCAGCATCAAATGGGCGACGCGATACCAGTCTCTGAGGGGCTTCTTGGTGTTCTCGAAAATCGTCCCGGCCAGCGCCGAAAAGCGGTAGCCGTCCGCCGCGCACTCGCGGCACTGCCAGTGAAACGGCTTATAGCTAGAGGCATCGTACAGGTCGGTATTGCCGCAACGCGGGCAATGGACGCCTTCCGGCCAGCGCCGCGCTACGAGGTAGCGAAGGCAGGCTTCCTCGTCACCAATCGGGAAACGGGCCTCAAATTGAGCCGTGGTCATCTGCGGAACTGGCTTAGGACGTTTTGCCATGACGGCTACCCTTCAATCTCGACCGTGGAAGGATATTGCCATGTCTGAGGGTCTTTGTCAACTGGCAGATAATCGCCTTCGCGAGGGTACTCCTTGGGGCGGAGCGGGAGCGGTTCTCGTGGGCGCGGCCATACACTGCGCTCACGGGCGGCTTGGGCATCGTCCCGTCTGGCGCGTGTCGGACCGCGAGGTGCTCGCTGCACTGGTGCCGGAGAGGGTCCTCCCGTTTGCATCCGGTGATTCCAGGAAGCGCGGCCTGAGCCGAGCCGAGGCCTAAAAAACCTCGGATGCCGCGGTGGGGCGCCGAAAGGCGAGCGCGCCCGCTCCATTTTTTGAGGTCTCCGGCGACCTCGGTCCTCCGCAAGGAGGACAGGAGAAAGGGCGCGCGCCGCATCGCTTGTCGATGCGGCCCGATGGTGCGCCTCTCGGCGCTCCGCCTCCCTTCTTGCTTAAGGGAGGCTAGTCTTTCGTGGCGTTCGTTGTTCCGCATTTGCTCGCGCTTTCCGCGAGAACGAAAGCGCTTATCTTTCCTCCCCCGCGATAGCGGGGGTAGGGGGACCGCCCTGCGAAGCAGGGTGGTGGAGGGGGCGCCTGAGTCGGAGATTCGTTGTCGCGTATAGAAAAATGAAAGCGTTGACGCCGAGATTTCTGCAAACCACCTGTGGCGCGTCATCGCCCACGCCCCTTCCACCGCGCTGCGCGCGGTCCCCCTTCCCCGCTCGCGCGGGGCAGGAAAGAGAGGAGCCCCCTCCCGCGCGGGCGCGCGAGAGGATAATATCCGCAGCAGGGAGAACCGCCATGTTCCTGCGCAATTACTGGTACGTCGCCGCGACCGATGCCGAGGTCGGCCGCAAGCCGCTTGCTCGCACCATTTTGGGCGAGCCCATCGTGTTCTTCCGCACCGAAGCGGGCGCGCCGGTGGCGATGGAGGACCGTTGCGCGCACCGCCATCTGCCGCTGTCCATGGGCAAGCTTTTCGGCGACGAATTGCAATGCCACTATCACGGGCTGCGCTTCGGCACCGACGGCCGCTGCACCCGCATTCCCGGCCAGGAGCAGATTCCGCGCGGCGCCAAGGTCAAAACCTATCCGGTAGCCGAGCGCTATCACTGGATTTGGATCTGGATGGGCGATCCGGCGCTGGCGGACCCGGCAAAGATCACCGATTTCCATTGGCTCGACGATCCCGATCATTGGGGCGCCAAGAGCTCGTACCTGCACGTCGAGGCGAACTGGCAGCTCGTGGTCGATAATCTGCTCGATCTCACGCACTTGGCTTTCGTCCACGACACCACCATCGGCAACCTGGCACTGGCCGAGCACGCCAAGGTGCAGGTCGCCCGCGCGCCGAACAATGTCGTGGTGACGCGCTGGATCATCGACCAGGAGCCGCCGCCGACATTCAAGAAAGTCGGCGGTTTTTCCGGCCATGTCGACCGCTGGCAGATCATCGATTTCGTGCCGCCGGCGTTCCTGCGGCTCGACGTCGGCGCGACGCCCACCGGCACCGGCGCGCCGGAAGGCAAGCGCATCGGCGGCATCGGCATGCGCAATCTCAACGCCATCACGCCGGAGACGGAGACGACGTCGCATTATTTCTGGGGCCAGGCCCACGATTTCGACGTCAAGAACGCCGAGACCACCGAGAAGATCTTCCAACAAATCAAGACCGCGTTCCTGGAAGACGTCGGCGTATTCTCGGCGCAGCAGCGCAACTTGAACATGATCGCGAACCCGCCGCAGATCGACATCAATGCCGATGCCGGCACCATCGCGGCCCGCCGCATCCTCAGCCGGCTCCATGACGAAGAACAAGGCGCCAGGCCGGTTGCGGCGGAGTAATTTCTTCATCCGCCCCCGCGATAGCGGGGGAGGGGGACCACCCGAAGGGTGGTGGAGGGGGCGCCTGACTCAAAGCTTCGTTGCCGCCGTAATACGGCTTCAAAGCCTTGACGCTGTCATTCCCTTAAATCGTCTACTTCGCGTCGAGGCCCGCGCCCCTTCCACCGCGCTTCGCCATAGCCGACGCTTCGCGTCAGCGTTCTTTACGCAAAGAACGGCGGCCCAGGGCCGCCGATGCCCCCTTCCCCGCTATCGCGGGGCAGGATGCAGATCAGATCCAGTCCTTCCACTTGAACCAGAGCAGCGGCACCAGCGCGGTGATCAGGATCAAGGCCAGCGCGTATTCGTAGCCCCACGACCAATCCAGCTCCGGCATGTTCTTGAAATTCATGCCGTAGATGCCGACCACCAGCACCGGCGGAATGCCAACCACCGAGGCGATGGTCAACACCTTCATCACGTCGTTCTGGTCGATATTGATGATGCCGGTCGCGGCGTCCTGCAAAAGCTGCACGCGGCTCACCAGGCCTTCGGAGAACTGCACCAGCGAAGCGATGTCGGAGCTCACCGATTGCAGCCGCGCCGCGTGGTCCTGCGCCAGCCAATCGCGGGCGCGGTCCACGGTGAATTTTGCCATGCGGTCGAGGCAGACCAGGGTGTAATGGATGCGCGCCATGCGCTCGCTGGTGCGGCCGGTGCGCAGCATGAGCTGGCGCAACATCGCGGTTTCCTTGGAAAGCTTCAGGGCATTGTCCTGGCGGAAGATGATGTGGGAGGCGTCGTCGAGATCGCGGCCGGCGGCTTCCAACAGATCCGCCAGGTGATCGACCAGCGCTTCGAGGAGGTTCACAAAAGCGGCAGCCGGCTCGAGTTTTTCTTGGCCGCCGCATTCTTTGGCCACGGTTTCGAACAACGCCGATTGGGCAAAGCGCACGGTCATCAGCACTTGCTTCGACAGCACGAAGCCTGCCGGGGAGGGCAGCCACGGCTCGTTGCCCGAGGCGAAGATCAGCGGCGCCGTCATATAGAGGGCGCCGTCCTGGAGCTGCAGCCGGCTGGTGGCTTCGATTTCGCCGAGCTCGTCGTTGCTCGGCACACGCAGCCCGAAGGCGCTTGCGAAAGCCGCGCGTTCGGCATCGGTCGGGTCGACGAGGTCGATCCAGCTGTGGTTCGCCAGCGCGCTGCCCCTGGCGTGATCCTTGGGATAGGCGTTCAACATCCGGGGCCTCGACCATAACCTTCTGGAATCATTGAAAAAGCCGTTAAGCCGACGTTAAACGCTTCAGCCTAAATTAACCAGAGGCCGGCGTCGGGGAACCGCGCTTTGGCCGCGGCGGTGTGCTCCTTCTTATTGTAGCGGTGGCGTAGGTCGAGTTCAGTCATGGCGCGCGGTCGCACCGTCGGAAAAACCGGCCATCGTTTCGCATCATATCTGCGCCGTTGCGGGCTGGCCGCCGCCGCGCTGCTTTGCTTCGCCGCCTTGGCCGCGCCGGGCTCGGCCGACGACGATCCGGTCAAGGCTACGCTCGCGGCCACCGTCAACGACGGCTATGCGCGCCTCGTCTTCGACATGAGCGAGTACGACGACGCCAGCGTGCGCCTCGCCAACAATGTGCTGGTCATCACCTTCAAGCGCCCGATCGATGTCTCGGTCGATCGTCTGGCGTCGCAGATTCCCGATTATGTCGGCGCCGCGCGGCGCGATCCCGACGGCAAGGGCATTCGCGTGGCGCTGGCGCAGCAGGTCAAGGTCAATGCCACGCCGGCGGCCGAGAAATTTTTCATTGATCTGTTGCCGGCGTCGTGGGACGGGCAGCCGCCGAGCCTGCCGCCGGAGGTCATCGCCGACCTGGCGCGCCGCGCCCGCGAGGCGGAACGTCTCGAGCGCAAAGAGCGCCAGGCCGTTGCGCAGCAGCGCGCGAGCGCCGCGCCGGTGCGCGTGCATGTGGCGACGCAGCCGACCTTCACCCGCTACATCTTCGCCATCCCGGTCAGTACCTCGGTGTCCGCCGATCGCGCCAAGGAGCGGCTGACGCTGACGTTCGACGCGCCGATCAAATTCGACCTTGCCGACGTCGTGGCGGCGCTGCCGCGTGCCATCGGCGGCATCGATGCCGAAACGCGAGACGACACCGCGCTGGTGCGCTTCAACTTCCTGGCCAAGGTCGACGTCCGCAGCTTCCGCGACGACGGCAATTTTGTGCTCGACGTCGTCGGCGCCGATAACAAGCCGGACGAGGCGAGCGCGGCACCCGCGGCGCCCACCGCTCCGCAGCAAAGTGCGGCGCCCGAAACCACCGCCCCGGCAACAGTGCCGCCGACAACAATGCCGCCGGCGGCGGCGAACGACGCTGCCGCGCCTGGCGTCCAGGCGGCAGCGCCGGCGGTGACGGAAAAACCCAACATCGCGCCACCTGCGACAATCGCCGCGCCCGAGCAACCGGCAGCGCCGGCCGACAAACCGGCGCCAGCGCCCAAGGCCGAAGCGCAAATCGCCGCGCCGCAAATGTCGCCGCAGCCGGCACCTTCAGCCGACACGGCAAGGGCTGCGCCTGCCGTGCCGCCGCCAGCACCGCCGGCAGTGCAACACGACGTAGCTGCCGTGCCTGACAAGGCGCCGGCCAATGACGCGCCGCCGGCGACGCGTCCGCACGCCGCCAATACGGACAGCAGAATCGCCGCCGAGCTCACCCGCCAGGGCGCCAACCTGAAACTGTCGTTTGCGTTCACGACCGCGACGGCAGCGGCAGTGTTCAATCGCGCCGATACGCTATGGATCGTGTTCGATTCCAATACCGACATCGATCTCAGCGCGCTCGACGGCGAGGCAAGCCACACCATCCGCGGCGCCGAATTCACCCACGCGCCCGACGCCGACATCGTGCGCATAAAACTCGATCATCCGCATCTGGCCTCCGTCGATATCGACGGCGCGACCTGGACGGTGCAGATCGGCGATACCGCCATCAACTCGACGCGCTCGCTCACCATGAGCCGCAACCTGATCGGCCCCAACCGGTCGAGCGTCACCATCCCGTTCGACGCGCCGCATCTGGTGCATCGCCTCGACGACCCCGATGCCGGCGACGCGCTCTTCGTCGTCACCGCATTCGCGCCGGCGCGCGGCTTCCTCAACGCGCGCGATTTTGTCGAGTTCCACATGTTGGCCTCGGCCGAGGGCGTCGTAGTCGATCCGCTCGCCGACGACGTCAAGGTCGAGCTGGCGCCTGACAAGATCATCGTCAGCCGCCCCATGGGTCTGGCGCTGTCGACGTCGTTGCAGAATCTGCTGCGCGGTTCTGGCCTGCGGCCGACGATTTTCAATTCGCAACTGTGGGGTTTCGATCAGCAGGCCGTGTATATCGAGCGCCAATCGAAGCTGGTCGCGGCAGCGGCATCGGCGCCCGACAACAAGCGCCTGGCGCCGCGGCTCGATCTCGCCCGCTTCTATGTCGCTCGCGACATGTATCCCGAGGCCAAGGGCGTGCTCGATGTCGCGCTCTCGGACGACCGCGCCGCCTCGGAGCAGGGCACCGCGACGGTGCTGCGCGCGGTGACCGAGATCATGATGAACCGCCCCGACGACGCGCTCAAAGATCTCGCCGACCCGTCGATCGGCGATCAGCACGACGCGCCGCTGTGGCGGGCGCTGGCTTACGCCAAGCAGGGCAAATGGGGGCAGGCGCGCGACGGTTTCAAGAGCGCCGATGCCGCGGTGGCGACGCTGCCGGTCGAGCTGCAGCGCGTCGCGCTCAAGGAAGAGATGCGCTCGGCCATCGAGGTCGGCGATTTCTCCACCGCCTCGATCCAGCTCAACGATTTCCAGACCATCGGCATGTCGCATGAGCTCGAGCCGGCGATGGCGGTGCTGATCGGCCGGCTCGCCGAGGGCATGGGCCGCAACGAGGACGCGCTCTCCGCCTATCAGACGGCAGCCAATTCCTGGGACCGGCGCGCCGCGGCGCAGGGGCAATTGCGCGAGACCTTGCTGCGCTACACGCTCGGCGACCTCAAGCGCGACGACGTCATTTCGCAGCTGGAGACGCTCACCACGATCTGGCGCGGCGATGAGACCGAGATCGAGGCGCTGCAGATGCTGGCGCGGCTCTACACCACCGACGGCCGCTATCGCAACTCGTTCTATGTCATGCGCAGCGCGCTTGCCGCGCATCCCAATTCCGACATGACCCGGCGCATCCAGCAGGAGGCGGCGCGGACCTTTGACGAGCTGTTCCTCGCCGGCAAAGGCGACACGCTGTCGGCCATCGACGCGCTGGCGCTGTTTTACGATTTCCGCGAGCTCACCCCGATCGGCCGCCGCGGCGATGAGATGATCCGCAGGCTCGCCGACCGTCTGGTCGGGATCGACCTGCTCGACCAGGCCGCCGATCTGCTGCAATACCAGGTCGACAACCGGCTGCAGGGCGCCGCGCGCGCGCAAGTGGCGACGCGGCTCGCGGTGATCTATCTGATGAACCGCAAGGCCGATCGCGCGCTGGCGACGTTGCGCGCCACCCGCACCGCCGATCTGACCAACGAAGTGCGCAACCAGCGCCTGCTGCTCGAGGCGCGCGCGCTGTCCGACATGGGCCGGCACGACCTGGCGCTGGAAGTGATCGGCAATCTCGACGGCCGCGAAGTGATCCGGCTGCGCTCCGACATTTATTGGGCCGGGCGGCACTGGCGCGAAGCCGCCGAGCAGATCGAGCTGCTTTATGGCGAGCGCTGGAAGGATTGGCAGCCGCTCAACGATATCGAGCGCTCCGACATTTTGCGCGCCGAGCTCGGCTATGCGCTCGGCGAAGACACGCTCGGGCTCGGCCGCTTCCGCGAGAAATACGCAGCCAAAATGGCCGGCACGCCCGACGCCCACGCCTTCGACGTCATCTCGGCGCCGCTCGGCACCAGCGGCACCGAGTTCGCAGCCATCGCCCACGCCGCCGCCGCGGTCGACACGCTGGACGGCTTTTTGCGCGACATGCAGGCGCGCTACCCCGACGCCAGCGCTTCGCCACCGAACGCCGCGCAACCGGCGCCGCCGGATGCACCGCAAGCCGGTGCGCCCGCGCCCGCCATTCTGCCGATGCCGTCCATCGTTCCGCCGGCACGCGCGGCCGGACGGACCGCGCAGCGGTGAAGTGGCGGCGTTAGCGCGCGCCTACCGCCTTGATCACGGCTTGCCTGAGCACGCGAAGCAACCCAGGGCGGCGCTTTCGGGTCAATGTAAAGGCCTGGGACTCCACGAGCGCGGCACAACTAAGGATTTGATGGGGCCGCACCGGTCACAAAGGTATCCGTGAATCTCAAAATCGACGTGCAGAGGGTGGGGCTCAATCTCTGCAAGAGCGGTCTCGGCGCCGCATACCGGACACGGGTTTAGTGGCTTGAGCATGAGCAGCGCATCTTCACACGCATGGACCTTCTTCTTCTCGCTCGACACCGCTGCGGTTTGAGGACTGCGGTTTGAGGACACACGATCAGGAGAGCCAATTGTGCCCTTGAAGTCTCATCAAAACCGCGCTTTTGCGCCGGCCCCAGAAAGGCAGCGAAAATCTCAACAGGAAAGAACAAAGATCCCCGGCTATAGCCACACAGCCGGGGTTTTCGCACGCACGCACACGCACAAACGCGCATTACACGGACGCTTGTGGCTGAAAGTGAAGCGCTCGATATTTGTGACTTTGAACGTGGGCCTTGTTTGAATCTGTATAGAATAGCTCACAATAAATCGACGGTGGATAAGTGGGATAACTTTCCAGGTGAAATTCCAAACTGAGGCACTAGACCTGTGCTGTTGCGTCCTGGTGGAGCAAAAAAGAACCGGTTTTCTTCTGTCTTCTCGGGGCACCCACGAGCTTGGTCACGCCGAAAGAACGCAGCTATTATTCTCGAGCTTGTTCCTCACCTGCCGCTTCGATCAGCGTCCGTGCAAACCATTGGCCGCGTTCGGTCAATCCTGCCGAACCATATTGTCGATTTGTGGTCACAGAGAACATGCCGTCGCGCGAGAGGTCTGCAACCGTGACACCTGAAATAGGCTTGCCTGCCGGGGTTCCGCACCAGCAGCCCCTGAGTTTATGAAGGCCGTCGTTGTTGAAACATTCGATCAAGGCGGTTCGTTTAGCCAGCGAGAGGAGGACGATCGGCGCACGCGGCTTATTCGCCGTGTATTTCGGGCTCGGTGTGGACGGCATTCGCACGACACAACGGCCTTTCTCCCAGACTTCAGCATCGTAGCCGTCTGTGCCGTGCTGGGCCTTTTGAACGGCGTCTTGATCGTCGGCGCATTCAATATGTTTGACGCTCAAAAAGCGGCCGTTGTGACCGAAGCTGAAGACGCGATATGCGGGCATGCGTACTCCCTGTCTCAGGCGGGAGCGCGACCGAACTCTCAGCCACCGACGCCTGGGCTTAAGAGCCACTGTCGGTGATGGTCGCTGTGTGCTCTCAATAAGCTGCGAAAGCGAACGAATTCGATAGGAGACGATCACGGTTTGGTGCGGTCCTCCTTCCGGGCCCTCCGTCCTTTGGACGGCATCCCAATTCGCGACGACTGCCGCAGGTCGTCAGGGGGTTCGTGGCGACGGCGTTAGACTGAGCGTTCTTCGACGACCCCACCTGTCGCGCTTGCGCGCGATGGCCTCCCCTTGCAGGGGAGGCTGATGTGCTATCGTTTCGCACCAAAGCGGAGCCGGCTTCGACGCGAGTTGACATGCAACGACTATCCAGCAGCATCAATCGACATCCCACGCTGCTCAGAGCACTCGTCGCGACCATATGTTTTGCCGGCGCAGTATGGCTCGGCCTGGCGTATTTCAATCCCGCGCCGCCATCGACGATTACAATCGCAACCGGACCCAAAGGCGGCGCCTATGAGTTCTTTGCCCGGCAATATCGGGAGAAACTTGCCCGCGCCCGCGTCACGCTCAACATCCGGATCACCGAGGGCACCGCGGAAAACATAAGGCTTCTCGAGGATCCGAAGTCCGGGGTGCAGGTCGGCTTCGTGGTGGGCGGGGCCTCTAACAGCCAGCAAGCGCCGGGCCTGCTGTCATTGGGTCGCGTCAACGACCAGGTTTTTTGGATATTTTACCGCGGCACGGAGACTTTGGACGACCTCACTCAACTCAAGGGCAAACGCATCGGGGTAGGGCCGGAAGGCGTCGTCACCATGCGTGTCCTCGGCGCGGCCGGCGTCAATTTCGAAACCGCGACGCTCGTGCCGCTGACCGGATCGGCCGCAATCGAGGCGCTCAATGACGGCAGGCTCGACGCCATATTCATCGCGCTGGCGCCGGATTCCTCGACTGTGCAAACCCTGTTGCACGACCCCGCTGTGCGGTTGATGAGCGTTTCTCAGGCCGGCGCCCTGGCGCGGATTTTTCCCTATCTTGTCCGGCTGGTGCTGCCGCAAGGCGTAATCGATCTCGAGCACAATATTCCGGCGCGTGACGTCAATCTCATCGGCACCACCAACGCCGTGGTCGTGCGCGAGGACCTTCATCCGGAAATCATCGATCTATTGGCAAAGACGCTTGTGGAGGTGCATGGCGGAGCGGGAATTTTCCAGCGCGCCGGTGAATTCCCCACGCAAACCGATCCGGAATTCCCCGTTGCCGATGGCGCGCGTGAGTTGTACAAAAATGGCCCATCCTATCTGAACAAATATTTGTCCTACGGGACGGTCAGCCTCATCAAGAAAATAATCGCCGTGATCCTGTCATGCGCGGTGCTTCTGGTGCCGTTTTCAAATATTGCGCCCAAGCTGACCGGCTGGGTCGTTCGCGACCGCATGCGCGCTTTGTACCAGCGGCTCAGGGTTGTCGAGACAAGTATGCAAACGGACCTTACCGCAGCGCAGCTCGATGCGCTTCAATCCGAGCTGGAGAGCATCGATCAGGCCGCCAACGATCTGGGCGTGCCGATACGGCACTCCGATCTGTTTTTCGACCTCAAAATTCACATCAATCACGTACGCGAGCGTCTTGGGTTGCGTCGCGCCGCGTTGCCCGGCGAGATACGCAAGGTCGGTTAGGATTGAAGACATCGTCGACAAGTCCCCGTACTTTTCTTCTTTCCATTGCGGCGCCGGCGCGCGACACTCGTCGTCCTCGGAAGGATTTCGCACGTAAAGTGGTGGAAAAGGCATGACCGCAGTTCAAGAGGCGCCGACGCAGGACAAACCCGCACTGGCCAAAATCCGCACCGACGTGGTCGGCAGCCTGCTGCGGCCACAGATCGTCAAGGAAGCGCGCATTGCGTTCGATGACGGCAAGATCACCGCGGAAGCGCTGCACGCCATCGAGGACGAAGCCGTGCGTGAGGCGGTGCGGCTGCAGGAGGACGCGGGTCTCGACGTGGTCACCGACGGCGAAATGCGCCGGCTCAACTTTCAGGACAGTTTTGGCGAGTCGGTGGAAGGCTATGATGCCAACCGTTCGACGCTGAAAGTCTACGAGCAACGGGTCGAAGGCGCGGCGCCCGGGCAGCGTTGGGACATCGCGCAGATGCATCACGCCGGCACGGCGGTGTCGCATCGCCGTCCGGCCAGGGCGCGATTGAAGCTGGCGCACAATATTCCGCTCGAGGAATACCGCTTCGTCGGCAAAGTGGCCAAGAAACCCGCAAAGGTCTCGCTGATCGGGCCGGACCGCATCGCGCAGCGCTTCGAATACGAGAGCTCGACCGGCATCTATCGCGACATGGCCGCGTTTCTGGCCGATGTCGTGGCGATCGAGCGGCAGATCGTGTCGAGCCTGGTCGATGCCGGCTGCCGCTACGTCCACATCGACGCGCCGGGTTTCACCGCCTACGTCGATGACGCCACCATGGCGCAGATGCGCGGGCGCGGCGAAGATCCGATGCAAAACTTTGCGCAATCGCTCAAGGCCGAGGCCGCGGTGATTGCAAATTATCCCGGCGTCACCTTCGGCATCCATCTGTGCCGTGGCAACCAGCGCAGCATGTGGCACCGCGAAGGCACCTATGACGCCATCGCCGAGCGGCTGTTCAACGAATTGCCGCACGACCGCTTCCTGCTCGAATACGACACGCCGCGCGCCGGCAGCTTTGCGCCGCTGCGCTTCGTGCCGAAGGGCAGAGTGGTGGTGCTGGGCCTGGTCAGCAGCAAAGTGGCTGAGCTCGAATCGGTGGATGCGCTCAAGCGGCGGATCGACGAGGCGAGCAAGTTCCTTCCCCTCGACCAGCTCGCCATCTCACCACAATGCGGCTTTGCCTCCGACGTGGTCGGCAATTTGCTCAGCGCCGATGATCAGAAGCGCAAGCTCGAGGTGGTGGTTGAGACAGCGCGGCAGGTTTGGGGATAGCCCGTACTGTCATCGTCCGCGCAGGCGGACGATCCAGTAATCGCTGCCATACGGAGATTAAGTGAAGAGGTGCCGCGTCTACCGGGTGCCCCGCCTTCGCGGGGCATGACAGGGAAGGTTCACGTCCCGTAACTTTGAATGAGCGACCCCGCCACCAGCGTCCAGCCGTCAACGAGAACGAAGAAGATCAGCTTGAACGGCAGCGACACCACGACCGGCGGCAGCATCATCATGCCCATGGACATCAGCACTGAGGCGACCACCAGATCGATGATCAGGAACGGCAGGAACAACAGGAAGCCGATCTCGAAGGCGCGTTTGAGCTCCGAGATCATGAAAGCTGGGACCAGCACGCGCATGGACACGTCGTCGGGGCCCTTCGGCGCCGCTTCGCCCGACATGTCCATGAACAATTGCAGATCCTTTTCGCGGACGTTCTTTTCCATGAAGCCGCGCAGCGGCCCGGAGGCGCGTTCGAGCGCCTCGTTGACGGTGATCTCGTTCGCGACCAGCGGCTTGACGCCGACGTCGTAGGCTTTGGTGAGCACCGGCCCCATCACGAAGGCGGTGAGGAACAGCGCCAGCGAGATGACCACCGAATTGGGCGGCGCCGTCGCCGTGCCGAGCGCGGTGCGCAACAGCGACAGCACCACGACGATGCGGGTGAACGACGTCATCATGACGAGAATGGACGGCGCCAGCGACAGCACCGTAAACAGCGCGATCAATTGGATGATGCGCTCGTTCAGCCCGCCGCCGGCGGTGCCCTGACCGAAATTGATGCTGATGTCCTGCGCGGCGAGCGGCGTCGCCGTTACCAGAAGTGCCGCTACTGAGGCCGCCACCGTATTGAACCGGACGCGGCGGCCACGTGATGCTTCCATTCAGCTCTTGTTTGTGGGGCGACCCAACAAACTTGCCATCTCCTGTTCGAGATTGTCGTAGAGCGTGGTGCTCTGGGGCGGCTTTGCCGGCGGCGGCGCGTTGCGCGCCGGTTTCGGCTCAGCCGGGCGGGCGGCGCGCGATTGTGGCGGCGACGGGGGCGTCGGCGGTGCGGGCGGTGTCGCGGGTTCGGGTGTCGCGGCCTGCTCGGCGGGTTGCGCTTGGCGGGGTTCTGGGCGCGGTTCTTGGCGCGGCTCTTGCCGTGGTTCTTGGCGCGGTTGCGGCGCGCCGACGCGCGCTTCCGTATTGGGCTTGCGCAACGCCGCTTCGAGGCGATGTGCCATCTCGGCAAGGCTTTGATCGGCTGACGCGGTGTCGGCGGGCGCCGGCGCCGGCGTCGGTGCCGGCTGCACCGCAGGCGCGCGCGGTTCGGGACGCGGCTCGACAACGCGCGGTTCGGCGCGCGCCTCAAGCGGCGCGCGTGCCGGAGCCGGCGTGCGCATACGGGGCGGCGGGGGCGGCGGTGCCGGACGCGCCGAAAGCTCGTCGGCCAGCGCCGCCAAAGTATCGCGTTGCGGCCGGCCCGGCGTTGCCGGCGCCGCCGGCGGCGTGTCGGCTTGCGGCTGCAGCGGCGGCCAAGCCGGCGCTTCATCGGTCGCCGGCTCGATCTTCGGCGCCGGACGTGCCGGCGGCGGCGGCGTGATCACTTCAGGCTGCAACGGCCACGAGCCGTTGTCCGGCAGCGGAATGGCGCGCGGCAAGGGCTCGACGGCGGCCGGGCGCGCGAGCGCGACGTCGCGGGGAGCGGCGACCGCGCGCACGATATTGGCTTCGACGACCACGTCGGTCGGTCCGCCGATCATCAGAAGGTGCTCGACATTGTCGCGCCGGACCAGGATCAGGCGGCGGCGGTTATCGATGATGGCGTGATCGATGAGGCCGAGCCGCGGCTGGCGGCCGCGTGAGCGATCGCCGCCGAACCGGCCGCTGCTGAAGCGGCGCAAGCCCCACGCGCCCACGCCGATCAGACCGAGCACGAGCAGGAATGCCAGGAAGAATTTCACGACGAACGGCATCTCCGTGCCGAACACACCATCCAAAAACATTCGCCGTTCTCTCCGTTTGGCGACGGCAGCCCATTGGCGGGCCAATGGTTAACAGCGCGGGTAACATTTGCCGCCGCGATTACTAAGAAACTCTTAATACCAATAGCCGATTTCTTCCCCGAAGCCGACTGGGCAAGCATTCTCATGGTAAACGGCGAATTAATGGCAAAACCCGTGGGAACCCGGCCTTAACCGGGCATTAACCATACGGCCGGCAAAGTCTGCCCAGTCAAAAAGGGCCGCCGGCCATGCCGATCACCGACATTCCGATCCTGTCGATGCTGCGCGAGCGCATGGAGTGGCATCAGGAACGCCAGCGCGTATTGGCGGAAAACGTCGCCAATGCCGATACGCCGAACTACCACGCCAAGGACTTGGCGCCGCCGGATTTCTCCCGCGAGATTCAGCTCGCAACGCTTTCGCTCGACCGCACCAGTCCGCTCCATATCAATGCGCCGGCCGGCGACGGCTCGGCGTTCGCCGCCGACAGCAGCGGCCGCTACCAGATCCGCCCGCGCGGCAATTCGGTGACCCACGAAGACGAGATGCTGAAAGTGGCGTCGAACCAGATGGATTACGAGGCGGTGACCTCGCTCTACACGCGCAGCCTCGCTCTGATCAAGATCGCCATCGGCAAGGCTTAGGCGAACAAGGCTCAGGCGAAACGGACCCGTCATGGACTTTCTCAAATCGCTCGCCATCGCCGCGTCCGGCCTGCACGCCCAGATCGGCCGCATGGAGATCATCTCCGAGAACATCGCCAATGCCGACTCCACCGCGCAGACCAGGGGCGGCGATCCGTATCGGCGCAAGATCGTCACGTTCAGCTCGGAGCTCGACCGCTCACTCGGCGCCCACGTGGTCAAGCTCGGCCACGTGCAATCCGATCCGTCCGATTTCACCGTCAAGCACGAGCCCGGCAATCCGGGGGCCGACGCCAACGGCGACGTCAAATATCCGAACGTGAACGCGCTGGTCGAGATGACCGACCTGCGCGACGCGCAGCGCTCCTACGAAGCCAACCTCAACATCATCACCGCCACGCGCCGCATGCTCCAGCGCACCCTCGACATCCTCAAAGGTTAGCCATGCCGACACCGGTCGCCGCCGCCAATGCCTATGCCGCGCTCGCGCGCATGGCCGAACAGACGTCAAGCCTCGGCCGCAGCGCCGCCACAGCGGAATCGTCGGCGCCGAATTTCAGCGCGGTGTTGAAGGACGTGATCAGCGCCGTGTCCGACGCGGCGCAAAAATCCGACGCCCAGGCCCATGCCGTGGCGACCGGCAAATCCAACATGGTCGACGTCGTAACCGCGGTCGCCGAGACCGAAACCGCGGTGCAGACCCTGGTTTCGGTGCGCGACAAGGTGATCGCGGCCTATGAGGACATTTTGAAGATGCCGATCTGAGAATCGGCACCTGGGGCGTCGAAAGTTCAGGTTAGGGGAGAGCATGACAGGACCGGAAGTGATGGACGTAGCGCGCGACGCGATCGAGACCTTGTTGTTTGTCGCGTCGCCGCTGATGCTGGTGGGGCTCGTCGTCGGCGTCGCCATTTCGCTGTTGCAGGCGCTCACGCAGATCCAGGAAACCACCCTTGTCTTCGTGCCGAAAATTCTCGCGATCTTCATCGCCATGCTGGTCGCGCTGCCGTTCATGGCCGAAGCTTTGCACAACAATTTCCTCAGACTAGCCGCGCGCATCATCAGCGGCTAAGCGAGTTTTGTGCCGTGCACCTCGATGTGTCCTTCCTTCCGGCGCTCGGGGCGGCCTTCCTGCTGATCTTCGCCCGCACCGGAACCATGGTGATGTTGCTGCCCGGCCTCGGCGAGCAGAACATTTCGCCGCGGCTCAAGCTCACCATCGCGCTCGTTCTTGCTGCTGTCCTCCTGCCGCTGCATCGCCCGGCCTATCACATCGACACCAGCGCGCTCGGGCCATCGATCGTGCTGCTGATCGAGGAGATCATGATCGGCGCCGTGCTCGGACTGA
>CAVWOI010000039.1:0-46570 GCA_963756245.1 uncultured Alphaproteobacteria bacterium
AGCTCGCAGTCGCCCTACACGCTCGACTCGGGCGACCGCCTGCGCATCGTGGTGTTCGGCCAGGACGGCCTGACCAATTCCTATCTGGTCGATGCCAGCGGCCACATCGCCATGCCCCTGATCGGCTCAGTGATGGCGAAAGGCACGACCACCGACCAACTGTCGGCGCGAATCGCCGAGAAACTGCGCGACGGGTTTATCCGCGAGCCGCATGTGGCGGTCGAGGTCGAAGCCTACCGGCCGTTCTTCATCCTCGGCGAAGTCACCGCGCCCGGCCAGTATCCTTACGTCGCCAACATGACCGCCGAAACCGCGGTAGCAATCGCCGGCGGCTTCGCGCCGCGCGCCGTGCGCCAATCGGTAGTCTTGATCCGCAATTTCAACGGCCAGCAGATGCGCATGACCGTTCCGCTCGGCTATCCGCTGCGGCCGGGCGACACGATCAACGTGCAGGAGCGGTGGTTCTGACGGACGACTGACGTCAGACGCCCGCCCTCACGCCCCCTCGAAATACCGACTTCGATACGTGTGCTCCTCGACGCCGCCGGCGAGCGCCCAGTTCGCCAATTCCTCGTGGCGCGCGAACCAGACGTCGGGCGATTTGGCCATGTACTGCAAAATTTCCTGCAGCACCGCGGTGATCAGCGGGCGGCCGCCGAACTGGCAGTGGATGACCAGCACCAGGAGCGACATCGGCTCGTTCGAGGCGAGATAATCGAACGTGCCCTTGTGCGCGTCATAGAGATCGCGCGGGCTCGCGCGCATGACGCGGTTGTCGGAAAAATCCGTGGTCGGCACGCCGGCGATGGTGCCGTGCGGCGTCTTGATCAGGATCGGCAGGTCCGCATAGGTGACGTCGCAGGTCCATTTCAGGCCGGCCTGCGCCAGAAAACCGGCGGTCTCCGGCGTGAAGGCGACCACCGGGCTGCCCCAGCCGGTGACTTTCTTGCCGCCGCAGGATTCCAACAGATCGATGCTCTTGCGGATCGTCTTCTGCTGATCCTCGAGCGACATGTAGGCCAGCAACTGATCCTGCGCATAGGAATGCGCGGCGATGTCGTGGCCCGATTTCACGATCTGCTTGACCGCGTCGGGATAGTCCTCGGTACAGCGGCCGCTGGTGAAAAACGTGCCGGGGATCGCCAGCCGGTCGAGCATGCGGATGAGCCGCCAGACGCCGACCCTGCCGCCATAGGTCGACCATGCCTTGCTGGCGTGATCGACCGTGCCGGATTTCAGATGCGTGGTCTGCACCGAGTAAGTGGGCGCCGCGTTCTCGGTCCAGGTTTCGAACATCACCGTGACCGAGACCGCGATCTTCTTGCCGTTCGGCCAAGTCTTGTTCGACAATGCCGTTTTTGTTGTCACAACGTCGCTCCTTTTACTCGATCGGCGGAATGCCCATCGCCGGAATCAATTGCCGCCATTTCGCCAAGTCGGCGGCGATGAAGGCCGCGAATGCGGCGTGCGGCAGGTAGGTCGGCGCGCAGCCGATCTTGGCCAGATTGTCGCGAAAGCTTTGCTGCTGCTCGACCTCGGCGGTGGCGCGATCGAGCCGCTCGACGATTGCGGCCGGCGTATTTGGCGGCGCGATCAGGCCGAACCAGGTGTCCATGCGGACGTCGGGCAGACCGTATTCGGCCGTGGTCGGCACCTCAGGAAACAGCGGATGCCGGCTCGGCCCGGTCTGCGCCAGGAGCAAAAGCTTGCCGCCCTCGGCGACGCGGGCGCTGGCAAGCCCCAGCGACACCATGTCGATCTGCCCGGCCATGGCGTCGGTCGCGGCCTGGCCGCCGCCGCGATAAGGCACGTGGACGAGGTCGATGCCGGTCTTGAGCTTGAGCTCCTCGACGGCGATGTGCAGCGCGCCGCCGACGCCGCCCGAGCCGTAGCGCAATTTTCCGGGATTGGCTTTGGCGTAGGCGATGAACTCCGGCAGCGTCTTCGCCGGCAGGCCCGGATAGATCGCAAACACCGTCCATGACGAGGTGACCAGTGCCACCGGCGTGTAATCCCTGTTCGGTTCGTAGTGATAGTCCTTCTTCAGGAACGGCAGCATGGTCAGCTCGGACGGGCCGATCATCAGCGTGTAACCGTCCGGATCGGCGTGGCTGAGTACATCGGTGCCGAGCATCGTCATGCCGCCCGAGCGGTTGTCGACCACGATCGGCTGGCCGAGCCGCGCGCTCATCGCTTCCGCATAGAGGCGGCCGAGCACGTCGACCAGCGAACCGGCAGGCGTCGTGATGATGAGATGGATGGGCCGTGACGGATAGTCGTCGGCATAGGCGCCAAGCGGAGCGAATAGAAGCAGCGCGAGGAGGATGACGGAAAGCGGACGACGGACTACGGACGACAGCCGACGGAATAAGGATTCCGCCAGATATCTGTCGTCCGTCATCTGTCGTCTGTCGTCTGCTACTTCACGTTCTTCGCCAGGAACGCCATCGAGCGCTGCCAGGCGAGGTCGGCGGCGGCTTTCTGATAGCTGCCGCGCTCGTCGCAATGGAAGCCGTGCTGGGCGTCGGGATAGACGTAGATCTCGCAATCGCCGCCGCGCTTGCTTTTGATCAGATCGACGTCGCTCATCGGGATCGAGGCGTCCTTCTCGCCGAAATGCATCTGCACCGGCACTTTCGGCTTTTCGTCGGCGTTCTTGGCGATCTGGCCGCCGTAATAGCAAACCGCGGCGGACAGGCCGTTGAGCTTGCAGGCGGCGAGGAACGAGATCGTGCCGCCCATGCAGAAGCCCATGATGCCGACCGGGCCGCCCTTCTTGAGCTCGTCGATGGAAGCCTGCACGTCGCGCAGCATCGCGCCCCAATCGGGATTAGCGACGAATTTGCGCGCATTGGCGATCTCGTCGGGGGTGTAGCCGGATTCGAAGTTCGGCTGCTGGCGGTCGAACACCGCCGGCGCCAGTGCCGCATAGCCCTCGCCGGCCAGGCGGTCGCACACCGCACGGATGTGATGATTGACGCCGAAAATCTCCTGAATGAGGACGATACCGCCCTTTGCCGGCCCGGTCGGGTCGGCCCGATAGGCGCCGAGCTTAAAGCTGTCCGACGACGTCAGTGAAAAGTGCTTACCCAAGACGATCCTCCATTGACTGACAGTGCGTGAATTCGGTTCCGAGCGGCCAGCATCGCAAGCCGTCGCGGGGCGACCATACACCGTCGGCAATGTCGATTGAATGGCGGTCAGGCAGTGCCGGCTGCGGGGCAGCTCAGCGCGTGACGACGATGAAATCGGTGCCTTCGCCGGTCTCTTCGCCAAGGCCCTGGTCGGAGACGACGAAGGAGGACCCCGGCACGATCATTGCCGAAATCCGGTCGATGACGTCCTGGGGAATGTCGATGCGGGCGAGCGCGTCCGCGGGCGTTTGCGGCGGCGGCAGCTCGCCGACGGGCCTTGCGACGGGCTCCTCGCGGCGGCCGCGTCGCGTCCCGCGCCGATCATCGTCGGCTACGCGCTTCGCCTTCGGCGTCTCGCCGGGCAGCGACACCACGTTCCAGCGCAAGGTCGAGCCGTCGTCGAGATAGGCCATCGCCGTGAAGACGTGGGTGCCGAAGGCCTGCTCGGGATGGTCGATGGTCACCGGCGCGTAGAACAGCGGGGAAAAATTCTGCCGCACATAGATCTTCTTTTCCTTGCGGCTGACGAAGATCGAAATCGCTCCCTGGGTCGCGGCGTGTCCGGATTCAACAAGCGTGGTCGGCTTGGCCGCCGGCGCCGGGGCCGGCGCGGCATCCGCCGGATGATCGAGCACCACCGCCGGCGTGGCCGCGGTGCCGCGCAGCCTATCGGTCGCGGTGGGCGGCGGCGGCGCTGCGACGAGCTTGGCAAGCCCTTCCAGCCGCGGCGCCGGGGCTTGCGGCGCTGCTTCGGCTGCAGCGGGCGCTGAATCTTCGGGCCTCGCCGGCGCGGCGGCATCGGTTGTTCTGGTGTCGGCGCTGATCAGCACGGCCTGCGCCGGCTCTGGTACCGCCGGAGCAACCGCGGCCGGCGTTTCAGATCTCGGCAGGGCGACGGCATCGGTCCTCCTAGTGTCGTCGCCGGCCTGCGCGGTCCTGGTGGCTTCCGGCGCAGCGGGAGCCGCCGCGGCCGGAGCGGGCGCCGGCGCCGGCATCGCCTTGTGCACGAACAGATGCGCGTCCGCGAACGGGACGGGCTTTAATTCGTTGCGCGCGATGATGACGCGAACACCGACCTTGGTGACGCTGAACAGCTTCATGGCGAATTCGCGCGGCATGCGGATGCAGCCGTGCGACGCCGGATGGCCGATATTCTCGCCCTCGTGCAGGGCGACGCCGGACCAGGTGATGCGCTGCATGAACGGCATCGGCGCACCGCTGTAGATATTCGAGCGGTGGAACTTCTCCTTGCCGATGACGCTGAAGACGCCGGTCGGCGTCGGCAGGCTAGGCACACCGGTGGCGACCAGCGTGTCGGCGACTTCCTTGCCGTCGCTGTACAGATGCAGCTTCTGCTGATTGATGGAAATGACGATTTGCATCGGACCTTTCGGGATAGCGCCGAACGGGTCCTTATTGACGTGCTCGAGTTCCTTGGGCTCGGGCTTGTGGCGCACCTTGGCGGAAGCCGGCGCGGCCAGCGTCGCCGCGACCACGAAACCGAGCGCGTAAACACTGCCGGTCAAGGCAAGCCGGCGAAGACGCAAAACGTCACGCTTGTATTCAGTACGCAATGTCAGCCCCCGGCCAAAGGAACCCAAGATTGAAGCAGCGAAATCTTACAGAACACTGAAGCCCGGCACCACCGTTGTGCACCGGTGCCGGCGAAATTAATCCATTATGGTTCATGGAAGACACAGCCGTGACAGCGCTGCGGCTCACGATTGCGGCACCAGCGCAAATGCCTTTGCCAACAGCTCATAAGAGTGCTTTCGCGCCGCGTGGTCGTAAACCATTGTAGTAATCATTAACTCGTCGGCGCGCGTCGTTTCGATCAGCGCCTGCAATCGGTCCATCACTTTTTCGATACCGCCGACGACGAGCCGGCCGCGCTGGAGCGCCAGGCGCCCGCGGTCGGCCGGCGTATAGGCGTAAGCTGCGGCTTCTTCGGGCGAGGCCAGCGGCAGGTATTCGCCTTTGGCGCGGCGCACATAGTGCAGGTCGGCGCTCGATGCGATGCGCTCGGCTTCGGCGTCGCTGTCGGCCGCGATCACTGCGGTGCCGAGGATGGCATAGGGTTCCTTGAGCGTTGCCGACGGCTTGAAATGGTCGCGATAGCTCAGCATGGCGCTGGCCGCGTCGTAATCGGCGAAGTGATAGGCGAAAGAAAATCCCAAGCCGACGGCGGCGGCGAGCTCGGCGCTGTAGCCGCTGGAGCCGAGCAGCCAGATCGGCGGCAGCGCGACGTCGGCGGGCACCGCGCGCACGTTGCGGAACGGATGTCCTTCCGGGAACCCGCCGCGCTCGAGCAACAGCAGTTCCTGGAATCGCTCAAGGAAATCATCGCCCTGGCGTGGATCCTGCCGGGCACGCAACGCATAGGA
This sequence comes from uncultured Alphaproteobacteria bacterium, assembly GCA_963756245.1. Taxonomy (GTDB): domain Bacteria; phylum Pseudomonadota; class Alphaproteobacteria; order Rhizobiales; family Xanthobacteraceae; genus BOG-931. The sequence continues at coordinate 5,519 of CAVWOI010000039.1, forward strand.
GGTGATTTGATCGGTGCCCGGCGCGCGGCCAAGCCCGAGATCGATGCGCCCGGGAAACAGCGCCTCCAGCACCTTGAAGCGCTCGGCGACCATCAGCGGCGCGTGGTTCGGCAGCATCACGCCGCCCGAGCCGACGCGCATGTGCGACGTAATCGCGGCGATCTGGCCGATCATGATGTCGGGCGCGGAACTGGCGATGTTCGCCAGATTGTGGTGCTCGGCGACCCAATAGCGCTTGTAGCCGAGCCGGTCGGCGAGCCGCGCCAGATCGAGCGAATTGCGCAACGCCGCCGACCCGGGCGTGGCCGTGGTGACGGGCGACAGATCAAGGACGGAAAGCGGGACCACGCGGAAATGTTTCTAATTCAAGGATTTGCCGAACGCATAGCTCTATGTGGTCGCAGCACCTGCCGTCATCAATCCCGCGCGGAAAATTGGCCGGCGCTCAATGGGTCGTCGGTGGCACGAACGTGCCGCCGATGCCCGAAGGCTGGCTGACCGGCTGAACGGGTGTCCGGACTTGGCGGGTGCGTTGCGGCCTGGCGGCCGAGCGGTTCGGCAGCAGCACCAATGGGCCGCCGATTCCCGGGTTGCCGGGTGGGGCAATCGCGCGCGCCTGGCGCGCGCGTTGCGCCTTGGCGGCAAGGTGGTGCCGGTGGGCGGCCTTGGGGTGGGCCTCCGGGGGTGGCGGCGCGGCCGCAGCCGTCGTCGCGGTGGCGGGCTTGGTGTCAGGATTGGGTTCCTGGTTGGGTTCTTGGCTGGCTTGTTGCGTAGGCGCGGTGGGCGCGACTGGCTCGGCGGATGCCGCCGGCTCAGCCGGCGGCTCCGTTGCGGCGGTCTCCGTCGCAGCCGGTGGCGGTTCGCTCGGCGTGGGAGGCGGCGGTTCACTTGGTGTGGCCGCAACTTCATCCGGCTTTGCGTCCGGCTCGGCGACGGGCGCCTGCGCGACCGGCGCGGGCTGCGCCGGCTCGGCGGATTCGGCCTCAGGGACGGTTGTGGTGGTGGCGGTTGCGACGGCGCTCGGCGGTTCGACGCTGTCGTCGTGGTCGGGCTGTTGCGGCGTCGCCTCTGGAGATGCGCCGGCGCCGTCAGCCTGATGCAACGGAAAACGATTGCCGAACGAATCCGCAGGCGCAGGCGGCCCGACGGACGGAATCGGATTTCCGGCGGCGAGTTGCAGCGGCGCAGGGCCGGTCGCGAGCCGGCTCAACGGCTCGTGGTTGACGCGGAAAGCCGCGAACAAGGCAAAACCGCAACTCAGCGCCACGACCGAGGCGACCACAGCCGCGATCATGAGACGGACATTGGGAAACATTCGACCTCGCATTACGGCCGCGCGCGATCTCGGGCGAAGCACGCGTCACTAGATGCAGAACATCGCGAGGGCAGATGGCGCCGCATCGACACCGGCCTACAGGCCAGTGTCCAACGGGCGCGACACTAACTGAGTCGGCGGAAATTCAATGCAAAAAAAGCAAAGAAAAATCCGGCCGATACTAAAGCGTAAATCGCTTCAATCTGAAGTGATTTACGCTCTGGCGCCGGCCGGACAATACAAATCCGATCAGCTAGCGCGTGATCGCGTTTTGCGCCGAGGCCGAAGCCGGTGCTGAGCCAGGCAACACCACCACGCGCGTGCCCACGGTCACCCGGCTGTACAGGTCGGCGACGTCGTCGTTGGTGAGCCTGATACAGCCAGAGGACACGAAGGTGCCGATGGTCGACGGCTGGTTGGTGCCGTGGATGCGATATTCCGTATTGCCGAGATACATGGCGCGCGCGCCGAGCGGATTGGTGTCGCCGCCGGCCATGAAGCGCGGCAGGTAGGGCTGACGGCCGATCATCTCCTTCGGCGGGAACCAGTCCGGCCATTCCTTCATGCGGCTGATGCGTTCGGCGCCCGTCCAGGTGAAACCTTCGCGGCCGACGCCGACGCCGTAGCGCATCGCCTTGTTGTTGCCGAGCACCAGATAAAGGTAGGTGTTCGGCGTATCGATGACGATGGTGCCGGCCGGCTCGCGGCTGACATAGTCAACCAGCTGGCGGCGGAACTGCGCCGGCAATTCCTTGCGCGGCCCGGTTTCGGGCTGTTCATCCGGCGGCAGCGCAGCGATGGCGGTGTTGCGGTTTGGCGCGGCCGCGGGCGGCGGCGCATAAGTCGGCACGCGTACCGCGCCGGTGACGTCTTCGGAGCCGGGACCGTTGGCGATGTCGGCCGGCGGCCGCTGAAAGCCTTCGACGATCGGCGCCGGCTGCGGCGGCAATCCATCGTACGAACCGGGATAGACGCGGGCGGCGGGCGGCGGCGGGTACGGCACGTAGGGACCGCCGACCGGAGCGTCGTAGCCGTCGTCGCGCGGATCGTAGATGGCGCCGGGCGGCGGCAACGGCGGAGGCGCATAACCTGGCTGCGCATAGGGCGGCGGGTAACCCGGCGGCGGCGGCGGATAATACTGCGCCGCGGCTGCGCCGATGGAACCGGCCAGGGCCAATGTGACGACGACAACGCTTAAGCTTGAACGCAAGGCGAAATCCCCCAAGGTCCCCGATGACACCCGCATTTTCTAGCGGGCACCTTTGCAGAAGATGGGGCAGGAAAAAGGCAATAAAGCAGCAGATCACAGGGCGCCGCGTGGGACGGGCGGCGGGAACGCGATTTCACCGCCAACAGCGTAAATCAAACCCTAACGATTTGGGGCCCGCCGCAAGGCTGCTAACATGAACTCGACTGTCGGGAATCAGGGATGCGACTGAAGTTCTTGGAGACACTGACGTGAAGCGCTTTGCCTGCGGCGCGATTGCTCTGATCCCGGCCTGCCTGATCCTCTCGGTCCCGGCCTGCGCGCAAAACCAGGACATCGACGATCTCAAGGGCAGGATTTTCGATGCCCGCATGGCCAAGGAGACGTTCGCCAACGGATTGAAATTCTGCACCGAGCTGGACGGCAAGCACTTTTATTTCCTGGGTCGCGATCGCGTCGTCGCGCTCGAAGACTACCATCGCTCGCTGGAAAACCTGGCCAGGCAGCAAGTCTTCAATCCGCAGACGCACAAGCCGTGGACCGAGCAGGACGCAGCCGAACGCTGGGACTTCGCGCAAAAGCAGGCGGCCAAGGACCAGGCCGATTGCCAATTGGTGGCGAGCCTGCCGGCGCTGGAAAAACAACTCGACGACTTGGAAAAGAATCCGCCGGCGCCCGAGAAGAAAAACTGACCCGGCCGTGCTCGCTTCGCGCCCATCGGCACGGTAAACTTGCCGATGTTGCGGCCGCGCTTTCTCGGCTAAAAGGAAGCGAGCGGTCTCGTGCCGCAGGCAAGGGAAGACCAGATGCCGTCTTTAAGCGACTGGAAGGTGCCGGCCGCCGCGCAACCGAAGCCGGAAGATTACGGCTACGACCTCGAACGCGCCTTCAATGCCGTGGTCGGGCTGCGCGCCATCATTCCGGGCGACGCCTATACGGCGGAGACGCTCGGCACCGAGCGCGCCGGCAACGGCGTGTTCATTCGCGGCAACGGCCTGGTGCTGACCATCGGCTACCTGATCACCGAAGCCGAGACGATCTGGCTCAGTCTCAACGACGGCCGCTCCGTGCCCGGCCACGTCTTGGGCTATGACCAGGAGACCGGCTTCGGCCTCGTTCAGGCGCTCGCCAAGCTCGACATGCCGGCGCTTGAGATCGGCCAGTCGGCCGCGGCATCGATCGGCGAGCGCTGTGTTGTCGCCGGCGCCGGCGGCCGGCAGCGCTCGGTCGCCGCCCGCATCGTCGCCAAGCAGGAATTCGCCGGCTATTGGGAATACGTGCTCGACGAAGCGATCTTCACCGCGCCGGCGCATCCGAACTGGGGCGGCACCGCGCTGATCGGGCCGGCCGGCGATCTCCTCGGCATCGGCTCGCTGCAATTGCAGCACGCCGTCGAGAAGGGCCAGGCCCAAAACATCAACATGATCGTGCCGATCGATTTGCTCAATCCGATCCTCGACGACCTGATGAAATTCGGCCGGCGCAATGCGCCGCCGCGGCCGTGGCTCGGGCTTTACGCCACCGAGGTCGAGAACCGCCTGGTCATCGTCGGCCTCGCCGACAAGGGCCCGGCCAAGAAAGCCGACCTGCGCACCGGCGACATCGTGCTCTCGGTCGCCGGCAAGGAAGTGCGCGACCTGGCCAGCTTCTTCCGCCGCGTCTGGGCCCAAGGCGAAGCCGGCGTCGACGTCCCGGTCTCGATCTACCGCGACGGCGACACCATGGACGTGCGGGTGAAATCGAGCGAGCGCAATCGGTTTCTTAAGGGGCCGAGTTTGCACTAAAGCGCGCCTGTTTCCCGGGCGCAGCGCAGCACGAAGTGGTGCGCTGCAGACCCGGGATCGCAACAAGCTCCGAGTCTGCGACGATCCCGTATGCGGTGCACCACTTCGTGCTGCACCGCATACGGGAAATTTAACTCGGGGAACGCGAAGGCGTTTCTCGCACAAGCGCTTCCTGCAACCACACGAGCGTAGTTCCGTCGATTGCAGGGATGAAGTCCGATTGAATGGAAAGGCCAGTCAGGGGCCAAAGTCTGGTCAAGGAAACACCCTCGTATCCGTCCATGATGGGTTCAGCGGAGCTGAACAGGTGCGCGCAAAGATTTCCGAGAACTATCGTGCTCGTTTGCGCATTGCAGTATTCGAGACCCACTTTATTCGGTGGCGGTAAATTGTCCCCGGTCGAGAGTTGGATTGAACAGCGATGGGAGGCGTGATCGTCCGGGTTTCCAGTAAAGCGGGCGACCCAAATTTTCCAATTATTCGGAGGTGTTCGCGTTTGTTTTAGCTGAAGGCGCTCCTGCATCGGGATCACGCGGGCCTTCCCCAGAAATTCCAGTCGCATCACTACCAAACAGAGAAAAGAAGCCAATGCTTGCTGGGCATGCGGAGTAAGGACAACAGAAGCGCCCTGGATAAGAGGGGTCGCGAACGGAATTGCGGAGTGTTCAATGCCGCTCATCCATCCACCATTGCACCCGCCGCACGTATTTCGCGGCTTCCGCGATCTAGTTTGTCCCTCTCTGAGCGTTTTTGACTTAGGGAGAACCGGAATGTCGGGAGTGAAGGTCAAGAGTTCGCCATTTATTTCTTCGTGGTGAGTAGCAGTTCGAGGGAGTATTTTGTTCAACCAATCGGGCCAAACGTGTCCATGCGTGACACCCGGCTCTCCGCAGAACACGCATTTTCCCGCTGGTTTAGACATGTCGAAAACTCTGATCCGACTAAAGACCCTGAATTCCGAAAAGTAGTGCAGGCGTTCCTACGAACGCCGCCAAAGCCTCACAAACTGGCCCCCCAAGAAGAGGGCCACGCGAAAGCAAAAGAGACAGAAGGAAGGCTAGCGCATCCAATCTGTGCCGCTTCGGCGACCGCCTCGACCAGTGTTCGCAGTCGAAGGCAAGTTTGTCGGCATCCGCCTTTTTTCGACTTTCTTCAATGCCTCAGCGGGGTAAGCGCCGGTCTGCGGCCGGCCATCCTTGTCGATCCAGCTACAGACGAAAAGCGGGGGCCGATCCGGCGCCGTACTCATCGAGGTTACCGCCATCTGCGGTCCGCCGCTCACGAGCTGCACCACTTCACCGACGTTGAAAGACATGCAATTTCTCCGATTCTATGGGCTAGGCGCGCGAGTCCGCTTGAACAGCGGGGAGCCGGATGTGCTGGTCGTGGACTTGGCTAGCCCGGCGCTGTCGTTGTGTCCTGGCGCGATTGCTATGGGGTCGTGCAAGAAAACACGTACCCGAATCAATGCCTACATGACTCTAGGGACGGGCCTTGGGTTCAATCAAGTATATAATCGCTAACACAAGCCACGTTTACTGCTCTTCAAACAACGCACGTAACCCCTCGCGATAACTCGGATAGCGCAAGCTGACGCCGAGTTCGCGTTTGAGCTTGTCGTTCTTCACGCGGCGGCACTCCTGCCAAAAACTCAGCGCCATCGGCGACATTGACGGTGCGGCTTGCTCGAACGGAATTTCCGGCGGCGGCTCGACGCCCATGAGTTGTGCGGCAAAGATAATCGGATCGGCCGGCGGCGTCGGTTCGTCGTCGGTGATGTTGAAAATCCCGGAGGCTCGGCGCGTGAAGGCGGCGTCGATCGCTTGGGCGATGTCGCCGACGTGGATGCGGTTGAAGACCTGGCCCGGCTTGACGATGCGGCGGGCTTTTCCGCTGGCGATCTGGACCAGCGCATTCTGTCCGGGTCCGTAAATGCCGGCGAGGCGCAGGATCGCGACGGCGATGTTGTGACGCGCGCCAAAATCCAGCCAGGCCTGCTCGGCGGCGAGCCGTTCGCGGCTGCGCGCCGCGCCCGGCTGCGGCGGCGTTGCCTCGTCGACCCAGGCGCCGCCGCGGTCGCCATAAACGCCGATGGTCGAGAGATAGACGATTGCGCGCAGCCGTTGCGCGTGCGCCAAGACATCGCCGCAGGCGCGCAGCACCGGATCGCCGTTGTCGTCCGGCGGAACTGAAACCAGCGCCGCTTCGGCCTCGGCAATGGCGCTGCGCAAGTCCGGCGTCGCCGCGGTGCCGTCGAAGTTGAGCGCCGTCAGCCGTCCCGAGGGATGCGCGTTCAACGTCGCGGCGCGCTCGGCGCTACGCACGGTGCCGACGATGCGGTCGAATTTTTTCTGGCCAAAAATCTCGACGAAATGTTGCGCCGAATAGCCGAGGCCGAAACAGATCAGCATGGTGTCACTCGCACGCCGCCGACCATTCGGCGATGACCGCGGGATCGGATTCGCGATGGTCCGCGGCGCAGCGTTCAAGCCGCGTGCGATCGAGCCGGCCGAGCGCCCACACCGCGGCGCCGCGCACCAGCGGCGAGGCATCGCCGAGCAACCGCTCGGCTTCGCCGGCAAGGCCGACATCTTCGGAGTTACCGATCGCGATCAGCACATTGCGCAGAAAGCGGTTGCGGCCGACGCGCTTGACCGCGCTTTTCGCAAACAGCGCGCGGAAGCCGACATCGTCGAGCCGCGCCAGTTCGGCGAGCGCCGGTGCGCGCAACGCTTCGCGCGCCTCGAGCTTCATCTCGCGCCCGGCTTGCGCGAACTTGTTCCACGGACAGACCGCGAGACAATCGTCGCAGCCGTAAATGCGATTGCCCATCAGCGGGCGCAGCTCACGCGGGATCGCGCCCTTGTGCTCGATGGTGAGATAAGAAATGCAGCGCCGCGCATCGAGCCGGTACGGCGCCGGAAACGCTTCCGTCGGGCAGACGTCGAGGCAGGCGTGGCAGGTGCCGCAATGATCGCGCGCCGGCGCGTCGGGCGGCAAGTCGAGCGTGGTGAAGATGGCGCCGAGGAACAGCCAGGAGCCGAGCTCGAGCGAAACCAGATTGGTGTGCTTGCCCTGCCAGCCGAGGCCAGAGGCTTCCGCGAGCGGCTTCTCCATCACCGCCGCAGTGTCGACGAACACCTTGATGTCGCCGCCGCCTTGTTCGATCAGCCAGCGGCCGAGATTCTTCAGCCGCGGCTTGATCACCTCGTGATAATCGTCGCCCTGGGCATAGACCGAGATGGCGCCGCGCGTGCGCTCTTTGAGGATCGCCAGCGGATCGCCGCGCGGACCATAATTGACGCCAAGCATGATGACCGCGCGCACGTCCGGCCACATCGTGCGCGGATCGCCGCGGCGGTCGGCCTTGGCCGCCATCCAGTCCATGTCGCCATGGCCGCCTGCGGCGAGGAATACGCGCAGACGTTCGGCGGCTAACGGGATCGCATCCGGCCGCGCAACGCCGATAACGTCAAAACCTTGGGCGCGGGCGGCGTCGGCGAGCGCGGCTTTGAGCTCGGCCGGCGTCAAAAATCGAGATCGGCGTAGCTTGGCGCCGGCTGCAGCCCCGCCAGCGTCTCGGTGAGCAGCGCGCGGAACGCCGGCCGCGATTTTATTCGCGCGTACCAGGCCCTCGCGGTCTTGTCTTCGTCCCACGGCACTTCGCCCAGATAATCGGCGGCGGACAAATGCGCCGCCGCGGCCAGATCGGCAAAAGTCAAGCTTTCGCCGGCGAGCCAGTCGCGGGTGCGCACCAGCCAGCCGATATAGGCCAGATGGTAGCGAATATTGACGCGCGCGGCACGCAGCGTGTCGGTATCGGGCGGGCCGCCGCCTTTTGTCGCAGGAATATAGCGCTTGTAGATGCGCTCCATCACCAGCGCGCCGGAAACCTCCTCGAAGAACTTGTCGTTGAACCAGTGGGTCAGGCGGCGGACTTCGACGCGGGCGCCGGTCTCGGACGGGAAGAGCCCCAGTTTCGCAAGCTCGCCGCCGCGCGTCTCAGCGAGATATTCGACGATGACGGCTGCGCCTGGAACCGGCGGCGCGCCCTCCTCCACCAGCACCGGCGTGGTGCCGGCGGGATTGAGCACCAGGAAATCCTGGCGCCGCTCCCAGGTCCGCTCCTCGACCAGGCGCGGGGTCTGTCCGAACTCCTCCAGGACGAGCCGGATGAAACGCGAGTGCGGACAGAATGGATGATGAAACAGTGTCAACATGCCCGGATCAGCCATCGTGCATCAGGCATCGGGACCTGCATTGCCCCAAGACCTGACGTTTGACGCCTGATACATTCCCCCTGATTCCTGACTCCCGCTTCCAGGAGATCATCCCCTTATAGGCGACGACGCCGCACTGGCAACCTCGCCGCCGCCACAACTGTGACGAAGCAGTACTGTGACGAGGCAGTCTTGCAAATTTCCTACCGAACCGGGCGCGGCACGCGCCCTTCCCCGCTGCGGAGCTACCTATGACGTTGGACGTAATCAAGGCGATCTTCCTCGGCATCGTCGAGGGCCTGACCGAGTTCATCCCGGTGTCCTCGACCGGGCACCTGCTGCTGGTCGGCCATTTCTTCGGCTTCGATGACGACGATTTCGGCAAGTCCTTCGCGGTGCTGATTCAGCTCGGCGCCATCCTGGCGCTGCTGTCGATCTATTTCGGGCGGCTGTGGAAGCTGTTCCTCGGCATGTTCAACGATCCCGAGGCGCGGCGTTTCATCATCGGCGTGCTGATCGCGTTTTTTCCCGCCATGGTGCTCGGCGCGCTCTTGTACGGCTTCATCAAGGGCGTGCTGTTCAATGTCTGGATCGTCTGCATCATGCTGGTGATCGGCGGCTTCGTGCTGTTGTGGATCGACCGGCTCGACCTGAAACCGCGTTACCACGACGCCACCAAATTCTCGCTGCCGATGTATCTCGGCATCGGCGTGATCCAGTGCCTGTCCATGGTGCCGGGCGTATCGCGCGCCGGCGCCACCATCGTCGGCGCCATGCTGTTCGGCGCCGACAAGCGCGCGGCGACGGAATTTTCGTTCTGGCTGGCGATGCCGACCATGGTCGGTGCCTTCGCCTTCGAAGCCTTCAAGAACCGCCATGAATTCGCCGCCGGCAGCAACATGCTGCTCATCGCCATCGGCTTCGCGGTGTCCTTCATCTGCGGCTGGTTCGTGGTCAAGACGCTGCTCGGTTACGTCTCGCGACACGGCTTTGCGCTGTTCGCCTGGTGGCGCATCGTCGTCGGCGCGCTCGGACTGATCGCGCTGTACATGGGGCTGTGACGAGCCGAGTAATGAGAGGCCTCACGACGAGTAATGCGAAAGGCCTGAGAAAGCGGCCTTGATCGCTTGGACAACGTTTCTGTTCGTGTTGATGATCTTGTCAAGGATCGTAGACCGCCGGAGGCGGCGGCGCTTCGCGCCGTCCTTGACAAGATCATCAACACGAACAAACCAGCATCCAAGCGATCAAGGTCGCCAACCGATCAGTTTCAAATTTGGCGATCCCCCTAACAGGGATGTGAAAACCGCCCCGGTCTGAGCTAAGATACCCGCGCGCGGCGCCATATCGCGCATGCGTCCAGCTCGAAAGGACCGCTTCAATGGCGAAGAAACAAACGGACAGCGTTTACCGCATCGTCGACGTCGTCGGCGTCAGCACTGAATCATGGGAGGACGCCGGCCGCCGCGCGGTGCAAACCGCCGCCGGCTCGCTGCGCGATCTGCGCGTGGCGGAAGTCACCAAGATGGACATGCGGGTGGAGAACGGCAAGGTTTTGGCCTTTCGCACCCGCGTCGCGCTGTCGTTCAAGTACGAGGCTTGATCGCGCCTGGCGTCATTCCCGCGAAAGCGGGAATCCATAACCACCGCCCACGCAGAATTCTATGACCTGTGATTATGGGTCCCCGCTTTCGCGGGGACGACGGCTATGCCGTGTGCGGATCGAACTGGCCGGTCTTGCGGAAGCGCCACAGATAAGTCGGCACGATCGCGGCCATCGATTCCGGCACGATGCCGAGCGCTTCCAGCGTGCGGCCGTCGCGCTTGGCGTCTTCCGAGACGACATTGTCGCGCTTGAGCAGCTCGACCTGGTCTGGCGTGAGCGGCGGCTTCGGCAGGAACTGCAGCAACGTCGCCTGCAGCTTCATCAAAGCGAACGGGATCGGCACCAACAGCCTGCGGCGCTGGATGGTGGCGAGCGTGAATTCCATCAACTCTTTGAACGTGCGCACATCCGGCCCGCCCAATTCGTAAATCGTGCCCGGCTTGGTTTCGCCGTCGACCGCCTTGGCAATGGCTTCGGCGATGTCGCCGACAAACACCGGCTGGAACCGCGTCTGGCCGCCGCCGGGCAGTGGCAGCGCTGGCGCCATGCGGGCGAGCGCGGCGAAGCGGTTGAAGAAGTCATCCTCGGGGCCGAACACGATCGACGGCCGCACGACCGTGGCCTCGGGCAGCGCAGCCAGAACCCGCCGCTCGCCCTCCGCCTTCGCCTGCGCGTATTCCGACGGTGAATTCGCGTCGGCGCCGATCGCCGAGACATGAACGAGCGGCGCGGCGGCGGCCTTGGCGGCGAGCGCCACCGCCTCGGGGCCCTCGGCCTGCACCGCATCGAAGCGCTGGCGGCCGCGCTCGAACAGGATGCCGACCAGGTTGATGACGACGTCGGCGTCGCGCACCGCCGCCGCTACCGACTGCGGATAACGCAAATTGGCCTGCACCGCATGGATCTGCCCGACCCGGCCCATCGGCCGCAGATAACCGGCGAGCTCCGGCCGGCGCACCGCAACGCGGACGCGGTATTGCCGCTGCGCCAGCGCCCGCACCACGTGGCGGCCGAGGAAGCCCGAGCCGCCGAACACGGTGACAAGGGTTTCGAGCTTGTTTTTTGCGGTCATCGGCGGCGGCAATACAGGATCATCCGACCCCTGTACAGATGTATAAGCCGTTCGATTGACAAGCTTAAGACCGCTCCGTACCTATCCCGGCGAGCCCAGGTGGCGGAATTGGTAGACGCACTAGTTTCAGGTACTAGCGCTCACAAGGCGTGGAGGTTCGAGTCCTCTCCTGGGCACCAATAGGCTGAATCACTTTTTCGCATAGCCTTCCATCACGTTCGAATGCTCCAGTTTAGTCGGTGTGTTTCCTCAATCGGCTGCACAAGAACGCCATCCGCCGCGTTCACGATCACGCCATCTGCTGGCCGGACGGCGTGAAGCTCTTGCAGTCCTGGGCGGACTTGGTGCACGCGTTCAAAAGCGCCGCCGTCACTCGGCCGCACGTCGCATCATCATCAGTGCCCAAGCCAGGGCCGCGACGTAGAGCTATTTGCACGTTGCAGAATCTTACATCTCAACCTATGTTATTCATCGCCTGCGGTGGGCTCGGAGTACGATCGATAGCGCGCAACGAGCTCCATATGGGAAAGCCGAAATGTAAATGAAAATGCGAGGCGAACGAGAATCCCGAGTCCGTTACTATTCGCGGTCCATAGACAGGGTTTTTACGACTGGCGATGGGCCGTACGTCGTAGACATTGACGGCAACAAATATATCGACTTTTTTTGTGCCGCCGGCTCCCTGAGTATGGGGCATAGCCCAAAGCCAATTTCCGAAGCTGTCATAAAATATCTATCGGCAAATGGAATAATATCGAGCCTTGACCTGAACAGTGTTGCTAAAATTGAATTCATCGAATCGTTTGATGAAATTATACTGAAGCCAAGGAAATTGGATTATCTGATTCAATTCACGGGTCCGACCGGCACGAATGCGGTTGAGGCGGCGCTGAAGCTCGCCAGACTTTACACAGGCCGTGTTCCGATCGTGGCGTTCACCAACGGCTTCCACGGCGCGTCGCTAGGCGCATTGTCCGCCACCGGCTCCAGTTTGCTTCGAAGCGCCGCCGGTTTGCCGCTGGATGGGGTCATTCGGATGCCTTACGAAGGATACAGTGATGGCGTTGACGGGATCAGCTATCTGGATCAGCTTTTGCATGATCGCAGCAGCGGGATTGACGCGCCCGCCGCATTTATCGTCGAGACGATTCAAGCCGAAGGGGGAGTGAATGTCGCGAGCGCGCAATGGCTGAATAAACTCGCGGCTTTGGCGCGTAAAGTCGGCGCATTGCTCATTATCGATGATGTGCAGGTAGGATGCGGCAGGTCCGGAACATTTTTTAGTTTTGAAAATATGAATTTCACCCCGGACATAGTTTGCCTGTCGAAAGCCATCGGCGGCATGGGTTTTCCGATGGCCCTCGTGCTGATGAGACCGGAATTGGATGTTTGGCAGCCGGGCGGCCATAACGGCACATTTCGGGGCAACAACACCGCTTTCGTGGCATCGAAAGCATTGCTTGCCAATTATTGGTCCGACGTTGCTTTTACCGAGAGCCTGTCTGAGAAATGCAAAACGCTGGACGGTCTTCTTGGCAAGGTGGCGACCAAACATGGTGGCTTTGTAATCAACGTAAAAGGCAGGGGCTTCATACGCGGGGTGTTGATGGAGTCGGCGGCCGCGGCGGAAGAAGTCCAACAAGAAGCATTGAAACTCGGCTTGCTTGTGGAAACGTGCGGCCCCAACGGAGAGGTGATCAAGCTTCTTCCGCCATTGAATTCGAGCAATGAAATCTTGCGGGCCGCCAATGAAATACTCGATGAGGCCATAACGCGGACGCAGGATAGACAAGGATTACGGCGGGGACGAATCGCCTGACGTAGGGTGTTTACAAGGTCGCCCGTGGATTTTCAGACATTTTGGCGCGAGCCGGTTGATATCAAGGTCGATCGGATTGGCCGTGGATTCCCCGCTCAGCGCTCTTGCTGGGTGACCACCAGCGTCCCCTCCGCCGCCACCAGGTTGTCAACGTGGGCGCGCACGGAAAAGCTGGCAAGGCCGCCTCCGGCCTTGCGGATCCGCGCTTCGAGAATGACCCGGTCGCCGGGCACGAGCGTCTTCAGGAACTTGAATCGCTCGACCGAGGCCAGATACTCGACCCGGCTGACCACGCCAACCGGAATGGTCAATTCGCCACCCTCGTGCTGGTCGAGAGTCCCGGCCAGCAACACGATTGCGCCCATTTGAGCGCAGGCTTCCAGCAGCAGGCAGCCGGGAAAGATCGGCGCGCCGGGAAAGTGCCCCTGCAGAACTTGCTCGTTGAAGGAAACGTTCTTGAGGCCACGACCGGATTTGCCGGGCTCGACCTCCAGCACGCGATCTACCAGAAGCATCGGATAGGCATGCGGTAAGAGCCGCCGCAGGGTTGATGTCGTAATGAAGGGCGCGGGGGATGCCATATATGGTCCTTGCTTGGGCTTGTGGCGCGCCCGATTTGGCGTATTCACCCGGCGTCAGCGCTATTTCTCTTTCCAGCGCATCATTTCCTGTTGCGCCCTCCTGATTCGGCGTTTCATCAAGTCGCTTTTCCTGTCCTTGATCTTGGCGCGCGGTTTCTGCGACGCCTCGAGCGCCTGATCGATATCGGCGATCAGGTCCTCGATATCTTCCAGACCCACGGACACGCGCACCATTTCGTCGGTGACCCCCGCGGCTTCGCGCGCCGCTTTCGGCAATTGTTGATGGGTGGTGCTGGCGGGATGAATGACCAGGCTTTTGGCGTCGCCGACATTGGCCAGATGCGAGAAGATGCGCAGGCTTTCGATGAAATTGCGTCCCGCGTCGATGCCCCCCACGATGCCAAAGGTAAAGACCGCCCCACATCCCTTGGGCAGGTATTTCTTGCCGAGATCATAGTAGGGGCTGTCGGGCAGACCGGGGTAATTGACCCAGGTGACGAGCGGATGAGACGCCAGATGTTCGGCGACTTTTTGCGTATTCTCGCAGTGCAGCTTCATCCGGGGCGTCAGGGTCTCGACACCTTGCAGGATTTGAAACGCGTTGAAGGGGCTCAGGCAGGGGCCGATGTCGCGCAACGCCTCCAGCCGGACCTTCGACGCAAAGGCGATCTTGGGGAAAAGATCGCTCAGGCATTTGCCATGGTAGGCCGGGCTGGGCTGGTTTAGCTGGGGAAAATGACCGCTATTCCAATCGAAATTGCCGCTGTCGATGACGATCCCACCCAGACTTGTGCCATGCCCGCCAAGGAATTTGGTTGCCGAATGGATGACGATATCGGCACCGAACTCAATCGGCCGACACAGGAAGGGCGTGGCGAAAGTATTGTCCACCACCAACGGAATGTGCGCGGCATGCGCGATCTCCGCCAAGGCGGCGATGTCGGCGATGTTGATGCGCGGATTTCCCATCGTCTCGACATAGATCAGCCGGGTCGTCGGGGTCAGTGCCGCCTTGAAGGCCTGCGGATCGTCGGGGGCGACGAAAATCGCATTGAACCCGAAATTCCGGTAGGTCGTGTCAAAGGCCGTGAAGGTGCCGCCGTAGAGCGTGGAGGCGGACAGGAAGTCGTCGCCGGCACGACAGAGGCTGGCAATTGTCAGGAACTGCGCCGATTGCCCGCTGGCCGTTGCCACCGCCGCGGCGCCGCCTTCAAGCGAGGCCATGCGTTCCTCGAACACCGAAACCGTCGGGTTCGACATGCGGCTGTAGATGTTGTCGAAATCTTCCAGGTTGAACAGCGCCGCCGCGTGATCGGTGTCCTGAAAGACGTAACTCGCCGTCTGGTATATGGGCACTGCCCTCGCCCCCGTCGATGGACAGGGACGTGCGCCCGAATGCAACGCGCGGGTTTGAAAGCCAAGCGGAACGTCTTTTCTATCGTCCATTTTACAAGAGCCCGCATGAAATAACGAAAGCGCGGTTCGGTGCCGCTTTCGTCAGCAGGCCAGCGGCAACGGTCGCCCGTGACCATAGGCGGGGCTGAGTCGCCGCGTCAAATGCTTGGGTTGAATAGCGATCGAGTAACGCCGTTGGGGTTGAATACACGCGGGTCTTAATCCACACTGAATACCAGACGATCGCGTCCGCTCGCAGGCGCGATCCGTTCTGACAGCGATTGTTCCGCCGGGACACGAAGCGGCCCCAGGGTTTTATTACGTGCAGTACGTCGTCACCGAAGCGTCCGCGGAACCCGACCATCTGGATGCCTTTATTCGACTGGTGCGCGCGACCTATGGCGAAACCTATAGGCCGTTATGGATCTATGATCGGCAGTCGATCACCACCCGCATTGCGCGCAACGACATCAAATTGGTTCTGGTCTTTCGCAAGTCTGCAACTCACGAACGGCCGGACCTTCTCGGCAGTGCGATGCTGAATTTCTGCTATCCGTCCCGGCAGCTCGTCAGCTGCGGCGCCCTGATGATATCGCCTTCGATCAACTCGTCGCAATCCGGCGCGATCCTGCGGCTGATCACCAATACGATTGGTGAGATGGCATTGCGGCTGGCCCGCGAAGAAGGGTTGCGCGCGATGACGGTCAATGCGGTGACCCGGCACACCTTGACTCAGCGACTGATCAAAATGATCGGCTTCACCACGACCGGGCTGCTACCCGGCTTGGTTCCCGCCAACGAAGAAATCGTCGAGAATCCCGCGCTGGACCGGACCCTGGCGTCCGCGGGCCGGCGCGCGGGGGCCACCGCGCGCAAGCGCCTGTCCGAGATCATTGCGGTCCGCCCGATCCGGTCGATGACCGAGCCCTATTCAATTGTCGTCCCGACGCGTCTGGCGCGGCAGATCGACGACGTCTATCGCGGCTTGCGGCTTCCCGTCGAGCTCTTGCCCGCGCCGCCCGGCGGCGATATTGCCGGCGATTTGAGGCTGCCGAAAACCGCCGTGCACGAAGATAGCTCCGAGCCGGATCGCCGCATTGCCACGATCGAGGTGGTGGCGCCGGGGCGCGACAGCGTGGAGCGATTGCAGGACCACGCCAGCGAATGGTCCCGATCGCGCGCCTGGGACACCGAGCTTGTCATATTGCCGTTCTGCGAACAGATCGACGCGCTGGTCGAATCCCTTCTTGCCGAGGGCTTCGTGTTTGGGGCGGTCTATCCGAAATATCGCTGCGCGCGCGACGCGCTGGTTCTGCAACGAGTCGACCGCGACAGCTATTATCTGGCCCCGGGCCAGATTTATGACGACATCGCCCAGCGCCTGTATGTTGATCTGTGCGGCTAGGCTGATCGCCGATGGAAGAAGACCGGAATGAAGCAAGCGGTGTTTCTGTTCCCCGGTCAGGGATCGCAGCAATTGGGCATGTGCCGGGAGTTTTGGGGCACTGAGAGCGCCACGGCTCTTGTGGCGCAGGCCCAGTCGATTGTCGGGCTGGATCTGTTGCGGGTGATAGAAAAGGGACCCATCAAGGCGCTGACGGCAACGCAGGTTCTGCAACCCGCCATCACCCTGATGAACGCGATTTGTCTGGCGGAGGTTACCGCCGTCGGCGCCGTTCCGGTCGCGGTCGCCGGGCACAGTCTGGGCGAGCTGTCCGCCTGCTACGCGGCGGGAATGTTCCCGTTTCAAGCCCTGATGAAACTCGCGGCCGGACGCGGCGCTCTGATGGCGGCGGCGGCGTGTCGCAACGAGGGCGCGATGGTCGCCGTCATGTCGGACCAACCTTCGACTGTCGGCAATCTGATTGCGCAGATGCAGGGCGAAGGGGCGGCCATAGACATCGCCAATATCAATTCTCCGAGCCAGGTCGTCGTTTCCGGCGCGACAGCAGCGGTTGCCGACTTTCAGACGCGCGCCGTAAAGGCAGGTCTGAGGCGCATCACCCGGCTGGAAGTAAGCGGCGCCTGGCATTCGGCGTTCATGAAGGATTGCGAAACTCCCTTTGCCGCGTTGATCGGTGAGCAGCCGATCGAAGACCCGGCGATACCGGTATTTTCGAATGTCGACGCGCGGCCAGCGACAACCCGGGCGGAGGTCACGGCCGCGCTGATCGGTCAACTCTCTGCACCCGTTCTTTGGCTGCAGACCCTGAAGCAGCTGCGCGAAACCTATCCGGATGCCGTCTTTGCCGAAATCGGCCCCGGCAAGGTCCTGACCGGCCTGATGCTGCAAACGGACCCACGCGCGAAAATATTCCAGATCAATTCGCGCCGCGGTCTCGAACGATTTGCCGAGGCGATCGGGTGAATGGAAAACGCCACGCTTGGCGTGCTATGGCGTGGCTTCACCGCGCGTATTATCAATAATCCAACTCAAAAGCCGTCGGAGGCAGACCATGCACGTTCATTATTCGGCCGAGCTTTACGATAAACTGGCGGTGGAGCAGTTCGCCGATTTCGACAGACTGTTCATTGAAAGAATAAGCGACGTGGTCGCGGAGCAATTTGGCGACAGGCCGGTGGAGCGGCTGCTCGACGTCGGCACGGGAACCGCGCGTCTGTTGCTGAAAGTCGCGGTGCTTGATCCGTTCAAAAAGACGAAATGTGTCGGCACCGACTATTTTCAGGACATGATCGATGTCGGTCTGCGGGCGGTCGCCGAATCGGGAGTCGAAAATGTCGAGCTTTTCGTCGATGACGCGCACCGGCAGAAGTTTTCCGACGATACGTTTGATGTGATCATCAGCCGGTCCACCATTCATCACTGGTCCAACCCGCAAATGGCCCTGTCGGAAATTTTCAGGGTGTTGCGTCCGGGCGGATGCGCGGTGCTGCACGAGCCGCGCCGCGACCCGAATCCCGAGGCGCTGAAAGTGTCGAACGAAAATCGCAAAAAGGTCGGCGTTGAAAATAATCGCCTCGACGAAAAATACTCGATCGCCGAGGTCGAGGCCTTCCTTCAAGCCGCGGGGATTCTCGGCAATTGCAGCATCTTCGCGCCGGAAACCGGCCCCGGATCCATGGGGTTCGAATTGATGATGCGAAAGTAGCGGGCTTCCGCCTCAACCGCGAAGCGCCAGCAGTTCGGGCGCTATGTCCGTCACGTCGGCGCAACCGCAGATTCGCATCACGTTCTCCAGTTCGTCAACGAGAGTTGCAAGCATCTGCTTCACGCCCTCTTGGCCGCCGCAGGCCAGCCCCCAGATAACGGGTCGGCCGATAAGAACTGCCTTGGCTCCCAGTGCCATCGCTTTCAGAACGTGGCTGCCACGCCGAATTCCGCTGTCCATCAGCACATCGGCGCGGGTCCCGACTGCTGCGGCAACGCGAGGAAGCGCCTGGATCGACGGGACGGCGGTATCCAGCTGACGCCCGCCGTGGTTCGACACGATGATCGCGCGCGCGCCATGGTCCAGCGCCGCGATGGCGTCTTCGGGGCGGACGATGCCTTTGACGACAACAGGCAAACGAGTCTTGCCGGCAATCCAGTCGATATCGCGCCAGGTCAAGTCCGGATCGAGGCGGCTTTCGAAGAAATCCCGATTGATCTTCTGGGTCAGGCTGCGCGGCAGGCGCTTGAGCGTCTTCGGCAAGACGTTGACGGGCATCAATTCCGGGGGCACGTGAAAATCATTGCGCAGGATACGGTCCAGGCGGCCTGAGACCGGGGAGTCCGCCGTCACCACCAGCGCCGCGCAGCCAGCCTCTTCGGCCCGACGGATCAACGCCTCGGTCGAGCCGCGATCCCGTTCGATGTAAAGCTGCATCCAGATCGGCCCGCTGCCGGCGGCGACGATGTCGGCGATGTCGGTTGTCGCCAGCATGCTGACGACCATGATGGTTCCGGCGTCGCCGGCGCAGCGCGCCGTCGCGATTTCGCCGTCCTCATGGGCCAGCCGTTGAAACGCGACAGGGGCCATCAGGATCGGGATCTTGACGGGCTGCCCTAACACGGCAGTACCCATCTTCCGCGCGCCGCCGCCCTTGAACACCGAATACTCGAAAAGCCACCGATCGAAAGCCGATGTATTCAGTTCAAGCGTCACCTCGTCCATGGCGCCGCCGGCGAAATAGTCGAAGACCTCAGGCCGAAGCTTCTTTCGGGCTGCGGCCTCAAAATCTTTAAGGCTGCTGAACCCAGGCAATATTTCTGTCCTATGGGCGGGACGCGAACGCCTCGAAATATACATTTGACGACATAAATTGCAATTCGCGCCGCGCGATCCGATTTTTGCGAAATCACGTCGCAATAGTGACGCACGATCGCGGACAAACGACTGGTAAAGTTCCGCGTGGCTTCCGGGAGAACGTCAAGTATACGCACCCAACGGACTCGGCAAAATGCAGGCGCTCTGAAAAAACGGAAAGATAATTGTCCGCGAATTCAGAGTTGCGCTATGCTAAGCCGGCTCGGCGAACCTTGAGAAGCAATGGCTCTCTTGGAAAAAATGTTGCTCCATCCGTGAAATTCTTTCCCATGGCACCGGTTCTCGAGGCGCCATGGAACGGGTGCGAGGAAGACGCGAAATGATCGGACGCCACGTCTATTTTCGAAGGAATCGCTCTCGATGAAGTCCCTCATTGAGTCGGCCAAGCTGGTGATTTTGGACTTGGCGTCGACGTTCATGTTTCTTGTGGTTTTTGAATTATCGAATTCCATCCCACTGGCGTTTGCCGCCGGCGTCGCGCTGGGCGTCGGGCAAGTCGGTTGGCAGCTCGCGCGGAAACAGCCCGTCGGTTCGATGCAATGGGCGAGCGTATTGTTGGTGTTAGGTTTTGGCGCCGCGGCGCTAATGACCAACGATCCTCGTTTTGTGATGTTCAAGCCGACGCTGATCTACCTCATTATCGGCGTCGTGATGTTGAAGCCAGGCTGGATGGTTCGCTACATGTCGGCGCGTGCCATGGAAATCGTGCCGGATATAGCCTTCATTTTCGGCTACCTTTGGGCTGCCCTCATGTTCGTCTCGGCCGCGCTCAATGCCTTCGTGGTCACACGTTGGAGCGTGGAAAAAGCGGCCGCATTCATGTCGGCCTATGCCATTATCAGCGAGGTTGGACTGTTCCTGGTTCAATACGCGGTCATGCGAATCGTCGTTACGCGAAGACGCGCGCGAGCCGCGGCTGGCACTTAGCGCGGCGGGCACTTGGCGCGGCGCTTCACGTTCCAGCCCCGGGACGCACCCCCCCCCGCAAGGCTCCAGCGTCAGCCGCCGGAGGCCACAAAACCGGACGGCCCGTGCGCCAACCCGACCCGACAACTCGTCAGCTTACGACTCGCCAGCTTTCGACAGGAACCCGGGAATAGCATTGACAATTCCGCCCCCCTGGGAGATAATTAAGGTTGTACTGAGCCAATTTTGCGCAAAAGGAGCGGGACTATGCAATACAAGCAATACAAGAAGGATTTCACCCGCGATGAAGTCGCTCCGGAAATCGCGACTGTGAAAAAATTCATGGCCAAGTATAACTCACAGAACAACAGCGGCATGATTGCCTTCAAGGACGCGATGGCAAAATTCAGCCCCGAGGTGAAACAGTATTACGAGGCTGTCGTGGCCCAGATCAAAGCCAAGAAGGCCAACGGGGCAAAGCAAGAGTATTTCCGCGCCTGTTGCCAGAACCCGAAGGGCACTCCGGGAATTCCTTGCAAGTGCTACCAAGGGGCTCAAAAATACATCGCCGCCGTCAAGTATATCCTGGCGGACAAAAAAGCAGCGTAGACGCGAAAAGTTTCCCTCTGATGCGGTGAAGCCGGGCGCTGGTGCCAATTCGCGCATCGGCTTCGGCAAATCCGCGACCATCCTTAGGTTCTGCATCAAACCGGTCAGGGGCCTAGTCGGAGAGGCAAGGCGCTCTAGTGGATTGCTATTCTGTCGCCAAGGAAGTTGCCTGGTCCGACACCGATCCAAATTCGCATCTGCGTCATTCGGCCTACTCGGATTTTGCTACTCACGCCCGGGTCAGTTTCTTCGCGGCCCACGGGTTTTCGCTGGACCGCCTGTCACAGCACCAATGCTCACCGATCCTGCTGCGCGAAGAGACCATCTTTCTTCGCGAGGTGCTGCTGGGCGAGGAGGTGCAGATCGGTGTCGAGCTGAAATGCTGCACCGAGAATTATTCGCGCTATACGATCCAGCACCGAATAAGAAAGAAGAACCGCAAGGAAGCGGCGCGCGTCGTGGTTGACGGCGCCTGGTTTCATCGGCTGACGCGAACGTTCATGCTGCCGCCCACACTCCTGGTTACCAAAGTCCTCGATGTCGTGCCCCGGGCGCCAGACTTTAGTTTCGCGCCGCAGGACCGCTACGATTTCGTCTGACACCCGCCGGCCAACGTCCGCGATCGCGCCGCGACATGCTCGGCCGCGCGAATTGAGACGGACCTTGATATTTTAGCGGCACAGCCAATGGAGCGAGAATTCATGTTCAGTGGCCAAGTCGCCCTCGTGACCGGGGCCAGCAAGGGTATCGGCGCAGCCGTGGCCGAGAAGCTCGCGGCGCAGGGCGCTTTCGTCTACGTGAATTACCACCGGTCCGCCGCCGCGGCCCAAGAGGTCGAAAGCCGCATCCGCGATGCCGGCGGCCAGTGTGCGCTGGTTCAGGGATCGATCGGCGATAAAGACCAGGTCGCCGAGATATTCAAGAAGATCCGCGCCGAGTCCAAGCGGCTCGATCTCCTGGTAAACAACGCCGGGGCGCTGCACGACAACTATCTTGCAATGATGTCGGATAGCGAATGGACGCAGGTGATCGACACCAATCTGACCGGGGTATTTCTCATGACGCGCGCCGCCGTGCGCATGATGATCGCGCGCAAATCCGGACGCATCGTGAATATTGCGTCCACCGCCGGGCGCGCCGGTCAGGCCGGCCAATGCAATTACGCCTCGGCAAAGGCGGGCATCATGGCAATGACGCGGTCGCTGGCATTGGAAGTATCGCAGTTCAACATCCGGGTGAACGCGGTGGCGCCGGGGTTCATAGAGACCGATATGGTGCGGACCATGCCCGCCGAAAAGCGCGCCATGGCGACCTCGCTGATCCCGTTACGGCGGCTGGGCAAACCGGAAGAGATCGCCGAAGTCGTCTCCTTCCTGCTGTCGGACGCCGCCTCCTACATCCAGGGCCAGTCTTTGGTGGTCGATGGCGGCATGATCCACTGAAGGACAAAGAGCGGTCGGTTATCGATATGCTTGGATTGGTCGCTCTCCAGCCTCAGCGAGCCGGCGATCTCAACGCTCGAATTAAACCCACGTTGAACGTCTTTGCTGGAGTCAGACCCGGAAAAATTTCTTCCTTGCGCGATCGAGCTTTTTTACTCAATATTCGTAAAGTTGAACCGTTGACAGGCCGTACCGCTGACGTTGATCCCGCGGTCCGCGAGAGGCCGTGGACATTACCATGCGCGATACCGATGCCGATCACGGCGTTGTCAGCCGAACAGATATTGTAATTATCGGTGGTGGATTGGCCGGCTTGTGTCTCGCGCGCCAGTTGCATGGGCGAATGCCGGACCTCAAGATTACCGTGATTGAGGGCCAGAAACATCCCCTGCCGGACGCCGGGGTGAAGGTCGGCGAATCCACCATCGAGATTGCCGCGCATTATTTCCGCGAAATTCTCGGGCTTGGCGCGCATTTTCGCGACAGCCAGCTGCCGAAGTTCGCGCTGCGTTTCTATTTTGGCGGCGGCGCACGGCCGATCGAACAGCGAACAGAGCTTGGTGTTTCCGATTTCCCGCCGTTCCCGACTTATCAGCTGGATCGGGGCATCTTCGAGTCCTTCCTGTCGACAGAAGCGGTCAAAACCCCAAATTGCGAGTTCATCGACATGGCGCGGGTCCAGTCCGTCTCGGTATGTTCCGAGGCGGTCCGGGATTCCGAAGTCGGGCGCGATGATCACCGGATACGGTACCTGCGGGACGGCGAGGTTTTCGTACTGGATTGCCGCTGGGTAATCGATACCTCGGGACGCGCCGGTGTTCTGAAAAAGAAATTCGGACTTGCCAAACCATCGGATCATGGCGTCAACGCCGTCTGGTGGCGGGTGAAGGGCCGCGTCGATATCCGCGATATCACCGATGACCCCGCGTGGCGCAATCGCATTGGCGGCGAGAACCGCTGGCTCAGCACCAATCACCTGATGGGTGACGGCTACTGGGTCTGGGTCATCCCTCTGCC
Organism: uncultured Alphaproteobacteria bacterium; assembly: GCA_963756245.1. Classification (GTDB taxonomy): domain Bacteria; phylum Pseudomonadota; class Alphaproteobacteria; order Rhizobiales; family Xanthobacteraceae; genus BOG-931. The sequence continues at coordinate 28,760 of CAVWOI010000039.1, forward strand.
AAAGAACGTAACCAGCCTCGGCATCGTGGCGGACGGCAACAGGCAACCGTTCGACGAAATGGGCACACCCGAGCGAGCCCGACAATGGCTGTTGAAAAACGAACCCGAGTTTGCCGCACTGGCGGAGCCCACGTGGGATAAGTTGATCGACTTCCGCAGACTGCGCCATTTTTCGCATGATTGCGTGAAGGTCTTTTCCAAGGATCGCTGGGCGATCAGCGGCGTTGCCGGCGCCTTCCTCGACCCATTCTATTCGCCGGGCAGTGATTACATCGCCTTTGCCAATACCTTGATCACCGAGCTCGTCGAACGAGACCGCAGGGGCGAAAATATCGCCGCCGCCGCGAAAGCCTTTGACGGTCTGTATTTGTCCTTCTTCGAGAACAACCTCAAAGCCTACACCGACCTTTATCCGATTTTCGGCAACGGCCGGGTTATGCCGATCAAAATCGCCTGGGATTATGGGCTTTATTGGAGCGTATTTGCGTTTCTGTTCATCAACGGCGCGATGACGGACGAGCGCACGCTGGTGCGCCTGCGCAAGGAACTGTCCTTGATGGTCGTGCTGAACACCCACATGCAGGCATTGTTCCGGCAGTGGGGCCTGCTTCAGCCGGAGAACGGCGGCGGCAACTATATCGCGCAATACGACGTCGAATGGCTGTTGCGGCTGAACCAGGCGTTGACCCGGCAGACCGCGAAGGATCAGATTTATCCGACGGTTCAGCGCAATGTGAAGCGCCTCGCTCGCGTGGCGGCGGAAACAACACTTCTGGCGCGGCGGGAGTTTCCGCAGTTGCCCAGCCTTCCGTCCAGGATCCAATCGGAGATGGAGCCCGCCGGCGATGAGCCGGTGTTGCTGCGGCTCTATCAGGCGTTGGGCTTTGTGAAGGAAACCTCGGACTTTGCCGAGGTGGATTCCACCCCGCCAACCCTCGCGGCCCCGAACAGCTGGGCGACGATCGTAGAAAGCAGCCTTTCAGGGGATGCCCAGTCCTCTTTGTCGGCCTCCTTGGCGACCGCCACCAGCTGAAGGAGTTGCGGCTCCGACAGCTCTATTCCCATGGTCTCCAGACACTTCCTGAAGGCCGCGCGTCCGCTGTGCTTGCCAAGCGTCAGCGTCAAGGGCGGCCCGCCAACCAGGTCCGGGTCGAAGGGCAGATAGGTCTGCGGATCCTTGAGAATGCCGTCCTGATGGATCCCAGCCTCGGTGGTGAAGATGTTGCGCCCGACGACCGGCTTGTTCACCGCAAGCGCGATGGCGGAGTGGCGCTCGACCAGGCGGCTGATCGCCGTCAGCAGATGCGGCTTGATGGAAATCTTCTGCGGATATTGGTCCCTGTTGAGCAGCATCGCGGTCACCACCTCTTCAAGTGATGTATTGCCGGCGCGCTCTCCTATCCCGTTGATTGTGCACTGGACGATCTGAACGCCTTCGTCGATGGCGGCCAGCGTATTGGCCGTGGCCAATCCGAGGTCGTTGTGCAAGTGAACGGCAAAATAGGCCCGATCGATGTTTGCTACATGATCCAGGATGTGGCGGACCGCGGTCCTGGTCTTTTCCGGGGTGAGAATCCCGAGGGTATCGGTGTATGCGACCGTGCGGGCGCCCGCGTCGATTGCTTCCCCATAGACCTCGCGCAGGAAATCCGGCTCGGTTCGGCTGGCATCCTCGGGGCTGAAGGATACAAATTTGAAATGGTCGCGCGCATAGGTGATCGCCCGGCGGATTTCATCAAGAATTTGCGACCGGGACATGCCCAGCTTGGCCTCGCGATGGATGGGGCTGGTTCCCAGAAAGATAGCCGCTGAACAGCGCAGCGGATGCGCGTCGGCAAATGCCTCGGCCGCCAAGTCGATATCCTCGCGCCGGGTTCGGCACAGAGCAACCATCAACGGCAGCGGGGCTTCCTTGACGATGCGCTGGATCGCCTTGATCTCGTTTTGCCCGGCGGCCGGAAAGCCCAAATCCGCAGAATGAATGCCAATGTCCTTGAGCGCTTTTGCGATTTCCACCTTCTGATCGACCGACATGCTGGCGCCCGCCATCTGTTCGCCATCGCGCAAGGTCGTATCGCTGAAAAACACTGCGCCCTTGGAAGGCTTGCTCATTTCCTGCACCAAACGTCTCCGTTTTCATCAGATGCTGATGGGGGGACGGGGCCGGACGCCATCTTCCGCCAATTTCGCCCGGAATGATTCCAGTTCAGAACTGGCGACCCGCAATGAACGCTAGCATACTTGAGGTTGATTGAGCCAAGACCACTTTTCAAGGCCGTGGAGTCGATTGGACGAGGGTTCACAGCCGAACGCGGGCTCCGTCGCGCGCCATTCGATGCCCTTAATTTTGCACCGGCCAAGGGCGTCAAGCGGGTCTGCATTCCCGACCGCTCAACCAAAAGCCTTTCGCACAAACGCGAACGAAAGAAGCGCCGGTTCCTTCAGGGACAGAAATGGCGTAGCGGATGCGAGGGCTGCATCAGCGTCACTAAACCGTCGGCCAGCCGTGATTTGCTTCGTCGCACCCGCGTCGGCAATGTTCCCTGAAACACGCAATCTTGCGCGGCAAGTAGTAGCGGGGCCCGCACTTGCATCATGGACGCGCCACGGGATACATACCTAGATAGCATTCGCGAGTTGAGCGTAAAGAGGGTGGTATGGACGGGCCCGTTGGAGCTATCGTTGAGGCGCGCAGGGACATCATCACGCGCCTCAAGGCGATGCTGATAGAAAGCCTGAACCTGGAAATGAAGCCGAACGAAATTGCCGAGGATTCCTCGCTGTTTGGGATTGGGATCGGACTGGATTCCATCGACGCGCTGGTGATCATCGTTGGGATTGAAGATGCGTTCGGCGTATCGATTCCGACGGACGAACCGCATTTCTACCGTTCGATCAATACGATCGCGGACTTTGTCGAATCACAACTTGCGGGCGAACGACCGCATTAACGCGACCGGAATCCAGCGTCATGGAATTTGTAATTTCACCTGACGGTCCCTCTGTCGAGGGATACGAAGGCTTTCGCCAGACCGTGGCTGTCTCGACGCTCGACACCGTGGCGGCGCTGGCGGTTTCGGGCAATGACGCGACCGCCCTTCTCGATGCCGCTGCGACCGGCAACATCGAAGAGCTTTATGAATACTCCGTCCGCTACTGCCTGCTTCTGACCGATGCGGCCAGGATTATATCGGACGTCATCGTGCTCAAACGCGACGACAGCTTTCTGGTTCTGATGGACAAGAAGAATGTCGCGGCGGTCAGGGAACAGTTGGCAACGCTTGCTGGCGATTTCGGCGATGTCGCCATCGCCGATGTCACCGGCGAATCCGCCTTCATCAGCATGGATGGCCCCTATGCCTGGGAATTGCCCAAGGCATTGATCGGGCTGGAAACGATCGGGATACGATTGCTGACGTTTCAGGATGTTGAAATCGACGGATACGCGGTAACGCTGGTCCGGCTGGGGTTCGCCGGAGAGTACGGCTATCTTTTCATTGCGCCGCGGGATGCATCGGCGAACCTGCTCGACCGGATCCGCAAGGCGCGCCCGGACGCGGTGTTCCGGAGCGGCCCGATGCCGGCGGAAATCCGGCTCGAAGTCAGATCCTACAATTGCCTGGTTGATACCCCCAACGGCGAAAGCCCGCTGGAATGCGGACTGCACTGGATGATCGACTTCCGCAAAGATCGATTTGTTGGGCTGGAAGCCATTCGTCGGGAGGTGGCGAAGGGCTTGTCCAAGAAACTTGTCGCGCTGAACATCCCCATCGACCGGGAAGTCAAGGTTTCCAAGGTATTCTGCCAGGGGCACGAGGTCGGCTATGTGGTGAACGCGGCCTATTCGCCCATTGCGAAAACCGGAATGGCGATGGCCTATTTGGACGAGCCAGTGGCCTGGGTCGGCGTTACTGTAAGCTTGCCCACGCAAGATGGAGGAGAGCTCGAGGCGACGGTCGTGTCAGCTCCTTTCCTTCTGGCCCGTAGCAACGAGGTGGAAATGAGCTGATGGGACATCCGCAGCCAGCCCCGCGCGGCGCGCGCCGGGACGCTCGCGCGTCATCGCGCGGCTCGCTACCGGTGTCGCCTTGAACCCTGGCCCGCATCGATGCGCGATCACCGGGCTCGGCGCGGTAACAGCGCTTGGCCCTGATCTGGAATCCTCGTGGCGTCTGCTGACCCAAGGCGAAACCGGGATCAAGGAGGTTTCAGCCTGGGACCCGGATTGCTACCCCACCTCCTTCGCCGGCGAGGCCACCAGTTTCGATCCCGCGGCGCATTTCGAACCGCGCCAAGCCCGGCGGCTTGACCGGTGCCATCAGCTCGAACTCGTTGCCGCGCGCGAAGCCGTCCGGGACGCCGGTATCGGCGAGCACCGGCACCGCGAACAGGTCGGCGTCGTTCTTGGCAGTTCGCTGGGCGGGATGAATGCTTGGTTGAAGTTCCAGAACGAATATCTCCGGCACGGTCGTAAACGCCGCGCGGTCTATTTGCGCGATCATTTCCTGCACCGCTGCCTCGATCTCATCAGCAGCGAATTTGGTTTTCTTGGCCCACGCGCTATTTTCTCCACCGCCTGTACCGCATCGACGGTCGCCCTTGCGCACGGCTTTGAATTGATCCGAACCGGATCGGCAAAAACCGTTCTGGTCGGGGGGCTGGACCCGCTATCCGAATTTTCTTTCGCCGGATTTTCGGCCATGCGCAATGTTTCAGCCGCGCCTTGCGCGCCTTTCAGCGAACCGATCGGGCTGAGCACCGGAGAAGGCGCCGCGTTTCTGATCTTCGAGGATTGGCAAGAGGCGCTGGCGCGCGGCGCGCGCATCTATGCCGAATTCCTGGGCTACGGGTTGAGTTCCGACGCTTACCATCCCACCGCGCCGGATCCCGTCGGGCAAAGCCAGAGGCGCGCGCTGGAAGAGAGCTTCGCGATGGCCGGGGCCGCAAGCGCGGATGTCGACTATGTCAATGCGCATGGCACCGGCACGGCGACCAATGACGCCACCGAGTCGCGCCTGCTTGCCTCGGTTATCGGCGCCCGCATCGCCGCGGTCCCGGTCTCGTCGCTCAAGGGCGCGCTGGGTCATACGCTGGGCGCGGCTGGCGCGATCGAGGCGTTGTTTACGGTCAAAGCGATCAGCGAAGGCGTTCTGCCGCCAACCGCCAATTTCAACGGCGCGCGGACCGGCTGCGTGCTGGACTATGTGCCGGTCAAGCGCGCGCATCGGATCGAATTGGCCGTCAGCCAGAATTTCGCCTTTGGCGGCAACAATGCGTCGTTGATATTCGGGCACCCATCCCGGCCCCCGTCAGCGCTGCCTGCCGTGCGACCACGGCCGCGCCGGGTCGTCATCACCGGCATGGGCCCTGTATCCCCGATCGGCTGCGGGAAGGACGAGTTCCTTGAGGCGCTGCAAACGCAGCGCTGCGGCATCGCCGCGTTGCCGGTCGCCGATGCGCTGGCCCTGACGCAAGGCGCGCGGATCGAGAATTTCGATCCCAGCCGTTACGCCCGGTTTCAGTCCCGCCGGATGGACAAATTCGGACAGCTTATTGTCTGCTCGGCAATGCTGGCAGCCCAGGACAGCGGGCTGAAGATTGGCAAGGACAACGCCAATCGGATCGGAATTGTCGGCGGGACGGCTTACGGTCCGATGACCTCCTGCGACGATTTCAACCGGTATCTGGTGGAGGGCCAACCCGCCAAGGCCAATCCCGCGGTGTTTCCCAATACGGTCTTCAATGCGGGCGTCGGGCTCGCGTCGATCCAATTGCGGGTGCGCGGCTGCAACCTGATCATCTGCAATGGACAAAGCGCCGGGATCGACGCGATCGCGTTCGCCGCGCAGCAGATACAGGCCGGACAGGCCGACGTCATTTTCGCCGGTGGCGCGGACGAGTTGAGCGACGCCGTGCGCCAGATATTTGGCGCACTGGTTCGATATCACCCCGGTCTGGGTGTGGTCGCGGGCAATGGCCAGGAAGCGCGCCCCTTTTCCGCCCATGCGGCAATGCCGGCGATGGGCGAAGGGGCCGCGTTCTTTGCGGTCGAGGATCTGGACCATGCCCTCGGGCGGGGCGCGCATATTTATTGCGAACTGACGGCGCACCACAGTTTTGCCGACGAGGACAGACAACTGGGCTGGGATACCAGCGGCACCAGCATGATCCGGGGCATGCAGACTATACTGGATAAGGCGAAGCTCCGCCCCGACAGCGTCGACCTCGTCATCGCCGGCGCGTTCGCGCATCCGAACCATGATCAGATCGAAGCGCGAGCGCTCAATGCCGTTTTCGGATGCGGCTCCGTTCCCGTGATGGCACCTGCGTCCTTGCTTGGCATCTCGGGTGCGACCGGCACGCTCGGCCTGAGCGCGGCGCTTATCGGAATGCGCCACGGCTTTCTTCCGTCCGGCGCCGCAACGCCTACGCGAACCGGCGCCTGCGCCGATCTGGACCTGATCGAGGGCGGCAACCGAAGCGCCACGATCGATACCGTGCTGGTGAACGCCTCCTCGCTGGGCGGCGGCAATGCTTCGATTCTGGTGCAAAGATACGATCCGGCCTCGTGAAGGCGGGATGTTCGCAACCCGCCATCGGTGCGGAACAGCCAAAATGGGAGATGACGGCCGGCTGGCATCATCTGACGGCGATATCTGGCCCAAGACATGCATGTTGTGGAGAGGATTGCGGCCGCAATGGATGTTGCCGGCGCATTCATTATCTTGGGATGACAATGCCGATTCTCAGCATCAGGCACGTTACGACTTATCATTATAATCAGCCGGTCGCCTTCGGCGAGCACCGGATGATGTTGCGTCCACGCGACGACGACGATCAAAAGGTGATTGCAGAAGAACTCGAAATTACGCCAAAGCCGAAGCAACTGGCTTGGACGCGGGATGGCCTCGGCAATCACGTGGCGACCGCTCATTTTGGCGACTGCGCCCGCGCCCGCGAGCTTCGCTTTGTCAGCACTATTCGCCTCAACCATGCGCCTGCCGATTTTCGCGCCACCGATATAAAGGATTTTGCCCACACTTATCCGTTCGCCTACGCGCCGGAAGATCGGCCCGGCCTCGAGCCTTTCATCCAGCCGCTGTCGCCGCATCCCACGATCGATCGCTGGAGCGCCGCGTTCTTTCGCGACGATGGCTCGGCCGACACGCACGAACTGCTCGGCGACATGACGCGGACTATCAGGCGGACCTTCAAGCACGCGGCGCGGCACGAAAAGGGTATCCAGCCTCCAGCCTGCACGCTCAATCTCGGCAGCGGCAGTTGTCGTGACCTTGCCGTGCTGATGATAGCGGCGCTTCGCGGCCGCGGCATTGCCGCTCGCTTCGTGTCCGGGTATCTGCATGTGACCGGCGATGATGACGACGACGGCGATTCCGCCGGCGGCAACACCCACGCCTGGGTTCAGGTCTACATTCCCGGTCCGGGCTGGATCGACTTCGATCCATCGGGAGGCAGCGTCGGCAATGAAAAACTCGTCCGCGTCGCGGTCGCGGATCACCCGCGCGGGGCTGTACCTCTGCAAGGCACGTGGTTCGGGACCGCGGCGGATTACCTGGCCATGAACGTCGCGGTGAAGGTCACTGCGGCGGCGGCGACCGGCGCCTGAGCGTTCATTCCGGCGGCACTTCATCAGCCCAGACGCGAAACTGCGACAGCGTTCCTGGGCCGAAGGTATGGGTCAGCGGGACATCCGCGGCATCGCGGCCCTGGGCGATGAGGACGCGCCCGATCCGCGGTGCATTATTGCGCGGATCGAACATGTGCCAACGGCCGCCGAGATAGACTTCGATCCACGCCGCAAAATCATTGGCCGGATAGGGCGGCGGCAGGCCGACATCGGTAAGGTAGCCGGTGCAATAGCGCGCCGGGATGTTCAGGCAGCGGCAAAACGTGATGGCGAGATGCGCGTAGTCGCGGCACACGCCCTTGCGCTCGGCATATGCTTCATAGGCGGTTCTGGTGGCGCAGGAATGCTCGTAACCGAACGTTATGTGATTCTGGACGAAGTCGCAGATCGCCTGCACCCGCGGCCAACCAGGCGGCGTGTTGCCGAACAGCCGCCACGCCTCGTCGCCGAGACGATCGGTCTCGCAGTAACGGCTGCCGAGCAGAAACAGCAGAACTTCCGATGGCAAGTCCCGAACTTGGTGCTGCTGAGCATCCAGTTCGATCGGGTCCGGCATGCCCGAGTCGCGTATGATGGCGTCCGTGCCGAGGCCAAAATACCCGCCCGGCGCGACGAGGCGGTTGCACCAATTTCCGAAACTGTCGCGATAGCTGGCAACGGGAACCGGAGGGTTCGTGATAAGATAATCCGGACGCTCCAGTTCGGAGGCGCGCGAGAAGTGCACGTTTAACGTCAAGATCATGGGCGTCGGTTGCGGAAATTCAAAGTGGAGCTGACAACCGAGATGGATACGCATGAGATGTCCGATTCTGGTAAGCAACGCCTCGTAGCCGCAAGTGGTTCATTGAATTCGACGGGTGCCGGCAGAGGCAGCCTTACGCCGCCCGCTTGACTTGCTTTGTATCGACCCCTTTGCAGGAAGGGCAGCGGAACATGAATTGCTCCGGCCGAACGCCAAATCTGGAGATCGTGCGGAAGTGCTTCATGGTGTCGCCGCAGGTACGGCACACTATGGTCCGCCCCCCATCAGGTACCAAGGGCGCGCGCGCGATGGCTGAAGGCTTGTCATACGGCATGCGCTACTCCGCTGAAACAGGCGGGAGTGCTACCGGACTCTCAGCCACCAACGCCTGGCACGGGGCCGCTGTCGGTGATGGTACGTATGTAAGACCGATTGGCGCAGTTACGAGGTCAAGTTTTAGACAGAAGGCCTGGAATTTGGACAGCACCAACGGGTCAATAGCCATGGAGGTCACAAATGGCGCGCGACATAACGAGGCAATCCAAAGCCGTTCCCGCGGCCAGCCTGTTGGCGCTGGCGCTGGGCGCGGCGGCGTTCGGCGCGGTCGCCATCGGGGCGCTGGCGATCGGCCGCCTTGCGGTCGGCCGCCTGGTGATCAAAAAGGCGCGTTTCGGCGCGCTGGAGGTCGATGAATTGACGGTGCGCAAGTTGCGCGTTCTTGAGCATGAGGCGAGCAGCCCGCATGAGCGGAGCGACGTGCGGGAGCATGTATAAAGAGACAGACCCCGGACATCGCTTCGTCAGGGTGCACTCCTCGCACCAATTGGTCGGCTCTTCAGGACAAATTCAGTGACCGGCTTCCACCGTCACGCTACCACCGATTTTGATGCACGCATCGGTGCCGGGGACATTCCTGAAGCCGGCGCCATAGGCGTCGCAGGTTTTGACGTGCTCGATCGATCGCGACTTCGCGGTGGCCGCAGGCGGCGGCGTCTTCGTCTGTGGGTTGGGCTGCGTGAGCGTCTGGGCGGCAAGCGGCGAAGCCGCAATAGCCAGCACGGCCGCAGTTGCCAGGACGATCCGTGGATTCATCGCGCTTGATCCCCTTGCACGTCGCGCCGGCCGGTTTCCGCCGGATCGCCACAAGCGACTTAATCTAACACCGCCGAGCGCAGGCGTCCTCCTTTCAACGGACCGGGTTTTTGACGCGCCCCGGCGACTGCGATATTCAGGGCGCCGCATGACCATCCGCCTGCACCGCGGCGATTTGCCGGACCCGTCCCGTTACACGGGCGCGATCGCCATCGACACCGAGACCATGGGGCTCGATCTCAACCGCGACCGGCTGTGCGTGGTGCAGTTGTCGCCCGGCGACGGTTCCGCTGACGTGGTGCAGATCGCGCCGCACGCGGCTGACGCGCCGAACCTCAAGCGCCTCTTCGCCGACACGCGGCTTTTGAAAATCTTTCACTTCGCCCGCTTCGATCTCGGCATGATCTACAAGGCTTTCGGCGTGATGCCGGAGCCGGTCTATTGCACCAAGATCGCGTCGCGGCTCGCCCGCACCTATACGGACAAGCACGGCTTGAAGGATTTGGTGCGCGAAGTGCTCGGCCATGAAATCTCCAAGCAGCAGCAATCGTCCGATTGGGGCTCGACCGAACTGACCGAGGCGCAGACCTCCTACGCCGCCGCCGACGTGCTCTATCTGCATGCGCTCAAGGCCCGGCTCGACGCCATGCTGGTGCGCGAGGGCCGCACCGAGCTGGCCGCGGCCTGCTTCCGCTTCCTGCCCGATCGGGTGCGGCTCGATCTCGCCGGCTTTGCCAATGAGGACATTTTCGCCCATTCCTGAGCCTGGATCGGCCTTCCAGAGCCGGCAATGACTTGTAAAGCTTGAGAGTTCGCCGGCCCCGCCCGGGCCACATTCGCAGGCGACTTTGCCCGGGCAGACCCGCTAAAATAGGGCTCTGCCGGCCGAATCGGGGGCACGCGGCAACGGCCAGAGGGACGATGACGTGAGCACTGCCTATTCCGCCGACGCTGCACGGGACGCGGCCTTCGCGGCCACGGGCGACGCCGACGGCGCCTACCGGGCAGCGCAGCGGCACAGCCGGTATGTGCGCGCCTTGCGCGTGGTCGTACTGGCCGGGATCGGCATGGTTCTGCTCGGCGTGATGGCGGCCAATTACATGCCCGCGGTCGGCCCGATCCGGCTGCCCGGCGAGCTCGGCAAGCTGGTGATCAAGGGCACCAAGATCACTATGCAGGCGCCCAAGCTCACCGGTTACACCAGCGATTCCCGCCCCTACGAGTTCACCGCCGACACCGCGGCGCAGGACATCAACAAGCCCGATCTGGTGGAGCTGCAGCATCTCCACGCCCGGCTGCAGATGGAGGACAAGAGCACGGTGGAAATGACCGCGCCGACGGGCCTCTACGATATGAAGGCCGACAAGCTGGTGCTCGACGAGGACATCGCGCTCGCCTCCTCCACCGGCTACGCGGCGCGGCTCAACGAGGCCATCGTCGACATGCACTCCGGCAATGTGGTGTCGAACAAGCCGGTCTGGGTGAAGCTCCTCAATGGTTTCCTCGATGCCAAGCGGATGGAAATCACCGAAAACGGCGCCGTGATCCATTTCGACGGGGGCGTTAAGATGGTGCTGCATCCGGACCAGGATCCGGACAAAGCAAAAACCCAATGACGCGCCGGCTGCACCTCAGTGCCATGATGGTTGCGCTGCTGGCGCCGGGCTTGGCCGTGGCGCAGGCGCCGCGGCCGGCGGCGGCGCCACCGGTGCAAAGCCTGCTCCAAGGGGGCCAGGATAAGGATCAGCCGGTCCAGATCGAAGCGGCCTCGCTGGAAGTGCGCGACAAGAACAAGACGGCGACCTTCGCCGGCGACGTACAGGTGGTGCAGGGCGACACCACGATGAAATGCCAGAGGCTGGTCGTGTTCTACGGCCAGGAGGTCGGCATCGCCCAAGCTGGCGCACCGCCGCCCGACGCCAAGCCAGCCGCGACGCCGGCCGGGCCGAAAGGCGCGCAGAACATCCGGCGCATCGAGGCGCGCGGCGGCGTCACCGTCATCACCAAGGACCAGAACGCCAGCGGCGATCTCGGCGTCTATGACCTCATCGCCAAGACCATTACGCTGACCGGCAATGTCGTGGTCAGCCAGGGTCAGAACGTCATCCACGGCGAGCGCGTCGTGGTCGATACCGTCTCCGGAAATGCCCGCGTCGAATCCAACAACCAAGGCGGCGGCACGACGCCAAGCCGCGTCCGCGCACTGATCCAGCCGAACCAGGGCCAGAACGGCGGCGGCAACATGATGACGATCGGGCCGGGCGCGCCGGCTGGGCCCGCCGGGCCGGGCAAGCCGAACTGATGACCCTTCCTTCGCCTTTTAGGCGGCAAAATCGGTTACAATTGCCGGTCTAAGTCAAGATCATCGACGATTCGCATCGCCAATTCGCATCGCCGATTCGCATCGCCGATTTGACGACGAGCCTCACGAGATTGGTGCGTTGAATATTCGTTCCTATTTTCGCCGCTCAAAATCTCCGGCGCCCCGCGCGCCGGACGTCGACGATTTCGGCCAAGATTTGGACGAAGTCGCCATCGATCTCGAGACCATCGGCGGCGAGATCAACGGCACCTATCTCGACATCGCCAGCTCCCCGGCGCCGGAAAAGAAGGCCCGCAACAAAGCGCCGGAGCGGCCGCCGCGCGAGCGTTCGCCCGAGCGCCAGCCGGAACGGCAGCCCGAGCGCCAGCCTGAGCGAGCGCCCGAACGCCAATTCGATCGTCAGCCGGAGCGCCCGCCGGAACGTCAACCCGAGCGTCCACCGGCGCCGCAGCGCGAGCAGCGGCCGCCGCGGCCGCGCCGGCGCAGCGACGGCAACGGTGCGATGCCCACGGGCGAGCGCCGGGGCGTGCTTGCGGTCCACGGCGTCGAGAAGAGCTTCGTCGGCCGCATGGTGGTCAAAGGCGTCAGCCTCTATGTGCGCAAGGGCGAAGCCGTCGGCCTGCTCGGCCCGAACGGCGCCGGCAAGACCACCGTGTTCTACATGGCGACCGGTCTGATCAAGGCCGACAAAGGCCGCATCGAGCTCGACGGCCGCGACGTCACCAAGCTGCCGATGTACCAGCGTGCCCGGCTCGGCATCGGCTACCTGCCCCAGGAAGCCTCGATCTTCCGCGGCCTCAATGTCGAGGAGAACATCCGCTCGGTGCTCGAAGTGGTCGAGCCCAATGCCAAGCGGCGCGAGCACGATCTCGACTCGCTGCTCGAGGAATTCAACATCGGCCGCCTGCGCAAGACGCCGTCGATCGCGCTGTCGGGCGGCGAGCGCCGCAGGGTCGAGATTGCGCGCGCGCTGGCGTCGCGGCCGAATTACATGCTGCTCGACGAGCCGTTCGCCGGCATCGATCCGATCGCCGTCGGCGACATCCAGACCCTGGTGCGGCACCTGACCAATCGCGGCATCGGGGTTTTGATCACCGACCACAATGTGCGCGAAACCCTTGGCCTGACCGACCGCGCCTACATCATCTATTCCGGCGAAGTGCTGATGGAGGGCCGCGCCGACGACATCGTCAACAACCCCGACGTGCGCCGGCTCTATCTGGGCGAGGAGTTCCGGCTCTAAGCATGATCCGGAAAAGTGGAAGCCGGTTTTCCGAAAAGATCATGCTGCTAGAAAAAGCCTTAAGCCTGCCGAAAATCGGCTAGCGACAGCGCCAAATGTATGCTGTACAAGGGGCAGACAAGCAAGAATCGGACCAAATTACCCCCCTTCATGGCGCTGACCCAAAAACTCCAGATCCGGCAAAGCCAAGCGCTGGTGATGACGCCGCAGCTGATGCAAGCCATCAAGCTGTTGCAGCTCTCCAATCTCGACCTGGTCGCCTATGTGGACGCCGAGCTTGAGCGCAACCCCTTGCTCGAGCCGGGCAACGCCGACGGCGAGGCGGCGCCCGAGGCCAACGGCGCGCAATCGGCCGACAAGCCGGCCGAGGCCGGCGAGATTTGGAACGGCAGCGACGGCGCGGCCAATGGCGAGGCCAAAACCGAGCGCGCCGAAGACCACATCGACGACACCTCAGTTCCCGATGACGCCGAGCCGGGCCGCCAGCGCACCGCCGACGCACCGGGAGGCTATTCGGAATGGGCCAGCGTCGGCTCCGGCGGCCGCGACGAAGGCGAGTTCAATCTCGAGGCCTTCGTCTCGGCAGAGACCACGCTGGCGGATTGGCTGCGCGAGCAATTGACCTTGGAGATCGTCGATCCGGTGCGGCGCATGATCGGCAACTACCTCATCGATCTGGTCGACGAGGCCGGCTATCTGACGAGCGACCTGGCGACGGTCGCGGAAAAGCTCGGCACCGGCGTCACCGAGATCGGCGCCGTGCTCGGCATTTTGCAAAGTTTCGATCCGCCCGGCGTCTGTGCGCGCGATCTCGCCGAGTGCCTGGCGATCCAGCTCAAGGAGCAGAACCGCTACGACCCGGCGATGGCGGCCTTGATCACGCGGCTCGATCTGTTGGCGCGGCGCGATTTTGCCGCGCTGAAGAAAATCTGCGGCGTCGGCGACGAGGACCTCGCCGACATGATCGCGGAAATCCGCCGCCTCAATCCGAAGCCCGGCTTGGCGTTCGGTTCGGCACTCGTGCAGCCGATCGTGCCCGACGTTTTCGTGCGGCCCGGACCCGGCGGCGGCTGGATCGTCGAGCTCAATTCCGACACGCTGCCGAAAGTGCTGGTCAACCAGAGGTACTATGCCGAAGTGTCGGCGACGACGCGGCGCGACACCGAAAAATCCTACCTCGCCGAATGCCTGCAGAGCGCCACCTGGCTGGTGCGCGCGCTCGACCAGCGCGCCCGCACCATCCTGAAAGTCTCCAACGAGATCGTGCGCCAGCAGGATGCGTTCTTCGCCCGCGGCGTCGAGCACCTACGCCCGCTCAACCTCAAGACCGTCGCCGAGGCCATCGGCATGCACGAGTCGACGGTGTCGCGTGTCACCGCCAGCAAATACATGGCGACCAGCCGCGGCATATTCGAGCTCAAATATTTCTTCACCTCGGCGATCGCCGCCTCGCACGGCGGCGAGGCGCATTCGGCGGAAGCGGTGCGGCACCGCATCAAGCAACTGATCGACGCCGAGCCGGTAAGCGACGTGTTGTCCGACGACACCATCGTCGAGAAGCTGCGCGAGGCCGGCATCGATATCGCCCGGCGCACGGTCGCCAAATACCGCGAGGCGATGCGCATTCCATCATCGGTGCAGCGCCGCCGCGAGAAACAGGGCGCCGCCGCGGGGTGATCCTCTTCATCCGCCCCCGCACGAAGTGCGGGGGAGGGGGACCGCGCGCAGCGCGGTGGAGGGGGCGCTCTGCTGAGCCGTCCTTCGATCGCCTGAGTAAACCTCTTTGCCGCACGCCCCCTCCACCACCCTGCGCTCGCTTCGCGAGCTTCGGGCGGTCCCCCTCCCCCGCTACGCTTCGCTACGCGGTGGCGGAAAGGTTTCGTTGACACGACCCGCCCCGATACCTAGCTCAAGTAAAGCGGGGATGATGCTGTAGCGGAGGCTGCTGCCATGTCATTTCGCATTTCCGGACAAAATCTCGACGTCGGCACGGCCTTGCGCGACCGCATCAACGACCGCGTCGCCGAGGCCATGGCCAAGTATTTCGACGGCGGCTATTCCGGGCACCTGACCTTGGCGCGGGACGGTTTTGGTTTCCGCGCCGAATGCGCCATCCATCTCGATTCCAAGATCACGCTACACGCCGAAGGCATGGCGCCCGATGCCTATGCCAGCGCCGACCAGGCGGCGTTGCGGATCGAGAAGCGGCTGCGCCGCTATCATCGGCGGCTCAAGGATCATCGCGCCGAGCGTGCCGACGAGCGGCCGGCGATCGATGCCGCAAGCTATATCATCGCCGCGCCCGAGCCGGAGAGCGAGACCGAAATCGACGGCTTCACGCCGGTCATCATCGCCGAATCCATCACCCGGCTGAAGCAGCTTTCGGTCAGCGACGCGGTGACGGAACTCGACATGACCGGCGCCCCGGTCCTGGTGTTCCGCCACGCCGCTCATGGCGGCATCAATATCGTTTACCGGCGCGCCGACGGGCATTTCGGCTGGATCGATCCGCCGGCGGCGCCGGCCGCGGCGGCGGCGGAATCCCATTGACGCCGGGGTGGCCGCTCCCTATGGTCCGCCGCCCTTACGACGCATGAACCGAAAAACCGGCGACGATTTTCGGGAAACGATCATGCCCCATGACAGTTAGGGTACAGGTCCATCTGCATCGATAACGCACGAGCCTTAAGGGCTCCGGTTACGCTTTCCGGGTCACTTTCGCTTCCAGGTCACTTTAGCTTCCAGGTCACTTTCGCTTTCAGGTCACTTTCATGCCGCTCAACGATCTCGTTGCACCGAACGCGATCCTGCCTGCGCTCAAGGTCAACAACAAGAAGCAGGCGCTGCACGAGCTTGCGGCGCGCGCCGCCGTGCTGTCCGGCCAGAGCGAGAAGGCCATTTTCGAGATCCTGATGCAGCGCGAAAAGCTCGGCTCCACGGCCATCGGCAACGGTATCGCCATTCCGCACGGCAAGATGGCGAACCTCGCCCGCCTGTTCGGATTGTTCGCGCGGCTCGACCGGGCGATCGATTTCGAGGCGCTCGACGGCCAGCCCGTCGACCTGATCTTTCTGCTGCTGGCGCCCGAAGGCGCCGGCGCCGATCACCTCAAGGCGCTGGCCCGCGTCGCGCGGCTGTTGCGCGAGCCCGCGGTCGTCCACAAGCTGCGCGCTTCGCACGACGCCGAATCGTTGTACGCGGTGTTGGCGATGCCATCGGCCTCAGCCGCGTAGCGAATTGTCATCGTCCGCGAAGGCGGACGATCCAGTAAGCGCAAAGCTTTCAGATTTTCCAGAAACGCCGGGATTACTGGATGCCCGCTTGCGCGGGCATGACAGGTAATCAGTGCACGCTGACCGTCTCGAGCTCCTGGCTCCAGGCATTGGCGACCGCGGCTTCGCGGCTGTCGGTGAGCATGATCGGGGTGCCGTCGGCGGCATGCAGCGCGAACAGCTTTACGCCCGGCGCCAGCTTCGGCACCTGCATCTGCGGGAATAGTGCGGCGACGTCCTCGGAGCGGATCGCCTTGACGTAAGCAATGCGGCCGTCGCCGAGATGGGCGAGCGCTTCGGGAGATATATCGTTTTCGGTACGGTTCATTTCAGGTGACATGGTCATTTCACTAGACATGGCCCTCGACTCCTTTTTTGTCGAGTCCTACCGGGTTTCAATCGTCGCAGGCATTGATTGCGATCGATTTAACGATGCGCTCGGGCTGCGGGCGCACCAGATCGATCGACAGCAATCCGTTCTTCAAGTCCGCCCCCAATACCTCCATGCCGTCCGCCAGCACAAAGGTGCGCTGGAATTGGCGCGCGGCGATGCCGCGGTGGATGTATTGCCGGCTTTTGTCGTCCTGTTGCCGGCCGCGGATGACGAGTTGGCTCTCCTCTATGCTGACATCGAGCTGGTCGCGGGTGAAGCCCGCGACCGCTAATGTAATGCGCAGCCGTTCCGGACTGTTCCCGTCACGCGCAATGCGCTCGATGTTGTAAGGAGGATAACCCTCCGCGGCCTTGCCGACGCGGTCGAGCACGCGCTCGATCTCGTCGAAGCCAAGCAGGAAGGGACTTGATAGCGACGAAACCCTGGACATGGTTTCAAAGTCCTTAGTCAGCGACTTTGCGGGGCCCTTACGGCGCCCCAATGCGCCGCCGGGAACGATTCCAGGCGGCTTTGGTAATATGGCGTTGTGGAACAAGGGGTTCAAGCAGCGCCAAAGGCCTGATTCTTCGGGCTTTTGCGGCGTTTTGCCCAACTCGCCGCAAGCGAATATGGAACTCTTTGCGCCGGCGCCGATTTCCTTGGGCAGCCGGATATCGCGTGGCCACATGGGGGATCGCAGATGCAGGATATCAAATACAGGCTGGTCAATCCGGGCCTGCGGCCGCGCAAGACCAAGCTCGAAATGCCGGGCTGGGCCGGCAAGCCGGCGCCGCGCACCGACGGCTCGCACGAATATGCCTGGCATTGCGCGCCTTTCACCGAAGGGGCGCAATACGGCATCGAGGTCTTTTACCCCTATGAGAATGAGCTGCACGTCTCACAGAAAAACGGCGTGCTGCATTTCGACGGCGACTTCGGCGAGGCGCCCGATGACGATCTGGAATGGCCGCCGTTCCGCAAATTCGGCAGCGACTATTATACCCATCAGCTGCTGCTCGATCTGAAAGTCGGCACGGACTGGGCGGTGCGGACGGAGCCGCATCCGCGGTTCTACACCGACACCACCGGCACGGTGCCGATCGCGGTGCCGGCGCTGT
>CAVWOI010000040.1:0-6692 GCA_963756245.1 uncultured Alphaproteobacteria bacterium
AATGGTTGGTGCCGGCGATCTCCTCGTAGCGCATCTTCGCCGCGCCTTGCCACGCCTGCACGATGACTTGGCTCTGGCGCCTGAACTCGCTCGATTCCAGCGAGCCGACGACCGCATCCAAGGTGCGGCCGGGGGGAATCGGCCAAAATGCCGGCGAGACTTTGCGCACATCCTCGGCTGTGAGCCGCAAATCCTGGTTCGTGCTCACGCCAAGGAGCGGCGTGAGATCGTACAGGCCGGAGATCGCGTAGCCGGCGGGTGTCAGACCGGCCGGCGCCTTCGGATAAAGCGACGGCCAGTCGGTGCCGACCATGGCTGCGGCAAGATGCCCGCCGGCGGAATGACCGACGACGAACATGCACCGATCGAGCCGCTGCCACAGGAACAGGCAAGCGCGGCGCATTTGCTCGATGATGTCGCCAATCGTGACGATCGGGCATAGATCATAACCCGCAACGGCGACCGTGATGCCGCGCGCGTTCAAGCCGCGCGCCATGTGGCTGAACATCGACGGATCGAGCGAGCGCCAATAGCCGCCATGAATGAACAGCGCCAGCGGCGCGGCGGCGCCGGCCTGCGCATGGAACAGATCGAGGTATTGCCGCGGCGTCTCGCCGTAGGCCAGGCCGAGCTCGGCGCGGCCCGCTTTGAGCGTGTCGGCGCGATAAAGCTCGGCGTCGCGAATCCAGCGAGCGAAAATCTCCGCATGCTCCGGCACCCGGGCGCGATTGTTATATTCGGCTTCGTAATCGATTGTCGCCATCGGCGGCTCCCAGCTTTCCGCGCCAGATTGCGGCAAGGCTGCCCCGCGAGCAAGCCGCCACAGTAAATACGACATGGTAATTACGACATGGCAATTACAAATCGACAGTTCGCCGGAATCTGCTAGTGGAACGCCATGAAAGTCGACGGCAAACCAATGCGGAGCATCTGGCTGGAGCCGGACGGCTGGTCGGTCGGCGTGATCGACCAGACGGTACTGCCGCATCGCTTTGCCACTGCGCGCCTCGTCACGCTCGAGGAAGCGGCGCACGTCATCCACGCCATGGTGATCCGCGGCGCGCCGCTGATCGGCGCCACCGCCGCCTATGGCATTTGCCTGGCGCTGCGCGCCGACGCCTCCGATGAAGCGCTAGAACGGGCCTATGCGACGCTGCTCGCCACGCGCCCGACCGCGATCAATCTCAAATGGGCGCTCGACGAGATGGTGGCCGCGGTCCGCAACCGGCCGCGCGCCGAGCGCACCGCCACCGCCTATCGGCGCGCCGCCCAGATTTGCGACGAGGACGTCGCCATCAACACCGCGATCGGCCGCAACGGCCTGCCGCTGATCGAAGCCATCGCCGCGCGCAAGAAGCCGGGCGAGCGGGTCAACGTGTTGACCCATTGCAATGCCGGCTGGCTGGCGACCGTCGACGTCGGCACGGCGACGGCGCCGATCTATCTGGCGCACGACAAGGGCATTCCGATTCACGTCTTCGCCGACGAAACCCGGCCGCGCAACCAGGGCGCCTCGCTCACCGCCTGGGAGCTCGGCCAGCACGGCGTGCCGCACACCGTGATCACCGACAATACCGGCGGCCATCTGATGCAGCACGGCGCCGTCGATCTGGTCATCGTCGGCACCGACCGGGTCACCGCCAATGGCGACGTCTGCAACAAGATCGGCACTTACCTGAAGGCACTCGCGGCCCGCGACAATAATGTGCCGTTCTATGTGGCGCTGCCGTCGCCGACCATTGATTTCACGGTCGCCGACGGCGTGGCCGAGATTCCTATCGAGGAACGCGACGCCGACGAGGTTGCGACCATGACCGGCCGCACCGCCGACGGCCGCATCGAAACCGTGCGCATCGTGCCCGACGGCTCGGCGGTGGCGAATTACGGTTTTGACGTGACGCCGGCGCGGCTGGTCACCGGTCTCATCACCGAGCGGGGTGTGATCGGCGCCTCGCGCGCGGCCTTGGCGGGGGCTTTCCCGGACCGCGCCGGTACGCCAAAATGACACCTGCCGTGTATCGGCAGGTCTCGGCTGTATCGCGTTTTCCGGAGTGCGTGGCGTGCGTAAGGTTCCGTACCGTCCGCTGTCAAATCCGCCTTTGCCTGGAATCCTGGCGATGACACTGAGCTCAATGGCGGCAGCTTTGCCGGTTGACGGCCGGCAATCACAGACCGCGCTGGCGATCGCCCGCGGCACCGCGCGTTACCTGCATGCGCTCGGCTATTGCGTGGTCAGCGAATTGCCGCTGCCGTCGGGCCGGCGCGCCGACCTGGTGGCGCTCGGCGGCGACGGCGAGATCGTCATCGTCGAGATCAAATCGTCGGTGGCCGATTTCCGCGCCGACCAGAAGTGGATGGATTACCGGCTGCATTGCGACCGGCTGTTTTTCGCCACCATCGCGGAGGTGCCGTGCGAAATTTTCCCCGCCGATGCCGGTCTCATCGTCGCGGACGCCTTCGGCGCATCGATCATGTGCGAGGCGCCGGAACACCGGCTGCCGGCGGCGACGCGCAAGAGCATCATGCTGCGCTTTGCCCATGCGGCGGCGCTGCGCCTGCAGGCGCTGGCCGATCCGCAGGGACCTTACGCTGGAGAATTCTGAAAGCTTTAAGTGTTACGCAGCGACCGCCACGGTGTTCCACGAGGCTTTGAGCCGCTCGAGGAAGTGGCGCAGCATCACCAGATCGACCGGCTTTGGGATGCATTCCCAGATATCGAGATTGAGCCTCTCGGCGACCTTCACGGTCTCCTTGCAAGTCGCATAGTCGGCACCGGTGACGACGATGATCGGCGCCGTCGACCCGAGCATCGACAGGTGATGCAGCATTTCGCTGCCGGCATGATTGCCGAGCGACAGGTCGAGCGTGATGCAGTCGAACGCGGTTTCCTGCGCCAGCTTCGCCGCCTCGTCGTAGCTCGCCGCACCGGCCGGCATAAAGCCGGCCTTGGCGGCGACCCGGCAGATGATCATGCGATGCAGATTGTCGTCGTCGATGACCAGGAGCCGCGGCATGGCATGCCGCTTAGCGTTCATGATCGCCGAGAAATCCTGGTCCGAGCCGAGCGGGCTTCGCTGTTCGAACATCATATCACCGCCTACAAACCCGTTTTCTGGTTGTCGGCAGTCTCAGGCCACGCCTGCGAAATTTGACTTAATACGATTGCAGAAATACCGGGCTATTTACGCCCAATGGCGCCAATCCGGTTAGCCGCCGGTCAATGGAATGTCTAAAAGTCTAACGATCTTACTTTCAGCGTCGAAATCTAACGTTATTTGGGCGCGCGTTTGGCGAGGATGCGCTGCAGGGTGCGGCGGTGCATGTTGAGGCGGCGGGCGGTTTCCGAAACGTTGCGGCCGCACAATTCGTAGATGCGCTGGATGTGCTCCCAGCGCACGCGGTCCGCCGACATCGGATTTTCCGGCGGCTCGATCTTCCTGTTGTCGAGCGCGAGCAGCGCCGCGGCGACGTCGTCGGCGTCGACCGGCTTGGCGAGATAATCGACCGCGCCGAGTTTTACCGCATTCACCGCGGTTGCGATGTTGCCGTAGCCGGTGAGGATGATGGCGCGCGCTTCCGGCCGGCGCTTTTTCATCGCCGAAATGACGTCCAGCCCATTGCCGTCACCGAGCCGCATGTCGACCACCGCAAAGGCGGGCGCGGCTTTCTCGACCTGCAACAGCCCGTCGGCGACCGATTCCGCCGTGGTCACCACGAAGCCGCGGCCTTCCATGGCGCGGGCGAGGCGTTGCAGGAACGA
The DNA here is from genome assembly GCA_963756245.1 of uncultured Alphaproteobacteria bacterium. Taxonomy (GTDB): domain Bacteria; phylum Pseudomonadota; class Alphaproteobacteria; order Rhizobiales; family Xanthobacteraceae; genus BOG-931. Next base: position 3,761 of record CAVWOI010000040.1, read on the forward strand.
TTTGTCGTCTTCGACGATCAGGAGTGAGCGCTCGTTCGGCAGCGCCGCGGCCGTTGCAGTGGTCATGGCAATCTCAAGCTCCACCAATAATCTCCTGCCCCCTGCATCAACGCCCGGGCCAATGCCTTCATAACAATTAGGAGGCTTGGGCGGCCGGCTCAAGAGGCGGCGGCGCCAACGGCCGTTCGAAATCGGCCCGGCTCCAGGTAACGCTAATGGTGGCGCCGTGCAGCGGCGGGGCCTGATTGGTCAGCGAAAGCTTGGCGCCCGAGCGCTCCAGCAGCGTTTTGGCGATGAAAAAGCCCAAGCCCAGCCCGAACACCGCGTCCTCGTCGCCGTCCGGCCCGCGCGGTCCCGGCCGCCGGTGGGTCACATAGGGTGCGCCGAGGCGGTCGATCACTTCGGGCGCGATACCCGGCCCGTCGTCGCTGATGATGATGCTGACCTCCTCGTCGGTCCATTGCGCGAAAATCTCGACGCGGCGGTGCGCGAAATCCACCGCGTTCTCGATCAGATTGCCCAGCCCATAGCGGATCGCCGGATTGCGCGCGCCGGACGGCTCGCTGCTGCGGTCGGGCGGCAAGGTCACGCCGATCGCAATGCCAAAATTGCGGTGCGGGGCGACGGCCTCTTCGATCAAGGCGGACAACGGGGTGCGGTCGAACGGCTCGCCGGTGGGCAGCTCGGTGATCTTGGCCAAAATTTCGCGGCAGCGTTGCGCCTGCTCGCGCAAGAGTTTCACGTCATCGGCATGAGGCGATTTCGGATCCAGCGCCCGCTCGATTTCCCGCACCACCACGGTGATAGTGGCGAGCGGCGTGCCGAGCTCGTGGGCCGCTGCGGCGGCGAGGCCGTCGAGCTGCGACAGATGCTGCTCGCGCGCCAGCACCAGCTCGGTCGCCGCCAGGGCATCGGACATCTGGCGCGCTTCCTCGGCGATCTGCCACGTATAGACGCCGATATAGCCGATCGCGAGCAGGATCGAGAGCCAGACCCCGACCATGTAGATTTCCGGCAGCTGCAGCGGGTCTTCGGCGTCCCACGGCAGGTCGTAATGGACGAAGACCAGCACCGTGGCGCAGACCATGGCGAAGGTGCCGATCAAAAGCGTCATGCGCGGCGGCAGCGCGGTCGCCGAGATCAGCACCGGCCCGAGCAGCAGGAAGGCGAATGGGTTCTCCAGGCCGCCGGTGAGGTAGAGCAGCGCCCCGAGCTCGGCGATGTCGAAGCCCAAGAGCCACGCGGCCCGGTCGGGTTCGAGCCACTGCGTCTCGCGGAAGCCTAAGCGCAGCGCCACGTTGAGCAGCGCCGACAGTGCGATGACGGCGAGGCAGGCCCAGATCGGAACCTCGAATTCGAGGCCGAAATGGACCACCAGCACGGCGCCGAATTGGCCCAAAACCGCGAGCCAACGCAGGCGAACCAGCGTGTCCAGCCGCACATTGCGCGGCCGATCATTGATCCTGGGCAGACCGAACATGTGATGTAATGTAACGGCTCGCGGGGCCAAACCAACCGGCAAGGTGACGCTGGCGCTCAGCCTGCCGATGCGCGAAACTAGGCGCCAAGCAAATCCCCTTGAGGAGTGACGCCATGGCCTATGAGCTCGATCAGTTCATATCGGACTGCCGTTCCATTCTCTCGCGCGATCCGGGTCCGGACGGGCGCGAGCAAGTCCGCACCCGGCTCGAGCAATTGCTGCAAAATTCGGATTTCGTCCGCAAGCATTGCGAGGACGCGCCGCGCGGCTTGCACGTGCTCTACGAGGACCCGAAGCTCGGTTTCCAGATCCTCGCCCATATCAACGACAAAGCCCGGGTATCGCCGCCGCACGACCATGGCGAGTCGTGGGCGATCTACGGCCAGGCCACCCATTACACCGACATGATCGAATGGGAGCGCGAGGACAATGGCGGCGACGAGGCCCACGCCAAGCTCAAGCCGGTGAAGAAATACCGCCTGGAGCCCGGCCATGCCGGCATCTATCAGGACGGCAAGATTCACTCGATCGATTATCCCGACTATTCGCGCTTCGTCCGCGTCACCGGGACCAATCTCGACAAAATCAATCGCGTGCGCTTCGACCTGAAGACCGGCGCCGTGCATCCCATGACGCCGCAGCAGGCGACGTGACGGCTGTCGGTGAGCGCATCCGCGGTTAGCCCGGCCGACCTGCGGCGCATGATCGGCGACGGCGGCGAGCTTGCTCTCGTCGACGTCCGCGAAGAGCTGATCTTTTCGCAGCGCCATCTGCTGCTGGCGCGCTCGATCCCGCTGAGCCGGTTCGAGCTGAAATTCGCCCAGCTGGTGCCACGCCGGTCCACGCGTATCGTGCTGTGCGACGATGGCGACGATGCCGCCGGCCGCGCGGCGGCGATCCTGGCCCGCAACGGCTATTCGGATCTCGCCATTCTCGACGGCGGCATCGACGCCTGGGCGGCGGCCGGATACGAGCTGTTCTCCGGCGTCAACGTGCCGAGCAAAGCGTTCGGCGAATATATCGAGCACGAAAGCGGCACGCCGAATATCGCGGCGGCGGAGCTTGAACAGCTGTTGCGCGACAAAGCCGACATCGTCGTGCTCGATAGCCGTCCGTTCGATGAATACTCGCGCGTCTCGATCCCGACCGGCGTCAATGTACCCGGCGCCGAACTGGTATTGCGCGCCCGCGAGATCGCGCCGTCGCCGGACACCATGATCGTGGTCAATTGCGCCGGCCGCACCCGCAGCATCATCGGCGCGCAATCGCTGATCAATGCCGGCGTGCCCAACAAGGTGGTGGCGCTGCGCAACGGCACCATGGGCTGGAGCCTCGCCGGCTTCGCCTGTGACAGCGGCAAGAGCCGGCGTGCGCCGGACGTCTCGCAGAGGACCCTCGACTGGGCGCGAACGGCGGCACTGCAGGTTGCGCAAAGCTGCGGCGTCGAACGCA